>NZ_SSNI01000005.1 GCF_010015475.1 Pontibacter pamirensis
AGTGGTGTTACTGGGTCATGGCCAGGCTGGGAGGATGGAAGCCACATGAAAAGAGAGCAGGTGTTATCACCCTCCACCGCGGATACATGGAATTCTGTAAAATCTTCGATGGGTGGATGCTCGCGCAAAAATTTGTGTCCTAATCGTAGCCTTAGACGTAGAGGGGCAGTTGGATATATAACTGGCGGCCTAAACTGATCTGCTAAACACTAGCGTTGTCGGCTTTGCCTCCCACAGCCGTGCGTCAAGGCACATGGCGATGTTGCGCAGGAAAGGCCTTCCCGCCGGAAGTACCTGTATATAACCTTTGCGGCATTCCACAAAGCCATCCTCAGCTAATGGCTGAAGACGAACGAGCGCATCCACAAAATAATCTTCCTCTGTCTTGCTCCAGGAGGTGTGCAGACGGCACATCAGGTTCAGGATGTGCCGCCTGATGCGGCTATCTTCCTGTGTTAGCTCATGGCCTTTGAAAATTGGCAGTTGACCTGTGGCAACAGCTGCTTCGTAAGCTTCCACCTCCTTTATATTCTGCATAAAGGCAGTACCGGTATCAGAGATGCTGGAGGCACCCAAGCCAATAAGAAGTTCTGTGTGTCGGGGTGTGTAGCCCATGAAATTGCGGTGCAGTCTGCCCTGTTGCGCGGCAACATATAGTTCATCCTCCGGCAACGCGAAATGGTCCAGGCCTATTTCTACATATCCGGCTTCTTCCAACAGGTTACTGCCTAACTCATATAAGCCGCGCTTCTCAGCTGGCTCCGGCAGGTCGGCTTCAGAATAGCGGCGTTGTGCTTTGCTTTTCCAGGGCACATGGGCATAACTGTAAAAAGCGATGCGCTCCGGGCGCAGTTCCTTTACTTTCTCAATGGTATGGCGCACGCTGTCAGCAGTCTGGTAGGGCAGGCCATAAATGATGTCACCGTTTATGGAAGTATAGCCGATGGCGCGGGCGGTGTCGAACGTCTCTTTTGTCTGCTCAAAGCTCTGGATGCGGTTAATGACAAACTGCACGCTCGGGTCAAAGTCCTGAATGCCTACACTTAGTCTTCTGAATCCGAGATCATACAGTACCTGAAGCTGCGATGCGTTGGTGGCGTTTGGGTGCACCTCCACGCTAAACTCCGCCTCAGGAGTTATTTCTGCCTTGCTAAGCAGGGACTGAAGCAGTTTTTTTAGATTTTCGGCGCTGAAGAAGGTGGGCGTGCCGCCGCCAAGGTGCAACTCCGTAATGCGCGGCTTCTCCCCAAACGCCGCTAGGTACTGGTCCCATTCCTGCAGCAGGGCCTGCATGTAAGGCTCTTCTACCCCGTGGTTTTTGGTGATGCGTTTGTTGCAGCCGCAGTAGGTGCACAGTTGCTCACAGAAGGGCAGGTGCAGGTATAAGCTGATGCCCTCGGAGGTGTTGGTTTTCTGGAAAGCCTGTTGCACATGCTCCAGCCAGCGTTCCTGTGTAAGCGGGGCATCGTCCCAGTAAGGCACGGTGGGGTAGCTGGTATAGCGTGGCGACGGCACATCATACTTGGCCAGCAGCGCAGCAGGGGCGGTATATGTAGGGACACAATTCATATTTTCTCTCTTCATCCTTGAATTTCTATGTGCAAAATTCGGTTGTGCAAGGGAGACAGGAAATGATTATTGTCAGCTAAAAGCCCTCTTTTTCGTGACTTTTAGCATAAACCTGTGTAATTTCACAAGATTTGCTACAAAAACTGTGTTTTTGATATATGAGATTAACCACACCAACACTACTACTGGATAAGAAGAAAACCTTGAACAACATCAGGAGGATGGTGCAGAAGGCTAAGGAGAACGGCGTCCGGTTGCGTCCGCATTTCAAAACGCATCAGTCGGCGCAGGTGGGCGCGTGGTTTCGTGAATATAACGTTGATGCCATTACAGTATCGTCTTTAAAAATGGCCCGCTATTTTGCCAACCAGGGCTGGAAAGACATTATGGTGGCATTTCCAGCCAATGTGCTGGAGATGGACAGCATGAATGAACTGGCCGCCCACATCAAGCTACATGTGCTGGCTGTAAACGTGGAGACGGTGGAGGCGCTGGCCATCGGCCTGAAGCACCCAGTGCAGATATGGGTTAAAATAGATACTGGCTATCGCCGCACGGGTGTTCTGGCGAATGACCATAAGGCCCTTGATACTATCATACAGAAGATAAAGGAAAGCGATAAACTACAGTTCGCAGGTTTTGTGGTGCACGATGGCCATACCTATAAACAAACGGACGTTTATGCCATTCAAACCATACATAATACTTCGGTATACCTCCTGCAATTACTCCGGGAGCGTTATATCGGGCAGTTTCCGAACCTGCAGCTCTCTATCGGTGATACGCCTTCGTGCAGCATTCTGGATACACTGACCGGAGTAGATGAAATCAGGCCAGGTAACTTTGTTTTTTACGATGTGATGCAACAGCGCATCGGCTCCTGCAGCTTCGATGATGTTGCCGTATGTATGGCCTGCCCGGTGGTGGCCAAACACCCCAACCGTGGGGAAATTATTATTTATGGTGGCAGCGTACATTTCTCTAAAGATGCGCTACCGCTGGAAGACAGCTCGGTGATATATGGCCGCGTAGTGGAGTTTACGAACGATGGCTGGACAACTCCGGTGAACGGCATCGACCTCGTGTCGCTGTCGCAGGAGCATGGCGTTATAAAAGCCTCCCCTGAGCAATTTGAGAAATACCACATTGGGGATATGATCGGAATTCTGCCGGTGCATTCGTGCCTGACAGCAGACTTGATGAGGGGCTATATGACAACTGACGGTGAGATACTGGAGCATCTGTCTGGGGTGCCGCAACGGGAACTGGAAATACTGTAAACGTTGAGCCGGAAGGGAAAATCTACAGCAGACGATGCCTGGGGTGCTATTCCAAAGCAGCCTCCCAAACGTGTTATCCGTGCTAAGCCAACAGCTAAAACTGCCGTTAAGCCCGTGGGCAAGCCCAGGCCCAGATTAAAAAAGAATTCGCGGCCGCCGTCGCCCTATAAGTTCTGGATAGGAGTGGCGGTGCTGGCAACGCTGGCGCTGGTAGTGCTTTACGTGGAGTTTTTTGTGGAGAAGCCCAAGCCTGCCTGGCCTGAGGGCTATAGTGTGTATGGTGTAGATGTGTCGCACTATCAGCGGGAGATTGACTGGCAGCAGGTGCGGGAAAATGAAGTTACTTTCGCTTTTGTAAAAGCGACGGAAGGCAGGAGCTTAAAGGACAAGCACTTCCAGGATAATTGGAAAGGTGCCGGTGCAGCAGGTATAATGCGTGGAGCTTATCATTTTTATCTGCCTTACCTCAAGCCAGAAGTGCAGGCTGAAAACTTTACTTCCACGGTTACACTTGCGCCGGGAGACCTGCCTCCTGTGCTGGACGTGGAAGTGCGGGGCAGGCAATCTGTGGCGCAACTGCGCAAGGACCTGAGGGTATGGCTGACGCAGGTGGAAAAGGCCTATGGCGTCAAGCCTATCATTTATACCGGCTATTATTTTTACAAAGATTATCTGGCCGGGCATTTTGATGAGTATCCCCTCTGGATTGCACATTATAAGGTGCCGAAACTAAAGCTTGAGAAGAGCGATACGCTAAAGCTAGCTTTCTGGCAGCATACCGATGAAGGTGCCATCAAAGGCATCACCGGAAAAGTAGATTGCAATGTGTTTAACGGCAGCATGCGTGAGTTACGCAGTCTGCGGATAAAGCAACCATCCCTATAACAGAAAGAGGCGCTATCATGTAGCGCCTCTTTCTGTTATAGGGGGTGTAGGTGAAGGCTTACAACTGAGTTAAATAAGCTATATACGCTGCTCTCCGTTTGCCCTTCTTAGTCCTACTGGTGTTTGAAATTTAGTATCTGCCTTCAGAGCTCCGGTCGCGGTCGTCGCCACGATCACGGTCAAAGGTGCGTCCACGGTTGCGGCTCGCCAGGTAGTTATTGTCAGAACTGACAAAGCCCTTGTTGAAATTTCTGTCGCCGTAGGCGCCGTCGCGGTTGCTGGAGCCATACTCGTTTTCTGAGCTTCGGTTATAGCCGCTACCCATGTAGCTGCCTTCAGACCCGCCAAAGTTAGCCGAATTATACCTGTCTGAGCCATAGCTGCCTCTTTTGTTGCTGCTACTGTAGCTGCTGTTACCTTTATACGATCCACTACCGGAGTTATAATCGTCCTGGTTAAAATCGTAGCGCCCCTGATCTGAACCCTCGAACCTTCTGGAAGTATCGGAGCCATAAAGGTCACGGCTTCCTGAAGAGGAGGACTCATTTCTGTCATTGCCCCGGCTTCCACGACGGTCATGGCCGAGGAATCCTCTGTTCTTATCATTGTCAGACTTATCCCTGTCCCTGTCCGGGGTATAGTTAGAGCCGCGGCTTGGGCTGTTCAGGTTACTCTGTCTGGATTGGTCTGGTGAGCCCACTCCTTCGTAGTAGTTGTAGTCTTTCTGATTAGAGTCATAATTTCCGCGATTGGTATTCCGGAACCCCCTGGTGCTGCCAGAGCCATACCTATCATTGTCTGAGCCATGGCTGTCGTAATCGCTCTGGTAGCCATAAGCGCGGTGTCCGCTGGGGCTGTAGCCACTGTCGCGGGCTTCACTAGGGTTGCCCATGCCGCTCACAAAGTTGTAGTTGGTATCTTCAGTACCGTAGTGGCGTTGTGCTATATTACCCGCTCTGGAAGTGCCGAATCCCTGGGCGCCGCCATAGCTACCCATATTGCCGTAGTTACGGGAGGTGCTATAGGTGCCGTATGTATCTTGGTTAGCAGTGTTGCGGGAGCCAGCCATTTCGTTGCCCTGGTTGCCCCAGGTACCGGAGTGTCCCTCGTTGCCATAGCCACCGCGTGCAGAGGAGCCATAGTCGTCGAAGCGGTAATTGTTGTCTCTCTCAGGATGGCGGTAACGTTCAGAACGATGTGTCTGGAAGCCACGGGAATTGTCCTGGCGATCATTTTGGTTTCTGTTCATAGCTTTTTTGGTTTAGTTACGGTAAAAATAAAATGTACCATTTCTAACGAAGAGAAACATGAGTAGTTTTAAGAGAGGGTATTAATCATGAAATTCCGCAGTTTCGAACGCTGTGTAACCTTGGCTGCCGAAAGGATGAATTGGCCCTGGAAATGGTATAGTATTGTCTCTTCACCTCATAGGTAAGAAGTTTGACATTAGTTGAATGTGTTCTCCTCTTTAGGAAAGTCGCCATCTTGTTAACTCACCCTGCTTAACCTAGCCGCTTTATTTTTTTTGAGATTCAGCTGGTTCTGATTTCAGTATCACGCTATCCCACCAATTAGCAGCTTGTGTGGTTGTTTGTTCCTTCAGGTTAGCTTTTTCATCAGGCCTCACTAAATAGACAAAGGCCTGATCTCCTAAAAAGATAAAACTGATGGAAACGATGGCTGCAACAATCGTAATAAATATCGCTACATGCCGGATAACACTATAAAAGCCGTGCCTTGTGCGTCCGAACCTTTTTCTGATAGGTTTTAATACAGGTTGCAGCGAGGGCGCCTCCAAGAACTTTCTGTTAAAGAATGCTAAAATCTGTTCCTGCCCAATCAGGACCACACTGCCAAGAATTAAGAAGTTTACCAAGGCAAACATAGTCATCATTTGCACATAAGGATTATGGAATAAATAGCCATAAGTGCTCTGGTAATAGTAGATGGCCCATAGGGTCAGGACGCAAACGATTATGTTTGGTAAACTAAGTATAAAATTGTTTTTCGGCTTATCATCTTTGGGAGTAGGAATATAAGGTACCTTTATTCTTAGTATTGAATATACCAGGCCGAGGCAGAAGACCCACCAGGTGCCAGTGCGGAGAATCCCCCCAAATAAATGAAACCCGTTTTCCTTTTTTTCAAGCAGCCACCGTTGGGCATAGTGCCTGATACAGATAGAAACACAGAAAAACGGACCAAACATGACGAGGAATTCCCCCAGGGAAACATACCAGGGAAACTCCGCCAGCACCAATGATAAAACAGGTATCAGGAAGTCGATTAAGTTGAAAACACCAAAGAAGTAGTAGAGTGGTAGCGTCAGGTAGTGTGTTTTCTGAGCCCAGGTAAAGCTGCTGAATAATTTAGGATATACCGTAAAGAGCAACTCGAAAGTACCACGCGCCCATTTTATTTGTTGTTTGTAATAAGATGCCAGTGTGGCAGGGACAAGCCCACGTGTCAAAATTTTTGGAACGTACACAGACTTCCAGCCTTTCGCATGCATGAGCATGGCAGTGTGCATATCCTCCGCCAGTCCTGCGGCATGGCCTCCAATTGAATCCAGGGCCTCCCGCCGGAAGGTGCAGTTAGCTCCGATGGCCTGTACGGTTCCATAGCTGTTCATGCCCATCATGATGGGGCCATAGAAACTGTAAGTCTGCTCTGCAGCCCCATAGGCAACAATGCTTTCCTTGTTATTGCTGTATGCCTGTACTACCTGTACAAAGCCTATCGCCGGATCTTCGAAGTAAGGCAGCACCTCATCCAAAAATTCAGGCGCAGGTACATGGTCAGGGTCCAGAATCAGGCATATATCGCCGGTGGCATGCTGGAGTGCGTTGTTTATATTGCCGGCTTTGGCGTCTATCTTTTCAGTACGGGTAACATGGATTACCCCAAGGCGCCTGCAAACTTCTTTTAGTATTGGGTCATCTCCCTCATCGCACAAGTAAGACGTGTGTGGGTAACGAATTTGCTGTATGGCCTCCAGTGTATTGATGATCATGCTGTGAGGCTCTCCTGGGTAAGAGGTAGTAAATACATCCACCGTGAAGTCGGTTTTTAAGTCGGGCTTCAGGGGCTTGCTCACATTAAAGTAATGATACCACTCATGCAATGTACGCAGCAGCTTGAATCCGAGAGCGGTGGTCAGCATCCAGTACAGGGGCGCATACCCTACATGGCTGTCATCAAAAAACCAAAAGAGGAATATAAACAGCGTGACAAGCCCCAAAACGATCATGATGCGTATGGTCGTTATCTCTTTGCGCTTAAGAGATTTATCAGGGCCAATTATGTTTTTTTCCTTCTGGTATTTTGTATACATATACATCGTGTAGATGCAAAGATAAAGATCTAGATTGTAAGGTGTCACATTCTACCTCACGCAGCATCCAGTGGAGGTGAAGAATCCTTTTTAAAGGAACATGCTCCCCGATATACTCATACCTAGCTTCAAATGTTTTAATTGTAAAAAGTTGGTTGGTTTAGTGCGTTCCTGTACAGTTCCATTTTTCTCCTGGATTTGAATTCATTCTAAAAGAGTCACATTTCCATTCTTTATTAGAAAAGCTTCTATACTTTATGAATGTGTTTTTTTTATTGCCACTGGTTAATTCTTAACCAGTTGTGGAGAGCGTGCAAACGTGACAGAAAAGTACGGAGTAAGGGAGGAAAGGTATAAACTGTTAAAGAAGCTGAACAGTTTATACTGCTGCGCAATGGAGAGCCCTACTTCATAAAGGGAGCGGGAGGTTATACAAACTGCAAGGCACCGGTAAAAGCCAATGCGCTCATGCTGGATGGCGGCAGTGTGGTTGGGTGAGGTAACAGGAACAGACAATGCATTTTAATTACTATATGGGGCATGATTTTTACATAGATAGCTTTCCCAGAAAAGCCCTGAAAGAAGAAGCGCTTTCTTCATTTAGAGAAAGAAAGCGCTACATAATTTACAAAATCATCTATGGTATAAACGGGTACTTCGTCCGGAATAACAATACTGTATTTCTTTTCGACGGCCAGAATAATATCCACCACATCTACTATATCTATACCATATTCCCATAGGCCTTTATCGGGGGACAAAACACTAGAGTCAATATGCTTTAGCCTACCTACAATGTTGGAAACAGCTTTCAGGATAGTATCACGCGTTATGGAATTACTTGATACACTTATCATAATTATAAAATTTAAATCTATTGCTAGCCTGGTATATCAGTAATAATTCCCCTTCTACACCTGAAATGCTATTCCATGAGATAGACCATTCCAGATATAGAAGGGGAAATTATTTATATTAGAAGCGACGCACTATGCATGAGTCATTTTCTGCTCTTCGAGCATTGCGGTCTCGTGCTCCAGTTCCTCTATTGTCTTTTCTTCCAGTTCAATTACTGTTTTCTTGTCCCAGCCAAACTTAGCCAGTACGCGGTCGAACAGGTAATAGATAACTGGCACCACAATCAGCGTCAGGAACATGGAAGAGCTCAAACCACCGATCAGGGCCCAGGCCAGGCCGTTTTTGGTAGCAGCCACTGAGCCACCTGCCAGGGCAATCGGCAGCATACCTATCACCATGGCCAGCGTCGTCATCAGGATTGGGCGGAAACGGATTCTCACGGCCTCAGTCAGCGCTTCTTTCACTTCCACACCTTCTGCTTTCAGGTTATTGGTAAAGTCGACCACCATAATCGCGTTTTTGGCAACCAGACCGATCATCATGATGATACCCAGAATAGAGAAAATACTCAGCGATTGGGCAGCCAACGCGAGTGCAAGCAGGGCACCGATAATGGCCAGCGGAATAGAGAATAATACCACCAGCGGGTACACATAAGAATCATACAGCGCCACCATAATCAGGTATACAAAGATGATAGAGGCTAACAAGGCTATACCCAATGTGCCAAAACCTTCGCTCTGGTTTTTCAGGTCACCGCCAAACTCAACACTCACACCTTTCGGTATTTCCACCTCTGCCATCTTCGCCTGGATATCAGCACCCACCGAGCCAGACGGACGGCCAATTACTTGGGAGTTCACATTTACAGAAGTTACGCGGTTGTAACGCTCCAACTGTGACGGACCAGTTGACTGGCGTATATCCGCGAACTGCGCCAGGCGCACCAGTTGTCCCTGGTTGTTCACGAAAGGCAGGTTACCAATATCGTTTACGCTGCGGCGGTCAAACTCATCCAGGCGGATGTTGATGTCATAGTCTTCAGTGCCGGAGCGGAACGTAACGTCGCTGTTACCGCTAAAGGCCAACTGCATACTGGCACCCACGCTTTCTAGCGAAAGACCAACATTCGCCATTTTGTCACGGTCCACTACCACTTCAATTTCAGGGTTACCACCTTCCACTGAAGTCTCCACGTCCACAGTGCCATCCACATTTTCTGCAATCTGCATCACCTGCTGCGAGAAAGTCATTACAGAATCCAGGTTTGAGCCGGAAATGATGATCTGAATAGGAGCCTGTGCGTTACCCACCAAACCTACAGGTACCGGCGTTACTTCCACATCTGGAATTTTACTTTCGATGTCGGCTTTGGCCTGGCGGCTGAACTGGTTTGTGCTGAAAGCGCGCTCCTTTACATCTACCAGCGTTACAGAAACATCCGCTTTATAAGCTGTATTCTGGCCAGCCTGTGCCGATGAAGTGGTACCGACGGTGGTGAATATTTTCTCTACTTCAGGTATGGTTTGCAGATATTCCTCTACCTGGCGCGTGGCAAAGTTAGTTTGCTCCACTGTGGCGTTCTTCGGAAGCTCCAGCTGTAAACTCACTTCTCCGCGGTCGCCGGCAGGTATAAACTCTGAACCGATAAAGCCAAATGGCACCAGCATGAACGAAGCAACGAGCATAACAAGTGTCACGGCCAGCGTGATAAACTTATGGTTAAACGCCCACTTCAAGGTAGCAGTAAAGCCATCTATAATTCTATCCAGGAAACGCTCAAACGAAAGTATAAACCTTCCAAAGATGTTCTTGTCCGAAATATGCTCCAGGCGAGAGAATCGGCTGGCCAGCAGTGGAATCAGGGTAAAGGCCACGAACAGGGAAACCATTGTTGCTACGGCTACCACCACCGCAAACTGGCGCAGGATATCTGACACCAGACCTGTTGAAAGTGCGATTGGGATAAACACTACCACAATTACCAGTGTAATGGATGTTACGGTAGCCATGATTTCGCGAATACCATCATAGGCAGCCTGGGCTGGTTTCTTACCCATCTCCATGTGGCGGTGAATGTTCTCGATTACCACAATGGCGTCATCCACCAGGATACCCACCACCAGCGAGAGCGCCAGCAACGACATTAGGTTTAGCGAGTAGCCCAGCAGGAACATGGCTATAAAAGTGGCTACAAGAGATGCCGGGATAGAGATCATAACAATCACGGCGTTGCGGAGCGAGTGCAGGAACAGCAACATCACGATAGCCACCAGTATAACCGCAATAAATAAGTCGTGTATTACAGAGTCAGCAGCTTCCAGTGTGAAGTCAGAAGAGTCGCTGGCAAGGTTGAAAGTCAGTCCTTCAGCAGCATAGGTTTGTTCCAGTTCAGCCAGCGTTTCTTTCGTCAGGCGGCTAACTTCCACAGCGTTGGCATCAGACTGCTTCTGTATCGTGATACCTACCGATGCTTTACCGTTAATGCGGTTCAACACCTCAGTATCCTTCTGGGTATCCTGCACCTCGGCCACATCAGCCAAACGAACGATGCCGTTCTGGTCTTCGCGGAGGATGAGGTTGCGCAGTTGGTCCAGCGACTCGTACTTACCAGCCAGGCGGATCTGCGTCTGACCGCTCTCCTGTTTAATCTTACCGGTTGGGAAGTCCAGGTTCGAATTGCGGATTTTCTGCTGCACCTGCAGAATAGAAAGGCTATAAGCCTCCAGCTTATTGGCATCTACGTTCACCTTTATTTCACGCTCCTGACCACCCAGTACTTTAATAGCCGCCATACCCTGTATGCGCGACAACTCAGGTTTGATTTTTTTATCAATAAGGTCATAAAATTCTGTAGGTGACATATTGGCCGTAGCCCCCATTTTAATGATAGGCAGGTCGTCCAGGTCAAACTTATTTAGCGTTGGCGCATCCGCATCTTCCGGTAGTCTGGCCAGTATGGTGTTAATCTTCCGCTGCGCCTCCTGCAAGCTCAGGTCCACGTCAGTGCCCTGGTTCAGGTTGATCACGATCATGGAAAAGCTCTCCAAGGAAGTGCTTTTCATCTCCTTCACGTTTTCCAGCGAGGCAAGGGCATCTTCGATCTCCTTCGTCACGGAGTTCTCCACCTCGTTAGGCGATGCACCCGGGTAAATGGTACTCACGGTGAGTACCGGCGGGTTGAACTTCGGCAGCAGCTCGTAGTTAAGCGATTGGTAGCTGACAAGCCCGAGCAGCGTGAGGACAGTAAAAACCACCACCACCAGGGACGACCGCTGTATAGATAATTTGGTTATGTTCATTTTCTGGTTTTCTCTTTAAAAGAAATTGTTCTTGTCTTGATTTAAAGCGCTGTCACCTTCATGCCTTCGCGCAGGTTAATCTGGCCGCTTTGTACAATCTGCTCGCCCGGCTGCACGCCATCCAGTATCTCTACCTGGTCTTGCGTAACCGTACCCACTCTTACCTGGCGGAGGTAAGCTTTCTGATCTTTCACCACATAAACACTAGGATTCTGGATGCTGCCTACAATGGCCTGGCGAGGTAATAAAAGAGCATCGCGCTGCTCTGCCGCCTCAAAGAACGCAGTACCATACATACCGGCTCTCAGGTTGTTGTTAGCGGCGTTTTTAACTTCCACTTCCACATCAAACTTCAGGGTTGGGTCAGCCTGAGCAGCAATGGCTGTAACTGTTCCTTCATATTCCTGTCCGGAACCTGCATCTGCTTTTACAATTACCTTGGCACCTTTCTCCACCAGCAGCACTTCGCTTTCAGATACTTTTACTTTCAGCTTCAGCTTGTCCACGTTCACGATATCATAAAGTTTTGTTCCGGGGTTCAGGAAAGAACCGACTTCCACATAAATCTCGTTGATTTCGCCGCTGATGGGAGCCGTGATACGGGTTTTGTTCAGACGCTGGCGTGCAGCTACCAATTGGCCCTGCGTTGACTTAGCGGCCAAACGGGCATCTTCCAATTGTCTTTTGGTGATGGCATCGCCGGCAGCCAGGTTCTCAAAGCGCTCCAGGTCTCTCTTTGCTTTCTCGGCGTTGGATTGTGCTGTAGCCAGGTCGGCAGCCATTGTATTGTTCTCTACCTGCACCAGCAGCTCGCCTGCTTTTACTTTATCTCCTTTGCGCTTTGCAACGGTCTGAATCTGCCCCTGCGTTTCAGACAAAAGCGTCAGGCTTTGAATAGGAGCGAAGTTGCCCTGTGCAGTAAAAGACTTGTCCAGCTTCGCAGTTTTTATTTCGGTGATAGTAACCGGAATCGCATCGCTTTTTATTTCTGCTACTGCGGCCTTTGCTTCCATTTGCTCTTTATTGCTCATTAGCTTAAAGCCGATAGCACCTAAAATGGCAATAACAACTACAATATAAATCAGCTTTTTCATTTCGTTATTTTAAATACTAATTAATAAGTGTTTTTAATTCTCCTGTTGCCTGCAGGTAATTCAGCTGGGCAATTTTAAATTTCAGTACTTCGTTGTTGAGGTTGGTTCTTGCCTCCCTGAGCTGCACCTCTGCCTCGAGCAGGTCAGTCAGTGGGGAAAGTCCTTCCTTGTAAAGCTGGTTAGTGGTGTCGTACACGTCCTGCGCCAGCATCACGTTTTGATTCTGTGCCTGTATAGCAGCCTCACTGTTTTGCAGCTGGCTAATTGCGTTTGTCAGGGTAGCCGCTGTGTTGGTGTTGAACTTGTCGAGGTCTTCGTCCAGCTTTTTCATCTCCAACTGCACCTGCTTTGCCTGCGCATCTTTCTTGAAGCCGTCAAAAATCGGGATGTTGAGCTGTAAGCCTACCACAGAGGTTTTGAAATAAGGAATGCTGTTGTCGAACAACTCGTTACGCTGCGTCTGATAACCATACTGCCCGTATGCAGCCAGGGTAGGATAGTAGCCTGCTTTGATGTTTTTCTCCTGCAGGGCTGTCAGTTGCTTCTGCGTGTTCAGTAACTGGAACTGCGTTTTATTTGTAGAGGCAGTCGCGGCATCCACTGTTCCTGGCATTACTTTCTCGAGGGAGATAGTGGCGTCCTGCAACTCGATTTCCTGCTCCAGCGGCATGCCGATGAAGAACTTCAGTACATTTTTCTGCTGTTCGAAGGCCGTGCTCAGGCTTTGCCGCTGGGTCTTCAGGTTAATTCTGCTTACCTGAATCCGGTTCACGTCTACCTTTTTCACCAGGTCGTTCTCGTACTGCAGCTGCATAATTTTCTCCAGTTGCGTCAGCCTTTCTAGGTTCGCCTCAATGGTGTTAAACTGCTCTTTTGTCTGCAGTGTCTGCAGGTAAGCCGCGCTAATGTTGTAGACCAAATCTTCCTGCACCATTGCTGCTCTTAGTCGGTACAGGTCTTGTGTGGTTTTGGCAGCCTGAAGGCCTACAAAGTAAGATTGGTTAAAAAGTAGCTGCGTGAACTGTACATTGCCCTTTACATTGTAGTCTTTACCAAACTGCACCGGAATATCCGTGCCGGGCTGGCCAGCCAGTTCACCCGGTAAGATTTGTGTTGGCAGTGCCGGAAAATAATCCAGGCCACCACTCGCCGTTACCTGCGGAAGTCCCACGCTTTTAGTTTCCCTAATTACCTGACGAGCAATCTGCTCATCATAAGATGCCTTTTTGATGTCCTGGTTGTTACTCAGGGCATACTGGATGCTTTCCTGCAGCGTCAGTTCCTTCACCTGTCCGGTGACCGGTGCCTGTGCAAAGGCGGGCGTCATCCAGGTAAGCAGCAGTCCGAGTGCTAAATATTTCTTAATCAAGGTATTTGTTTTTATGGTTTTTAACTATTTAGTAAGTTCTGAATTTACAGAACTGCAATGGCAAAAAAATTATTCTTTTTCCTTTCTCCAGTTCTCAATCAACTCAGGTAACTGCTGTTTCAGGTAATCCAGGAAACCAATAAAGTCTTTGAGTTTGACGTCATATTCCGGATTTTCTCTTTTCCTAACTTCCAGCACACGTTTCAGCAGGTTGTTGAGCCCGCTTAGATCTTCCATTTTCTTATTGAACAGTTCGCGCCAGTTGGAAGATCTAATCCTAAAGTATCGCTTTCTGTCTCCTGAGAAGGTAGTATAGTCTATATGCCCTGTGTTAAGTAGCATGTTCAGCGCATTACTTGTGGCGCTCTTGCTGATATTAAGTGTTTCACTGATCTCGTCAAAAGTAAGCTCAGGCTTGTCAGATACCAGCAGAAGCCCCATAACACGCGCTACAGCAGGCTGGAAACCGTTGTTTTCGTGGTAGATACCGATTTCTTCTATCAGTTCTCTTTGTTTCTCGCTTAAGGCCATTTATATATCTGTTACTAATGAAGAACGCTGCAAAGGTATATGTTAGTTTCATTAGTTCATAATTTGCAGAACTAAAAAGTTGTTTTTTCTATAATCCAGATATAGCCCAGGAACAGGCATCGTAACGCAGCAGTGCAGGCTGTTGAAAGTGTGATATTTACACTGTAAGAGTAAGGTTTTAATCTTTCATATTCAGAATGCCGTAGTATGAACTTAATGTTATCTAAAGATTTGTACTTAGTGCAAAATTTATACTTAGTATGAAGTGTAAATATACCTATATTAACGAAAAAAGTGTCACGGAGACAAATTGCCTTCAGACACTTGAAGGTGTTAATTTAATTATATAAATGAAATTCAGCTTATGTCCAAAACATATAACAGGTGGTATCACCCTTATGATTCAAATGACAAATATACCCGTCGTGTTGCTTACTTCTGCATGGAGTATGCTATCCATCAGTCTCTTAAAATTTACTCAGGTGGCTTAGGCTTTCTGGCTGGATCTCATATGCGCAGCGCCTTTGACCTGCGCCAGAATGTTATTGGTATCGGAATGCTGTGGAAGTACGGATACTACGATCAGGAGCGAAACGAAGATCAGAGCATGCGCCCGCATTTTACCCAAAAGTATTACAGCTTCCTGCAGGACAGCGGCATTACCGTGCGGGTGGTTGTGAACAATCACCCGGTGCTGGTGAAGGCATTGGTGCTGAAGCCAGAGGTTTTCGGAACGGCTCCTATTTACTTTCTGACAACGGATGTTCCCGAAAACGACCACCTGGCCCGCACCATCACAAACCGCCTGTATGACCCTGAGCCGAACGCCCGTATTGCGCAGAGTATTGTGCTGGGTATTGGCGGAGCCAAAGTGGTGGAGGCCCTGGGTGGAGCCGAGGTTTATCATATGAACGAGGGCCATGCCCTGCCGCTGGCGTTCCACCTGTACCAGGAGTACGGACAGAAAGAGGAGGTGCGCCGCCGGATGGTGTTTACCACCCATACCCCTGAAAAAGCCGGTAATGAGGAGCATGATATTCAGATGCTTCACAACATGAGCTTCTTTAACGGTATAACGTTAGAGGAAGCACGGGACCTGACAGGTACCACCGGGCATATGTTCAACCATACCCTTGTAGCCCTGCGCCTCTCTAAAGTGTCTAATGGGGTATCACAGTTGCATGGGGAGGTAGCACGCGATATGTGGTATGGCAACGAAGGCGTATGTGAGATCAAATCCATCACCAACGCTCAGAATGTGCCATTCTGGATGGACAAGCAGTTGTGGGAAGCGCAGGAGCGCAATAAAGACATGACCATGCAACAGCGAAAAAAGGAGATGAAGCGAAAACTTTTCGATGTAGTGGCGGATCAGACAGGCAAGATTTTTAAACCGGATGTGCTCACTATTGTCTGGGCCAGAAGGTTTGCTGCCTACAAACGCGCCGACCTGCTGGTGCGGGATATGGAGCGCTTTCTGAGACTGGTGAACAAAAGCGACATGCCGGTACAGGTTATCTGGGCAGGTAAGCCTTACCCTTTCGATCTTAATGCAGTAAACACGTTCAACAAACTGGTGTACATCTCCCAAAAGCAGGACAATGTAGCCGTGCTGACAGGCTATGAACTTGGGCTGTCGCGGAAACTGAAGCATGGCGCTGATGTGTGGCTGAACACGCCACGCCGCCCACGGGAGGCTTCGGGTACGAGTGGTATGTCAGCCGCTATGAACGGTGCCGTCAATTTCTCGGTGCAGGATGGCTGGCTACCGGAATTCTCCCGCCACGGAGAAAATAGCTTTGTGCTGCCGATTGTGGATACGTCCTTGCCTGATGATCTGCAGGACGAGGAAGACTATAACAACATGATGCGCATACTGGAGCAGCAGGTGATACCGACCTACTACCGCGACCGGGAGCGCTGGCTACGGATTGTAAAGCAAAGTATGCGCGATGTTATACCGGCTTTCTCTTCTGACCGAATGGCGCATCAGTATTATGAATTGATGTATAACTACCAAATGAGAAGCTGATGTTGAGAATCAAGGACAAAACATTAAAGCCGCTGTAGTATGTTCCCACTAACAGCTGCATGATCTAGGAGTTATTATAAAAGAAAGAGCCGTTCCGGATTTCCGGAGCGGCTCTTTCTTTTATAACAGGACTGAAAGTTTACCTTAAACTTTGTTTGGAATGCGCTGCAGCGTGGCGAGCAGGAAGTCCCAGTACTTCTGCACAGAGCTTATCTGTACTTTTTCGTCAGGGGAGTGGGCGCCGCGAATGTTGGGGCCAAAAGATATCATTTCCATGCCTGGATAGTTTGCTCCCAGTATACCACACTCTAAACCAGCATGGCAGGCGTTTACATCCGGTTCCCCCTCAAACTTGGAGCGATACAGGTCGCGCATCAGTTGGATGATAGCGGCATCCGGTTTAGGCGTCCAGCCCGGATAGGAGCCACTTAACTCTACAGAAGCGCCTGCCAGTTCCAGTGCACTTTGTATAGCCTGCGCCAGGTCTGTTTTCTCACTGTCCACGGAACTGCGGGTAAGGCAGAGAATAGAGTAATTACCGTCCTTTACCAGTACACGGGCCACGTTATTTGATGTCTGCACCAGGCCCTCTATATCGGGGCTCATGCGATAGATACCATTTGGGCAGGCGTAGATGGCGCGCAGCAGTCTACTAGTAAAATCTTTTTTAACTACCTGGGCCGGAACTTCTGCTGCCTCTGCCAGCACCTGCAGCTTTGGATCTGTGGATTTATACTCCTGCTGCAGCACAGCAGCCTGTTCTTTCAAAAAAGCCTCAAAATTTGCTTTGTCTCCCTCTGCTACGGCAACGACGGCAACTGACTCCCGCGGGATAGCATTACGTAGACCTCCGCCGTCAATGCTGCCCACACGCACATCAAACTGTGAAGTAGCTAGGTACAGCAAACGGTTCATCAGCTTGTTTGCGTTTCCCCGGCCAAGGATAATATCCATGCCGGAGTGGCCGCCTGTGAGGCCTTTAGTGCTGAGCCTGTACCCTGCCATGCCTGCCGGAGTGCCTTCCTGCGCGTATGTTCCTGAGGCGGTAGTATCTACTCCGCCTGCGCAGCCGATGGTTAGTTCCCGGTCGTCTTCTGTGTCCAGGTTCAGGAGGATACTGGCGTTCAGTAAGCCACCTTTCATACCCAGGGCACCTGTCATCCCTGTTTCTTCGTCTACTGTGAACAGTGCTTCAATGGCTGGGTGTTGTATGTCTTTGGAGGCAAGAACAGTCATCATGGTTGCCACGCCAATGCCATTGTCAGCGCCCAGCGTCGTGCCTTTTGCCTTTACCCAATCATCCTCCACATACATTTCTATTCCCTGCGTTTCGAAATCAAAGTCTGTGTCTGCATTTTTCTGGTGCACCATGTCCAAGTGACTTTGCATCGCCACTGTCTGCAGGTGTTCCATACCAGGTGTAGCAGGCTTTTTGATGATGACGTTGCCGGTTTCGTCTTCGTAGGTTTCCAGGCCAAGGCGCTGGCCAAAGGTCTTGATAAACTGAACTACGCGGGCTTCTTTTTTGGAGGGACGTGGTACAGCGTTTAAGTCAGCAAAGTTCTCCCAAAGTGCTTTGGGCTCGAGGTTGCGTATTTCTGAGCTCATTTTGTGATTTTTATTTGTTTTGCACGGCATCTGCCGCCGCTGCCATAAAGTTACACATTTCAGAAATAAATACGGGAGTAGCCTTTTGCTCCTGCTTTACAATAATGCTATCAACAAACAGCAGCTTCGCTAATGTTGCCTTGTACTTTTATAGGTGGTGGCGTGGGTGTATATTTAGGGCTTTACATGCATACACTATACTTCATTAGCGAAGAGAAGAACCATGGCTGTACAAAAAAAAGTAGGTGTTGACATTGGTGGCACGCATATTACAGCAGCACTTGTTGATTTGGAGAAAGGCACTCTGCTGGCGGATAGCCTTATACGGGAGCACGTTGATGCGAAGGGAAACAAGGCTGACATTATTCACAGCTGGGCACAGGGGATAAGAAACGTAACAGGAGGTAGTACGCCAGAAGAACTGCGGGTAGGCATCGCCATGCCAGGTCCTTTTGATTATGCCGAAGGTATTTCCCTGATGCAAAACCAGGATAAGTATGATGCGCTGTATGGCATAAATGTGAAGGAGCTATTAGCTGATGCACTGCAAATGCCACCTGCACATTTTCAGTTTATGAACGATGCTGCCTGCTTTTTACAAGGCGAGGCTTTCGGTGGGGCCGCAAAAGGAGCCGAACGTGCAGTTGGCCTGACGCTGGGCACCGGATTAGGTTCAGCTTTTTACCGTGACGGAATGGCTGAAGATGCTGCACTCTGGCGTTCCCCTTTCAAAGAAGGAATTGCCGAAGACTACCTTAGCTCCAGGTGGTTCACGAAGCATTACTGTTCCCTCTCCGGAAATGAAGTCAGTAATGTGAAAAGCCTGGTAGAGCTTTTGCCGTCTGATGCGCTGGTGCAAACTGTATTCAATGAATTCGGGCAGCACTTAGCGCAGTTCCTGCTCCCTTACATGGAGCGAGAGAAACCAGAGGTAGTAGTGATAGGAGGGAACATCGCGCAGGCCCTGGACCTGTTTGAGCCTGCGCTACTGCAAACGCTTGTGTCACAAGGAATCACCGTTCCTGTAAAACAAGGGGAGTTAGGAGAAGAAGCAGCTTTAATTGGCGCAGCATGCCTTTGGAAGTAACCCTTCATGTGTAGAACTTCTCTGGACGAAATAAAATAATAAATACCTAAAATATACATCCATAAACATGGCGCTGACCTATAACCGGATAGTAGTAAAGATTGGCTCAAACGTACTGACGCAGGACAACGGTATGCCGGACCTGGCACGGATGCAGCACCTAGTAGAGCAGGTGTCCCAAATTAAAAGCCAGGGCAAGGAAGTCATTGTGGTGTCTTCGGGAGCAGTGGCATCAGGGCGCAGCCTGATAAAAGTATCCGAGAAAGCCGATGCAGTTGCTAGTCGGCAGTTGTTGGCTTCTATTGGGCAGGTAAAACTAATCAACACGTACTCTGAAATGTTTAGTCATTTCAAATTACTGTGCGCCCAGGTACTTGTTACGAAAGAAGATTTCCGCGACCGCCTGCATTACCTGAACATGCAGAGCTGCTTTAAAATCCTGCTGCAGAACAACGTTATTCCTATCGTCAATGAGAACGACGTGATATCAGTTACCGAGCTGATGTTTACAGACAATGATGAGTTGGCCGGGCTTATCGCTTCTATGCTTGATGCTGATGCTTTAATCATCCTTAGTAATGTGAACGGCATCTACAACGGCGATCCGAAAGATGAGAAATCAGAAGTTATCCGGGAGATTGCCTCCGGCACCACTGGCTTTGCATCTTTTGTTTCCACGCAGCGGTCGCAGTTTGGGCGGGGCGGCATGATAACGAAGTGCCATATGGCACAGAAAGTGGCGCAATTGGGCATCGCCGTGCACATAGCCAACGGTAAAACTGAGAACATCCTGCCCAAAGTGCTGAACGAGGAGGTGGTAAACACGCGCTTTATTCCAAAGAAAACAGCATCGGGCAAGAAAAAGTGGATTGCCCATTCAGAACATTCTGCCAAGGGAAAAGTGCTGGTAAACGAAGGTGCCCACGCAGCCCTGACCTCCTCCAAAGCCACCAGTTTGCTGCCCGTGGGCATCATCCAAATCATCGGTGACTTCCAGAAGGGCGATATCATTAAGCTGGTGGATGAACAGGAAAAGCCGATTGGCCTTGGAATTGCGGAGTATGGCTCGGACAAAGCACTGGAGCGTGTAGGGCAGGTAAACCAAAAGCCCCTCGTGCATTACGATTATTTGTTTCTGACTCCTGAAACTTCTTAAGCATCAGGAGTATAGTGCTATGATGAAGGAGCCTGCAACTCCTTGGGTGAATCTGGTAATTTATATAGCAGGTATGGCGTTGTACCTTTATAACAACGCTGGAAATGGTATTACCTGGAATCTGAGGCACCGCTTTGTTGCGCTACAACATTCCGTTCCAAGCTATCCAAGCGCTGTTTAATGTTGTCGGCTGCCATGGCAAAGGGCATGAGAATATCATCTGGTTCACTATTCCTTAGCCGGAATTCGCTTTTGGGATTTGTTGCGGTTACAATTATTTTCCCTTCATACCCTGAAGCCCGAAGTTTCTTTATCATGCTCCGGGAGAGCTCCACGTCCGGTACTGTGTTGATAATATAGTCAGTGTTCTGGTACGGGAGCCTGTCAAATATTTCCGGATCTTCCAAATCTCCGTATTCCACATACTTTCCCTGCTTTCGCAGGTTTTCTACCACCTGTGGGTCAAAATCAACGCCCATTGTCGTGATACTATGCTTGCTCAGGTTGTTGGCTATTGAATTTCCAAATCTTCCGAGACCAATCACAATGGCTTTAATAGGAGGCTGTTGTTCGGTTCCTATTTCACTCTCTCTGTATGGGTTTTTTCGCTCAAACACCTGTAGCAAAGGAGCCATCCAGCTATACAGTATGTGGGAGTATAGAATCATATAAGTGGATAAGCCGATGGTAATAAGACCAACCAGTGTGATTAAGCCAACAATCTCGGCGCTGATGTGGCCTACCTGATATCCCATGCCTGCAAAGATGAGGGAGAACTCACTGATTTGCGCCACCGTAAGCCCTGCCAGAAAGGAAGTTCTCTTCGTATAGCCCATCACGCCCATAATAACAAGTACAATGATGGGGTTTCCGATGAGTACAAAGAAGGAAAAAATCAGTGCGGCCGGTACCTGCCCTCCTAAAGCAGAAAGGTCGAGTGTGGACCCGAGGTTGATAAAGAAAAACAGAAGAAGAAAATCCCGCAGGCTCACCAACCTGCTGCTGATGGCTTCTCTGAATGGTGTTGAAGCAAGGCTTACACCTGCCAGAAACGCACCAACTTCGCTGCTGAAGCCCATGAGTTCACTTACAGAAGCTAAGAGTATGGCCCAGGCAATAGAGAACAACGTGAGCAGTTCCTGCGACCTTGCCAGAAACGCACTTGTCTTCGGGATAACCCACTTCATCAGCAGGAATACAGCAACCCCCAGGATAGCACCGTTCAGGAAGGTAAGCGCAAAGTCCTGCAAAAGAGATTCTTCGCCACCTTTGCCTAAGGCAGAAAGTATAACCATGACTAAAATCACCACCAAGTCCTGTACTATCAGAAAACCGATCGCTATCTGCCCGTGAAGGGAATCGATTTCTTTTTTATCTGTAAGTAGCTTTACGATGATGATAGTACTGGAAAAGGTTAGGGCCACGGCAATATAAAGGCTTTGGAGAGCCGGAAAGCCCAGGGCCAATCCTATCACGTAACCTGCCGCTGAAGTAAATACAACCTGCCCAAGCCCGGTAAGCAAAGCTACTCTACCGGTTGATTTTATAAGTTGAAGATCCAGTTTAAGGCCCACAATAAAGAGAAGTAGCGCAATACCGATTTCGGCGAGGAGGTGGATTTTATCTTCTGAATGTATGATGTTCAGCACAGATGGCCCTATGAAAATTCCCAGGGCAATAAACATCACAATAAGTGGTTGCCGGAGGAGTTGCCCTAAGCTTCCAGCAGCTGCAGCCAAGAACAGAATGACAGCAAACTCAAGAAAAGGGTCACTGGTAATATCTGCTAGCCAGTTCATGACGGAAGAATGATTAAAGGTGAACTTGCATCATGCACGAGCTCATTGATAAAAAACTCCCTGAATAGGTGATCAGATAAAGCCCTGGAACCTCTCTGGGCCACTAGCACCCCATCTTCCTGCTCTATCATATAGGCTTTGACCAGCGCAAAAGGGTCATTGCCCTCAAAGAGGCGGCTTGTGACAGCGGCTTGTTCTGAAAAAGAATCTTCCAGTTTTGCCAGGTGATAGGTCGCCCTTTGCCGATCATCATCTTTTGTTAGTACAGAAATGAAAACCAAGGCTTTTATTTTCTGTCCCATCAGTTGTAGAATTTGCCGCAGGTGAGTGGAGCTGAACGCGTAGTGATAACTGACGGCAACATGTAAGGTCAGGTGCTTAAACTCATGTATC
The DNA here is from genome assembly GCF_010015475.1 of Pontibacter pamirensis. Classification (GTDB taxonomy): domain Bacteria; phylum Bacteroidota; class Bacteroidia; order Cytophagales; family Hymenobacteraceae; genus Pontibacter; species Pontibacter pamirensis. Next base: position 22,298 of record NZ_SSNI01000005.1, read on the forward strand.
TTTTTAGGTATAGCTACAACAGGAGTAATGGTTTGCTCCAGAAGTTTCAGTATAGTGCTTCCAATAAAAATTCGCTTTAGTACCCCATTGCCTTTCAATCCGGCAAACAGCAGTTGCGTATGATGCTTCCTTACAAGCTTTTGGATGGCGGAGGTAAAGCTTGCTATGGAGATGTGCACCCTTTCAGGACGGATAGGCTTACCTGTAACATCCTCATAATCGCGTTGCAGCTTGTTAAAAGCTTCTGATCTGGAGCCGGCTTCTACCTGTTGCCTTACCTCCTGGTTTGCCATGGCAGGAATATACGCAGCCTCCAAGTTATGAAGCAAATGAACGTCAGCTCCTGTCCATAGGCTCCACTGGTGGGCAACCCGGAGTGCCTGCCGGGCATAAGAAGAGAAGTCATAAAGAACTAAATAGCTATGTGTCATTGTGAAATATTTTTAGCAGGTCTTCATAAACCGATCTACAGATTATCTTTCATGCTGTGTGGCTGACAACCCCAGACTGACTGTCTTGCGTCCGCCCTTTGCAATGGCGTGCAATGGATATAGCGTGTGAGTAGACAGCGGGTGTTTGCTGATTTATATTATACGACGTGTTGCTAAATTTATATAATGATTAAATCTATTTATTCCTTACTTGGTGCTTCTGAATTTATAGCTTGTTCAAACTTTGTTTTTGACAGCGGAAATGCATGATCTTAGGTTCTTACAAAGCTATTTTTTGAGTGTAATAGCATTGCTATTACACTCAAAAAATAGCTAAAGTCAAGTGCTGAAAGCGCGCATTTGCAGCTCACAATATATAATTTAAGCAGCAGCGCTCTTTTAATGCTATCAATGTATCAGACTTGAAGAGCTTTATCTAAAGAAAGAGCCTCCCAAAGAAGCTAGGTGGCTGAGCTATCAGGGGTGTGCAGCCACCCAAACTTCACCATCTTCAAACACTTCTCTTTTCCAGATGGGAACGGTTTCTTTAAGGGTGTCGATGGTGTAGCGACAGGCATCAAAAGCAGCAGCACGGTGGGCGGCCGCTACAGCAATTATTACCGGTACTTCGCCTACCTGTAGCACGCCGGTGCGGTGATGGATGAGGAGTTTCTGAACAGGCCACTTCTCTAAAGCCTGCTCAGCAATCTTCTGCATTTCGTTCAGGGCCATTTGCCTATATGCCTCAAACTCGAGGCGTGTCACTTCCTTGCCTTTCGTAGCGTTTCGTACAGTGCCAATAAATACATCAATGCCGCCGCAATCCGGCGACATTACCCAATCGATACAGGAGGAAATGTCTAAGGGTTTATCTGAAATCTGGATATCAATCATGTGCTGCTTTGTTAACCGCCGCTAACAGGTGGAATAATGGCAATTTCATCGCGTTGCTGCAGGGCGTTGTCGGCTACGGCATACTCGTTGTTTACGGCAATCATAAAAGAAGCCAGCTTTGCCAGGCGTGGATATTGCTCCTCCAGTTCTGCACGCAGTTCACCCACTGTGGCGTCGCTTGTTAGTTCTACCTCAACCGTTGAGCCTCCTACAATCTCTTTTGCTATTCCGAATGCTAAAACATTTACCTTCATCTTCGATGCTTAAATTCAACTCAAATGTTTATATAATACTTCGATACCCGCTACAAAAATAAGAATAGCTGTCATACGTCTTATTACGAGCGGGTTAAACTTCTTTATAGCCATACGAGAACCAAGCTGTCCCCCGGCAAATACTGCCACACATAAAAACAAGATGAGGCTGTAATTTAAGGTGGAAGGCAATTGCGTCAGCTGGCCTGCTATACCTGAAATAGAGTTCACCAGTATAAAAACGCTGGCTGTCGCTGCAATGCGCTTAGGGGTGTCCCAGCCACTCAGGTTCAGGAGAGGAGACAGGAAAATGCCCCCGCCAATGCCAATCATCCCAGACAAAAAGCCGATGCTGCCGCCCAAAGCGCCGTCCCGTGCATAGCTTGTATTTCTTTGTTTCTTGCTTTCATGCGTCTCCTGAGGTCGTTTCCTGAACCACAGCAAAGCTGCCGCGGTAAGCAAGCTACAGCCGAGCAGCACATAAAAAGTATGCTGTTCGATGCGTAGCATCGCACCTGCAAACGCCATCGGAATACTGGCAATGGCTAGCGGAACAATCTTTCGCCAGTTCACCTGCTTGTTCTTGATAAAGAGAATGGTGCCACCTGTTACAACTACTACGTTGCATAGCAGAGCAATCAGCCGGAGTTCTTTAAAAGGCAAGCCATAGAGAGCTAGTATGGCCAGATAACTGGAACCGCCGCCAAAGCCAACAGAAGCATATACAAAGGCAATGACAAAGAAAAAGAGCATGAGCTCCCAATGCAGCATTACTGTTTCTTTAATGTAAAAGGCGGTTTACGGCCCGTGTCTCAGGTTGAAGACTTTAAATTAATCAACAGGCGTCTCATTCGCCAAAGACTGGCGAAATGTTTTGCTGAATACTTCATTTATTATTTGGTGCTGCGCATATATGGTGAGTGGATTTTTTTGCTTAGTCACTCATACATGTTATGTAAAACCTTATTTAATTGACTTTAGTCCCAGCGGGACGACCTGTTGATAGCCTTCTAATCTATAAGCACCTCTAGCTCCAGCGGAGCGGTTTGTTTGGGTCATATTTACAGGTCGCTCCGCTGGGACTAAAAAAGAATCTAATTTTTTTTTATCAACAGGTCGTCCCGCTGGGACTAAAGACGCAGTATATGGGATGAGGGAATAAATCATTTATTTATTCAGTTATTTAAAACTGATTTTATCTTGGGAAACACTAATTCGAGCTAAACTTTAAGATGGTGGCGATGCCTATTCTGAAGCCAAGTTCCTGAAAGTTGCGGTCGTGGAAAGAGGCAGCTGCCTCTATTCGTAAAACTCTGAATACATTGTCTAGGGAATAGCCCAGTTCGTAGTAATGTGGGGAGCTGCTTGTTTTGAGGTAATTGAAGAATATGTTTTCTTTTATGCCTGTAAAACGCACCTCCGGTATCTGCGTGAGCAGAAACTTGCGGAATTGAAAATGTGTGTGGCCTGAAAAATAACTGTCCTTGGTGCTGAAGTTGTAGTAGTCCAGCAACCTGAAGGCGCCTGCCGGTCTTAGGCTGCTCAATATGGTGCGGTTGCCGTCGAAGTGCTCGTAGTCCATAAAGTACATGCGCTTGTTATTCAGAAAGGCACCGCCGCGCAATTCAAACTCCAGCCTGCCCCGCACACCAACAGAGATACCATGGTTTACTCCCACTTCCAACTGGTCGAAATTCACGTCGCTGCCCAATACGCCCGATATACCTTTACGGTACATGAGCAAGAATTCCGGCGACTGCTCCAGGAGCGGTACCTTTTTGCCGTTGTACAGGCGGTAAGCCGTGCCGGGCCGGTAGCTGACATTAACTTTTAAAATAAGCGCTTCGTTTGTTGGAAAACCAGTGTCATTTAACTCAATGCTTTCCGGTAAGCTTGGCGTCATAGGCCTTTCTTCTTCAGAATAAAATAAGCTATAGTCGATGTTGTTGTACAGTTGCGATCTCCTGGCCCACTCCAGACTTCCGCTGAACTTCAGGAAAGGGGATGCTTTGTAATCGTACCCTGCCCCAACGTACAGTTTCTCATAAAGCTTCATATAATTTCTGCGAAACAGGAGCGTGCTCAGCGTATTAATATGCGGATGAATAGGATTCTCCTCATTAAACTGCTCCACAAATTTACCTCCCTGCACATAGAGCATACTGACTTTCTCGCCCTGCTTTACCTGGTGCGAAATGCGTGTTTTGGCATAAAAGTTTTCACTCGCAAAGCCATAACGCACAACAGGTGCTATTTCAAAAACACGGCGCAGGCTGTCGTAGGAATGGCGGAGCTTGCCGCCCATATTCACGTTTACGCCTTCCACGGTGTTATAAAATACGTTGATGAGGGTAGGGTCCAGCGACAGGCGCGTTCTGGGGGAAAGGTTGTAGCTGCCGCCCATGATTAAATCAGCGGGGTTAAAGCTTTTTTTCTTAATAACGCCAGTTGAGTCTTTGCCCGTTAACCTGGCCGACTGCACCTGCGCCAGGGAGTCGTCGCGCTGGTAGCCTTTGACTTCTTTTACGCTTAGCGGCACCGGACGCTCCTGCGCCCAGTAACTGGAGTCGCGTTTAAATGCCATCGAGTCTACTTTAACGCTTCTTTCGCTCACTACCTCAGGGTTCTCCCGCTCTTTAAGTGATTCTTTCTCGTACTCTACTATCATTTTCCGGAACTGCTTGCGCGTCAGTTGGTCCTGGTTCGCCAGCAGTTCAATGGGTTTGTCTTCTTTGGCGGGTTTGATAGCCGCAACAGATTCGGGCACTTCCTCTACCTTCTCATCAATGATTTCGGTTTTTGCTAGTAGTTTCTGGTTGAGTTCTACCTTATAGTTAGAAATGGAGGCGAGATACTTAAACTCTCCGGCAAAGCCCATCACCTTTCCGGAAAAAAGGTACTGGTGCGTAGTAGGCAGCCAAACAGCAGGGGCCACCTCTGCATAATTTTGTTTTATAGAAATAGGAAAGCCCATCAGGCTGGTCTTCAAATCGAGGCTGTGTATGGCCCAGTAATCTTCTATGATATAAATGAAGCCCTCGAAAACATTGTCGCCCCGGGAGCGCGGCGTAACCTTTATTTTGTTTACTGTGATATTGCCCTCATCAAAATTGCCGACATACTCAAACTTATAGTAGCCAAAAGCAGCCCGCGACAAAGGGGACACTGCTTCTCCGAACTCGTCGTTGTAAAAGCTAAACATTATATAGTTTACAGGGGAGGGGGAGCCTTTGTCATCGCCGGAGGTACGCACAGAGAGAACCCTTTCTTCTACTTTGTTAGGCTGACTAAACTTAACCTGCCGAACCGACTCATGGGTATAAGCCTCGTTCAGCTTTACGCCCTCATCTTTTAACTTCTTTTTCAGGAAGAATGGGGCGTTGGTGAGCTGGCCGGTCCCTTTTATGTACGCCTTCATCTGATAGCTGTCGTACTGCAGCAGGTGAAACTTCTTTTTGGCTATGGCTTTGCGCATGATAGTATAAGCCGGGTCTTCGCCCTTGCCTTTCACCTGCACTTCCTTCAGCGCAAACGTCTGGGCCTTCAGTTTGAAGTTCAGTGTCTGCCACTCGTTTTTTACTTCTACCTGCACCTGCTGTGCTTCATAGCCTATGTATTTTACCTGTACTGTGTGGGTGCCAGCCGGTAAGTTAAGTTTATACTGGCCGTTAGCGTTGCAGGATGAGCCATTCTTGAGGTTTACAATAAAGATGGTAGCAAACGGAAGTGGTTCTCCTTCCTGGTTCATCACGGTACCTTCTATCCCCTGCGCAAAAAGCGGTACCTGTAAAAGTATAAAGGCAGTGATGAGAAGGAGATATCTGGTTAGCTCTGTTTTCATGTGCTGGTATATGTGGGCTTTGTGATGAAGCAAAAGATATCTGGTCCCAAAGTGAAACAACATCTATGTTAAGGTAGATGCAATAAAAAGCCACATGGTTGCATGGAGGAAGGGAGTTGGCAAACAGAAATGCCTTCTAGAGCATCAACACTTATTACTGACAGATTGATGCTTTATGGTTAATTATCTTTACTTAAAACCAACAGCAGGACTTTTAGCTCTCTAATTGTCCTGCTGTTGGTTTTCTTTTATAGTATGATTCGGGAGGCTGTCTCGCAAAAAACTACTTCTTCTTTCTTACCTCTGCTACCTGCGCAGGTGTAACAGCAACTTTAGCTTTATTGCCAAAGTTGTTCTGCACGTAGTTCAGTACATCGGCTATCTGCTCATCGGTTAAATGGCTCTGTGCAGGCATGACCATGTTATAAGTTTGGCCGTTTACAGTTACTTCACCGCTTAGCCCGTGAACTACCACACCTACAGCGCGTTTCTGGTCTTTCATCAGGAAATCAGACTTCGCTAATGGAGGGAAAGCACCTGGTATGCCTTCTCCTGTGGCCATATGGCAGCTTTGGCAGGTCGTGCTGTACACTTCCTTTCCTCGTTTCACACTTGCCGTCAGGTCATCCTGCGTCGTAAATAAGTAGCCACTCGTAACGAAGGCAATCAGTAGTAAACTCTTCAACATATCTTTAAGATTAAGCAGCTAAAATAGGCATTTCTATATTTTTTCCCATAACCTTACAAAAGAAAAAGCCGCCGGAAATTTACGCTCCGGCGGCTTTCTTATACATAGACTTGAGAGAGCTGATACTATACCTGCTCTTCTAAAACTCTTTGCTATTGCTTATAGAACCTGGCGACATAGCCACCACCCGGTGCCATTGCTATTTTCAGCTTTCGGTCTTGTGGTACATCGATGATTTCGCGTTTGTAGTCAGAAGCGTTTCTGTCGGCATTTACACCATCTTTGAAAACCTCTGCTTTGTAATTTCCATCACCCAGAAAAGAAAGGTCGAGCACCATCTCGCGTGGTGTCCAGTTTGTGAGAGCACCCACATACCACTCGTTTCCCTTTCTGCGCGCAATAGCAACATGTTCTCCTATTTTGCCATCAAGGGCAATCGTATTGTCCCATACTTCCGGAACAGCGGCCATGAAAGTGGTGCTTTCCTGCTCTTTCTTATAGTTGGTAGGACTATCGGCCAGCATGTTTATCGGGGATTCGAATATGACATATTCGGCTAACTGGCGGGTACGGGTACCCTGGCTCATCGGCTCCGAGTTGATGGGGCGGTAGGTGCTGCGGGTAGCATTTCTCATCGCACCCTGCGTATAATCTATCGGGCCAGCCAGCATGCGGATAAACGGCATGGTGACATCGTATGTTACTTGATCCACTTCAGGACTTGACCACTTCATCTGCTCCAGGCCATGTACACCCTCAAAGTTAATGACATTCGGATAAGTTCTTTGAAGCCCGGTTGGTTTGTAGGCACCATGAAAGTCCATCAGCAGCTTGTGTCTGGCTCCCGTTTCGGCAGCACGGTATAAAAACTCTACCATTTCCTGATCGTCGCGGTTCATAAAATCTACCTTGAAGCCTTTCACGCCCATGTCAGAATAGTGCTTGGCTATGTTCTCCATGTCGCGGTCAAATGCATAGTAACCTGCCCAAAGGATAATATCTACATCTTTCTGCTTAGCATAAGCAATAAGCTCTTTCAGATCAATTTCCGGTACCACCTGCATCAGGTCTGCCTGCAGGTTTACGGCCCAGCCTTCATCCAGAATCACATACTCGATGTTGTTTTCAGCGGCAAAATCGATGTAGTGCTTATAGGTTTCGTTGTTGATGCCCGCCTTGAAATCTACTCCTGTAATGTTCCAGTCGTTCCACCAATCCCAGGCTACTTTGCCCGGCTTTACCCACGAAGCATCTTTGATACGAGATGGCTCTGCCAGCTTGTATACCAAATCGCTATCAGCCAGTTCTTTGTCTTCTTCTGCAATCACTATAGCGCGCCACGGGAACTCACGCGTGCCTTTAACTTTAGCAATGAAGTTCTCTCTTTCCTTCACCAGCATTTGAAGCTCGTTATGGCCACCCTGCTCCACTTTTTTTGGGTAAGCAGGAAACACGCCTGACAAAGAAGTCTGTCCGTTTTTATTCAGCAGATACATGCCTGGGTAGCTTTCGAGGTCTACCTCCGTGATAACTACTGTCTTACCATTTGCCGCCTCTACTGCAAGCGGCAGGAAGGCTATGCGATTTTGGTCAAGCTTAGACAGGGAGCTGTGGGTATAGGTGTTTTCAAAGGAGTTGTCAAACTGTTGCTCAATGGTTGGGTTTTCTATCTGCTCCTGCTTTACATAAGGTACAATGGCCGTATAGTCTTTATCAAAATTGAACGTGGCTTCTTCGCTCTGTACATTAAAGTCCTTGCGTTTAGAAGTGGCGAAACGATAGGCAACTCCATCATTATACGCACGGAAAATCACGCTGTAATCGCCTCTCAAGTTCAGCACCAGCTCATTGTAGTTATCCTTGATTTCTGCTCTTTTATAAACAGGCGTCTGGATCGTCTTATCAACAGTGTTTCGCTTGGCGTTTCGCAGGCGTGGATTTGCTCCTAATGTTTCACCGTTTGTGAGTTTCATCGAAATTGGAGACGGCGCAATCATCTGGTCGCCTTCGTGCGTGACCGAGTAAGTGATTTTATCATTTAGATCTACTGTTGCTTTAATCTTACCGTCGGGTGACTGAACAGTGTGACTTTGCTGTGCTAATGCGGCAAACTGGCCTATCGTCATCAGCAAAACAAAGAGAAAGAATCTGTGTTTCATGGTTCCTGATTTATCCTTATAATTTTTTCGTACTTAAAGATAAGGTTTGAAAACGGAAGAAACCATTAACAGGAAGTATTCTCTCAATGGCTGTAGGGTATGGAGGAAATTTTTTCAGTCACTCTGGAAGAAAAGTGGACAAAATGATATGAGGTAAGTTATATATGTTGGAAATATACTTTAACCAGATAAGCCGCTCTAACACATGTTAAAGCGGCTTATCCGTTTATTTAAATCTATACTTAAAGCTTAAGCTTTTTTCCAGTGCCTTTCTATATATCCCGCTCTTCCGGAACCAACATTGTAGCGCTGGTAATGGGATGGATTCTTTTTGTAATAGTCCTGGTGATAATCTTCTGCCGGGTAAAAAAGCTTAGCCGGTAATATAGGCGTAACAATCGATTTATCGAAAGGGCCGTTTTCGTTCACTTCTTTTTTAGATGCCTCTGCCTGTGCTTTCTGCTCTTCGTTGTGGTAAAAGATAGCAGTCTGGTAGGAGGACCCGCGGTCGCCAAACTGTCCGCCAGCATCGGTAGGATCTATCTGTTGCCAGAAAATTTCCAGTATTTCTTTGTAAGAGATTTTGCTCGGGTCGAAGGTAATCTGCACGGCCTCATAGTGGCCGGTGGTATCAGAGCATACCTGCTCGTAGGTTGGGTTTTCTATTTCGCCTCCTGTGTAGCCTGACACCACTTTTTCTATACCTTCCCATTGGTCAAACGGCTTTACCATGCACCAGAAACATCCGCCTGCAAAGGTTGCCAGTTCATATTTATTTTCTTCCTGATTCATATGTCTTTTCAATTTAAGTCTCTCTTCTTTTAACTGAAATTGACCTGTAAAGTTTATTCCGGGAGGTGTAACAACATTTGAAAGTATTGCAGCTCTTGATCAGCCCTTCTTTATCTATTCTCTCTCTTTCTCTTGTAAAAAGTTTCCAGCGGATACAAAAGTACACCTTGATAAGTATCACATCGGGAAGTGACATTCATCATTCTTTGCCCCGGTGTGGCTATCTATTTTTGTATACTAACAAAATAGAATTGAGATGGAAGCCGCACTCCAAACCAATATTCAAACATGCTACCATTGCGGGGACTCCTGCGTGGAAGAGGTAGTTGAAGCACATGACAAGACTTTCTGCTGCACGGGCTGCAAAAATGTATACGAACTACTGGAAGAGAATAACCTTTGCGCCTATTATAACCTGGAGGAAAATCCAGGCATCACAGGCAAGAAGCCTATAGCTGAGTTCCGCTTTGCTTACCTGGATGATGCCGGGGTGGAGGCGCAGCTAATAAGTTTTAAGAACGATGCTATCTGTAAACTCACGTTTTATATTCCGCAGATGCATTGCAGTTCCTGTATCTGGCTGTTGGAAAACCTATTTAAGCTAAACCAGGGTATTTCTGAGTCTACCGTTAATTTTCTCAGGAAAGAAGTATCTCTGACTTACTTTCACCAGAAGACTTCGCTTCGCGAGGTGGTACAGCTGCTGGCGCGTATCGGGTATGAACCCGAAATAACGCTGGCTGATACGGATGGTAAAAAAACAAGCAAGCCGGACCGTAGCATCATCTATAAACTCGGTATTGCAGGATTTTGCTTCGGCAATGTGATGCTGCTTGCTTTCCCTGATTACCTGGCCCTGACGGAAGGGCTGCAGCGAAGCTTCGGCTCCTTTTTTGGCTACTTAAGCTTTATGCTCTCTTTGCCGGTTTTCTTTTACAGCGCGCGCGGGTTCTTTACCTCCGCACTGGAAGGCATAAAGCAGCGCATGGTCAATATTGATATTCCTATTGCTACAGGTTTGCTGGCGCTGTTCTTTGTAAGCACCTACCAGGTATTTACCGGAACCGGGCCCGGCTACTTCGATTCTTTTACCGGGCTGGTCTTTTTCATGCTGATTGGAAAGTACTTTCAGCAGCGAACGTACGACACACTTTCCTTCGACAGAGACTACACCTCTTATTTCCCGGTATCCATTACGGTGCTGAAAGAAGATGGCGAAGAAGCATCTGTCGCTGTGCGTAACCTGAAAGTGGACGACCGTATCCGCATCCGTAACCAGGAGCTTATACCTGCCGACGCTATCCTGTTGAGAGGCACTGCTCTGATTGACTATAGCTTTGTTTCCGGAGAGTCGGAGCCGGTAGAGAAAGTAGTGGGGGAGGTGATTTACGCTGGTGGCCGGCAGGTCGGGGAGAGTGTGGAACTGGAGGTGGTGAAAGAAGTATCGCAGGGCTACCTGACGCAGCTCTGGAACAATTCCGTTTTCTCAAAAGACGAAACCCAAAGCGTGGGCACCTATGCCAATATAGCGGGTAAATGGTTTATCATTGTCACGCTTATTGTGGCTGCCGGTTCACTTGTGTACTGGGTGCCGCGCGACACAGACATGGCCATGAAAGCATTTACCTCCGTGCTCATTATTGCCTGCCCTTGTGCATTGTCGCTCGCTACGCCCTTTGTGCATGGCCACACAATGCGGGTGTTCGGGAAGAACAAATTTTTCCTTAAAAACACGACTGTCGTAGAAACACTGGCCAAAATAGACACGGTGGTGTTCGACAAAACAGGCACGCTGACAGAGCCAAGTGCTGCTGAATTAACCTATACAGGAAAGGCACTAACCACAAAGCAGGAGCAAAGTATAAAATCTGTTTTACAGCACTCCACGCACCCGCTCAGCCAGCGTATTTTCCAGCATTTGAAAGGAGAAACAATACCTGTTCATAATTTCCAGGAGGTTGCCGGTAAGGGGCTGGTGGGAGAGGTAAACGGACAGCTGATTCGCATTGGGTCTGCTTCTTATATAGGTGTGCCTGCTGATAAAAGCGATGCGCTGAAAACAACGGTCTATGTATCAATAGATGGGCTTGTGTTCGGCTTCTATGCCTTTCATAATGTTTACCGGCAGGGGCTGAAGTCCATTCTTCAGCAGCTGCACGATAAGAAGCTGGCAGTGCTTTCAGGAGACAATAATCACGAGGAAGCAAGGCTAAAGACAATGTTAGGCGAAGACGCGGCGCTGAACTTCAATCAGTCGCCGGTGCAGAAGTTGGAGTATATCAGACAGCTGAAGCAGGAGCAACACCGGGTGCTGATGGTGGGTGACGGCCTGAACGATGCAGGAGCGCTGAAACAGAGCGATGCCGGTATAGCCCTCACCAATAGCATCACGAACTTCTCACCGTCCTGCGACGCCATCCTAGACGCCACCGCTTTTGATAAGCTGAGTACCTTTCTGAGTTTTTCAAAGAAGACCATGAACATCATCCTAGCTACTTTTGCGGTGTCGCTTATCTACAACGTCATTGGTTTAACACTGGCAGTGCAGGGGCTCTTTTCACCTATTGTATCCGCCATTCTGATGCCAATCAGCTCGCTTAGCGTCATCCTGTTTGCAACCATGTCGGTGAAAATCTCAGCCAGAAGGGCGGGGCTATAGCATAAGACCTTGCAGCGTACGCAGCTCCTGCGAGCGTCTGTGGTGGCTACAGTGCAACAGCCTTTGGCACAGACGCTCACAGGTCTGAAAGACGCTGTGAGGTCTTTAGAACCAGAGTAAATTACAACTCTCTAACTTTCTAACTCTAACTCCATCAGCCATGTATATTATCTTTTTAATGATAGCAGTCAGCATAACAGTAGCGGGCCTATTCCTGGGAGCTTTCCTCTGGGCTGTCCGCTCCGGGCAGTACGACGACGATTACACGCCAGCTGTCAGAATGCTTTTCGAGAATGAAGTAACAGACAACAAAAAACCCGAGCCGAAATCAAAAGCCTAAATCCGCAATGACCTCACAGCGTCTTCCAGACCTGTGAGTGTCTTATTAGCTATGAACCACAGCACCCACACCAGGTATAGCTTACACACTGGCACCTGCAACGCAGCCTCCTACTGACCACAATCACCCCTGAAAATGACATTCATCATCCTTTCTCTGCCGCTTCTTTAAGAATTTTGAAGAGTTAAAAGAAGCAAAAATCAACCAACACATATACCAACACTTTAATAAAATGGAGGACACCGCACATGTCAACTAATCTAACTGAAGTCTTAGGAACTGCGCCCGACCGGGTTGTTCCGAAAGTCACAGATCGGGGCGCAATCGATACGTTCTTTTATGACAACAAGATTGTTCGGGATTTTGGTATCGCCACCGTGTTCTGGGGTATTGCCGGTATGCTAATTGGAGTTATCATCGCTTTCCAGCTGGCAAACCCGGATGTGAACATGGGTACCCAGTATACCACGTTTGGCCGCGTAAGGCCCCTGCACACCAACGCTGTAATCTTCGCTTTTGTGGGTAATGCTATCTTTATGGGTGTGTATTACTCGCTGCAGCGCCTTTGCAAATCCCGCATGTACAGCGACTTGCTTAGTAAAATCAACTTCTGGGGCTGGCAGCTGATTATTGTGGCTGCCGTTATCACGCTGCCGCTGGGTATCACCACCTCGAAAGAGTATGCTGAGCTGGAGTGGCCAATTGATATTGCTATTACACTGATCTGGGTGGTGTTTGGCTGGAACATGTTCGGAACCATTGCCAAGCGCCGAGAGAAGCACATGTACGTAGCCATCTGGTTCTACATCGCCACCTTCCTGACAGTGGCTGTGCTGCACATCGTGAACTCATACGAGATGCCGGTTAACTTCCTGAAGAGTTACTCCGGGTATGCCGGTGTGCAGGATGCGCTGGTGCAGTGGTGGTACGGCCACAACGCAGTGGCGTTCTTCTTAACAACGCCGTTCCTGGGCCTGATGTACTACTTCCTGCCAAAGGCTGCGAACCGCCCTGTATACTCTTACCGCTTGTCAATCATTCACTTCTGGTCGCTGATATTTATTTATATCTGGGCTGGCCCGCACCACTTGCTTTATACTTCCCTGCCGGACTGGGCACAGTCACTGGGAGTAGTTTTCTCTATCATGCTGCTTGCACCGAGCTGGGGTGGTATGATTAACGGTTTGCTGACGCTGCGCGGTGCTTGGGATAAAGTGCGGGAGGAGCCAGTACTGAAGTTTATGGTGGTTGCGATTACTGCTTACGGTATGGCTACTTTCGAAGGGCCAATGCTGTCTCTGAAAAACGTGAACGCCATTGCTCACTTCACTGACTGGATTGTGGCACACGTACACGTGGGAGCGCTTGGCTGGAATGGCTTCCTGACATTTGCCATGCTATACTGGTTGTTCCCACGCCTTTACAAAACACAACTACATTCTAAGAAGCTGGCGAACGCACACTTTTGGTTAGGTACGCTGGGTATTCTTTTCTATGCGATACCGATGTACTGGGCTGGTTTTACACAAGGTTTAATGTGGAAACAGTTTACAGCGGAAGGAACACTGCAGTACTCTAACTTCCTGGAGACCGTGCTGCAAATCGTGCCGATGTACTACATGCGCGGTGTGGGTGGTATCCTTTACCTGGGTGGTGTATTCCTGATGGTGTACAACCTGTACAAAACCACTCAAACAGGTAAGCTGGTTGCAAACGAAAAAACCGAAGCACCTGTTATCGTGCCTACTGTATCTAAAAACGCCGGCCACTGGCACAGCTGGATTGAGAAGCGCCCTATGCAGATGGCCATCTGGGCAACAGTAGCCATTCTGATTGGTGGTCTGGTAGAGTTTATCCCTGCCTTCGTCATCAAATCTAACGTACCGACTATTGCCAGCGTGAAGCCTTATACTTCGCTGGAGCTTCAGGGGCGTGACCTGTACATTAAAGAAGGCTGTGTGAACTGCCATACCCAAATGGTTCGACCGTTCCGCTCTGAAACAGAACGCTATGGCGAGTACTCGAAAGCAGGTGAGTTCGTGTACGACCACAACTTCCTGTGGGGCTCCAAGCGAACCGGTCCGGATTTGCACCGCATAGGCGGCAAGTATCCGAACTCCTGGCACTACCACCACATGCTCGACCCTACATCAATGTCGCCGGGTTCTATTATGCCAGCATACCCGTGGTTGTTTGAGCAGGACATTGACTTGAGCACGACACAGGATAAACTGCAAGTGCTGAAAAAGCTGGGCGTGCCATACGAAGACGAGTACATCGCCAATGCAAACGAAGAGCTGATGGAGCAGGCGAAACAGGTGACAGCAGACCTGGCAAAGGAAGGGCTTGAAGTAAGGCCCGAAGCAGAAATCGTGGCCATGATTGCCTACCTGCAACGCCTGGGCACAGACATCAAAGTAAAATCTGAGGAATAATAAAACGACACAAGTATCACGTATCACGACACACGATCAAAAATAATGTCATTAAGTCGTGCTGCATGATTCGAGATACGTGATACGAGTGTCCCAAAAGATAAAGCCATGTATAAAAACGTTTTGCAAGCCATTGATGGTATCGAAATATACCCGCTCATCTCGTTTACTATCTTCTTTGTGTTCTTTCTTGGGTTGATTGTTTATGTAGCACTGATGGACAAGAACTATGCGCAGACGATGAGCAGCTTCGCATGCGAGAACGAAGACGAAAACACCACACCTGAAGAAATAAGACAATGATTTCGGCAAAGCAAATTTTCGGAAAAAGTAGCCTGTCCCTTTTAGCAGGTTTGCTCCTGATGTCAGGCAGCGCTGCGGTGGCGCAGGACGCTGTGGAGGGTAAAAAGTTATTTGAAGCAAACTGTACGGTTTGCCATAGTATAGAGGCTGATATAGTTGGGCCTGCCCTGAAAGATGTGCACAAGCGCCGTGGGGATGAATGGCTGGTGAAGTTCATTCAGAACTCCCAGGAGCTGGTGAAATCCGGTGACAAGGACGCAATTGAAGTCTTTGAGAAGTTCCACAAGGTGCCGATGCCAAGTTTTGCAGGCACTCTTTCTGAAGAGGACATTACGAATGTAGTTGCCTATATAAAAGAGGCAAGCGATGTGCCTGCTGAGGCAGCTGTAGCACTAGTAACTACAGGTGATGACCAGCAGAGTGAAATGCCCATGGTAATGCCGTCAGAATTAGCGGGCGAGGAGGTCACTTTCCTGGATCTGCCGCCTGTACTGCTGTTTACTTTTGTACTGGCAGGGGCTGTTGTCCTGTTAATCATTGTTGTGCTGGTGACAGTGTTCCGCCTGTTTGTGCCGATGCTCGGAGACTCTATTTATAAGGAGGAATTCCGCAGTTCGTTTGCAGGACGCGTGTTCTTCCTGATGCGAGGTGACACGACCTTAGTTACAGGTAAAGCGAGAGACGAAATTCACTCTCACCACGACTTTGATGGCATACAGGAATACGACAACGACCTGCCACCCTGGTGGAAAACCATGTTTTATGCGACTATTGTGTTTTCTATTGGCTATATGCTGCACTTCCACGTGTTTAAAACCGGAGCGTTACAGGCAGAAGAATATGAAATGGAGATGGAGCAGGCTGCTATACTGGCCGCTATGACACCTGATGATCCAAATGCGGTCACTGATTACGAAGTCATGACAGAAGCAACTGCCCTGGAGAGCGGTAAACAGACCTACATTCAGAACTGTGCTGCCTGCCACGGGCAGAACGCCGAGGGTACAGTTGGCCCTAACCTGACGGATGAATACTGGCTGCACAGCGGTGATGTAAACGACATTTTTAAAACTATAAAATACGGTGTGCCGGCCAAAGGCATGGTGCCGTGGCAAGGTAAACTTACAAAAGACCAGATGCTGGAAGTGTCCAGCTACATACTGTCTCTGCAAGGCTCTAACCCTGAAAATGCCAAAGAACCACAAGGGGAGAAAGAATGATGTGAAGTTGAGTTGATTTAAAGATTTGGGGATGGAAGTCCTTTGGATTTGCAGGTGTTTATATAATTGCCTGCAAATTTTTTTTGTTTTAGATAACTGACATTAAGCAAGAGTCCCAGCGGGACGACCTGTTGATAGAAAATATACCCATGGCTTTGTTAGCTCCAGCGGAGCGACCTGTTAAAGGTATCTTACAGGCCGTTCCGCTGGAGTTAAGAACGGTTTGTGGCTTGCTGGAACTGAAAAACAGATCATAAACTGGTGTTGCGTAAGGTCAGTTCGACAAGCCTCAGCCGGGGCAGCTTCAATAAGCTACTACCAGTGATCACAATCACTTCTATTGATGACGTGGGTCATCTTAAAGTAAAGGCAATTTCGGGAATTTTGTCATAGCAGATTACACTAATCACTACGTTCTGATTTTCAACTTAATTAACAGGCAGGACTAATATCCGCACAAATTATCACTGCCATGGCAAATAAAATACAAACGGCTCCCGACGATTTCCGGGACCATATAGCAACTGTAGATGAAGAGGGTAAACGCGTTTGGGTATACCCTAAAAAGCCGAAGGGCAAACTATATAATTACCGCAAATATGTTAGCTACTTTCTGCTGACTTTACTTCTTGCAGGTCCCTTTATAAAGATCAACGGCTTGCCGCTGCTCATGCTGAATGTGGTAGAGCGCAAGTTTGTGATATTCGGGGTGCTGTTCTGGCCACAGGATTTCTTCCTGCTGGTGCTGGCGTTCCTGGCGCTCGTGGTCTTTGTCATACTTTTTACCGTGGTGTATGGCCGAGTGTTCTGCGGCTGGGTTTGTCCGCAAACCATCTTCATGGAAATGGTGTTCAGGCGCATTGAGTATGCGATTGAGGGGGATTACACAAAGCAGAAAGCGTTGGCTAAAATGCCCTGGAACACAGAGAAAATTCTGAAGAAGGGATCTAAGGCGGCTGTTTTTCTGCTGATTTCTTTCCTGATAGCAAATGTCTTCCTGGCTTATATTATTGGCATTGATGAACTGAAGAAGATTGCGACAGAAGGCCCGGCCAATCACTTAGCAGGCTTCGGCTCTTTGCTTGCTTTTACGGGTGTGTTTTATTGGGTATTTGCATCTTTCCGGGAGCAGGTTTGCACCATCGTGTGCCCTTATGGTCGCCTGCAGGGTGTAATGCAGGACAAGAAGACGGTGACAGTAGCCTACGACTATGGCCGTGGCGAACCACGCGGCAAGCTGCGCAAAAAACAGGTGCGGACCGAGGGCGACTGCATCGACTGCCTTCAGTGCGTGCAGGTTTGCCCCACCGGCATCGACATCCGCAACGGTGCACAGCAGCTGGAGTGTATCAACTGTACCGCCTGTATAGACGCCTGCAACGACATCATGCGCATGATTGACAAGCCGGAAGGATTAATTCGCCACGAATCAGAAGAAGGCATAGCAGAAGGTAAAGAATGGAAGTTCTTCACCACGCGCGTGATGGGCTACACTGCCGTGCTGGTGGTGCTGCTAACAGCGCTCACCGCCTTGCTCTTAACCCGCGACGCAGCGGAGGCTACCATACTCCGCACGCCGGGCCAGTTATACCAGCAGACTGAGCAGGGGCAAATCAAAAACCTGTACAACATCTCTGTCATCAATAAAACGAACAATGAAATGCCCCTTACCCTAAAGCTGTTGGATATGGAAGGAACGGTAAAGGTGGTGGGCAATGAGCTGGTGCTGCCAGCACAGGGAATAGCAGAGGGCGTTTTCTTTACAGAGATTCCGAGGGATCAACTAACAGGCCTGAACTCCGAGATAGAAATAGGGGTGTATCATGGCGATGAACTCATCACAACACAGGATACCAAATTTCTTGGCCCGGCAAACTGAAAGTGAATGGCTGTTCGGTTGCAAGACCAGAAAAAGCGCAGGTAATGTGACGCGAAAAACGAAAAAAGAGCAACGAATAACGACACGAATATGGTAACTCAAAATAAAAATAAAAGCTTCACACTTTGGCCCTATGCCATCATCGCAGCTATTGTGCTCTTTATGGGGTATATCATTTTCTTTGTGGTGCAGGCCATGAACCAGGATGTAGACCTGGTGAGCAAAGATTACTACGAGCAGGAAATTGCTTTCCAGGACCACATTGAAATGGTGGGGCGAACCAAAGCTGTTGGTGATGTGGTGATAAACTACAAGCCTGAAAGCCAGGCCATCCTTTTACAACTGCCGAAGAGCTTTGCAGGCCAGCAAATTACTGGTCGTGTGAATTTGTTCCGGCCATCAGATGACAAGTTGGATCAGGAAGTGCCGCTGCAGCTTGGCCGTGACCTGAGCCAGCTGGTGGAGACTGATAACCTTGAGAAGGGGCTTTGGAAAGTGCGTGTGAATTTTAGCGCTGGCGAAGAGACATATTATACAGAAGAAACCATCCAACTGAAATAGCCATGATTTGGGCAGGATTCTTATTTGGACTGGTTGGCAGTTTCCATTGCGTGGGGATGTGCGGCCCTATAGCAGTGGCCTTACCATTTGTCTGGAGCAGCGGCTGGCGTTATTACGCAGGCCGCCTCCTGTACAATGGGGGGAGAATTGTTACGTACACTGCCTTAGGAGCCTTGGCTGGTGCTTTTGGGCAATCATTGCAGATGGCAGGGCTGCAGCAAACAGTTTCTATTGTTTCCGGCATTCTTATATTACTCTTGCTGGTGTTACCGGCGGCATTGCAAGGCAAAGCTGCCAAAGCGGTAGGCACAGATAAACTGATGATTTGGGTGCGGCATAAGCTGGGTTATTTCTTTCAGAAAAATTCCCTGGGAGCCTTATTCATGGTGGGGCTGCTGAACGGCTTATTGCCCTGCGGTTTCGTTTATATTGCGCTGGCAGGTGCTATCAGTGCGCCTGGCATTGAAGGCGCCATGCTATACATGGCCTTGTTCGGCCTGGGCACACTCCCGCTTATGTTCCTGGTGTCTTTGTCAGGTAAACTCATCAGCCTGAAGCTCCGCAGCACTTTTAGTAGAATGGTGCCTTACGTGGGCATGTGCCTTGCCATTCTTTTTATAGTACGCGGACTGGGCTTAGGTATCCCATACCTCAGCCCGAAGGTAGCCCACACAGCAAGTCATACAACAGAAATCACCTGCTGCACAAAGCCTGAGTAGTGCTGTATGGGCATCTACTAAAGAAATGTTCCGCTGGGACTTGTTGTGTTACAGCAGTATAGGGTCACAGCATACTTGTGCTTTCATACTTATCCTATTCCTGCTCAAGCCGCTAAAGGCAAATGTGATCATCCAAAAACTGATAAATGTCATTTTTTTGGATGATGTCCGTCAGTTTATGGATTACAACAGAAAAGTAACTTTACTACCGGAAAATGAAAAGCTATGAGCATGAGCAATACACTAAAAAAAATCCTAATCCCGGTAGATGTAGACAAACCTGCGGAGAGCCTGCTGTTGCTTAGCTACGCAGGGCAGTTTGCAGCAGCGTTTAGTGCAGAGCTTTTGTTGTTGCACCCCTCTAATACGGCAGCGTTAACTTTTACCCAGCAGACCAGGAGAGTACAGTTGCTGCGGGCGATGTGAGAGCGGGTGCTTGGCAAGGTGCCAAAGTTCAAGGATTACGTGCCCTTTGAGTGTGTCGTGCGGCCGGGAAACCTCCATGACTGTATAAAAGACGTTGTTCTGAGTGCTTCTGTTGATCTGGTACTGATGCAGGCTGATTCATTGCCCGACCCAGCCAAAGCAGCGCATGCCGACCACGCAGCACAGGTAATGGAGCAGGTTGGTTGTCCCCTGATGGTGGTGCCTTCCGCTTTGGCTTACAAAAAGATAAAGCATCTGGTGTTTGCAACAGACTTCACCGATCGTGACCCGAAGGTGTTGGCGCAGATAAACGGATTCGCCAGACAGGCTGGTACCCTACTCACGCTGGTGCAGGTATATAGCAAGGCTGAGCGCGCGCAATTAAGCAGCAGGAAGGCAGCCATACACGAGGTGGAGGAGCAACTAAAAGGAAGTAATGTTCGCTTTAAGCTACTGGAAGAAGAGGATATGCTGGAAGGGATAGGTGATTTTGCAGAACGTGAGGATGCCGATATGCTGGTACTGGCTACCAGAGACAGCTACCTGATGCAGCGCCTGTTCAGCAAGGCTTATGTCAAAACCATGGCCTATCACACCCGCATCCCGCTGCTAACATTCAGGCAACTCAAGAAGAAGCCATGCTCGGGCTGTTGCACAAGCTGTAGGAAGCACGATGCCCACCATCCGGAAATCAAATTTGAGGAAGCAGGTATAAACATATAATATTTTTCTGGGGAGCCATCAGGTGTGTACACCTTTATCAGAGCGGGTGGCACCTGCCGCCAATAAAAATAATAGCCCGTAATTTGTTGTTTGCGTTCACAGATCCTGTTTCGAGTGTGGAGCAGGATCTGTACTTTGTTTAGGCAGTTACATCTGCTCATAAACCGCACGCCAACATTTGACAATGCCCCGTAGTTGCTTATCTTTAAACAAAAGCTTAACAGTGATAGAAGATAAAGAAAATCCTTCCTACAGTTTAGAGAATGCAATGAGGCTGAAAGCCATCATTGATACGGCCATTGACGGCATCATCACCATCGATCGAAAAGGCATCGTAGAATCAGTAAACCCGGCTGCTGCGCAAATCTTCGGTTATCAGCCGGAAGAGATAATAGGAGAGAATGTTAGTATGCTGATGCCTGAGCCTGACAGAGGTCTCCATGACAGCTACATAGAGAATTATCACCGGACGGGTGTTGGCCAGATTATCGGAAAGGGAAGGGAAGTGCTTGGAAAGAAAAAGGACGGTACGGTTTTCCCTTTTTTGTTGAGTATAAGCGAAGTAAAGCTGCAGGATAAGCAGATATTTACAGGTATTGTGCATGATATATCCAGCCTTAAACAGGCAGAGGCGGCACTGCGCGAAAGTGAAAACAAGATAAATTCCATCATCCAGGGAGCAGTTGATGGTATTATAACTATCGACACGCGAGGCGTTATAGAGATGGTGAACCCTTCAGCTGCCAGGTTGTTCGGCTATGCGACAGACGAGCTATTAGGGAAGAGTATCAACGTGCTGATGCCTGAGCCGGACCGCAGCCTGCACGACAGCTATATGCACCACTACCACGTAACAGGGGAGAAGCGTATCATCGGCATCGGCAGGGAAGTAACGGGTTTGCGAAAGGACGGTACTATCTTTCCTTTCTACCTCAGTATCAGTGAAGTGGAGCTGGCAGACCGTAAAGTGTATACCGGATTTGTGCACGACATTACGCAGCAGAAAATAAACGAAGAACGCCTGCGTCGTTATGCTGCCGAACTGGAGCGCAGCAACCGGGAACTGCAGGACTTTGCTTATGTGTCGTCGCATGATTTGCAGGAGCCCTTGCGGAAAATACAGGCTTTCGGCGACAGGCTGGTGACGAAGGAGTACGACAATCTCAGCGACCAGGGAAAAGATTACGTGGACCGGATGCTGAATGCGGCTTCCCGTATGCAGAATCTGATAAACGACCTGCTCAATTTCTCAAGGGTTACTTCTAAGCCCAAGTCTTTTGTGAAGGTCAGCCTCGACACCATCCTTTCTGAAGTTATTTCTGACCTGGAAGTTACCATAGAGCAGACCGGCGCTGTCATTAACCGATCGCCGCTGCCGGATATTGAGGCAGAGCCCACACAGATGCGGCAGCTGTTTCAGAATTTGCTGAGCAACGCCATCAAATTCCATAAAGAGGCTGTAAGCCCTATTATTAATATCTATGCAAAAAATCTGCAGCGAAAGGCGCACCTCACCGCCACACCCGGCGATGAAGTAACCGAGATATATGTAGAGGATAACGGCATTGGCTTCGACGAGAAATACCTTGACCGGATTTTTAATATCTTTCAACGGCTGGAAGGCCAGAAGTATGAAGGTTCCGGAATTGGCTTGGCCGTTTGCCGCAAAATTGCTGTCCGGCACGGGGGCGATATCACGGCCACCAGCCAGGCGGGAGTAGGCACCCGGTTCATCATCACCTTAGCAATCAAACATCCAGAGGAATAATCACACGGAAATGTCAGACAAGAAATCGATTATCATACTTATTGCCGACGACGATGCCGAAGACCGTATGCTGGTCGGGGATGCGCTGGAGGAAAGCAGGTTAAAAAATAACGTCCATTTTGTGGAAAACGGGGAAGAACTGATGGACTACCTGCACCACCGCGGTAAGTTCAACGACAAAACGAAATACCCCACGCCGGGTTTGATCTTGCTGGATCTCAACATGCCAAAAAAGGATGGCCGGGAAGCGCTTAAAGAAATAAAAGAGGATGAGCATCTGCGCCTGATTCCGGTGGTGGTACTCACCACTTCCAAAGCAGAGGAAGACATTCTCAGAACCTATAACCTGGGTGTCAGCTCTTTTATCACCAAGCCCGTAACTTTTGCCTCGCTCGTGGATGTGATGAAGACGCTCAGCAAATACTGGTTTGAGATTGTGGAATTGCCGAAACTGTAGAGAAAGCGGGATAAAGGATGAAGGACAAAAGAAAAGCGCAGGCTATAGTGAAAGCTTATATGCGGTAAACGCTGCCATAGTTACTTTCAATGGTATTGCTTAGCCTTTTATCCTGTATCCTTTGTCCTTCATCTTGAAATCTTTTGTCAAAAATTAAACATGCCAGATAAAACGCGCATACTGCTGATAGATGATGACGAGGATGATTACATCATCACCAGGGATATTATCGATGATATTCCTGGGCGTCATTACCTGCTCGAGTGGACGTCTTCTTTCCATGATGCGCTGAAGATAGTAGAGGAGAAACGGCATAATATCTATCTGGTTGATTACCGTTTGGGTGCCCATGATGGCCTGGAACTGATTACAAGAGCTGTAAAGGAGGGCTGTTCCGCACCTTTCATTCTGCTCACGGGCCAGAGCGATCGGGAAACAGATGAGAAAGCCATGCGCGCTGGTGCGCTCGACTACCTTGTAAAGGGCACCATCAGTCCGAATGAACTGGAGCGCTCTATCCGCTACAGTATCGAACATGCTAAAAGCCTGGCTGTTATCCAGCGTCTGAATACAGAGCTGGAGCAGCGCGTAAAAGAACGCACACAGGAATTGGGCACAGCCATACAGAAGCTGGAGCGTACCAACAGGAGCCTCTACGAAGCGGAGCAGGAGGTGCGGAAGGCCCTTCAGAAAGAAAAAGAGCTGCATGAACTCAAGTCAAGGTTCGTGACCATCGCCTCCCACGAGTTTCGTACTCCCTTAAGCACAGTGCTTTCATCGGCCTCGCTCATCGGAAAGTACAAAACGACCGAAGATGATGATAAACGAATAAAGCACGTGGACAGGATAAAATCAGCCGTCAGTAACCTGACGGGCATCCTGAACGACTTTCTATCCATCAGCCGGATTGAGGAGGGCAAAATCTATAATGTGCCAACTGTTTTTGATCTGAAAAACTTTGCCATGCAAGTAGTGGAGGAGGCCCAAGGCGTACTGAAGTTAGGGCAGCAAATCCATTATCAGCATAACAGCAGCCAGACAACTGTTTGTGTCGATAAGCAGTTGCTACGGAATATTTTATTTAACCTGCTTTCCAATGCCAGTAAATATTCCGCGGAGCACCAGCAGGTTCATTTCACATCTACTATCACAGGAGGTGAAATTATTATTACAGTGCAGGACGAGGGTATAGGTATACCTAATGCTGATAAAGCACACTTGTTTACGCCTTTCTTCCGGGCGCAGAACGTGACGAACATCCAGGGGACAGGCTTAGGACTGAATATTGTTAAAAAGTATGCAGACATAATGGGTGGAGCTTTAAGTTATGAGAGCGAGTTAGACCAGGGCACCACCTTTACCATTACACTTCCACAAACCACCGAACCATGAAAAAGATATTGCTGATAGAAGACAACCAGGAAATCCGGGAAAACATAGCCGAGATACTGGCTCTTGCCAATTATGATGTGTTAGAGGCCGATAACGGCAAAGTAGGGGTTGAAGCGGCGAAAAAGGAAATTCCGGACCTGATTATCTGCGACATTATGATGCCGCAGTTAGATGGCTATGGCGTATTGCGCATGTTGGGAAGCAACACCGCAACGGCAAGTATTCCATTTATTTTCCTCACGGCTAAATCGGAGAAAGAAGACTTCAGAAAAGGGATGAACTTGGGTGCAGACGATTACCTGGTAAAGCCTTTCGATGATCTGGAACTGCTTGATGCGGTGGAGATGCGCCTCAAGAAGAACGAGGCTCTGAAAGCAGGATTCAGTAAAGATGCGGAAGGTCTGAATGAGTTTATACAGGAGGCGAAAGGGCAGGAGAATCTTGAAAAGCTGACAACAGATAAACAGAAGCTTCAGCTCTATAAGAAAAAGCAGCCCCTGTTTTCAGAGGGCAATTATCCCAACGCGCTGTACTTCCTGAACAAGGGAAAGGTAAAGACATATAAATCAAACGAAGAAGGGCGAGAGTACATCACCAACCTTTACAAAGACGGTGACTTTATCGGCTACCTTGACCTGATAGAGGACAAAGCCTACCGTGAATCGGCCATGGTGATGGAAGACTCTGAGATTTACATCATCTCCAAAGAAGACTTTTTCCTGCTCCTGCACAACAACCGCCTGGTAGCAAATAAATTCATTAAAATACTGTCTGATAACTTAGCTGAAAGAGAAGAACGCCTGTTAAAGCTGGCATATAATTCAGTGCGCAAACGTGTGGCCGAAGCGTTGCTTTTTGTTGAGAAACAGTATGCCAATGATCCGGACAAAATATCGCAGGTTGTAATTTCACGAGAGGATTTAGCCAACATAGTAGGTGCCTCCAAGGAGACCGTTATCCGTACGCTAGCCGACTTCAAAGACGAGAAGCTCATCGATAGCCAGGGAAGTAAAATCAGCATATTGAATGGAGAAAAGCTTAGGCGCATGCGCAACTAGCTATTTTTATTAGTAGTGCGCTTATTATGTTAAGTAATAGAACCTTTTAAATTTTTTAAAGCGCCTCAAGCGAATTTCGTTTGGGGCGCTTCTGTTATTACTCAGTATGTTGTAGCGCCTGTATGCTGCGAGGTAAATTGCTATACGGTTGAGGCCAAACTAATCAGAAACAATTGCGGTGCTCTTAACAGACTCTTCGTATAACAAGGAGCCACTCATCTGTACTTATCTTATCCAAGCAATACGATATGTCAACTAAGTCTGATTCTTTTGCGGCATTCGCCAAAGGAGGCGGTATTCTAGGTAAAGGGCTGATTGCTGGTTTTGCCGGCACTGCTGCCATTACAATCTCAAATGATAGAAATGAGTATCACCAAGAGGAGCATGAGCGATGCACCGGCTAAAGTAGGTGGCAAAGCCTTAGGTGTAGCGCCAAGAGGAAAAGTCGAACTTGAGAAAGAAAAGACGAAGCCCCTGACGAACTAAAAAAGGAGGTAGAGTCGAATAAGGAGCAGTTTGAGCAGCTAATGCATTTCGGCTATGGTACCGGTTGGGGAGTAGCCCGCAGTGCTCTTAATTTGGCTGACATAAGAGGTGTACGGGCTTCCGTAATTCACTTTGGTGCTATCTGGGGAACTGCTCAGATCATGCTGCCTGCCAATAATGCGGCAAAGCCGATAACGGAGTGGTCGGCCAAGCAAATAGCTATTGATTTGTTACACCACGCGGTGTATGCCTGTGCTGCAGGGGCTGTATACGATGCCATGAAAGAAGCTGAACCTGGCAAGAAGAAAAAGAAAGATAAGAAGAAGAAAAAAAGCAAAAAATAAGGTAGACTAATAAAAGGTTCAGCACGAGATAAGACGTAAGCTGTTTCCTTAAGATGCTATCATAGAGTCGCTTAAACACTGTTTAGGCGACTCTATTTATTTTTTATACTCAAGCTAAGAGCGTAAACATGGAAAAACTATTGATAATGATGATTAAATAAATTTTTATACTCAAAATTGTAATAATTTACATAATAAATTAAACTAATATGATTAACTTCAGTAGCTCAATGTGTTTAAAAATTGTCATTAAAACTGATTCGGCGGAAAAGGGAACATGAACTTGCCTGCCGATATCAGGTCGATCTTTAATTCTTGGTATGGTGTGACTGTAAAGTAGGGCAAACTGGACTATATCTACATGAAGCCCGATTTTTAGGTTGCTTTTGGATGAGAAGGAATGTTTTGAGACAGATTGTATATAAGACGAATATGCAGCATCTTTTAAACCACATCGTTTTTCTGGTTTTAGTTTTATGTGCAGCATCTCCAGGTTATCTGCAGGCGCAGGACCTGACCTTTGTTAAGGTTCCACTGTCCCGCGAAAACGGGACAGGCCTTATTGCCGGCATTACCCAGGATAAGGAGGGGTTCCTATGGTTGGCTACCCACTCCGGCCTGCATCGGTATGATGGTTATAAGCAGGTTACCTATATCAACAACCGGTACAACAAAAACTCTTTGGCAGATAACCGCCTGGAGTGTATTCTGGCCGATCGCAAGGGCATACTCTGGATAGGAGTATGGGCGAACGGGTTAGACAGGTTTAATCCCAAAACAGGGAAGTTCACCCATTTCCGGCATGACCCAAAGGACCCAAAAAGCCTGAGCGATGACTTAGTTACCTCCCTATTGGAGGACAGGGAGGGGAACATATGGGTAGGCACGCATAGAGGCATGAATTTATTTCATCCTGAAACGGGCACATTTACCCGCTACCAGCATAATGCAGCTGATCCAGGAAGTATAAGCGATAACAAGGTCAGGGCGATTTACCAGGACCGGCAAGGCACTATATGGGTAGGAACAGGCAGCCCCTGGGAGTCAAAGCCGGGAGAAGGGGGCTTGAACCGCTTCAACTCAAAAACCGGCACTTTTGAACGTTTCCTGCACGATATTTCTAACCCCGAAACGCTTGCCAGTAACTGGGTGAGGGCTATCTATGAAGACAGCCGTGGTATATTTTGGGTGGGTACCTTCGGAGATGGCCTGCACCAGATGGACCGGGAGAAAGGTACTTTCACACGCTTCCCTTATGATGCGCAGCACCCGGAGAAACTAAGCCGCCCTTACATCGACAAAGAAAAGCAGAATGATGGCATTAACATCATTCACGAAGATCATGCCGGAGCTATCTGGATTGGGACCTACGACAGCGGCTTAAACTGGTATAACCCTAAGACAGGAAAAGTAACACAGCACAGGAAGAATGCGCGGAATGCTGCCGGTTTAGATGATAACAACATTTGGGCTGCTTATAGCTCCAGGGAAGGAGGCCTCTGGTTTGGAACTGCCAATGGCAACCTGTTCCGGCTTGACCCTCACCGCCACCGTATTCCGCATATCGAAACCGGTTCCGAAGTATACAGTTTTTTTGAGGACCCCGCAGGTTTTATGCTCATCGGAACCTCGAAGGGCCTGTTAAGGGAAAACCTGAAAAGGGGCCTTTTCAAGCGCTATCTGCAAATGGCCTCAGATTTGGCAAGTATAAGCAGTGATACAGTCTTTACCATTTATAAAGACAGGGAAGGTTCAATTTGGTTAGGAGGCGCCAGTGGAGAGATCAGTAAATATAATCCTTACACCGAGCGGTTTACGCGTTATCAGCATGATGAAAAGGACCCTGCCAGCCTAAGCGCCGGGCCAATCTACGCGATGCTGGAAGACAGCCAGAAGAACTTTTGGATAGCTACTGGGTTCGGTCTTGACAAAATGGACAGGGCAAAAGGCACTTTCACGCACCATCAGCACGACCCCAACAATCCTGCAAGCATCAGCCATAATAGTATCACGTCAATTCTGGAAGACAGCAGAGGATTTCTGTGGTTAGGAACCCGGTTTGCAGGGGGCATCAACCGGTATGACGTTCAAAGCGGAACTTCAAAAAAATACCTGTTGGGGAACAACATTGCGAAGATTTTCAAAGACTCTCAGGATATTATCTGGGTTGCTACTGAATCCTCCGGTATATATTACTACAAGCGGACGGCCGATGTTTTCATACCTTTCAATTTAAATCAGAGTGAAGACATAGTCCGAATAAAGGACATCCTGGAAGATGACCAGCAAAATCTTTGGTTTAGTTCTAATGAAGGGCTGCTGAAGCTCAACAAAGACAGGAATAATGTGCTTTTACTAAGCGAACCGTATGGTATTTCGTCGGCATCCCTGGCTTTTCAGGCAGCTTATAAAGATCGTGGTGGTAAACTCTATTTTGGAAACAACAACGGATACTACGCTTTCTTCCCGCAACAGTGGCATCCGAACAGGCATCCGCCGCTTGTAACGCTTACAGGGCTGCGCCTGTTCGACAAGCCTGTTTTACCTGGTGAAAAAAGCCCTCTTAAAGCTCCCTTGAGTGACATCAGTGCAATAGAGTTTGGCCCTGAACAGAATGTTTTTTCCTTTGCCTTCACGGGTATACATTTTATCAATCCGGAGCAGAACAAATATTTGTATAAGCTGGAGAATTATGACCACGACTGGCGTAGTTCCAAAACAGAGCGTGTCGCTTCTTATTACAACGTGCCGCCTGGTAAATACAGGTTCCGTGTAAGAGCCTCGAATAGTGATGATGTGTGGGCTGAGAAAGCTATTGCCGTAAGAGTGAAACCGCCTTTCTGGAACACGTGGTGGGCCTATGCCATCTATGGCGTCATGTTGCTGGGGTTTGTTGTGAATTTTAACCGTTCACAGCGTCAGCGGCTTATCAGAATAGAAAGGCACCGGGCCAGAGAACGAGAACTGGCCCAGGCCCGTGAAATTTCAAAAGCCTATAAAGAACTGAAAAGGACGCAGGCACAACTTGTACAGCAGGAAAAGCTCGCTTCGCTTGGTGAGCTAACGGCAGGTATTGCCCACGAAATTCAGAACCCCCTGAATTTTATAAACAACTTTGCTGAGGTGAGCTCCGAACTGGCCGAAGAACTACAGCATGAGTTTGAAACCGGGGAGATAAACGAAGCAAAAGCTATTGCGGATACCATTAAACAGAACCTGGACAAGATAAAGCTGCACGGGCAGCGGGCCGATAGAATAGTGAAAGGTATGCTGCAACACTCCCGCACCAGCAGCGGCCAGAAAGAACCCACTGATATAAATGCTTTGGCTGAAGAGTACATGCAGCTATCTTACCATGGCCTGCGGGCAAAAGATAAAACCTTTAACGCCACGTTGCAGAAAGATTTTGGTAACAGGCTCAATAATGTAGTAGTAGTGCCGCAGGAACTAGGCCGCGTTTTGCTTAACCTGTTTAACAATGCCTTCTATGCTGTGCAGCAAAAGATGAAGACTGTAGGTGGTGACTATACACCCAAAGTGGCGGTAAGTACAAGCCGTAAAGAACAGTGTGTGGAGATAAGAATAAGAGACAATGGCGGAGGAATGACAGAGGGAGTGAAAAAAAAAGTGTTTCAGCCTTTCTTCACCACCAAGCCCTCTGGCCATGGAACCGGTCTGGGGCTCTCTCTTTCCTACGATATTATCACCAAAGGCCACGGTGGAGAAATGTATGTTGAATCAGTAGAAGGGGAGTATACAGAGTTTATTATTCACCTGCCTGTCTCTGTGATCGCGGCACCAAGCCCAGTAGCTTTATAAATTCCTGATGTGATGAAGTGAGCAATAAGGCTATTCCTGTCGTTCTGCCTGTTGTTTTGAGTTGCTCTACTTTAGAGTTACTAAAGGGTATAACTTCTGCAAGGAAGCCGCTTAAGCTGCTGTGCAGGCAGGTTTCGATGTATAAGGGGTAGATTACCAATGGAAATTCTTTCCTTTTCCTTCTGAATTTCCTAAATTGAGTGTATACCCACCTTATCTCTGAAAATTATGGAGCTTCAAGTCAATGGCATAAAACATACCGTCAGTGCCTGGTCTGAAACAAGCCTGCTCTATGTGCTGCGCGATGAACTGGACCTGACGGGCAGCAAGTATGGTTGCGGGGAAGGACAATGTGGCGCCTGCACCGTCTTAATGGACGGCAAAGCAGTTCGCTCTTGCCGTGTGCCCCTCAGTGCAACTCAGGGAAAGCAAATTACTACGATAGAAGGGCTGGAGAAAGAAGGGCAGTTACACCCTGTGCAGGAAGCCTTGCTGAATGTGGATGTTTTCCAGTGCGGGTATTGTGCGCCGGGCATGATCATGTCTGCTGTGGCCTTACTGGAGACTAATCCCCAGCCGTCTGAGGAGGAGATTGTGGCGCATATGAATGGCAACGTCTGCCGCTGCGGAACATACCCCCGTATCGTCAGGGCCATAAAAGAAGCTTCGAACGCATAAGCAGGTAAGGCAATGAAAAAAGAAACGGACACAGATATAAAATCAAATCAGGAGCAAAGCCAGCCTTCGCCGGATAACGGCAACCAGTTTAGCAGCAGCAGGCGCAGGTTCTTTAAGCTCTTAGGCGGTGGTATCGCTGTAACTTTTGTGCTGCAGGATGCCTTTGCTTTTTTGGCTGACCCAGAGAATACTGCTGTACTGCAACAGGCATCGCCGAAGGAAGTAGGGGCCTGGATTCATATCGGGGAGAACGATGTGATTACGGTGTATACTGGTAAAGTAGAAGTAGGGCAGAACATCCGCACCTCGCTGGCCCAGGTGGTGGCCGAGGAGCTTCATGTGCCGATGGCCTCTATTACTATGGTCATGGGTGATACCGATCTCACACCATATGATGCCGGTACTTTTGGCAGCCGATCCACACCGAGTATGGGGCCGCAGCTAAGAAAAGCTGCCGCTACAGCCCAAGCCATGTTACTCGATATGGCAGCAGAGCAATGGAAGGTAAATATAAGTGCGCTTCGGGTTGCTGATGGGAAAGTCATCAATACAAAAAACAATAAGTCGCTAAGCTTCGGGCAGATTTCTAAAGGAAAGCAGTTATTGAAAGAAATATCTGATAACACTTCTTTAACTCCCACTGAGAAATGGAGAGTTGCCGGTACATCAGTGCCTAAAGTGAACGGGAGAGATTTGATTACCGGCCGCCACAAATTCGTTTCCGATTTAAAACAGCCTGGCATGCTTTACGGAAAGGTGTTGCGTGCTCCCGCTTTTGGAGCAAGCCTTGCCACCGTGGATCTGTCTGCTGCCAAAGCAATGCCTGGTGTGGTAGTGGTGCAGGAAGATGATTTTATAGGCGTTGCTGCTCCTGACGCGCCAACAGCTGCTAAGGCAATTGAAGCGATAGAGGTAAGCTGGAACAAAACACAGCAGCCCTCCCGCTCCAATATTTTTGATTACCTGAAGCAGCATGCTACTGATGGGCGCGGAGGAAGAGGCAGTGCTGAGAAAGGCAGCATAGCACAAGGTATGGCAGCAGCTGACAAAAAGCTGGCAGCTACCTATAAAGTGGATTACATTGCCCATGCCCCTATGGAGCCGCGTGCTGCTGTGGCACAATGGGAGAACGGTAAACTGACCGTCTGGACTGGCACGCAGCGCCCGTTTGGGGTGCAGGATGATCTGGCCAGCAAGTTTAATTTACCAAAAGAAAAGGTGCGGGTGATAATGCCTGATACCGGATCAGCTTACGGTGGTAAACACAGCGGGGAAGCAGCCGTGGAGGCGGCACGGCTGGCAAAGGCAGCACAAAAACCAGTCAAGCTCACCTGGACCCGTGAAGAGGAATTTACCTGGGCATATTTCCGCCCAGCAGGTGTAATAGAAGTGAGCAGCGGTGTAAAGAACGATGGTATCTTAACTTCCTGGGAGTTCCATAACTACAATTCAGGTCCTTCCGGTATACGGACGCCTTACGAGGTGCCCAACCAGCAGATACAGTATCACCCGGTGGAGTCGCCGCTATATCAGGGCTCTTACCGGGGGCTGGCCTCTACGGCGAACATATTTGTGCTGGAATCGCAGATGGATGATCTGGCGAGCCTGGTGAATATGGACCCGCTGGAGTTCCGGCTGAAAAACCTGCAGGAACCTCGGCTGAAAGCTGTTTTTGAAGCCGCGGCAAAAGGCTTCGGCTGGGGAAAGACGAAGCCCGCCCCGAACCATGGCTACGGCATAGGAGGCGGAACCGAAAAAGCAGGCTTCACCGCAACCTGTGCCGAAATAGCTGTAGACCCCGGAACCGGAGATGTAAAAATTGTCCGTATAACGACTGCCTTTGAGTGCGGAGCCATCATTAACCCGGAGCACCTCGATAACCAGATCCTAGGTGCCATTGTTCAGGGCCTAGGAGGAGCCTTATTTGAAGCCGTGGATTTTGAGAACGGTAAGATCCTGAACCCGCACTTCGCCCAGTACAGGGTGCCGCGCTTTAAAGACACGCCAGCTATTGAGATCATCACCCTCAACAGGAAAGATTTGCCTTCCGCCGGAGCCGGAGAAGCGCCCATCGTCGGGATAGCGCCTGCCATCCGGAATGCCATTGCCGATGCAACAGGCGTGCGGTTAAAGACTTTGCCTTTGGTGCCTGATGGGCTGAAAGCTAACTTAGGTGCTCCATAAAGTGAGAGGTCGCTCGCCAGGATGTTTAAGAGCGTCCATACTTCTGATAATGCTATGCCAGGCCCTTCAGGAGATCTCCTATGAGGTAGGCAAGCGAGGCTGCGGCACCTCCCAGTACCAGAGTTTCTAAGCCAGACAGGTACCAGAGCTTATCTACAAACCGGCTTTTAATAGCACCTATCGCAAAAAAGGCACCCCCTGTTCCAATACTGCTCCACAGGAAGGGGTTTGTGAATGGATACTGCGAAAGGTAATTCCATAGAAAAGGAGCTATGGGTATGAATCCCACCAGGAGGAAAGCTGTAAAAGTGGCCAGCGCTGCCCGCCAGGCCATTACTTGGTTCAGTGGCAAATCATACTCCTCCTGCAGCATCGTGTTTGCCCATTGCTTCTTGTTTGCGGTGATGATTTGAACGGCCTCCTCCAGGATGTCCCCACTGAAACCTTTGTTGGTGTAAATCTGCCGTATTTCTTCTTTTTCACCTTCAGGGTATGCCTCTATATGGCGTTTCTCTTCTAAGCGGGCTTTCTCCAGCAGCTGTTTCTCAGACCGGATACCCAGGAAATTGCTCACGGCCATACTAAAGCCATCCGCTACAAGGTTGGCCATTCCCATGATAATGATGATGTGGGTCGCTAAATCAGCACCCACTACACCCGACACCACGGCAAAGGTGGTAACGGCTCCATCTACTGCGCCATAGACAAAGTCTCTCAGGTAACTGTGCGATTGCCCCTGCGCCAGGCGCTGCCGTATCTTTTCGGGTGTATGCGAAGCTTTAAGTTGTTGCCGTAAGTCAACTTTCATGATGGGTATACATTGAGGAACACAGACTGAGGTGGAACTTAGGGTGCTTTTCCTCTGGAGTCAAAACATTTATGTAGATCTTGCTACCAGAAAACAATGCACTACAGACATGTCTGAACAAAAAAGTATCTGAATGCTGATAGCCGATAATAGAGAGTGTAAGTTGTTGCAGAATAGCTTTACACTAAAAACGGTAAAGCTATCCTGAACAATGAGTGTTTGAAGAAGCTATTTATCCTGGTTATACTTCATGCGTTTCTTTCTCTTTTTTAGGAGATGTTGCTTTAGTGGACTTACTGTTTTTACCCTGCTCTTTTTCAGCTGCCAGTATGTTCTCAACACCCTGCAGCAGCGCATCCGGATTAAAGGAGATGCTGTCGATGCCCTGCTCTACAAGAAACTTCGCGAACTCAGGGAAGTCGCTGGGAGCCTGTCCGCACAAGCCTACTTTTACGCCTGTTTCATGGGCCACTTGTATCACCTTACTAATCATGGCTTTTACAGCTTCGTTTTGCTCATTAAACAGCTCGCTGATAGTAGAAGAGTCCCGGTCGATGCCGAGGGTGAGTTGGGTAAGGTCGTTGGAGCCGATGGAGAAGCCGTCGAATATAGCGGCAAACTCTTTTGCCAGCAGCACATTGCTCGGTATTTCGGCCATCACATAAACCTCCAGCCCGTTTTCACCTCTCACCAAACCAGATTCCTCCATTTGCTTCAGCACCTTTTTGCCCTCCGCTATCGTGCGGCAGAATGGGATCATCAGCTTCACATTTGTCAGCCCCATTTCGCCGCGCACCATCTTCATGGCTTTGCATTCCAGTCCAAAGCCTTCGCGGTAACGGGAATTGTAGTAGCGGGAGGCTCCCCGGAAACCAAGCATCGGATTTTCCTCTTTCGGCTCAAACTGCTGTCCTCCAATCAGGTTGGCATACTCGTTTGTTTTAAAGTCACTCATGCGCACAATCACGTCTTTCGGATAGAAAGCCGCGGCGATGGTGGCAACAGATTGCGCCAGTTTCTCTACGAAGTAGTCTTCTTTGTTTTCGTGATGGTGCGTCAGGGCTTCAATCTGTTCTTTAACGGCTTCGTCTTTTAACTCGCTGAATTTCACCAAAGCCATCGGGTGAATCTGAATGCTGTTGTTGATGATGAACTCCAGCCGCATCAGCCCCACGCCTTCATTCGGATAAAAGGAAAGTTCAAAAGCCTGGTCAGGGTCACCAACTATTAGCATTGCCTTTGTTTCAGGGGTGCCCAGGGTCCCGAAGTCAAGTTCTTCTTCTTTCCAACTCAGCCTGCCATCGTATACCAAGCCGTTCTGACCGTCGGCGCAGGACACCGTTATCTCCTGCCCGTTATGGATAACTTCTGTGGCGTTTCCGGCACCTACCACAGCCAAGGCGCCCATTTCTCTGGCCACAATGGCGGCATGGCTAGTACGCCCGCCTTTGTTCGTGATAACTGCAGATACTTTTTTCAGAATCGGGTCCCAGTCCGGGTTCGTGATATCTGTAACCAGTATTTCGCCGGGCTGTAGCAAATGAGAGTCCTGCGGAGAGTTTAGCAGACGGGCTTTTCCGCTGATAATCCGGTGGCCGATAGCTTTGCCTAGGGCAAGCTGCTTTCCTGCTTCTTCTAGTGTAAAGGTTTTTCTGGTAAGCTGTCTTTCCTGTTGGCTGTGTATGGTTTCCGGCCTGGCCTGCACTATAAAAAGGGCTCCTGTTTCGCCGTCCTTTGCCCACTCTATGTCCATGGGGCGGCCATAATGCTCTTCAATCCGCACGGCCCACTCAGCAATTTGGTTTATTTCGTTGTCAGAAAGAACGTACATCTCCTGTTTCGGGGCTGGCGTTTCAATGTTGACAGTTGGCTGATCAGAATTGTTTTCTGAGTAAACCATGGTAATCTCCTTAGAGCCAATTTTCTTGCTCACAATGGCTTTCTTACCTTGCTTGTGTGTGGGCTTGAACACGTAAAACTCATCCGGATTCACGGTTCCCTGCACTACATTCTCACCTAATCCCCAGCTCCCGGTAATAAAAATAACCTTATCAAAACCTGATTCCGGATCAAGGGTGAAGCATACGCCCGCGCTGGCTAAATCAGAACGCACCATTTTCTGTACGCCTGCCGAGAGGTACACTTTCAGGTGATCGAATCCGTGGTCGTGCCGGTACTTAATGGCCCGGTCTGTAAAAAGGGAAGCGTAGCAGCGCAAACAGGCTTTCAGCACCTGCTCTTCTCCGGCTATATTCAGGTAAGACTCGTGCTGCCCGGCAAAGCTTGCGTCAGGCAGGTCCTCGGCAGTGGCACTGCTTCTTACAGCCACCTGAACCTCGGAGCCATACTGCCGGCACATTTCTTTGTATGCAGTGCGTATGGCTTGCTCTACGTTATCCGTTATTTTGGCCTGCAGCACAAGCTCCCGTATCTGGGCGCCTACCTCCTGCAGGTTAGTAAAATTATCTGTGTCCAGCCCCGATAAGTGCTCCTCAATCTTTTCTGTCAGGTTATTATTTTCCAGAAACTCCTGGTAACCCTTCGCTGTGGTGGCGAAGCCGTCAGGCACGCTGATATTGTCAGCAGCCAGACTTTGCAGCATTTCACCAAGGGAAGCGTTTTTGCCCCCAACATCAGCAACATGCTGCATGGTTAATTTTTTGAATGGGATAGTGTAAGTAGACATAGCTGGAAGTTTATATAAGATTGTGCTTATTCAATATAGTTTTGTGCTTCTCTAGTAAGAGTATACTTGGTTTAAAGCAAAGTGTTTAAGGGGGTTAGCGTAGTTCAGGAGAGAGGTGCATGTCGTGGTTTAACTGAAAAGGCGGGAGATTAATCCCTCTTTTTCAGCTTCAAAACTGACTTCATCAATCTGAATTGCCTTCTTGTTGCCAGCGGCTGCCTCTTCCTTCTTCGGCAGTGTCAGGCTTTAAAACATTGTTTTTTAATTTACCAGTGACATTTTTTGATGATTAAGGTTAGGTTTAAAGAATATGGCTATTTCTGATGTCATCTTTTGTAGTGCGCAAAAAGCACTGGCAAGTACGTGTGGTATACTTTTATCCATGGCAGCACCCACGTTGCGCAGGTGCTGCCATGGTTATTCAGCATGATAGCCCAACACCAGCATATCCACTCTTCGCTCGCCGGTAAAACGGCTTGATACCTTGTTCGATGCTGTCATGTATAATACTTAAAATAGATTTCATAGTGTAGCAATTGAAGTGTGTAATAATTGCTATAAAATTCCGTTATAAAACAGTGATATCTAATGATTAAGGTCAGTTTCAGACATGATTTATATCTTTTTGCCAGAACTACAGGAACAGCTTTGGTCGGGTGCATAGACTGAACAGTTAATTCAGATACTTAAAAGGCTCGAACAGAACATGACATGTTCTTACCGCTGTCCTTCTATTAAAAAGAGTGCATGTCGGTTGGCAGGAGGTATACTACGGGCATACTAGCTGTGCAAAGGTTAATGATATCCGTCCTGCTGAGCGATGACTTGTGTCATATTTATGGTCATAAGATTAGATTAGAATTGTATAGCAATTATTTCAGACAACAGTTAAAAGCGCTAACTATGTTAATTGTAAGAGACTTAAACAGACTGCAAAAAGGGTTAAAGAACAGCAGCACCTTGTTGATGAAGAAAGTTAGTGGGGGCTTAGAGTGCTCTTTTTTAAAAGAAGGCTTTACAAATAATGTCGTTTTGATAAAGGATGATATTCTTGCTGAAGCGTTGAACAGCTCAGGAGTAAATGGTATTATAGCAGGGGTGGATTTCCTGGTGTTCAGAAGCGTGTTTGATACCTTCTCTTTACGCGTAAAAGCCAGGAAGCTGTACCAAGAGCTACATGCCTCTCTTCCTGCTGCCAACGCAGCCATGCTGGATGCTATAGCGGCTTAAGTAGCTATCTATACCCTCTGCAATAGGATTCTGGTTAATCTTAGTTTATATCTTCAACTATATATTTTTTTCATCAGAAGGAATGCAAAAGTCCGTTTAACTGCTCATTTTATTAGCAGTTAAACGGACTTTTGCATAGATGGAAAAAGAGCAGGCTTTCTGTATATTAACACGCTTTTTAAGATGCAGGCTGGGGTTAAGGACTTTATACCGCATGTTTCCGTAACAACAGTGAACTAAGTGGCTACAGCAATATATAAGAATGAACAATTGGTACACAAGAACGAAAGATGAAGTTTTAGCTGAACTCGATTCATCAGTCAATGGCATTTCGGATGCTGAGGCAGGTGTTCGGCTTGAAAAATACGGACCTAATAGTCTGGAGGAAAAGAGGCAGAAAAGCCCTTTTAAAATGCTGCTGCAGCAGTTCACTGAAACTATGGTGCTTATTCTGATTGCTGCTGCACTACTTTCCCTCTTTCTTGGCAAGTACACAGAAGCCGTGGCCATCCTGGCTATTGTGCTGCTTTTCGGGTTTCTCGGGTTTATTCAGGAGTACCGGGCAGAGCGTGCTATGGCCGCACTCAACCGCATGGTGGTGCCTAGGGTGAGGGTGAGGCGCAACGGAACAGTAAAAGAGATATCCGCAAAGGAACTTGTGCCGGGAGATACTGTGGAAATCGAGGCCGGAAATGTAGTGCCCGCCGACCTCCGTATTCTGGATGCCTTTAACCTGAAAGTGCAGGAAGCCTCTCTGACGGGTGAGTCTGAGTCTGTAGAAAAAGCTACAGCGCCCATCACCAAAGAAGATGTGCCTATAGGTGACAGGAAAAACATGGCTTATATGGGAACCCTGGTAACCTATGGAAGAGGGGTGGGAATTACGGTTTCTACCGGTATGGGAACCGAACTAGGAAACATAGCCAATCTGATAGCAACCGTTGAAACAAAGAAAACACCATTGCAGGAAAGGCTGGACAAACTCGGCAAAATGCTGGCACTGTTTGGTGTTATTGCGGCCGCTGTTATTTTCGGTATAGGCATTCTTTTAGGTGAGTCAGCCGCAGATATGTTCCTGACGGCTGTGAGTGTTGCAGTAGCTGTCGTTCCCGAAGGCCTTCCTGCAGTGGTGACCATTACGCTGGCGCTGGGCGGACAAAGAATGCTGAAGCGGAATGCCCTCATCAGAAAGCTACCCGCCGTGGAAACACTCGGCTCTGTTACCGTTATCTGCTCCGACAAAACGGGTACGCTAACGCAGAATAAAATGACGGTAACGGTAGTAGACCTGCCAGAGCACACCATTGATTTGAAACCTGCAGCCACAACAGAAATAGAAGGGCAAGGGGCAGCTGCCCTTGATTTTGCCCTCGCTGTTTCAGTTTT
Source organism: Pontibacter pamirensis (assembly GCF_010015475.1). Classification (GTDB taxonomy): domain Bacteria; phylum Bacteroidota; class Bacteroidia; order Cytophagales; family Hymenobacteraceae; genus Pontibacter; species Pontibacter pamirensis. The sequence continues at coordinate 60,918 of NZ_SSNI01000005.1, forward strand.
GTGTAATGATGCCACACTGGAAAAAGGTGGAGAACCTGGTTCAGAACAGGTAATCGGAGACCCTACAGAGACTGCTTTATTAGTAGCAGGTGCTAAAAGAGACATTCATAAGGATGACCTGTACCAGACGTTACCAAGAGTTAACGAAATACCCTTCGACAGTGACAGAAAAAGGATGTCTACTATTCATAAAGTGGAAGGAGCTTTACCTGAATATTTTCAAAACCTTCCGGACACACCTTTTCTACTCTGTAGCAAAGGTGCTCCTGATTCTCTTTTAAATGTTGCTGATTTTGTGTGGGTGAATGGGAAACAGGAGCCGCTGAACAATGAATGGAAGGAAAAAATTTTAGGAGCGAACACGAAACTGGCCAAGAACGGGATCAGGGTGCTGGGGCTGGCCTTTCGCATGGTGGAATCGGATAACGGTAACGATGAAGTGGAGAAGGGGCTCACCTATATCGGACTTACGGGTATGATAGACCCGCCACGGGAGGAGGTGAAGGTAGCAGTTGAGAAGTGTAAACTGGCAGGGATCAGGCCCATCATGATTACGGGAGACCATCCGCTGACTGCCGCAGCCATTGGAAGGGAGCTGAACTTTGCGGAGCAGTATGATGCCGTATCAGGAGAAAGGCTGCACAAAGCAGATGAAGAGGAGCTTCTTTCATTAGCTGAAAAAACATCGGTATATGCACGGGTATCTCCGGAAGATAAACTTCGCATTGTGAGTGCTCTCCAGAGAAGAGGAGAAGTAGTAGCTATGACGGGTGATGGCGTAAACGATTCTCCGGCTTTGCGGAAAGCCAATATTGGTGTAGCCATGGGAATAACAGGAACAGACGTTGCCAAGGAAGCTGCTGATATGGTGTTGCTGGACGATAACTTCGCTACAATTGTGGCTGCTGTGGAGGAAGGAAGAGTAATTTTTGATAACCTGCTTCGGTTTATAAGATTCTCGCTTGCAGGAAACGTCGGTAAAGTCCTTATAATGCTGGTGGCACCGTTTTTTGGGATGGTGATAGCCCTGCAGCCTTTGCAACTACTGTGGCTGAACCTGCTTACCGATGGCCTACTGGGGCTTGGCCTTGGAACAGAGCCCGCTGAAGAAGACACCATGAGGAGGCCACCAAGAGACCCGGAGAAAGGAGCGCTGGAAAAAAGTGACATCATTCCTTTGGGCGTAGTCGGGGTGACCATTGCTGCGGTTTCGTTAGGATTGGCTTTATTTTACTACAACCCTAACGAGCTGGAAGACCTTACCTGGCAAACCATGATTTTTGCTACCATAGGATTTGCACAGGTGTTTCAGGCACTTGCTTTACGCTCTTCGGCCCATTCCGCATTTGCCATCAAAACCAATAAGCTGATGGTTTTAGTAGTTGTTTCTTCTGTTTTATTGCAGCTGGCGGTCATCTATTTGCCTTTCATGAAAAGCTTTTTCAGACTTGTGCCTTTACCACTGGAAGACCTCCTGATTTCAGTTGCTGCGGGAAGTATCGTTTTCTTTGTTATAAAGATTGAAAGAAGGTTCTTCAGGAAATAAGAAATAATAAGGACAGCGCTTCTCAAACATAGGATACGTTTAAGAAGCGCTGTCAAAAAAGCATCATTCGGGGCCGCTTTATACTGTTTCATTACAGGCAGTACATGCAGTAAGCTGTAGCATTTCATCATGTATAAGCCCAAACCACTTCATGGTGAAGTCGCGTTAACACTCATTTATTACTTTTCTTCAACATCCTACCATTTCTCTCACTGCTAAACTGAGTGCCCTCCTTCACTATTTGCCCATTAACGATCACATAGCGAAAGCCGGTGGCCAGTTGGTGAGGGTTTTCATAGGTGGCATTTTCCTGGACTTCTGACGGATTGAAAAGCAGAATGTCTGCTTTATAGCCCTCTCTGATCAGGCCCCGGTCTTTTAAGCCAATCGTTGCTGCGGGCAAGCCGCTCATTTTCCGGACAGCTTCTGTTAAAGTAAAAAAGTCCCGGTCTTCAACATACGTCTCAATTACTTTGGCGTAGGTCCCATAGCCTCTGGGGTGGTGCATGGTAGGGCTTCCATCGGTACATACCATTACATGTTGGTTCTTCAACAGGGTTTCCTGTAAGGTCTCGTCCATTACAAAGTAGGCACCGCTAGCGCCGTATGGGCCAATATTGTCCATGAGTACATCCTGAAAAGGTTTTTCCAGTTCAGCGGAGACCTGAGCAAGCGTTTTTCCTTTATATGGCCCTGAACCAATCAAGGTGGCCTCAGGGCCATTCCGTAGCATTACCCTGTTCTGGAGGTAGGTTCCCAGTGCTGCCCTTCTGGTTTTCAGCACTTGCTGGTAATCGTTTGGCTTCTGGGCCCACTCCGGAAAAAGAATGGCAATGCCTGTATAACTGGCGGTGTAAGGGTAGAAGTCTGCGGTAACCTGTATGCCGCTTATTCGTGCGCTGTCCAGCAGTTGCAGGATTTCCTCCGCCCGTTCTTGCCCCTTGCCAAACACTACTTTCATATGCGACACATGCACAGGGCAATGTCTCCCCTGCGCCAGCAATTCCCGGATGGATGCTTCTACAAAGGCGTCATCTTCGTTCCGCATATGGCTCATTATTAGCCCCTCTTTTGCGCCGACCACTTTCGCCATCCTGTTCAACTCTGTGCTGTCTGCAATATAGCCGGGGGTATACTCCAGGCCGGTTGTCATACCAAAGCAACCTGCATCCAGAGCATTTGCCAACATTTTTTCCATGGCCGCTAAATTCTGGTCAGAGGGCACTGAGTCATACTGTATACCGGAAAGCATGCGCAGTGTACCGTGGCCGACAAACATGGCGATGTTTACAGCAGGTGCTTTTTTGCTGACAAGGTCCATCCATTTACTTAAGTCTTTCTCTTCCGGGCTAAAGCCATCCTGCCCCAGGCAAATGGTGGTAACACCCATCGAGAGAAAATTTTTGAATTCAGGTGTTTCCAGGGGATCTCCATGTGCGTGTGTATCAATGAAACCGGGCGTCAGCACCAGGCCCTCCGCATTTACCGTTCTGCCAGCGGAATAGGAGGAAGAGGTGTCTCTTTCTATCAGCGCAATAGAGTCGCCTGATACCAGCAGGTTGGCCACATAAGGTGCCTCCCCGGTTCCATCTACAACAGTTGCCTTTCGCAGCAGCAGGTCATAGGTCTGCGCATTTCCCTCTTGCTGGCACGATGCCATTATGGTGGCCAACAAGGTATAAATGAGTGTCTGCTGCGCTTTTATAAAAGTCTTCTTCATCTTTCACAATTGTTGGAGTGTTTTTCTAAATATCAGTAGGCCCTGCAAGAAAGGAAAAGTGGCTGCTTCTATTGCTTAAACCGCTGCATTGAAAAATTTATATGGCCATTCTTTGTGCCGGATGATTGCACGGGTGCTGCCTTATGATTCAATATATCCTAATTCAGTTGTTATACCAAGTATCGCCATCGTAAAACAGCAGCTTTTACTTGAAATATCTTCTTGATTTAGTTAAGTTTATATGCTGCTATACCCTATGATTAGTTTTTGTTAATGATGCATTTGCTATGAAAAAAACTATAACTACTGCTATACTTGCCATGGCAGGTTTCAGCGCCTTCGCTCAGTTAAATGTACCCTCTTCTGAGGTACAGGTAAAATCTGCTGTGCTTGCTGCCCCTTCTGATAAACGGGCGGAGGCCACTGTATATGGGTACAACGCCAACGGTGAATTTGTCTTGCTGCGGAAAGGAACAAACGAAATGGTTTGCTTAGCCGATGACCCCAATCAAAAAGGCTTCTCAACTTCCTGCTATCATCAGGACCTGGAACCTTTCATGACGCGTGGGAGGGAGCTGCGGAAAGCCGGCAAAAGTGCACAGGAAATTTTCGACAGCCGGGAGCAGGAAGTAAAGAGTGGGAAGTTAGTGATGCCAAAACAGCCTTCCACTTTGTTTGTATACGGTGCTCCGGATGAGAACTTTAACCAGGCAACCGGTGAGGTGAAGGAGGGCTATCTGCGTTATGTGGTGTATATTCCGTATGCCACCTCCGAGAGCACTGGTTTACCTCTTAAACCAGATGCTCCGGCCATGCCGTGGATCATGCATCCCGGAACCCATGGCGCGCATATCATGATCAACCCTCCCAAAGACAAAGCAGCGCAGTAAAGCTTCTTTACCCCAAACTTATTTTGCTGATTCTGTTATTGAGATACTAAACCGTGTTAAACTTAAGCTTCTTTAACTGAAGCTTTCAAACTACTTGCCAGTAATTGTCTGTCTGGGGCTGCGGAGTTGCAGAAAAGGCGTTGCGGGGTAATATATCCAAGTACGGGTAAGTAACCTTTGACAGGAAGAGCCCCTGTGGATAGGCTGGAGTAAGGGCTTTAGGTGCTCTCTCAGCAGCCAAATAGCTTTCAAATTCATCAATGCTTAGCTCGCTCATTCCTATCTGGATAAGCTTTCCCACTACAATCCGAATCATACGGCTAAGGTATCTGTTTGCTGAAATCTGGAAGCGCAGCCTATCGCCATTTTTATTTGAGAGCCATCTGGCAGCGGTGACGTGGCAGATGGTACTGTCGTGCTCCGCCGGTGTGAGGCATAAAAACCGGTAGTCGCTGTACAGTGGGAGCAGGGTAGTGGCCGCGGCCATTGCATCCAGGTTCAGGTTCTTTAGGAGATAAAGGGAACTCACGCTGCTCAGGAAAGGGTCTTTGTAGGTATGCATATAATAGTCGTAGCTCCTTTGTTTGGCATCGAATCTTGCATGCGGCATACCCTCCATCGGGATAATGTCAAACACGGCAATATCAGGCGGTAGAACTTTGTTCAGTCGGAAAAGCATGTCGAACTCCCATGGCTTTTCTACATCCAGATGAAAAAAGAACTGGCTGGCATGCACCTGGGCATCTGTTCTGCCACACCCCACAATAGCGACAGGTACTTTTAATATTTTCAGAAGGCCATTTTCTATTGTCTGCTGTACATTTACCCCATAAGGGTGGCGCTGCCAGCCTCTGTAGTTGGTGCCGTTATAGCCGATATGGAAAAAGTATCTCAACGCCTGTACAGGTTTATTTGTGTTGGGAACAAGTTCACAAGGTAGTATGGTTTTTTTAACCTAATGATTTTTCACTGTTGTTAAACGGGTATTTCATGTGAAGTATTAGCTGTTTTTTGATGTCTTTTTTGGGTACAAAAGATATTGACTCATGTTTTGTGCCTGCTGCCCGTACAGTTCTTCTGAGTCTGGGTTGCCTTACTGGAAACAGCAAAATGAACATCAGGATGAATAAAGTATCTGCTACTATACTTTTGGTCCATACATGGCACAGATGAACTGCAGTCGCTTGATATACAAAAACGTTCCGCAGTTTTACAAATTAACTGCGGAACGAAAGAATCTTAAAATAAGCTTCAACTGTCAGTACGGCTGGTTAATTCCCGCCTGTTCTGTTCAGCTCATCCAGGTTCACGTTGCGCTTCTTAGACTGGAAAGCAGTGCCTTTGTTGAAGCGGTAGCGCAGGTTAAGGCGTACGCTCCTAGCCCCGTGGTACTGCTCTATGGCGTTGATGTTGCCATTCAGGTTTGCTTCCACGTTCATCACCCGGCCTTTGAAAATGTCTGTCACGTTCAGGGTCATGGTTAGTTTGTCGTTCAGGAAGTCGCGCTTCAGTCCGGCATCTAGCCACATCTGTTCATCTATTTTGTAGAGTCCATATACCGCAGGGCTTTGGTAGCCGCCGTTTATTTCGAGGCGCAGGCCGTATGGCAGCATCACGTTGTGGTTTGTCTGTGCAATTACTGTTACCTGGTCATTTACAACCACGTCGTCACCTGACATGTTGGTAAACTCCTGATACATGGTCATGAGGTTGTTGCTGATTTCCCATTTGCTTGAGACACGCACCGGAGCCACCAGTGTAGCGGTTGCGCTCTTCAGGTTCTTTACGTTTTGTTGCTGAAACACGGTTGTGTTATCTTCTGGGTTCTGCGTCGGCACTTCTGCTATAAAATCCTGCGTTACAGCGTAACCCAGCACCAGGTTATAAGTCTGCTTCAGGGTCTGTGTTACCTCAAAAGAATTAACGTACTGCGGCTTCAGGTTAGGGTTGCCTTGTGCCGAGGTGTAAGGGTCCAGGAAAAAGATGAACGGGTTCAGATTCTGGTAATTCGGTCTGTTGATGCGGCGGCTGTACTTATAGCCAATTTGATAGTTGTAGCTTACTTTTTGCTGCACAAACACGCTCGGGAACAGGTCTAAATAACTGCGGTCTGTTTTGTGTTTCTTGGTGAGCGAGTTACCGCTTGATTCAGTCTGCTCTGCCCGCAAACCACCCTGTAAAGTCCATTTCTCACCCAACGAGGCCGACACGTTGGCATAAGCCGCATAGATGTCTTCTTTATAGATAAAGTGGTTGCTGCGGTTAGGGTCCGGAATCTGTCTGCCGTCCGATGTCTCATAAAAGCGCAGTTCATTGTCGGAGGTTACGTGGCTGGCCTTTGCACCTAACTCCAGCTTTGTCGTTTTGCTTAATGACTTCGCGAAGTCCACTTTGGCGGAATAAATGTCGTAGCTGGTAGGGTTCTCACTTAATAACAGCTCCTGCGTTTGCTCTGAAGGAGTGCTCAGGGGAATATAGTTGTTCCGGAACGAAGCATCATCCCGGCTGGTGATGTGCACATAGTCCAGGTCGGCGGAGAGGGTAGTGCCCAAGGTATCGAGTTTGCCGAGGTAGTGCAGGTTTACTGTTCCGTTGCCGTATGTGCCTTCGGTGCTGTTCAGGGAATGAATGAACAGGTCATCTGCTGCATTGGCGTTTCGCAGGTAGGAGTCCGTCCGGAAGAAATTTTCGCTACTGTTAAGGTTTAGGTTTGCCATGGCCCCAATGCTGTGCTGCGCGTTCAGGTCATAATCGCTACCTAGGCGCAGGGATGGCTGCAGGCGCTCGCCCTCTTCATAACCTGTCTGGTCAAAAGTGCTTTTGCTGCCATCCTCGCTCATGAAGACACGGTCCATTTCCGCGTCGCGGTAGCGCATCCGTTGGGCAAAGTCCAGGCTTCCGAACGAATTCCACTTACCGCTTTTGTGGCTCAGTTCAGTACCGGCAGTATAAGAACTCAGGTTGTTGTACTGGTACCCGCCATAAACACTGCCGTTCATACCTGCCTGCTGCGGCTTTTTGAGGTTAATGTTAATAATGCCCGATGCACCTTCTGCATCATATTTAGAAGAAGGATTTGTGATAAGTTCCAGGTCTTTGATGTTCTCGGCGCTCATGCCTTGTAGCAGGTTCTGGAGCTCTTTCCCTGATAAAAAGGAGCGCTTGCCGTTCAGCATCACCTGCACACCTGCCTTGCCATTCAGTTGCAGGTTGCCGTCCTGATCAATCCATACCCCCGGCGACTTGGCCAGTACTTCATAAGCGGTGCTGCCGCTTGCCATAGCGGTGCCTTCCACGCTCACCACCATTTTATCCGGATGTGTTGTAACGGTAGGGCGCATAGTTTGCACCTCCACTTCACTCAGCGTCTGTACATCGCCTTTTACCTGTACTTTCCCAAAGTCTTTGGAAAAGCCTGTGCCAGTCACCTGAAAAGATTCTGTCAGCGTCTCTGCATAACCCAGTGCACTTATTTTTAGCTGGTAGTTTCCGGCAGCCGGTGTCTTAATCTGGAAACTGCCATCCATGTCGGCAATGGCGCCTGTCACTACTTTGGCGGTGGAGGCATCCAGTACAGCTACATTTACAAAGCCAACCGGCTGTTCTTTTTCGTCTACCACCGTGCCAGACAAAGTACCATCTGACTGGGCAAGAAGAGGGCTGCTACACAAGAGCAGGTGCATGGAAAGTAATGAGAAAAAATTTTTCATAGGTTTATTTTGTTTCGCGTTGTTGTAATGATGTCACAAAGATGGTGTATAGTACTTTGTATAGCAAGGTACTGTTGGTTGAAGTTTGTAACTTTTAGACGAATGGGTTTTTTTATTCTACCAACACTGGAAGCAAGTAGGTGAGGAGGAGTTTTAAAGAGAAATATTATAAAGTGTCATTATCGCAACAGGCGCAGGTAGAATCCTCCTAATCTGAATTGTAAATAGCTTTAGTATTGGCTTAAAATTAGTGGTGCAGTGGGCTTGCTTTTACTGGGCAAGTTGAAAATGGTATAGAGTTATCACGTTCTGCTGCCAGGATTCGTTTCGCATAATGTGCGCTGTGCAGAAAGGAGAGAAGCAGGACTACTGAGGGCTGTTATAGCTGAAGAATACAAGTCTGCCATTTTCAAGCCGACAGTATTGGTGTGCATACCTCCACTATTGGGAGGATGGCATAATTATTCGCGAACTATTTGATAATGCCTCCGCAGCAACAGTAAGTTGAGGCTGTTGGATCGTTAGAGCAATAGAATATAGGCCTTTGAATTTTGCACAATGGGATAACCCAATGGAGAAACCTCAAGACAGAGAGCCTCCATTGGGTTGAAAATATTGATAGCTACTGAAGTTCTGAAAAGTACTTTAGCAGCTGTTCAGAAGTAGAAGTTTATATTCAGTATGCTTGAAGTTAAAAGCTTTTTAAAGAACAATGACGCTGTTGCTGCTGCCGAATTCATTGGGCTTTTGTTCGTCTGCCTCCGGCTCATTCATCCATTCACTCTGATTCACACGATACCTGAATTCATGCTGAGTGTTTTTCGGAAGGGAAGCATCATAGGTAAAAGTACCTCCTTTTTTCTTGCTCATAACAGCTGGGTTTTCCCAGTCATTATTCAAACCCAAAATTTCTACCGTTTCGGCATTCTCAGGGGTTACCGTGAATTTGACCTTACAAAGGTCTTTCGTTTTAAGGTACGTCTTCTGTATCATCTTATAAATTTTTTATATTGGAAACCAAATATATGCTTTAATGCGAATAATAAAAATAGGTAACCCAATAAATGATAAAAAGTTAATTATCTATAAATCAGCGCTTCCCTTACTTGCCTGTATTAGTAAATTGTAAATCAGGAGCTCAAAGTAGCTGCGTTTACTTATAATGGAGCCCCTGTTATATCAAGTTTTCGTAAACCCGTTCATGTTGATTTATCCAGCTTCTGCAAGCTCACTGAATTGATGCAGTACCTCAACCCCATTGGATCCGGGCCGTCATGAAAGACATGGCCCAGATGGCAATCGCATACATTACACATCACCTCTATTCTCTTCATCCCGTGGCTGTCGTCAAAGGCGTATTTTATGGCGCCTTTGGCGATAGGTTGAGTAAAGCTTGGCCACCCGGATATGGCATGATACTTTTCATCTGAATCAAACAACAGATTTCCACAGCCTATACATGCATACAACCCAGGTTCATAATTACGGCAGTAAGCATTTCTGTAAGGCCGTTCCGTGCTCTTTTGCCTTGCTACCTGGTATTGCTCCGGCGTAAGCTGCTGCTGCCATTCTTCCGCTGTTTTCTCTACTCTTCTTCTGGGCTCAGGATTACTGTATTTGGCAAATATTATGACGTCTATCCAACGTAGCATCGTGCATTGTTCTTACAATCGTTCTAAACAACGTGGGAGTAGAGGGTTAGGTTTTTAGCGGCCGGCCTTGTCATCGTTGCTGATTTTTTTGCTTCTTCTGCCGCCTCCTTCGCCCATTTGTCCAAAACGCCACTCAAACATTAGCCTTGCAGAGCGATTCACATAAAAGGAGCGCGCTTCTGACTCGAAGTTAGGACCGGAACGTTCTGATGTTTGGGTAATTCCACGGGTTAAAGGGTTGTTCACGGCCAAGGTTACGCTGGCTTTGTTGTCCCAGAACTCTTTTTTTGCAGAAACGCCATGCCAGTAGTAGCCGGTGTTAGAACCCTGTAAGCTAATCCAGCCAGTCCCAACACTGCCGAAGGCTTGCAGGGAATAATTCTTAGGAAATTTATAGGTACTGTTCATGTTAAAGTTCAGTATAAATCCGTCGTTGTGCATGTTCAGGCTGGAACTGCTCAGGTCCACATAACGCAGGTCTGCACCGCTGTTCAGGTTCCAGTTTTTTGCCAGTTGGCCAGAGAAATTTACATTTACCCCGTAGTTCTTTCGCTTTGCAATGTTCTGTGGCATACTGAGCGATACTCCATCTGCATTTACGGTGGAGAGGTATTCGATGGCATTGTCAGTATAGCGCCAGTACAGGGCTGTGTTCACTGAAATGCCTTTGTCGGTATTCAGGTTATGGGCCAGTTCAACGGCATGGTTCAGCTCAGGGTCCAGGTAAGGATTACCTGTACTAAGGTTCAGCGTGTCGCTGGCATTTACCCAAGGGTTCAGGTACCAGATGAGCGGGCGCTGGATGCGTTGCGTATAGCTCAGCTTATAGGTTTGGTTTTTAAAGCCCTTCGAAAGCGTGATGCTCGGAATCAGGTTCGTGTATTGGTTTGCTAACTTAGTTTTGGTTGTGATGAAGTTTCCATCAATGTCTGTGTGTTCGAGCCGCATACCTGCATTCAGGCCCCACTTGCGCTTGTTGTTCAGGCGCACAGAGGCATAGCCGGAGTACACCCGCTGCATGTAGTCGAAGTCATTCGACTGGGTCGGGTCAGGAACCAGGGGGCTGTTGCCGTCCAGTGACTGCTCTACGCGAAACTCACTGCCAATGTCGCGCAGGATGGCTTTGGCACCAACTTCCAGTTTTATGCTGGTGGTATCGCGTCTACTAACTACTTCCAGGGGGTGTACATAGTCGGTTTGCACCGTATATTCTTTGTTGCGGCTATAATTAGAGCTGTGCTGCCGGAAGGTGACTTCATCGGCACCAGAGTAGGTTTCAGTGTCATAGAAATAATTGTCAGGCATCCGGCTGAACTGCGTGAGCAGCGAAAATTCCTGCTCCGGCTTTCTGAAAGTCTTGGTATAGCCTAAGTCAAGCTGGCCGTTGCCATAGGGGTTCCGGAAGTCGCGTTCGTTGCGGAAGGCCAGCAATTCGTTTCCTTCTGCATCCGTCAGCCGATTCAACGCGGTGCTGTTGTTCGGGAAGTTACCTCCCCACACATTGGCTGAAAAGTTGATGCGGCTTGTAGAATCGGGATCATAGTCGATGCTCATCTCGCCATAGCCGCCTGTACCTGTGTTATCGGCATTGTCTTGTTGCGTTAAGATGCTAACCGGCACCCCGTTTACAAGCGTAGTTCTCACCAGGTTGTTCTCCCAAACATTCCGGTACTGGTAGCCATTGGCAGATAACGATACGCCGATTTTGTTTTTCCTGTAGTTCAGGCTGGTGCCAAGTCCGCGGTTAAAGTTGCCAAGGGTAGCGTTTGTGGATCCGTTTAGCCCCTGCAGCCCTTTCTTTGTGATGATGTTGATCACGCCGGCCGAACCTTCCGCATCATACTTCGCCCCGGGGCTCGTAATCACTTCGATGGATTTGATTACGTTGGCAGGCATTTGCCGCAGAGCATCGGCCAGGTTGCGCGCCATCATAGCCGATGGTTTGCCGTTTATCAGCACCCTGATATTGCTGTTGCCCCGCATCTGTACATTCCCATCGAGATCCACGTTAAGGGTGGGAACTTTACGGAGCACATCTGCGGCAGTACCACCTGCGTTGGAAGCATCGTTTTCGGCGTTATATACCAGTCGGTCGCCTTTGTCCTCTACCAAAGCTTTCAAGGCGGTTACTTCCACTGCTTCTAGCATTTTACTGTCGGTGCCCATCTGTATGGTACCTAAAGTTAAAGTGGGCTGAGCGGCGGTAAGCTTCACAGTTATGGTTTTGGTTCTGTACCCGATATATGTCAGCACCAGTGTAAAATCCCCCAGCGGAAGGTTAGAAAGCTCAAAGGCTCCCTTATCATCAGCGGCGGCACCGCTTATGAGTTTATCCCCGCTTTTGAGTACTGCGTTCGCGTATGAAATTGGTTGGGAGGTCAGAGAATCTGACATGACGCCACTTAGTTTCCCTGGATTAACGGATTGAGCTACCGTACTTCCAGCACATAGCAGTAGCAGCAATAAGGCAAAGGCATTTTTCATAGTTTAGGATTGATAGTGATTATAATGATAGTGACTGTGCTTTGGCTATTTTATAGAAGGGTAGCCTTTGAGGGTTGTTGTGTTGGGATGTAAAAGGATGATGTCGAAATAGGAATTATAAGGAGGGCTTTGTTTCTTTCATAGCTAGTTCAGTGCATGTGCCTAGATAAGGGACCATTAATTGCTTATTAGAATGAAAGATGCAGAAATTTCTATAATGGTTGCTTTACTTGAAAAATTTTAACATTCATTTAACCTTTACCCATACATTTAGCCAATCCCAGCTCCTAAGATCGGTGCTCAAAAAAGGGCAATATAAAGAAGAGGGCGTTGAAGAGGAGATAGCTTTAGCTGATTACTCTTCAATGCCCTCATAAAAAATTTGGCTATGCCCTATAGCAGGCAGGCCCAGACTTAAAAAGCATTTGCTTTACCTAACGGGCAATAGCTTCCTTTTGTACCTGTTCCGGCTTATCCCATTCTTCTGCATTTTTGATATTAAGCTTCTTTGCGCTGAAAACAGGATCAAGACCAGCCTTGCGCTGGGCCTGGTAATCATGGAGCGCCCGAAGGGCTGGTTTCCTTAATAAGATGATGGCCACCACGTTCAGCCAGGCCATTATGCCCACGCCAATATCTCCTAACACCCAGGCCGATTCAGCTGTTTTAATTGACCCGTAGAAGGTAGCCGCCAGAATGAGCGCCCGCAACATCCATAGCAGCCATTTGCTACCCTTCTTATCCAGGTAGGTCAGGTTGGTTTCTGCAATGTAATAATAGGCCATAATGGTGGTGAAGGCAAAGAGTAACAGGGAAATTGCCACAAAGCCGCTGCCGAGTGAAGGGAAGTAAGTATTCACCGCCTGCTGCGTATACTCCGGACCAAAAGCCACTCCAGGCAGATTTTCTACTATAAAGCCGCCTTCTGGATTCACGACATTATACTGTCCTGTGAAAAGTATCATAAAGGCGGTGGCGGTACAGACAAACAGCGTATCCACGTAAACAGAAAACGCCTGCACCAATCCTTGTTTTGCCGGGTGGCTTACCTCTGCGGCAGCTGCTGCATGCGGCGCTGTTCCCTGTCCTGCCTCGTTGGAGTATATACCTCTTTTAACTCCCCAGGAAATGGCCATACCAAACACACCGGCAAAAGCAGGTTCAATGTCGAAAGCAGAACGGATAATCAGGCTGATTACTTCAGGAACCTCTGTGATATTCATGGCGATGATAATCACGGTCATCAGGATATAAGCGCCCGCCATAAAAGGTACGGCAATTTCTGCTACCTTACCGATGCGTTTTACACCCCCGAAAATAATAAGCGCCAGTAAGGCGGTGACAGCAGCCCCGGTTACAGCCACAGGTATGTCGAAGGCCGTTTTTATACTGGAAGCGATGCTGTTGCTTTGCACGCCCGGCAGAAACATAGCCATGCTAATGATAGTGGCAACTGCAAAAAGAACAGCATACCATTTCACACCAAGTCCTTTTTCAATATAATAAGCAGGACCACCACGGTATTGTCCGTCTTGAACCTGCTTGTATATCTGGCCCAATGTTGCCTCAATAAAGGCAGAAGAACTACCCAGGAAGGCAATCACCCACATCCAGAATACAGCTCCCGGTCCGCCCATGGCAATGGCTGTTGCCACACCGGCTATGTTACCTGTTCCAACCCGGCCGGCAATGGCGATAGAGAAAGCCTGGAAGGAGCTGACGCCTTTTTCAGATGATTGTCCGTTGAAAAGCAGTCGAAGCATTTCCCGCAGGTAACGGACCTGCAAAAAGCGGGTGACGACTGAAAAGTAGATTCCCGCACCTAAGCAAAGTATAATAAGGACATTGCTCCAGACAATGTCGTTGATTGTGCTAATGATGTTCTCCATGTGGTTTTTTCGGCAGGGGAAAGCAGCCTGAGACTGCTACATTCCCTGTATTTGTAGGTGAAATTGTCTTTCTCAGCCTAAAGTAAGTGAATTTTTGCCATAACCTCACCAGAAGGCTATTTGAAATACTATGGCGTTATCCACCCTTAGCGCCAGATAAAGCATGTTACTACAAGCACTTACTATGTATGGTAAGCAAATAAAAGGAGCTGAGTAAGGTGCACAATTCTGCGTACATGCCTGCACGTGCATCGACTGGTATTTCCGTCCTAAGTAAGCTTATTCAGGAGAGGCGCAGATGCTCTACTTGCTGCTTATTCTGATAAAACCCCTGTCATAGACTCTTTTCTGGCTGAATTCATCCGTCTCATACCAGACATCCGCCACATAGGCTGGCGTGATGTAAGTAGTAGCAAATTCCTGGTTCCCATTAATGGTTTTGTAGTCTGTCACCATTTCGTATCCATCGTCCAGCGCTTTATAATAAGCTTCATCATCATCCAGTTCTGCTGCATAGCGGTTGTATACCTGGTGGTATTTGTCTGTGATGGTCTCATAGTGGCGCTGCAGTTCCGAGGTTTCAAACTCCATGAAGCCCTCTTCGTCTCTTGTCCATTTTCCCTGTATTTCCATACCTGCTAAGGTAAGAGATGGACATGGGAAATGATAGGGGTTTAAGAATATTGGAGTACCTGTTTTATAGTGGAAGGGGAATACAAGAATATAGCACCACCAGTATGCATTTCTTGTCTGAATGGGCTGTTAACTAAAGTATGTGCTGATAGAAACTTTTTGCAACTTTAAATGTCTGATTTTTATTGAGCACATGCTCAGGCAAGAGATTGCCTGTAGCAGCGTATTAATTATTCAGAGTAAAAGGGCTAAATTCACAACCTTCACTTCACAAGAAAGCATATATGACACAAACGGTTCAGGCCGCTGAGAAAAAGAGGCTCAGCTTCTGGCAAATCTGGAACATGAGTTTCGGGTTTTTAGGGATTCAGTTTGGCTTTGCACTCCAGAACGCCAACGTCAGCCGGATTTTTGAAACACTCGGTGGAACTGAAATCGCGCTTTACTGGCTCGCGGCGCCTGTTACCGGGTTAGTGGTGCAGCCCATCATAGGTTATCTCAGTGACCGCACCTGGCATCCGGTGCTGGGCCGGCGGCGGCCATTCTTCCTGATTGGCGCTATTCTGGCTTCAGCCGCTTTGTTTGTGATGCCGAATGCTTCTGTGCTCTGGATGGCGGTAGGCATGCTCTGGATTCTGGATACGTCTATTAATGTTTCAATGGAGCCTTTTCGTGCGCTTGTAGGCGATTTGCTGCCGTCGAGCCAGCGAACTATGGGCTTTGCCATGCAAACTTTTTTCATAGGTATTGGTGCCGTAGTAGCTTCAATGCTTCCCTACATTTTCACCAACTGGATTGGTGTTCCCAATACTGCTCCTGAGGGCATGATTCCTTCTTCCGTGAAGTGGTCTTTTTACGTGGGAGGCGTTGTTTTCCTGTCTGCTGTGCTGTGGACCGTGTTCAAAACCAAAGAGTACCCTCCTGAAAATATGGAGGCGTTTGAGGCCGAGAGAAATAACACCAGCTTCAGCGATGGCGTCAGGGAAACGGTAATGGGTATTTTTAACATGCCAAAAACGATGCTGCAGCTGGCAGTTGTGCAGTTCTTCTCCTGGTTTGCCCTGTTCTCTATGTGGATATACACCACCAAGGCCCTGACCAGCCACGTGTATGGGGCTTCTGACACAACTTCTCTAATCTATAACGAAGGTGCCGATTGGGTAGGCGTTTGCTTTGCCGTTTACAATGGTGTTTCTGCCATTTTCGCCTTGCTGCTGCCATACCTTGCTAAAGCTACAAGCCGGAAGCTCACTCACCTGATTTGCCTCGTGCTGGGAGGGTTGGGCCTGATATCCATTTACTTTATAGAGAACCCAATGATGCTGCTAGTATCTATGGTGGGCGTGGGTATTGCCTGGGCCAGTATCCTGTCTATGCCTTACGCTATACTGGCGGGAGCCTTACCAGCAAACCGGATGGGCTACTTCATGGGCGTGTTCAACTTCTTTATCGTAATCCCGCAGATTGTGGCTGGTGCCATTCTTGGCTTCATGACAGATGAGTTGTTTGGAGGAGAGGCTATTTTTGCACTGGTGCTGGGAGGGTGTTCTATGATACTGGGGGGCTTCCTGACTTTAATTGTGGATGACGTGGATGAGCAGCTGGCGAGGTAAAAGCCCCTGAAAACATTTATAATTTCTTCGAGGCCACCGCTGACCGGCAGCACTTGGGATGCGCTGCCTTCCATTGACGGTGGCCGCATGGTAGCATCGCGTGGTGGTTTTGTGGATGCCAACGGAGAGTGAGCCGTGGAAGGCGAAGGTGTTGCACCGGATATTGAGGTAATCAACAAACCCGCAGATGTAATTGCAGGCAGATATCCGCAGCTAGAGCGTGCCGTGGCAGAAGCATTGGAACTCATTAAAACACAGGAGGTGATATCAAAGTTAAAGCCTGCCGCCCCAAACCGATGGCACCGACCAGAAGGATGGGAAAAAGAAGTAGAGCAATCAAATCAATAATAACAGGAGCAACTCACACATTTTCCTGAAAAATGTTGAAGATAGGGGTAAGGATTTTACCCGAAAAAGTACATCGGTGTAGAGGTTTCTCTACACCGATGTACTTTTCTTGTTTTTGATTTTCTTGTTTTTGATTAAAAGCTATTTTAGTGTAGAATTCCCTTTCTTTCTGCAGTAAGCATAAGCATCGGCCATGGTTGGCAGTATGTTCAATACGCTGTTCAGGCCAGCCTTTTCTATTACCCTATGGATTTTAGGGTTAAACTGGTAGAAGAGCAGTTCGACGCCACTGGACTTCGCTTTACTACACAGAGAGAGGAGCATGCGCAACGACTTTGTTGGGAGAGAGGAAATAGACTCACAGTCTACCCATACGGTTTTATTTTTTGATAAGGCAGCGCAGCGCATCACCTGCTCCAACATATTACAATCGTCTGTATTTACACATCCCTTTGCCATTACCAGGCTGCAGTACTTCATATGTTGTACAAAAACTGCCATTTTTTCCTCCTGTTTGTTTAGGTTATACTTATAAATCCCTCTTTGAAAGGAGGACTCATTGTAAACAAGGTACGGCTACAAATTTTTCTGACAGATAGCAGAAACATGTAGTCGTTTTTGTTGTAAATACTTAACTTTTTACTTGTACAGCCAATTAAAGGCCTGTTTTGGCAATACATGCGCTATATGAGTGTTTACGTCACGTTTTGTAGCAAAACTCCTCCTAGTACTTCTACGCAAAAACGACAGTGCCAGGTGGTAAAATATGATGCTAAAGAGGAAGCGCTAAGGGTTAATATTCAGTTATTTGCAGTTACGTGATATTGGCAAACGCAACAGCTTTACAAAACAAAAGCCCTGTAGGGGGGACTACAGGGCTAATGCTAATCTAAACACAAACAACCAACAAATTTATTACTAAACAAAAATGAATTCAAAACTTTGGCTCTTGGTAGAGCTAGAGTATCAATAGCGAATAAAGGGGGCAGAAAGGCTGATTGAATGATAGTTATCAGCGAAGCCTACAAAGTAATCTCCTATGAATATCCCGGCACCCTTGTTGACAGCGCTGGCTACTTCTACGTGGTGAATCATGTTGCCATCTATGGTGGCGTATCCTACATGTTCCTCTTCATGAGTGCCTGCTTTTAATTGAGCAATGGCAGACAAACATGCACTTTTATAGCAGCTTTCTGCCTGTTTCTGAGGTGATTGGTGAACGGTGGTATTCATGTTGATCGGGAGCTTGGGGTTTTAATACGTTACAATTTTACGCATACCAGCTCTCAGGAAACAGGAATATTAAGCGCTGCAGGTAACATGAATATCAAACCCATCCACGCTGTGCTTTGGGCTCTGAAACGCTATATTATTTTTTGAAACAAGGATGTTTTGCTGCAAGTGTAGGTGAGAGCATGGCTAAAATTTGACTTATAATTGTCAAAAGTAACATTTTAGCCCCTGGTATTTTTAGAAAAAATTTGTGTTAAGTAGTGGCTGCAGGTGTAAAATGCCAATACTGTAAACGTAAGGAAGCCTCCCGGAAAGACTACCATCCACCAGGCGGAAGTGTCGGAACGGATATTGGCTATCATTCTTCCCCAGCTAACTAACGTGGTCGGCACTCCAATATTAAGAAAAGATAATGTTGATTCGAGAGCGAGTAACCCCCCAAGTCCAAAGGTGAAGGCTACCAACACAGGCCCTGCGAGATTGGGCAGCGCATGTCGCAGAAGGAGTTGGTTGGTACTCAGGCCGATGCTTTTCGCCGCCTCAAAGTATGGCAGCTGCTTTATCCGAAGCATTTCAGCGCGCGCCAGGCGTGCCACGCTTGTCCAGATGGTGAGTACGAGAATCAATGAAAGCAACACAACAGAGGGAGGCAGGAAAGAGGCCAGTACCAGAATCAGCACTAACCGTGGTATAGTAGAAAGCCCTTCAATCAATCGCAGCACCATTTGGTCCACGGGTACGGCTATTCGTTTTCGTAAAGAAGTCACTCTTTTATGTAGCAACACGAAAAAGCCGGAAAGTAACATGAGCAGAAGCGCACATGTTAGCAAGCTTGCAGCAAGTGCAGTTGCCCCTAGACCTACGCGCGTGATCTGGATGGGGAGATAGAAGCCGTAGTAACAAAAGCAGACCATGCCCAGCACCAGCACACAAAAGCTGCTCCTGCGCATGGTAAAGCCACGGTCTGCGTAAAATCCTGCTCCTGCGCCTAAAATTAAACCTAGGAGCGTAGCGAGCAGCATCACAGGTACGCTAATGAGAAGCGCAGTGCGGGCACCATACAGTATGTTGGAAAGCACGTCTCTCCCCACGCTGTCCGTGCCCAGCAGGTGCCTCGCCTTATCAGGTGCAGTTGTAGGTTCAAACGGTGGCTGAAAGGTATGTGCATAATCAAGTTCGTCCGGACCATAGGGGAGGGGGAGCAGAGGCAAAACGAGTGCCAGCAGAAGGAGCAGCATGAGATAGCAGGCCGCCATCCGAAAAGCTGTTTTACGGCGCCAGAGATAGACCATGTTTTGCCAGACCTGCTTCATGCTAATTGCTGCTTAATGCGCGGATCGGCCCAGGCATAGCCCAGATCAGCCAGCAGGAATGCTATGATTCTGAAAGCCGCTATAACCAGCACAATGCCAATGAGCACCGGGTAGTCCCTGGCCAGCACCGAATCTATTAACAAACGCCCAATACCCGGTACAGCAAATATCGTTTCGATGATCAGGGTGCCAGCCACCAGGGCGGGAAGTATATCAGAAGCAATGGTGATGATGGGCAGCAGCGAATTCCGGAGAATGTGCCGCCTTATCACAGCGCCTTCGGCCAACCCCTTAGCCCTGGCTGTTCGGGTATAGTCTGCCTGCATTGCCGAATGGATGGAGGCGTAAACCTGATTCGTGATATAAGGCAGGCTGGAAAGCACGAGGCAAAGCATGGGCAGTGTCATATACTGCCACCACTGGCTTAACTGTTGCCAGAAACTTAGTCGCTGTGGAGAATAATAGCCCATGCCATAAACCGGGAAAAGCTGTATAAAGTCTGGGTTTGCCAACAGCACCAACAGCAGCAGCGCCAGCACAAAAACAGGTATGCTGTCGGTGATGAATAGAAAAGGTAGCAGTAGCTTTCGCAGGAACCGGCCTTTTTTCTTCACCATCAGGATGCTCAACTCCAGCGACAGCGCCAGTGTAATGGCCATACTGCAGATCAGAAGCCACCACGTATTGCCAATCGCCTCTGTTAAAAGTGCCAGCACAGGACGGCTGCTTCTGTAGGATGTGCCCATATCGCCCTGGAGGAGCCGCATAAGCCATTGGTGGTATTGGTTCTGGCGGCCATGCCAGCTTACCTGCGGAACCAGAAAAGCAAAGGATGCCCGCTCTTGCTGCATTGTCTGTAGCCTTTCAAGCACCTGTTTCGCCGCCTGCTTAACCTGTGGATGGCTTGCGACCACTGCGACTTTTCTGGCAGCATCCTGCA
The DNA here is from genome assembly GCF_010015475.1 of Pontibacter pamirensis. GTDB lineage: Bacteria > Bacteroidota > Bacteroidia > Cytophagales > Hymenobacteraceae > Pontibacter > Pontibacter pamirensis. The sequence goes on from NZ_SSNI01000005.1 coordinate 80,889, forward strand.
AAGGATGATACTTTACTTCAGCTCGCAGTGTCTGAAGGTGGTGCTTCAGGGAAGCATCAGGATAAGTTTGCAGTTGTTTGTCTATTAACTCAGTGCTTGAAAGATATGCCTCTGCATTATGCTCGCTTCCATAGTGCCAGGCAAGTTTTCTAAGTCGCGCCTGCTTGGTTTCAGAATAAAGTCGGTTCAGGGAGTCTGTTGGCTGAGTTGCCGGGGCCAACGAGAAATAAAACAAGGGCTGATCCAGTCCGGTTCTCCGGATATAACTCTGATAAGCGGCCTGCCTGTCGCTCTCAGCGCCTTTGCTGTAATACCCGGCGCTGTTCTCCAAGATACGATCAGTGGCAAAAGAACCAGGCAATAGCCTGCTGAGCAGGAATACAGCAGTAGCCATTAACCACAGAGCCGGTATAGCCAGGAGTAACCGCTTAAGAAAATAATATAACATCAAACGCTACTTATTCTTGTAACGTGAACGCACTCACATCATAGTTTGGCTTCAGTCCGGATACTTTAACATTGTCGAACCGGCGATGCACTGCAAGGCGATCTTTACGGTAATACATGGAAATGAAAGCCGCCTCCTCATGCAGGATTTCCTGGAGGCGCTTCAGTAGCTTCGCTTTTTCCTGTGGTGATTCGGCTGTATTGATGGCATCTAACACACTGTCGCTTTCCGGCGTTCCGAACCCAGTAACGTTGATGCCACCTTCAGAAGCGAAGGTAGTATGGAACAAGGGCTGGAAGTTAAACACAAAGGGATTGCCAGACAACGACCGGAAAAACATCTCATATTCATGCCGTTTTAAGTTACTGCTAAGCAAACTATTCTCCATGCCCTGTACCTGTACCGGTATACCCACCTCTGCTGCCCTTTGCTGGAAAATTATAGCGGCTGTCTCGAATGTGTTGCTACCAGCTTTATAGTTGACTTCAATAGTCAGCTGTTCTTTTTGGCCATTTAAGGTTTTATACCACTCACCCTGTTCTTTTTGCCATCCAGCGGCGCTGAGTAAGCTTGTTACTTTGTCTGCGTTATAGCCGCGGGGCTCCAGGCTGCTGTTGTAGTACTCTTGTACAGAGGGGGGGACAGGACCAACAGTAGGAGTGGCATAATTTCGCTGAGAGACTTGTATAATGCTGCTAACATCCAGCAGATGGGCAATGGCCTGTCGGGTACGTTTATCGGAAAACTTAGGGGAGCGTGTGTTAAGACCGGCATAGACAAACTCATAGGCATCAGGGGAGTAGAGGGCATAATCTTCCTCGAAACCCTCGTCGTTCCTTATTTTGTCGAACTCAGCTGCCTCAATATTTTCTAAAACATCAAGCTGCCTGTTCTTAAGAGCCAGTAAAGCAGTGGTGTTATCAGGAATTATCTGAAAGCTGATTCGCTCCGGATTTGCAGTCAGGTGTTGTGCATCGGGTATGTCATTACCCCACCAGTCGTTCTTGCGCTTCAGTGCAAGGTATTGCCCGTTTGCCCACTCTTCAAGCAGATAGCCACCGCTGCCTTGCAGCATGGCGGTGCTGTGCCCATACCCCGGAGAGTTGAACTTCGCTGCAAATGCCTTTAGATTCTCGTTGTTTTCTAGCTCGGAAAGGCCTCCGCTTAGTGCTGCCACCTCAATTGGTTTCAGCAGTGCTTCCGGGTCAAACAGATATGCCGGGAGTATAAAGTAATCTCCTGTCAGCAACTCCATTTCAGGACTGTAGCCTGCACACACAAGCGTAAAGCGCTTTGGGTTGGAGGCGTCTATCCTGATATCCCGAATGAATTGTACCTGAGGTTTTAAAAACTCGTTGTTGAGCAACGGAGCTTTCAGCACTTTCAGGGTAAAGGCAACATCTGCTGCTGTTACAGGCGAGCCATCCGTCCAGGTTGCTTCCTCCCTGATTTGGTACGTGAACAGCGACACGGAATCCCGGCGCTCTACCTGTGGCATTTCTGCCGCAAGGAAAGGCTTAATCTTGTCATCCGCGAGGTCTGCACTCAGCAGGCTCTGAAACAGCAGGTTAACTATTTGTAGCGCTCCAGCATCACTATAGCTTACCGGGTTCAAAGTTTCCGGGTCCACCGCCAGTCGTACCCGCACCTCCTCAGGCGCACGTGCAGGCTGGCTACAGCATGAAAGAACTACTAAAAGACTTACTAATAATAACCTGAGATTTTTCATTTAACTACCCTTTGGCTAAAGATTGTTGTTAAGGGCAAGTTAGGGAAAAAGAACGGAAGGGCGAATATAGCCCTGCCTATTCTAAGCCACCATTTGTCCAGGTTGAAGTACCACCATTAGTAATGACAGTGGTAGGCGTTGAAGTTGAAGTTGAAGTGACTTTTTTATTAGTGTTTGTTCCAGGGACTACAGTACCTAAAGTAATCAACACAGATATTATAAGTTCTACCATTTTTTTGAAATTTAAGATGATTATTTAAAACAAAGTTGAAGATGTTATTTATTAATATAAAGGAATGTTTTGTCTAAAAAATAACTATAACATTTTGAGTTATTTATTGATTATACTTGATGCTTAATTCATAATACTTTAGATGAATATATCTTTTGGATTAACTATAAGTTTCAAAAAGATTATAAGTAACTTTACTATATATTTGAAGTCTTTTATAATGATAGTAAATGTTTGATTTTATCTTGTGAACCTAAAGTAAAATGTATCTTTTTTAATAACTATGACTATTTTCATGTGTTATTTAATTATATAACCAAAGCCATCGTGGGTTGATGTTTAAAAAACATATTTAATGGAAGAGCTGTCTAAAATTGTCAAATTAGTAACGAACAGTATTAGTCTAAATTTAGTTTTACCGATTGCAAATGGGCGCTTGAGCAAAGAAGATGCCTTATATGAAGGCATTAAAAATGGCAAGTACATAACTGATGAGGCTGCTGCTAAAGACTTATACAGGTCAAAGCCTAACGATGTGCGTTACAAAATGCTGAAGCATAGACTTAAGAAAAAGCTTTATAACAATTTGCTGTTTTTAGATTATAATAAGTTTGGTTCTAATAATGATTTTATAAAAGAACAAGCATGTCTTTTAATGCTTCAGCAGGCTTATACGTTAAGATTAAATTATGAATTTGATTTAGTCCTACAATTGGTTGGAAAGGTAATGGCTATCGCACAGGAGTATGAATATACAAATCATCAAGTCACAGCTCTTGAATTGGCAGTTGCTTGTTATTCAGAAAAAGGAAATTTAAAACAATTTGACAAAACGCTTCCTTTATTAGAAGAAGCGTTGCTAAAACGTAACTTGGAATCTAAAGCAATAAATATATTTCAAAGTGTAAATGTCAATTTAAAAAAATCAGTAACGGCCAGAAAGCGGCTACTACCAAGGCTGCCTGAAATGATAGATACATTAAATGCACTTTGGCAGGAAGCACGAACTTTTGCTTCCTTCGATGCCTACTATAAAACCTCCATATCCTATTATGAGTTAATAGGCAGCTTTGAAAAAATTGTTGAAATGACTGTGAATGCCGAAACTTGGGTTGAAAAAGGTGTAATCAACTCTTTAAGATTTAAATCAAACTATAATAAATTTGTCTTGGTTTATGCACATCTTCGGAACAAAGACTATGCTAATGGATTACAATATGCTGAAAAATATGCTTTAGATTTTAAGGAAGGATATATCAATTGGTTCCCTTATATGGAAAACTATTTTTTATTAGCTCTTCATTCTAATCAACTTGAGTTGTCTGGCATTCTTCTTAATAAAGTGCTTTCTAACAGTTCTTTTCAAAAAATTTCTAATGCAGCTAAAGAAAGGTGGAGTCTATATCAGATGTACTATAGATTATTTAGCTTAAATTCTACAATACCGAATAACGTCTACATCAATCCATACAGTCTGTCTCTTCCAGAGTATAGTAAAGATAAACTTGGTTTTAATGTTGCCATTCTAATTTTACAGTTCATTTATTTTCTTCAAAAAGGAGACTCTGAGGCGCTCCTTTATCGAATAGAGAGTCTGAAAAAATATATTTTAACTCACTTAAAAGACGCTTTTAGCTTACGGAGTAAGACCTTTCTTAAGTTATTGATTTTAACCGTCACAGAAGATTTCGAGGCGGATGAATGTAAGAAGAAAGGTCAAAAGTTATATCAAAAACTTATTGAAACTCCCCCTCCCGGTGATGCCTATGCAGAAATTGAAATAGTGCCATATGAGCACCTCTGGAAACATATCCTTTCAATTTTAGAAAACAAATCTTAGCCAATAATACTACTTTACATAATGGATGAGCTAAAAAGGCTGGCTAAGCTGGTTGTTGAGCGTAGCAGTAAAACTTCACCTCTCATCAACCAGCAAGATGAGGACAGCCTAGAGACGAAACTATTTAACCTTATTAAAAGTGATAACATCATAAGTGATGAAGCTGCAGCGGAGGCTTTGTATGGCATTAATAGTGCATCCGCTAGTTACCGTATGCTAAAGTCGAGGGTGCGGAAAAAACTTTTTAATCATTTGCACTTTTTAGCTTTTCCGGAGAGTAAGTACAGAGTAAGTGGCATCGAAAGCTATAACTGTAGTGCATTGATATTAGAGGCACAGTGTCTGATCCTAGCAAGTGAATATCGCATTGCAGATAAATTATTAAGTCAAGCTATCGCATTAGCAAAGACTAATGACTTAAATGATTGTATGATTAGGGCTTTAGAACAAAGGCAGATTATTAATTCAGCGATTCACAATATAAAGTTATACTATAAAACTCAGAGTGAACTACAGAAATATTATGATATAGAAGCAAAAGAGCGTGCTGCTCTACAGTTGTCTCGTTTTGCGAACATTGAAATGAGTGCAGGTGTGAATGGCAGAAATAGGTTTATAAGCGAAGTTCCAAAAATACTGAATGAATTACAAGATCTATGGAAGAATTCAATGTCCTCACTTATCTTCAACTCCTATCATAGCTTAAGTATCCATTACTTGGAGCTTTGCGGTGACTATGAAGCAATCTCTGATGCTGTAGAGAAAGCAGAGCAACTTCTAAAGGAGGGGCATGTACATTCAAATTGGTTTAACCACAGGTACAATCAATATATCCGAGTTTACGCTCTGCTTCAAACAAAGCAGTATGAACTAGGAATTTCCCTTGCAAGACAATACATACATCAATTTGAGCCTTACACGCTCAATTGGTTTGCATTTATGGAAAACTACCTGCTCTTAGCGCTGCATTCGGAAAATTATGAACTGGCCAGTGAATTGATGCAGGAGAGTTTAGGTAGCCAACATATACATACCATTCAGAATGCCGCAAAGGAGAGGTGGGAGTTATTCAGACGATATTTGCTGTTGACGCATACCATCATACCTTCTATCAATATAGTGAACTTGCCTCAGGGAGTGCTGACAGAGCTTGTAATGCTGCCTAAGGACAAGGTTGGGTTTAACCTGTCGCTACTCGTTCTGGAGACTATAAATAGCTTTTTGAATCAGAGTATTGATGATTATGAGTCGCATGCAGAAAGAATGAGGAAGTATATATCTAAGTATCTGCGGGGCGAGAAATCAGAACGGCCAAGGGTGTTCTTAAGGCTGTTACTGTTAGTGATTAACGAAAATTTCCATCCCATAAGGTCAAAAGAAAAGGGGCAAAAGCTATACGATAAATTGAGTCAGACGGCACCTCCGGGAGATGCATTCGCAGAGGTGGAAATTATACCGTATGAACACCTGTGGGAGCTAGTGCTAAAGGTTCTTGAGAAGCGGGTGTCGTAATGCTGGTATGCGCCTCTTAATCTTTCCTTTGGTGTTGTACATGAATACAATAATATTTGAACGTGTCCAACCTTTCCTTTCTTAAACGGTGATAAGCTTAATGAATAGTAATTTTTACTACTTTACCGAATGGAAAAGAACAACCCAACTGTTACAAGAGCCTGGTGCTTTTACGACTGGGCCAACTCCGTTTACTCGTTGGTCATTACGTCCACTATTTTTCCAATCTACTTCAGCGCTGTGGCCAGGAACCCCGATGGGACAGACGTAGTCAACTTTCTTGGATTTGAATTGGGGAGCTCTGTGTTGTTTACTTATGCTATTTCAGCTGCCTTTCTAATTATTGCGGCTCTTAGCCCCTTCCTGACTGCTATAGCAGACTATAGTGGCAAAAAGAAGCTGTTTATGCAGTTGTTCTGCTATCTTGGTGCTGCTTCCTGCGCCGGTCTGTACTTTTTTACCCGCGAAACATTTACTTTTTCGGTTATACTTTTTGTGCTGGCAACCATAGGGTTTAGCGGCAGTATCGTGTTTTATAACGCCTACCTTCCAGAGATTGCCACCGAAGACCAGTATGACAGGTTAAGTGCTCGCGGCTTTTCCATGGGATATATAGGCAGTGTGCTGTTGCTGGTCTTTAACCTGGCCATGATTATGATGCCGCAGTGGTTTGGTATTGCTGCTGATAACACCTCACTTCCTCCTCGTATTGCCTTCCTGACCACAGGTATCTGGTGGTTTGGTTTTGCCCAATACTCTTTTTATCATCTGCCGGGCAACGTGTATCAGCGCAAGCCAAAGGGCAACTGGATACTGAATGGCTTCAAGGAACTGAAGCATGTGCTGGACCAGGTAAAAGGTTTACCGTTAATGAAGCGCTTTCTGCTCGCCTACTTTTTCTATAACATGGGCGTGCAGACCGTGATGTACCTCGCTGCCATTTTCGGAGAGGTGGAGCTGCGGTTGCCGAGTGAGGTGCTGATTCTGACGATATTGATTATACAGTTATTGGCTGTTGCCGGTGCCTATACTTTCTCAAAGCTATCTGCAAAGTACGGCAATATACAGGCGCTCATCTTTGCTGTCATCATTTGGATCGGCATTTGTGTGGGGGCCTACTTCACCTATAGCGAATTTCAGTTTTATGCCCTTGCTGCTGTGGTGGGGTCTGTTATGGGGGGAATACAGTCGCTCTCGCGCTCTACTTATTCCAAGCTGATACCTGCTGCCACAATAGACCATGCCGCCTTCTTCAGCTTTTATGATGTAACAGAAAAAGTATCTATTGTATTGGGCACACTGGCGTACGGTATGATTGCCTATTATACCGGCTCCATGCGAAACAGTATCCTTGCGCTTATCACATTTTTTGTCCTGGGGCTGCTTTTCCTGTTTCTGGTGCGTGGCAAAAAGTCGCTGGAGCCGCAGGCTAAGGGTGTACAGGTAGCGAGCAAGTAAGGCTTATGCTGTTACGATTATTCTATAAATGTATAGATAGTGAAATGTAAATCTGTCTAAGCTGCCGTAGCAACGGCCTATCCAGCGGCATCTCACCTACAGTTACATTGTTTCTCTCTGAGATCTCAAGGCCGAGAGGCCACGTCTTCGGGCATTGCGCTGGGGTATCCGCCCGGTGAACTACATATATGATTTGTTCTTGAAGTTCTGCGGGTAGAGGTCCTGTAGATTTTTGTGATTGATGGACATGATGTTCTCCAGGTTATACTTGAGCCAGAGGTAAGGGTTTACCCCGTGCTTTTTGCAGATGGCAAAGAAGGAGTAGGCCATGTCAGCCCGCTTTGCCGCCTTATGGCTACCTGCGAATAAATAGTTGTTCCGTCCCAAGGCCAACGGCCTGAGCGCGTTTTCCACCCCGTTGTTGTCGATGTGGAGGTTGCCGTCGTAGAGGTAGGCGCTCAAGGCGTCCCAGCGGGCGTAGGCATAGGCCATGGCCTTGCCTATCTGGCTCTTGGGCAGCGTGCCCTTTATCTCTTCAAAGATCCAGCTTCCCAGTTCATTGAGGACAGGCAGCGACTCTGTGAGGCGCAGCTCCTTTACAGCGGCTGCCTCCAGCCCGCCTTCCCTGGCTTTCCTTTCCGTGGCGTATAAGTGCTGGATGAGGGTGAGCGCCTTCTCGGCCCTCGCCCGGTCATTGTCCAGCGCCCGCTCGAACTCCCTGCGGGCGTGGGCCCAGCAGGCCAGGTGCGTGATCTCCTTCTTTCTGCCGTACTTTTCGTACACGGCGTACCCGTCTGTCTGCAGGTAGCCCCGGAAACTGTCGAGCATCGCCTTTACCCCCGCCGCGGCGCGCGTGGTTTGGTAGTCAAAGAGCACGGTCCTGTCCAGTGGGGAATGGTAGACCCAGTAGTAGCCCTGGTGGCAAGCCCCTTTTTTATCGGAGTCGAGCACCTTTACCGGGCTCTCGTCGACCTGCAGGTAGCCTTTGGCTTTGGTGTCGAATACCAGCTGCTCGTAGAGCGGCTCGAGCTTTACGAGCGCCTCCTTTGCCCAGCCCTCGATGGTGAAGGAGGCTATGGAGATGCCCTTGTCAATCACCCTTTCAGGAAGCACACCTATCTCCACGCCCGCTTTGTCTTTGGGGGCGTATTTGTAGCGGATGTAGCGGCGGATGAAAAAGCGGGCCGGCCTGCACTCGAGCTCCTCTGTGACTTCCTTGCCGATGCACACTATTTGGGAAAGGTCTCCCTCGGGGTGGATCTCGACCTCTTCCACGGGCAAGTGCTCCGGCAGCTTTGCACGTCCCTTGTGGTTAGGGCGCCTGCGCACGTATTCGACCTTCTGCTTTGCCTCTTGCTGTTGTTGTTTGGTCTCTTGCCCGGCGGCCTGGAAGGGAAGCGCTGTCTGGTTCGGGTCGCCCTCGAAGCGCTCGCGCTTCTGGCCGAACTGCATCCGGCGGTACATCTGGACCTGCGCCTCCGGATAGGCGATGCGCTCGTCCTTCTCTTTTCCCAGACGGCGCAAAGCCAGCAGCATTTCTTCTTTCGAGAGGTTTTCCAGGGCTGTTTGCATGCCTTGAAAATAAGCAAGAACAGCCGAAACGACAAGAAAAACCCGCTTATTGCTGTAAGGAAAACCTTCTCCGCCGATTGCTTTTCACTACTTCGATGCCTTCCACCATCAGGACAAGGTCGCTCCAACTCAGGACGCTGCCCCCTGTGGATTTGGACAGCGGAAAGGTACCCTGCTCGAGCCTTTTGTAGTAGAGCACAAAGCCCCCGTGCTCCCAGTGCAGCAGTTTGAGATGAGTGCGCTTGCGGTTGAGGAACACGAACACCTCACCGCCCGTGGGGCTGCGGCCAAGCTCCGACGCCACGATGCCGCACAGCCCGTCGAAGGACTTGCGCAGGTCGCAGTGGCCGCGGTAAAGGTGATAGCGGTGCGATGAGCCCAGGGAGAACATATCAGTAGAGCCTGATGAGACGGGAGAGCGTGTTCATGTTGCCCAAAGGCACCTTTATTCTGACACCGTTGGGGAAGATCACTTCTACATCTTCTGCCAAAGCGCTTTTATAGGGCAGCAGCTCAGCAAAGCCGCTTTTTTCACTTTCGCGGCTGCGCGAGACCCAGTAACTGAGAGTGCCCGGTTTTAGGCCTGAGGGCAGAACGCTTTCTGTGTCATGCCACTGCGCCGCCACTCGGCCACAAGCGAGAGCATCCGCTCTGTTTTATCCATAGCTCTGTTGTTTTAACAAAACTCCCAGCGCCGAACAGGAAAACGCGCCCTCGCGGGAGTGGAGCGCTAAGTTGCATCCATGGAAAAGGCCGCTTATGAGTCGCTGGATGAACCACCACTACGGTAGCTTAGACAAAATTAGTCCTCATAATTATGGGCATCAAAAAGAAAGGCCGCTGCAGGAAATTCTACAGCGGCCTTTCTTATGAAAAATTACTCTCCAAAACTACTTCTTATACACCTGCTTCCCATTTACATATGTTCTAAGCACTTGCACGCCGCGCATCTCGGCAGGGGCAATGGTTATCAGGTCTTTATCTATGAGTATAAAATCAGCGAATTTACCAGCCTCAATACTGCCTTTTTCATTTTCTTCAAAATTAGATTTGGCAGCCCATATGGTCATTCCGCGTAAAGCATCTTCTCGGCTAAGGGCGTTCTCCATCTGGAAACCACCTTCAGGATAACTCTTTGCATCCTGACGAGCCACAGCGGCATGAAACGTATAGAAAGGATTAATGTCCTCCACCGGGAAATCACTTCCGAGGGGGATATAGCCGTTCTGCTGCATCAGTTCTTTGAAAGAATAGGCGTGCCTGATGCGCTCATTGCCCAATCTGTCACCTGCCCAATACATGTCTGAGGTGGCATGCGTTGGCTGCACGGATGGAATGATGCTGTACTGTCCGAACTTGTTCATGTCTGCCGGGTTTACAATCTGGGAATGCTCAATGCGCCAGCGCTTGTCGTTTTGGCCACCGAGCACGTTGCCGTAAATGTCGAGGAGCAGGCGGTTAGCGGAGTCGCCGATGGCATGGGAGTTCATCTGGAAGCCATGCTCGTTTAAAAGTTTGGCAATGTCCCTGAACTCCTGCTCAGAAGCCAGCAGGAAACCATAGTGATTGTCCCGGTCTGCGTAAGGCTTTAGGAGGTTCGCACCCCTTGAGCCAAGCGCACCGTCAGCATAAATCTTAAATGAGCGCACGTTTAGCCTATCGGTTTTGTAAGGGCCGTTTTTAAAATAGTAGTCCTGGTTTTCTTGACTCGGATTCAGCATAGCATACACCCGAATCTGCAGTTCCCCCTGCTGCTGCATGGCGTCGATCAGGTCTACCGTCGACTTGTCCAGACCGGCATCATCCACGGAAGTAAGCCCGACGGCAAAAACATTCGCTTCTGCGCTCTTCAGTGCCTGTCGTTTTTCGGCCTCGTCCGCCTCCGGAATTTTGTCGGTCACCATGTCCACAGCGTTGTCTATCAGGATTCCCGTCATGCGGCCGTCTTTCACTTCTACCAGGCCACCCACCATTTTGGTTTGCGGCGTTACGCCTGCCAGGTCCAAGGCTTTCTGATTGGCCAAAGCAGCATGTCCGTCCACTCGTGTGATGACAACAGGAGTATTGGGGAAAAGCTGATCCAGCGTATCCTTGGTGGGGAAGTCCTTTACAGCCCAGTCGTTCTGGTCCCAGCCGCGGCCTGTTATCCAATCTGCGTCGGGATACTTTTCACGCTGCGCTACTAACTGCTGCACCACTTCTTCAAAAGATGCTGTGCCCACCAACTCTGCAGACTGCAGCCCCAGGCCATAGCGGTAGAAGTGGGAGTGGGCATCAATCAGGCCTGGATAGATGGTTTTGCCTTCTGCATCCAGCTCTTCTGTGGCGGTGTAGGCCTCCCGTATAGCAGCAGTGGTGCCTACGGCTATGATTTTGCCGTCTTTCACTGCAAAGGCTTCCGCCTTCTCAAAATTATCATTCACGGTGTAGACCGTGCCGTTGTATACAATCAGGTCAGCTTGCTCCATGTTTTGTTTTGTGCTGGTGCAACTGCTCAATAGAGTGCCACCCAGCAAAAGGGCAGCGGCAAGGGTGCGTAGGGTATTGGTCATCCTTTTGTTTTATTCGAAGCGCATGTGTTTTACAGAATCACCTGTGTTGATTAGCTCCAGCAGGGAGTCGATGCCTATGCTTAGGTGCTTTTCTGCATAGTTTACCGTTACGTGCTGGTCGCTTTCAGATGTCTTCACCCCCTCCGGAATCATCGGGTTGTCAGACACCAGCAGCAGGGCGCCGTGCGGTATCTCGTTTACAAAACCAACTGTGAAGATGGTGGCTGTTTCCATGTCAATGCCTATGGCACGAATCTGGCGCAGGTATTCCTTAAATTCTTCATCGTGCTCCCACACGCGGCGGTTAGTGGTGTACACCGTGCCGGTCCAGTAATCAAGCTCATGCTTTTTTATCATGGAGGATACTGAGCGCTGCAGGCGGAACGACGGCAGGGCAGGAATCTCGGACGGCAGGTAATCATCTGACGTACCCTCGCCCCGGATAGCCGCGATAGGCAGGATAAGGTCGCCGATCTGTGTCTTCTTTTTCAGGCCGCCACATTTCCCTAAAAAAAGGGCCGCTTTTGGTTTAATGGCAGACAGCAGGTCCATTACTGTGGCTGCCATGGCGCTACCCATACCAAAGTTGATGATGGTAATGTTGTTGGCCGTGGCCGATTGCATGGGTTTGTCCAGGCCCTTCAACTCTACACCGAAGCGGTCTGCAAACATGCGGACATAGTTTATGAAATTAGTCAGCAGGACATACTCGCCAAACTCTTCTAAAGGCACACCTGTGTAGCGGGGTAACCAGTCCTTTACTATTTCTTCTTTGGTCTTCATAATCTTCATTTACAGCTATCATGATATAAAAAATCCGCCTTGGCAGCCGTGACTACTGGGGCGGAGCATTATAAATGGCTAAATTGCAGGCATGGATGCTTTGAATTTGCCATCATTTGAGCACAAAATTACTAAATCCGGCGCAAATTACCTGATCTTTGATACAATACGAAGAAAATACGTCGTGCTTACTCCGGAAGAGTGGGTGCGGCAGCATTTTGTGCATTACCTTATTAATACGCTTTCTTACCCTAAAAGTCTGATTAGCATTGAGCGGAGTGCCAACTTTAACAAGCTGCAGAAGCGCTCAGACCTATGTGTGTATAACCAGCAGGGGAAGCCTCACCTGCTGGTAGAGTGCAAAGCAACGCATGTACCCATCACGCAGGAAGTTGTGAAGCAGGTTTCAGTTTACAATCAAACGCTGCAGGCGCCGTATGTGGCAATTACCAATGGACTGGAGCATTTCTGCTGGCAGGTCGATTTCGGAACAAGGCAGTTTCAGCCCCTGCAGGAGATACCTGCTTTTAATTTTGAATAACTGAATTTTATATAATTTATTAAGCAAAATGTTAAGGTCATTCAATTATGCAAAATTTAGTCATTGTAAAAGTACAGCTTGTTTGCAATTATCCCGTTTGTGAAATACTGCACATACGCCTTTAACTGCTGTTCGGCTGTGGGGGCAGGGGGGGCAGGAGCCATGTCCGCAAGTGTGTAAAACCGCACTTGGTCATCCTGTGTCAGTTCGGTCACCTCATCCTGTTGCACCATAAACCAGGCGTTCCCACTATATAACAAGGCGCGGCCGGAGCTGTTGTCATCAAAGACAGATCGCCCGAATGGCAGTGCCTTATCTACTGAAATGTTCAGATAGTCTGTTACCGTCGGCATAATATCTGTATGCTGGACGACCTGCTTTTCGTTTACACTGTCCAAATTCTTGTCAGGATGAAACAGGAGCAAGGGCACACGGTAATGGCCTAACTCGTTTTGGTAAGCCGGAGAGATACTCTCCTGCGTATGATCAGCGGTGAGTATAAACAGGGTGTTCTCATACCAAGGTTCCCTGGAGGCGGCTGCAAAAAATGCCCGCAACGCAAAATCAGCGTACCCAATAGACTCATGGATATCCAGCTCTCCCTTTGGGAAACGACCTTTATACTTGTCTGGTATCGTGTAAGGCTGGTGCGAGCTCAAGGTGAAAAGGGTAGCCATAAAAGGCTCCTGAAAAGTAGTGAGTTCTTTGGATACATAGTGGAGGTAAGGTTCATCAAATATGCCCCACTGCCCATCGAAGTCGCTGGCACGAAGGGCTGTCGGGTATTCGTCTAAGCCGTAGTATTCCTGTATGCCTGCTGTCCGTGCGAAATCGTTGAAGCCCATCGTGCCGTTGGCCGCCCCATGAAACATGGCAGTGCGATAGCCTTCCTGCTGCAGGACATGACCTAAACCATAAATTTCATTTGCCTGATAGGGCGAGGTGATGAACGGCTCCTGCATCAGAGAGGGAATACTCGCCAGAATAGAAGGCAATGCCTCTATCGACTTCCGGCCATTTGCAAAAGCATTCTGAAACAGTACACCCTGTGTGGCCAGCGAGTCAAGAAAGGGGGTATAGCCTTGGCCATTGTTTAAGGCACCAGTATACTCAGCAGCAAAGCCCTCTAAAATAACAATGACTATGTTTTCCCGCTTCTGCTTTACATCCGGCTGCTTATACTGGTCAGGATTGAAAGGCAGTGCTGCCAGCAATTCCTCCTCAGTATTGTAGTAACGCTTCTCTTCTAGCTGTGCCTTTCCTACACTCTTAATAAAAGTAAAGGGAGTATTCAGTGTGAGGTGGCCGAGGGAGGTAGGCTCCAGCACAAAGGCGTGGCTCGGGCGCAGCGGTTTCAATTGCCAGCCACCCCGGATGCCTAACACGGCGAAGGCCGCTACCAATAACAAGCGCAGGCTGCGCTTCCAGGCATGAGCCGTAACAGCAGGTGCAGCAGGTTTTTCAGGGTACAGCTTTACGAGGCACAGCACCAGCAACAGGAAAGCAAGTCCGAGATACCAGTAGTTACTTAGCAATTGCCCGAGCTGATTTGTAATGTCATTTGTGATGGTAAAAAGCTCGTTGCTGGAGCGCCTTCCAATAAAACTGAAGAACTCCACATCCACCAAAGCCAGGGCGATAAAAGGCGCGTTAGAAAGCACAAACACCCACTTGAGCAGGCGCTGGTACTGTGGGTGCATCGTGTTGCCGGCTGGCAACAGTGAGAGCACAATAAACAGGCTGTTCGTAATGATGATGGCTGCTACATCAAAGCGCAGGCCATGCAGGAAAGCCAGGAGCGTTCCTGTTGCATCAGCTTCCGCAAATGTGCTGTAATGAAAGCAGAAGAAAACTACGCGCAACAGCATGTAAAGCCCCAGTATCAGGCTGAGGCGGCGAAGCAGTAGTTTAAAAGAGGTATCGAACATGAAGCTTTTATCTGTAAAGGTGCTCTATAGAGCACAAGGTGCTTTTATAATGGCTGCCCTGGCTCTTGCTTTACAAATTCTATGCAAAAATAAGAGCGCCTTCCTGACAATGTCAAAAAGGCGCTCGTTTTATAGGAATATCTTTGTTATAGCACGTTCTCAGCCGGTACAAACTTCAGGCCGAAGGCTTGTGCAACACCTTCGTAAACAACCTTGCCTTGTACCACGTTCAGGCCTTTCAGCAGCTCTGCGTTGTCGGTGCATGCTTTCTTCCAGCCTTTGTTGGCCAGTTGGATCGCGTATGGCAGTGTGGCGTTGGTAAGTGCTAGTGTAGAAGTATAAGGCACTGCACCCGGCATATTCGCCACGCAGTAATGTACCACATCATCAATAACATAGGTTGGGTTCTCGTGAGTAGTAGGCTTACAGGTTTCAATACAACCACCCTGGTCAACCGCAACATCCACTACCACTGTTCCCGGGCGCATCTGTTTCAGCATTTCACGTGTAATCAGGTGAGGAGCCTTCGCGCCTGGTATCAGTACCGCGCCTATAATCAGGTCGTGTGTTGACAGCAGCTCACGGATGTTATACTCATTGGACATGAAGGTGTTCACGTTCGCAGGCATGATGTCATCGAGGTAACGCAGGCGCTGCAGGTTGTTATCCATTATAGTAACATCAGCACCCATACCCGCCGCCATCTTAGCAGCATTCGTGCCTACCACACCACCGCCTAGGATCATTACTTTGGCTGGACGCACACCCGGTACGCCACCTAACAGAATGCCACGGCCCTGCATTGGCTTCTCCAGGTATTTAGCACCTTCCTGAATGGACATACGGCCTGCCACCTCAGACATCGGAATCAGCAACGGAAGCGTTCTGTCAGCTTTTTCTACTGTTTCGTAAGCAAGGCACACCGCTTTGCGCGCTATCATGGCATGCGTAAGAGGCTCGTAGGAAGCAAAGTGAAAATAAGTAAACAGCAATTGGTCTTCCTTTATAAGCGGGTACTCCAATTCAATCGGCTCCTTTACCTTAATGATCATTTCGGCTATGCCATATACCTCTTCGATGCTAGGAAGGATAGAAGCTCCGGCCCGAACGTAATCATCATCAGTAAACCCACTGCCGACGCCGGCAATAGTTTGTACATAGACAGTGTGGCCATTGCGCACCAGTTCAATCACGCCGGCAGGTGTAACCCCCACGCGGTTTTCGTTATTCTTGATTTCCTTTGGAACACCAATAATCATGTGTTTCTATTTATGTGGTTTTGAAATGCTGCGCAAAGATACCATAAGTATCCTGAAATAAAATACCCGCAGTCTACTACATTTTAGAAGGGTATAACAGGAGAAAAAATGCCTGAAATTAGTATAAAACAAAATAGGAGAGAGGGAAAAACGAAAGGCTTTAAAATGAAAAAAGGCAGTGATAAAATCACTGCCATTAGTACAAAATAAAACTATGAAAAAAACTATCTCTAAGGTGCGGGCTTATTTGCCTTCCCTTAACATATCCTGAGGTGCCTGCCGCTCTGTTACGTTCGCCTTAAGCGTTAGCCTGAGCGTGGGCACTATTATATCATTTGAAAGAACTGTTACTACCTCGTTTTGCTCTTCTAACACATTGGCACTGTATCTTAGTTCCAAAAGTGCTGTTTGTCCTGGTTTTAAAGAAGACTCTGAAACACGGTACTGCACACAGTTGCAGTCAGTCTTGATTCCCTGTATAACCAGCGGCTGGCGGCCGGTGTTTTTGATTTGGAACTTAGCAATTGCTTTTTGTCCTTTTTCAAGTTTACCGAAGTTATAGTTTGTGCTGCCAACTGCCAAACGCGGAGACATTATTTTTTGTTCCTGTGTAGGTACAGATATTAAATCTTTCGGCCCAACGTCACCTTTTATGTACAATACCTGAGTCGGCTCTTCAGCCGTAGAGGTAACTGTAATGGCTTTATGAAACGGACCCGGTCGGCCTGTACTATTGTATACTGCATTAATCACGCCAACTTTTCCTGGTAGTAAAGGTTCTTTTGTCCAGGTAGGTGTGGTGCAACCGCAGGCGGGCTGAACAGCGGAGATTATTACCGGCTGATCCCCCACATTTTTTACTCTAAACTCGTAAGTAGCTTGTGTGCCCTCTGCAATAGTACCGAAATCGTGGGTTTCTTTCTCAAAGCTTAGTTTGCCTTGTGCCTTTGCTGCACAGGCAGCAAACACAAAACAGAGCAGAGTTAAGAAGTAAAGCTTTCTGGTCATAAGCTGAAGAGCAAATTTTAAGCAAATAAAGTTTTGTAATGTTCAGGGCAAAACAAATATACAAAATTCTTTTTTAAAATAGGAAGTTACCCAAAGTGGCTACCCGTGCCAAGAGTTCCTGAATTTGAATTTAGGGGATTCTTCTGTACTTTTGAAGGGTAAAACACACTATTAGTCTAACTGTAGTCTAACTGATAAAACATGCAAACTGCTGAAGCGTCTATCACTCAAAAACTAACAGCTGAAGAGATCCTGAACGACTACCGTATTGGGTGGGAGAGCCGCCAAGCGAGTCTTGCCGGACGCAAAGAGGTGTTCATGGGCAAAGCGAAGTTCGGCATCTTCGGCGACGGGAAGGAAGTGGCACAGCTGGCGATGGCGAAATTTTTCATGCCCGGCGATTTCCGCTCCGGCTATTACCGCGACCAGACCCTGATGTTCGCGATAGGCGAGTTGACGCTGCAGCAGTATTTTGCGCAACTATATGCCCACACAGATGTAGAGGCAGATCCCTCCACAGCAGGCCGTGCCATGAATGGCCACTTCGGCACACGGTCTCTGGATGATGAGGGAAACTGGAAGAACCTGATGGAGATAAAAAACTCCAGCGCAGATATATCCCCTACCGCAGGGCAGATGCCGCGCCTCGTCGGGTTAGCCTATGCCTCGAAATTATATCGCCAAAATCCGCATCTGAAGCACCTGGAACAGTTCTCCGCTAACGGAAATGAAGTAGCTTTCGGCACCATCGGTAACGCATCTACCTCCGAGGGACCTTTCTTTGAGGCTATCAATGCGGCGGGTGTACTGCAGGTTCCGATGCTGGTTTCTGTCTGGGACGATGGCTACGGCATTTCGGTGCCAGCCGAGTACCAGACCACCAAAGGCAGTATTTCCGAGATTCTGGCCGGCTTCCAGCGCAACAGCGAGGAGGAGCAAGGGTACGAAATCTTCAAAGTTAAAGGCTGGGATTACATGGCGCTCTGCGAAACGTATGAGGCTGCTGTACGTGTTTGCCGTGAGCAGCACGTGCCGGTACTGGTGCATGTAGAGGAGATGACGCAGCCGCAAGGCCACTCTACTTCCGGTTCGCATGAGCGTTACAAGCCTGTGGAGCGCCTGAAGTGGGAAGAGGAGTATGATTGCCTGAAAAAAATGCGCGAGTGGATGCTGGAGAATGGCATTGCCACTGCAGAGCAAGTAGATAAAATTGAAGCAGAGGCAAAAGATGCTGTGCGTGCTGCCCGTGGCAAGGCATGGAGTGACTTTGCCGGCGCTATAAAAGATGACCATGACGAAGCACTGAAACTGCTGGATAACCTGGCAGCTGTCAGCGACCATGCAACTCAAATTGCCTCTATTGCTAAAGAGCTTCGTAAAATAGCTCCTCCTATTAGAAGCGACGCTGTGAAGGCTGTGCGTAAAGCGCTGCGCTTTGTGCGTGAAGAGCGCAGCCAGCCAAAACGCGAGTTAATCGGCTGGTTAGAGCAAGCCATGGGCGAAAACGCAGAGCGCTATAACTCCTACCTTTTTAGCCAGTCAGAGGAATCAGCGCTGTTGGTAGAGGAGGTAAAACCGGAGTTTGATGAGAACTCTACTTCAGTGGATGGCCGGGAGGTACTGCAGGCGTGCTTTGATGCTATGCTGGCCCGTGACCCACGCGTGTTCGCTATTGGTGAAGACGTAGGGTATATCGGTGATGTAAACCAGGCCTTTGCCGGCCTGCAGGAGAAGTATGGCGAATTGCGCGTAACAGATACCGGCATCCGGGAGTGTACCATCGTTGGGCAGGGGATAGGTGCCGCACTTCGTGGCCTGCGCCCTATTGCCGAAATACAGTACCTCGACTATTTGCTATACGCCATCCAGATACTGTCTGATGACCTGTCAACTTTACAGTACCGCACCAAAGGTGGACAAAAGGCACCGCTTATCGTGCGTACGCGGGGCCACCGCCTGGAGGGCATCTGGCATTCCGGTTCACCAATCGGCATGGTGCTTAACAGCCTTCGCGGAATGCACGTGCTCGTGCCACGTAGTATGACACAGGCAGCAGGGTTCTATAACACGCTGTTAAAGTCAGATGAGCCCGCTTTAGTGATCGAGTGTTTGAACGGCTATCGCCTGAAAGAGCGTATACCGAACAACATCGCGGAGTTTACCGTGCCGCTTGGCAAGCCTGAGATTCTGAAGGCGGGTACCGATATGACCATTGTGACTTATGGCTCTATGTGCCGCGTTGTGGTGGAGGCAGCCAAACAACTGGAAGAATACGGTATTTCGGCTGAGGTAATAGACGTGCAGACGCTGTTACCGTTCGATATCGACCATATGATTACAGATTCTATCCGGAAAACAAACCGGGTGCTGTTTACAGATGAGGACGTGCCTGGTGGTGCCACTGGCTATATGATGCAGCAGGTAGTGGATGAGCAGGGCGCATACCGTTGGCTGGATTCCAAGCCTCAGTGCCTGTCAGCACACGCGCACCGTCCTCCATACTCTTCTGATGGTGATTACTTTTCAAAGCCAAACGTGGAGGATGTATTCGAAACAGTGTATGATATGATGCATGAAGCTGACCCGGAAGCCTATCCTGCCATCTATTAAAGAGCTTTTAAAGAAAATATACCATAAAAAAACCTGGCAGTTTAACTGTCAGGTTTTTTTATGGTTAAGCTGTTTTATTTATTCCCCCTGAAATAGCACGACATCATCTGAATAAACCACGTTGCTCTTGTTCAGTGCTCTGTCATAAATGTATATTTCAAAGCGAACAGTATCCCTCGGGTCAAAAATGTCATTAGAGAAGTTGGTGAGGGTGTATCTTATCTCCCCTTCCAGGGTTTCGTCCTGGTCATCGTTGGAGAGGCGTGGAAAACGGCCGTTTAGGTTCAGGCTTGCTACCGGAAAAGGGTAAGGGACATAAATACTTCCCCGTTTGATTTGTAGATTTGCAAAAAAGTTGTTGAAATAAGGAGAACTTTGATCAAAAGGTGGCTGGAAATCAGGATCAGAATTGCCTGTAGGAGTCCTTCGGAGCCCTAAATTACCGTCACCATCCGTGAAATCCACAACCACTACCAGGGAGTCAAACGTAATTCTGTTCTTAGTATAGGTGTACTGGTCTACGCGATCGAACGTGATAGCAGGTTCATCGGGATAGTTTGGTTCCTCGCGGCAACCACTAACCAACAAGGCCAGCAGCAGCAGTGCTGCGCTATACTTTAGGAGGTATTTCATATAGGATATTAGAAAATGAAGCTAAATTTACTAAAACTAACGCAGGAAATATAGGATTTGTTGTATTCAATGGACTATAAAAAACATCATATCAGCCTGCTGCAGCAACAGGAGATTACAGACTTTAACACTGCTGCCCTGGACCTGTTCCGTTACCAGGCGCAGCACAATGCTGTTTACAGGTCATACATCCAGTATCTGGGTATAGAACAAAGCGCGGTACAGGTGCCGGAGCAGATTCCGTTTTTGCCGATTGAGTTCTTTAAGGAACACGAAGTAAAAACAGACGCTTTCGAGGCTGAGACTGTTTTTTACAGCAGCGGCACAACCCGGCAAACCCGAAGCCGCCACTTTGTGTCCGACCTTACATTGTATAATCACGTAACAGAGCGCACCTTTGAGAAGTTCTACGGACCGCTGCAAAGTTATGTCGTGCTGGCCCTGCTGCCGTCTTACCTTGAGCAGGGTGGTTCTTCGCTGGTGGCTATGGTTGACCATTTTGTTAAGAAGACGGGGCAGCAGGAGAACGGTTTTTACCTGCGCGAGCACGACAAATTGTTGCAGGCCCTGCGGCAGGCAAGGCAACGTGGAAAGAAAGTTTTGCTGATTGGAGTTTCCTACGCCTTGTTGGACCTGGCAGAAGAACTGAAAGGGCAGGAGGACTTTGGCGGCGTAATTGTAATGGAGACGGGAGGAATGAAGGGCCGCCGCCGCGAGATGATCCGGGAAGAGTTACACGCACAGCTAAAGAAGGGCTTTGGCGTTGATGCTATTCACTCCGAGTACGGCATGACAGAACTTCTCTCACAGGGTTATTCCAAAGGCGAAGGCATTTTCTGGCCCGGCTATACCATGCGCATCCTCCTCCGCGACCTTAACGATCCCTTCGATATCAGCCCTGAGCACCGCTCTGGCGGCATCAACGTGATAGATCTGGCTAATGTTGATTCCTGCGCCTTTATTGAGACCAAAGATATTGGACGTGTTCACACGGATGGCAGCTTTGAAGTGCTTGGGCGTTTCGACAACTCAGATATAAGAGGATGTAATTTACTTGTTGTCTGAGCATCTTTCCTGCATAGGGCGCGTTTAATAGAGGCATGGGTTACATAGTTTTTATTGCACTGGTAGCAGGCGTATGCCTGCTTTTTTATAGGTGGGCCACCCGCAAAACGCGCAGGCGCAAAAAAGTGCTGGCGCAGGAGTTCCCGGCAGAGTGGCGCAAAATTCTGATAGACCGGGTTGGCTTTTACCATACCCTGAAATCCGATGAAGACAAGCGGCGCTTTGAGAAGATGCTGCAACTCTTCCTGTCAGAGAAGCGGGTTACCGGCATAGATGTGGTGGTGGACAACCTGACGAAGGTATTGGTTGGCGCGAGTGCCATCATTCCTATCTTCGGTTTCCGGGATTGGGAGTACCAGAACCTGGGTGAGGTACTGGTGTTTCCGGGAAGCATCAAGCGCTATAAAAACGAAAACAATGAGGCGGTTTCAGAAGTGCTGGGGCGCGTAAACCCTTTCCAGAACGACCACTATGTAACCCTTTCCAAACCTGCGCTGGAGCGTGGCTTCAACGACATGGCCGATCGGAAGAATGTGGGCATCCATGAATTTGCCCATATGCTGGACCAGGCTGATGGAGAGATAGACGGTACACCGGAAGCTTATTTGCCAGACGATCTAATAAGGCCCTGGCAGGAACTGATGTACCGGAAAATAAAGAAAATCAAGCAAGGTAAATCCGATATCAATAACTATGGCGCTACCAGCGAGGCAGAATTCTTTGCCGTTGTTACGGAGTATTTCTTCGAGAAGCCCGACCAACTGGCTGAAAAGCATCCAGAGCTATACAAGCTGCTGACAGAGATTTTTCATCAGAAGAATATCAAGCGCCGATTCCGGATCAACTTTAAGGAGCTACTGAATCCCTACGGCAAACGCGTTGGCCGCAACGAACCTTGCCCCTGCGGTAGCGGCGAGAAGTATAAGAAGTGCTGCAGGCTTAAGAAGTCAGCAGCTTAGTTGTTCGTTAATTGCTGTTTGAGGAAGGGGAAAGACACTCGCTGGTACACACGCTGCGGGGGCGCGGCTATTCTTAACAATAAAAGGAGTGCAGGTTTCCCCAATTACGCTACTTGCTTCTTTACACATCAAGTAAACTTAGCAACAGTTATCAATTAACAATTTATCAATGCAAGGCTCCTAACCCTTCCTTCAGCCGCTGCATAGCCTCCTGTAATCTTGGTGTTTCGATGGCAAAGGACATGCGGGCATGGCCGGGAGCGCCGAAGTAGTCTCCGGGTACGAGTTCCAGATTGTGGCTTTCGCGGAGGTAACGGCAGAGGTCGACGGACGTAATAATCGTTTCACCGGACGGTGTTTCCCTGTTGAGGTGATGGCTGAAGTCAGGGAAGTAGTAGTAGGCGCCGTCGGGTGTATAGTACTTCACTTTCTGTATTTCGTCCAGCCCTTCCTGCATCAGCTGCCTGTTTTGCGCCAGCACCTCCAGCATAGGAGGGAGTGCCTGGTCTTGCTTTTCGATAGTAGCCAGTGCCGCGTCCTGCAGGAAAACACTCACGCCAGCCAGCGTGCTTCCCTGGAAATCAATACACTTTTTGATGACCTCTTCTGGCCCCAGCATATAGCCAAGGCGCCAGCCTGACATGGCAAAAGACTTGGAGAAGCCGTTTATAAGGAGGATTTTTTCTTCTTTTGCCCCCTTGCAGGAAAGGAGAGAAGTAAAAGGCCTGCTGTAAGTAACACGGTCATATATTTCATCTGACAGGATATATAAGTTCGGGAATTCGTTCGTCACCTCCAGCAGTGCCTCCAGTTCCTGTTTGGTATACACGCGACCGGTTGGGTTGCCGGGGTTTGTTAGTAAAAGTATACGGCTACGGCTGTTCAGGTTCTTGCGAAGTGCTTCCGGTGTTAACGTATAGTGCTCGGATAGCTGTGTCGGGAGAGGCACCAGCATCCCTTTGCTGTATTTCATCAGCTCATGAAACCCAAACCAGGCCGGTGTCGGCACCACCACCTCGTCTCCCTGGCACAGCAGTATAGTGAACAAATTGAACAGCGCCTGCTTGCTGCCAGGGGTAATTAGTACCTGCTCCGGCCTTACACTAAGTCCATCACTCTTGTATAAGTTGCAAATTGCCTGTCGCAGTTCAGGTGTTCCTTCGGTGGGGCCATAAAATGTTTTACCGGCTTGTAAAGAAGAGATGGCGGCTGCAGTGGCGGCTCCCGGGCTACGGAAATAGCTTGAGCCGGAGGCAAGGGAGATGTGTTCCATGGTAGGGTGGTAGATTTTCAGTTCTACGAGAGAAGTAGTTTATTAAAAGATATAAGCCGCTTTTGCTGTGTCTTTGATCAGCAAGCTGTTGGTGAGAACACACACCAGCGGCAGAACAGAGCTCAATAGCAATAAGGGCTATACAGCTCAACCCACAGTAAAAAGTACGTCAGCAAAGCGGCAGGCATCATCCTGAAACACCGTTTCAACACTGAAACCGCAGGCTTTCCCCAATTCCGACACCTGCTGCAGCGAATACTTGTGCGAATTTTCGGTATGAATGGATTCCCAGGCATCAAAATGAAAGGTTTGGCCAGTGTCTCGGATATACACATCCTGCTCCTTTTTGCTGACAAGGAAGCTGCGCATCACCCCCTCGTGCGGGTTGTAGATAGGGTAGTGGCGGAACTGTTCAACCTCAAAGTTGCCACCTAACTCTCTGTTAATGCGGCGCAGCAGGTTCAGGTTGAACTCAGCTGTTACGCCGGACGCATCGTTATAAGCGCTTAAAATTGTATCAGGGTCCTTACGCAGGTCGATGCCCATCAGTAGTTTATCCCCGGGGCTAAGGTTGCTGCAGATGCGCTGCAAAAAGTGTTTGCTTTCATCTGCTTTAAAGTTGCCGATGTTGGAACCCAGGAACAGCACGACCTTACGCTCGGACTTGTTTTCCTGCAGCCATTCCAGTGCCGGAAAATATTCTCCTACTACCGCCTGTACATCCACGGAAGGCATTTCCTGTTGCAGGCTATTACTGAGTTGCCGCATGGCGTCTCCGGATATATCCACGGGCACGTAATCGAAAGCGCTTTTCTGCTCATTCAGCTCCCGCAGCAGGATTTTAGTTTTCATGGCGTCGCCGGCACCCAAGTCAATCAAATGAAAAAAGCTATTTTCAGCAAACTGCTTCGCCATTTCCTGCCGGTTTTCCGTCAGCACTTTAAACTCACAGCGGGTCAGGTAGTACTCTGGCAGCGCCATAATGTCCTGGAAAAGCCTGCTGCCCGCGGCGTCGTAAAAGTAGCGCGAAGGCAGGGACTTTGGCTCCTGGCTGAGTCCCTCGGCCACAACCTTAGCAAAGGTTTCTGTACTGTTGGTACCGTCCTCTTGGCGGCTCAAATCTATCATGGGGGCTACTGTTGGAGTCAATTCCATCTGATTATTTTTGTGCAAGTCGGATGCCGTTGTACTGCCAGCGCTTATCGGGGTGAAAGAAATTGCGGTAGGTTGTCCGGATGTGGCTTTCAGAAGTGGCGCAGGAGCCGCCGCGCAGCACCATCTGGTTCAGCATAAACTTGCCGTTATACTCGCCAATGGCACCGGGTGCTTTCGTAAAGCCCGGGTAGGGGTGATAGGCGCTGTAGGTCCATTCCCATACATCGCCATACAGCTGTTGCAATCCTTCAGTTGAAGGGTCCGCGGCGGTAGGCTCCAGCAGCCCGCTCTCCACGAAGTTTCCTCCTGCAGGCGGGTATACCTGCGATGCCGCCTCCCATTCGAACTCTGTGAGCAGGCGCTTTCCAGCCCAGTTAGCATAGGCGTCTGCTTCATAAAAACTCAGGTGGCACACCGGGTCATTTGAGTTCACTTTCTCCAGTCCGTGCATTGTAAAGCGATGCCATTCATCTTCCTGCTTCACCCAGTATAGCGGTGCTTCCAGGTTCTGGCTGTTCACCAGCGCAAACCCCTCATCCAGCCAATGCCTAAAATCCTTATACCCGCCATCCTGCATAAACTCTAGGTACTCTCCATTGGTCACCAGCCTGTTCATGACTTGGAAACTTTCCAAAAGCACCTCATGCACGCCCAGTTCATTATCAAAACTAAAGCCCTCACCCTGGAAGCCGATGGTATACGTGCCACCCGGAACCTCTAAGAAAGTAGCTTTAGTTGCCTGATTATTATCTGGCTGCTGTTGCTGTGGCTTATAAACCGGCAGCAGCGGATTGGTGCTGAGGATATACTTGATGTCGGTGATGAGCAGCTCCTGGTGCTGCTGCTCATGCTGCAGGCCCAGCTGCAACAGGGGCAACAAGCCTGCTAGTTTCTCTTCATCCAGTTGCTGGAAAAGACGCTGCATGTGCTCGTCCACGTGTTGGCGGTAAGCGTAAATGTCGCGCAGTGGCGGGCGAGTGAGGGTGCTGCGCTGGTCGCGCTGCACACGGCTGCCCACGCTGTTATAGTAGGAGTTGAAGAGGTAGCTGTATTGCTTGTGAAAAAGCTTATAGCCCGGCAGGTACGGCTGCAGCAGGAACGTTTCAAAGAACCAGCTGGTATGTGCCATGTGCCATTTGGGAGGACTTACATCTATAATGGGTTGTACCACGGTGTCTTCCGGTTCCAGCGGCTGGCAAACAGATTCAGTGCGGGCCCGAATCTGTTGGTATTGCTGTATGGTTTGTTGTGTGGCAGGTGCTGTAAAAATGGTGCTCATATATTTCTGTTGGTTGGGCTTATTTTACCTCTTAAGGTAATGGCTTTAGATTTGAACAAGTGTAGAGGCCGCAGGTTTAGAAATTTCACCGTAACATAGTAAAAGTTGCCGTACTGTGAGACAGCAGCTACAGGTGCTCAGTTAAAGCGTACGAGATTAATTTAAAATAATTAGCTACCGTATGCTTCTACTTGAATCTTCATCTACGTCAGAATTGCCGTTTATGGTTTATCTTGCCACAAAAACAACAGCAGCAACACATGAGTCTCAACCTGAGCTATACGCCCCACACCCTGCAGTTTAAGTTTGACGCCCGCACCTCGCGCGGTGCCATTTCAGAGCACAAGCTTTATTACGTGAACTTATGGCAGGAGCATGCACCGGAAATAATAGGAGTAGGAGAATGCGCGCCGCTGGCCGGACTGAGCATCGATGACCGCCCTGACCTGGAGCAGAAGCTACAGGAGGTGATGCAATTGGTAAATGGACAGCAGGTACAGCTGCAGGCGGAAAAGCCACTGCCGAAGGAGTTGCAACTGCAGGAGTGGCCGGCGCTGCGTTTTGCCTTGGAAACGGCGCTGCTCGATTTGCAGCACGGCGGCCGGCGCCATCTGTATAACAATGCTTTCAGCCGCGGGGAGGCCGGCATTCCCATTAACGGCCTCATCTGGATGGGCGACAGTCGCTTTATGCAGGCGCAGATAGAGAAGAAACTGAAGGAAGGCTACAGCTGCCTGAAACTTAAAATAGGTGGGTTGGATTTTGTGCAGGAACTGGAGATACTTCAAAGTATACGCGAGGTAGCTGGCGCGCAGGAGTTAACAGTGCGTGTAGATGCCAACGGTGCCTTTTCGCCGCAGGAGGCTTATAAAAAGCTGGAGCGGCTGGCTCGCTACGAGCTTCATTCCATTGAGCAGCCCATCAGGCAGGGGCAGCATGAAGCCATGGCGCAACTCTGTGCCTATACGCCTGTGCCCATTGCCTTAGATGAGGAACTGATAGGTGTGCAGCAGCCGGAGGGAAAAGTTGCTTTGCTGGAAAAAATAAACCCGCAGTACATTATTCTGAAGCCAACGCTGCTAGGCGGCCTCGCTGCCAGCGCTGAATGGATAGAGTTGGCGGAAGCACACAGCATCGGCTGGTGGATAACCTCTGCGCTAGAGTCCAACATCGGCCTCAACGCCATCAGCCAGTTCACCGCCAACTACTACATCACCATGCCGCAGGGACTGGGCACCGGACAGCTTTACCACAACAACATCCCATCAGCACTGCAGATAGAGCAGGGGCAGTTGTGGTATAGAGGGGAGGAGTTGTAATACTACTACCGCAAGTTTACAATTTGCGGTAGTATAGAGAACAAAACCAAGCCATGCAAGTTGAGAACATGTTTCAAAAAAAGCTCTAAGCTGAAATCTTGAGGCAATAGGTCCAGACCAGCAAGTAAAACTTATACCTTACTCTGGCCTAGAAAAGACTTTCTCATGTATAAATCTTTCGTCTGTCAGCGTGTGGAGGAAGGCAATGAGTTTTCGCTTATCTGATTCCGATTTCCGATATAGGGATTCCTAGCTGGCCACGATGCTATAACTCTGCAGCTAAAGTGGGATGATACGGCTATACCTGACATGTGATGGTCCAGCACCTCCTCCAGCGTCTGGAAACGACCGTCGTGCATATAAGGGGCGGTTAAAGCGTGGTCGCCTGTAGTTCGTGTACAGCCTCTGCTATATCCTGGTGCAGTTCATCATGGTTTTCGATGGGGCCACGCGCCTGCTCTTCCAGGCTAAAGGTGCCGCCATCCCAGTTAAACTGGTTAAACCATAGCATGTTGGCCAGCGACATCGCGCCTCGCCGGTGCGCAATGCCGTCAATACCTACCGCCAGCGCCTTGCCGTCGGTAAAGGCTTTGGTCTGCTGGTGGCAGTTGCCGCACGACATGGTGTTATTGCCGGAAAGTTTCTTCTCATAAAACAGGTGCCGCCCCAACTCCACGCCCTCTTCAGTTAAGGCATTGTCTGGCGGCACGGTAAAGCGCTCCGGAATATGACTCGGAATCGTCAGTTGATAGGGTGTAGGGGGCGTAAGGCTCCACTTTAGGCTCCGTTTCCTTGTCCGGAGAACAGGCAAAGGAAAGCGGGATGACTGCCAGGTAGAGTACGTTACAAAAAGCTGCCATACTTGATCTGCTTGCTGCTATAAGGGGAGAACGTAAATATTCATAAATCAATTGTATCGAATCAGTATTGCCTGGAACTGCAGGTCAGGGAGTGTTCCGTTACAGAACCATTGATAGCCTTGTTGTCTGTTAGCCTGATGCCTGGTTCTAATTTTAAGCGAAAGGAAGGTTATCGCAGCGATTTAGTGACAAGTCCTTTGCCTCCCAGTTCCTTAATATACAGCCTACACCATGCATTGGCAACCGAGAAAACCGGCGAAGCGTAGGGTATAACATATTCATTCACCTTATCCAGCATAACCTATGCCTACTGAACAGTACCATGAACCAGCCCACGAGTTGTCAGACAGCACCCGTACCTTTGTGCGCATGATCACCTCCGTTATTGAAGAAGCCGAAGCCATTAGTTGGTATGAGCAGCGTATATCGGTAGAGAAAGACGAAGAGGCGAAAGCCATTATGAAAAATGCGCAGAACGAGGAATTTAAGCACTTCGGTATGGACCTGGAGTTTCTGCTGCGCAAAAAGCCTGCTTGGCGTGAGATGATGCAAACCATCCTCTTTACAGAAGGTGATATTGTGGAAAGAGGGGAAGAGGCAGAAGATTAGTCCATTATTTCTGTATAGCCAGATTCAAACAGGCAGTTACTTCTATTTCGATGACTGTAGTTGAAGTATTATGTTAAGTTATGCTTTAGTTAAAAGTAAGGCAGCGATTCGCCAGAGCAGGTAGGGTAGTGATGTCTTTGCTGGTGCGGGAGTATCCTAGCAACACAAGCTATGCTCAGACGCCTGAACAAGCATGCAGCGGCACTTGAGTCTGAACTAAGTAGTTGCCACAGCGCAGTTAAGTTCGACATATGTAGTATAACTATCATATTTACAAATACTCCCCCCGCAGCACCTGCGCCACTTTAACCATGCCGGTGCTGGCTTTCTCCTCGTAGCGGTGCAGGTTGGGGCGACGACGCATTTCAGGGAGGATAGGGTCTACTACAAAAATGGGCACGTTGTCGGGTACAAAGTCCACGAGGCCGGCGGCTGGGTATACCACCAGCGAAGTGCCTACCACCAGAAAGATATCGGCTTGCATCGTCTCCTGCATTGCCTGCTCCATCATAGGTACCGGCTCCCCAAACCATACAATGTTAGGCCGTAATTGCGACCCGCGCGAGCACTTATCGCCTTTCTTCAGTTCCCAGCCTTTCATGGGGTATATAAGCGAGGGGTCCAGGGTGCTGCGACTTTCAAACAATTTGCCGTGCAGGTGAAGGACGTTGCTGCTGCCTGCGCGTTCATGCAGGTTATCTACGTTCTGAGTGATAATGCGCACATCAAAATCCTTCTCCAGGTCAGCAAGCGCTTGATGGCCGGCGTTAGGTGCTACGCTATGGGCGTTTTTCCGACGCTGGTTATAAAAGTCGAGCACCAGGTCCGGGTTTTTGCGCCAGCCCTGCGGCGAGGCCACCTCCATCACATCATGCCCTTCCCAAAGCCCATTTGCATCCCGGAACGTGGCAATGCCGCTTTCGGCACTGATTCCGGCTCCTGTTAATACCACCAGTCGTTTTTTCATCTTATACTACATTTGATTTACACTCATACCTCTATACCCTAACTATTCTGCTTGCGTTGCCTCCTGCCAGTGCTGTTCCACCCTAGGAGTTTTGCAGACATTAAGAGCTAATAATCAAACTGCTACAATGATCAGAAGAAGAATCTTTAAAATAAAATACTAAAATATTTAGCATAAAATATAGCTAATACTAATTTAATTCGTAAAATAGCGGTATGAAAGCAGAAGTTATACTCATAGACAGACCGGATGTGATGCAGTTACATGATATGACAGCGCATCGCTTAGAATTATTTTCATCGGCCGTGCAGGCGGGCTTTCCAAGCCCCGCAGCAGATTACGATGCGGAGCCGATTGACCTGAACGCGTATATCACGCAGAATCCAACGGCTACTTTTCTGGCGCGTGTGGAGGGTGACTCCATGATTGGAGCGCATATAGAGCCCGGAGACCTCGTGGTGATAGACCGTTCTCTGAAGGCGACGAGCGGGCGCATTGTACTGGCGTTTGTAGCCGGTGAGTTCACAATTAAACGTTTAATAGACAAACCCGATGGTGCTTACCTGGAGCCTGAAAACCCGAAGTACAAGAGTATTCGGATTAACCACCCGGACATGGGCCGGATTTGGGGTGTAGTAGTGGGCATCGTTAAAAAAGTGTAATGCATGACAACAACTCTACGTTTCGCCCTGGTAGACTGCAACAGTTTTTATGTATCCTGTGAGCGGGTTTTTCGGCCTGAATTGGAAGATGTGCCGGTGGTGGTGCTCAGCAACAACGACGGCTGCGTGATTGCCCGGTCTGATGAGGCCAAAGCCCTTGGTATAAAAATGGGTATGCCTTACTTCCAGTTGAAAGATTTGATAAAGCGGGAGCGGGTGGAGGTGTTCAGCTCCAACTATGAACTTTACGGCGATATGTCGCGACGCGTGGTGAGTACGCTGTCGCAGTTTACCCCCAACCTGGAAATCTACTCTATCGACGAATGCTTTCTGGACCTGAGCCACCTGAAGCCGGAGGAGGTGGAGGAGTGGGGGCGCAGCGTCCGGGAGACAGTGAAGAAGTGGACCGGTATACCTGTGTCGGTGGGGGCGGCGGGAACAAAGACGTTGGCCAAGTTGGCTAACAGGCTGGCAAAAAAACGAGCGGAGGCAGGTGGCGTGCTGGCACTTCATACAGCAGCCGAAACGGAGGAGGCGCTGCGGAAAACACCTGTCGGAGACGTGTGGGGCATCGGGCGGCAGCATGCGAAGCGGTTGCAGCAGCTGAACGTGACGACCGCCTGGGATTTGAGCAGAATGCCGGATGGCTGGGTAAAGAAAAACATGGCTGTAACCGGGCTGCGCACGCTGCTGGAACTCCGGGGGCAGCCTTGCCAGGACCTGGAGCTGGAGACGCCGGACAAGAAAAATATCTGCACCTCGCGCTCTTTTGGCAGGCCGCTCACGGAGTTGTGCGATATAGAAGAGGCGCTCTCTACACATACTGTGCGCTGCGCCACCAAGCTGCGCAGGCAGAACAGCTGCGCCAGCGGTGTCACGGTTTTTCTGATGACGAACCGCTTTGCCGTAACGGAGCATGTGTACTGTAACAGCCGCACCATACAACTGCCGCAGCCCACCAACAGTGAACTTGAATTGCTGCCGCGCGCCATGCACCTGTTGAAAGATATGTTCCGGCCCGGCAAGCGCTATGTAAAGGTCGGTATCATCTTAAATGGCCTTGTGCCGGCATCGGAGGTGCAGCTGGATTTGTTCAGTAACCAGAACGGGGAAAAGCACAGCAAATTGATGGACACCCTGGACACCCTGCGCCAGCGTTTCGGCCATCATGCGCTGAAATATGCGGTACAGGGAAATAAAAATGAAAAAGACGTTGAAGAAGAGAAAAGAGCTCCCTGGATGCTGCAAAAGAAGTTCTTATCCAGCCCATATACCACATCTTTAAAAGGTTTGCTGCGCATTAAAGCGTAAAAAGCCACTCCTGGCTGGGAGTGACTTTTTATATGGAAATGCTTTGTTATTTAACAGTCTTCTTCTTTGCCGCTGCTTTGGCTGCCGTTGTTTTAGCCGAGGCTTTTTTCGGGGTAGCTTTTTTTGCAGTTGCAGCTTTCGCTTTGGCAGCCGGTTTCTTGGCAGGCGTATCGGCGTCTGCTTTTTTCTTGAAGCCGCCGCGTCCTTTTTTCTCCGGTGTCGCCTCCGCTAAATCCAGGCATTCCTGCAAAGTTAATTCGCTTGGCTCTTTGCCTTTCGGAATTTTTACGTTCTTCTTGCCCGCCACAATGTAAGGGCCGTAGCGGCCATTGAGCACCTGAATATCCGGGTTTTCGTCAAAAGACTTAATAAGCTTTTCGGCATCGGCTTTGCGCTTGGCCTGTATAAGGTCAACCGCTTCATCAGCCGTTACCAGCATCGGGTCCAGGGTTTTTGGCAGGGAGTAGAACTTGCCCTCGTGGCGGATGTATGGTCCGAAGCGACCAATGGCGGCTGTCATTTCTTTGTCCTCGAAGGTGCCCACAATGCGCGGCAGCTTGAATAGGTCCAGCGCGTCTTCCAGCGTAAGGCTCTCTACAAACTGGCCTTTGCGCAAGCTAGCGTATACCGGCTTCTCACCAGTTTCTTCGTTTTCCTCACCCAACTGCACATAAGGGCCGTAGCGGCCAAGCTTCGCCAGGATGGTTTTGCCTGTCGCAGGGTCTGCACCTAATTCTCTTGCCCCGGAGACATCCGCCCTGTTGATGCTTTCACTCGACTCGATGCGCTGGTGGAATTTCTGGTAGAACTGGTCCAGCATGGTTTCCCATTGCTGCTGGCCCTGCGCAATCTCATCAAACTCAGCCTCCACACGTGCGGTAAAGGAGTAGTCGATTACGTTCGGGAAGTGCTCCACCAGGAAATCGTTCACCACCATGGCCGTGTCCGTCGGGAAGAGCTTTGCTTTCTCAGCGCCTGTAATCTCGGTTTTGGTTTGGGTCGTGATGTTGTCGCTTTTCAGCGTCAGCACCTGATAGTTGCGCTCTTTCCCTTCACGGGCGTCTTTTTCCACATAGCCGCGCTTCTGTATGGTAGATATGGTAGGCGCATAGGTAGAAGGACGACCAATGCCCATTTCCTCCAACTTCTTCACAAGGCTGGCTTCTGTATAACGTGCGGCGGGGCGGGTGAAGCGTTGCGTGGCCAGCATCTGGCGCAGGCTAATAGCCTGCCCGATGCTCAGCGGCGGCAGCATACCTTTCACATCCTCATCAGCACCCTCCTCATCATCGTCTTTCGACTCGATGTATACTTTTAGGAAACCTTCAAATTTGATGACTTCGCCGGTAGCCTGCAATTTCTGGTTTGGCTGCGTAGAGACACCAATCGTTACTGTGGTTTTCTCTATCTGGGCATCCGCCATTTGCGAGGCGATGGCACGCTTCCAGATCAGTTCGTACAGGCGCTGCTCGTTGCGGTCGCTGCTGGCCACCATCTGCGAGAAATCCGTAGGGCGAATGGCTTCGTGTGCCTCCTGTGCCCCGGCAGATTTGGTTTTAAAATGACGCACCTTCACAAACTGCTCTCCGAAAGAGCGGTTTATCTCTCTCGTGGCTCCTTGTATCGCCTCTTCCGAAAGGTTCAACGAGTCGGTACGCATATAAGATATTTTACCGGCCTCGTACAGGCGCTGCGCCACCGTCATGGTTTGCGCTACCGAAAAGTACAGTTTGCGGCTGGCTTCCTGCTGTAGGGTAGAGGTGGTGAATGGAGGAGCCGGGCTGCGCTTCAGTGGCTTTTTCTCCAGGTTCTCAATAGTATAGTCGGCCCCCACGCATTGCTGCAGAAAGGCTTGTGCTTCTTGTTCTGTTTTAAACTTAGTAGGCAGTTCCGCCTCCAGCGCCTTGCCCTGCACATCAAAGCTCGCGGTGATGCGGAAAGATGCCTCGGCCTGGTGGCGATCAATCTCACGCTCCCGCTCTACCACCAAACGAACCGCCACCGACTGTACACGTCCGGCAGAAAGACCTGTTTTTATCTTTTTCCAAAGCACAGGAGAGAGTTCAAAACCCACCAGGCGGTCCAGTATGCGGCGTGCCTGTTGTGCGTTCACCAGGTCCATGTCGATGCCACGCGGTGTGCTGATGGCGTTGAGGATGGCGCTTTTGGTGATCTCGCGGAACACAATGCGGCGCGTTTTGGCATCGTTCAGGTTCAGCGCCTCGGTCAGGTGCCACGAAATGGCCTCACCCTCGCGGTCATCATCCGATGCCAGCCAAACTATATCAGCTTCTTTTGCGAGCTTGCGTAGCTGTGCCACCACCTCTTTTTTGTCACTGGACACGACATAGGTCGGCTTAAAGCCATGCTCAATGTCGATGGCATTATTACCCTTCGGCAGGTCCCGTACGTGGCCGAAACTCGACTTCACAGTGAAGTCCTTCCCCAGGTATCCTTCGATTGTCTTTGCCTTTGCAGGCGACTCTACTATAACTAAGTTTTTTGTCATGCTTTATATTTACAGGCGGGCAAATCCAGATTTGCCCAAAGTTCAGTCTTTTTTTCTAACAATTACAACCTCAACCGTAGAACATAGGTTTAACAAGGAGCTAAAAAGCCCGATTTTATTTATATTCAGTTATCTTTAGCCTATACGGTCACTTCAATTTTATATGCAAAGAACATTACTCATTTGCCGCCATGCAGAGGCGTATGACCCTTATCCGCTGCAGCCAGACTTTGAGCGGGAGCTTACGCAGCACGGGCTGCACCAGGCGAACCAGACAGGGAAATGGCTGCGCGAAAATTTCGTTAAAATTGACTGCCTGCTGTCCAGCCCCGCCCCACGTGCCGGCCTTACGGCACGTACTATTGCCGCCCGTTTATACTTCGACGAGGAAGATATCACTTATAATCCGGATTTGTACAATGCGCGGGAGTCACAGCTGCTGAAAAGTATAGGTGAGCTGCCCGAGCATGTGAAGCAGGTGCTGCTGGTAGGCCATAACCCCGGCCTCACAAAACTGATTCGCGACCTGGCCGGGCAGCAGGTTAATTACCTGGAACCTGCTAATGTAGTGGCTGTTGCCCTGCCGCTTGAGAAGTGGGAAGGCATCCATCTGCAGACTGGGGTACTGCTGAAGCACAACATGGAGCAGATGCTGTAGCTATGCTTCAGGTACACCGATCATTTACCTATTTCGGAGTTATAGAGAAAATTGATAGCTTAGAGGCATGGCATATGCTACATTTGCGGTATGTGCCCTACTAAACAAACTTCATGGCAAAAACAAAGGTAGTGGCCGTTATCAACCAGAAAGGCGGCACTGGTAAAACAACTACAACCATAAACCTGGGCAGCGCGCTGAGCAAATCAGGCAAGAAAGTGCTGTTGCTTGACCTCGACCCACAGAGTAACCTGTCGTATTCGCTGGCGGTGGCCAGCCCCGACGCCACACTCGCGGAGGTTTTCCTTGGTAACAAAAGCGTGAATGATGTTATTGTAGAGAAGGACGGCCTTTGGATAGTGCCTGGCTCTAACGAGCTTGTGGATATTGAGATATCCCTTGTGACGCAGCCGGAGCGGGAGAAGTTTCTGAAGAACATACTGGCAGAAGTGAAGGACTTTGATTATGTGCTGATAGACTGCCCGCCGTCACTTTCCGTTCTGACTCTGAACGCCCTCACAGCAGCACAGGAGGTGCTCATTCCTTTGCAAATGGAGGTGCTCACGCTGCAGGGCCTCGACCAGATAATGAATACGGTGGAGAAAGTGAGAAAAACGCTGAACCCGAAACTAAAAATAAGAGGCATTGTTGTGGTGATGTATGATATACGCCGTAAGCTAAGCCAGGAGGTGCTGGAGTACCTGCAGGAGAACGTAAAGGAGAAGATCTTTAAAAACCATATCCGCATGAACGTGAAGCTGGCAGAGGCGCCATCTTTTGGAAAGAGTGTTCTCAACTACGACGCATCCTCCAACGGGGCAAAAGACTACCATGCGCTGGCAGCAGAATTCATGGAAGAATAACGCGTAAATCAACAAAAGTACCTGATTTTATTCATCATCTTTTTTCGTTAAATTGCACTTCAATTTGGAGCTCCTCTGCATTAGAAGAACACAAGCTTTAGGCCTGAGGCCGGCTTGATGCAGAACGAGTGAAACGATACCCATTCCAATCAAACGAATATGGCCTTAGGTAAAAACTTGAAGTTGAGCAAAGAAAAGCTCATCAGTGATGTGGAAGCCAGAGAAGAGAAGAACCCTGCTCCAAAATCAAGTGTAGAAAATGGCAAACTCACCAAACCAGCGCCAGATGCACCGGCTAAACCTGCCGCTGCCCCTGCCAAAGCACAGGCAGCTGGCAAGCCTGCTACGGCTACAGTGCCGGGCAGTGTGAATCCTAATGGCATCAAAGGAGATAAAAACGGCGGAAAAGCAAAAGGAGATAGTTCGCAGCAGGCTAAGTTGGCAAAGCTGGCGAATAACCCCGAGTACATCAGCGAGCAACTGAACAATGTGCTCTATGCCCTCGATGCATTTAAGAAAGGAGATATTTCTGTTCGCCTGACCAAGCAGAACGACGACCTGTTCGCCGAAATCGCCGAAGCCTACAACTCCATGGTGGAGATGATTGGCGGGGTAGGTGGTGAAGTATCCCGTATCTCCAAAGTGGCCGGTGTGGAAGGAAACCTGAAGGCCCGTGCCTCTGCCGAGAACGCCTCCGGTTTCTGGAAAGACATGATAAACAACATCAACGGTCTGGTAGATTCCATCGCGGTGCCGGTACTGGAGGTAGGCAAGGTGTTGAAAAACATCTCCAGAGGTAATCTCGATGAGACATTCCAGATTCCTGTTTCCGGTGACTTCAAGGTGATGGCCGAAACCATCAACCGCACCATCGATAACCTGAACCTGTTTGCAGGGGAGGTGACCCGTGTAGCGCTCGAAGTGGGTACCGAGGGTAAACTGGGTGGACAGGCTTCTGTGCCAAACGTGGCCGGTATCTGGAAGGATTTAACGGACAATGTAAACGTAATGGCCTCGAACCTGACAGCACAGGTGCGGGATATTGCCAACGTGGCTACTGCCGTAGCGAAAGGAAACCTGACGCAAAAAGTGTCGGTGGATGTACGCGGAGAGTTTGCGCAGCTGAAGGACAATGTGAACCAGATGGTGGACTCGCTCAACGTGTTTGCTGACGAGGTAACCCGTGTGGCGCGCGAGGTAGGTACGGAAGGTAAGCTGGGCGGTCAGGCGAAAGTGCCGAACGTAGGCGGAACCTGGAAAGACCTGACGGACAACGTAAACACCATGGCCAGCAACCTGACCTCTCAGGTGCGGGATATTGCCAATGTGGCGACTGCGGTGGCCAAAGGCGACCTGACCCAGAAGGTAACGGTGAACGTGAAGGGCGAGATTGCCGATCTGAAGGATATTATCAATCAGATGGTGGAATCGCTGAACGTGTTTGCCGGGGAAGTAACCCGCGTGACCCGCGAAGTAGGTACCGAAGGTAAACTGGGCGGACAGGCCAACGTGCCGCGTGTGGGTGGGGTATGGAAGGAGTTGACGGACAACGTGAACACCATGACCAGCAACCTGACCTTCCAGATGCGCGATATTGCCAACGTAGCAACTGCGGTGGCAAAAGGCGATTTGAGCCAAAAGATTACGGTGGATGTGAAAGGCGAGATTGCGCAGCTGAAAGACATCTTAAATGAAATGGTAGACCAGCTGAACGTGTTTGGCGCGGAAGTAACCCGTGTGGCACGTGAAGTGGGTACTGAAGGTATATTAGGAGGCCAAGCCAATGTGCCGCGCGTAGCGGGTATCTGGAAAGACCTGGCTGACAACGTAAACACGATGGCCAGCAACCTAACCTCACAGGTGCGGGACATTGCCAATGTGGCGACTGCCGTAGCCAAAGGAGATTTGAGCCAGAAGATCACGGTAAACGTGAAAGGCGAGATGGCTGAGCTGAAGGTAAACGTGAACCAGATGGTAGACTCCCTGAACGTGTTTGCCGATGAGGTAACGCGTGTGGCCCGTGAGGTGGGTACCGAAGGTAAGCTAGGCGGCCAGGCCAATGTGCCAAGAGTAGGCGGCACCTGGAAAGACCTGACGGAGAATGTAAACACCATGGCCTCGAACCTTACTTCGCAGGTACGCGACATTGCGAATGTAGCGACTGCGGTGGCCAAAGGCGACCTGACCCAGAAGGTGTCAGTGGACGTAAAAGGGGAGCTTGGAGAGCTGAAAGAGAACATCAACCAAATGGTGGACTCCCTCAATATATTCGGTGACGAGGTAACGCGTGTGGCCCGAGAAGTGGGTACAGAGGGTAAACTCGGCGGCCAGGCCAACGTGCCGAACGTTGGTGGAACCTGGAAAGACCTGACAGACAACGTGAACTCTATGGCTTCAAACCTGACTTCTCAGGTGCGCGACATTGCCAAAGTAGCGACTGCGGTGGCGAAAGGTGACCTGACCCAGAAGGTATCCGTGGAAGCCCGTGGTGAGATCCTGGACCTGAAGGAGAACCTGAACCAGATGGTGGACTCGCTCAACGTGTTTGCTGACGAGGTAACGCGTGTGGCCCGTGAGGTGGGTACCGAAGGTAAACTGGGTGGCCAGGCCAATGTGCCGAAGGTACGAGGAACCTGGAAAGAACTAACAGACAATGTAAACACCATGGCCAGCAATCTGACTTCTCAGGTGCGCGACATCGCCAAAGTATCTACTGCTGTGGCGAAAGGTGACCTGACGCAGAAAGTGTCGGTGGATGTGAAGGGAGAGATGGCTGAGCTGAAGGAGAACATCAACCGAATGGTGGATTCCCTGAACATTTTTGCCGGGGAGGTAACGCGTGTGGCCCTGGAAGTGGGTACGGAGGGTAAACTAGGTGGCCAGGCCAACGTGCCAAACGTAGCCGGTGTCTGGAAAGACCTGACCGATAATGTAAACACCATGGCCAGCAACCTGACAACTCAAGTGCGCGGTATTGTGCAGGTAGTAACGGCCGTATCAAAAGGAGACCTGACCAGAAAGCTGACACTGGAAGCCAAAGGAGAGGTAGCCGATCTGGCAGAAACGATTAATACCATGGTGGTGGACCTGAACCGACTGGCCGGTGAGGTAAGCCGCGTGGCCAGGGTAGCCGGTGTGGAAGGAAAACTGACAGAACGCGCCACCCTACAAGGTGTGGGCGGTAGCTGGAAAGAACTCGTAGACACCGTAAACGACTTGCTGGAGTCCATTGTAACGCCTATGTTGGATGTATCTCGTGTGGTACGCGCTATCTCCGAAGGAGACCTGACGCAGAAAGTGGAGGCACACACAGCCGGTGACATTCTGGATACAGCCAATGCCCTGAACTTAGCAGTAGAAAACCTAAATACCCTGCTCGGCGAAATCAATGATTCGTCGCTGATAGTAGGAAGTTCTTCTGAGGAAATGGCTGGCAAAGGACTGGAAATGAACAAAGTAACGCTGGATGTGGCCCTTGCCATGCAACAAATGGCGGAAGGTGCCCAGAACCAAGCCCTCAAAACTGACCAGGCCTTCAAATTGATCGAAGAGATCATGAAAACGACCAAAGACACTGCCAATAGGGCAGAGGTTGTAAACAAGTCGGCCTTACTTGGTGAGGAAAATTCTCAAATTGGTTTGAAGACGGTGGCTGAAGTGGTGAAGAACATGGAAGAAATCTCCAGCTCTGCCGCCCTGACGGCCAAAACAATTGAAGTATTGAGCACCCGCTCCCAAGAAATATCAAAGTCACTTGGAGTCATCACAGACATTGCGGCGCAGACAAACCTACTCGCCCTGAATGCTGCCATTGAGGCGGCTCGGGCCGGCGATGCAGGCCGTGGGTTTGCCGTGGTAGCCGAAGAAATAAGGAAGCTGGCCGAAGGATCACGCAAATCTGCGAGTGAAATTGCCACGCTCGTAGAGGATGTGAAAAAAGACACGGCCTCGGCTGCTACCGCCATCTCTACTATGGAGGGTAGGGTGTCGA
The DNA here is from genome assembly GCF_010015475.1 of Pontibacter pamirensis. GTDB lineage: Bacteria > Bacteroidota > Bacteroidia > Cytophagales > Hymenobacteraceae > Pontibacter > Pontibacter pamirensis. The sequence continues at coordinate 120,474 of NZ_SSNI01000005.1, forward strand.
AAGGAAAGAACGCCACCTTCGAGGCGTCCGGCGCTTTCAAAAACATTGCTGCCTCTAGTGGCGAAACGCTGCGCACAGCCCAGGACATCTTAACGGCAACGGAAATACAGAAATCTTCTATCGGGGACGTGGTGAAGTATGTGGAGGAAGTGGTGGCCATCGCAGAACAAACAGCATCCGGCACACAGCAGGTAGCCAGCACAGCCAAACAACTGTCAGGCTCCATGCAGGAACTTACCTCATCTTCCCAGAACCTAAACGACATTGCCGCAGACCTTCAGATTAGTATCTCTGCCTTTAAGTTGATTGATGGTAACCTGGTATTTAACAGTGGCAAGGTCCGCCGCCTGACTTCTATACCTGTGCCGCAAAAAATTGAGAAGGCTACTACCGGCAATAACAGGCTGGCAATAGGTTCCAGAAGAAGCGGAGCTGGTAACTCGGGAGAAAAAAGAACGAAGTAATGGCGAAGCAAACCCAAACTGCTGATAAAACAGCGGAAAAGCCGGCAGAAAACGACAAAGCCGCTGCAATGGATGCGCCTGCTGCAGAAGGAAAGAAAGCAGCTGAGCCACAGCCCGTGAAGGAGGAAATGGTACACCTCATCGTGTTTAAACTTGGGGCGGAATATTACGCTATCAAGATTGAGCAGGTAAAAGAGGTGAACATTACACCAGCGACCACCCGAATGCCACGGACACCACACTTTGTGAAAGGAGTGGCGAACATTCGCGGGGATATTATCGCTATTATTGACCTGGAGGATCGCTTCAACATTAGGCCTGCTCCTTTGCTGGACGGTCTGAACCCTGACCTCACCTATACCCTCGTGATAGAGGCGAAAGGTTATAGTATAGGAGTAACAGTAAAAGAGATGCCACAGTCGTTGAACCTTCCGATATCGAAAATTGATAAGGCGCCTTCTTTTCTGCAGGATGTGAATATCAGCGAAAACTTTATAGAAGGGCTAGCCAGAACAGGTGATCGCCTGATCATAGTGCTGGACATGCATAAAATACTGACACAGGATGAAGTCAGGGAACTCCCCGGGTAAGGGAAGCATAAATTTTAAAACCTATACTTGAATTAAGTATGAAAAGAATATTAATAGTAGATGACTCCTTCTATATGCGCACCTTGTTAAAAAACATGCTGTCGGATGCGGGTTACGAGGTAGTGGGGGAGGCGCCGAATGGACAAACGGCGCTGGAACTGGCGAAGGAAACAAAACCTGACCTGATTACGCTGGATGTTATTCTGCCAGACAACACTGGCCTGGATGTGCTGAAAGGCATAAAAGCAGAGCAACCTGATATGAAAGTAATCATTGTGAGTGCTGTAGGACAGGAGGTAATCGTGAATGAGGCGATGGAGTATGGGGCAAAATCTTATATTGTGAAGCCGTTTTCAGAAGAAAAAGTGCTGGAAGTGGTGAGCAAGGTTTTGGCGGAAGACTAACAGCTTTATGTTAACCTCAGATTTGAAAAGAAAAGCCTTGAACGGAGATACCATATAAGGGCAAAGTTATTCTATACATCGCCTTTTGCCAGTAAGTGGCAAAAACACAGTGCCACCTGTTTTGGGTATAAGCCCGGGCAGGGATGTGGCAGACAGTATCAGGTCAGCGCAACTGACAGCGTAGCATGAAATCGAGAGAACAAGAGTATAAAGAAATATTTATTGCCGAGGCGCTGGAGTATTTCGATGCTCTGAACAGGCATATCAGTACCCTTGAAAAACAGCCGGACGACGAACAAACGCTGGCTGAAATATTCCGTCTGCTGCATAATATGAAAGCCAATTCCAAGGCGATCGGCTATCTTCAGATCTCTGATGTGTCGCATAAACTGGAGACAGCTTTCAGCCTGATCCGAAACAAAGAACTGGCATTTAGTGATGAAGTGGTCACGGTGCTTTTCGATGGGATCGACCTGTTGGGCGAACTCATCACAAACATCGACAGTAATCAGGAGGCAGAACCGGACCCTGTGCTGCTGCGCAACCTCGACATTATTGTCGAAAATCTGTCTGACAGTGCCATTGAACTGGCAAAAGTACAGAAGTACAACACGTCCAAGAATCTGTCGCTGTCGGACCTGGTGTACATCCAGATAAAGAAACTGGACCACCTGATGAACTTGGTGGGAGAGCTGATGATTGACCGTGACCGTATCCTCTCCATCAGCAAGGACATGGGCAATGAGGAGCTGAAAACAGTCAGTTCGCACCTGTACCGCATCACGGAAGACCTGCAGTACAGCGTGATGGATGCGCGGCTGGTAAACATCGGCTCGCTTTTTAACAAGTTTCCGCGCATTGTGCGCGACATTGCAGCAGCAGAGAAAAAAGAGGTGGATCTGGAATTGATTGGCCAGGATATACAGATTGATCGTAATATCCTGCAGATAATGACGGACTCGTTGCTGCACCTGGTCCGGAATGCGGTAACGCACGGGCTGGAGACACCGGCGGAACGCGAGAAGAAAGAGAAACCACGTATGGGGCACCTGACCCTGAGCGCAAAGAGCGATCGGGAAAACGTGCTGATTGAACTCGCTGACGACGGCAAAGGCATGGACTTTAAGCTGATTAAGCGCACTGCTGTGGAGCGGCACCTTATTACGGCCGATGCAGCCGAAGGACTAACGGAAGCAGAAGTACTGTCGTTCCTCTTTGAGCCGGGTTTTTCTACAGCCAAAGAAGTAACGGAGTTTTCAGGCCGCGGTGTGGGGCTGGATGTGGTAAAAAATGCGATAGACTCCATTGGTGGGCGGCTGATGGTAAAATCAGAAAAAGGAAAAGGCACTACCTTCTCCATGCAACTGCCAACATCCATTGCGGTGAAGGGAGCGCTGCTGTTCGAGGTAGATGAGATATTCTATGCCATTCCGCTCATACACACAGAGCAGGTAATTGCCCTGGACAAAGATGAGTTGCATGAGGTAGGCGATGTAATGATTGCTGACCTGAAAGGAGAGGCTATCACGGTGGTATACCTGCACGAGTTGCTGAATACTGATGAACACCAGATGCGTCTGGGTGATAAAAGCAGGTTGAAAGGGCAGGTGCAGAACATTGTGGTTGTTTCTTACAATAATAGGAAAATTGGTTTAATTGTAGATAAATTATACAGGCAGCAGGATATTGTGGTAAAGCCCATGAGCAAGCCACTCGACCGGATTGACTTGTATGGTGGAGTTACCCTGCTGGGAACAGGTAAAGTGTGCCTGGTGCTGGATGTGCCCGCCACCACACGCTATTTTATGAACAGGCGGCAGGCACAGGAGCATGTTTGAAATTATTTTCCGGGCTGCGAAGATTAAACTCTGAGCATGCTCAAAAGGCAGGGAAGCTAAAAATACTAAGGCGATAACATGATGACGGAACCTCATATAACAGAGTTAGAGAGAGACATAATCAAGGAGATCCTGAATATCGGGCTGGCCCGTGCCGCAGATTCTTTTGCAGCCATCGCTAAAGACAGGGTGCTGCTGAAGGTTCCTGATATCACGCTGATAGAGGTAAAGGAACTCCTGAACCTGGTGGCAAAGTATGAGGACACCCACATTATCATTCAGTCGGATGTAAAGGGGGAGTTCAACGGAGCCACCCTGATGCTCTTTTCAGATGACCACATTGTCCGGCTTTCCGAGATTTGCCTCAGTATGCTGGAGGTGCAGAAAGGGGAACTGACAGTGATGCAGGAGTCGCTGCTACTGGAGATAAGCAACATCATCACGGGCGCCCTTGTCACGCAGCTGGCCAACATCCTCAAAGCCAATATCTACGGGTCGCCGCCTAAAGCCCCTAAAAGCCACATCGCCGACTCACTCAAAGGCATACTGGTGCAGCACCCGCTGTTTCAGCCACTTGTTTTCACGGTGATTACACAATTTACCCATAACTCTAAAAGCGTGGAGTTGCCGCTGCTTTTGTTCTTTGATACCAACACACTGCTTAAAATGCTGGATACTATTCGCGCCTTCGAGCTTGGTAAAAACAATTTAACGGAAACCGATTAAGGGGATTAGCAGTAAGTGTAGCTAAAAATTAAGCTATACCTTACCCTTTGCATGCCAGAAAAAAAGCAGAATCTGAGCCGCTATGAGATTATCGGTTACATACTTATTACAGCTGGTGCCATCGTACTGATATGGGGAACCATCAAATTCAACCTTGTACATGAACTGTATGCCGAAACCGGCGAAAGGGAAGGGGGCACGTTTGGGGAGTATGGCGAGTTTATAGGTGGTATTGTCGGTTCACTATGGGCGCTGGCCGGGGTATTCCTTTTCTTTGCCACCCTCACCTATCAAAAGCGGGAGTTTGAACTGCAGCGCTTCGAGTTGCACAAGACTCAGAAGATATTCCAGCAGCAGAACTTCTCTACGCTCTACATTAGCTTCATTAACAAGCACAACGATATCATCGACTCCCTTACCGCTTATGACATCAACAAGAGCGAGCGGAGAGGCACCAACTTTTTCGTCTTCTTTCAGGAGAAGGTGCAGTCCTCATTCATACAGAAAGTACGGGACCTGCAGCCTCAGGATAGAACGGAGGAAGCGCTGTTAAGCATTTTCCGCGATTATTTCACCTACCACTTCTCCTTTTACCAGAACAGCCTGGACCCTTACCTCAAAAACCTAAGTGTGCTGTTTAAGCTCATTCAACGCTACCGTTCTGAAACGCATGACAAGGGTGAATACTATAGTTTTATCACCAAAGCGAGCTTTACGCAGTCGGAGCTGTTCCTGATTTACCACGTGGCGCAGTTTAACCTGCTGAAGGAGTTTAATGCCTTTGATGATGCCTTTGATGTTTTTGAGGACTTGGTGGAGGAGTATAAAGTTGACACCATCATTAAGAAAGAGCAGCACACGGCATAGTCGGGTCTGTAGTAGCACAGCAAGAGTGAGGTGCTAAAGCTATTACCTGACTTGTTTGGTACGTTTTCAGTCCCAGCGGGACGTTCTGTTGCTAGAAATCAATCCGGGTAATACTCAAGCTCCAGTAGAGCGATCTGTTTGGGATATTTTTATAGGTCGCTCTTTTGGAGCTAAAAGCATCCGGTACTATCAGCCTATCAGCAGGTCGCCCCGCCGGGGCTGTTGGAGGATAGCGGCTAATAAACAAGGTAAATAATTAACACATTGGCCCCCAATGCAGTATATGTTTGTACTGATGTTTCACTTTTGATACTAGCGGCAGATTTCGTTTTTTTGCCTTGATTTCAATATTCAACCTTTCATACCCATTGATGAACGCTTTAGGCAGACATATTTTAGTTGAGTTTTACGATTGCTCTCCTGAGCTGATGAACGATGTTATTCATATTGAGAACAGCATGGTAGCCGCTGCCGAAACAGCCGGAGCCACCGTCATCAACAGTACATTTCACCATTTCTCGCCCTATGGCGTTTCCGGGGTGGTGGTGATACAGGAAAGCCATCTGGCCATTCATACCTGGCCAGAGTATGGGTATGCCGCCGTAGACCTGTTCACCTGTGGCGACTCCGTTGACCCCTGGGTATCCTATAATTTTCTGAAAGATGCCTTCGAAGCAGGCCATGGCTCTTCAATGGAGCTGCGCCGCGGCCAACTAAGCCTGCTGAAGCGCAACGATTTTAACCTGGATAGCCTGCGCGATGTGGAGCCGAAGTCCATTGAGGCAGATGGCACCATTACCCGAGATGTATGGTTCACGGAGCGCGACGAGAACATTGCGCTGTCGCTGAAGCACTCTGGTAAGCAGCTCTACAAGAAAGACTCGCCTTACCAGCGCGTGGAAATATATGAAACATTGGCATACGGCAACATGCTCACGCTGGACGGCATGGTGATGTGCACGCAGAAAGACGAGTACGTGTACCATGAGATGATCACACACGTGCCGATGTTCAGCCATACCAAAGCAAAGCGTGCACTAGTAATAGGCGGTGGTGACGGTGGTACGGTGCGTGAACTGCTGCGCCACAAACAACTGGAAGAAGTGACGCTAGTGGAAATTGACGAACTGGTGATAGAAGCCTGCAAACTGCACCTGCCGGAAACAGCCATTGCATTTGATAACCCGCGCCTGAACCTGCTGGTGGAAGATGGCATAAAGTATATCAACGAGTGCGAAGACGGCCGTTACGACCTCATCATTGTGGACTCTGCAGACCCGGTTGGGCCGGGAGAGGGCTTGTTTACCGCTGAGTTCTACAGCCAGGTACACCGCTGCCTTACTTCGGATGGCGTGATGGTGACGCAGTCGGAGTCGCCGCGCTTTAACAGTGGCGTGTTCGTAGAAATTTACGATACTTACAAGCAGATTTTCGGGCAGGACAAGGTGCATTGTTACCTAGCAGCCATTCCTACCTATCCAACGGGCACTTGGAGCTTCTCCTATTCATCGAAAGGAGAGTCGCACCCGTTACGTTTCAATATGGAGGCAGCTGGCAGGTTTTCTCAGGAGCAAGGTCTGCAATACTATAATGAGGCCATTCATACCGCAGCCTTTGCGCTTCCAAATTTTGTAAAGGAGCTGCTGGTAAATAAATCAGACAATACAATTCAAGAATACTCTGCAGAACCAACAAATGAATAGCAAAGAGCAAAAAATAGCCAACTTCGATCCAAACGGTGTCGGTGATAGCAGCGGAGGTCTTTTTGGCCTGCCCTTCACAATAGAAGAATCTGAAGTAGTGATTATCCCCACACCCTGGGAAGTAACTGTTTCCTACAGTGCCGGTACCGCGCAGGGGCCGCAGGCTGTAAAAGATGCCTCGCCGCAGCTGGATTTGTATGAGCCGCACATCAAAGATGCCTGGAAACTGGGTATTGCCATGGAGGAAGTCTCTGAAGAATGGGCCGCCACCAGTGAGGTGCTGCGTGGTAAGGCAGAGGCTTACATCAACTGGCTGGAGGCCGGAAGTCCAGAGGTTGGCAGAGCGCAGTTCGAAAACCTGCCAGCTGAAGTAACACAGAAGGGAGAAGAGTTTTTGCAGTGGCTGAAACAAAAATCCCTGGACTACCTGGAGCAGGGCAAGCTGGTAGGCGTTTTGGGCGGTGACCATAGTACTCCGCTGGGCCTGATGCATGCGCTGGCAGAAAAACACGAAGATTATGGCATCCTGCAAATAGACGCGCACGCCGACTTGCGGGATGCTTACGAAGGATTTGAGTATTCTCATGCTTCCATCATGTTCAACGCCCTGAAGCTTCCGCAGGTAAAGAAACTGGTGCAAGTAGGCATACGGGACTTGGCGCAGTCTGAGGCGGAGATGGCCGAGCAGTCAAACGGACGCATCACCATCTTCTACGATGCTAAACTGAAGGAGAAACTATTTGAAGGCGACAGCTGGAAGAAAGAGTGCAAGAAAATCATCGCGCAGCTGCCGCAGAAAGTATACATCAGTTTTGATATTGATGGGCTTGATCCCAAACTGTGCCCCGGAACCGGTACGCCGGTGCCAGGTGGTTTGGAGTTTGAGCAGGCGATGTTCCTTGTAAAGCAGCTGGTGAAGTCAGGTCGTGAGATCATCGGGTTTGACCTTTGTGAAGTAGCACCCGGCGACAGCGAGTGGAACGGCAACGTGGGTGCCCGCGTGCTGCTGAAGCTATGCAACCTGATGGCCGCATCGCAGAAGCGCCTAGAAGCGCAGTTCTAGCAAGCAGAATAGCAGGACTGGTAACGGCTAAGATTGTGGTTATTGCATAGTAAGCCCAATCAAGAAGTAATAGCTATAAACCCTCTCAAAGCACTGTGCCTTGAGAGGGTTTTCTTTTTGTACATCACCGAAAGAATAAAACAGAAGCTATCTTTATGTGAATTGCACCGTAAGCAAAACACAGAATTAACAAAAAAACATATTTAATAAAGATCTATGGGATTGATAATAAAACTTTTAATTGTTGTGGCTGCAGCCTTGTTTTCATCTTACCTGTTGCCTGGCGTTCATATAACAGGCTTCTTATCGGCAGTACTGTTAGCCATTGTGCTTGCGGTGCTGAACACGATTGTGAAGCCAATACTGATATTCCTGACCATTCCGGTTACTATTTTAACCCTTGGCTTGTTTCTGCTGGTCATCAATGCACTGATTATTTTACTTGCTGGTGTTATTGTGCCGGGTTTCACCGTAGACGGGTTTTGGTGGGCGCTATTATTTAGCCTGGTGATGTCTATCACAGCCGCCGTAATGGATATGATATTTGCCCGCTCATAAGATTCGAAACACATTATAAAAGAAGCGGGGCCAGCATTTATGCTGGCCCCGCTTCTTTTATTTTATTATAAAATGAGTTTACTTCTTTTGCATCCACTCCTCACAAGCGTCAGCACATTCCTTGCAGGCGTCAGCGCACTTCTGGCAGTGGTCATGGTCATGCTTGCGGCACTCTGCTTCACATTGGCGGCAAATCTCAACGCACTCCCGCATCACATGTTTGGCATGTTCGGAGTTACGGGCCACAAAGCGGGCAGTTAAAAGACAGATGTCAGCACAGTCGCGGTCCAGCATAATACAACGGGCCATCATTTTCACGTTGTCTTCCTGCAGGCACAAAGTGGCGCAGGTTTCACAGGCTGTCATGCATTTTACAAGTACGTGCTCCAGGTTGTTTGTTATCTCTGATTTCATAGTTATAGGTTTATTTTTGTGTGTATTGTTGCTTTAAGATACGGGTGCAGGAGAGCATGGTTGTTTTATGGTATCCTGTTGAGCCGCTGAACCTGCAGATGCAGGAAATTATAATTATCTTTGTAATTTAGAGAGAAGCTGATGTAAGGCTTTAGGAGATAAACACATGGTAACGATAAGAGAGGCGAGGGAAGCCCTGAAACTATATTTTGGCTACGAGCAATTCCGGCCGATGCAGGAAAAGATCATCTCCGACTTGCTGCAGAAAAAGGACGTGGTGGTGCTAATGCCTACAGGTGGAGGAAAGTCAGTGTGTTACCAGGTGCCCGCCGTGGTGCAGCCGGGCATATGCGTGGTTATATCACCTTTAATAGCCCTGATGAAAGACCAGGTGGAGGCGCTGCTGGCAAACGGCATTCCTGCTGCTTACATCAACAGTTCCCAAAACGCTGATCAGCAGTATCAGATTGAAAACCAATGCTTAGAAGGCAAGCTGAAGCTGTTGTATGTGTCGCCTGAGAAACTCCTTTCTTCTGGTTTCCTGTCGTTTTTGAGCCGGGTAAAAGTATCGCTGTTTGCCGTAGACGAGGCGCACTGTATCTCCTCCTGGGGCCATGATTTCCGGCCAGAGTATACCCAGCTTAAAGCCCTGAAGCAGCAGTTCCCGGACATACCTGTAGTGGCACTGACAGCCACAGCCGACAGACTTACCCAAAAAGATATTCAGGAGCAGCTGTACCTGCAGGACCCGGAGGTATTTGTCGCCTCCTTCGACAGGCCGAACATTAACCTGATGGTGAAGCCCGGGCGGGACCGCTTTAATAAGATAACGGAGTTTATCAGTAACAGACCCAAGCAACCGGGCATTATCTACTGCCTTAGCCGGAAGGGGACAGAGTCGATGGCAAAAAAGCTGAAGCAGAATGGCTTTAACGCCACATTTTACCATGCCGGTTTGTCGGCACCACTGCGGGCGAAGGCACAGGAGGCTTTCCTGAAGGACGACGTGCAGATTGTATGCGCCACCGTAGCGTTTGGTATGGGTATCGACAAGTCGAATGTGCGGTGGGTGATTCATTATAACCTGCCAAAGAACATAGAAGGATATTACCAGGAGATTGGCCGTGCCGGGCGTGATGGCGCCAAAGCGGATGCCCTGCTGTTTTACTCTTTCGCGGATGTGATGAACATGCGCAACATGCTGCAGGAAAACGAAACGGACAAGAAGCAAACTGAGCTGCAGCTGGTGAAGCTGGAGCGTATGCAGCAGTTTGCTGAAGCCGCCGCCTGTCGCCGCCGCATCCTGCTGCAGTATTTCGGGGAGACGATGCAGAAAGACTGCGGCAACTGCGACATCTGCCGGAATCCGCCCACCACATTTGATGGAACGCAACTGGTGCAGAAAGCGCTCTCGGCCATTGCCCGCACCCAGGAGCGCGCCAATATGGGCCTGCTGGTAGATGTACTGCGCGGTGCACGCAACAGCCAGGTAATACAATCCGGCTTTGACAAAATTAAGACCTATGGTGCCGGCCGCGATGTAAACACGCTGGACTGGCACCGCTACCTGCACCAGATGCTGAATAGCGGGCTGGTGGAAATGGCCTATGACCAGGGTTATACCCTGAAGCTGACAGAGCAAAGCCGTGAAGTGCTCTTCGACGGAAAGCAGGTAAAGCTGGTGAAGTTTGAAGAGGTGAAGCAGGCAGAGGAAGCAGCAGCCGCCAAACCGCGTCCGAAGCGGGAGCTGATTAAAGATGCTCTTTTCGAGCGACTGCGTGCGCTAAGAAAGCGACTGGCAGATGAAATGGGTGTTCCGCCCTATGTTGTCTTTACCGATAATACCCTGCAGGAGATGGCAGCTGAAAGGCCAACCAATAGAATCTCGATGCTAGCCATTTCTGGGGTAGGAGCGCAAAAGTACGATCGGTTCGGAGACACTTTCATCACCGCAATCATCGACTTCATAAACGAGGAGCAGGCAAAGGGCACAAAGATGAAAGGTGCCACGCACCTCGCCACCTTTGAACTGTTGCAGCAGGGGAAAACAATAGAGCAGATTTCGAAGGAGCGCAGCCTGAACCCAGTAACCATTTATTCTCACCTGGCCACACTCTACGAGCAAGGGTATCATGTAAACGTGTCGAAGTATGTCACGAAGCCAGAATACCAGGCCATCGCTATCGCCATTGCCAAGCACGGCACAGAGGCGAAGCTAAAGGATTTGTATGAGGCGCTTGGCGAACAGTACGAGTACTATAAAATTAGGCTTGCCGTCTCTATTTACAAAAAACAGAATAGTTGGGCATAAAAGCAATTCTAAATATACCCACAAAAAACAGGAAAGGCTGCTCAACACTGGCAGCCTTTCCTGTTTAAGATAACACCTTACTTAGTTCACTGAGGCAATTGGATCGGGTGTGTTGTCTTTGTCTCCGGTGATAGTACCCTGTGCATAAACAGTGCCTCTTAGCAGGAGCACGCCCGCCACATGAGGAGCAGCCATGGAAGTGCCGAAGGCACCGCCGCCAATCCCTCCACCTTTTGTAGTGACAGTCACATTCACACCAGGGGCCGCGAAATCAACAGCGGCACCGTAGTTCGAACGGTCCCACAGACGTCTGTAGCTGTCCATGGCAGAAACTGTATAGACCCCTGGCGCATCTACACGGGCAGGAGAGCTTTCATAACAATCTACGGCACTGTTACCTGCTGCTATGGCAAACAAGATGCCTTTGGCTGCCGCTGTTTTCACCGCATTATCAAGTGTTGTAGACATGCCGCTTCCCAGGCTTAAGTTTACCACATCACCCGGCTTCCCATTGTTGCCCACATGGTTTACGGCGTTAATTGCCCGCGACAGTGTGCCTGCACCTGCATCATCAAAAACACGAAGTGCCACAATAGTAGCGTTGGCTGCTACCCCGATTATTCCGGACCCATTGTTTCTAGCCGCGATGATACCGGCAACAGAGGTGCCGTGGCCATAACCGTCCTCCACCGATGGATTCTTATAGATAAGGGACAAGCTTCTGTTCAGGTCCACGTTCAGGTCCGGGTGGTCCGTATCGATGCCTGAGTCAATCACCCAAACAGTTTTACCGGTGCCGTCGCCGTAGCCAACGAGTTCAATATTCCAGGGAACCTCCTCACCAACTAAAGGCGTGATAGTAGTATAGGCTGGCGCTGCCGGAGCTGATTCTTTTGGAGTCGTTGGTGCAGCAGGAGTTGGTTCTGATGGTGCAGGCACGGTAGGCTCTGGTTCTACCGGAGCAGGCTCGGCTGGCGTAGGAGTTGGCTCCTCGGGTGCAGTAGGCCTGTTCTTGCCATTGCCACTATTTTTTGGGTTGCCAAACTTCGTGAAGATAGCTTTAGAAGCTTTGCTAAGGAGTACATAACGGTCCTGTTCCACATAAGCTATTTCCGGGCGTTTGCGGATTGCTGCCAGTTGATCTTCGGTAAGGCGGGCTGCAAAACCTTTTATTACCCCCTCATACACCTGGCTTACATCGGCCGGTTCAATTCCGGAGGCATCATATAGCTTCTGACGTATCTTAAGTGCTGAGGTACGCACAGCAGAAAGCTCTCCTGCCTTGCTTTTAGAAGCAACAGTATCATTGTTTTTAAAAACGATGATATATTGGCCTTCAATAGGCTGACCTTGGGTGAGGTTGTCAGTAGCGACAGGTGAGGCGAACTGGTTTACCATGAGTTCCTCTTTCTGGCAACCAGTAGTAATGCCCAGAATAGCTGCCAGAGCAAAACAGGACAGAGATTTTCTAAGGGTGCATGTTAACAACATAGCATTTAGTAGTATAAGGGGTGTGTTTTCAGGGTGTGTGCTAAACTCGAAATAGCTATTCTTGACAAGGCAGGCCATCACGTTTTAGAAGTTTTTCTCCTGCTTTTGCGAAGAATTTGATTTTCATTTTTCAAAAACCTATAGACATACCACTCCCGTTATAGAAGTGAAGTTTCTTTGAATAGAAGAAAAACACCGCTAACAATAGGATTTAAGCGTGATATATTAGGAAAAGTTTATTTTGTATACTTATTGCATATCTCAAATAGTAGCGTTCTTTAATATTGTAAATGTAGTTGATTTACAAGCTTAAAACCAAGTAATTAGCTAGTGAGGTTACAATATAAAATAGCACTTTTAAAACTATTTTCATGAGGTATGGAGATTGAGTTGATTTGAAATCGGCAAAGGGAAGTGCAAATATAGAATTTTTAGCAAAAACTGCTAAAATGATTAGTATTTATGAGATGCGTTTAGTATTTTTACGGACGTGTGGTGAAGTAGCCACAAAGTTTATGAACTAAAGCTTAGGCTATTATGCAACTGGTAACTTCAAACATCAGGCATTTGCGCAAAGGCGCTGGATATACCCAGGCGCAGTTGGCAGAGAAATTAGATATAAAGCGCTCGTTGGTGGGTGCTTACGAGGAGGGAAGAGCGGAACCAAAACTGAGCACATTGGTCAATGTTGCTCAGCTTTTCGATGTTTCACTTGACGAACTGATAAGAGCAGACTTGACGAAAGAAGGAACCAGAGCAGGAACTGCTGATGGTGTAGGCAAAACTTCTGGCGGCAACATGCGTGTATTGGCCATAACAGTAAACAACGAAGAAAAGGAAAATATAGAGTTGGTGCCTTACAAAGCCAGTGCAGGTTACCTGAATGGGTATGCTGATGCTGAGTTTATAGAAGATCTGCCTCGCTTCCGTTTACCGATGCTCGGCAACACAGGCACCTTCCGGGCTTTTGAAATAAGCGGTGATTCTATGCTTCCTATTGCCTCAGGCACTGTTATTGTCGGGCGCTATGTAGAAGACTGGAACCAAATAAAAGATGGTACGCCATGTATTATTGTGAGTCAGAAAGAAGGAGTTGTCTTCAAAAGGGTATTTAATAAAATTAAAGACACGGCTGTGCTTCACCTGCACTCCGATAATCCTGTATACTCACCTTACGAGGTGCATGTAGAGGATGTGGTAGAGATATGGGAAGCGAAGTCCTATATCAGTTCTACCTTCCCTATAGCAGATCTCTCATTGGATAAGCTTTCGTCTATCGTGCTGGACCTTCAGAAAGAAGTGCAAAAGCTTAAGAAAGTAGACTAAAGCCTCTGAAAATAATTAAACAAGCTCTTTCGCCTGATACTGTATTTATGTGCAGTATCAGGCTTTTTTTATGCCTGTTACTGCTCTAATAGCCTATTTGCTAACAAGAAATAACAATATGCGTAAAGCCATAGCAGAGTCTAAAGCCAAAAGCACTTATTTTTAATTACAACGTATTACTCAGATACAAAACTATGATCACACTGATAACCGCCGACAAGCGCCACAATGCAGAAGTAGGAGACTGGTTAAAGTCACACTACCATCTCTCATTTGCCGATTATTACGATCCAGGCAATGTCGAATTTGGGCCTCTGCGCGTGTTTAATGAAGATGTTATACAGCCCCATTCCGGGTTTCCTTCACACCCGCATGCTGAAATGGAAATAGTGCATATTGTGCTGGACGGCGAGCTGACGCATAAAGATGACCTGGGGCATGAAGTAACTGTGAAAGCAGGGAACGTGCAACGCATAACGGCCGGTAAAGGTATCAACGTGACGGAGACAAATGAAACAGACAACCCGCTTCATGTTTTCCAATTGTGGTTCCTGCCAAATAAGCGTGGCTTGGCTCCTTCTTATGAGAACATGACCCTTGATTTTCTAGATACCAAAAACACGCTTAAGCCTTTGGTAACAGGTCAGAAAGTGTTAGAGAACGTAACTTACATGAATTCTAATTCAACTGTATACTACGGTAATCTGGGGCAGGGTGAGAACTATGACTTCAAAACTTTCAAAATACGAAAAACACTCGTTTATGTTATAGAAGGAAGTTTGCTCATCAACAATATGGAGGTAGGTAAGTATGACCAGGTGCGGTTGGAGTTTTTAGATGTGGTAAGCTTGCACGGTACAGGGGATGCCACCTTTCTACTGATTGATGTGCCCGCTGCCGAGGCTAATTATTAATAGTAACCTTATCTGTAAAAGCGACACCGGTATAGCTGACATCTTTTTCAGTTATGTACCTGATTTAGTAAAACAACTTTATTCCATAGCAGCCTGTGCAAACATGCTGCTATTTTTTTTATGATGTACAAAGACTTGCCATCCATCAAAGCCCTGCTTGATGATCGGGTTGAGAAGTATAACCAGCCTGCTTTTATTCCAAACGATCCTGTGTCCATTCCGCACCGCTTCTCTAAGAAACAGGACATCGAAATCAGCGGTTTTTTCGCGGCCATACTGGCCTGGGGGCAGCGCAAAACCATTATCAACAACTGCGTGAAGCTAATGGACTTTATGGACAATGCCCCGCATGATTTTATTTTGCACCACCAGGAGCAGGACCTGCAGCGTTTGCTAGGCTTCAAGCACCGTACCTTTAACGATACAGACCTGCTGTACCTGGTCTATTTCTTTCAGCAGTACTACCAGCAGCATGATACCCTGGAGACAGCCTTTACAGGTGAACAGAATGGATATGGAACCCAGAAAGAGAGGCTGGAGCATTTTCATAACCTGGTGTTCAATCTAGAGGATGCGCCACAGCGAACGAAAAAGCATATCGCTACACCAGCCCGTAAGTCTGCCTGCAAGCGCCTGAACATGTACCTGCGATGGATGGTGCGGAGAGACAATGCTGGCGTGGACTTTGGCTTGTGGGACACCATGAAAATGAGTGAACTGATCTGTCCCTGTGATGTGCATGTGGAGCGGGTGGCCCGCCGCCTCGGCCTTATCACGCGCAAAGGCATGGACTGGGAAACTGCCGCTGAGTTAACTGAACATCTGAAGGCCTTTGATCCGACTGATCCGGTAAAATATGATTATGCGCTCTTTGGGCTTGGGATAGAGGAGAAGTTTTAATTTGCCGCAAAGAGTCCCGGCGAGACGAACTGTTGACAGTATGAAGGGCAGTTAGCTTCCGTAATTTCAGAGTAGCGGCCTGTTGGTAGTCGCCAAACAGGCCGCTACTCTGGAGCTAAAAGAGTATTAGAGTCTTTTACTATTGACATGCCATCCCGCTTGGACTTAAGAAAGAACAAATATAGATTTGGGTAAAGGCGAAACTAAAACTATCGCAAAGAAGCATCGTCGTTTACTTCTATCCAATGGCCGTCCGGATCCTGGAAATAAACCTGCTTAACACCATCCACGCGAACCGTTGGTGCTTTGGCTGTACCAGGCCAGTTCGTATACTCAACCTTATGTTTGTTCAGGTTAGAGATGAAGTCTTCAATAGAGAGTACGCTAAAGCACATGTGGTCATTTTTGTTCCGCTTAATATGTTGCTCTGCCCCCTGAATCAGGTGTAACTGCCCAGCAGGTCCAAGCGTGAACCAAGTATGCAAGCCATCCTTGAATGGCTCCGGAATCTGCTTTAGCTGTAATACATTTTCATAGAAAGCAGTGCTCTTCTCCAGGTCGTGCACATACATGGCAATGTGGTTCAGCGCTACAGTAGGAACTCCACCCGTATCCTTGGATTGGGCTTTTAATGTATGCAACGAAAGGCTAAATATGGCTAGCAGTAATAGGCGAAAGGCGTTTTTCATAAAAGCTTTGGATTTCTACAGCATTCAAGATACGGATAATTTATGGGAATTTGAATACAGCTCTAAACAAAGGAGCATATACTATAACAGCAGTTTTTGTGCTGCAGGTACATGAATCGCTACTCTATAAATTTATATCATAATATGAAAAATAAATTTTATTTTAGGATTGTAAATGGCAGGAGATATGGCGTGATGTAGTTTCTGGTTAAAACGATTTTTAATCTATGAATATCTTTTTCAGATGAAGCACAGTATTTTCGAACCTGAGGTAAAGCCGCTGCTTTTTAAACGGGTAGATAAACTTAAAGCTGATACCAAGGGAAAGTGGGGCAAACTAAACGCAACACAAATGATCCGGCATCTTTCAGAGGCGAATCGCATGGCTTTTTCAGAAATACCAATGCCTGACAGGAGCAATCTGTTAACCCGCACCCTTATTAAATGGATGTTCCTGAACAACATCAAACCTCCGGGACGTGAGAAAGGGAAAATACATACTTTTCCGGAGGTGGATGTAGTTGGCTCAGGTATAGCTGTGGAGGATATTGAATCTGAAAAGAAAAGGTATAAGGCCACCGTAGACCGGCTGATCAACACTCCTGTGCTAAGTGAATCTCATACCGCCTTTGGAAAGATGAGCAGAGAGGACTGGGGCCATCTAGCTTACGCGCATGCTGATTATCACCTGACTCAGTTTGGTGTGTGAGTGCGACAAACGAAAAAATCCAACTCCTCGAAGAACAACTGCGAGGCTCCGGTGATACGGTTTCAAGAGTTGACCTGTTGAACCGCCTTGCCTATGAGCTAAGGCATATTGATACTTCTTTGTCTTTGCATAGAAGCAAAGAGGCTATTGTACTCGCAGAAGAAGCCTCTTATAAGAAAGGTTTGGCTGAAGCCTACCTGAACCAGGGTTTTGTTGAAATGGTGCTGGCTAACTATAGTGTGGCGTTACAGATAATCAGCAAAGCTTCTAGTATTTTTGATGATTTAAAGGACAAACAGGGGCTGGGGCGTTCGCTGTACAACTTAGGAACTATATTCAGAAGTATCGGCGATTATAACCAGGCACTGGAGTCGTTCCAGCAAAGCCTTAGATTGCGGCAGTCAGTAGGTGATAAGGAAGGCGAAGCGAGGTGTTTCATGCAACTGGGCTATATCAGTATTCAGTTTGGGAATTATAATGAAGCCACTACTTACTATTACAGGAGCTTAGTTATCAGTAGGCAACTGAATGACCTGGAGGGAATTGCTGCTGTTTTAGGAGGCATTGCCATTATAGAACATAAACTGCAGCAGTACGAGCAGGCAGAAGCTCATTTTCTTGAAAGCCTGGCCATACGGAAAGAGATAGGAGAAGTACACGGTTGGCTTGTGTCGATGAATTATCTCGGCGATTTGTATTTCGCAATGAACAGGTTCAGCGAGGCAGAAATAATCTTGTCAGAGGCATTAGTACAGGCAAAGCAGCATTCTAATCCCTTTCCGGCTAACTACTGCCGTTTATGCACCAGCATGGCAAAGGTTTATATGGCTAGCGAAAGGTTTGCAGAGGCAATTGATTACCTGGAGCAATCTCTCTCCACCGCTAAAGATGCAAATCTGAAGTATCTGATTCATGACATTTATTTTGCCTTATCAGAAGTCTACAAGCGAACAGGAGACTATGTGCAAGCGCTAAGCTGTTATGAGCAGTTCCACCGCTACAAGGAAGAAGTTATCAACCTGTCAGCGAGTGCCAAACTCAAAAACCTGGAGCTTTCCAGCCAGATAGAAGCTGAAAAGAAAGCGGCAGAAATACACCGGCTACGCCATATAGAGCTGAAGAAAACCTACGATCGGCTACGGGAAACACAGCAGCAGTTAATTCAATCTGAAAAAATGGCTTCGCTGGGGGAATTGACTGCCGGTGTGGCGCATGAGATACAGAACCCATTGAACTTCGTGAATAACTTTTCGGAGGTAAGTATAGAGTTAATAGAAGAGCTCAGGGAAGAGAGGCGAAAAGAAGTCCGGGATGCTGGTCTCGAAGCTGAAATTATAATGATTCTGGAGCAGAACCTAGCTAAGATCCACTATCATGGAAAAAGAGCTGATAGCATTGTAAAAGACATGCTGGAACATTCAAGGGCTTCAGGAGGCGAAAAGCAACTGGTTGATTTGAATGCTTTGGCGGATGAATACCTGCGTTTGTCGTACCACGGGTTCCGGGCCAAAGACAAGAACTTTGCAGCTAAACTCATTACACAGTTCGACACGCATTTAGGTAATGTGAAAGTGGTGCCCCAGGACATAGGGCGTGTGCTGCTCAACCTCTACAACAATGCTTTTTACGCTACTCAAAAAAAGCTCAGAAAAGTTGATAACGATTATCAGCCGGAACTGAAAGTGAGTACGCATCACCAGGAGGACAAATTCGAAATTAAAATAAGGGATAATGGTATAGGTATTCCCAATAAAATAAAGCATAAAATATTTCAGCCCTTTTTTACCACCAAGCCAACAGGGCAGGGCACCGGCCTGGGCCTCTCCATCAGTTACGACATCATCACCAAAGGCCATGGAGGAGAATTGACTGTAGCGTCTGAGGAAGGGGAGTTTACTGAATTCACGCTGCTGCTACCCTTGATGTAATACATCTCGTATAGTGTCCTACATGCCATTTACTTTTTCTCATCCTGCTATTGTTCTTCCTTTTAAGGCCATAAAGCCAGCGTGGTTCTCCACTACTGGGCTAGTGGTGGGTAGTATAGCGCCAGACTTGGTGTATTTTCTAAAAATGGGAGGCAGCGCTGACTTTGGCCATACACTAGCCGGCGTCATCATACTTGATCTTCCTCTTTCTTTTTTGCTTGCCATCGCTTTTCATCTTTGGGTTAGGAATATCCTAATTCTGCACCTTCCGGCTCCTCTGGATAAGAAGCACAGTGATTATTTAAATTTTGATTTTCTGCTGTATTTAAAAAAGCATTGGCTTCTGTTTTTTTTGTCTGTTGCTATAGGAGTTTTCTCACACTTGTTCTGGGATGACTTTTCAAAGCCAGATGGGTTTGTTTACTATTTTGCGCCCGCTTTCTTCTCACAAAAAATTCATGTAGGCCCCCTGGATATGCAGCTTTACACCCTGATTGAAAGAACTGGATCTGCCGTGGGGTTGGCTTTTCTTGTTTGGGTTGTATGCAGGAAAAGACTGGCTTCTTCAACGATCAACCCGCATTCGTTTAAGCGCAAGTTCGTTTACTGGCTATGTATTTTCATGGTTATGGCTATTGCTGCGGCTGTAAAACTGCTCTTTGACAAAGAAGGTGATTCTGTTAGTTATTATGTGGTTGTGCTAACAAGTGCAGGCGTACTCTCTTTTGTCTTTGTCACTGTACTTGCTCTTTTGCTCGACAAGAAAGTAAAGCAAACTGAATAAGCCTCAGAGGTGTAAGCAGTGTAGCGGTGGGTGAGCAGCTCGTTACCAGCCACTCTTTTTCATCAAATGCTGGAATTCTGCTTTAGCATCTTTTATAATTTCTTCCTTGTCCAGGTGTGTGAGCTCGTAGTTTCTCTTTAATATTCTTCCGTCTATCAGCACGGTGTGCACATTGGCTGGTTGTGCGGCTTCCACTACAATGGAAGAGGGATCTGTCACATATCCCAAGTTTAGGGCGTTGGTAGATAGCATAACCAAGTCGGCACGTTTACCCGGGGTGAGTGAACCGGTGCGGTTGGCGATTCCTAAAGAGCGAGCGCCTTCGATGGTTCCTTTTTCCAGTGCTCTCTTCGCGGTCAGGTAAAACTCACTTCTGTCCAGGGCGTTCGCCAGGTTAAGGAAAACCTTCATAACAGCGAAAAGATCGGCGTTGCCTGATAGGGTAGTTGTGTCTGCAGACAAACCAATTGTGGCGCCTGCATCTAATAGCTCTTTTATAGGTGGAATGCCATACCCGATGCGCAATTCTGAGAACGGAGAAAGGCTCACGACAGCACCGGCCTGCACAATACTTTTAATTTCAGCCGGTGTAGCGTCTTTGCAATGAATGATCTGCATCCCTTCCGCTAACAAGCCTGCTTTTGCCAGCCCGCTGATAACGCCTGCGGAACTGGCATGAACGGAAACGGGAATACCCAACTGCCGGGCAATGTTTACTTCTTTTGTCCCTGTTTCGAGCCTGTCAGTAATGCCTTCCCAAGCCAGGCCCAGGTGCAGCAAATCGTTTGCGTAAGCAGGCCATCTGCTATGCAGCTTCTCAAGTAGTTGCAGGTCTACTGGTTTCGCATCTTGTCCTGCAGGCATACCGAGAGAGTACCGCCCTCTTATGCCTGCCTCTCTGAGCGCGCGCAGGCTCGCTTCGGCAAACTCCCTATTTCGCACATTGTGGCTCCAGTCATGCACCGTCGTAATACCAGAGTTTATAGCTTCTGCAAGGGCGAGTTTAGTGGCAACATACATACTTTCTGCTGTATAATGCTGCCCTACGTCTCTGGTAACGGCAAAATACCCACGTCCTTTTACATTGCCTGCCATGCTGCGTAGCAGCGACGTCCACATATGCCAGTGCGTTTCTACCAAACCTGGCATGACAATTTTGCCTTCACCATCCAACACCTCTGCACCGGTTGAACTAAGATTCTGGCCAACCTGCTTTATTTCACCGTCGCGTATAAGTACATCCGCAGATTTAAATTCACCCTGAGCAGGGTCCATCGTAAGCACATAGGCGTTTTTAATCAGGTAATGGCCCTGCGCCGGGAGGTTTCTGCTTGCTTGTGGAGTTGATGGCTTGGCAGCCTGAGCGAAGGCACCTGTATAACCTGCAAAACCTGCAGCACCAAGAGCCAGTGAACTACCCAGAAACTTACGGCGGCTTATGCTACTTATGCTGTACTTTTTCGGATTAGAATGTTTATCAGATTGTGGGCTCACGGTTATGCTTTTGATGAAGAATTATAGTTTACCTGCTGCTTCAGACCTTTAGTCTCTTTACTGCAGACAATGGCTTGTTATGTTTTACTTCCGGAATAGCTTTACGTTGATTTCTCTAAGTGTGCCTTGTAACTCAAGCGAAGTTTATTCTATAGGTTAAACGCTGCCATTTTATTCTCTATGGTGGCTCGGTCGGGATATGCTGGTTGTGAACCATACGTTTCTGTAGCCAGGGACGAGGCTGTTACGGCAAACCGTAAGGCACTTATGGCATCCTGCTTCTCCCAAATTGCAAAAGCAAGTGCCCCGGCAAAAGCATCGCCTGCACCTGTGGTGTCGGTTACCTGTACATCCGGCGCCGGAACGAAATGCTGCTCATTGTCTGAAAGCATCACATAACCGTCTTTCCCCAATTTTATGATTACGTTGCGTGCACCTTTCTCCTGTATAGCCTCACATGCATGGAACCCATCATCCTTGTTTTTGATTTCAAAACCAACTATACTTTCAGCCTCCGACTTATTTGGTGTCAGAAAGTCGGCTAATTCAAAATATTCGGCCTTGAGGGCATGGGTGGGCGAAGGATCCAGGACTACCTGAATGTTCTTTTTTTTAGCTGTTTGCATTGCTTTGCCTGCCACAGCAGCGGGTATTTCCAGATCTATGGCAAGCACAGAACCCTTAGGAGCCTCTGAAATAACCTGCTCTACCAGGTCGGGCCCTTCCTGCTCCCAGTTTTGGTTTGCGTTTGCGGAGAGGATAATGGTTTTCTTGCCGTCAGCGCGTACAACTACCATGGAAAGGCCTGTGCGCTGGCCCTGCAATTGTTTTACATGCTCCAGGTTTACGCCCGTCTCCTTCAGTGGTTGAAGTGCTTCTTTGGCTTCCTGGTCATCTCCTGTTCTTGCCAGCAAGAGCGAGGGAGCTCCTAATTGGCGAACCAGGTAAGCTCGGTTGGCGGCTTTTCCGCCTCCCAGCGTCATATAATCCTCGGCTAAAAGCGTTTCTCCTGGTTCAGGCCAGCGCTCTGTTCTTACTTGTATGTCCTTGTTTATACTTCCTAATGATATGATGAGAGCTTGTTTCATGCACTACTGATTTTATTTGATTCCTTTTCAAGATAAATCTTTATACTCCTGATACGGAAACATGGCTTTATCTGGTGAGCCAAGCAGAATTGATGGATGACAAAGCATGCGTTCATTCATCTAGCTGGGAAGAGGGAGTTCCTTGGCGGTAATTTGTGACACCGGAGAGGAGAAGCAGCCTATAGGAGGAACTATCTCCCTAAGGTGGTGCCGAAGAGGTCTATAAAGCTTTATATCAATACTGGTGCAGGAACAACTGCTTCCACAAAATACATGTCGATTTCGCCTTTGTTTTTTGCGTCAATTTTACCGCGATAAGAACAAATAAACGCATCTTTCACGAGCTCGTACGTTGCTCCCGAAATGTTC
This sequence comes from Pontibacter pamirensis, assembly GCF_010015475.1. Classification (GTDB taxonomy): domain Bacteria; phylum Bacteroidota; class Bacteroidia; order Cytophagales; family Hymenobacteraceae; genus Pontibacter; species Pontibacter pamirensis. The sequence goes on from NZ_SSNI01000005.1 coordinate 143,104, forward strand.
ACTTTCCCTTCCTGGCAGCTGGACTCCATACGGGCTGCTGTGTTCACGGTGTCACCCCAGATGTCATATGCGAATTTTTGTGTGCCTACTATGCCGGCTACCACAGGCCCGGTATGTATGCCGATTCTAATTTCAAACTTATGTTTTTTTGGCCGGTTCTCCGGATTTAGGCCTTCTACAAAGGCTAAGATCTCCAGCCCGGCCTTCACCACATCGGCTGGTGTGTTTGCATTTGGGTCCGGTATGCCTCCCGCACACATATAAGCATCTCCAATCGTTTTTATCTTCTCTATATTATATTTCGCTATAATGCGGTCGAAGGCACAAAAGTAGAAGTCAATGACAGCTACTAATTCTTCCGGCGACAGGTCTTCACTGATCTTAGTGAAGTCTTTGAAGTCGGTGAATAAGACGGTCACCGTTTCATAGCTCCGGGCGATGGTGCGGCCATTGGCTTTCAGTTCCTCGGCGGTTGCAGCAGGTAGAATGTTAAGCAGCAGGTCATCGGACTTTTTCTTTTCAGCCTCTAACTGCGCCGTCCGCTCATGCACCAGTTTTTCCAGGCTTCTTTTAGATTCTATCAGGTTCTGGTGCTTTACTTTGATGATACCCCAGACGATTAGACCCCAGAGTATTATATAGAGACTGTAGGCCCACCAGGTCCGGTAAAAAGGAGGCAGGGAAGAAAACTCGAACGTTGAAACCGGGCTAACAGCACCGTATACATTCTTCGACTTCACTTTAAACACATAATCCCCTTCATCCAGTCCGGTGAATTCCTTTTTCGTTTCTGAAGTCCAGTGCGACCACTTTTCGTCTTCGCCCTCCAGCATATAGCTGTATACATTTTGGCCGGGAGCATCAAAAGAAGTAGCTGCATATTCAAAGCTGATAGATCGGATGGCATGAGGCAAATTAAATTTATACCTGGGCGACTGTTTGACTGTAACAGCACCACTATCAGCAAAGGCACCGAAGAAGACCGTTGAGTCACCTGCCAGCTTTATTTTCCTGAGAACGGTGTGCTGCCGCATTTTATAGTCTTTGGGAACATCCGGATTATACCGGAAGATGCCTTCGGTAGTGCCCAGCCATACTACACCTTCTGCATCCGTGTAAATCGTCCAGACATCCACACGGGGCATCCGGCTTAAAGGTATCGTATCCCACACGTAAGCTTTGTCCTGGAGTTTGCGGAGTCGTCCGGTGCGGAACTCTGAAGTTAGCCATATATGCCCTTTTATGTCTTCGGTCAGGTTTATAGCCTCGCGCGAACCGTTTGCGAAATGTGCGCCGTAAGTAGCATCCGGGGTTAGCTGGAAACGCTCTCCTTGTTTCTCAAAGCTGTAGATGCCTTTGCTGGTACAGAAGTGTATATTCCCGTTTATGGTACATGCCTGGAACCTGCGCAGGTCTTTTGCCAAGTTAGTTGCAGGTTTCAGGTTTCGTACAGGAGGTTGTAAGCCATATTCTTCGGAATCCTCAATAGCGGATATGTTATTGTCACAGGAAGCCCAAAGCACATTTTCTTTGTCCGCTGCCAGCCAGATAACATCGTGGTTCACGCCCTCAACTTTCCCTTCCCATTTCCACTTCCCTCTGTTATAAGTGAGAACAGACAGTCCATTAGAGGACCCTATGTAAAATTTGTCTTTGTTGCGGTTTGATTGATAAACAGTTTTGAAAATAATGTCATCTGTTGGAGGAGGAGATACCCTTTTCAGATCATTACCATTCAAGATATAAACGCCCGACGTACTTACTACCAAAAGGGAATTGCCCAGATCAAGCATTTTCCATACCTCGTTCTGTAGCTGTGGCAGCTTACGAAAAGCTGGTTGCACATCCTTTTCATCTAAGACAAATAAACCAGAAGACGTACCTGCATATAGTAGTTCTTTTTTCTTTAGTACTTCCAGCACTATCCCATCCAGTCCAGCAGTTTCGTTCAGGTAGGTGACCGGCGATGGATAGGCGATGCGGCTAATGCCTTTGTTTAAAGTAGCCCAAAGCCCACCTTCCTTATCTGTATAAAGACTTAAAACAGTATTGTCACTTAAGCCGTTTTGCTTGTCTATTATCTTTCTTACCTGCCCTTCATGGTCTACAATCACTATGCCTTTAGATATAGTTGCCAGCGCAATAGTACCATCCAATAAGGTAAGTCCGTGCATGAAATATTCCTGATCCAAGACTCCGGCAGGTTTGGTCTCCAGTTTATTCAGTTTCTGATCGTTGAGAACGTACAAGCCTTCATCAAAAGTGGCTACAAAGAAGTTTTGCTTTGCAGTTGTAGTATCATGGTAGGGCAGGAGGGCAATCACGTTTAATTCTTTTAAACTCTCACCACCTGGTAGGGCGCTCAACCGATCATCTTGCAGCACACATAATCCCTTTTCCTTGTCTATGATGTAGAGTTGGTTCTGGCTGGCGAATATTCGTGTGAAGCCCGCTCTGCTGTGCCACACCTTAAAGTGCTTGCCAGACCAGCGGAATATGTTGTTTTTGGTATTGAAATACACACCCTGTCCAATGGCTGCTATGTTGGTCACACGTATCTCCGGGTATTTTCCTTTCAGGTAAGGCAGTAAAGAAACAAAATGCATCTTACCGATCGTGTCAGGAGCCAGATAGCCCAGATCGCTGTTGCTGCCTATAAATATTCTTCCTTCGCTGTTTTTAGCAAACTGAAACCGGCCCTGATACGCTGTTCCGTGCACTAACTGCCAGGTAACGCCGTCATACTCTAATACTCCACTCGTGTTACTGACATACATTATGCCTCTGTCGTCCTGTATAATTCCCCAGTTCTGGGGGCTTGAAACATACCCATCGCTTTGATATGCCGAGGGCGGGAATGTTTGTATAAATGGATCCCCCACCTGCGCCATTAATCTGAAACTACCTATCAGAAATAACACGGTAATTAAGAGATATTTAAACATGGTAATATGTTTTGATGTAATAAAACTAATTATATATACGATGTGTATCAATTTAGATAAAAATTAGTATTTTTATTTGAGTGGGGTACTCTTCAAAGCTGATAACCAAATAGTAAACCTTTTAAATGTTTGCATTATGCCTCAAGGAACAGTCATTGCCGTAAAGCCAACTAGTTTTGCTTTCACTTCTGAGATAAGGAGTGCTGGTTCAACAGAAACAGCCAATTACTCTACGCGTAGCGCAGAGGAGTTTCATTCGGCAGCAAAGCTGCTTTATATAAAGGTTTATGAAGATAGATTTAGAAGCAGAGCACTTAGGAAAGCCAAGTCAGTGGTCTGGTATGAAGACACAAGAGGTGAGTTTAGCGTTGGAGATTATGTTGAATTTGACATCAACAAAAAAAAAACAAAGCCTATTGATGCTGCGGAAAACGTAAGAAAGATTAAAAGCGGTGGCACACTTTTGCACGGAAGCCTGCTTTCTACGGTAGCACTGTTTGCTTCTTCATTACTGATCTTTGCAGTTATTTTTGATAAGAGAAGGTAACAGCAGGAGCCATTTGACTATAGGTGTATTTTGAAATGATAGAGGGAGGCTGTCCTACAACCGGTACTTCACCACTGAAGCAGGCGTAGGCTGCCTGATTGTCTGCATGGTTTTGGCGTTCAGCAGTTCTATCTTTCCTGCTTTACGTAACTGCTCAAATGCCGCGACATAATTTTCTCTGGTGTAGTTGGTGCCGCAGCTATCAAGCTCATATATCTTCTCAATGGACTTATACTTATAAAAGCCCGCTTGGTTTACCAGACAATCCACCAGGTTCGGAATAGTGTAGGTCGGACGCTGCTCGAAGAGGGAAAACTGCGCCCGGACAAAATCATTGGCAATAAAAACAGGTACATCATCCTCCTGAAAGGTGCAATAAGGCAGGATAGCCTCCTTAAAGCTCCTGTACGCTTGGCCGTCAGGGGAGGAGAAAAGCAGATACTGGTAAGGCTGTTCCACCCCGGGTTGATTCACCTTGAACAGCAGTGTGAAGTACTCTTTCTCCTGGAGCACACCGATCAGGTGGTCCAGAATAAACTCCTGGCGTTTATACTTATCTTTCTCCTTTCTGCAATAGTTGCTTATTACCTGAAGCCTATCTCCAAATAACTTTACCAGATGCTGGCTGGCCTTTCGTCCAGCCACGGCCTTAGTTATACTCTCCGGATCAAGCAGCATAAACAAATCGGAGTGCCATTTATGGATAGCTTGTACTAGCGTTTGCTGTTGATAACCACTAATAAAAGGATTGATAAAAGCCAAAGACGGACAGCCTGCCTCTAAAAGCTCTTCCATCTTTGCCTTATTTTCTGAACTGCTCAGCGGGACAGGCGGGTGAATCAATTCCCCGTAAAATGAAAGCGCTTTCATGCCTTCGCTTACACGCTCCAGCATAATTTTGCTCTTGTCATAAAAGAAAGTTCTCACTAATTCATTCAGCAGAGGGCTTTTTATAATACTTTTTAAAAGATACTCTTTGGATGTAGCAGGCAATTCAGCACTTCCTTCCTTGTCTTGTAGGTTCCCGGCTTGCAGGTCAATATATAGCATTGCTTCCCTCGCCTCAGCATTTACTATAGCCAACTGGATGTTGCACCACGTGTTGAAGTATAAAACAAGAACCTCTTGTTTTATCTCCATAAAGCTGCGCCTCACTTGAAAGAAATCTTTGGGTTCTGTTGCAGACATAGGTAAAAATGCGTGGCTAAAAAACCACAGATTGCTTATGAGGTTATAGGTAGATACATGAGATGAGAGAAGCACAAGAAAACTACCATACTAAGTATGCTTCATTCAGAAATGCCGCTGTTATACATTCTCACCAACAGCTTTTTGGCCACAAGAAACAGCAAAGGCAGGTTAATATAAGGGCATTGATGAACTGAAGTTTTGTAAACTAAAATAACCATGTACATTATTAAACAGTCGCTAATTTACTTAGTTTGTGATTGTGTAAAGCTAATGTAGTTAGCTTTATTTTTGCACACAATTATCCACGAACTTTGTACCTTAACGTAATGCCTGAGAGTCAGTTTATTGTATAGAATTATCTAAGTCTTTTATTAACAGGCAACAGTTTTGTAAGATGATAGAGCTACTGCTTTAACCTTAGAAAACAAGTGTTATGCAGCTATCAACTTATACAAGAGTGGCAGGTGTCGAAGGCTGATATTCCTGTTCTAAAAATCATTTCGTCGGGGCGGGCCTGCTGCATAAATGCGCTCGCTGTGTCTGTGGCTAACTGCTGGAGCCGCTGCTTTACAGCCATACAGACTTCTCCTTTGACTTAATTGTGATGCCTTTCTTGACAAACCAGTTGCTTAATTTCTGGTGCTTTTGAGGGCGATACAGATATGTCACGGATTTAGTCAGCTTGCTTAATATCATTAGCGGGAATGACATTTGTCATGTTTTTCGTTTTCCGTTTTTCGGAAGTTTGCAATGTTAACCGAGTTAGATAATATGCAAAGCCAGTTCAAAGTACTTACGTTATCTTACAAGTATGCACCTATCGCTGTGCGCGAGGCAGTTTCATTAAATGAAATAGGCTGTAGAAATCTGCTCGATAAAGTAAGGGAGTTTACAGGAGCAAATGACGTGCTGGTACTTTCAACCTGCAACCGCACAGAGATATACTACTCCTCAGACGTTGATTACTCCCGTGAAATCATTAAGCTGCTGGCTATCGAGAAGGGGTTTATTGCCACCAAGACTGTGCAACCCTACTTCAAACACATTACCTGCCATAAAGAAGCAGTGCAGCATCTGTTTTATGTGGCGCTGGGGCTGGAGTCGCAGGTAGTGGGCGATATGCAGATTATGAACCAGGTGAAGTATGCCTACCAATGGGCAACGGATGCCGGTACGGCAGGTCCATTTCTGCACCGCCTTATGCACACCATCTTTTACTCCAGTAAAAGAGTAGCGAACGAAACCTGCTTCCGCAATGGGGCGGCGTCTGTTTCGTATGCAACAGTAGAACTGGTGGAGGACCTCACAAAGGCAATGGAGAACCCGCGGGTGCTTATGATAGGAATGGGGGAGATTGGCGCAGACGTTTGTGATAATTTCCAGAAGTCGGCTATCAACAACGTTGTGGTGGTAAACCGCACACACTATAAAGCGCTGGACCTGGTTCAGAAATGCAACGTAAAAGCTGCTTATTGGGAAAATGTGTGGGATGAGATAAAATTGGCAGATGTGATTTTTTCTTCTGTACCTGGTGATTGCTTCTATATAAGTAAGCATGATTTTGACAAGCATGCACAAGAGGCCCCAAAGTTTTTCATAGACCTTTCGATGCCGCGCAGCATCAGCAGCGATTTGCAAAGCCTGCCTGGTACCCGCGTGTACAACATCGATAATATCCGCAACCGTACCACAAAAGCACTGGAAAAGCGCCTGACAGCCATTCCGCAGGTGCAGCAGATTGTAGCTGAGGCTGTCTCGGAATTTGAGACTTGGATGCAGGAAATAGGTATGTCACCGGCCATTCAGAATTTCAAGAATCGTTTGGAGGAGATTCGACAGCAGGAGCTGAACCGTTACCTCAAAAAGCTGAGTGCGGAAGAGAAAGAGCTGGTGGAGGCCTTAACCAAAAACATACTCAACAAGATAGTAAAGCTGCCCGCGCTTGAACTGAAGGCAGCCTGCCAGCGTGGCGAGTCAGATGCCTTGTTACAAAGTTTTAGTGCGCTTTTCAATCTCGAAAAAGAGGTAGTGAAAGATTAGGCATCAGCATATTAGAGAAATACGAGTAGTAAAAAATATACCTTACTTAATCTGAAAACTGCTTAATAAAAAGAAGAGCCAGACCATTTAGTCTGGCTCTTCTTTTTATTTGTTTAGTGAGGCAAAGTAATCAGCTATAATTTTTTCCTTGTCGAAGTTCTGCCATACAACTATCTGGCGCTGATTGCCCGGCTGCTCCACCCATTTATTTTCCTGTTCCTGTAGAACAGGGCTCGGAATGGTAATGGCCTCAGCCCAATCCGGATTCTTTACAATGGCAACAGCCGCCATATCAAACAAGGCACGGGAGGGAGGGTTCCCGTGTAGTGTAATGTTGTTAAAGAGGTTTACAGAGTAGTCACCGAATGTATAGAATTCGCCTCCGTGTCGGCCGGTTACCGGCTCTGATGTTCTGGGGCCTTTACCTGCTGCTTTACTTTCAACTTCTTCCGAGGTAACTCTAACCGCATCTGTGCCGCTAGGCTTGCCATACCGGACAGTTACCATCTCAAATGGCACATCCGTGCTTAAGACATAGTTCATAGAAGGGATGTCATTGTCCTGATTGTACTCTCCCGGCTCGGGGTAATTGGAGCCTAACCACACTATCCTCAGTTTATTTGCAATAGATGGATCTTTCTTCAAAGCCAGGGCAACATTGGTCAATTTACCAACCGCAATCACTGTTAAGGTTTCCTGTGCCTGCTTTGCGTTTTCAATAATAAAATTAACTCCTTCAGCACCATCAAAACTGTTGTTGGCAGTATGCTCCTTAATTGCTGTGAAGGAACCATTGGCTCCTTTTAGTAACGGAATTTCATCTTCCATCTTCAGGAGTTTTAGAACGCGTTCAGCTTCTGCGTACTGCTCCTCTATGTCTCCTCCGTTTTTAGTGGCATTTACTGTGATGCCTTTTACGTCGAACGTGTCGTTATTCAGCAGTAAATACGCCAACGCATGTTGGTCGTCCAGTTCATTATTCGCGTCTGTGTCGAAAATTACCGGTATTTTTGTGTCTGCTTGGACACTACTTTCTGCCCTGTTGGTGCAGCCGTAAATCAGCAGGACATATGCTGACGCGAGGACTAATCTTGAAAGCTTTTTCATGGTGCTTATTTGTTAGATAAAAAAGGTTTGCTCTTCGGAAGGTAGCATATTAGAGCATTGTAGGTTTAACGCACTGCTATTTTCAGCACCACTTTACGTACTGTTTCCTCCGTAATCATGGCGGCATGGGCATCATCCGGGTAAAATATGGTGAAGTAGCCGGCAGGCACGTCAAACCAATTGCCAGTTTTGTCGGGGAAAAAGGCTGCGTCGCGTTCTTCAATATACGGAATATCAGGCTGCTCACAAAACGCCAGGCTTTTCCAGCCCATGTGGTCTGTGCCGGAGATCACGTACTGTAAATCAATGTACTTGCGGTGCACTTCCAGCTTTGCTTCTTTCTCGGTTGTGCCTGTGCCTTCAGAGATGATAGCAAATAAGTTGCGGCCCTCAATGGCCTGCTGCCCCTGGGAAAGTGCCAGTAAATCTGTCTCCTGTAAAAAGCGGAAAGCCTGCTCAAAAAGCGGGTGCAGGGTATAATAGCGGTTTGCGTTTTGTAGTGAGTCTAAAACCATTTGGAAAAGTTAGAAAGTTAAAGAGTTTGGGAGTTTAGGAGTTAGAGATTTTAAATATACCTGTAGTAGTAAAAAGACATGTGTCTTGACACGTGTTACCTGATACGAAATACGCGAAAGCAAATCGAACAAAACAGCCCTGCTTAGTTGTTATAGATATTGCTAATTTTGCATAAATTAAGAGATAAGAATTGATCTACCCAGAGAATTTTGAAATAAAAATAGGATTTGCACAGGTGCGCGAGATGCTGTTAGAGCTCTGCCTTAGCCCACTGGGCCGCCATTTTGTAAACCGCATGACTTTCCTGAACCGGCACGACCTGGTGCAGCGACTGCTAGAACAAACACATGAGTTTAAACAACTGCTGGAGTCTGACGCCGAGATTCCGCTGCAGCACTATTTCGACGTAACGGCCAGCTTAGACCGCGCTGCTATACAGGGTACTTACCTGGATGTACAGGATTTCTTTGAAATAAAGATGTCGCTGCGTACCATCCGCGATTCTTTGCGCTTTATATCTTCCGCTGAGGAAGGCAAGTATGAGTCGCTGAAAGCCTTGGGTGCCAGCGTAACCGTAGAGCGAAGCCTGATTGCGGCACTGGACAAAGTGGTAGACGATGCCGGAGCAGTGCGTGACGATGCCACACCTGAATTGCAGCGCCTGAAGCGCGACCTGATTGCACAGCAGGCGGTGCTCCGTAAGTCTATTTCCTCCATCATTAAACACGCCAAAAGCGAAGGTTGGACACCCGCTGATGTGGAGCCAACTATCCGGGGAGGCCGCCTGGTTATCCCGGTGCTGGCGGAGCATAAGCGCCGTGTAAAAGGTTTGATACACGATGAGTCGAACACGGGGCAAACGGTTTATATTGAGCCGGAAGCTATTTTCGGGCTCAACAATGATATCAAAGACCTGACGAACGCGTACCACCGGGAGCTGATACGTATCCTGGTGGGGCTGACGAATACGCTGCGCAGCCATATACCGGAGCTGCGGAAGGCCTACCAGTACCTGGGCCTGCTGGACTTTATCCGGGCAAAAGCGGCTTTTTCGCGACGTGTGGAAGCCACTATGCCGAAGCTGCACAAGTACCCGCACATTAAGTGGAACGAGGCCATACACCCGCTGCTGTACATGGCGCACAAGCAGCTGGGCAGGCCAACTGTTCCCATGAGCCTGGAGCTGACGCAGGAGCAACGCATCCTGTTGATTTCCGGACCCAACGCGGGTGGTAAATCGGTGAGTCTGAAAACGGTAGGACTGATACAGTACATGCTGCAGTGCGGTATGCTGATACCCACGGCTGATAACTCAGAGGCAGGTATCTTCCATGATATTTTTATTGATATCGGGGATGAGCAGTCAATTGAAAATGACCTGAGTACCTATAGCTCGCACCTCACCAACATGAAGAAGTTTGTGACGGTGGCGGATAAAAAGAGCCTGGTGCTGATAGATGAGTTTGGTACTGGTACAGAGCCTATATTGGGCGGTGCCATCGCAGAGGCGGTGCTGCAGAACCTGAACGACAGCAAAGTGTATGGGGTGATTACGACACACTATACCAACCTGAAGAATTTCGCAGAACGAAACCCCGGTGTCATCAACGGTGCCATGCGTTACGATCATAAGAACCTGCAGCCACTCTACCAGCTTGAAATTGGTAAGCCAGGTTCCTCGTTTGCCATTGAAATTGCCCGTAAAATAGGCTTGCCTAAGCACATCGTAGACAAGGCCAGCAGCCTGGTTGGTAAAGATAAAATCCGTTATGACCGCCTGCTGGAGGAACTGGAGACAGAAAAGCAGGAACTGGAAAAGAAGCTGCGCGAAGCGACCAAACTGGAGGAGAAGCTGAAGCGGAACGTGAAGGAGTACCAGGACCTGAAGAACTACCTCGAAGACAGCAAGCAGGACGTTATGCGAGAGGCCAAAGGCAAAGCAAAACTCTTGCTGAAGGATGCAAACCAGAAAATCGAGTCCACGATTCAGCAGATCAAGCAGAGCCAGGCAGAGAAAGAGCAGACGAAGCAGGCCCGGCAGCAACTGGAAAGCTTTGCCACTGAAGTGCGCAAGGAGGAGCCGCGCCCCGCACACAAACGCGTGAGCAATGGCGCTATAAAAGAAGGTGACTATGTGGCGCTGGTAGGGCAGGACTCATCCGGGCAGGTGGTGAGTATAAAGGGGAAAACAGCTGAAGTACTTTTTGGAGGGCTGAAGACCATCGTGAAAGTAGACAACCTGGAGAAGTTAGACCGGCAGGTAGCCACGAAGCCGAAGAAAGAAAAAGCAGGAACAGCAGAAGGTTATACCCGCGGCATAAACATTACCCAGCGCATGGCCGACTTTGCCTCGACCATTGATATCAGGGGAGAGTATGCCGAAGATGCTTTAACTAAGCTGATGAACTTTACAGATGAAGCCATTATGCTGGGTATCCCGGAGATTAAAATTATCCATGGCCGGGGCAACGGCGTATTGCGGCAGGTAGTGCGCGATTACCTGTACTCGGTGCAGGAAGTGGCAAGTGTAGGTAACGAAGTCTCCGAACGCGGTGGCGACGGTGCCACCCTGGCGGTGCTGAAGTAATATGTACACAAACAACAGTAAAGGCTCCTGGTGAGGGAGCCTTTACTGTTGTTTGTTTTAATTCACATGCCCCCCCTTTCATAAAGCTCACGCATTTCTTCTCCTTCTGCACGAAGTGAGACTGTTTCCAGTCTTTGGGTTGAGCGCCTTGTAAATTTCCGGTGCCACGTTAGTGGCAGCCGTAAGGCAGGAAATATACACAGCGCGATGCCCGAAGACGAGGCCTCTCGGCCTAGAGAGCACAGACTAAAGCTATAGAACATTGGGTGAGATTCCGCTGGATGAACTGAATCTACGGCAGCTTAGGCAGACTATTATATTACCCAACACAGCTCGCGAGAAACAATCAAAGTGTCTACTGAAAACTGATCCACGTTTTTCCGTCTTTAGCACTAACCAGGTCATATGTATTGGGGCCGGTTCTGATAACATAATATCCCTCAGGTATTGTTAACTGTTCACGTGTGGCATTTACCATAGGGGCCGCCTGCTCAGGTGTAGTGCCAAATTCTCCACCATAGGTAAAGACGATTCTGCCATCGTCCGTAAACCGGGAACGTAAGGCTGGTCCGAAGAATTTTCCATCTGTAGTCCAGAAAATCAACCCATCATAGGGAGGGGAGGCTTGTATATATAAAGTAATGAGTTCTAAATTTGCGATAGAGCCTACATTGAAGGTATCCACTACGCCTTCTACTGTAAATCCATTTACTGTTCGCCAGTATGCGCCGTTTGGAGGATTATTGTAAAAGGTTCTGGCTACCTGAGGATCTACGTAGGCAGGTGAACTAGTCTCTTGTATACTGGCTTCAGTTCCATTCACTGTCAGATTTATCCTGTTTCGGAATGCACTATACTGCATTTCGTTCAGACTGGTGATTACTAAACCCCCAACGTTTAAAGGCTGCAGCAGCCTAAGGCCCTCCGGCGTAAAATAATAGCTTGTTGTAAATGTTCGCACGCCACTTCCTTCATCATAGGTGAACGTAATGGTGCGGAGGTCGGTATTGACAACGATATCAATAGATTGGTTTCCTACTTCTAGCTGCTTAAAATAAGAGGTAAAGTTGTTGATGTTCTCGAACGTCTGGGCATTTTCATTTACCCTGCTGATGTAATTTGAAGCCTCATCTGCCGTCGCTCTGACTAATATCAGTCTGCTGTCATTGTAGTTACCGGTTAGTATAATGGAGTCAGGTGAGACGCTGTCAAACGAAAATTCATAATCTGAAACCCGGCCTTCGCCCCACTCGCCCCCGCTCTTAGTGGCATCCGGATCAGCCAGAATGTGGAGGTACGTATAAGTATCAAAAAGTAAAGAAGGGAGCTGTGCTGCCTTTAAACGATACGTGCTCTCCAGGGGAGCTGCTGTGCCGGCGTTTATATCGCTGCGTGTAATAACCCGGTCATTTTCTGAAAAATCGAACAGAAAGCTATATCCAGCTCCTCCCTCGGGGAACAGAGTAGCCTTCCAGCCATATTCCGCATTTACCAACTGGGACTTATACTCGCTTAGTACCTGGTTCAGTCGCTCGTCCGGTCTTTCACCGGGAGCCACCTCATTGTCATCTTTGTCGCAGGCCGATAGCATGGAGACTATCAGGAGGCCTAGTAGCCATATCTTTCTCATACTGATTTTTAATGTACGGTGCCTGGGGGCGAAATTACAGGGCATCAATAGCTGTTTGAGATCTTGCCTGCAGACTATAAAAATCGATGTTCCAGGCTTCTTTAAAATAGCGAACCACTAGCTGTTCCTTCTGCCTGAAGGCAGTTTGTGCTGATTCCGGGGCACTGTTTACAATAGCGTCAAAGCCTTCTTTGCCTTCTATCAGCATGATAGATATCATTTCTACAAAATCTTCGTCAGGGCTGCTTCTGGCATACTGTGTAATATAGCCCCGTGACCGGGCATCAACCAGTGAAAAGTCGTTCCAGCTGGCGGTATAGCCTGTTGTAATCCGCTTGTACTCTTCGGGGTACATGACCGTCTGGTGCAAAATATGCGCGAACTCGTGATGAATGGTATGCAGCATTTGCTTTACTTCAGACTCCAGCTTTGGGTCAAAGTCATTTACCACGAACAGCACTATTTTACGTCCGCCTTCTGCTGTTCCGAGGGTGATCGTGCCGTTTGTATTATATTCGGCGCTGCCAACCAATACAAACTGCTTCGGTGCCAGGCTCTTGATAAATGTTGCACCGGCTTCCTGTTCATAAGGCTCAATCCACGTCTTCTTTATCGTTTCCATCACCGGGATTACCTTGTCTTCCCTGGCGGGTACTAATACTCTGTTCAAGGCAACTTCATACCTGTCGAAGCGATACTTTACCTCGATGTTATATGGCGTAACAAAATTTTGATAAAGCCAAGTATCTAATGGTCCCTGTACCCAGGTTTCGCCTCCAAGATTGGGAAGCGGTGTGTCAGGATCGTCGTCTTCAGAGCAAGATGAAATAAAACTTACTGAGAAGAGCAGCAGGAATAATCTGATGTATTTCATGTTCATGTCTTTTTCTTTAGCGTGGATTTTGGGCTACGCCTGCCAGTTCAGCCTCCTGGGGTATTTGCAGTACCCTGCGCGGATCGCCCGGCGCTGATACAATCACCTGCCCGTCGGCAGTTGGATGCTCCACCGTAATATTATGCCGCAGAATATCAAACCAACGCATGCCTTCCTGCACAAACTCTGCCGCTTTAAAGTCAAGTAAAGCGGCCATCAATCCTTCTTTCACATCTCTGGTCCCATAGAAGGCTCTTAGCTTCATATCAGAAATGTTGTGGGTAGTGGCATTGTAGTTCTCTATGCGGGTACTGGCAAACGTGTTGAGATCGTCTCTGGCAGCCTCAGTATATCCTAACTCCAGATAAGCTTCGGCTCTGTTGAACAACACTTCTTCCGCTGTCAGCAGTGGGTAGATAGTATAAGGAAAACCTATATCCGCGTTCACATCGGCGCGCACAAAGTGCTCCCGGAATTTCAGGACAAGCCAGTTCTCGGTCCCTTGGGTATACAAGGGGTAAATCCATGTGGCACCGGTCACATTTTCACTTCTGAACAGCTCGTTTACAATAGGCGTGGCCAGGCCATACCGGTAACGCCCGTAATTACGCGCCCACAAAGAGGGAGCCTCCACTAAAAGCAAGTTTGAGCTCTCAGTAGCCTGTGTATACCTTGCCAGTCCTTCATTCGCTGTGAGGGTGCTATACATGCTTACCCACGGCCTTAGGTTAGGACCAATGTTGCCACCCGGAAAGACCTGGTTGGCATGATCTATCACCTTCTGATAGTCTCTTTTGAACAGGTAGAACCTGGTAGCAAAAGCATGCGCAGCGGCGGTGTTAAAATGGTATTTAGGTACGCGGTAGGAATTATTGTCTATCAGCGGCAAGCCTTCAGTTAAATCACGCTCAATTTGCTCATACACGTAAGCCACTGTTCTGCGATCATACTGCTGCATTACTACCTTTTCCGGTTCCGTTACATACGGCACCCCCGGATCGGAAGCGGCCGTAGCAGGATCGTAGACTTTGGCAAAAAGCGTTACCAACATAAAATGAGCATAGGCGCGGGCCACCAAAGCTTCGCCTTTCTGGGCATTGTAAACTGTTGGATCAGGTGCACGCTCTATCGCTTCCAGGGCATGGTTTGCCGCAGCAATGGCGGCGTAGGAGGCGTTCCAGTAATAATCCGGAGAATCCTGATTCCTGTCCTCTATATCGCGGAAAAGGTAAGCGTTCTCGTTAATTTCGTTCACCACTACCGTTCCGGTACCTTTATCCAGTACCAGGTCCGACATCGCCTCCGTAAAAGTGGTATAGCCAGCCTGTGGATATGCTGTAGCTAACAACTCACTGATGTTTTGCTCCGTTTCCAGCTGCGTCCGCTGATCAACGGCCTGCTCCAGGTAGTCTTCGCAGCCAGTGGCCGCAACCAAAGTGGCAAGGCAAGTATATAGAATTATCTTTTTCATACTATTAAAGACCTGCTTTGAGTGATAAAGTGAACTGACGCGGAACAGGCATGGCCACACCACCAGCACCAAAGAACTCCGGGTCCTGTCCGTTCAGCCTTTCGTCTGCATATAGCAGCCACAGGTTATTAGCCACCAAACTTAACGAGAGGCTATTAAAACCAATGGATTTTACCCGGTTAGCTGGCAGGTTATAGCTAAGGGATAATTGCTTCAGGCGTACAAAGTCGCCATCCACTACACGGGCAGTCGAGTAATTATAGTTGTTGTAAGGATAAGTGCCTCCTAATTCTGCTGCTTCCACACGGTCCAGAATAGAAGGAATGTTAGTAATGTTTTCATCTCCTGCCAGGACCCAGCGATTCAGGAAGTCGTAAGGCATGGCATCAAGGTCAGTATAACTGTTTTTAAAAGCAGGGTTAAGCCTGATTTTATGGCCTCCGCTATACGTTACCAGCGCCGAAAGGCTAAAGTCTTTGTACCCTAGCGAGTTAAACCAGCCACCGTTCACAATTGGGTCCACAGGGCCTTCATACTTCAGGTATTGGGTTTCGTCGCTCTGCAAGTATACATTACCGATTCTTTCCCCGTTTTCGTTCATAAAAAGAGGAGAGCCGTTGTCTGGATCAAGTCCGTCGAAACGGATGGAGAACAGGCCACGGTATGGATAGCCTTCTTTGGGCCCACCCTCCGGCGTTACCAGCGACCAGATGTCCGGGTTGTTTTTCAGATTAGTGATTTCACCTTCGTTGTAGCCGAACGTGAACTGCGATTTCAGTTTCCAGTTCTGGCTTTCAACAACGCCACCACCCAGCGTTACTTCTAAACCATGGGATCTCATATCAGCATAGTTGGCAATCTTCAAGCCCTCTCCACCTATACCAGACGTTCTGATCAGGCCAATCAGGTCAAATGCATTTCGGATATAGCCATCTACCGTTAATTGCAGTCGCTCATTAAATAAACCGGCATCCACGCCCACGTTAGTTTCATATTGCTTTTCCCAAGTCAGCTCCGAGTTTTCCAGGTTCTGAATATAAATCATAGACTCTACTTCTGATAGGTAAGGCCTTCTGGTACTGCCGCTCTGCAACACCAGGCTGGAGTTTGTGGCATTGCCCATGCTGGCTGTGAGGCCGTAGGTGGCACGCAGGGTCAGCCGGTTTATCATGTCCTGCTGCTGCATAAATGGCTCGGTGTCTATATTCCAGGAGCCGCTGACGTTCCAGGTAGGCAGCCAGCGTGACGTGCGGGACTCGCCCAGCAGGTTAGAACCATCGTAGCGCACTGTACCGTTCAAATTATACTTCCCATTGTAGGAATAGGCAGCATTTGCCATATAAGCCAGGAACCGGTCGTAGCGCAGGCTCATGCCATAGTAATTGAAGTTTCCTTCTACCCCTTGTTTGATGATATTAGGATCGATGTAAGGCACGCCCCCTTTATTATACTGGTAACCGTATCCGTTGAAGAATTTATTCTGACGGTCAGCATAACGCAGCTCCTGCGATGCGAACACGCGGACGGTATGGATGTCAAACGTCTTATCCCAGTCCAGTGTATTGCGGAGGTAATAGCTGACCAGGTTATCATCATTTGTGTTATAGAAACCACCATAGGGTAGTACCACCACCGGCTGTGCCTCTGGGTTGTCAGGGTCGCGGTACAGGAATCTGTTTCTTTCCTGAACCGTTGCATCGCCGGCAGCGCGATAAGCCTCGGCCATGTTGGCGTCTTCCCGCACCTTGTGCTCCCGGTTGGTATTGGCATAGCGCAAAGCTCCTGAGAAGTTATAGTTGAGGTTACTGAATATCTTATAATTGAGGTCTGCCTGCAGTTTCAGGTCCAGCACTGAAAGGTCCAGTGTGTTATTCTCCAGTTCGTTCAGGATGTTGAAAGGAGCAAAGTTTCTCCTAAAATACTCCGGGTTCCCGTTCTCATCAAAGGCTGTTAGTGTACGGCTTGTGTTAAGGGCATAGCTGAAAGGGTTAATATCAAAGTCGCGGCTAAACTCGCCGCTTACCGGGTTGCTGATGCGGCCAATCGTGCCGGGTGCCTGCTGATCCCGGATAGATCCCTGTGTGATCAGGCCAAGCGATAACTTATCTGAGAAGTTGAAGTTTGCCCGCGCATTGCCTGTAAAGCGTTTCACTTCGTCGGCTACGGACCATCCTTCATCCTTTAGAAAGCTGGTAGAAAAATAGAGCTGTGTTTTTTCGGTACCGGAGGATATACTCACTGAATGCTCCTGCATAAAGGAGTTGTTGAACAGCACGTCAAACCAATCAGTATTGGCTCTGGCATAGCGCTCCAGAAATGCCGCTCTTGCTTCCGGCGTGTTTTGTAGCCCGAATGTACCGGATGCTGGGTCATATCTATTAATCAGGTCATACATTTGGGTATACACACCTCCGTTCTGTCTTCGGGAGGCGTCGGAATGGTTGAGCCAGCCTTTGCGCTCCAGTTCCGCATATACCGACATCTGGTCAGCGGAGTTCATGATGTCGAAGGAGCTGTAGGTGGGCTTCAGGTAGGTGGAGAAGTTCCCGGTATAAGACACCAGCGGCTTTCCTACGCGGCCTTTTTTTGTTGTGATTACCACCACACCATTCATGGCCCGTGCACCATACATGGCAGTGGCGGAGGCATCTTTCAGTATCTGGAAGCTTTCAATATCATCGGGGTTCAGGCCGGCAACAGAGGAGCCAATGAGCGTGGCAGGATCGCCGGTAGAAAGCTGCTCATTCGATACATTCACCACGTCCTCCAGAATGATACCATCTACTACCCACAAAGGTTTGTTGTCTCCGGTAATAGAGGTAGCTCCCCGTACTCTTATTTTGGGTGCGGCCCCAAAGGTACCGGACACGTTTTGCACAGAAACTCCGGCCACGCGTCCTTCCAGCATGCGGCTTACATCTGTAATGCCTTCTCTTTTTGCATCTTCGCCGGTTAACAAGGCAGCTGAACCGGTAAACATTTTACGGTCAATGGTCTGGTAGCCAGTCACCACCACCTCTTTCAAGGTATTATCACTTTCTTCCAGCGTTATATCTATGGCTGTTCTGCCGTCTATATCTACAGCTTGTGTTGTATAGCCTACCATGGAAAACAATAAGACAGCATCTGGCTTTACCTGTATCTGGAAATTACCGTTCACATCGGTGGCTGTTCCATTCGTTGTACCCTGTTCCAGGACTGTTACACCTGGCAAAGTTATAGCAGATTCTCCACTACTTGGCTGTAATCTTACAGTGCCTCTCACCGTCACAAGGTCCTGTGGCGCCTGAATTGGCGCGATAACATTGGCTTGAGTAGGGTAAACCGTTATTGCCTGTACAAGGGCTATCAGCAGCAACGAAGGAAACCAAGGCTTTAAATTTTGTAAGTTATGATTCATGATGACGTAGCTATGTTCATTTAGTAATGAATAACATAGTGGAACATTGGGTTTGCACTAAATCTCTGGTACTACTCACATCTGTTGATTCATAAAACCAACCTTTCAATTCTGGTAATAGCTTTAGGAGTGGCAGTAGCAGCTATGTAATTGTACACTGCATGCCTGCCGTTGATATTTTCTGGTATTGTAACTCTAATTAGGAATGAATGAGCCGCCGAATATGGCAGCTCATTCACCTGTTTTATTTTATCTTGATTTTTCTTACAACGCTGTCATCTATGTTATAGTATTTTATAACTTCTTCATAATTGGTCAGGTCTACTGCTGGTTTAGCTTTTCTTCCATTCAAAAGATCGCCCGGAACAACCACTAACCTGAAAACCTGATCATCAGTTAAACCTGGAAAATCAGCCAGGTTAGCCCCTGATTGTAGGAACAGAAGTAAAAACAATCTGGAATAAGCATAATTATATGTTGCAGTTCCTCCACCTTCCAGATTGTACGTCTGAGGTAGTGGACTCCAGAAGATAATGCTATTTTCAGGATCCTCTGGATCATCAATCGCTCCTGCTAGTGCATACACTAGCACCACATCAGAATCTAATATTGTTAAGTCAAAATTTTCTGTTTCAGCGAAACTAATTCCTGTAGAGTAGTTGCCGTCGTCATCAGCCTCAAAGTTCACTGAAAAGTCTAATACTCGCGCTGCACCTGACTCACCAGGCTGACCTTGTGGTCCTGCTGGTCCTTGTGCTCCTGCGGTTCCTGCTGGTCCTGCTGGTCCTGGAGGTCCTTCATCACCTTCACATGCTGTGTGGCCCAGTGCTATTGCCAGAACCATGAACAATTGTAAGATTTTTTTCATAATGTAAAATTTGTGGGTTAAAAATGTAAGAGTTGTTAGCTAAAAAGAAGAATTGGTTAATATACGCATTATTTAAAAAAGATATTAAATTCATACTAAAATACTTGCCATAGCGCATGCTTTAGGACTTAAACAAGAGAAAGGAAAAGCTCTATAGTGAATGCTGGTAAGGTTGGCATGAGACTGTGTCGTGGAAATGGCAAGTGTGGTAGATAAGCCTCTGAATATATCGTCGAGAGTGCTTCTCATCTGTAATGAAATAAGAGGTATCAGCCCTAAAAGATCAAAGGCTCCTTTACAGGGAGCCTTTGATCTTTTATAGTAAAGCAATCATCCCATAGATGACTGAATTATACATCAGCTTAAAAACTTACTGCAGTGCATTGAGAATAAAATAGCTCAGACCAATATGAAGCCTTTTTTGGTTGTTAAGGTCGTGAAAATCTTATTTCTAATGGTGGGCTTTGGGAGCCAAACCACTTGTTGCTCTCCAAGTGAAGTTCTGTGGGAGTTAACGCAATGATAGTTGCCCGTGATTCGTAGGTTTCTCCTCTGTCAAAAATAATTGCCTCAGGGTCTGTGCCTGCAAGTTCCCAGGTGCCAAGTATGGTAGGAATAGGATCGTATATCTGGCGGTATTCGCTGTTGTCATCAAACCTATAGGAAAGTTCATTCACTTCGAAATCCACTTCGAAGTGAATGAACTGAGTGAAGTCTGCTCGTTAATATAAACCGAAGCACCCTATTATTCTCCTGCTGTAAGTAAAGCCTGTTGAGATGGCTATGCGTCATCATCATTATCGCAGCTTGTTAAAGGAAATCAGGCATAAAGTGGCAACGAAAAAGTATAGTAGTCTGAGTTTGTTGCTTTTTAGAATTGTAGAGTTCGGAACGGGGTGTACTATCAATACTTGCAGTTGTCAATTTAAGTTGTGAAACAGGCGCGTTCCCATGAACCTGCAGTTGGGTATAGTACTGGAACGGCTGCTTGAAGAGAATGGATAAATTATTACGTTGTGTTCCTACACAACAAGAGCGGCTCCCTTCAAAGGAGCCGCTCTTGTTGTGCAATAATTTAAAACCTGAGTATGTTTTCTTCTGGGAAAAAATGAAGTTTATTTTACCAGGCGCAGCTGTACTGTGCTGAAATTACCATAATCAGACAAATCATAACCCAATTCTTGTACATCGATTTCCAGGTTAAAATTGGATGCGGTTAGTTGCACGATATCGAAAGTTACTTCATTGGCGTTGCCACCCGTAAGCGTCAGGTTATCTCCGGAGATGATGATGCTTTCTTCATTATTGGTAAACCTCCAGGTTCCGGTTTCTGTTACGCCGTCTTTTGTTGCCTCGAAAGTTCCATCCCTTTCAAAATCAAAGGTGGTGGTCTTGATATTTAAGGCTTCGGCTAACTCTGTTTCGCCAGCAAATTGAAGAAGCGTGGTTACAGGGAACGTACCTGCATAAATTCCATCTCCCCTCCATTCCCCATCGGTTAACAGGCTTGTTCTAGGTGAAACATTCTCGTCATCATCCTTACAACCTGTAAGGGAGAAAGTGCACAGTGTTACTAAAAGCAGGGCAATCAGGTGTAACTTTTTCATGGTTCATTTTAAAATGATTCTATACGTAATAAGCTGTATAAAGGCTTTAAATAAACGCCAAAACTTTGAAGGGTCAAAATTTTTTGAATTCAGACGAATCAGGGTTTCACAAACCGTAATTCCGTTTCAAACTCCGTTCCATCCGGAAACTTATTGATGAGTCTCAAGTCAGTGCTCAGCATCTGTGCCAGCAGGGTAAGCTGGCTTTTAGAGATAGCCGTACTAAGGTTTAAATTATCACTCGTTAGCTTCTTTACATCAAATTCTCCAAAACCTAAAAAATCAAAATAAATTTTTGTCTCCTCCTCATTAAAACGCCAGTCTCCTTCAAAAATCTGCCCATTACTGCTTGTGGCAACATAGGTGTTGTCGCTGTTAAACGTTAATGTTATGGTCTGGATGTTCGGAATGTCGTTCTGTATCGCGCCAATTTCTGATACGCTCATTCCCATCATCAACATATTGTCTCCTTTCCATTCGTGCGCAACCAAAAGCTGTTTATTAGAGGGCGCTACATGTTCTTTGTCCTCTTTACAGGCAGTAAAAAAGGGTAGGGCGAGTGCGATTAAACATAGCAATTGAAGGTGCTTGCGTATCATTTTTGTTTGATTTATGATAATGTTTTGAATGAATATTGAGGAAACGATATTTTTAAAGAAAAAGATGCTTCATTCTTATTTTATCATAAAATATACTTCAGAGCATGTTTAAAATTCATCCTTTGCGCTGCAAACCGCCCCTAAAGGAACCTGACTTCACAGTTTACTCGCTCCATAGCGCTGCTATGAAGCTCTAAAACCGTTTCGCCAGAACCCTTTATGGTCAGTTTGCGCTTACAGAAACAAAATTTAAACATGCTCTCAGCTACAGGATGTTCACCTCCGGGTGTAGCCGAATGCCGAACTTCTGATTCACGGAGGCAATGATCCCGTAAGCCAATTGCCGCACCTGTTCGCCTTTGGCTCCACCATAGTTTACCAATACAAGTGCCTGGTTTTTATGCACACCGTAGTTTCCCAAAACTTTGCCCTTCCAGCCACACTGCTCTATCAGCCAGCCAGCAGGCACCTTTACAGTGCTGTCTGAAACAGGGTAGGAGGGGATAGTAGCATACTGTTTTTGTAGCTGCTTGTAGTGCTCCAGCGGTATCTCGGGATTTTTAAAGAAGCTGCCGGCGTTCCCGATTTGCTTTGGGTCCGGGAGCTTGCTCTGGCGGATGTGGCAAACGGCTGCGCTTATATCCTGTATGCTTGGCTGTTGCACCTGCATCTCCTCCAGGGTGGTTGTGATAGCGCCATAGGAGGTGTTAAGGGTGTGTTTCTTGTCTAGCCTGAAGACGACGGAAGTTACCACATACTGCCCCTTCATCTTGTTTTTAAAGATACTCTCGCGGTAACCGAATTTGCAGGAGGCATTATCGAAGGTACGTAGTTCTCCTGTCTCTAAATGCACGGCTTCCAGTTCATGAAAATTGTCCTTAAGCTCTACGCCATATGCCCCGATATTTTGCAGGGGGGCAGCTCCCACCGTGCCTGGTATAAGCGAGAGGTTCTCCACACCTCCATAATTCTGCTGCAGGGCATACAGCACAAAGTCGTGCCATACTTCACCGCCTCCTGCTTTGATGAATACATGCTCCTCATCTTCATGTATCACCTCTATTCCTTTTATGCCGTTCTGCAGCACCACACCGTCAAAGTCTTTAGTAAAAAGTAGGTTGCTGCCGCCTCCCAAAATCAGCTTTTCCTCCTCTCGTAGCTCCGGCATCTGTAAGAGCGTCTGCAGCTCCTGCACACTTTCAAAGCGGGCGAAAATTTTGGCTTTGGCTTCAATGCCAAAGGTATTGTAAGGTTTAAGCGAAAAATCAGACTGCAGTTTCATAAGGGTATGTTTTTACAAAGGTAGCTTTGTGCTGGAAGAGATAAAAGGATGCCACGCAAAAGGAGGTATCAGACTAATATGTGGAAATGCATTTACTTGAACTGCGGCCAAAATAAGCAGAATAGTAATTTTGCCTTCAGCTGATGTAGAAAATTCAATCCGTCAAACTGGCAGAAGGCCTTCTGGCTCTGACCGCTTTTTTCATACGCTGCCACCAGGAGCAGCAAAGGAATAATTGGGCATTCGTTGAACTACAAGAAATGCTTTACGCTTCTTCTTCTCCAGGTCTGAAGCCCAGGCGCCTGGAGCGCTTTTCCCAATTGCTGCGTGCCCACTTTTGCAAGTCAGCTATCTGGTCCATTTCATCAATAATTTCCATGCCAAGCAAGGTCTCAATAATGTCTT
Source organism: Pontibacter pamirensis (assembly GCF_010015475.1). Taxonomy (GTDB): domain Bacteria; phylum Bacteroidota; class Bacteroidia; order Cytophagales; family Hymenobacteraceae; genus Pontibacter; species Pontibacter pamirensis. The sequence continues at coordinate 166,173 of NZ_SSNI01000005.1, forward strand.
CTATGCTTATCAGCCCTGCTGTGCCACCGTACTCATCTACCACTAATGCCACCTGGTCCTGCTGCTCCATCAACCGGTTGAAAAGAGTAGGAATGGGCATATGCTCCGGTACCACCTGAATTTTTCTGGAGATGGACTTCAGTGGTTTATCTCCTTCGTTCTGGATGAGTTTATACATCACCTCATCTTTCAGGACATAGCCGCTAACATCATCCAGACTCTCTTTGTAGATAGGAATGCGGGAGAAGCGCAGGTCCGGGAAACTTCTGAAAAAATCGACGATGGACATATCTTCCCGGGCACTCACCACAACGGTGCGGGGAGTCATGACGTGGCGCACCATAATTTTGTTGAATCGCAGGATATTCCGGATAATCTGCGATTCTCCTTTTTTGAATATTCCTTCCTTTATGCCTATTTCCGCCATAGCCGTAAAATCAGCTCTGCTAAGCACACTCCGGTTTTTTTCATTCTTAAGCCTCCTTGTTATAAACTGAGATAGGATGATGACAGGATAGAGTGGTGAGTAGATCATGACCTTCAGCGTACGGATGGTGAAGGGAGCCAACTGCCTCCAATGGTTGGCTCCAATGGTTTTAGGGATAATTTCGGAGAAGATGAGAATGATGATGGTTAGAACGGCAGAGGTGACAGAGAGATAAGCATCTCCCCACAATTTTTGTGCCTGCGCACCAACACCGGCTGCACCAATGGTGTGGGCGAATGTGTTAAGCGTTAGGATGGCGGCCAGCGGCCTGTCTACATTGTCTTTGAACTTCTCCAGGTTTTTACCTAACTCAGGGTCTTCCTGGGAAGCTATACTGATGTAAGAGGGGGTAATACTTAGCAGAACGGCTTCGAGTACGGAGCATAAAAATGAGAAAAACAGCGCAATTAATAAGTATAGTAAAAGTAAACCCATTGGTTTAACTACGTGGTATGGTATGAAGCGGATAGTGATTTTTAAGACAGAGGCAACCGCACGAGCGGCTACATGAATTAATGCACTATGCGGAGGGCCGGTTCAGGCAACGGTTGGTGTGTTTCCGGGTCTAGAGTAAAATAGCCTACCATGGTTGGTCCATACCCCAGGTTCAGTTCGAACAGCTTGTTTGTTTCGGGCAGCATGTTTATTACTTCCTGCCGCAGTACTTTATGGTAGTCCACCAGCTCTGCAAGCCGCTTCTCCTTGTCATTCAGTTTCCTGCTAAGATTTCCGGCTGATGCACTCTGCTCCGCATACGGGCTGTCAGGGGAAAAGTCCGGCCTGATGCTTTGCAGCGATAGCAGTTCAACCTCTAGCAGGCGAATGCCATGCTCCACGTCAAGGTAGACTTTTATCTTCTCCTCCAGTGGCACCAGCGATTCATCAAGGTACTCTACAAGATTTTCCATTTCGTTCTGAGTTCTGTTATGTATAAAGGTGATGTGTGTGGTGTCTGAGATAATTCAGGTACCGGTATTTCATCTTAAAAACGTTGCTATATGCTGCTAGGTTTGCCGGAGAAGCTCAAAAGAGATAGAAGATGCTGACTATCAGTTACAGCCATTTGAAAAGCTTGCGGAGCAGGGGCAAGCGGTGCTGGTAAGGTGGGTAGCGCAGGGGCAGGTCGAGCCAGGTGCCGCGGTGCAGTACGCTTTTCTGATGCGAGAAAACATCAAAACTGCTCTTGCCGTGGTAGCTACCTACGCCGCTTCCTCCAACGCCACCAAAGGGCAGGTTGGGGTTAGCAAGGTGTGAAACAGTATCATTGATGCATCCGCCCCCAAACTGCGTACAACGCAGCACCGTCTGCTGCTTTTTCCTGCTGGAAGAGAAGAAGTACAGCGCCAGCGGATTTTCGCCTCTGTTCACAAGCTCTATGGCTTCTGCCAGGTTACTGTAAGACAGCACTGGCAGTATAGGGCCGAAAATTTCCTCCTGCATCACCGGGTGCTCCCAGCCAACCTGGTCCAGCAGGGTAGGAGCTATGTAGCGTTGCTCCGCATCTGTTTGCCCACCAGTGCGTATGGTGCCCTGCCGCAGAAGGCCCCTCAGCCTTTCATAGTGATTGTCGTTTATTATACGGGCAAAGTCAGGGCTTTTATCCGGAGCGTCGCCGTAGAAATCAGTGATGCACTGCGTGATAAGTTGTACCAGTTCTTCTTTTACCTGTTCATGTACCAGCAGATAATCTGGCGCTACACAGGTTTGCCCCGCATTCAGAAACTTTCCCCAGGTAATGCGCCGCGCCGCCAGTTCCAGGTCGGCATCCTCGGCTACAATGGCAGGGCTCTTCCCACCCAGTTCCAGTGTAACCGGTGTCAGATGTTCTGCAGCGGCTTTCATAATGATTTGACCTACCCGTGTGCTGCCGGTAAAAAAGATGTGGTCGAAGCGCTGTGCCAGCAGGTGCTGTGTTGTTTCTACGCCACCCTCTATGGCGGCCACATATTCCTCATCAAACGTTTCCCGTATCATTTTTGCAATAACGGCAGAGGTGCTGGCTGCCATCTCAGAGGGCTTGAGTATGATACAGTTGCCAGCGGCCATGGCTCCGAGGAGCGGCGTAATCAGGAGATTAAAAGGATAGTTCCATGGGCCGATGATGAGGTTAATCCCGTAAGGGGAGGAGTAAATGTAGCTGCGGGACGGGAAATTCAGAAGCGCCTCCTTCACCGGCTTGGGCTTTGCCCAGCTTTCTATGTTTTTCAGGGTAATTTTCAGCTCTAGTTCCACGAAGCCGACCTCGGATATGAAAGATTCAAAATCAGGTTTGCGGAAGTCGGCATACATGGCGTCGAACAACTCCTGCTCGTATTTCCTGATAGCCAGCTGCAGCTGTAGGAGCTGCTGTTTCCGGAAATCTAGCTCCTTTGTCTTTCCGGTAGCGAAAAAGACACGTTGCTTCTGTACCAGTTGCTGTATGCGCTGCTGGTCGTTTCCCGAAGGCAGGACTGTGGTAGGAGCAGTATATCTGACTGACATGAGTTTAAACCTTTAAGGATGAATTATAGCGTGGAGCTGCCTTGTCAGTTGGGCGTCCGACAAAATCTTCCATTGTTGAATAGGCTTTGAAGCCACGTCCTACCACTAGGTCGAAGAGGCGGGTGGGCAGCAGGCCACGCAGCAGCGGTATCAGGTGCACGATGAACGGCTTGCGCAGCATGATTTTGTTTTTCTCCACAGCCTTCAGTATGGCGTCAGCCACTTCTTCGGGTTGTAGTACAGGTGTCAGCAGCGGGGCTTTTGCACCGGCAAACATCCCCGTGTCAATGTAGCTTGGTGTCACGGTGGTGACGTGCAGGTCCAGTTTCAGGGCCTCCAGTTCAAGGCGTAAACTCTCTGACCAGCCCAGCACAGCCCATTTGCTGGCAGCGTACACACTCATGCGCGGGTTAGGAATCAGGCTCGCTGCTGAGCCAATATTTACCACGTGGCCGGAGCCTTTTTCTATGATGTCCGGTAGGAAGGCGCGTGTTACCGCCATCACTCCCAATACATTAACATTTAAAGTGTTTGCTATTTCAGTATAACTGTGGGCGGCAAAAACTTTTCCTACTACTATCCCCGCGTTGTTGATAAGTATATCAGGTGGCCCCGTTTCCTGCAGTACATGTTTTGCCGCCGCCTCTACAGCGGCATTGTCGGCTACATCTACCTCGTAAGGAAAAACACGATACCCCAAGCCCTGCAGATCAGTTGTAACCTCTTGCAGGTTTTGCCGGTTAATGTCCCAGATGATAAGCTGTTTTGCGCCCCTTTGCAAGCTTAAAATGCCCATGATTCTGCCAATGCCGGAGGCGCCGCCCGTAATGAGTATGGTACTGTTTCGTAGCTGAGTCATGGGAGACAATGTTAGGATGCAACACGTGAATCAATAAATTAATGTATGTAAATTATATGATATCAGAAAGTTTGGGTATGTATATTTTACACAGTATGCTCCCTAAATTTGTATATTTGGGAAAGGCCATAAGCCGGTTTTTGAGACGTTAATCAACACTATGAAAATAATTGAGTGCCCCCGCGATGCTATGCAAGGCATGAAAGCTTTTGTGCCGACAGAACAGAAAATAGCCTACATCAACCAGCTTCTGAAGGTTGGCTTCGACACCATTGATTTCGGTAGTTTTGTGTCTCCTAAAGCCATTCCGCAGATGAGTGACACGGCCGGGGTGCTGGCGAATCTTGAACTGGAGGAGACTTCCTCTAAACTGTTAGCAATCATTGCCAACGTGCGAGGGGCTGAGGAGGCTGCCCAACACCAGCAGATAGCCTATCTCGGCTTTCCGCTGTCAGTGTCAGAGACGTTTCAGCAGCGCAACACGAACAAAAGTATAGCAGAGGCTATGCAGCAGCTGGCACAGATGCAGGACATCTGCCACAAACACGGCAAAACCTTGGTAACGTACATCTCCATGGGTTTCGGCAACCCCTACAACGACCCCTGGGATGCAGAGACAGTGATTCAATTTGTGGAGGAGTTAAACCAGCTCCAGGTAAAAATTATCTCTTTGTCTGATACCATAGGAGTGTCCGAACCGGGTAGTATCACGTACCTGTTTCAGCATCTTATCCCCACATTTCAGGATATAGAGTTCGGGGCGCACCTGCATACAAACCCTGTTGCCTGGCAGGAGAAAGTAGAGGCGGCTTACAAGTCCGGTTGCCGTCGTTTTGATGGAGCTTTGCGTGGCTATGGCGGCTGCCCTATGGCAAAAGACGAATTGGTGGGAAACATGCCCACTGAGAATTTAATCGCTTACTTCGAAAATATTGGTTTAAATTTGAACCTGAACAAAGCAGCGTTTGCATCCGCAATGGCTCAGTCTGGCGCTGTGTTTTCTTAACTATGGCAAGAAGAATAATTGTAGATATATTTATTCCCTGTTTCGTAGACCAGCTTTTCCCGGAGACAGGTATGAATATGGTGAAAGTGCTGGAGAAGGTTGGCTGTGAAGTTAATTACAACCAAAATCAAACCTGTTGCGGGCAGCCCGCCTTCAATGCCGGTTTCTTTGACGAAGCCCGGGAGGTAGCCAACAAATTTCTGGATGACTTTTCCAGCGAGACATCCCATTATATTGTAGCTCCATCGGCATCCTGCGTGGGCATGGTGCGAAACGCTTACCAGGATATTTTCGTGAAGTCATCTAAACTGGTGAAATACCGTGCCATGCAGAAGAAAGTGTATGAACTGACGGAGTTCCTGACTGATGTGCTGGGAGTGACAGATATTCCAGGAGCTGCTTTGCCAGGAAAGTTCACCTACCACGATTCCTGCAGCGCCCTGCGTGAGTGCGGCATCAAAGAAGGTCCCCGCGCCCTGCTTAGTAAAGTGCAGGGGCTCGAGCTCGTGGAGATGGAGGACAATGAAACCTGCTGTGGCTTTGGCGGTACCTTCGCCGTAAAGTTCGAGGCAATTTCCACGGCCATGGCCGAGCAGAAAGTAGAGAATGCCATCGCTACAGGCGCAGATTATATTGTGTCTACGGACAGCAGCTGCCTGATGCATTTAGAGGCTTATATCCAGAGACAGAACAAGCCCATCAAAACCATGCATATTGCTGATGTGCTGGCGAGTGGGTGGTCTTAAAGTTTTATGAGTGTTCTGGAAAACAGCTTTGCTTCGCCGCTGTCGCACACTGAGTTATTTTTACCGTTCCGGTACAGTCCAGAAGTGAATGGTGGAGCCGTCTACTTGAATGGTTTGGTCTGGTTCCCAGTCGCCCATATCGAAAGCATGTGAAACAATGCGGGTACCCGGTTTTAGCTGCAGCAGCTTCGGGCGAAGTTGCATGTTGACTTTGGGTAGCAAGTAAAGAGTCACGACGGTGGCTTCGCTGAGATCCATCTCGAATAGATTACCTTCCACGAATCTCACCTTATCGGTCACGTTTGCTTCTCTTGCATTGGCGTTCGCTTCAGCAATGCGCTCAGGATCTATATCCACGCCAGTGCCTGTTGCGCCGCGCTCTTTGGCAGCAGTTACCACTATGCGGCCATCCCCACACCCCAGATCATACAAAACATCATTTTCCGAAACTTTGGCAATGTCCAGCATAGCATCTACTACCACCTGCCGGGTGGGCACATAGGGCACATCTAAGTTTTGAGCCATCATTTCCTGTGCCGCCATAAGAACTGTAGCACAGACAGCCATGAATAATGTGGAGAGTGAATTTTTGATTGCTTTCATAGTTTTTTGTTTAAGTTCTCAACGTAATGCACTGACTATAGTCAAGTGTCGCCGTCTGCAACACATAAATTAAAAACAACGCATCCATAAGGCTTTTCTATGCCATACCCTATAACCTCTGGCATTATTTGGGCTAGCAGGGCTCCTGATAAATAACCCTTTTAAGTACGCACTATATTGTTATTCAGTTGTTTAGGTTTTAGTTAAAGCAAATGATATGTGCGTCTTTTTCTGGGAGTATAAATCTGATGGCAGATATAGAAAGGGCATCACCTCGGACAGGAGCTTTTGATCAGGAGTTGGCTTTGTTAATGGTTGGCTTTACGGAAAGCTTCTTATCTAGCTTTGGCAGGGCAAGCAGTAGCAGGGCACCTACAAGCAGAACAGCTACTCCTACCAGGGCTCCCAACCCAGTATATACCAGACTGGAATAAAACAGGTAGGCACTGGTAAGGCAGAAGATGATAGGTGTGATTGGGTATAGAGGCACAGAAAACGGGCGTTCCAATTGAGGGTTCTTTCTCCGCAGAACAAAGAGCGCGATACCGATCAGGAATAGAAACAGCCAGAATACCGGTGCGGTGTATTCTACAATCGTTTCGAAGCCGTTCCGCGTAAAGATTCCCAAACCTATCAGCGCCAGTGCTATGCCACCCTGCACCATAAAAGCATTTGCCGGAGAGGATGTCTGCGAATTCCACTTACCTAGTGCGCTGAAGATTCTGAAGTCTCTGCCCAGGGCATAGTTGGTGCGGGCGCCAGTAAAGATAGTGGCATTGGCAGACGTAAGTGCCGCGATCGTTACGATCAACCCAATCAGCACAACGCCTCCCTCTCCAAATGTATACCGCATCAGGTCTCCTGCAACGGCATCGGATGCTGCTATGCCATTTAGCCCCAGCACGTTCAGGAATGCCAGATTGATGAGCACATAAATGGATGTAATAATCAGGATGCTTAACAGCAGCACCTTCACCATGCCTCTGCTCCCGGACTTTAGCTCTGCCGAAATATAGGCTGCCTCATTCCACCCCCCGAAAGTGAGCAGCACGAAAACCATAGCCAAGCCTAAGGAGCTACTTTGTTCAGAAGCAGGCGCTGCAACTGCCGTTGCTGCCTCCGCCGGTGCGAAAAAAAAGCCAGCCAGCAGAATGATCAGAATCCCCAGCACTTCCAGCGCTATCAGGAGCTTTTGGGCACCTGTTCCCACACTTACTCCTAAAATATTAATTCCTGTTAAGGCTACCACCACCAACACGGCATACAAGGCAGAGGTGTATTCGCCCATGCTGTAAATCTGCGCCAAGTAATCCCCAATGATGAAGGCAAGCAGTGCAATAGAGCCTGTTTGAATAACACTCATCCGTGCCCATGCAAACAGAAAAGAAAGCCGCCTGCCAAACGCCTGTTTCAAGAAATGATAGTCGCCGCCGGTATGGGGGTAGGTGGTGGTGAGTTCGGCATAACAGAGTGCCCCAATAAAAGAGACGGCACCGCCCATGAGCCAGGTTAGGAGAAACCAGGTGCTGCTTTCGGTGTTGGCCGCCACCAGCGACGGGGTTCTAAATATACCTGCCCCTACCACAATACCAACAATAACTGCTATGGCATCAATCATGCTCAGCGTGGCTTTCGGCTCATCACCGCTGCCTTCACTAAGCTTGTTGCCTGCTACCTCCTGCTGCTTCTCTGTTTCTGTAAGACTTTGTTTCTCCTGCATGGGTGTGGTATAGGAATGAATTTCTCATACGTTTACCATGATGGGCTAGTTGAATAAAGGAAAGGCTATCCTGCTAAGAAGCAAGGGGATGCAAGTTGTGGTCAGGTTTTTATGAAAACAGCTTTACAGACTACTTGATCAAGGGTGGTGGAGCATCTAAAGCTACAATAAGCTCCGTGTGCTCTACCACCCTTGATCAAGTAGTTTACTTATGTAAATTTTATAAAAATACCATCAGATATGTCTTAATGGTTCTAGTCCTCTAATTCAATAGTTTCAGTTTCTGTGTCCATGGTAGTATCAACTTCCATGGTTGTTCTCTCAACTTCCAATTCAGTTACAGTCGTATCAGTATCTACTACAGTACCTTCTTCAGTGGTAGTTCCACCGCCATCGCAAGAGTACATACTCATTGATCCAAGAAGAACGGCACTTGCAAAAAATAGCTTTTTCATGTTTTTTTGTTTAAGTCTCACATTTGTTTATTTCCTCGTGTTATAAACCGAGGTGGTTAATATTACAATATATATACAATATATATGAGTTACGAGTTAAAGCATAATAAAGATATAATACTCCCTTTTTTAAGTGTTGATAGTTTGTACTGCCTTTGGTAGTGATATGGCTGTTTCGGGCGCGTGGTATAAAAAATCAAAAAAGTGAGGCTGCTCTTAAAAAAGTGTCTTTGATGCTTCGACACAAAGTATTAAAGCACGATTAGCCAACTTCCCGGATGTAATACTGATGTTTGTCTTGCAGTTTTTAGGACCCATAACAATGAAGAGAGGCTGGCTTGTTATGTCAGCTTTGTTACTGAAGGTTAATAGGCATTGTCGTTATTCCTTAAGCCATTCCAGACTGTAAGGAAAATAATTTTAATGTCAAGTAGTATAGACCAATTTTCCAGGTACCAGAGGTCTGCCTGCACACGGCTTAACATAGCGGTTGTTTCTTTTGTTTCGCCTCTAAACCCGTTAACTTGTGCCCAGCCTGTAATGCCGGGTGTAAGAAAATGCCGCACCATGTAATTGTTTATCAGTTGAGAATAGTCCTGGGTATGCTTTAACATGTGAGGCCGAGGACCAACGACAGACATATCCCCTAACAAAACATTTATGAACTGGGGAAATTCGTCTAAACTGGTCTTCCGCAAAATCCTTCCGATTCTTGTAACCCGGGCATCGCCTTTGCTTGCCTGTAAGCTATCGCAATCAGGGTTTACTGTCATGCTTCTAAACTTCAGGCAGTAAAAAGGTTTGTTATTCTTACCGGAGCGCAACTGCTTAAAAAAGACAGGACCCTTAGAATCCATTTTAATCAGTAAGGCAAGAATAGGTAACAACCAACTTAGAATCAAGATGATGACCATAGATGAAAAGAAGATGTCAAACAATCTTTTCAAAATCTCATTCGCCTTATTTTCCAGTGGCTCCTGACGTGGCTTCAGCACAGGTACATAGCCAAACATTTCCACTAAAAAATTATGATGAATGGAGCCTTTAACATCAGGTACTAACCTAAGCCGTACCATATGTTTATCTGCTTCCTGTAATAAATTCTCTATTCTTTCGCTTTCGTTGTAGGGCAGTGCACAGTATATCTCACTTATTCTGTTTGCACTTGCATAACTAATACATTTCTCTGCTTTTCCAAGATAATTGATGTAAGGCGGTACTTTTGAGCGATCATCATCAAAAACTCCTGCTATAAAATAGTCTAGCTCAGGATTGGATATGATATAGTTGTAAAGGTCTATACCTACAGAGCCTGCTCCTACAATAGCGATGCTGTTAGAGTGAAGCCAAAACTTGCGTCTGTGCTTTCTTAGTAACAGAAAAGAGAATCTCCACGAGAGTAGAAGAGCAGGAAAAAGAGCAAAATAATAAATAAAAGGGGTCGGGGGAATGTAAACGTAAGGTAGAAGTATCTTGATAACGCTAGCTAAAAATATAAATATACACAAAGCAGCAATATTCGCAGTCATGGTGGGGACTGCGTCACGCTTCAATACATTCCTGTAGATATCACAGGTAGTGGAGCAAAAAAACCAGCAGAAATTCAGAAGTAAAATTGTAAGTCTATAGTCATACACATCCACCCAAACCAGGTAGTGATCTGCCATGAGGAAGGAGGCATAGAGCGTGCCGTTTAAAAGGATATAGTCCACTACGACATTTACCCACCTGAACAAGGTTGAATACTTATGTGCCATAGTTATAAGGATTTGAAAACTTTATATTACCCGAACTTAAATAAAATAATAAGAGACTTAGTGAAATATTTGCTTTATTCAAGTTTATATTTTAAAATAATGTTTTTTTGTTATAATAAAAATATTATTATTAATATTTTGCTTGCTTCAGAAATTGTTCTTTCAATAAGTTGTACTAACATTTTAATAGTAAGATTCATCTATTGTTTATTAATTAGCCAATGCATTAAAAACAATGGTAAAGGGAGTTACAGTATTGAAAAAAAATAATTTGTAGTGATTAATATTATATTTTTCTTGAACATAGCCACAAAGAAAACACAAATACAAGAATTAATATTATAATAAAAATAATTTATTGATTTATAAAGAGATTTAATCTTTTAGTGATGTTTAGTTATACCTATATATAAATTAATATTTTGCTTTGCTAGGTCCTAGTATACCGAAGTTAAACAGCTGTAATAAATATTTACTTAGTAATAAGTATACTTATACTAATAAAAATTTAAGCTTGAAACATTATTAAGGCAAAAACTTGCTTAATTAAAATATTTAATTGTGTTTTAGGGTATCTATTAAACTACAACTCCTTCTTTTACTAAGCACCAAGTTGCATGAAGACTGTAAGCAAAATGTTTTTATCCTCCTCCGGCTTTATGGTAGCACCCTTACCTAAGGCTACCATTACATCGTGGCGGTATTGGAGGATCTGGCTACTTGGGCTATCAGTTATCTCCGTTACTTTCATCGCCACTATGGATACAGGACCTTATCTGCATTCTGATGAGTTTGTAACATTGGAACTTGGCAGGATTATTTTGAACCCGAGTACAGATTGGTCTATCACTTGGCTAGTCGATCAACAGCAGCCTGTAATTCTATTTTCTTATTTGGGTGCCGTTTTGCAAGAGTTTACTTATGAGTATGGCGGACAATACGGACCAAGGGTGTCATCACTTTTTGGAGCACTTGTAGCCTCTACGGCGTTAGTTGGATGGTTGCTAACAAAAGGAACATACCGCATAGCGGCCTTTTTGCTTGGGTTTGTATTTTTACTGGACCCCCTACTAGTGCAGGCGTTCACTATCGGTAGGTTAGACGGCTGGACGATGGCGCTATGCCTGTGTTGTTGCTGGATACTTTGCGATACCAGTCATCGGTTTTGCGAAATGAGTCCACGCATCTTGACTATTCGTTTACTGCTAGCTGGATGTTTGGCATGTACAGCCATATTTATATGGCCTTCCGCAGTATTTTTATTTCCTCTCATTACTGTGGAACTTTTTAGCCTGGTAAACAAGATCAGGAGTAATAGAGGAAAATTACAAGAGGTAACCAGACCCTTGTTCCTCTTCACAATAGGAGGAATCCTAACAGCTCTTTTACTTCTATTACCTATTGCTCAATTACTCTATGGTGAATTCAGTAATGCCTTGCAGAGTATTAAAACAAATACTCATTCAGGGGCTTCAGAAGATCCGACATCTATATTACAGAACAGTATAGGATTGGTCCGTGCGCTCAAATATAGCCCCTTTGTGGTACTGCTTGCTTTCATGGTGGTTTTAAGGTATAGGCAATTTGGCTATATCTTCTCCATTCTAGCGGTTCTTGCTCTCATGGTTTCTACACTAGTTTACATTAATCGTGTTCAATATCTGATTCCTTATTTTATTATTTGCATTAGTAGCTTGTTTCAAAAACAGCGTAACATTGAAACATCTCGGTTTCTTAGAACGAGTAGCTTAATACTACTTCTATTTTGGTCGATTGGGCTTTCCCTAGGTGTGCGTACCTATCTAGCACTTGATTCTCAAGCAGACCGGGATAGGAAGTTGGTTTATCAAGCTGCCTTGTCACTTATAGGCCCTGGTGAATACAGGGTTTATGTACCCTATGAACTCTATTATCCTGGCAGATCTCTTGGTTGGAAAATGTACAGAGCATACTTAGCCTATGGAAACCCTCTGACTCCAGAAACACTCAAACAAGTGCTTTCACATGTAGATCATGTAATAATGTTAGAGCCTCAGCTAACTAAGGAAATTGATAGGGCGTTGATAGAGGAAGGCTGGCTCAACAAAGGAGTTTTTCACCTCTACGACAAACCTGCAGTTCTATTTGATGGCATCACCACGAATGACATCAGATTGCGTAACCTTTATTCAATTTTCCGAAAACCATACGGGCCTTATAAGCTCTACGTCAGGGAGAAGCACCAAAGTTTTACTACTGTTAGTACTTTATAATTGTTAAGCATTTTTAATGCTATGCGAACCAAACAAAAACCATATCAATTTGCTGGTAAGTTAGCATCCTCAACAGCCACAGATGGTAGATTTATCAAGGTGATTTGGTTGTTATGGGTTTTAATTTTGACTGTAGCTTTGGTAATCCAACTAATAACACTGGATGTATTACCTCACCTACAACAGGACGAAGCTCAAATTACAGATTATGGGAGGTTAGCTCTCAATCCTACCAGCGACTGGTCTGTAACATGGAGGCTAGGTGAAGGAAAACCTCTATTACTGTGGTCCTATTTGGGGCCATTGATTGCAGAAATAAGTTATCAAATAGGTGGTACAAATGGTTTGGGGCCAAGACTTGCATCACTAATAGGTGGTATGATCGCAGCAACTATAGCTTTCGGATGGTTACTAGCAAGGAGAGTACCTATATATGTTGCTTTCTGCTTAAGTTTAGCTTTTATGCTGGACCCTCTTTTTGTTCTTTCTCAGCGTATGGCAAGAGTAGATAGCTGGGTGGTAGCACTCTGCCTTGCTTCATGCTGGCTTTTGCGAGTGACACTGGCGAAGGATGGTGATTCTTTAAATAAATGGCGTTTCATTGCTGCTGGTGGACTCGCTGCTGCGGCAGCACTAGTCTGGCCTTCTGCCGTTTTCCTTTATCCACTCATAGTACTAGAGTTCTTTCAATCAGGTGAAGCAGAAAATGCAGAAGTAGGTAAAGTGAAGTTATTTGCTTCAAAAGCACTTTATTTTGGTTTTGGGGGAGTAGCGATGTTTATTCTGCTGCTATTACCAGTATGGCAAAACTTGGTGATAATTTTCAGTGACATGTCCACTATGGTCAGCCAAAATATAGATTCATCAAAAACACTTTCAGAGCGCCTTTTTTCGCTTTTCGATCCCCAAGTTTGGTTAAAATTAATAAAAGCCTTAGTAAAAACATTTACCCCGCTTTTCCCGCTGCTTGCAATTGCCGGTATTATTGTACACCGGGAGAAAGGGCTTATACTAGCCTCTTTCATAACCTTAACTATGATATTTGCTTCTCTTGTGTATGAGTTCAGAGTCCTGTACCTCATTCCATATTTTGTAGCACTAAGCAGTGGGATATTTGTTTATCTAAAAGAGAGTGTCAAGTCTAATAGATGGTTGAAAAAGGTGAGCATATTAGCATTAGGTGTTGTGACACTCTGGTCAGTAGGAACTTCACTATTAGTTAGAACAGTCCTAGGGCTAGAAGGGAAAACTGAACGTGATAGAAACAAAATTTATCATGTCGCAGCCTCATCCATCGGTCCGGGTAACTATAAGGTCTTTCTCGGCTTCACTTACGAATTTTACTTTGTAGGACGATCATTAGGTTGGCAATTATATACACCCTACATACAGTTTAGTTATGATAGCGAAGGGAACTGGATAAGGGAGAACGACTATCAACCAAAAGACAAATTTCATAAACTCCTCTCTCAGATGGACTTTGCTGTTTTTGCAGAAGGCTCAGTTGATGAAGAGCTTTCAAAGGATTTAGCAGTGTCAGGCCTGAAATATAGCGGTTCCCTGAGGGTGGGGGAAGAACAAGGAAGTACAGAAAGCCCTCAGCTTCGAGAAAGAAACAAGGAAGTTTTTCTGTGGTTTCTTCAAGGAAGAATGAGTTATGGCCCCTACGTACTATATGCTCGGGAAAAGAGCGATAAGATTTCTTTGAATTCAGAATAGTGAGTTACCCGACAAAATAAACATTAAAAAGTAAAATTATAAGATAAGATGAATCAACTATATCATTAACCTCCTAACAAAAACAGAGCTATGGTAAATGTAGGAATAATTGGCTATGGGTACTGGGGTCCCAATCTGGTAAGGAATTTTTACGCTGCAAATGATTGCTGCGTAAAAGCGGTGGCAGATGAACGACCTGAACGGTTGCAGCAACTGGAAAAAGAATTTCCTTCTGTAAAGGGGGTGAAAGATGCAAGGGAGATTGTTCACGACCCAGGCATTGACGCTGTAGTGATAGCCACTCCGGTTTCCACTCATTTCACTCTGGCCAGGAAGGCGCTTGCCGAGGGGAAGCATGTGTTAATTGAAAAACCTATGACCTCATCTGTGGAGGAAGCTGAGCTACTTATAAATCTGGCTGAGCAAAAGGGCGTGCTGCTTATGGTAGACCATACTTTCTTATACACCGGAGCTGTTCAGAAAATGAGACAGCTGGTGGATGGTCAGGAGTTGGGAAACATAAAATACCTGGATTCGACAAGAATTAACCTAGGCCTGTTTCAATCCGATATCAATGTGCTTTGGGATCTTGCACCTCATGACATATCTATTCTCAATTACATTGTGGATGAGCGCCCTTATAGTATAAACGCAACAGGCATTACCCACACCAATAACAACATTGAGAATATCGCTTACCTCACTGTAAACTATGCCTCTGGCTTTATTGCTCATTTTAACTGCTCCTGGACAAGCCCTGTAAAGGTCAGGATGATGCTCATAGGGGGGGACCAAAAAATGATTCTTTACAACGACCTGGAGCCGACAGAAAAAATCAAAGTGTATGACACTGGCTACAGTTATTCAAATGACGAGGAGAAAAAACGGGTGTTAGTTGATTATAGAACAGGAGATATACATGTTCCGAAACTTGCCACAACTGAGGCGCTTTTAGGTATGGCCAATGATTTTATTTCCTCTGTACAAGAAAAGAAGCAGCCTAAGTCCTCCTGCCACCTCGGTCTGGATGTAGTCCGGATTTTGGAGGCTTCTAACAAATCAATCAAGCATTGCGGTAGAGAAGTTGTGCTGCAGGATACTACAGTACCAGCTATACATAACGATCATGAGGTTTTAATTTAAAAAAATATGGATACAGTTACAAACGACAATAGCAAACAAAGTCTGCACAATGTAAAGCTTGGCAAGGATGTGAAGATTTACAACTTTGTGAATGCATATGGGTGCAGTATCGATGATGGATCCAAGGTAGGCACCTTTGTAGAAATTCAAAAAGGAGCCACAATTGGTAAAAACTGTAAGATCTCCAGCCATACCTTTATCTGTGAAGGGGTGCACATTTCAGATAATGTATTTGTAGGACACAACGTAACTTTTATAAATGACAAGTTTCCCCGGGCAACAAATGAGAACGGTTCTCTGCAGACCGAAAAAAACTGGAGTTGCGTTGAAACCTATGTGGAAGAAGGTGCCTCTATAGGATCAAGTGCCACTATTCTTTGTGGTGTGCGCATTGGGAAAAGAGCCATCATTGGGGCCGGGTCTGTGGTTACTAAAGATGTACCCGAAAACGCTGTAGTGGCTGGTAATCCAGCCAAAGTAATCAAATATGCTGAACAAATTGTTGTCTGATATGGAAGTGATAGCTTTACAGGAAAAAATCCCCTGTCTCGACCTGAAAGGTCAACATCAACAAATTAAAAAGGAAGTTTTCGAAGCTTTCGAGAGGGTATATGAAGAGACTGCTTTTTCTGGTGGTCCTTTCGTGGAGGAGTTTGAGAGAAACTTTTCGTCTTTCTGCGGCACAAGATATGCAGTTGGCGTAAACAACGGTACGTCTGCTCTACACCTGGCCTTGCTTGCTCTAGGTATAGGAGCAGGAGATGAAGTTATCGTTTCGGCCAATACATTTATAGCCACAGCTTGGGGAGTGACTTACACAGGTGCTACACCTGTTTTTGTAGACTGCACCTCCGACACGTGGCAAATAGATGCAGCTAAAATTGAGGAGAGGATTACTCCTCAGACAAAAGCAATCATAGGTGTGCACTTATATGGTCAGCCTTTTGATGTGGAGGCCCTGCAGGCAATGTGCAAGAAGCATGATCTGTACCTGCTGGAGGATGCCGCACAGGCGCAGGGTGCCAAATTCAAAGGAACACCAGTTGGAGGTTTTGGAGAAATGGCGTGCTTTAGTTTCTACCCAGGTAAAAACCTTGGAGCCTGTGGAGAGGCAGGAGGAATTACAACAAATAATGAAGCTTATTACAAGCATCTGCTTAGCCTGAGAAACCATGGCTCTATGGTGCGCTACTACCATGATGAGGTTGGTTATAACATGCGAATGGGTGGACTTGAAGCTGCCTCTTTGAACGTGAAGTTGAAGTACCTGCCAGGCTGGAACAGCCGCAGAAGAGACATAGCAATGCGCTATCAGCGTGAGGTTAAGAATGTGCACTTACAACTGCAGCATCAGCCGGAATGGGCAGAATCTATTTATCACCTTTTTGTGGTGACAACTGAGGACCGGGATGGACTGATAAAGTATTTGAACGGAAACAATATTTACCCAGGGCTGCATTACCCGGTTCCATGCCACCTGCAGAAAGCCTATGCGCACTTACAATATAGAGAAGGAGATTGCCCTAACGCAGAGTATCTGGCAAGCCACTGCCTCTCTTTACCCATGTATGCTGAGTTAACGGATGAGGAAGTAGATTATGTGGTTGGTGTGCTAAACTCATATAAAAATGCCTAAGAAGAAGCTTCTAGTTTTTCCTTTCAATGGCAACGGAATTGAGGCGCTGGACTGCATCAGCTTTGATGCATATGAACTTGTTGGTTTTGTAGATGATGATCCGCTGAAGAAGTCTGACCAGTACGACATCTACACCCGGGAGATCCTGCAGAAACATAAAGAAATTTACGTGCTGGCGGTTCCCGGAAGCCCTACTTCTTTTCGGAGAAGAGAGGAAATAATCAGCTCACTTGGCATTAATAGCAGCAGGTTTATTACAGCCATTCACCCCCATGCATGCATTGGCAGAAATGTGCAAATCGGAACTAATTGCCTGATTATGGCTGGTGCGGTACTCACCAGTAATGCCCGTATAGGAAATCATGTATGTGTCTTGCCAAATTCAGTCATTCATCACGATGCTGTGGTGGGCGACTACACCCTAATCGGGAGTAACGTGGCGGTGGCAGGCGGGACAATAATAGGAAGCAGCTGCTACATCGGAAGCGGCACAAATATCATTAACGGCATAAGTATAGGTGATGCATCACTGATAGGCTTAGGAAGTAACATTCTTAAGAATGTTACAGGAGATTCAAAAATGGTAGGTAATCCTGCCAGAAACTTGAACGCACATTTTAGTAAGGAAGTACTTTAATGTATTTTATATGGCTAAGGTATCTGTCATCATTCCAGTTTTCAACGAGTCTGAAAACATTGATCATTTGGTGCAAGAGTTAAATTCATACTTCCAATATGAGACGAGGTTTTCAACGGAAGTAATCTTTGTGAACGATGGATCCTCTGATGATACCATGGCCAAACTCAAAAACGCTCCTCACCATTCCTACTCGTACAAGTTAATTGGGTTTTCCATGAATTTTGGCTCACATGCTGCCTTGAGAGCAGGTATATTAAGGGCGAAAGGGGACTATATCACTTTTATGTATGCCGATCTTCAGGACCCACTTACACTGGTAAGCCAGTTGTATGATGAGATGGAGAGTAAAGGAGTTGATATCACCTGGGCTTTCAGAAACTCTACGGCGGTGTCAAAAACCGAAAAGCTGTTTTCATCTGCCTATGCTGCCTTGATGCGCAAATATGCTGTCCCTAATTTCCCTAAAAAGGGATTTGATGTTGTCATGTTCAGCAAGAAGGTAAAGGCATGCCTGGATAATAATGTCGAGAATAACTCTTCGATTTTCATCCAGATTCTGAGTTTGGGATTTAAACAGTGCGGTATCACCTAGGACAAACGTGTCAGGTTGTTGGGAAAATTGAAGTGGACTCTATCAAAAAAAATAAAGTTGCTCATTGATTCCTTTGTTGCATTTTCGTTTGCCCCTATTCGGCTTGTTTCTTTTATAGGTGTAGTGTTTTTTCTGCTTGGCATTCTCTGGACAGGATATATTGTTTTCAGAAAAGTCATGTTTGATGATTTGGCAAGTGGCTGGCCTGCGCTATTGTCTATCCTGATGGTTGGTTTCGGAATTACAAATATATCTCTTGGAATTATCGCTGAATACCTTAGGCGTACCCTTGATGCCAGTAGAAAAAGACCTGTGTTTGTAATAGATGAAATTGTAGAAGGAGTGCTGGACACAGTGCCTGATAGAAGAACACTTGTAGACATTAAATAGATGACAAAAACAATTTTTTTTATCCTGCTATATGCGGCGTTCAACGTTTCGGGTGCTGCACTTATCAAATGGCAGTTGAAGGGTAAGAGCTTAGAAACTCTAAATGAATGGTTAAAGCTAGTGCTTAATCTTCCCTTTATTATGGCGTTCCTGCTTATCGTATTATCAGCGCTTGCCTTTTTAAAGCGCTTTCGACGAACAGTTTTTCATTGATAATACCCATCGCTACAGACATAAATTTTATTCTGACGATTG
Organism: Pontibacter pamirensis; assembly: GCF_010015475.1. Lineage (GTDB taxonomy): Bacteria > Bacteroidota > Bacteroidia > Cytophagales > Hymenobacteraceae > Pontibacter > Pontibacter pamirensis. The sequence continues at coordinate 184,914 of NZ_SSNI01000005.1, forward strand.
GTGTCGGTTATTATCTTTTTCATGATAGGTTATCCATGCTTTCCTTTATCGGTTTCATACTCATTATTAGTGGCATCATTGTCCTTAGTCTAAACATTCAAGCTCATGCATAACAAGATTCAGAACAGTAGTATTTTAATAACCGGAGGTGCCGGTTTTATTGGCTCTTATGTAGTGGAGGAACTTCTCAAAAGCCAACCTGCAAGAATTATGATATTAGACAATCTCATACGTGGCAGTTATGACAACATGCAGTCCTTTATTGATAATCCTGTCGTAGAGTTTGTACAGGGAGATATAAGAGATACAGCCCTACTGGAGAAATGTGTAGCAGGTGCAGACTATGTGTTTCATATGGCTGCTTTACGCATTAATGCCTGTGCCGCAAACCCAAGAGGGGGCTTTGACGTGATGCTGAAATCAACTTTTGATCTGGCTGAACTGTGCGTAAAGCATAAGGTAAAGAAGGTTATCTATAGTTCCAGCGCCTCAGTCTATGGCTTGGCGCAACATTTCCCGACACCTGAAACAGATAACCCTTACGACAACCAAACCTTCTACGGGGGAGCTAAAATCTGGGGGGAGCAATTGTTCCGGAGCTTCAAGTTTATGTATGGCCTCGACTACGTGGCTCTCCGCTACTTCAACGTCTACGGCGCTCGCATGGATACTGATGGCAAGTACACAGAAGTGATGATACGATGGCTCGATTGCATCCGCGATGGAAAAGCCCCTCTGATATATGGAGACGGTAGCACTACAATGGATTTTGTCTACGTGAGGGATGTAGCAAAGGCTAATGTCGCTGCCCTACTTTCTGAGGTAACAGACCAGTCCTTCAACGTAGGTAACTGTGAAGAAACAAGCCTGAAGCAACTCCTGGAGGCCATACTTAAAGTAAACGACTCTGCACTTGAACCAGAATACAGAGAAGAAAACACTGTAAATCCGGTAAGCAGAAGGTTGGCAGATAACAGCAAAGCGAAGAACCTGCTTGGTTTTGAGCCAACAGTGAGCCTGGAAGAGGGCTTGCAAGAGCTAAGCCAATGGTATTTCGAAAAGAAAAAAGCAACAGAACTAAGCATATGATACCTATCGCAAAACCTTATTTAACAGAAGAAGAAGCACAGGCTGCTTACGACACGATCCTGACTGGTTGGATTACACAAGGACCGAAAGTGCAGGAGTTTGAGGAAAAGTTTGCCGCCTACACAATGGCAAAATATGCTGTGGCGGTTTCTAACTGTACTACTGCGCTGCACCTTTCCATGATAGTTGCCGGTGTCGGAGTAGGGGATGAGGTCATTTGTCCCTCTATGAGCTACATTGCTACGGCAAATGCCATCAAATACGTTGGTGCAACGCCTGTATTTGCCGAGGTGCAGCCAGAAACCTATAATTTGGATCCTGTTGACGCAGAAAGGAAGATAACGGACAAAACCAAAGCTATTCTGGTTGTGCATCAGATAGGATTGCCTGCTGATATCGATGCTTTTAAAGGGTTGTGCGAGAGGTACAATTTAAAAATAATAGAAGATGCAGCATGTGCCGCCGGTTCTGCATATAAGGAAAATAAGATTGGTTTTCATTCGGAACTCGTGTGTTTTTCCTTCCATCCTAGGAAAGTAATATCCACCGGAGATGGTGGTATGATTACCACGAACAGAGAGGATTACTACACCAGATTAAAGCTTTTACGGCAGCACGGCATGTCGGTGAATGACAGGGTGCGCCACGAATCAAACAAAGTTATTTTCGAAGACCATGTAGAGGTAGGCTATAACTACCGTATGACAGACATACAGGCGGCTGTAGGTATAAAGCAACTGGAGAAACTGGATTGGATAGTATCGGAGCGTAGGAAAATTGCTGCAGCCTACAACGAAGCTTTTAAAGATATCGACTTTATTCTTTTACCAATAGAGAAAGAGGGGTATTTCAGCAACTATCAGTCCTATAGCATATATCTCAAAAAAGAATGCCCTCTGGACAGAAACTCCCTTATGCAGGAATTACTTGATAAAGGAATTGCGAGCAGGAGAGGGATAATGACTTCTCATAGGGAAACAGCTTACAGAAATATTCAAAAAGATATAAATTTGCCGATCTCAGAAGATTTGCAGGATAACTCTATTATACTGCCACTGTACGTGCCAATGAAGGAAGAAGAAATTGCTTATGTAGTTGATACTTTTTTAAATATACTTGTACCTAAGGCTATCATACTTTAGGAATTCAATACCTCTTGAATCTGACATTTAAACACATTGTGTATGATTTAGCAAACGATGTAAATACTTTTGATAACGTGAATTCGGGAATTAACCTTTGAAATTTTCGTTTCTGAGATCTTCAGCACTAACTTATAGCAGTTTATTTTGTCTATTTCAGGGGATAGAGCCACAAAACATTGATAGACAACCATTTGCTATGTTGGATTACCAATCAAGGCTTGTGATAATCAGCTGTAAACCAATAGTTTAACTACTTTTAATTCCCGAGTTCACGTATGATATTATTTATCGGGTTGAAGTATTTATGTCATGCTGTGATATTTAGAAGCGAAGAGGCTGTCTTATAATAGTTACCTCTTCGCTTTCATTTTTATATATTTCTCTCAAATTCCACCAATATATTTGCTTTTGTTCAAGCTTTTGATTTTATTTATTAAGTTATATTTAATATTTTTATCTTTAAATTTATATAGAAAGTTCAAGCCACTTTCGGTAATTAAGGCATTTAATATTTACAGTTTAACCGCATAATTTTTAAGGTTTTGAATGGCAAAGAATTTTATACAATGATTACTAGAGCCCTTTATTTTATATGTTTTCTATGTTTATTTTCATGTTCCCAAAGAAACTTAATTTATTTAAGCGATTTAGAAGAGCACGCCACGAATACAGAGGACATTACAAATAACATAGAGCCCAGAATACAGGCAAATGATCTATTAGATATCGCTATCAATAGTTTGAGTGCAGAGTCTAATATGCTTTTTAACAGAGGAGTAATTCAAATGAGTAATACTAACAGTACCGTAGCATCTACGAAGAGTGAACCTTATCTAGTCGATACGAAGGGGTATGTTACGTTTCCGGTTTTGGGTAAAGTATACTTAGCCGGTTTGACGAAAGAAGAGGCAGTTGAAACACTCACTACTGTTCTAAGCAAGTATGCCCGTGATCCGATTGTAACAATGAAGTTTGTGAATTTTAAAGTAACCGTAATCGGTGAGGTTAACAGACCCTCTACTTTCAATGTGCCGAACGAAAAAATTAACGTTTTAGAAGCGCTTGGGCTTGCTGGTGATATGACTCCTTATGGGAGAAGGGAAAATGTATTAATAATCAGGGAACAGGAAGGCAAACGTATCACGACAAGGGTAAACTTAAATAGTAAACAGGTGCTAAGTTCACCTTATTTCTACTTGCAGCAGAATGATATTGTTTATGTGGAACCCGATAAGGTGAAGGCAGTGCAGGTCAGTGAAGGAAGAAGCAATGTCCAGTATGGCTTGTCTATTGGATTAGCTCTGGTGTCAGTGGTAGCTATTTTAGTGTCACAGGTTTTTTAACTGTAGCGAGTGTATGAGTGACAGAGAACTATTTCCGCTTAAAAAGGAGCAGTCTGATGCAAAAGATATAAATGAAATACTAAGTAAGTATCTAAGGTACTGGTATTTGTTTTTGGTTGGGGGCATACTTGGCTTGGGGGTTGCCTATTTGTATTGCCTCTACTACACTATTCCTCACTATAGTATCAGTAGCACTATCTTATTGAAAAGCGACAAGAATGAAAACAATGCAGGTGGCCTGGATGATTTGGGATTAATGAAGTCTGCAAAAAACATTAACAATGAGATTGAGGTGTTGTACTCTAGTAGTCTAATGCAGCGGGTGGTAAGGGAATTGGGGTTGTCTACAAGCTACCTGGTGGAAGGACGTGTGAATGATGTGGAAGTGTACGGAAAAGATGTACCAATTAAAGTCATTGTCAGCAATTTCGATTCTACGGCATTCGGAAAATCAGTCGCTATATTTTTAAAGCCTGGAAATAGTTTTGAGCTTGAGGAGGAGAATGGGAAGTTGATTGCCTGTAAATTTGGTCAGCAAATCAACAGGCCCTATGGGGCTTTCACTGTTGTTGCAGCAACAGGTGTCTCCTCTTCAGAACTTCCAGTCGGGCAAAAATTAACAGTTGTTTTTCAGGATATAAAAAAAGTAGCGCAGTATTATAATCAGAAATTGATGATCACACCTAAGCGGGATGATGCCAGTGTTCTCCAGATAAGTTTGATAGACCCCATACCAGAGAAAGGAAAACACATCATCAATAAGCTGGTAGAGGCATATAATAAGGAAGCGATTGAGGATAAAAACCTTCAGGCGGCCAGCACGATTGATTTCTTGGATGAGCGCTTAAAGTATATAACAACAGAACTGACAGAAGTAGAGAAAGATGTAGAACGGTACAAGCGTGAAAATGAGTTAACAGATGTAAGTACTCAAGCTTCCCAATATCTGGAGCAAGCAAGTGGTTACAACAGTAAATTAGCAGACTGGGCTATCCAGATTGATATACTTGAGTCCATAGAGAAATACATAAGTGATAATAAAAACCAGTACAAGATGGTGCCTAGTACACTTGCTATCCAAGACCCTACTTTATCAGGGCTTATAGCAAAGTTTAATGAACTGCAATTGGAGCGTGAACGAATTCTTAAGAATGCTTTTCCAAACAACCCCTTGGTGCAAAATATTAATGATCAACTGGAGGATCTTCGTATAAACATTAAAGAAAACCTAAAAAATATTAAAAGCAGCTTAATTATAACGAGTAATAATTTAAAGGCAAGTTCAGGGCAATATCAATCTAAGATAAGTAAAGTGCCATCCATGGAGAGGGAGCTTCTGGAAATTAACCGACAACAGTCTATAAAGCAAAACCTTTATCTTTACCTACTTCAAAAGCGAGAAGAATCAGCTCTTTCGTTGGCAGCTAATATATCTAACTCAAGGATCATTGACCCGGCTGTTGCAACTGACTACCCAGTTAGCCCTAACAAGAACACAATTTATTTTATGTCATTCTTACTTGGCCTAGTAATCCCCTTTACTGGTATATTCTTAAAGGATTTGCTTAACACCAAAGTTCAAGAACAGCGTGACGTTGAGCAACTAACCGCTACGCCTATATTAGGAGAGTTGACACATAATGATACCACTGAAACTCTTGTGGTAACAAAAGGTAGTCATTCCCCACTGGTAGAAATGTTCAGGCTGATTCGGGCAAAGCTTCGCTTTGCGGCTGTTGACAAGGAAAATAAGGTCATTTTGGTCACCTCCAGCATGAGTGGGGAGGGGAAAACATTTTTCAGTATCAATTTAGGAGCTACTCTGGCTCTAACAGGTAAAAAGGTTGTGTTGATGGAATTGGATTTGCGTAACCCACAATTATCTAGAAGGTTAGATGTAGTGCAAGGACCAGGGATAGCAGACTTCCTGGTTTCTGGAAACAATATATCTATCAGCGACATCCTGAAGCCTTCAAAAGAGAGCCTGGATCTTTTTGTAATTAGTTCAGGCCCTATTCCGCCTGACCCTGCCGAATTAATGATGTCCCCCAAATTAGCATACCTAATCAACGAGTTAAAGGAAAGTTTCGACCATATCATCATTGATACAGCACCTGTCGGGCTGGTAGCGGATGCTTTTTGCTTAAGCTCTATAATAGATTCTACAATTTATCTGATCCGTTGCAATCATACGTTCAAAAAGCAGCTCACAATCATTGAGAATATTTATAGGAACAGAGAGTTAAGCCATCCAATGATTGTGCTGAACGATACAAAAATGATGAATAGTAGCTATCATAAATATGGATACAGTTACAAAAGTAGCAATACAAAGAAACATATGTTCTGGAAGGCAAAAAGTATATAATATCATTTTTTTAAAAATACTTATAGATAGTTCTTAAGCAATAAAAAAATGACAGTTAAACAAACTTCCTATAGACATATAATGAAAGCAACTTCTATATTTGGAGGGGTTCAAGTTTTCAATATTATAATTGCTATCATACGCACTAAATTTATTGCAGTTTTACTAGGTCCAGCCGGTATGGGAATTGCCGGCTTATTAACATCAACGATCGGGTTAATAGGAAGCTTGACTAATTTTGGTTTGGGAACTAGTGCTGTTAGAAACATCTCAGTTGCTGTTGCGACTGAAGACAATGATGGATTAAGAATAACTGTCTCAACAGTCCGTCGTTTAGTTTGGTACACAGGTCTGTTAGGAACATTAGTTACTTTTTTTCTCTCCCCATTTCTAAGTGAAATGACATTTGGGAACAAAGACTACTCTTTTGCATTTATGTGTCTCTCTATTATATTGCTCTTATCACAATTAAGCACTGGGCAAGTTATAATTTTGCAGGGAATGCGGAAGCTAAAGTATCTTGCCAAAGCTGAATTAGCAGGAACAATAGTAGGATTGTTGATTTCTGTTCCAATATATTATGTACTTGGTATCAGAGGAATTGTTCCTGCAATCATAGTAAGTTCTATGCTGGCACTTTTCTTTTCATGGTTTTTTGCTTCTAAGCTTAATATACCTGCAATCAGTGTTGATAAAGTTACATTTAAGACTGAGAGCACAACAATGTTAAGAATGGGTTTTATGTTAAGTTTAAGCGGAATAATAACCGTAGGTGCTTCATATCTTCTAAGAATATTTATTGGGCGAACTGGAGGGATAGAACAAGTAGGATTATATAACGCAGGTTTTGCAATCATTAATACCTATGTTGGAATGATCTTTACTGCTATGACAACAGATTATTATCCTCGGCTCGCTGAAGCTTCCTCTGACCATAATGAAATTAGAAAAGTTATCAATGAACAAGCTGAAATAGCCATACTTCTGATCGCTCCTATATTAGTTGGGTTTATTACATTTATTAAATGGGGACTTGTTCTTTTATATTCCTATGAATTTATTGCAGTTAAAGGCATGCTACATTGGGCGGCTTTAGGAATGTTTTTCAAAACGATAAGCTGGGCTATTGGATTTGTATTTTTAGCTAAGGGCTCTCCACGCATGTTTTTTTGGAATGAACTTATAGCTAACATCTATCTATTATTATTAAATGTATTAGGGTATCATTTTTTAGGATTAAATGGATTAGGAGTATCATTTCTCGTTGGGTATATTTTGTTTTTTGCGCAAGTCTTTATAGTGGCTAGGATTTATTATACGTTTAATATAGAAAAATCATTTTTAATAATTTTTACTAATCAATTATTGATAGGATTAGCTTGCTTCATAGTGATGATTAAAGTGCCCTCTGCCTATTCATATATGTTAAACATATTATTATTAGCTATATCACTTGGATACTCTTATAATGAATTAGATAAGCGGATTGGTATAAAGCAAATATTGCAAAACTTTACAAAGAGACAGAAGGATAAGTCATAAAAGCGAGATTATAAATACAATTTTTTAATAGTTTTTTATAAAGCAGAGAATTAGCCTCAACTTAAGCATCATTGCTTTTAATGCCTACTATATTTAATATTATATACATGCATTTATATTACAAGTATGGAATTTTATGTTTTTTTCTTTTGAATAATATATAAACGTAGGGCTAGAGCAAGTTAGATTTCGTAGCATATACCATCTTATAAACACTATTCGTCTTCTCAGAGTATTATGGAAAAAGTAGTAAACAAGCCAAAACTGTTATTCTTTCAATGGCAACATGACAGTTCACCTAAGTTTCTACAGTTGCATATGCAACTACATGTAAAGTGTTTAGCTGAATTTTTTGAAGTAATTTTGATAAATAAAGATTGCGACTATCAGCAGGTTTGTGACTTTTATCACCCTGAAGTTGCTCTATTCGAGGGTGGTTATAAAACAAGTTACTCTAAGAAACTGACTATTAAAAACACTAATTCTTTTCCTGAAATACCTAAGATAGGATTACATAATGGCGATCCATGGTGTGATTGTCGCCCGGGGTTTCTTTCTGAGATGGAGCAATGGAGTATCGAAACTTTTTTTTCTATAAGTACTACAGTGGCTGAACACACGCCAGAAATCGCAGATAATTTATTTGTATGGCCAAATTTCATTGATAGTGAGATTTATCGTGATTATGGTGAGCCTAAAGCAGTACCTGTTATGTTTAGTGGAAGTATGATATCGTTATACCCTTGGCGTCAAAAAGTGTTTAAGCAGATATCCAATCATTATCCCACACTTACCTTTCCTCATTTAGGATACGAAAGTCATTCACCTCTAATGAAATATGGTGAAGAGTATGCTCGAAGCATAAATGCTTCTTGGTTTGCGCCAGCATGTGGCACTGTAGCTAAAGAAATAGTGCGAAAACATTTTGAAGTTCCAGGTTGTAATTCCTGTTTGATAACAGAGAAATCACCCTCTCTTGAAGCTGCTGGTTTTGTTGATATGCAAAATTGTGTGTTCGCAGATGAAAATGATGTTTTAGATAAGCTAAATTATCTGTTCAAAAATAGGCATAAGCTTGAAGAAATTACTACTGCCGGATACAACCTAGTTCACTCCCGTCATACTTATAAACAAAGAAACCAAATATCACAGTGGTACAATCTGTACAAAGATCTCAAATCAAATGAGAGGATTGTACAGTCAAGTCCATTCGAAGCGCTTAGTATTGTAAAAAAAACATCAGGAATCAGAAATAATCCCATTGTTTGTAAGGGATTACATCTAGAGTTTCTACATAAGGGAGATCAAATGCTTTTAGCTGGCAATTACGATGAAGCCGAAGCAATTTATTTTAAATCATTAGATTATATATCCTCTATGTGTGAACCAAAGCTGAAAATAGCAATTTGTGAACTACACAAGGGAAATGTAGAAAAAGCCCTTCATTGGATTATCCAACCTTTACGTTATAATTTAGGAATTTATGGAGCCATAGATTCTGATCCAGTAGAGTGGGCTTACTATATTATTACCCTCCTCTGTCAAGGAAAATTAAATGAAGCAACAATTCGTGCCAGGCAGTTTCCTTCGCTTAATCATCCTGAATTGGATCGAATTCGTTGGGTTATTGATTATCTAAGAGGTAGAGAAGTTGAACCTTTCAATCAATGTGCACCGACTAAGTTCCGTCATACTATTCATCAACTTCCTCAGTTGTGCTTTGTTGATTGGCTTATTAACTTATGTAATATGCTAAAAGCCTGCAAACAGTTTAGGTATGTCGAAATATTAAGTATATGCAGTATAACAAATGAAACGTCCATAGTAAAATCAAAAATCAAAAATAAAAGATTTGTAAAACAGCTTAAAAATAGAATGCTGTTAATTCGTATTAATGGCATTGAAAAATTGAATTCAATCCTCAGGTTGCTAAAAGTGCCGGCTGGAAGAAATGGTTTACCGTCAATCACTATATGGGACTATATGTTCCGAATTATGAAGTGGTTAAAACTTAAAATTTATAAACATTATCATTTAAATTGATAGTTAATATGAAATTATTATCAACAGAGAGCTAGAGGCTAAAATCAATTACATATTAATAGTATCAAGTTTAAATATATAATTTATTAAAAGATCTGTTTTCATAGCTCTTTAGATCACGAACATTTTACCTTTTCAACTTTTACTACCTTTTTTACAAGATAGACAGTTTAGGTTAGTATCTTTAGTTATAGCAATAGAAATAAGCTTATAATATTTGTACTGTAAATTCATTGCTGTTGTATTCATTTGATAATGGTTTAACCATCCAGGTGATACCTCAGTTATAAGAACTCATTTATTTAAAGTACAGTAATGACAGATCAAATGCATACTAATATCAGACTATCTGTTGCTTTGGTTACTCGTAATAGAGCAGATAGTTTGGCAAGAACTTTAGATAGTTTAAGGAAGCAAAATCTGCATCCTTATGAAGTGATTATATCAGACGATTCTGACATACATGCTATAGTATCCTTAAATAAGAAATTAGCTAATAAATATGGGTGCAAATATATAAAAGGTCCTGCAAGGGGGTTATATGCCAACAGAAACTTTGCGGCAAAACAATGTAATGGTACTCACATAAGAACGATGGATGACGACCATGAATTTCCAGAGAATCATCTAAACGAATGTTACAATTCCATTGAGAAAGAGCCAAATACTATTTGGACCATTGGAGAATACTATCCTACTGATAGGTTAAGGCCCTTACCTGCTCCCATTGCTGGTCAACTTCATCCGAGAGGATATTCTTACGCACCAAAAAATACTAAGAACTACTACGGGATTTCCTGTGGCGCTTCAATATATCCAAGATCTGTTGTTGACAGGAATATCTTAAATTTAGAGTGTTTTAAATTTGGTATCCTGTATCTCGAATATGGTGCTCGTTTGTATAAAAGAGGGTATACGATAAAGCCTCTTAGAACCACCTATATCATTCACTACTATGATCAAAATAACCGCTCAATAAGTTCAAAAGAAGTTATCCAAAGTGCAGAAGTGTTTACAATGTTGATGGTTTCTTTAAAACATATGAAGACTATTAAGAATTATGTTCTAACTACCGCTGAAATATTAAAAAGGATTGTATCACAGGAGTATTCACTAAGGTTAGTGAAAAATGCCTATTTGATATTTAGAGAAGAATCAAGAAAGCTCAACTAAGCTTATAGATTTATAGGCACAAGTTAAAATCCGCATTTTATTTTAAGTAAATAATTATAAATTATTGAAGTCGTTCAAACCTTCCTGGATTTAAACGAAATATAATTTTGATGACTTGGTATGTTCCTATACCGTTAGGTTAGGATATAGTGTAAAAATTTCTCTCTTGGATTGTATATGATACTACAAAAGCAAACACTATTAAATTGATATAGTTATTCTCTTGTTCAGTATTTTAAAAAATTCTAAAGCAAATAAACTATTATATTATTATAATACAATATTGGTTAATATCAATATTGTATTATGTTTAGTATATGGTATGCTAGTTACTAGTTGACTCTAAACTGCCATAGTTCAACCAGTTAAGCTAAGACAAAAATAGATCATATAGCCTTAATTTAATTTACTTAGCTTGTCCTAACTTTTATACTAAGATTAAACATCTATAATTTAAGCATCTATGTTTCTAAGATAGCTTGTAAAGTGCATAGGTATATATTATCTGTTTTTAGTTTTATTTAAATAAATCTTCTTGCCATTGTGGTAGGGCAAATTATATAACCTAGTTTGAATTTGTTCCAGCTATATTGAATTTTAAAGTTTAATGAAAATAGTTTTCCTATGTGGCTCACTTGAACCTGGCCGTGATGGTGTAGGTGACTATACGCGACGGCTGGCTGTAGAACTTCTTCGACAAGACCAGAAGGTTGCGTTAGTGGCGCTCAATGACAGGCATATTCATTATAAAATTGCCGGACAACAGGATGCTGAAGGATTAAGCTTACCAATATTGCGACTACCTGCTGCCTTGCCTAATAAAACCCGATTCAGCCAGGCAAAAAAATGGATAGATGATTTCGATCCAGAGTGGCTTAGCCTTCAATTTGTTCCCTTTTCTTTTCAATTAAAGGGAATACCGTTTGGGTTGGGTAGTGAACTAAAGAAAATGGGAAATGGCAGACAATGGCATATTATGTTTCATGAACTTTGGGTTGGTATGAATGAGAGGGCAACTGTAAAGGAAGTCATTTGGGGGAGTGTCCAGCGCCTTCTCATAAAGGGCTTAGTATCTAAGCTACAACCTGAATTTATGCAGACACAATGCCAACTATATTTGCAACAGTTAGCAACAATAGGAGTTAAAGCCAGTTATTTACCTCTGTTTACAAACATTCCGGCAAGTGATAAGAGTACTGAGCCTGGTCAGGTCTGTGCAGCCCAGAAACTACCTGTCACTCTACTACTGTTTGGGAATATCAATCCAGGTGCGCCAATAGAGCAACTCGCGACCGAGGCTGCTATGTTTGCGTCGGATAATAAGGATCAGGTTGATCTAGTCTTTATAGGGCGTTGTGGTCCTGAGCAGGAGCGTTGGGCAAATGTATGGAAAGCAGTAGGTTTACCTGTGCGCTTGCTAGGGGAACAAACCCCTGATTTTATCTCTGCAGAAATGAGTAAGGCTACAATAGGGATAGTAACGACTCCCCTTGTGTTAGTAGAGAAAAGCGGGGCAGTTGCAGCAATGTTAAGCCACAAATTACCTGTTTTATGTGTTTCTAAGCCATGGCAACCCCGTTTGAAAGCCCACTTCAGTTTACCTCATGGCATAATGGAGTATACTGCAGGAAATTTTGAGGAATGTCTCACACAGACACCTAAAATAGATTCTTACGCTACTGTTGCAGATGTATCACGTCAGTTTATGAAAATGATTTTAGCAAGAGCATGATATTATGGCAAGTCTAAGTTACTTATGGCGTAAACGAGCAAGTTTCTCTGTCAATTCGGTTGATTTTTACCGTGCATGGGGGAAACGTTTCTTTTCAATGCCTGAACTTTTTGGACGTAATTCCCGCCGTAGAAAGCTAGCCAGAGAAGGAGCTGTTATTCATGAAAGTGCTGAAATAGGAGAGGTAACTGTAGCGGGAAAGAAGAATTTACTCCTTGTCGGTCCTTTGTCTTTTCTCGGTCAGGTTTACATTGCGCTACACGATGAGGTTAGAATTGGGGAGCGCGTTTGTATTAACGATGGGGTAAGTATTTTGACAGCATCCCATAATATTTCTGACCCAGGTTGGTCCTTGATAAAGTCACCCATCTTGATTGAAGATTATGTTTGGATTGGTATCGGTGCTATCATTCTTCCGGGTGTTCATCTCGGTCGTGGAGCCGTAGTAGGTGCGGGAGCTGTGGTAAGCAAGTCTGTCGCTCCAGGTACTGTTGTTGTTGGAAATCCAGCCCGACCTGTTTCAAAAAAACGCTGCAGTAACTTAAACTATAATCCATGTGAGTTTTTGGCTGCTAATAGGGCTTGGCTACGAGGATAATTTTAAACTTTTTTACTGTGCACCTCAATGAAATTGATATTTTCTCATCCTACAGGCAATGCTAATGTCCGGTCCGCAGCATCAGGGTTTATGGAAGCAAATTTGTTAGATGCATTTCATACTGCAGTAGCATCTTTCCCCGGCAGCTTTCTGGATCGTCTGGGTGGGTTTGGGCCTCTTTCTGAAATTCGTAGACGCCGCTTTGATCCGGCTCTAAGAACAGTTACTAAAATGTGGCCTTGGCATGAGGTAGGCAGAATTGCTGCATCAAGGGTAGGCTTAACGAAGTTAATAGAGCATGAGAGAGGGGTATTCTGTATTGATGCAGTTTATCAAGATTTGGACCGGCGTGTGGCAAATTCTCTGCAAAACACATCTAGTCGTGGAGCGAGTATGATCTATGCCTATGAAGATGGCGCTGTCGCTTCATTTCGTGTAGCTAAGAGATTAGGAATGCGGTGCTTGTATGACTTGCCTACTGGCCATTGGAGGGCGGCAAGGCGTCTTTTGGAAAAAGAGTCTGAGCGCTGGCCGGAATGGTTGTCAACAATGACAGGGTTCAAAGACTCTGAGGCAAAGCTTGCACGTAAAGATGAGGAATTACATTTAGCCGATCGCATCTTTGTTGCCAGTCAATTTACGGCCAAGACGCTTGTAGAATATCCAGGTATAATTGCACCGGTGGAGGTGATTCCATATGGTTTTCCTCCAACAGCAGCCCCAAAAGAATATGAAGCGTTATCTGGTTCCCGCCCTTTGCGACTCTTATTCGTAGGAAAACTAACACAGCAAAAGGGAGTTGCCGATCTTTTCGCTGTGGTAAAAGCTTTAGGACGTCATGTTGAACTTACAGTAGTTGGGCATAAGCCCAACAATGATTGCCTCGCGTTAAATAAAGCATTAACTACGTGCATGTGGATTCCTTCCCTACATCATGAAGGGATACTGAAAATCATGAGAGAGCACGACATTTTAGTATTCCCATCACTATTCGATGGATTTGGACTTGTGATTGCTGAGGCCATGTCTCAAGGCACTCCGGTCATTGCTTCAGACAGATCTGCAGGTCCTGAGCTTATCAGTCATGGACATGATGGGTGGATAGTAGAGGCCGGCTCAACTGCTTCCCTTCAGGAAGTAGTTGAAGAGGTACTCAAACACCCCGAGTTGATCGCTGAAATCGGACAAGAGGCAATGAGAACTGCGAATAACAGATCATGGGAAGTATATAAGAGGGAATTAACAGCGGCAGTACTAAAACATTTTGTATCATTGGATCATAAAGATATGGTCTAAAAGAAGCAGAAACTTACTCTCAATCCAAGCACTATTATGACACCTATTTCTAAGAGAAGAGAGGCTTTGGGGGCTGTATATGCTACAGGTAAGCAAAGGCATGTTATTAAATCTGGAGAGACTTCTTCTAAAAGTGACTTACTTTTACTTAGAAGAGGAGTTTGGTTATACTTTTTTTTGCTACTGTTTGAGGGGGCATTACGAAAATGGTTTCTACCAGGTTTGGCAACACCGTTACTGATAGTACGGGATCCTCTAGCCTTGTGGTTGGTGTTGTCTGTTTGGCAAAAGGGTTTGCTTCCTAGTAATATATTTATGGCAGGCATGATAACAGTTGGTGTCCTCGGAATGTTTACCGCTGTTTTTGTTGGACATGGTAACATTTTTGTTGCCTTATATGGAGCTCGCATTTTTTTCATACACTTTCCCTTCATTTTCGTGATAGGACGTGTTTTCAATCGCGCAGATGTACTGAAGCTAGGAAAGTACACACTTTGGATAGCTATACCCATGACGGTACTAATTGCGCTGCAATTCTACAGTCCACAGTCAGCATGGGTGAACAGAGGAGTTGGTGGTGATTTGTCCGGAGCTGGTTTTGGGGGTGCCATGGGATACTTCCGCCCTCCTGCTACTTTCTCTTTTACCAATGGAACCACACTTTTTTATGGGCTAGTTGCCTGCTTCGTATTTTATTTTTGGTTTCAATTGAAAGGCATTAATCGGTTAGTACTAATAGTTGCTACAGTGGCACTCTTAGCCGCCATTCCTCTATCTATCAGTCGTACTCTTTTCTTTCAAGTTATTATTTCATTGATATTTTCAATTGTCGCTGCTTCAAGAGATTCTCGTTATTTCGGACGAATGGTTCTTTCTTGTTTGGCTGGCTTCATTACATTAGCTATTTTAAGTCAGACAATTTTTTTTCAAACCGCAACAGAGGCCTTTTTTGCGCGTTTTGATTCTGCGAATAAACAGGAGGGAGGATTAGATGGTGTATTGTTTGATCGCTATTTAGGAGGGTTGATTGGAGCCTTAACTAATTCCTCCGAGATACCTTTCTTTGGTTACGGTTTAGGAATGGGAACCAATGTAGGAAGTATGTTATTGGCCGGAAAACAAGTATTTCTCATTGCTGAAGAAGAATGGGCAAGAACGGTTGGAGAATTAGGCCCTCTGCTAGGACTTTCTGTAATAGCTCTGCGCTTAGGCTTGAGTATCAAACTTACACAAGCATGTTATTATAAATTAAACCAAAATAACATTTTGCCTTGGATGTTGCTAAGCTTAGGGCTTTTAACCATACCCCAGGCACAATGGGCACAGCCAACATCTTTAGGCTTTTCTGTACTTATCGCTGGGCTCATTATTGCTTCCTTACGAGTGCCTGAACAAGATGCACCTTAGCTACCATATTCATGATCGCAATTGAAAATTTCATATGAACATAGCATTCTGTATTAATCATTTTGGTATGATAGGATTGGGAACTACGGTTCTTTCTCTTCTCCGCAATTGTTCGCATCCGGAAAAACTAGTGCTCTGTTTTTTATGTGCCGAATTATCAGACGATGATAAAATGCAGATAAATAAACTTCTACTAAGGAAGAGTTTTGAAGGCACCTTCAAACTTATAGAGTTTGACCCAGTCTCACATTTTGGTTCTTTGAACTCGCTACATGGAGACTGGACAACATATGGCCGCTTATTGTTGCCGGACTTTATTGAAGCTGAACAGGTGCTTTACCTAGATTCAGATCTAGTGCTTGAGTTAGATGTATTAGAATTAAGTAATTTTGATTTCAAAGGTAATGCGATTGCGGCAGTTGGAGGAGGAAAATTCAAGTATGCATTAGGAAGTGATTTTTATATAGGAAAAGCTAAAATAATGCCAGACGTTGAATATTTCAACGCAAGAGTTTTGTTGATGGACTTAACAATGTGGCGTTACTCTAAAATAAAGGAAAGGTGCCTTGAAATAGCTAACTTGTATCCTCTAGAACTTCCATCACATGATCAATCAATTTTAAATATATTCTGTTTAGGCAAATTTGCGAAGCTTCCAATGTCATTCAATTGCGCATGGCTTTCTTATGAGTCAAAACCAAATAATTCTGACAACATGATTTTACATTTTGTTGGTTCTCCAAAATCATGGGACACTTTGGGGCAACTCATTCACAATGGGTATCAAACATGGATGAAGTATACTGATCAAGAGTGGCTAGATTATTTCAATCCAATAATAATTAACAGTTTACATAGAATGTGGAAACTGCGACGTTCGTACACCCGATGCATCATCAATAAGCTTCTAAATTAAATATAAAAAGTTTACCGGAACATGAAATTTAATTAAAAAATCCTCTGGTGCACAGAGAACGCTTATTTCACTGTATCTACCATGAATATTGTTTTCTTCAGTCATCCTTCTTTTCTTCATCACCAAAGTATGCCCCGCTTTTCGTTTATGCTGTCTAACGGGATGATTGCTCGCGGGCATAGTGTAAAAATACTCTCTCCAAAGGCTCTGGTATATACTCCGAATGCACCTGTAGTTTTTAGAAAGTGGTT
Source organism: Pontibacter pamirensis (assembly GCF_010015475.1). Taxonomy (GTDB): domain Bacteria; phylum Bacteroidota; class Bacteroidia; order Cytophagales; family Hymenobacteraceae; genus Pontibacter; species Pontibacter pamirensis. Next base: position 201,817 of record NZ_SSNI01000005.1, read on the forward strand.
GAGTTATATTGACCAATACTTACTATTCCCCTTACAGGTGCGAAAGAGTATAAAAAGCTTTCCCGCTGATACATTATTTGTATTTACAGATCATGCATTAGGTCCTTGGGTGCCATTGGTAGCTGAGAGACCACACGTCATTCATTGCCATGATTTTTTAGCCCAGCGTTCTGCGCTTCAGGAGGTATCGGAAAACTCAGTAGGATGGACTGGCCGACAGTATCAGCAATTAATCAGGTGGGGATATACGCATGGTAAAAATTTTATATCTGTTTCACAGAAGACCAAAGAGGACCTGCATCGGTTTCTCACATACCAGCCATATTCCTCAGAAGTAGTTTATAATGGGTTAAATCAGTTGTTTGTGCCCAGTAGCATAGCAAAGGCAAGGGTGATTATGGTAAAAAAATTCAAGATCCAAGTTTCGAATGGATACTTTCTTCATGTTGGTGGTAACCAGTGGTATAAGAATCGACGTGGTGTAATAGAAATATACAATGCCTGGCGTGCAACAGCTAAATTAAGCATTCCCCTTATATTGATAGGTGAACCTCCATCAAATAACTTAGCAGACATTATCAGGAATTCACCTTTCTTTGCTGACATCTATGTATTATCTGGTGTTGGCGATAAATACATTCCCCTGGCGTACACAGGAGCTTCTGCTTTTGTCTTTCCTTCGCTTGCAGAAGGTTTCGGTTGGCCTATCGCTGAAGCTATGGCTTCAGCATGCCCTGTTATCACCACAAATGAAGCTCCTATGACAGAAGTTGCTGGAGATGCTGGTTTTTTTATTCCACGTCGCCCTGATAATAATGACGCTGCAAAGGTATGGGCTGCAGAGGCCGCAAAGGTATTGGACACCGTTCTTAGACTCTCTCCTACAGAACGACAAATCGTAATAGAAGCAGGCTTAACAAACGCAAAACGATTTAACACTGAATCTGTTTTAAACCAAATCGAAAAGATTTATGAGAATGTTTTAAAAGCTTCTTCTATTTCTACTTAACAAGCTTTAAGATGCACAAATATATCTATCTTATTATTAGAAAATTATTATTATTTTAACGTGAACTCGGGAAATAAATAGGTTTAATCAGCTATCTGCGCAACAAAAAAGGCCAAGGATTAGGTAGAACTATTGCCTCATATTTCACCTAAATCCTTAGCCTTATGCACTTTATCATAAATACTGCCAAGGTGGTTGAAGTGCTTTAGCTTCATTGACGATTTCTGCCAGGAGGTGCAGGAGTATTTCGCCTCACATCCGCTGCCAAAGGGGCTCTCAGAGAAGCACCCTGCCGGCAGGAGGCCCTCCCTTTCCGAGAGCGAGGTGCTCACCGTCCTAGTGCTCTACCACCTCTCGGGCTTCAAGTGCTTCGAGTACTACTATGAGCGCCTGGTGCTCGGGGAGTTGAGGAGCTTCTTTCCTCGGGCTGTTTCTTATACGCAGTTCCTCTCGCTGGCCCGCCAGGCCTGCTTCCATGCCTTTCTGCTGGCCCAGTGCCGCTGCAGCCTCTCGGAGAGAACCAACCACTACTACATCGACTCCAAGAAGCTGCCCGTCTGCCACAACCTCCGCATTCATCAGCACAGTGTCTTCGAGGGGATAGCCGCGCGGGGCAAGGGATCCACCGGCTGGTTTTATGGCCTCAAGCTGCACCTGCTCATAAAAGAGCACGGGCAACTGGCGCGCCTGCTCCTCACCCCGGCCAACGTGGCCGACAACCACCACCAGGTGCTGGAGTATCTGCTCGAAGGGCTGAAGGGTAAGTGCTATGGAGACAGAGGCTATCTCTCCCCCTGCTGGAGGAACTGCTGGAGAAGGGCCTGCACCTGGTGGCTAAAATCAGGAAGAACATGAAAAACATGCTCCCCACGCTGCAGGACAAGCTCAACCTGATCAAGAGGAGAGGCATAGAGGCCGTCAATGACATCCTGATGACTGTTTGCGACATCGACCACACCCGCCACAGAAACCCGCTAAGCGCACTGGTCCACATCCTCTCAGGTCTGACCGCCTACACCTTTCTCGACCACAAAAACACAAGATTCAATCCTGCTAGAACACTGGCTTAATTCCCGAGTTCATGTTAATTTATATTCATATAAGCTTTTACAACAATCACCTTCAAAAGAAAATAATATTACCTGTAACACATCCTTTACATAAAGGTTAAGCTACTTAACATTCATAAATTTAAATCTAACAATATATATTATAGATTTTATGGTAAATATTTAAAGTATTTATAAATTAGGTGCAATGTTATTGCTCTACTCATACCTTCTTCACTATGAATCTTCGACACCAACCAAATTATTTTAATATGAAAGCTAAAATTTCATCTTATCTGCTGCCTGATGCACCAGTAGTGGAAGCTGACAACTACTTGGAGTGTCCTATCGAAGATCAATCTGAAGGATTGAGGGCAAACATTTATTACTTTAACCATCCCGAGTGGGCTGAAGAATATCTTACCTACTGCCATAGAAGTGAGGCTTTCAGAAGTAGGTGGTCTGCTGCCGTGGGAGACTGGACAGATAAAATTGTAGTGGACATTGGTTGTGGTCCTGGAAATATCTATGCTACTCTTCAGGGAAAGCCAAAGCTTCTTATAGGTGTAGATGTAGCTCCTGGCTCATTACTACTAGCAGGAAAGCAGGGCTACATCCCTCTTTTAGCTGATGCAACAAAACTTCCTTTTGTTTCAGAATTTGCAGATGTTGTCGTGCTGAATGCTGCCCTCCATCACTGCGAGGATATGGAGGGAATATTGAAAGAAGCAGCCCGACTTGTAAAACCAGGTGGAACAATTGTAACTGATCACGATCCACAGCTTAGCGCCTGGAATTATAAAGGCTTTGCAAAATTACTCTGGAATGCCAGATTATATATTTATAAATTTACAGGCCACGGCTTTCATAAAACTGATAGCCAGCAGTCCTGGGGCTTGAAATGTGAAATTCACCATAAGCCTGGACACGGCGTGACAAAAAATTTCTTCTTCAAAACCTTGTCTCCTCTTGGGTTTGAGGTGAATGTTTATCCTCATAATCATGATTTAGGCGCAGAGGTATTGCAGGGTAAAAAAGGAAAGGCAGAATTCAAGTATAGACTTGGTAACATCCTTTCAGGAAGAAACCCTGGTGCAGACCACAGTGCTCTTACATTGATGTGTGTAGCAAAAAAAAATGTTGAACATGCGAGCTGCCTGAATTAAATAGGTTTATAGCTGAAACTAAAGTTACATAGTTGTACAAATTGCCTGGGATATGAGTTCTGGCAAAAGTCAGTGCCTGCATAATATAATATGCCTTACTGATGAAGGTGTAGCATATATGCAGGCACTTTTATATTAGTAATAACCAGACTGAAAAGCTTTACGGCGCAAAAAAGCCTCAAGCAAAATTACCTGTTACCTTATATGCATAAGCTGCAAATCAACAGAAAATTAATTATTTGTGATTATATTTATAAATATATGCATTAAATTTGTTTTAATCATTTTGATTTGTATATTGTATAAAGTCTAAGAAATCAGCTGTATTTATTTCATAAAAAAGATAAGCTACCGTAGCACAAAAGAAATTCCTTGATGTCATAGCTATAGTTGTATATAGCAATTCAAGGAAGTTTTTCCTTTTGAATCTGGATAGTAAACTGATTAGAAGGAAGTATGGCATCTTAATAAAGCTGCTGAACAGGAACGTGAATACTATCAAATGAAATTATTACATGTAATTGGTAGCTTGAATCCTTTAACTGGTGGCCCTTGTCAGGTAATAAGGAGTATCGTGCCAGAGTTAGAAAGCCTTGGTATTACTAATGAAGTCGTTTGCCTTGATTCCCCTGAAGCACCTTTCATTGGAAAGGATTTATTCAAGCTATACTGCTTTGGGCCAGGCAAGACTTCGTGGTGCTACAGCAAAATGCTATTGTCCTGGCTTTCGACTAACGTGAGCCGGTACGACTGTATCATTGTACATGGTTTGTGGCTCTACCATAGCTACGCTGTCTCGGCGGCGGTGCAACAATTGAAAAATAAAAAGAAAAAAAGGGAGGGCCGGGTTCCGAAAGTGTATATCATGCCGCATGGTATGCTGGACCCATACTTTCAGCGGGCGCCAGAAAGAAAGCTAAAGGCCTTGCGCAATGTCTTTTATTGGGCATTGATTGAAGCGAAGGTAGTGAATGAGGCAGATGGTTTACTTTTTACCTGCCAGGAAGAACTGCATCTTGCGCGTGAGACTTTCAAACCCTATAAACCTAAACAAGAAATCAGCGTTGGCTTAGGAATTGCGGCGCCCCCGCCTTATACCACTCAAATGAAGAGGGCTTTCCAGGAGAAGTGCCCAACCCTTCAAGACCAACCTTACATTCTTTTTCTCAGCAGAATTCATCAAAAAAAAGGGCTTGACCTGCTGTTAAGAGCATATAAAGAACTGGCAGGTGCAGTTCCGGAGTTTCAGACTGAGTTAGTAGATATGGGAGCAGGGGGGGATCAAATGAGAATGAATCACAGTGCAGCTACTTCCTTGCCTAAACTGGTAGTAGCAGGTCCGGGAGAAGAAACTAGTTTTGGCCAGGAGGTGCTTGAACTTGTAGCTTCAAGTAAAGAATTACAAAGTGCTGTTTTTTTTACCGGCATGCTTTCGGGAGATGCAAAATGGGGTGCATTCTATGGATGTGAGGCTTTTGTGCTGCCCAGCCATCAGGAGAATTTTGGAATTGCTGTGGTGGAAGCATTAGCCTGTAACAAGCCTGTGCTCATTACAAAGCAAGTAAACATTTGGAGAGAAATACTGAATTTAGACGGTGCTTTAGTAGTAGATGATACCCTGGAAGATGTGCAGAAGCTACTAAAGACATGGGTGAATTTATCATCAGATAAAAAAATACAACTAGGTCAGGGGGCAAGAAGTGCTTATGAAAGCTTTTTCTCCATCAATCAAATAGCAAGGCGCTTGGCTAAAGCTATTGCTGCTTAACCCACGAAGAGGTTATTTTAAACCAGATGGCAGAATGTATAATCAGAATACTCATACAGGTGCTTCCTTTTCTCTGCGCAACAGGGGCGGAAGAGTAATATGGAACTTAGTATATGCTTTGCTATTTCAGTATTCTCCCAGGCCAATGCATCAGTGGAGGGCATTTCTGCTTCGTATGTTCGGAGCAAAGGTTGGCCACGGCGTTCACGTATACCCTAAGGTTAGTATTTGGGCACCTTGGAACCTGGTACTAAAGGATAAATGTGGTGTTGCGAATGGTGCGAAACTTTACTCAATGGGAGAAATATCTATTGGCACGCAGGCAGTTGTCTCGCAGGGAGCACATCTATGTGCTGGAACACATGATTATACAATACAAGGTTTCCCTCTTGTAACAATGCCTATTACTATAGGTGATAATGCCTGGCTTGCAGCAGAGACATTTATACATCCGGGTATCACAGTCGGGGAAGGGTGTGTTATAGGTGCACGTTCTGTTGTGACTCAAGACATGCCAGCATGGATGGTATGCTCAGGTCATCCATGCAAGCCTCTAAAAGAGAGAATAATGTCAGGAAGTGGAAGGAGTAGTGCTGTTCCTCTGGAGCAAAGCAGCACTATACATTAGGAGGTGAAAGTTCTCGCAATCATTAATTTCAATACTCAATGTCTTTGATACTTGATTTAACTATAGCTATTCCGGTCAAAAACGAAGAAAAGAATTTGCCTGGATGCCTCCAAGCTATCGGAAAAGATTTCGCTAGCCATGTAGTCGTGATAGATTCAGGTAGTACAGACCAGACAAAGGAACTGGCAAGAGAATTTGGAGCTGAGGTATTGGATTTTGTCTGGGATGGAAAGTTTCCTAAAAAGCGAAACTGGTTCTTAAGAACTCATACACCAAATACAAAATGGGTTTTCTTTCTGGATGCTGATGAGTACTTAACAGATGCTTTTAAAACTGAGCTCCGAAAAGCAATAGAGCTGGATGATAATAAAGTAGGATACTGGTTAAGTTACACCGTTTATTTTTTAGGAAAGCAACTGAAGGGTGGTTACCCGCTGCGGAAACTAGCCTTGTTTCAGGTGGGCGCTGGTGAGTACGAAAAGATTGATGAGGACCAGTGGAGCCTGTTAGACATGGAGGTACATGAACACCCTGTTCTTGATGGAGAAGTCGGGATCATCCGAAGTAAAATAGACCATCAGGATTTTAGGGGAGTATCTAACTTCGTATTGAAGCATAATGAATATGCCAGTTGGGAGGCAGCCAGATTCCTTAAAGGAATGACAGAACCTCAAAGCTTTGCAAAGCTGACATGGAAGCAGCGCCTGAAATACCGCCTGTTGAACAACAGTGTTCTGATTGGCCCAGCTTTTTTCTGTGGGAGCTATTTCCTTTTAGGAGGCTTTAGAGATGGAGCCAGGGGTTTTGCCCATGCCGTATTACGAATGTCGTACTTTGTCCAAGTTTATTGTAAAATACAAGAAAGAGGTGTTAATCAATGATTTAGCAGGAATTGTTAACTTAAATCTTGCTAAATCTTATACAATATAGCCCATATGTGCTTCATCACCATTGGTTTTTTATAACTATACAAGCTTTTTAAGATCATGCCTATATTCATAGGCTGTTCAGCTACTGTTGTCTTGAGTTGATAGCATCAGGGCAAGGGGGTATCTGTGAACAAAGGGATGAATTACTTCTAAGCAGTTCCTTATTTAGATCGGTATGGTTCAAGAAATTAAATTGTGCTTTCTTCGTAACGCTTCCTCCTCTATTCCTATATTATTTTCTTATTCATCTGTCGAATAAACCCATATAATTATAGGAATTAACAAAAGTTTTATGTTTGTCACCCATACAGGTGCATTCACAAGGAAAAAACAGCCATTTGAATAATAATCAGTTAAAATAGAAATAAAGTATTTTATTAAAATTTAAACAATTATATTTAATTGTGGTATAATTATATGTGTAGTTGGTTGTTCGCTCTGAGCAGGACCAGCAGGCATTTATTCTTCAGTTTTTACTTTTTTATTTATAAAATTGACAATCAGTATTTTATGAAAAAAAGAATACTTCTGATAGGGTACAACTACTATCCAGAGCCTACAGGTATCGGGAAGTATAGTGGGGAGATGATTGCTTGGTTAGCTCAACACGGTTATGAATGTGAGGTAGTCACTGCTTACCCATATTATCCGCAGTGGAAGGTTCAAGGCCTGTATACTGAAAAAAAGTTCTGGTACTGCACGGAGTATCTAAATGCGGGAGGAACAAAAGTAAAGGTGAACAGATGTCCCATGTATGTACCCTCAGTCCCTACTGGACTTAAGCGTATAGCCTTAGATTTGTCATTCCTGATTTCAGCTTTTTTTAAAATTTGCCAATTACTTTTTCAGAAAAAGTTTGATTATGTGATCACGGTTGTGCCTTGCTTTCAGTTTGGCTTGTTGGGTGTGTTTTACAAACTATGTCGTAAAACTGTGTTGCTATACCACATTCAGGATTTGCAGATTGAAGCAGCCAGAGATTTGAAAATGATAACATCTCATGCAGTTATAAAAGCATTATTTAAATTAGAAAAATATATTTTAAGTAAATCAGATGCTATTAGTAGCATTTCTGATGGGATGGTTCATAAAATAAAAATAAAGGCAAAAAAAGATATTTTCCTGTGCGCCAACTGGACAGACTGTACTCTTTTTTTTCCGATTCAGAATAAGAGTACCATAAAAGAAAATTATGGGTTTAAACCATCCGATAAGATTGTTTTATACTCAGGTGCCATAGGAGAGAAGCAGGGCTTGGGTGCGATTTTGCATGCAGCGAAGACATTCGAAATGCATGCTGAAATAAAGTTCATTATATGTGGTTCAGGCCCTTACAAAGAAAAGTTACTTCTGTTGGCAGCAAAAATGGAACTGAAGAACGTCATATTTTTTCCCTTGCAGCCTTCTGAAAGCTTTAACCTGTTCCTGAACCTGGCTGATGTTCATTTGATCATTCAGAAATCAAATGCAGGTGACCTTGTAATGCCTTCTAAACTTACATCTGTGCTGGGAGTAGGAGGGCTGGCTCTGATAACTGCGCATAAAGGAACAGGTTTATACTCTAGTGTAAGTCTGCATAATATAGGGCTATTAATTGAGCCTGAAGACCAGCAGGCCCTTAACACGGGCATCTGGAAAGCTATTTCAGAAAACCATGATTCTATAAGGGCAAATGCCCGTACCTATGCGGAAGAGCATTTATCTATAGATAAGATTATGGGTGATTATGAAAAACAGGTGCTGAAGAACCATGTAAATATAAAAGGGCTGCAAACAAAAAGTCAAAAGCCACATATGGCTACAAGTATTGGCTAAGCGGACAAAATACCGAAAACATACTATAAACTTTATTATAAATTTTGAATATGCGCCGCCATGCTCTTATTGTTCTACTACTTACATGTATGTATTTACCTATAACAAATGGTAAAAATATAGATATTATAACACAGGGTGTATATGTTATACCTGATTCTATTGCCATAACGGGCCATGGTGTTATACTTCCCAACGATGCTCTGCCTACATCAGACACGAACCGCAAATTAAGGTTTGGGTTTAAATCTGGTATAAGCTTGTCAAATACCAACTTCAACAAAGGATTCCCAAGACCAACTGTGCCAGTGGAGACGGCGTGGAAGTATGGGTTTGCAGGTGGTTTATTGTTAGAAGTGCCGATTTATAAGAATTTGCATCTTCAGCAAGAGTATTTATTTTCCTCTCTGGGGGGGGAAGTCGTTAAAGAGAGAGTTAGATATAGATTTAGCTATTTGTCACTCCCAGTGCTGCTGAAGTATAAAGTGGTAAATAAGTTTGCTTTGCTAGTAGGTTCCCAGTTTGATTTAATCTTACAGGTAACAGAAAGTAGTGCGGGTAACACTAAAACTATTGTTCATGAAACAGAAGGACGAAGTTTTGGTGCGGTTGCAGGGGTTACCTATAAAATATCAGATACACTCAGTCTCGATGCAAGATATATTAGTGGAATAAACCATATAGGTATAAGACTTTGCGAATTTACGAAAGAATTTAAGCTGGAAATAGTACAGCTTTCTTTTGTTATAACGCCATTCAGATAGCTTTTGCTAATTAGTTTGTCATGCTGCTAGGTTTGTCAGCTAACAAACGTTATTGTTTATAGGAGTTACGCATAGTTATTAATGAACTCTCGTTGAGCCTGCAGGAAAAGCTTTCTTTGTAAGGCATAGACATTTTCAATGCTCTTGTCCTGGCTCATCCACGTGAGCCTCTGGTAGGCCCGCAGCACACAGAACAGATGGTTCTGGATAGCCTGTGTCTGCCTGACAAAGAAGTGCTGGGCATGGCACTCCTGCTTGACACTCCTCCACCTGCCAGTGCTTTGCTTTCACCTCTTTGAAGAGCTCTCTTCCTATTTGCCGGCACGCATCCTGTTCGGGCAGGTACATGGCGTAGTGCCTCGCATGGCCTTCTGTGTCCACTCCTCCGAAACACCTGCACAAAGTCCAAGCCCTTGAGGTGGGTAAACAAACCCTCTTGCGGCATATGCTCTACTTTCCCCACCTGCTCATAGCAACCCGGGGTGGTGGAGACGATGCGGTTTGCCTCCAGCCCCACCAGAAAACCCACCACCTTGTCTCTAAGGAACTTCAGGTTCTCTATGGAGGCGTACCAACTGTCGGTGCTCACCCACTCAGGGTGCAGCCCCCACTGCCAGCACTCTTTGACCATCTCCTGGAAATAAGCATGCTTCGTTTTCCCCTCCTCATGGCGGTACACCCGGAAGTTAACTGGCATGCCCACGCCCGAGGCATCTGTATAGAACAGCGTGATGAGGTTAATGCCTTTCACCGTCCTGTGATGCCGGCCGGAGTAGAAGTATCCTACCAACTCAGGGGTTCCTACCAACTCAGTGGTGGCCGGGTCTGTGAAGGGCTTGTCCAGCACCGAATCATCTACGGAAAGAACACCTCCCTCCAGTTTCAGCCCCTGCCTGACTGCCTCAAAGAGGTCTTTGCCGGTAAAATGGCTGCTCAAAAGGAAACGGTTGATCTCATCGTGAGACACTTCCAGCACCTCACTGGCCTTCACGCAGCTCACCTTGCGCGGCTCACTCAGAAGATAAGCTATGTATTGGGCAGATTCCATGGCTGTTTATCTTGCTTCTACGTTTTTTAATCAAGCTGCGTAACTCCTAGTTTAGATGTGCCTGCTAAAAAATTGTATCTCTTATAAAACCAGTTAAATGTAATATATCTGGGTTAAAGCTCATATATGCTTATACTAGATAAGAAGTTATAGATGGCTTAGATGCTTCACATCAGCATTTTCGCAACCACTCATAGCCATTAATATACTTTTGCAGACTTCAGCAGTTCATTTGCCACCTACTAGATGACGTTCGTCAGTTTAATTAATAGTACTTATGTAATAATAAATTATATTTGTAGATTACAAGTGTGCTAATATGTATACAATATTTATAACCTATATGATTATAGAAATTAGTTAACTGATCTTATCTTAAGATTTAGATTAATTTACAAAGAAGTGCTTTAGAATTTTATACCGCGTTTCCTCATACTGTTAGCTATAGATATACTTGATAAGGCGCGAGGCAATTCTATAGGATAGGGTTTGGACTACAAGGGATACACTTAAAATCTGACAGCCATTTTAATTTAAGCTCCTCCAGAGAATTAGTGCTTCATTAACGTGATGTTTAAACACCACAATTTTATAAAAAGTGTACTGATCCTAAACCCTATGATCATGAATTCAAAATCTATAGTTATAATGCTATGGAAGCGACTATTTTTGCCTGTGATGATGTTCTCATCCATCTTCGTTGCTTCCGCACAGCTTTTATCATTCCACCTTATACCTGCAAAAGTTTTAGAAATTCTCACAGAACTTAAAATTGCTAACGCAGCAGGTCATTCTAACATTAAACTAGATGAACCTAGCACGGGAAGCAGCGCTGTAAATAACAATGATATAGCCAGAGGGCAGGCAGACATAAGAGACAACAAATTAACAGCGGATGGGAAGAAAATGCAGTCAGAAGCATCAGTTGCAGCCTCTTCCTATTCAGCCACTTTAGCGGGCTTTGGTGGGCCCATATTAGTGATACATGCGGCTTCTAATCCTTTTAGCTTGTATTCAGCTGAAATACTACTGGCGGAGGGCTTGAATCAATACGCTACATCTGATATTTCTGCTGTTTCCGCTGAGATGCTGAGCAGCTATGATGTGGTTATCGTAGGAAACATTCCCTTGACTGATGCACACGTAAGTATGCTCAGCAGTTGGACCAACGCAGGAGGTACCTTGATTGCTTTGAAACCTGATGTTAAACTTGCTCCACTGTTAGGTTTGGTTTCTGCTGGCGGCACTCTAGCCAATAAATATTTACTTGTTAACACGGCATCAGGACCAGGAAAGGGAATAGTGAATCAAACAATGCAGTACCAGGGTACGGCTGAATATTATACTTTAAATGGAGCAACAAGACTGGCCACCCTATATTCAGCGGCTAATACAGCCACAACCTACCCAGCCGTTACTATGCGGACCGTAGGAGAACAAGGAGGCACAGCTGTTGCTTTTACGTATGACCTTGCACGCTCGGTGGTGTACACTCGCCAGGGTAACCCGGCTTGGTCAGGTCAGGAAAGAGATGGGCAGCCTGGCCCTATTCGCTCCAATGATCAGTTTTATCCGGATTGGATAGACCTTAACAAAGTAATGATTCCTCAGGCCGATGAGCAGCAACGCCTTCTGGCAAATATTATCACCATGCAGTCGCGCAAACCGGTGCCGCGTTTCTGGTATTTACCCAGAGGCCTTAAAGCAGCTGTGGTCATGACGGGGGACGATCATGGTAATGGTGGTACAAAAGCAAGATTTAACCAATACCTGCGGCTTAGTTCAGACAATAGTGCTGAAGCGGTGGCAGACTGGAGAGCCATAAGGGGTACTTCTTATATTTACCCAAACACTCCCATAACTGATGCTGAGGCTAAATCTTTTGAGCAGCAGGGTTTTGAAATAGCCCTGCACCTTTCAACTAACTGCGCAAATTACACCGCAGCTTCCCTGGAAAGAGATCTCACAGATCAATTAGCTTCTTTCAGGTCCCGCTACCCAAGTGTTGCAGCGCCTACGACTAACCGCACGCACTGTATTGCCTGGAGTGACTGGAACACGCAGCCTCAATTAGAGGCTCCAAAAGGAATCAGGCTGGACGCGAACTACTATTACTGGCCAAGCCCATGGGTTCAGGACAGACCTGGTATGTTTACTGGATCAGGGATTCCGATGCGCTTTACTGATCTTAATGGTGGTTTGATTGATTGCTATCAGTTAACTACACAAATGACGGATGAGTCTGATCAGACCTTTCCTTACACTATTGATCAGTTACTTAATAAAGCGTTAGGTGCCGAAGGGTACTATGGCGTATTCTGTGCTAACATGCATACGGATGCTGATGTGTCCACTGATTCAGATGCCATTATCGCCTCTGCAAAATCACGCAATGTGCCTGTTATTTCTTCAAAACAACTTCTCACCTGGTTAGATGGCCGCAATGGTTCTTACTTCAGTGGTATGAGTTGGAACGGTAGTGAATTAAATTTTTCAGTGAGTGTGGCAAGTGGTGCACGAAGCCTGCAGGGAATGCTGCCTTTAACTGAAACAACCGGGCGTTTGTTGAGTATAAAAATGAACGGGTCAACAGTCAACTTCACGACTGAAATTATAAAAGGTATAGAGTACGCCTTCTTCCCGTGCTCAACAGGGAATTATACAGCTACCTACGATATTAATGCAGAACCAAATAAGGAACCGGTGGTGAGCCTTACTGCACCTGCCGACAATGCAATATATGAAGCGCCTGCTTCTATCAGCATCACCGCTTCCGCCTCAGATGTAGACGGTACTGTTGCTAAAGTTGATTTTTATCAGGGGAATATTTTGCTTAGCTCAGATACTAACGGTGGAAATGGCTGGAGTTTTGCCTGGAGTAATGTGGCTGCAGGCACATACTCTATTACAGCTAAAGCCACAGATAACATGGGAGCTGTAACAACTTCTGCTGCACGAACTGTAAAGGTTACTGCGGTTTGCCCCTGCACGGTTTTCAAGCCAAGTGACGCACCTGGAGGGGATTTGTATTTTGATAATCAGGGAATACAATTGGGAATGAAGATTCGATCCACTGAAAGCGGTTATGTTACAGGTGTGCGTTTCTACAAGCAAAGCGGTAATTCAGGTACCCACATAGGGCAGTTATATAGTAGCACGGGCACGTTGCTTGCACAAGCTACATTTGTGAATGAAACGGCTTCGGGTTGGCAAGAAGTCGCTTTTCCAAGTCCTGTAGCTATCACGGCAGGAACAACATATATTATTTCTTACCACAGCAGTGCCGGTTATTATTCTGCTACCAATTCATACTTTTCGCAGTCGCTTGAAACTCCTCCGCTACGTGCGCTGGCAAACGGGGAGGATGGAGCTAACGGTGTCTATAGATACAGTAACACAGCAGCGTTTCCTAATTCTGCTTATCAAAGCACAAACTACTATGTAGATGTTGTGTTTAATAGAAATGCTCCTCCTGCTAATGCAGTGCCTTCAGTAGCCATTTCTTCTCCGGCTGCAGGTGCAACCTTTATAGCGCCAGCTTCTGTCACAATTTCTGCCACGGCTACTGACAGTGACGGAACAGTAAGCAAAGTTGAATTCTATAACGGACAGACTAAGCTAGGGGAAGATTTAAATGGCCTTGATGGCTGGAGTTACTCCTGGAGCAATGTGGCAGCGGGCACTTATTCCATAACAGCCAAAGCAACGGATAATGGTGGGGCCGTTGGTGCGTCCGAAGCAAGGGCAGTAACCGTTTCCGCAGTTTGTCCCTGCACAGTATTTCGGTCTTCTGATGCGCCTGTTGGCAGCCTTTACAATGATAATAATGGAGGAATTCAACTGGGCATGAAGTTTAAGTCTTCCATCAACGGATACGCTACTGCTGTACGCTTCTATAAGCAAAGTGGCAACACAGGTACGCATATCGGGCAACTATACAGTAACACCGGCACTTTACTGGCACAGGCCACATTTATAAATGAAACGACTTCAGGCTGGCAGCAGGTGGCCTTTTCCAGTCCTGTTGCCATATCCGCCAACACGACCTACATCATCTCCTACCACAGCAGCGGAGGTTATTATTCAGCCTCAAATCCATACTTCGAGCAGGGAGTCGACACGCCACCACTTCGTGCTTTGGCTAATGGGGAGAGTGGGCCAAATGGTATTTACCTTGTTACCAGTACACCTGCCTTCCCGACCAGCAACTATCTGACTGCCAACTATTGGGTAGATGTGGTGTTCAACAGCAGCACGACAACAAACCAATCTCCGTCGGTTGCCATCACCTCCCCGGCTAACAACGCCACCTACACGGCGCCGGCCACCATCGACATCGCGGCCAACGCCTCCGATGGAGACGGCACGGTTTCTAAGGTGGAGTTCTACAACGGCACCACAAAGCTGGGGGAGGACCTGACCAGCCCCTACAGCTATAGCTGGACTGGCGTGGCGGCAGGCACCTACTCGCTGACGGCCAGGGCCACCGACAACGGCAACGCCGTCACCACCTCGGCTGCGGTAACTGTCACTGTTTCCGGAGCCGCCAACCAATCTCCGTCGGTTGCCATCACCTCCCCGGCCAACAACGCCACCTACACGGCGCCGGCCACCATCGACATCGCGGCCAACGCCTCCGATGGAGACGGCACGGTTTCTAAGGTGGAGTTCTACAACGGCACCACAAGGCTGGGGGAGGACCTGACCAGCCCCTACAGCTATAGCTGGACTGGCGTGGCGGCAGGCACCTACTCGCTGACGGCCAGGGCCACCGACAACGGCAATGCCGTCACCACCTCGGCTGCGGTGAGCGTGACAGTCACAAGTCCACCTACGACGGGTACACCAACTATCACCAGCGTTAGTCCTACTTCAGGCCCGGTAGGTACTGAAGTAGAAATTACTGGTACCAATTTAGGAGAAGTAACAAAAGTGACCTTTGGCCCGTCCACTGCGCAGGTAAAGCCTAACTCAAATACAAGCACAGCGTTAGTGGCCATTGTGCCTTCAGTTAATGGTAAACTTCCGAAGAAAGTTAACGTGACGGTGACAACACCTGCTGGCAGTGTTTCAGCCAGTCAAAAGTTCACCGTTACCGCAACTGCACTCTCCACTTCTTCTGTGAGCACATTACAGTCAAGAGAACTGGAAGACAAAGAAGGTGTATTTGCTTATCCAAACCCTTTTTCTGATAAAGCAACCATTAGTTTCAGCCTATTGGATGGTGGTGAATACACGGTAAGCCTATATGATGCGAAGGGCGCAAGGGTGGCTTTGCTGGAGCAAGGGATCTTAAAATCCGGTGAGCGACGTTCTTTGGAGGTAGACGGCACTAAATTAGCGAAGGGGCTATACCTGGTACGCCTACAAACTTCCTCAGGAGCAAGCACTGTTAGGCTGGTTTTAGATAGGTAGCCAGCCTAACAGTGGCAAGCCGCTTGGTGTCACAATCCATTATCTATTTAATAATTATTGTCCATTTCATAGTCATTGTCCATTTCAATGCAATAAGATCATGAAACTACTTTTTTTTATATTATTCATCACCCTGCCTTACTTTTCTTTTTCACAAGGATTTAAAGTTAAAGTTGCAGGATCAGAGTTCCCAGTTGATAAAGTACCGGAGCATGTTACTTTTCCGGCACGTGTTAAAAAGTTCTCAATAAAAAAAGACAAACCCGACCAGGTTCCAGCTACCTATACAGTTCAGATTGGGGAGGAAGAACGAAGTTTCCGGACCGATGGCGCATTCCATGAGGTGGAGTTTTCTCACGATATAAGGGGCTTAGTCATATATATATTAAATGAAAAGCGAGTTGCACAGGGAAAAACTTTGATAATAAAAAAGCCAAAATAATTTGGCTGGAAAAGTCGAAGTAAGAGCATGTTTAAAATTTATCCGTTTCGCCAGAACCCTTAGGGGTCAGTTTTAACTTACAAAAACGAAATTTAAATATGCTCTAAAAGTTAGGGAGTTACTTATCAGAAACACTGGATAAGGTAGCCGTGCCTAAAGTCTTGTCTATTAAATAAAACCAGCAGCGCTTCAAAATTTTTAACGGGAGACAAATGAAAAATTTTTTAAAACTTGATGGTCACCTTACGGCTGGCGGAAATTATGTGCAGGAAGCATATGATGAACTTTCCCCCAGGTTAATCATTAGAAATTGCTCTACGTTGCGTCTGCCGCTAAAAATTCTGTTTTCATTTTTTACGATATTCCTTTTAGGTATATCCGGGCTTGCAGCACAAAATGCCATTGTAACTGAAAATGCCAAGACTGGTAATCCTGCTTCTGAGTGGCAGATTAGCGGAGCGGGAGATTTATCAATCCAGGGATTTGCAACAGATATAAGCTATAACAAAGGCCAGACCGCTCGTTTTAAAATCAAGACAAGTGCGAGAGCTTATACTATAAGGGTTTACCGAATCGGATATTATCAGGGTAATGGAGCACGGTTACAGGGAACAGCATCTGTTACGGCTACTTTGCCACAAAGCCAGCCAAACTGCCTGACAAATTCAAGTACGGGTTTGGTAGACTGTGGCAACTGGGGAGAGTCTGCAAGTTGGGCTATACCAAATGATGCTGTGTCTGGTATTTACATTGCGAAACTGACCCGAACTGATACGGGAGGCTCAAGTCATATAACCTTTATCGTTCGTGATGATGCCAGTACCTCAGACCTGCTTTTTCAAACTTCTGATGCCACTTGGCAGGCATACAATATTTACGGTGATAACAGTAATGGGAAAAGTCTCTATACAGGTTCCGGGGGCAAAGCTGTCAAGGTAAGCTACAACAGACCTTTTTTAACTCGAAATGGAGGAGGTGGTGGTGGACCGGAAGAGGATTGGCTGTTTAATGCCGAGTACCCTATGATTCGATGGATAGAGGCGAATGGTTATGATGTGAGTTATACTACAAACGTAGACAGCGACCGCCGTGGTAACCTCATCACAAACCACAAGGTATTTCTGTCTGTTGGGCACGATGAGTATTGGTCGGGAAAACACCGGGCTAATGTGACAGCTGCCCGTAATGCAGGAACCCATCTTGCATTCTTCAGTGGAAATGAAGTTTACTGGAAAACACGTTGGGAAACTAGCATAGATGGCAGCGGAACTACTTATCGAACACTAGTTTGTTACAAAGAGGGGGCAACAGGAGAGAATACCTGTAATGGTAAATGTGACCCAACTCCGGAGTGGACCGGCCTGTGGCGTACTGGTTGTGAATATGTAACAGGAGATCCGCTGGTAGATGGTTGTAACCCTGAAAATTCACTGACAGGTCAGATTAGTTGGGAACTTTCAGACGCTTCGCTGCAGGTTCCTAGTACGTATAAAAGTATGCGCTTCTGGCGCAATACCAGCGTTGCATCTCTAAACGACGGACAAACTGCTTCTTTTACCTATGGCACAATCGGTTATGAGTGGAACTCCTACCAAGAAGCTTATCGTTACTCTTATCCGTCTGGAAGAATTAGTTTGTCGCGTACTGTAATAAACGGTGCAGTACACAACCTTTCCCTCTACCGTCATGGTAGTGGAGCATTGGTATTTGGTGCCGGCACGGTTCAATACTCCTGGGGCTTGGACAGCAACCACGATCGAGGCAATGCGGCACCAAGCCTTGCTTTGCAGCAGGCCACACTGAACCTATTTGCAGACATGGGTGCACAGCCAGGAAGCAGACAAGCGGGATTGGTGGCTGCTACGGCTTCAACAGATACGCAAGTGCCCTCCACCACCATATCAACCCCATCTGAGGGTGCCACTTTGCCAACCGGGACCGCTGTGACAATAAGTGGTACTGCATCTGACGCTAATGTTGTGGCCGGTGTGGAGGTATCCACGGACGGAGGAAGTACCTGGCAGTTGGCAAACGGCACCACCAACTGGACTTTTGCCTGGACTCCTACAACTTCAGGTTCAGCTACTATTAGAAGCAGGGCTTTTGATGACTCAGGGAATATGAGTTCAGCCACAATCAGGAATGTAACTATAGGAGGTGCCAGTACCGTAACATGCCCCTGTTCGGTTTTCCAGGCCTCCAGTGCCCCCTCTGGCGCGCTCCAGAACGACGGGCAGGCGCTGCAGCTGGGGATGAAGTTCCGCTCCTCGTCGTCGGGCTCTGTAACAGGCGTGCGCTTCT
>NZ_SSNI01000006.1 GCF_010015475.1 Pontibacter pamirensis
TATTGAAAAGCATGGCCCTGAACATCGCTCGAAGAAGCGGGTTTCTTTCAATGAAAGACGCTACCATGGCCTTTGCTAATAAAATTACGCTGATGACTAAGTACATTAGAACTTAACGACCCTGCCTCCGAGGAGGGGCAGGGGTGGTTGGAAACGGTAAGGTAAAACTCTAAGGCGCTACCGCAACCGCACCACTAAAGCTCCGGAGTCCGCCACATCATAATACGCAATACCAAGAGTATCCAACTGCTGGTGCAGGCGCTGACGGTACCAGGGACTGTTGGAGGCATCCAGTACCACCTTACCGGGAGCATAGCTTTGCAGATCCTGCGGCTTAAGACGGACGTTGTTGCGTAGCAGCAAGTAGTCGAGGGGCAATGGCTGTTTTGAAGTTAGCTGCGGAGGATGCGACAACAGGAGCATGCGCTGCCCCTGCCACACCAGCATACTGTTACTGTCCGGCAGCATAGTGAAAGAGGCTTCCATTGCAGCGCCTCCTCCCAGAGAAGCAAACTGTGGCTGCTCTACTCCAATATGCCAGAGGTGTGGCTGAACGTTAAAGGTATAGTCACTGGCATCTTGCAGTAAAGCGAAATCAGCCAATACAGTAGCCTGCTGCCCTTGCACCAGCGCCATGCCCGTGGCCCCGCGCACATTGTAAATTGTAAACAGCTTCTGCTCTTTCTGCTGCACTGTTTCCCATACCTCCTGCACAGCCAGCACTGCCACTACCGCGGTAGCCACAGCAAAATAGCGAAGCTTTTTGAGCGCCATGAAAAGTATCAGGGTAATGAAGAGCGCATACAGCAGCCAGGTCTGCAGTGTCGTAATATCAATGCCGTTAAGAAGGGCGTACGGGAGGCGCTGCACTGCTTCGTTAAACCAGTTCATCACCCAGACAATCCCGGAGTGTAACGCAAACAGCAGCCCGCTCAGCATCGGTACCCAACTGAAGGCTAAAGCAGCGATACCCGTATACAAAGCAAACATGGCAGCAGGCACCACTACCAGATTCGCGAACCAGAAATAAACCGGGAACTGGTGAAAGTAGAACAACCCCAGCGGAAGCGTAGCCACTTGTGCCGCTACTGCCACCGTAAAATACATCCACACTTTATCCAGGAGCCAATTGTTTACCTCCAGCAATTGATATAGCTTCGGTTGCAGGTACACAATACCCAGCACTGCCAGGAACGATAGCTGAAAGCCTACCTCCTTCAGGTTGTAAGGGTTCAGCATGAGCAGGGCTGCCGCAGCAATGGCGATGGTGTTGTAGATGTTTGTCTGCCGCTTGATGGCTGTGCCCACCGTAACAAAACTGAACATAACCACCGCCCGCAACACCGAAGGCGATAAGCCGGTCAGGAAAGCATAAGTCCACAGAAGAGCCAGTATCAGCACCGCTTGGAGCGCCCGCTGCCGCACAGTTGGAGCCATGAAACTAAACAGCCATACCAGCACCACGTAAATCAGCCCGACATGCAGCCCCGACACCGCCAGCACATGCATGGTGCCGGTGCTGGCGTAGGCGCTCCGGATAGAATTGTCCAGTTCGTCCTTTACGCCCAGAATCAAGGCAGAGGAAATAGCGTACTCCCGCCTCGCCTCCACCCTCTCCCGCAGCAATTGGTCGAGGTTGCGGCGCAGGTGCATACTGGCTGCCAGTAAGGGGTTAGATGGCGCAGCAGCAATTTTCTGCGCCTGGAACGCCTGCAGGTAATGGCGGTGATAAATGCCTTTGTTCGCGAGGTATTGCCGGTAATCGAACTGGTTGGGGTTACCAGGCGGTACTACTTCCTGTGGAGCACCTTTTACGAGAAGCACATCGCCATAATTCAGTTCATACGCTTTCTCCGAGTCGTGGGGTATGGAAAGCTGTACGTAGCCTTCGGCCTGCTGCCATTCTCCGTTTACCTGCACCTGCTGCACCCGCACAACGGTGCTTTGGTAGCCGGGCTTCTGGAGAATATAATCATCCACCACCCCAATATAATAAGCCGGTTGGCCGGATAGGTGCAACAGGTGCTGCGGGTTGTTTCTAACCGTATGCAGGTGCGTTGCCCAAAAGCCCAACGCCATGAAGCAAAGCAGCCCCACGATGCCGGCCATGTTAGTCGCTACGGCAGCTTTCGCTCTTAAACTCCATACTGCCGCCAGAACAAAAGCGGCTACAAAAAAGGCGAAGACCTCCGCACTGTAACGGAGGTCTTCGCCCAGAATAAAATACAGCAGAATACCTGCTATCAAACTCAGCGTGATGCGGATAAAGGGGTATGGCGCCCACCGCAGCATCAGCCTCTGTATATCATTTTATAGTGTTGTATGTCGCACTCGCTGAACATATCACCTTCTGTTTCGAAGCCGTGGCGCTTGTAGAACTTTACAGCAGGCAACTGTGCGTGCAAGTAAATTTGTTTATCTGCATGTTCTTCTTGCACATCCTGCAGCACAGCCTCCAGCACCTTCGCTCCCACATTTTTATTGCGGTACTCCTGCAGCACTGCAAAGCGCTCCAGCTTTATACCCTTGTCGGTTACGCGCCAGCGGGCTGCGCCGCAGGGCACCCCATCATAAGTGGCCAGGTAATGTCTGGCAGTGCCTTCATACTGGTC
The DNA here is from genome assembly GCF_010015475.1 of Pontibacter pamirensis. Lineage (GTDB taxonomy): Bacteria > Bacteroidota > Bacteroidia > Cytophagales > Hymenobacteraceae > Pontibacter > Pontibacter pamirensis. The sequence continues at coordinate 2,613 of NZ_SSNI01000006.1, forward strand.
GTACTCTGCGTCGGCGGGCACCTGCTGCTCTATCACAAAAACCTTTTCGCGGATACTATAAGCGGCTTTCAGGTCCTGCTCCTGGTCTATTCGTTTTAGCTCAATCATTTGAAAAAGACAGAGGCGCAACGTGTTGCGCCTCTACCAGTTGTTTTAATTTAGTATTCAGTGTTGAATTTTCTTCGCCGATCATAAGAAGGCTCTTTCCTGTCATCTTCGGCTGACTTTGCCTCGACTCTGGAAGCACGTCGTTCTTCTTCCAGCTTGGTGTAAGCGTTTACGATATCGCGTACCAGTCTATGGCGTACAATGTCCTCAGAACTCATTTCCACAAAACCGATGCCTTTTACACCGCGCAGAATGTTCAACACTTCCATTAATCCGGAACGCTGGTTACGCGGAAGGTCCACCTGCGACCAGTCTCCGTTCACCATTACTTTAGCGTTCGGTCCCATACGCGTCAGGAACATTTTCATCTGCGCCGGGGTCGTGTTCTGCGCCTCATCCAGTAGCACAAAAGCATTGTTCAGGGTACGTCCACGCATGTAAGCGAGGGGCGCAATCTCAATAATTTTGTTTTCCTGGTAATATTTGAGCTTTTCTACCGGAATCATATCCTCCAGGGCGTCATAAATGGGGCGCAGGTAAGGATCTACCTTCTCCTTCATGTCGCCGGGCAAAAAACCAAGGCTTTCGCCTGCCTCTACCACGGGCCTGGAAATAATGATTTTCTTTACTTCTTTATTTTTGAGCGCCCGCACCGCCATGGCCACAGAAACATAGGTTTTACCCGTACCGGCAGGTCCCAGGGCAAATACCAGGTCGTTTTTCTCCACAGCATCCACCAGTTTCTGCTGGTTAGCTGTTCTGGCTTTTATAATACCGCCCTTACTGCCATACACAATCACGTCCGGGGAAGTAACTATTACTTCCTCATCTGTAAAAGAATCAGCAGAAAGGTATCTATTTACACTGCTGTGCGTAATCTTTCCGAACTTGTGATAGTGATCAATAAGAGAACCCAGTATTTCATGGATCTTTGTTATTTCGGGTGTTTGGCCCTGTATTTTAATTTCATTGCCTCTCGAGATGATTTTACTGCTCGGGAAGGCAGCAGCCAACTGCTTGATATTTTGATTCTCTGTCCCCAGAAAGTCAATTAGAGAAATATTCTCTAAGGTTATGATTTTCTCTACCAAATTATTGCTCCTCTATATAGCCTGTGAGTAATGTGTTCTTTAAATTAAGTAAATTTGGTTTATATTAGTACAAATTCACAAAGATTATAGTTCTTACTATGGCTGTAATTACGTTTACATCAGATTTTGGGTATAACGACCACTACGTGGCCGCTGTAAAAGCCAAAATTCTCTCTCAGGAAGCGCAGGCAACCATCGTGGATGTCTCGCATGCCATCGAACCTTATAACATTGCTCATGCAGAATTCGTGCTTGGCTCTGTTTACCGGGAGTTCCCGGAGGGCACGGTGCATTTAGCCGCCATTGACACCCACGGGAACAGACAGGGCAAATTTCATGCTGCAAAATACAGAGGGCACTATTTTCTTTTAGCTGACAATGGCCTGCTCTCGCTCCTGACAGACGGGGAACCAGAGGTAGTGGTAGAACTGAAAACGGACCGCCCGCTCATGCCTTTCCCGGCAAAGGATCTGCTCGCGAACGCCGCCGTTTTTCTTTCCAAAGGTGGCGACATAGACGTGCTGGGTGAGCGCACCGACCGTTACAGGCAGCTACTGAACCGCCAGCTGCGCCTGAATGACCACTCTATCACAGGCCACGTAATTCATGTAGACCGCTATGGCAACCTGATCACCGACATCACCGCCGAAAGTATTGAAACTATCGCCCATGGCCGCACCTTCACTATTCACTTCGGCCGCGAAACCATAGGCCGCATTTACCCGACTTACAACCAGGTAGACGACGGCGACTGCTGCTGCATCTACAATAGCCAGGGCCAATTGTGCATCGGCATCAACAAAGGCCACGCAGCAGAGCTATTGGGCCTCAACTTCGATTCGCAGGTGGATGTTCGGTTTTACCCGGGGAGTTAGTTTGGTTGCTACATTGTTTAAATGTTAAATTGTTGTTTTTTTGGGTGGGTGAGGCAACAGGCTGTTAGTTCAGGCTTCTACCGTAATCATACTAGTTTAACCATTTAACATAAAACAATTTAACAATTAAAACATGATCACTCGCATTGTCAGGATGACGTTTACCCCGGAGAAGACGGAGGAGTTCCTGGAGATTTTCCGGAGCTCAAAGGAGGAAATACGCGGCTTTGAGGGGTGTAAGCATGTGGAGTTGCTGCAGGATGTAAACACCCCGAACGTGTACAGCACCTACAGCCTGTGGGATTCAGAGGGCCACCTGAACGAGTACCGCAACTCAGAACTGTTTGGGCAGGTATGGCCAAAAACAAAAAAGCTTTTCGCAGCTAAACCGCAGGCCTGGTCTCTTATTTCAGTTGATATTTAACACTTCTCTGCTAAAGTAACACCAGAGAATTTGCTCCTCCAAAAGCCGAGTAACAGACTACTCGGCTTTTGGAGGAGTTGTATGTTTACCTGTAATTGCCACTACTTGACCTGACACTACAGCTAATCTTTGTAGCAAAAGGCTTACAGGTTCATTTTTCTTTCGCAACCCCTCCATGGTTTAGTGAGAGGGGATTACGAAAGAAAAATGTTAAGTGGGGAATGTCAGGTAAGCTACTGTTTAATGCCAGAGAATGTCAGCTTACATCCTGACTATTACAGTTTACCTATTGAAGATTATCTTTTTATAGCTTGTGCCTGACGGGCTTAGCATTCTCAGGAAATACATACCTGAGGCTTGACCCGCTTCGGGAGTCCATTCAAACTCATAAGCCTGATCTGCCGCTGCATTTCCCTGAAACAGATTTGCTACTTCCCTACCTTTACTGTCATAGATCTTCAGCTCCATTGGTTGGGCTAGTGCCGACGTAAAGCTGACTTTGACCCTATCTGAGAATGGGTTAGGATATAGTTCCAGGTTCTTTTCACCGGAGGTTAAATTTTCTGCAGCTTCCATTCTTAAAGCTGCTGCCACTGGATCTGAAGCAGCGACTTTCTCTATTTCTATGCCTGATATGATGGCATTGTCAGCTACAGAAGTGAAGTTGATATTGACCACCCCGTCGCTCACCGTCACGTTCTCGAACGTCTTCACCACGGCCTTTCCCGCTCCGTCTTGTGTATAGATGTCATAGTTGGTCAGCACCCGCTTGCCCTCCAGGTCCACGTGGAAAACGCGCGCACCTGCCAGGCCGCTCGTCCTGCCGCCGGGCGCCCCGAAGTACGGCTCCAGGAAGTGGAGCTTCACCCGGTAAGTGCCTGCCTCGCCCACCGGGATGCTGTAGCTGAAGGGGGCTTTGGAGGCGGCGTACCTGTACTTCAGGTACAGGCCATCGTCGGTGGTGCCGGCCACGTCGAAGGACTTGGAGGAGGTAACGCCACCGCTAAAATTTGCATCAGCACCCCAGCTGCGCGACTGGCCGTCGGTATACTGTGTGCCACCGGAGGCAACCAGAACAGGGCCAGTTGATGATTCGGAAAGCTGCTTGAAATTAGCTGTAATAGCTTTGTTGCTGTTCATGGTTACTGACAGTGGATTGACCGTTCCTGTAGCGTCGCCACTCCAGCCAGAAAACTGGTATCCTGTGGCTGCCTTGGCAGTTAATGTGACGCTTGTGCCACTGACATAGGTTGTCTGATTGGGACTTTTTGTCACCGAACCGCTACCTGTTGTATTTACTGCCAAAGTATACGACGGCACCACAACTTTCTCTATTTCTATGCCTGATATAATGGCATTGTCAGCTACAGAAGTGAAGTTGATATTGACCACCCCGTCGCTCACCGTCACGTTCTCGAACGTCTTCACCACGGCCTTTCCCGCTCCGTCTTGTGTATAGATGTCATAGTTGGTCAGCACCCGCTTGCCCTCCAGGTCCACGTGGAAAACGCGCGCACCTGCCAGGCCGCTCGTCCTGCCGCCGGGCGCCCCGAAGTACGGCTCCAGGAAGTGGAGCTTCACCCGGTAAGTGCCTGCCTCGCCCACCGGGATGCTGTAGCTGAAGGGGGCTTTGGAGGCGGCGTACCTGTACTTCAGGTACAGGCCATCGTCGGTGGTGCCGGCCACGTCGAAGGACTTGGAGGAGGTAACGCCACCGCTAAAATTTGCATCAGCACTCCAACTGCGCGACTGGCCGTCGGTATACTGTGTGCCACCGGAGGCAATCAGAACAGAGCCGCCTGTTAAAGTAGCAGGAATGGTTCCGGAAATTGAGTATCGACCGGTGGAGCCGTAATTAGAGTCAGCTCCTGATGCCCCTTTGGCTCCCTGAATGTAAACATAGTAGGTGCCTGCTGCCAAAGACTGCTTGATAGATGCTGAAAGTTCGGCAGGTTCTGAAACAACAAGGGTCTTGTTGGAAGAATTTTTCAAAGTAAGCGAAATATCCAGGTTGGCATAAGCTGAGTTTGGGCTGGCCGTCAGCGCTACGGAACCTCCACCTGTCTGGAAAGAAAAGACGTCCACATCGCTCCCGGAACTGATAATTCCAGTGTTAGCAGAGGCTGTGACTTTACCTGTATTATCTGTTCTTAGAACAGTAGCACCGGCACTCGTGTTTGCGTGGTCATCAGGCTTATAACTAAACCCATTCTGGGTAGTGATAATGCTCAGGTCATCTTCCAGGTTATTCGCGTTCAGATATTCCCCTTTGCTCCACTGAACCAGGCTGCTGTAGTAGCCTGCCCCCATAATCGGAGCCCAGGAGCCTTGTCCGTAATAGTATGCTTCCGAAGGAGAAGTTCTCCCATCATGAGACAGACCAAGCGTATGTCCGATTTCGTGGGAACCGGCCTCGCCAGCAAACTTTGCGCCGGTATTGAACACCCAGCAAGGAGTTTCGTTGCCCCAGGTAAAGGAGTTGACATACGCCACACCCCCTGATCCAGGGTAAAAAAAGTCTGTAGGCGTGAAAACAACTCTCATTCTGCGGTTTGCAGGTGCGTTCAGGTAAGCAGCCTCGCTGGTAGTTATATTAACAGAAAAAGGCTCATAATCTTCGCTGATCATTTTCCATACCTCCAGCATCTCAGCTGAGGTTAAGTTCGCCGGGGCAGCATCAATGGGGTTGCCACTGTTCCAGTAAGTACCGCTAACATACTGGCCATTAAAATCCAGCAACACAACAGCAGCGGCACCAGGTAAACTCTGTAGCTCCGGCACGGTAGCTCCCGCTGCAGTCGCCTCGCTTGTAGTAGCACTGCTTTTTACAGGCCCTTCCTGATATTCTATACAGACAACTTTATCTATGTCTACTTCCTGCAGGAAAGCCTGACCGTTGGCCTTAGAGGAATATTTGTATGATTTCTTTTGTTCCTTCAGAATAATAAAGCCGGACAGTTCTTCTACTGATACTTTCAGAAAGAAGGTGCTGTTCTTTTTATTATCTACCTCTCCGATAAAGACGTCCGCTTTGCCCTCTTTTTTACTAACCTTCAGGTTGAGTATCAGGGAATCCTGACCAGGTATAAACTGGCTGATTTTGCTACTGTTCGGCGTCTTATTTATTTTTTTAGCATTGGCTGCTTTGGCCTTAAACTTGGCGCCTACATCTGCTGACTTGCCTAAATTGATTGGAGTCTGGGCTGAGAGTGGCATGAACCATACCAGCAAAAAAGCTACTAGAAGTAAGGGTTTGTAAATGTTTTGCATAGCGAACAAAATTTAGGGGCATTATAATTGGTATTATTGGTATCAATAAGGAAGCATAAGGTTCCGCACTTGTACACAAACTTTTGCTGCATTCTATTGTCGTTCATACCTGTTCCAGCTAATAATCTGCCAGCAAGAGAATGCCGGTAGGTGCTACTATTCAGGCTCTGTTGCTGTTCGTACTTTGACAAGCACACCAGCAGCATGTTTCTCTTCTGCCTGTTAAAGCGGCAATTTTAAAACGAGAATCAGGAACCAAAACAAAATTTGATTTCAGGCGGGTTAAATTCTTATGAAAGGTGTGAGATGAGTATTAGCTAACCTATGGTATAAAACCTTAGCTAACCCTTCAATAGAAAAGACATGACTTTATGTAAAACTTATCTTCATATATACTTTCAAAAAGGTCCGGCAAACAGCTACATCATCAACTCAAATCTCTACAACACAAGGCTATAGCGCCATAAAAAGTAAATTCCTGTTCCTTTAAATTCTGTTCCAGCCATACCTGTTTAAACGAGGTAACTGATAGTTACCATAGCAAAAAGCAGCAGTATGTAGAAGAACAGGTGTTGTTACAGTGGCACATTATACTAATTATTAGTGTATAAGTTCTAATAAAAGATTACATTTTTTCATAAATAAGTTAAAACAATAGGTTAGCAGCCTATTTGCGCTGCAACTTCAGCCCCTATCTTTAAGAGATACCCCTGGGTAAGCTATGCATATCAGCTGGCAGCAACTAAACATTCCTCTCCCTTTTGCTGTACCTTTGCTAGGTAGCGCAGTTTATACGCGCCGCTGCTGCTAAAGATTAATGAAACCTGATATATGAGCAAATATTTTGAATTTTACGATATACCGGAAAGCTTCCTGCTGGACGAAAAAGCGCTGAAAAACACGTACTACAAAGTGAGCCGTGAGTACCACCCTGACTTTTATGCGAACGAACCACAGGAGAAACAGCAGGAGATTCTGCAGTTCTCCACCCAGAACACCAACGCATACCGCACCCTCTCCGACCCTGACCTGCGCATGCAGTACATCCTGAAGGAGCATGGCATACTGGAGGAAGGCAAAAACGAAATCCCCGCTGACTTCCTGATGGAGATGATGGATATAAACGAGGAACTAATGGAACTGGAGTTCGATTTTGACGCCGATAAGTTTCATGAAATAGGCGAGAAAACCAGCGGTGTGGTGGCGCAGTTAAATAACGACATTCTGCCGGTTTTGCAGCGATACCCTGAGCTTCATGGGGTTACCAAAGACGAGGCCCTGCAGCAGATAAAAACCTACTATCTGAAGAAAAAATATCTGTTGCGAATTCAGGAAACATTATCTAAGTTTGCAGCACATTCCTGAAAGGGGAACACGCCCGGATGGCGGAATTGGTAGACGCGTTGGTCTCAAACACCAATGAGGTTACACTCGTGCCGGTTCGACTCCGGCTCCGGGTACGGTTAACAACATATAAAGCCTTGTAAGATAATAACTTACAAGGCTTTTTTGATTTCAGGGGACGGAATTAGACGCATTACTTTGCTAAAACTAATTCAAGAATTGCGGTGCCGTGTATCAACACTTATGTTAATACGCTAAATAACAGTGAATTATATAGTATCTAAACATATTGGGGACATTGCAGGGGACGGAATAAAAGACTTGTTAATGCCTAACGATATGCATATGAGTAGTGGCGGGTTTCCAAAGCAAATCATTGTCCCATGAGGTAGAAACTACAATAGAATTACTGCGCTTGGATAACCTATAAACCCCGCCATTACTTATATGTACTGTTATAATGCGTTATTTTTTTGTATATCTATAAATTTGACCATGATTCCCTAATGCAAACCCTGTGTTGTGGGTTGGAAAACAAACGTCATTCAATTGATGTTCACCTATATCTAATATTAAGTCAAAATTTACACCTTCATTTTTTGATAAGTAAATTCTACCATAATAGAAATTAGTTGTAATAATTTCACCCGTATTAAATCCAAATATTTGGCTATCAGGATCAATGTCAGGTGTATTAGGCATTTGTGGTTGTATTTTTTCCCAGTTCTTTCCGCCATCGCCAGTTTTAAGAATGTCCTGTGTAGTGAGATAATATCCCATATCTTCATTAAGAAAAGAGGCATCGATTGAGAATTCGTTCATTTGCCTTATCAGGTTCCAGGTTGTTCCTCTATCTGTTGTTTTATAGACTTTCCCTTGTCTATTGATAAGAAAACCGGTTTTATTGTCTGGTAATACTCTTGCTCTATCAGGAATAATGATTGGTTTTGAATTATCGGCGTTATTAGAAAAAAAGTTCCAGTTTAAACCTCCGTCCTGGGTTTGGATGAGCATATGATTATCACCACCATTACCTTTAATTTGAACAAAACCTTCCATTTTATTAAAAAATCGAATCATGTAGTCAGAATTAAAAACTAAAGTATGATTACCAGGGAAAATAAAGCTTGCCAAAACTTTCGTCCAAACCTTACCTCCATCAGTAGTTTTAAATACTCCCTCGTATTCTGTAGTTACAAATCCATAATTTTCATCAATAAAGAAAATGTCAGTAATCTGTGAAGCAAAAGGGGTAGCTATGCTGGTCCAGGTATTTCCGGCATTGGTTGTTTTAAAAAAAGAAGGTTTATAATTTTTTGATAAAACAATTTTTGTATCGTATGAAAAAAATTTATGTGCATCTCTTATAATTGTTGGCGAATCGAGGAGATCCTTATAAGTCCAATCTTGGTGAATAATTTCATTTAAAGAATCAATCGAAGGCACACTTGCAACAAAGCCAGTTTTATCATCAATAAAAAATGCTTTCGTCAAATTGGCGTCAGTTCCAATATTTAATTGTTTCCAGTTTTCATTTAAATGAACTTTTATATCATCATTCTCTTTCTCACAACTTTGAATAAAAATCATCAGCGTGAGAATTAAAATTAGTTTTTTCATACTTTTAATTATTTATCAAAATTATTACTTAAGCAATCACTTTTATGATATCGGGTTTATAATCCTGACTAACATCAAATTTTGTTATTGAATCTCATCTATATGCAATCTATTAAAACCATCAATTCCGATCCTATCAGTCGCTTTCATCTTGACGTAAGCAAGTGTATTTAATCTTGCTTGCATGTTGTGGAGAATGCATTATAACTACTGTATAGCAGGAGTGCTACTCCTGCTATCTGCACTATTTATGGAGATGGTTTCACCTGTTCTATGGTTATTTTGAAGCATTCTCTGTGTCAGAAGCCATTCGTGTGGTAAACCTTTTCCTCCTACCAATATAGGAAGTCTTGGCTCAGGCTCCTAACAACGTTGATTCTATATTCTTATATATACCTATCCTTAAAAAAAAACCGGTGTTACCCGGTTCTTCTGCTCAAAACTCTTCTGTTGTATGTAAAGCGGAGTACTCCTCGCAGCTGGGACAGGAGAGGAAGTAGTCTATGGATGCTAAGATTTCACCCTCTTCCCAGTGTGGCTTTTCCTCTTTCGGGAGTTCTTCAAAAGAGAATTCATCTCTAGTACCACCGCATTTTCTGCAAGGGTTTGTTTGCAATCTAAACAGTTCATGGATGCACATAGGCCGAGCAGCTCTAGGTTTAGAATTGTTATTCTGGTTGTTCTTCTTTTTTCTATTTCTTGATACTGGCATTTTCTTGTGGGCTTGAATTTTTTAATGTTTGTCTGTTCTTGTTCCCTAGCCTGTCATGGAACCTTAATATAGTCTTAGCGGGATAAGGTGAAGCGTACAGAATTCGGGCGGTACACCTTATCTCATCCTTATTTAGCAAGGTTACGTACTACATCTAATTAATTATAAATAATACTTATCCTATAAATACTTAAGCTATATTTATTCACCTTGTCTTATGGCTAAATTCTCTGTCTTGCTGCTGGTCAGTTTCCTGCTCCATATGGGCGTGAACGCAACTAATACAGGTTGGGCGCATCCTACAAAAACAACAGCAGAACCAGCCACCTCCGGGCAGGTGAAACACAACATTAATGGCTCATCTTCTTCGACAGAAAAGGACGCCTCAAAGTCTTTAGAGAGCAATGCTTACCTGGTGGTAGAAAACCAGGACAAATTTCCAGCTCCGGATCACCTGACCTTCTCTATGGTTGAGATACCCTGGAGCAGGGAGGGCACGCCTCTTAACCGAAACCACAACAAGGTACAACTCAAGGTCAGCAACAAAGGCGAAGGTCAGCTCATCGTATCCAACCTGCAGTTATCAGACGCCACCGCCTGGAAAATTACACAGTTAGGGGAACAGGAGTATAAGGCAGCTACAGCGTTACCCATTACTATTAAAGCTGGTGCCTCTGTGATGTTAACCATCGAGTTTACTGCTAAAAGCCCGGGAGATCGTGTGAAAGTATTCCATGGTACACTTAAAATCTTATCAAATGATGATGTAGCTCCTGAAAAGGAGGTGAAGTTGCACGGCTTATGGCAAAGGTCCGGGGAAGGCAACAACGAACCCTATGCACAGGAAATCATAAACGCATTTGGCTTCAAAACAAATACCGGATACGGGCAGACCGACGGTTCTAATGACGGCACGTCTGTCATAGCAGGTTCTGATGAAGTCATGTCCTCCTTCTTTGTGCGGGCCGATGCCAGCAGGCCTGTTGAAGTGATTCAGATGGCTGCCTATCATGGCTGCTGCTCGCAGAGGGAAACCTTCAGTTGGTATGAGAAAGGCTCCACTAGCACCAAATCACTTTTTACACATAACAGCTTGGATGGCCAGTCACTCCTTCCAATGACGAACGGCTCCTCTTCAGTACTTGCCCAAGGTGCTTTTAACCCCACACAGGCCTTTGGCTTCAGAGTTTCCAGCGCCTACTCCGACAAAACCCAAAATCACGGTGGCAAAATAGGGATGCGCATCTGGAAAGCCATTGATGCAAACGGAAACGTGATCCCGAACGCCTATATTATTGGCACCGACTACCTCGGCTCTGAATTTACAAACTATGATTACCAGGACAATGTGTATTTTGTGCGAAACGCCAGACCGGAAACGGGAACTACCCATTATGCCGACCTAGTCGCCACTCCTTCAGCAATTTCTTTTGACCCCACACAAACAGGCAGAAAAGCAGGGCGTGCCGTTAATCTGAAAAATATGGGCAAGACGCATACCGATGGAAGCAGCGACCCATCTACTCAAATCACTAAAGTTGAGATAGTGGGCCCAAACCGGAGCGAGTTTGCAGCGTCTATGCCTGCAGCCACGCAACTGGCTGTACAGGCCTCCACTGAAATACCTGTTGAGTTCATGCCTGGCAGCCACGGCCTCAAAAGTGCAGACTTACTGGTATATTTCACCAATGGCGCTTCGCCACTCCGTATCCCGCTGTATGGTATAGCAGGCAATGGCAACGCTGCTGCCATAACGGCTGCGAAGCGCATAAAGGGTGCTGCTGACGCGAAGGTTACGATTGGCGGAATGGTATGGGAAGCAGACAAAAGCTACCGAAAAGGAAGTATAAAATTAGACAAACAGGTAGTACCAACTCCTATTGCTGCTACCGACGATGATTTGCTGTACCAGACGTACCTATCCGCTGCCAAAGACCTTGCTGAAACCATGTACGAGATTCCGATAGAAGACGGCAACTACCTGGTGCGCATGCACTTCGTGGAAAATTATTGGTCGGCAGAGGCTGCAAGGCTGTTCAGCATTATAATAGAAGAACAGTTACACCTGCCAAACCTGGATATTTACAAAGAAGTTGGCTACCGGGCCGCATTGGTAAAAGACTTTGAAGTAAGCGTAACGGGCGGAGTACTCAACATCAATTTCGTTCCTTCTGTGAACAGGGTCGCAATAGCAGGCCTGGAGATATTCGAAAGTAATGAGAATGTTACGAGTGTTTCTCCTGAAAATGAGGTAGAAAAGAAACGCATACTGGTATACCCTAACCCAGGCGATGGAGAGAAAGTACAGCTAATTGTGCAGCACTTTGACCCACACGAAGAAGTGTACATCAGTTTACATGACATGGTAGGAAGAAAGGTTTATTCCGCAAACATTCTTACTGATACACAAGGCAATGCAACCACCCCTATCGCCACCACTATCTTTCAAAAAGGAATCTATATAGTAAAAGTTGCTGCTCCTTCAGGTAAAGCGCAACTTAAACTACTGATAAAATAACCCCTTTCCTGCTATGTGTTTGACTGCCATCCTAAACAACTCGGGATGCCTCACCCGCGTTTACCTCTGTATAGGCCAAAATACACCCTGCCATCAAGGTGATGAAACAGAAGTGCGGAACTGCAAATAAATTAAACAGCAGAACTTAAAAAAACCTTCGCCAAACTATAACCTTTACACCAAATAATAGTAAACACTAGCGAAACATACATTATATCTAATATATTATATATTTCACAACTTTATAACAAGGACAGGTAATATTACAAAGTTGCTATATGCACTATGATATGCTACCACATAGTGCAGTTAACTTTAGCACTACCCCTTTTTTCCTTAGATGAGTTTACAGAAAGGTTGTACCTCTTTTGTAGCTGCTTTACCTTATTACACGCTCTCTTTTTGGCACATGCCCAGCAAGGGCAATAGGTAGGTTATATATTATTGATAGCAAACAGTGCTCTATTTTATGAAAAACAATTTTACCACCTTACCACTACGTTTCTCTTTTACTTTATTGCCGAAGCGTTTAGAGAGCCAGCTTGTGATTATTTGCTTCTGTGCTCTAGCGGCTGTTGGTTACCTCTCTCGCCTACATTCTTTTTCCAATATTACAGAGCGCAATCAGGACCTGACAGTCACATACGCAAGCTTGCCAGCTGACGCACGTTTTATCAACGAAGCCCTGCCAGCAACTTATCACGGTAGCACAAGCCCAATCAACGGAAAACAGATGAGTGCGGCTGTTATCGCTCGTTCTTCACAACCTTATGTATCAGCGGTACGTCCGGCGAATGGCGCAACAAATGTGGCATTAGATATGTCGGTTTCCGTTGACCTGATGTTTCCAAGTGGCAGCTCCATTGATGGCAGCACAGTAAGCCCTTCCACTGTAAAGCTTTACGAAGTAAAGGGTACGCAGAAGCAGCTGGTTGCAGGCACGGCTGTTAACTCATCAGCTGCCGGCGACGCTGTTACCCTCTCTGCCTCGCTGACGTTAGGCACCAATTATGAATTTGAAATATCGGGAAAGGTGAAAGACCTTAAAGGAAATGCACTGATACCGTTTACTTCCCGGTTTACCACTACCAGCGTTAATCACAACCCGAAAACCGGCCTGGAGTATGTGGCTTTTACCGCACATACTCTTGTTTCTTCTGATTTTGGCAGAGATGGATTTACCACACTGGTTGTTGGTCCTGACCACCGCCTGTACGCCACCACTTCCGGCGGAAAAATAGAGCGTTGGGACATTAAAGAAGATGGCACTCTTGCAGGTCATGTTACTATCTCTCCTTTTGGAAACAAACGGCAGCTGCTGATCGGCCTCCATTTTGATCCTGCCGCTACTGAAACAAAACTGATTGCCTGGATGAGCCATTCTGTCTTCCAATTTCAGGATGCGCAGGACTGGAGCAGTATGATTACAAAAGTTGACCTGAGTGACCCGTCCAGCCCCACAAGCCAAACCTACGTAACTAACTTGCCCCGCTCCTACAAAGACCACTCAATAAACTCTATCGATTTTGGCCCTGATGGAGCCTTGTATGTGCCTATTGGAAGCAATACCGCAATGGGCGGACCGAGCACTTTTTGGGACAACAGGCCGGAGAGATTATTGTCAGCAGCCATACTGCGCCTGGATATTAAGAAAGCTGAGAAACAAGCCTTACCAATTGATGCAAAAACACCGGATGGTGGTGGATCATATAACCCTTATGCAAAAGATGCACCACTCACCATCTATGCAACCGGAGTCAGAAACGCCTATGACCTGGTATGGCATAGCAACGGGCAGTTGTATGTACCAACGAATGGCTCTGCAGCCGGAGGCAGCACACCTGCGCTTAAATCTGGGACTGTATGGTCCAACGGAAAGAAATATACTGGCCCTGACATTCCGGCCTTAATTGATGTGCGCGACACACAAAACGATTACCTGTACCGTGTTGAAAAAGGAGGATATTACGGGCACCCCAACCCTTTGCGCAACGAGTATATTTTAAATGGTGGTAACCCTACAAAAGGCGAAGACCCGGGTGAGGTAGAATGGGAAGTTAAGGGCAAAACGCTCGGCTACCCGGTAGGCACTCCAAAAGAACCCACTTTCCGGGGTTGGTCCTATGACTTTGGTTTGAATATATCCCCTAATGGCGTAATAGAGTATAAGAGCAACGCATTCGGAGGCAAGCTGAAGGGCCGCCTGCTGGTATGCCGCTTCAGCGGAGGTGATGACCTGATCATATTAGAGCCAGGCAAGTCGCTGGATATCGCCAGCGCTGTAGAGGGCATACAGGTACCGGGTTTACGCCGCCCTTATGCTAATCCGTTGGATGTAATAGAAGATGAGCTTACCGGCAACCTCTACATCTCTGAATACTTTGAGGGCAATGGTAGAGGTGTGCCCCAGATAACTTTACTGAAAGCCAATGTTCCCGCTGGCATTGAGGTGCCGGAAGAGAAAGAAACGGCTACATTGGAGGTTTACCCTAATCCAGTTCCCGGAACCGAAATAGTTGTAAACGTGCACAAATTTGAAGTGCATGAGGAAGTAGAGCTGAATATGCTGGATATGGCAGGACGCCAAGTTCAGTCCGAGATAATTGTAACCGATTCACATGGCGCAGCCAGTACGGTGATAGAAATTGAGCAGAGCCTACAGAGCGGTGTATACTTTATCAGAGCACAATCTTTGTCTGGAAAGGTGGCATATAAACGGCTTGTAGTGCAGTAACTGGAATTGCGATATTTTACGGGAGGCTTTTTCAGGCAGCCACAGCTTGGTTGCACAGTAGGTTTTCGTGTTGGCAAGGGGGCAGGTAGCAAATAAAGAATGCCTCCTTTTCCGGTTATAGATACCTTCGTTGTGCTCCATCATGGCCAAGCGGGCTTCCTGCCTGGTGGCAAACCTGTGGTGGTATTCCATTTCTGCTTTCGTCGCCTTAAACAATTAGAGCATAAGATGACAAAGTGGAGAAAAAGCACCTTTTGAAGTACAACGTTCGTGTATGTTGATGGGAGCAAGTTGCTAGTGTATTCCACACGCTTAAGCTATCTAATAAATCCATACAAGAATACCATTATATCCCCTCTGCTTCATCCCTAATTCTCCGGCAATATGTTCTGCCGGTAATTTCGGATGTTAACAGGTGGCAGCGTGGAGCCGAATTCAGCGTTGATGGCCCTTATGAATCCATTCGCGATCAAGGCCTGCCCCATTGGGTTCGGATGAAGTCCGTCTACTGAAATATAACCTCCCGGAGCAATGCTGTTCCGGCTGTTGTCCAGCCCTTCATACAGCTGATGAATATCCGCCAAAGCCAGGCGATCTGCATAGTTTCCTGCATTTGCAGCTGCCCTGATGGCTGTATTGAAAGCTTCTATCCGCGCTTTCACCAGGTTCTTCTCCGTTTCGTCCAGCACATACCTGCTTTCTATCGGCTTCGTTATTCCCCAGCCTGCCCGCTGACTTGGATTACAGGCGCTGATAGAACCTGCCAGCAGCGAATCCTGCGGAGTGGTCAGCACCAGGAAGTCACTGCCGGGGTCCATGTGCCGTAGGCCTGTGGCTGTGGTAATGACAGGGTAGTTTACTTTGCCGCCCCTAAAGTTAACGGCAGCCGCAGCGGGCCCCAACTGAGCGTATCCTGCGTTCAGTGCAGCAGCCTGCTCTTCTGATAAGGCAAAAGGCAAAGGTGAGTTGGCACCACCTGTTGTAAGGGCAGCGTTTATTATCCTGAAGAAAGGTGCTTCTGTAAGGTCAGGAACAGTAGCCACAACACCCTTTGTATCCGCCCCGCCCAACAGCGCACTCAGCGAAGCATGCAGCGCCGCTTCAAACACGGCTGGGTCCGTCATATCGTTCGTAGTGTAAGTGGCAGGGTTTGTACCGGGGTTCGCGTTACCCGAGCCGCCCGATATGGCGTAAAACAGCACATCGCTGAAGCCCAGCCAATAGGAGAAAAAAGTTGGCTGCGCCGCAAGGGCATCACCCAATACACTGGCCGCAGGAGCCGAGGCAAAACGCCAGTAAAAAGGGTTTCCCTGCTGCTGACTGGCACCATAGCCGTTTACCAGTACATGGAAACTTTTGGTGCCTGGAGCACTGAAATTATTTAACGCAGCCCGGTCCCCTTCATAAGGTGTTAGGTTATCTCCGGGTACTATCGGAGCCGGTGTTAAACCAAGTGTGCTGGTAGCTGCCGGAATAGATGCACAGGTGGGAAGTATAAAACGAAAGCGCCCCACCGGCGTGGCAGTGCCCGGCACAAACCCGCTGAAACCTGCTCCTGTGGGAGAGGCAAATACCGGGGTATTGAATGCAGCACCGCCATTCACCAGCTTCATGCGTTCTGCCAGTATAACAGGATAAGCATTCAGCTGCCCCTCCTCATACAGCGCATTATCCATGAATCCGGCTGTAATGGAGTTGCCAATAGCTACATAGTTGCTGAAATCTGCTGTTCCGGCTACAGGTGCTGTGCGGGGGTTGGTTGGATCCTCAACTGGCTCAGGCGGGGTATAGGAGCAGGATAACAAGGTGCTCCCTAAAAACAGCGACAGGCAGAATATTTTGAAGTACTTCATGTTCGTATGGGTTATGATTTGAACATATTTCTATACAAAGTGGGGGCAATCAGTTCAGCAGCTCGTCAAACGTGACCGACACATAGTAAAGCCCTCCGATATAAGGGCCGCCATACACCTGCCGGATGCGGTTGTTGGTTACATTAGAACCTCCGATTCTGAAGATGGACTTGATGACTGCCACCTTGTAACTCACCTGGGCATCCAGGGTATAGTAAGAAGGTATAAGGGCATCGTTTATACCAGCTATAAAAGACGACTGCCAGATATAGGAATCTGACCAGCGGAAGGCGGCACTAAAGCCCAGGTTTCGGTACACATTACGGTTGCCTGCGGTCAGGTTGAATTTCCATTCTGGTGTATTAAAACCAGCTATCTGGTCCGGGTTTGTGTCCTCTCCGAGGTCCAGTTTGTTCCAGTTCGTGTTTCCTCCGAAGGTGTAGCCACTCAGTATATAGGTAACGCCAAGTGCTGCCCCCTGCGCCGCCACCTGCTGGTCGGCATTTGTGTAAAGCTGGTAGGGCTGGAAACGGCTTAAGGCAATATCGAAGGCAGCAGCCTGGGGGTTTGTCTGGATGTCGCTTTCCGTCTGGACTACTGTTGTGCCCAAAATAAAGTCCCTGTAAGAGCTGTAGTAGTAATTGATATCGAACATGAGCGATTTCTCCAGCAGCAGCCCCTTATACCCTACCTCGTACGCACGCACCTGCTCGGGCTTCACATAGTCCACTTCTGCTGCCTGCAATATACCGGCATTCTCTATGACAGCCCGGGAACTGTTCGCCCCTCCAATTACATCCAGCTGCACCTCATTTCCGAAAGCCTGCACAGAGGACAGGGTGATGGTGTTGGAGCCGGGGCCATACAAGTTAAGCCCACGGCTGGTGGCTGGTACGCCGCCTACCAGTATGGCCTGGCCTACATTCAGGAATATAAACTGGTCCTGTGTAGTGGGATTGCGGAAACCAGTCTGGAAAGAAGCCCTGAAATTATGGTTTTCTGCTACAGTGAACACAGCAGAGGCTCTGGGCGTGAACCGCCCCTTGAAGTTCTCGTTTTTGTCGTATCGCAGGGAGGCAGTAACCTTTAACCTGTCAGAAAGGAGCCGTTTGATGGCCTGGGCATAGGCGCCATACTCGTAGATGGTGATATCATTGCCTGTGGTGTCGCTGAAGATGGTTCCGTTGGAGTTCAGGTCATAGAGTCTGTAATTTCCACCAAGCTGCACATCCACTACTTTGCCCGTCCAGCGGCTCAGGTCGTACTGGCCTTCGGTATGGTACATCTTTGTTTGGTCATCGAACTTCGCTCCTCTCCTGAAATCTGTCAGGCCCTGTAGCCGTTCTTTTTCCCGCTCAAACTCAGGTGTGCCAGGCTCCAGTCGCCCCCTGTCAGCGAAACTACGGGCAGCGTCATGATTGCCAGGCGTCAGGGTTGGCACAAGACCCAGGTAGGCGGCGGCGTATTCCTGAAACCACTGCTGGTCACTTTTCCAGGTGCGGTTCAGGTTGAGGGCCAGGAAGCGGGAATCATAAGAGTCGCCTGAGTTTTCAAAAGTGGAATAGGTGCGGGCGAAGAAATTGGTGCCTCTCAGCTCCAGTTTGTGCTGCTGCAGGGTAAAATTCTTGATGGCATAACGGTTTGCCGCCTGGTAAACAGAGGTACCGGCACCATACTTATAATGGTAAATTACTTCCAGCCGCTCCGTTACCCGGTAATGCAGGGCGGCATCGCCTTTCAGGCTATAGGTATCGTAATCCACCAGGTCTTCTTCCAGGTACCCGGTACGGGCCACCCGCACTGGCAGGCCAAAAGGACCGATCGGCAAACTGGTAACTGCTTCATCGCCATACACATTCAAGGCATTGTAAGCCGGGTTGTTGGGGTTGTTGCCCTGCGTGGCGTAGGATAAAGGGTCTACGTTTTCGGTGCTGTTGGCGTGCCAGTCGTGCGCCGTCATATACGCCAGGTTCACTTTGAAGGCAAAACGGTTGTTGATGGCCTTCGCATACCGGACCATGCCTTCGTACAACGGGCTGGGCGATGCATCACGGCCATCCACATGGTTCACACCCAGCTTTGCCATCGCACTAAAGCCCTGGTACTCGAACGGGTTCTTGCTGGTCATGTTAATCACGCCGTTAAAAGCGTTTGGTCCGTAAAGGGCTGATGCAGCTCCGGGAATAATCTCCACGCTTTCGGCATCCAGTTCGGAGATGCCCACCATGTTACCTACCGGTATATTAAGTCCCGGTGCCTGGTTATCCATCCCATCAATAAACTGCACAAAACGGTTGTTGGATGTACTCATGAAACCGCGGGTATTAATTATCTTAAAACCCAGGCTGGAAGTGATGATGTCCACGGCCTTCAGATTCGCTAAACCTTCGTAAAAGCTGGCGGCTGGCGTTTCACGTATAGCCCGCATATCCATTTTCTCCACACTCACAGGTGAACGCATGATGTTTTCTTCTACCCGGGAAGCTGTTACCACCACTTCAGAACCGAGCACCTGCCCTTCCGAAAGGGCAACATTTAACTCAGACCGGCTCTCCGTAATGCTGATTACCTGTGGCGTGAATCCTACCATTGAAAACACGAGCGTGAAAGGTGTAGGCGTGTTGGTAGTCAAACTGTACCGGCCCCTGCTGTCGGTGCTGGTACCAACCATCCTATCCCGTACATAAACGTTTACACCCACCAGAGGCTCTCTTGTGCTGGCATCCGTCACCTGCCCGGACACCGTAACTGCTGCCTGTGCCAGCGCCTCTACTCCCGGTATAATTAGAGTCAGCAACAGCAGTATGACCGATTTGTGTAGAACCATGCGCATATCGTGTGATTAAATGTTGAAGGAAACCTGTTAGAGAATACTGACAAGAGTGAAGCAGCTAAAACAAAAGAAGCAGCACTGGTCCGCTCCAAAGCAACACCTCATGCTGTAGTACAGCCCTGTGTAGCAGCCTGAAAGCTTTTATAAAGGTTTAAAGAGAAAAAAAAGAAAAGTGCAAGAAACGTATTCCTTAACAGGTTAAGGCCGCGGCTCCATTATAGATGCTTACATTTGAGCCTGGATTCTCAGTCTCAAAAACAGTCAAAGAGAAGAAGCACCTGGTTGAATCATGCTTAAAATTTAACTTTTAATCATAATAATTCCAATAATATTACTGACTTTGTTAGGAACAGGAGCTATTCATAGTTCGGGCACCTCTGTACTAGGGAGCTTTATTCTGAATTAAGCACGGGGCATCCTCTATAATGTTCCGATATATTGATATACCCTTTCCCCAAGGAGTTAAGTATATGTTTAGAACCAGAAGGTTGAGTGGCGCAACCTGATTCAAAAATACCGCCCGACTGCGCATATTGCTTCAGATCTTTATCCCCAACCCCTAGGCTCACATCAATATGTCCGTCCATGAAAAGCATTTCACTGTCTGCTTTGTTACGGTTTGAAAACATATGAATGATTCAGCTGAAGTTGCTGATACATTGATTCGAAATCCTGTTGCAGAAACTGTGATTTAATGCTTTGGCCCTCAAATAAAGGGCTTTGCGCGAAAGCCATGATAGAGAAAAGTAGATAGATAAAACGGGGGTTTTCTCATTACACCTCCCAGACGGTGGCGCTTCAACACCATTATACTTCGTAAAAGAGCCGTTTACTAACCTAATCAGTACGTTCAAACAATTCCTTACCATTCTATTGCCCGGACAATGTATATTTAATCACAAAATTATACCATCAGGTATTCTACAGAAGGAATGTATAGCAAATCAAACCCTGCTTTCAATGGCAGCATAAAGGTGGAAATATTTTCGACCTGGTAGTGCATAGGAATGGCTATGGCAGAAAACGGAAATATCATGAAGCCCCTTGCGGCGTTGATTTTAAAATAGAGGGTTCTTGTTGAGTAGATTGAAGGCGATTGATGGGGAACATTATCACTATAGAATACAAATGCAATTAACTAAGTATTATCAGTTTATTTACCAGGCAATTGCGCCTGTAAATCAGTTTTTACATATGCCAGTATTAAGGCCAGGTAAAAATGGACTAAAACAACCCAAAACAGTTCTATTGGTAGATGATGACAACCTGTCGATATTTTTGTCTAAAAGAGTTCTGAAGATGTCGGGTATAGAGGCGGATATTCTGACTGCGCAGCACGGACGGGAGGCTTTGGCCATAATCAGAGAATTGTATCACAGCGGCCGTTACCCGGAACTGATCTTATTGGATATTAATATGCCAGTAATGGACGGCTTTGCGTTTTTAGATGAGTTGCAAAAGTCCATTGACTGGAAGTCTGTCTCCATGAAAATTGTCATCCTCAGTTCTTCGCTGCACGACCTGGAGTTAGCGAGGGCAAAGAAGCTTCCTGTGGTTGGTTGTATCGAGAAACCTCTTTCAAAAGAAAAGCTGTCTCGTTTCCTGTAGCACCGACTTTAATTTTTTTTTGCTTCAAGGGTACATTTTCCGGGAGTTTGCCTCTATTCAATGGGAAATAAGGCTTGTGAAGGCCTTGGAAGGCAGCAGTAAATCTCGCATGTTAAACTCAGTACCTTTCCTTTAATGCGAAGAAAAGGAACCTATGGTAAATGATCCCTGCTATACGTGCAGTCGCATTTGAAAATATCTAAAACTTAATATTTAATAATGAATATAATTAATAAGTTTAATTCTGTTTTACTATACAAAGACGAGTCAGTTAAAAAGAAACATTGATTGCCTTTGATTTGCACCTAAGCAAGGAATATAAGAGAAGAAACGCCACCGGAGCAATTAAACAAAAGCAGCTGGATATGCTATCTGCCTGTATCAGGAGACATACGGCACGAACAAACACAGAAGAAACTCTCCTGCCTTTTCAAGCTATCAAAACAAACTTATACTATACATGCTCTTCCTGTGCACTGTAAACAGGAAAAACTTACAGGTAGCTACCACGAAATGGTAGTACGCAGAGAGCAGGGGAAACTTCAGATGAAAGTTGGAAAAGGCCGCTTACAATTACTTAAAGATTTCTCTGGGCAAGAGGGAGGCGCTAAACCTGTACTACCGACTCACCGCGTACATCAGGGAGCATGACGCTACCAGTTTTAGCAGTTTCATGGCGTTCAGATACGGTACTATGGAGGATTATGGGCTCATGGCTTTTGTGCTGCACATCATGCTGACCCGGCACCATGAAATGCTAAAACAACTGATGCCTATGGCAGAAAAGGAAGCAAGCGTGTAATGCCATAATGCAGGACTAAAGTATATTCAACATACTCCATATCTTTTCACTTATACCTTGTGCGCTACTTTTAAGGCAATTTATTCCTACAATCATTTTCATGCAGTTACAGTACTTCGTATTGCACGACATCTAGAAAGCCGCGTAGTTTTCTTCGCCTCTACTGTAAAACTGTGGCCGTTGAAACGTTCTTAGCAGGATTTAACTTCACTTATTTCTAACTCAGGCCGTCCTGCTTATAAAAAATAGGTTCCTATAGTAGAGACAAGAACAGAGATAATATACAGAATAAGGAACCATTTAAAGAGTTTTTTCCTGTTGACGGAGTTCTTTAAAAATGGGTAAAATAAGAAGTAGGCCAAACCAACTACAGCAAACAAGATACTTATTACTTTCAGCATGGTTTTTAGTTTTATGCCAGCCAATTAAAGGTTTGTAACCTAAAACTGTCCATTACGCAAAATAATGGTTCACTCGGATTGGGTAAAAAAATCCGCACCATCCGGTAATCATTCGATTCCGTGAACCGGCGAGGAATAGCTTAATCGACAATAACACCGTCTTTCATAACTAACGTGCGATCGGCCATGCCGGCTAGCTGCTCGTTGTGCGTCACAATTACAAAAGTCTGGTTAAACTCCTCCCGCAGGCGGAAAAATATCTCATGCAGTTCCTGTGCATTCTGAGAATCGAGGTTACCACTCGGCTCATCAGCGAAAATGATGCGGGGAGAGTTGATAAGCGCCCGGGCCACGGCAGTACGCTGCTGCTCCCCTCCCGACATTTCGGAGGGTTTGTGTTCAAGGCGGTGCGACAGGCCAAGCATCTGCAGGAGTTGCGCTGCCTGCTCCCGCACTTCCTTTTCAGGTCTACCAGCCAGAAAGCCTGGTAGGCAGGCATTTTCTAATGCTGTGAACTCCGGCAAAAGGTTATGAAACTGAAAGATAAAGCCAACGTGCCTGTTCCGGAAACGGGCCATTTCAGAGGCATTCATCTTCGCGATGTTTTTGCCATCAAAAAGCACCTCGCCCTTGTCTGTTGTGTCGAGAGTGCCCAGTATGTGTAGCAAGGTGCTTTTGCCGGCTCCTGAAGCCCCTACAATGGAGACTACCTCACCAGCGGAAATTGTCAAATCGATGCCCTTGAGCACCTCCAGCGAACCGTATTTTTTATATATGTTTGTTACCTGCAGCACTATAGAAGGGTATTTGTGTACGCGTATGATAGATACAAAGAGTCTGCCAAAGCTACAAAACAACGGCTATACTTCAGCAACGCCCTATCTTTTTTGTGGCAGCACGACCTATTGTAAATCAAATCATCTCTTTGCAGTCGCACGTGCGCTTTCCGGCACATCTGATGCGCTGGCATCTTCAGGCGCTGCTTCCAGTACATCCTTAACATAAAGCTCCTTTATTATCACCATCAACACAGCCAGTATGGGCGCTGCCATCAGAAGGCCCATGGCACCCTGCAGCAGGCCAAGTAATACCTGGAAGAAAAGCAACAGTGCCGGCGGCAAGTCTACTGTCTTCTGAAAGATGATGGGGGCAACCACATAACTCTCTATTATCTGTATACCGCCATACACCAGAATAACGTATAGCGCCATATCAGGCCCTTCCAGCAGCCCAATCAGCACTGCTGGTATACCCGCAATCCAGGGGCCGATGTTGGGAACAAAAGCAAAAAGGAAAGCAATCAGCCCTAGGGCAAATGCCAATGGCAAGCCAATAATAGTATAGCCAATCGCGGAGCTTACCCCAATAATGCTCATGGCCGCTAGCATACCAATTAACCACATTTTCAGGTCATGATAGCATTTTTCTAACACTTCCATGATGCGGGGCCGCGTCCGGACAGGGAACAGTTTGGCAAGGCCTTCGGTGTACAAGGAAGGGCTGGAAGCAAAGAACAAGGCCGTGATGATGACAATGAAAAAGTCTGCCAGGAAACCAAGTGTGGCAGAGAAGGCGCCTCCTGCCTGTGAAACAATTGTTTCCTGCTCCGGAAGCAACGTGCTGGGGTCTTCGGGTATTTGCTCCACTATCTGCTCTCCCCAACTCTGCTGGCCGAGCCACTGCTCCACCTGGTTTAGTGACTCAGGTATTGTCTCACGCATTTGCTGAAACTGCTCTCCTACCGTGGGCGCTACCAGCCAGATGGCTCCGACCAATATGCCGAAAAACACCACCACCGACAGCAGCAGTGCGATTGCCCGCTTCATATGCACCTTGCTCACAATCCAGTCCGTCATGCCGCAGAAGAGAACAGCCAATAGTATACCGGCGAACACCAACAAAAAGAAGTAGCCGTGCCAGCCCAGCATGTAGAAGCCTATCAATATTAAAAGCACAATAAGAGCAGCAATGGCTACACGTTTGGCATAAGTATAAACATCAAGCATAAGTGTCTGCTAAATTCAAAGTTTATTCATTTATTTCTCCCTTACTTACTCCTTCAGGAGCTTCCACGTTGCAATGGCAGTGTTTTAAGAGTATCCAGACACGCATAGCAGGCGCAGTAGCTGCGGCCATCGTGCTTATATTTAAAAAAAGCTTTTCTTGAATCTCAGGGAATAAAAACTTAATTTCGTGGCGTCCATTAAAACTGAAAGCATGAACATACACGAATATCAGGCTAAAGAGATTTTAAAAGGCTACGGCGTACGCATCCAGGAAGGAATCGTGGCTGACACGCCAGAGCAAGCTGTAGAGGCTGCAAAAAAACTGACAGAAGAGACTGGCACCAGCTGGCACGTTATCAAGGCGCAAATCCATGCGGGTGGCCGTGGTAAAGGTGGCGGTGTAAAGCTGGCCAAGAACCTGGAGCAGGTAAAGGAAATTTCTGAGCAAATTATCGGCATGCAGCTGGTAACACACCAGACCGGACCTGAAGGCAAAAAAGTAAGCAAGGTGCTGATAGCACAGGATGTTTATTATCCAGGCGAGTCTGAGCCAAAAGAGTATTACCTGAGCATCCTGCTGGACCGCGCCAAAGGTATGAACGTGATTATGGCCTCTACCGAAGGTGGTATGGACATTGAGGAGGTAGCGGAGAAAACTCCGGAGAAAATCATCAAAGAGTGGATTGACCCGGCAGTGGGGCTGCAGGGCTTCCAGGTCCGCAAGGTTGCATTTGCCTTCGGTTTGGAAGGAACGGCTTTCAAAGAGATGGTGAAGTTTGTGACCAACCTTTATAAGGCTTATGTTGATACGGACTCTTCTATGTTCGAAATTAACCCGGTACTGAAAACATCAGACAATAAAATACTGGCTGTTGACGCCAAGGTTGATTTAGACGATAACGCCCTGTTCCGCCACAAAGACCTGGCTGCGCTGCGTGATATCACTGAGGAAGATCCATTGGAAGTTGAAGCTGGCGAGCACAACCTGAACTATGTAAAGCTGGACGGTAACGTGGGCTGTATGGTGAATGGTGCTGGTCTGGCGATGGCTACAATGGACATCATCAAGCTTTCCGGCGGTGAGCCCGCTAACTTCCTGGACGTAGGGGGTGGGGCAAACGCGCAGACAGTTGAAGCTGGTTTCCGCATCATCCTGAAAGACCCGAACGTAAAAGCTATCCTCATCAATATTTTTGGCGGTATCGTACGTTGCGATCGTGTTGCCAACGGTGTGGTGGAAGCATACAAGAACATCGGCGACATCCGTGTTCCCATTATCGTTCGCCTGCAAGGTACCAACGCTGAAGAAGGCGCCCGCATTATCGATGAGTCCGGCCTGAAAGTTTACTCCGCTGTGGTTTTGAAAGAGGCTGCTGAAAAAGTAAAGCAAGTATTAGCAGAAGCGTAGTTTCCTGCTAGCACATAAAACAGAAAAGGCTGCCATAATTGGCAGCCTTTTCTGTTTTATGTGCTAGCAGGAAAAGTTAGGGGGTTTTAATTATCACATATGTTATAAATTATGCTTGTCTAACCTAGACCTCTACACCAGCAAATTGATGAAGCACACTCCATCTTCAAATATTTAACCCTCTAACTTCTAAACTATCAAACAACTTGCAGGTCCACTTCTATGTTGCCGCGAGTACCTACAGAGTATGGACAGATTTGGTGCGCCTCGTCTACCATTTTCTGAGCCTTATCTTTATCAACACCTTTTAGGTCAACCTCCAGCTTTACAGTCAAGGCATACCCTCCATCATCCTTTTTATTTAAATCGACATGCGCCGTAACGGTTGAGTTTGGGTCCAGTTCTTCATGATGCTTGGCAGACACCACCATCAAAGCGCTCTGAAAACAGGCGGCATAGCCTGCAGCAAACAGTTGCTCCGGATTTGTTTTACCTCCACTGCTCATACCTACCGGCACAGTCAAGGCCATATCAATTACGCCATCTGATGATTTTACATGACCTTTGCGGCCGCCTGTGGCAGTTACCTCTGCCGTATATATTTTCTCCATAGTGTTTTATACGTTTAATTGTGTTCTGTATTCTTTATCTAACTCGGGAGCAAAGCGGAATGTTTTAGAAAACAAGCAAAGGGCTGTAAGTGAACAGCCTATGGCAAGAAAGGAAAAGCAAGTATAAATTTTGCAGCTGAATGTTTTCTTTTATCAGCTTAGTTCCTATTTTTGCACACACCAGCACCCGTAGTTCAACTGGATAGAATATCGGATTTCGGCTCCGAGGGTTAGGGGTTCGAATCCTCTCGGGTGCACATTTACTTAAACAGGAACGCTGACTATATATTTTATAGCCAGCGTTCCTGTTTAAAAGCCATCCCTTAATCTAACATTCACGCCATTTGATAAATTAACTCCCTTAAATGTTAGTTTAACTTCCAAAGGTGATTTATTGGTAGATTTATAGTCCACATTAGCCGATTTGCGGGTACTCATTGTGCTATCTGGTAGCGCAAGTTGGTCAATATGAGTGCTGTAATGCGCTCACACTAATTCTAGAAATATGCAACATGTGATAGAATGTTAATTAACAATTGCAAGATATCGGTTATAACTGCATCATATAGACCCTAACCAAAGCAAAAACAGCCACTAATAAAAAGATGGCGTTAAGCACCCAACTCGCGTGCGCCTTCTTCGAGACCGCGTATAGAATCATAAAGAAGCAGCCAACGATATTCATCCCCAGATACTCCATGGACTGACTGCTGACAGCGCCAAGGCTGTTCAGGCTGAAAGCCAAAAGCGAAAAGAGGGCTCCTACCCATCCTATCCCTTCCCATACATGTTTTCGTTGTGACACCATTGCGTTACACATTAATAGTTTATTGCAAAGTAAGTGTATGCGGATGGGTATAAAAATGCTAATATTGGCTTGACTAATGCGAAAATCAGATTAGTGTATATGGAGATTCAGCAGATAAAATACTTTCTGACACTGTCACAGGAACTGCACTTCTGGAACACTGCCGAACGCATGTACATCACGCAGTCTGCGCTTAGCAGGCAAATAAAAGCATTGGAGGATGAACTGGGGGTGCGGCTTTTTGAAAGAAGTAAGCGGAGCGTGAAACTGACCGAGGCTGGTGCATTCCTCAGAGACCAGTGGCTGCCCCTGCTCGGTGAGATAAACCGCATCCACCTGCAGGCGAGAAAGATACATGAGGGAGCGTTCGGCACAGTGAGAATCGGTTACCCCGGTTCTATTGCCTATGGCTTTATGCCAGATTTAATTGCCAGTATATCCCGCACCCTACCGGAGTTGAAGGTGGAGTTGGTGGAGCCGACCGACATCAGCTTTGAGCTGCTGCTGCTGAGCTACCAGATGGACATGGCATTCAGGCGTGACCCCGCTGAAAACCCATCGTTGCAGTCAATCTGTCTGTACTCCGAGCCGTTTGCCCTTGTCGTGCCCTCTAACCATCACTTAAACGAGCAGAACTTTACGGGGCTTCACGATTTAGAAAACGAGAAGTTCATCCTGTCAAACCTGGCGCAGACAACATTCTACACCTCAAGCCTTCGGCAGATTCTCGAAGACCACAGCTTCACGCCCGATGTGCGCATCGAAACGGACTTTGGGGGAATGGTTCTCGGGCTGGTCTCCAAGGGGCTTGGC
The DNA here is from genome assembly GCF_010015475.1 of Pontibacter pamirensis. GTDB lineage: Bacteria > Bacteroidota > Bacteroidia > Cytophagales > Hymenobacteraceae > Pontibacter > Pontibacter pamirensis. Next base: position 30,452 of record NZ_SSNI01000006.1, read on the forward strand.
GTGTCCATCCTGCCGTACTCTTACTCTTTCAGCGCTTTGCCTAATGTGCGCTTCATCACCCTGCCCTACAAAATGAACCTCTACGTGACATGGCGCAAGAACGACAACAGCCCCGTGCTGAAGAACATCCTGCAACAGGTGTCCAGAGCAGCCAGTAAGTATGTCGCAGAGGGTAACTAATTACGGAAACAAAGACGCAGCACAGCGAAAAATACTATGCAAATTAGATGATGCCCATACTGGAATACTGATTCGCTTCTGAAACGCTTTATCACCTGTGTTATCAGATACTCGCCTCCCTATTTTTAAATGAAATAGAGATTAAGCAAGGAACTTATTAACTGACGTTGCGCAAGAGTCCCGGCGGGACAGCCTGTTGATAAAAAATAAGGCCCAGTATACTTCAACTCATAAAAAGGTTACGGAGGAAGTGCTGCCTCAAAGCCATCAAACATATTCTGAGCATACCAGGATTTTTAGTTTTATAAACACTAGCTTACACTACTATTTACGCTCTAGCTAAACCCATACCACATGAAGTTCCACTACATGAAGAACCTCTTACCCCTCGTTTGCCTGGCTTTGCTCGGAGCTTGTGCGCCTGCAAAGCAGCAGGAAGCAAATGTACTACCCATGGATGCACTGGCAGAGCAGTATGTAAAAACGCTGCTGCGGATTGGCCAACACGACAGCGACTTTGTGGATGCTTATTATGGTCCGGAAGAATGGAGGCCGACCACAACGCCTGCTGATACTTTTCCGGGAGAAACGCTGCTTCAGGAGTTACAACTGGTACAGCAAGGGCTTACGGCCCAGGACACCGCCGGGCTGACGGCGCTGGAGAAAAGAAGAATAGTGATGCTGCAGAAACAGGTGCTGGCCAGCATTACAAAGGTAGAGATGATGCAGGGCAGAAAGCTTTCTTTTGATGAAGAGGCAAAGCTGCTCTATGATGCCGTACCACCGCACTATGAGTTTTCCTACTTCGACTCGCTGCTGCAGACATTGGACACAGCACTTCCTGGCGAAGGCAGCATCGCAGATCGTTGGGCTGCATACCGCACCCGTTTTGTGATTCCGAAAGAAAAACTCGACACGGTATTTCAGGCTGCCATCACCGAGGCGCGCAGAAGAACCAAAGCCCATTATAATTTGCCTGAAAATGAAAACATCATGGTAGAGTATGTCACAGACAAACCGTGGTCAGGATACAATTACTTTAAAGACAACAGTTACAGCCTTATCCAGATAAACACAGATTTCCCGATCAACATTGAGCGCGCCATAGACCTGGCCGGGCACGAGGGGTACCCGGGGCACCATGTGTACAACGTGCTGCTGGAGGAAGAACTGGTCAACAACCGTGCCTGGAAAGAGTATTCCGTTTACCCTCTGTTCAGCCCACAGTCGCTGATAGCGGAAGGCAGCGCCAACTATGGCGTTGAGGTTGCCTTTCCTGCTGCCGAACGTATTAAATTTGAGAAAGAAGTACTTTTCCCGCTGGCAGGTCTGAATCCTGAAGAGGCAGAAGGGTATTATGCTATTCTAAATAAAATAGCACAATTGAACTTTGCAGGAAACGAAGCAGCACGCCTGTACCTGGACGGCCAGATCAGCCGCGAAGAAGCCGCCGACCTGCTGGTACAATATAATTTCTATGACAAAGAGAAAGCACTGCAACGCACCCGCTTTTTCGACCGCTATAGGAGTTATGTCATCAACTATAACCTGGGGCAGGAACTGGTGCGCCAGCATGTAGAGGCACAGGGCGGTACGGCAGTAAACCCGGAAAAGCGCTGGGAGGTATTCCGTGAACTCCTCTCCAACCCCTACAGTGCCTCTTTGCTGCAGCAGTAGATTCGCTTCATTTTATGAACTGTTTTTTTACTCTTTTATTTAATTCCGTGGAGTAGGCATGTGCAGTGGAACGTTTACTTCTGAAAGCATGTGAACTGCCCGCACATGCCATTATCTTTGAAACTGTAGAGAGAATTGTTACTTTTGCACAGTGAAAATCTTAACGATCATATGCGCACTGTTAGTAGTCACGCTCTCGGTAATGCCTTGCTGCCTCACCGACAACTGCGCCAGTGAAGAGATGATGACAGAACAAGCCGACAGCCACGAGAAGGACACTGACGCTTGCTCCCCTTTCTACAGTTGCTCCACCTGCATCGGTTTCACAGTGTCCGATTTCTCAGTAGCGCCTGTAACACCCCTTCTTTCTCATAGTGGTCATCACTTTGCAACCTACAGGCAAAGCTTCTTTACCCAGTTCCACCATGCCATCTGGCAGCCCCCAAAACTAAGCTAATGTTATAGCCGTGACACGCTGTCACCAGGAATGCGATACACCTCTGTATCGCCTGTAAATCTTATAGCATTAGTTTTCAAAGAAATGAATAAATACATTTTTGTATTGCTCCTCTTGCTGGGCAATACCATGGCCTATAGCCAAAATACACTTCAGGCTATCATCAGGGATAGCGAAACAAGTGCGCCTTTAATTGGCGCAACGGCATCAGTTAACGGAACAGGAATTGGTGCAAGTGCCGGTGCGGACGGTTCGCTTCAATTGTCAGGAATTCCAGATGGCAGGCAGGTTATCCGGTACAGCTATGTCGGGTATGAAGACAGGCTGGATACGCTTACATTCCCGCTTGCCCAGTCAGCACCCATTGTGGTGCAGTTAGCGCCCGGTGGTGAGGAACTGGAGGAAGTGGTAATTTCCACCACTCGCAGCAGCCGCACCATTGAAGACATCCCGACACGCCTCGAAGCCATTACGCTGGAGGAACTTGGAGAGAAAGCGAACATGAAACCGGGAGACATCAGGATGCTGTTGAGTGAAAGCACAGGTATACAAACGCAGCAGACTTCGGCTACCAGTGCAAGCGCCACTATTCGGATTCAGGGGCTGGACGGGCGTTATACGCAGATACTACAAGACGGCTTCCCGCTTTACTCCGGCTTTTCCAGTGGCCTTAGCATCATGCAGATTCCGCCGCTTAACCTGTACCAGGTGGAGGTAATCAAAGGAAGTTCTTCCACACTCTACGGGGGCGGTGCCATAGCAGGACTTGTGAACCTGATTACTAAGAGACCAACAGAAGAGGGAGAGCTTTCCTTCATGGCCAATGTCACCAGTGCGGAAGGACTTGACCTGAGCAGCTTCTATGGGAAGCGGTATGGCAAGTTCGGTGTCACCGTTTTTGCATCAAGAAATACGAACAACGCCTATGACCCGGCTGACATCGGTTTCTCTGCCATCCCGGAGTTTGAGAGGTATACGCTGAACCCACGGGTATACTACTACCCAAGCGAACGCACGCAGCTATACCTTGGGCTGAACGCCACACAGGAAGACCGTCTGGGCGGTGATTTACGCTACATCAACGGTGATGAAGGCAACCTCTATTTCGAGCAGAACAACACGAAGCGCTACTCCACGCAGTTTAACCTCGAACACAGGCTTTCAAACCAGTCTATGCTTTCTGTGAAGAATAGCCTTAGCTTTTTCAACAGGGAGGTTTTTGTTCCCGGCTATGACTTTTCAGGAGAGCAGCTTTCCAGTTTCAGCGAGGTGGCCTATAGACTGAACAGCAACAGAACTGACTGGGTAATGGGTGCAAACCTTTGGACCGACAAATTCTCAGAGCAGAATGCGGATGCCGTTGGAGCCAGAGACTACAACAACACCATTATCGGAGCATTTGCACAAAACACGTTTACACCCGTAGACTGGTTTGTGCTGGAAACAGGCCTCAGAACCGACTATGTAATGCCTGCGCCCGCAAGAAAGATAGAGGGTTTATTCGTGCTGCCACGTGTCTCGGCACTCTTCAGAATAAGCGACCGCCTCACCTCCCGTATTGGTGGAGGCTTGGGCTACAAAACGCCGACTATCTTTACGCAGCAAGCAGAGAACATCACCTTCCAGAACATTCTGCCGCTCACCGCACAGGTAACAGCGGTGGAAACATCCATTGGTGGAAATGCTGACGTCAACTTCAACACCATCATCGGAGACAAAATGACCTTCAGTATCAACCACATGTTTTTCTATACTTACCTGAACGACCCACTCATCCTTTCACAGCGAACTGACAACCTCTATGAGTTCCGGAACGCCAGCGGCTACGTGGACACCAAAGGTGTTGAAACAAACATGAGGTTTGGGTACGAATGGGTGAAGCTGTTTTTAGGATATACCTACACTGACGCCAGGCAACATTACAACGGCACCGTAACCGATATGCCGCTTACCCCAAAGCACAGAGTCAATAACGTGCTGATGCTGGAGAAGGAGGATAATTTCAGAATAGGCCTGGAAGCATATTATTTCAGTCCGCAGCGGCTGACGGATGGCAGCAAAGGGCGTGACTACTGGATTAATGGGATAATGATAGAGAAAATGTTCACGAAGTTCTCCCTGTTCCTCAACTTCGAGAACATCTTCGACACCAGGCAGAGCAGGTTCGGCAGCATCTATAGTGGCAGCATAACGAATCCTGTTTTTGACGAGATATATGCGCCGGTAGATGGCAGGGTCATCAATGGTGGTATTAAGCTAAATCTGCTGTAAATTATATGGTCCTGCTACATGCAAGGCATTGATTAGTCTTACAACTGGCATCACGTCTGCATTTTGTGAAATGCCAGTTGTAAGACTACTTTGAAAAAGAGGGCTGTTCATTCTGTTTATCCAAAAGCACTGGTGCCCTTCCCCCTTCTGAAAATGAGGCAAAGTGCGGGGAGACCTGCATTAAGTATCTTCAGAATTCCGCTGTTCCGGGTGCTGCCTCTTACTTTCGTACTCCACTATTAGCTTCGTTAGCAGCTTCATCTCTTCCGCTTCTTCCGAACCTGCTTCGCCATCTTTTAGCTGTTCTATGCGGGCAGCTACTTTATCGTATTTGTCCTGTGTTGTAATCGGCTTATGTTCCATAGGCTTGAAGAGATATAAGTTATTTTGTACGTAGGTGTCTTAAAAGATATATACTGAATTTGTGAATTGCACTGATTTTATACCTACGTAATTTATCCACTTTAACTAATTGCCTTCTCCCATCTCTGCAGCAACAAGGTTATATTATATGCGGTGTATGCTAATTTCTGATCTCACTCTTTTGGAAGCTTAAATGCACCAGCTAGTTGGTTGTCCTAAATTGTAGCAATTAAAAATATCTGTACACCTTCACCTCATTTACCGTATCCCTTGTTAACATGCACCCATTGCAATATTGTTTGAGTTTTATTTAGGCATAATCTCGGTAAGGCTTTCAAAAGAACATCTTAAAAAGACGCGCCTTCCTGCTATTATGCCTTTCCAGAGTTTCAGATTTGAACGTAAAATTCTAAAAAAATGAACCTTACTTTTAGCAATCTTTTCTTTGTAAAAAAGGATATGTTTTCTGAGGAGAAACAGAAAAAACATGAAGAACATCATAAAAGAGTAAGCTGGGTTTATTACTGCATTATTTCATTGGGACTTTGGCTCATAGCCAACCCTCCCACTTTTGGCTACAAGGCGCCGTTAATGGTTTGGAATGATATTTTGGCAGGAATCCTCCTGATTGTGCTGAGTTATTTTGCGCTGAAGCCTTATAAGCTATGGGCACAGTGGGCTATTATTTTTCTGGGGAGCTGGCTTTTAGTTGCACCCATGATTTTCGCAGCCAAGGTAGGTGCCGGCCTCCTGATCAATTACCTGATTGGCACGCTGGTAGTCGTCTTTGGTATTATCATTCCGAGGCAGCCAGGCATTAAGCTATTTGCTCAGCCAGGGCCCAATGTACCACCTGGCTGGAGTTACAATCCCTCCTCCTGGAGTCAGCGCGTACCAGTGGTCTTTTTTGCCTGGGTTGGGTTTTTCGTTGCACGATATATGGGTGCCTTTCAGATGGAGTACATTAACTCGGTTTGGGACCCATTTTTTGGTGACGGCACCCGCAATGTACTCACCTCCAAAGTATCTGAATCTTTCCCGGTTTCTGATGCCATGCTGGGGGCTTTCTCTTATATTGTAGATGTGCTGTTCGGTTTAGCAGGAGGCACACACCGCTGGCGCACGATGCCGTGGGTTGTTATCATATTCGGTATCCTGATTTTCCCGCTCGGAGTGGTGAGTATTACCCTTGTCATTCTACAACCGGTGTCAGTGGGATACTGGTGCACGTTGTGCCTTACCAGTGCCATGGTTTCCCTTATAATGATTCCGTTTACAATAGACGAAGTGGTGGCTACCTTACAGCTGATGAAGTATGAAAAAAAACAAAGGAACACATCTTACTGGAAGTCCCTGTGGTTTGGCGGCACCATGGACGGCGGCAGAACAGAAGAAACGAAGAACCCGGAAACACTCCTGGAACAAACCTTCAAAGAAGCCACTAAAGACTTCCTGAGCAGGCCCTGGAACCTGTTCCTTATTTTTGCTTTAGGTGCCTGGATCATGCTGGCGCCAGCTGTTTTAGGGTACAGTGGCACCATTGCCAACAGCGGTCATATTGCAGGTGCCCTCATCATCACCTTCACCGTTATATCCATGTCTGAAGTTGGCCGCCCCATCCGGTACATCCTGGTGCTTTTCGGCCTTTGGCTAATCGCTGCTCCCTGGGTATTGGGAACAGATAATGACGCTGCAATGTGGAATGGCGTAATTTGCGGAATAGTACTGATTCCCCTGTGTCTCCCTAAAGGAAAGGTACAAGACAAAAGAGGAAGCTTTGACAAGTACATTAAGTAGAACTTTAGAACCTGTTTACCCTTATTGGAGATTTTATAACTTTACTCTTTGAACCGCCTGCCAGGAGAAACTCTGCTACCTTATATTTGCTAGTAGCTGTATACCTACAAGGGGAGCTCCTGGAATCTACTTCTCAATTATGATAGATTCCGGGAGTTCCCCTTGTAACATGAATGTCTTTTTTTAACCCTGCCGCATGTTAAAGAGAATAGTCGCCCCTATTATATAAAAAATGATAACCAGAATCGAATCGAACCCCAGCCTGAAGAACGTTTTTTTGTATTTGATGGTAAGTCCTATCTGGTAAAGGCTTGTCAGCAGTATACCCAAAACAGCTCCGGCAGCGGCAAAATTTCCTACTTCATCCAGGGCTGGCCCTTCTAAATATAACAGGTCGGCAAGTAAAACAAGGCCAACATTTAAGAGGTTAGTACCAAAGATGTTGCTAAAGGCCATCCGATACCTCTTTAGCTTTGCGGCACTTATAGTTGTACTTAACTCGGGAAGTGAAGTGGTGAGGCCTACAAAGAAATACCCCATAAAACTGGACCCGATACCAGTTCTTTCAGCAATTACGTCTGCAGAATTTGCTACAAAGTAGCCACCCGCTAGTATACCCATCGCCGATAGCAAAAAGAACAGTCCAAGTTTGGACATAACAACATCTGACAACTTTTCCTCTCCACTATCACCTTCCTCTTCTGTGTCATCTTCCTTTATTTCTTCCATTCTTTTAGATACAATAGCTTTCACTTTACCAATGCTTTCCCGCTCTTCCGGCTCCGTCAGCCACCATTTCATTCTTTTGAAGTAATTAATGAGGTAAAATAGTGCCAGGTAAAGACAAAAAAGAACCACAGACCAAAGGCCTACATGGAAAATAGCAATGTCTTCGTATAAAATGGCAATTGCAGCAGCCGAAAGAAGAAATGAAAGGCAGATAGCTTGAAACCGGGACACAGGATTTTCAAGCGAGCCGCTTAGTGAAGTTCCTTTAATAAAAGCATCTGCAACAGCCAAGACCAAAACCTGTAAGGCAATGCTTCCAAATAAATTATTAATGGCTAAGCTTACATTGTTAGCCAGTGTAGCTGAAATAGTAGTTGCAACCTCGGGCAGTGAAGTAATGACAGCAAGTCCTAATGTGCCGATAAAAACCTCTGAAATACCAGTCTTATCAATGATTTCGTCAGCATACTTAGAAAGTTTAACACCAGCTCCCCAGACTAACATACCTGCTAAAACAAAAATAACGATATTCCATATCAATGGAAGGTCCTGAATAAAGTTCGCCAAGTCTAATTGTCTTGAAATGGTAAAAAATTGCTCTAAGGATTAGCAAGAGTACGGCTGCAAAAAACCTGCTAATAGACTGTTATACTAAAAGATGCCTTTCTTGTTTATCCTATACAGGTGAAGTTACAGGGACTGCAAGGAGCATTTCTGATACTTATATAGCTTGCTTTCATTGAAGTCCAAAAAGCATAACTGACTTTTTATGCCTCTCTTTCCGGGTTGTTTACAGGAGCCCGGCGCACACTTCCCTAATTTTATTTCAAACCATACCCTCTTATTACTGCGAAGTCAGGATATTTGCATTCGCTCAAATTGTCTCGTATGGATTTAAAAGTCAGGCAGCGGGTTTCCCTCAGTGCATTTTTCTTTCTCTCAGGGTTTTGCTTTTCTAGTTGGGCAGCAAGAATACCCACCATCAAAAACACCTTCGGTTTTAATGAGGCAGAGTTGGGCACCATTCTCCTCGCCATGCCTATCAGTTCCCTGATTGGCCTCCCCTTCTCCGGCTGGCTCGTCACCAAATACGACAGCAGAATACCCCTCACAGCAGCTTTTGTGGTGCATGCACTATGTCTGTCACTCATCAGCTTTGCCACTACTACGCTTACACTGGTCATGGCCATTTTCCTGTTTGCCTTTAGCATGCGCATACTTAATATCTCCATGAACACACAGGCTATTACGCTGCAGAAGCAGTTTGACCGCAAAATAAACGGCTCCTTTCACGGGCTCTGGAGCACAGGCGGTATCGTGGGCGTAGGATTTACCACGCTGTTGGTGGCGATGGATATTTCCATCACACCTCATTTAATGTCTGTAACAGCCGCAGTTATTCTGGCAACGTTGTTCACCTACCGGTTTCTGTTGCGAAACGACCGTTCTACTGCCGGAAATAAACTAGCTTTCGGTAAACCTGACCCATACATCCTGTACCTTGGCGTGATGGTGTTTTTTGCGGCCATCTGCGAAGGAGGCATGTTTGACTGGAGTGGCATCTATTTTCAGGAAGTCGTGCAGGTCGATATATTTACCGTCGGTTACCTGATTTTCATGACTTGCATGGCGCTCTCGCGGTTCCTTTCAGATCGTATTATTGAAAGAATAGGTATGCCAGCCACTTATGTCTTCAGTGCCGTGTTCATCTTTTCAGGTATCTGGCTGGCCATTCTCTTTCCAAGCTTCTGGCCTGCCATGATCGGGTTTTCACTGGTAGGGTTTGGCACTGCTGCTATTATCCCGATGACGTTTACCTTAGCGGGTGCCTCCAAAAAATACTCACCGGGAATGGCCATTTCCATCATTGCCACTTATGGTATGTTCGGCATGCTGATTGGTCCGCCTATGATCGGCTATCTGGCACATGCCTTCAACTTGCGGGTGTCGTTTATCGCCTTTGCCTGCGCCGGATTTATGCTCATCCCTATTTCACAATTGTTTTTCAGGAAAGAAGCGCGGGTAGCAACAGCAAACTGATATTGCTTTTGATTTCCAGCGACATAACAAAACGGTGCCTGCTGGTACATCTTTATACTTCAAAAAGAAAAAATCTTTATACCCGCCTACCTTTCAAAAGGCTTGCATTTGTTGTACAGGGCTTTTATTTTGTCTCCAGATTCGGGGTGTAGCGTAGCCTGGTATCGCGCCAGCATGGGGTGCTGGAGGTCGTGGGTTCGAATCCCGCCACTCCGACTTTTTTGAAGGCCTTGTACAATTCATGTATGAGGCCTTTTTTATGCCCGCTCAGAACCTTTTGTTGTTTTTAACATACAAGTATGTAGAGCCAGCACAGCATACAAAAACTTCCTCAGCACCCATCGCAGGCCTTAAAAGTGTACTGCCGGGAAAAGTGAAAGGACTTGTCGTGAGTATGCCTGAAGAGCTCCATAAACTTAAACACAAAAGCGATGATAAACACGGTATTAACCTACCTGCACGACTTTCACGGTGATGGACAATTCCATGATCTGACGCCGCTCATAAAAAAAGACCCATCAGCAATTTCTGAGGTCTTTATTTACAACCTGCATCTGGATGGATTTATAGAAATTCAGGAACCCACCGCCTTCGATAATTCTAAAGATACAGACGAAGTTCACCCAATTGCCGGCAGACTGACAGAGAAAGGTTTGTACTACCTGGAGGGGAACAGGAAAATAACAACCATCATTAAAGCCATAGAAGAACAGTTGATTTTGAATGTGCTGTACAGAGATGAGGAAGGCCATGAAGAACAGGTATCACTATCACCCTATGTGTATGGCAAAGACACGGAGGAAAGGGCCTGGGTATGGGGCGCTGTATCAAGTGAGGGTAAAGACCATGAGCGGTTTTTGTTGGATCAGTTAACGGTTGAAGAAACGCCCGCAGGTAGCTTCAGGGTAGACAGAGAAATGAAACTGAGCCAGCCAAGAGACATAGAGGTTGTGGCCCAGGTGCAATACTAATCACAGCCGCAGCCCTATCCGCGCATCCAAGAAATCGGCCACATGGCGGTGTGCCTTCAGGTTAATACCAAAGAAGGCTTTGTTGCCGGTATGATACTCCAACCCGTAGCGTTGGTACACAGCATCGCGGGCTGCATGGGGAGCATACACATAAACCCCCAGTTGCTGGCTGAACCGGAACCTGCCGATGCGAAACTCATGCCCTGCCAGCAAGGCGCCACGCTGAAAGTCTGTTTCCTCGCCACGCTGCTCCAGCTGTTTCCGGATAGTAAAATCGGCAACCCATTCAGCACCGGCGGTAAGTGCGCTGAGCCTGCCCACAGGCTGGCTTACATAAGCCGTAAGCCCCAGAAGGGGGAGCTGCCTGCTGGGGTCGTCTGATCGGTCCTGGTAAGACGCGAGCAGTGCCAGCAGGTAATGCCGCTTATGATCCTGTAAGTTGCTTTCTGATGGCTGCCTTTCCGGGAAAGTGGCGGGCTGTATGGCATAATGTACCCCTACTGTGGCCGTCGGAAAGTTGATACCTTTATTTGGCTGTCGTAAACCAGCGTTAGAAATATGCTTATAAGTGCCACCAGCCCGCAGCATAAAGTGCCTGTTCAGCCTGTAGTTAGCCATTACATTCGCCTCCAGCGGAAAGCTGATGGCTGTGCTGTAAAACAGGTTCTCAGGGTTCGTTTCCGGATCATACACGTTATCAAGGTAAGCTAAGCCGCCGCCAAGTCGAAAAGAGAAGCTGAAGGCCTTGTGGGCTGAGAAAAAAAGCTCAACATATGCTATCAGCGCATAGCCATTGCCCAGCACCTCCGGGTTATCAAAGTTATAATATGCCAGGGAAACGCCCAACCGGGGGTATGCCTGCAGGTACTGCCAGGATTTGGCATCTGCAAAATGAAACCCAATGTCTACTTCAGTACCCCACGGGTTAGCATCCGCCACATCCCTGATTTCCCTGGAATGCGGTATGATGAAACCGTAGTGCCCAAGCAAGCCTATGGTAACAGCAACGCGTGAGGTATCATGGTTTTGGGTAAGCCCGGAAGCATGTGTAGCCGGTATCGCTGTGAACTGAAGTACAAGGAGGAGGAGTATCGAAAGCAGCTGTAATATGAATTGTCTGAACATAACAAACTTAACCTTTCTTCACCTGATGCAACATATACTTTCGATTCGGTTGTTGTCTATAATAAACAGGTTATCAGAACCCATTGTTACAAATTTCACCCATTCCTATCCGTTGAAACATTATTTGAATTCGCTGCTGTGGCAGGCGTGTTAAAACAGAATCAGGCGCATACTCTCTTAAGCTGGTCCTTCTCTCTTTGACTTTAGCTTACCGCTGCTTACCTTCGGGAATAGAATATTTGTTAAAAAAGCAAAGCGCCTATTGTTTCATAAACAAAGCGTCAAAGAATAGCTTTAAAGTTTAACATCTTATATTCTATCATCTTAAAAAAATAGCGTCTTAACCGGTCTGCACTGCTCTCTAAGCAGCAGCAGGCAACGTGAACTATATGAATTCAGAAAAACTGAAGCAACTTTCCGGGCAGTTAGAAGGAGAGTTTTATTTCGATAACACTATGCGTACGCTGTACGCCACAGATGCCTCGGCTTACCGTGAAATGCCCCAGGCTGTTGCTTTCCCGAAGTCGATATCGGATATAAAAAAGCTTATCCACTTTGCACGTCAGGAAGGCACCTCCCTTATACCACGCACAGCCGGCACATCGCTGGCTGGCCAGGTAGTAGGGAACGGTATTATAGTGGACGTGTCCCGCACCTTTACACAAATTCTGGAGGTAAACCCGGAAGAAAACTGGGTACGGGTGCAGCCGGGTGTTATCCGGGACGAGCTTAACCTTTTCCTCCGACAGCACGGCCTTTACTTCGGACCGGAAACATCCACCGCAAACCGGGCCATGGTCGGCGGCATGGTAGGCAATAACTCTTGTGGCTCCAACTCAGTGGTATATGGCAGCACCCGCGAGCATACTATTTCGGTGAAAGCCATTTTAAGTGATGGCACGGAAACAGAATTCGGCGTTCTGAGCCAGGAGGAGTTTGAGGCAAAATGCAGAGGCGAAAACACGTCCGGAGAACTTGAAACCCGCATCTATCAGGCTACAAAGGCGATGCTGTCGCATGTGCCTTCGCAGGAGAATATCCGGCGGGAGTTCCCGAAGCCCAGCATCCAGCGCCGCAACACCGGCTATGCCATCGACCTGCTGCTGGAGTCGGAACCATTTACCGCAGGTGCTGAAGCCTTTAACTTCTGCAAGCTGATGGCAGGCTCTGAGGGCACGCTGGCTTTCCTGACAGAAATAAAGCTGCACGTAAACCCGCTTCCGCCAAAGGAAACCGGTTTGCTGTGCATCCATTGCAACACGATTGATGAGTCGTTGCGGGCAAACCTGGTGGCGCTGCATTACAAGCCCAGCGCCAGTGAGTTGATGGACCACTATATACTGGAGTGCACTAAAACGAATATTGAGCACAGCCAGAACCGTTTCTTTGTAAAAGGCGATCCTGGAGCCATTCTGGTGGTAGAACTTGGAGCCGAAACCTTGGAGGAAGTGCAGGAACGGGCACAGGCGCTGGTGCGCGACCTGGAGAAAAACAACCTGGGCTACCATTACCCGCTGGTAACAGGCCCTGACACCAAAAAAGTATGGAACCTGCGCAAAGCTGGCCTCGGCCTGCTCTCCAATGTGCCGGGCGATGCCAAACCAGTAGCCGTGATTGAGGATACTGCAGTGGACGTAGCAGACCTTCCGGAGTTTATACGGGAGTTCAACCTCACGCTGGAGCAGTATAACCTATACTGCGTACACTACGCCCACGCGGGCAGCGGAGAACTGCACCTGCGCCCTATCATCAACCTGAAAACAGAAGAAGGCAACAAGCTCTTCCGCGACATAGCCACAGAGATTGCACACCTCGTGAAAAAGTACCGGGGCTCCCTGAGCGGTGAGCACGGCGACGGCCGCCTGCGCGGTGAGTTCATACCCTTCATGATCGGGGAGGATAATTACAGGTTAGTGGAGGAAGTGAAACGCGTGTGGGACCCAGGCAATATCTTCAACCCCGGCAAAATTGTAAACACGCCCTCCATGAACACTTTCCTGCGCTATGACCCGGGGCAGGAGACACCGGAGTTCGACACTGTTTTCCGCTTCAGCCAGCAAGGGGGCGTATTGCGGGCAGCAGAACTTTGCAACGGCTCCGGCGACTGCCGCAAAACGCACCTGACAGGCGGCACCATGTGCCCCAGCTATATGGTGACCCGCAACGAAAAGGATACTACCCGCGGCAGGGCCAACATGATGCGTGAGTTCCTGACCCGTTCTGACAAGGCGAACCGTTTCGACCACGAAGAAATCATGGACACCATGCACACCTGCCTTTCCTGCAAAGGCTGTAAGTCGGAGTGCCCCTCTAACGTGGACGTGGCCAAACTGAAAGCGGAGTTTCTGCAGCATTACTACGATGCTAACGGCGTACCTTTCCGCACCCGCATGGTCGGCAATTTTACCAAGGCCAATCAACTGGCCGCTATGGCGCCTGGTGTATATAATTTCCTGTTTAAGAATAACACAACGGCTAACATTGCCAAGAAAATGATGGGCTTTGCGCCAAAACGCACCATTCCGTTGCTGCAGGAAACTACCCTGCGCAGCTGGTTTAAAAAGCACAAAAAGCAGACAGACAGCAACGGGCAGCAAAAAGTGAAAAAGAAAGTATACCTTTTCTGCGACGAATTCACCAATTACAACGACACGCACATCGGAAAAAAAGCCGTGCTGCTGCTGGAGCGCCTAGGCTATGAGGTAGAGATTCCGAAGCACGAGGAAAGCGGCCGCACCTATATGTCCAAAGGCCTGCTGCGGGAGGCAAAGAAGCTGGCACAGAAAAATGTGGCGATGTTGAAAGACCTCATCTCCAGCGACACCCCACTGGTGGGTATAGAACCTTCCTGCATCCTCTCCTTCCGCGACGAATACATCGACTTGGTAGACGCTGCCCAGGAAGAGGATGCCAAGAGCCTGTCTATCCACTGCCTGCAGTTCGATGAGTTTATCGCGCGCGAAGTCATCAGCGGCAAAATCGACAAAAGTTTGTTTAAAGATGAGGCGCGGCAAATAAAGCTCCACGGGCATTGCCACCAGAAAGCGCTTTCTTCTGTACTCTACACCCAGCAGATGCTCACCCTGCCTCCCAACTACAAAGTGGAAAACATTCCATCCGGCTGCTGCGGCATGGCAGGCTCTTTTGGCTATGAGGCCGAGCACTATGACATCTCTATGCAGGTAGGTGAGTTAGTGTTATTTCCAACCGTACGGCAACAACCGGAGGAGGTGATCATCGCCGCCCCCGGCACCAGCTGCCGCCACCAAATCCACGATGGCACCGGCCGAAAAGCCCTGCATCCAATTGAGGTACTGTATGATGCTTTGAAGTAGGATGCACTTCGGTTAAAGATTGCCCTGAATACATGAAAAACAGATTTAGTTGACCTTGAAAAGCGACAAAGCAGATAAGCTTGCCAGGTGCATTTTTGACGAATTTTTGTTTGAGCGTTCAGCGAGTTCAAATTCGTCTTGATTCTTTTGCTTACTTTTCTCATCAAGGAGAAAAGTGAGGCCCCGCCGGCGAGGCGAAAAGCTTCTAAGGGCATTAACGTGAATACTTTAAGGGAAATCTCTACAAAGCAGAAAGGCTAAAGCAACAAAACAACTACCCATGCCATCAAACATCCTCCTGATCAACTGCCCGGACGAAAACGGACTTGTCTTCAAGGTCACCAGTATTTTGTATAACAAGTACGATTTGAACATTATCCGCAATGGCGAATTCGTGGAAAGAAACTTCAATCATTTTTTTATGCGCACAGAGTTTTCAGGAGAATTTGACCGGGAGGAGCTGCTGAAGGATTTGTATGAAGTGTTACCGGAAGGCGTGGAGCTAAAACTCACAGACAAAAGGAAGAAAAGCATTGTCTTACTGGCCACGAAAGAACACCACTGCCTGAGCGACCTCCTCATACGGCATGCTTTCAATGAGCTGAATGCAAACATTCTCTGTGTTATCAGCAACTATAATGTGCTAGAAGAGCTGACCAAAAAATTTGATGTGCCCTTCCATTATATCAGTCATGAAGGGATAAGCAGGGAAGCACATGAGATAGCCGTGCTGCAGACAGTGCAGCAGTATGACCCGGAATTTGTGGTGCTGGCCAAATACATGCGCATCCTGTCAGGCGATTTTGTATCGCAGTTCGCAAACCGGATTGTCAACATTCACCACTCGTTTCTACCTGCCTTTGTAGGTGCTAACCCCTATGCGCAAGCCTATGAGCGTGGCGTGAAGATTATCGGGGCCACCGCACATTTTGTAAACAACGACCTGGACCAAGGCCCCATCATTGCCCAGAGTGTTATCCCGGTGGACCACACGCACAGCGCCAGGGAAATGACGCAGGCCGGACGTGATGTGGAGAAAAACGTATTGGCGAAGTCTTTAAAGCTTGTTTTGAATGAGCAGGTGTTTGTGTACCGGAACAAGACCATCATTTTTGAGTAAAGACAGCATAAAGGCAAAAGCCCCTTCCGGTGTACCTCACAGGCAGGGGCTTTTGACTTTATTTAATGCAGCTAAACTGTAGCTTCGCCTGAAACAGAATACCGTGACACAGGCACAGCACTACTTCAGGAACTACCCACGGTTAAGGCCTGCAGCTCTACCGGCATAAAATCTTCTTTCGGAGCCTCACAGGTTGGGCAGCTATAGTTTGCAACAGCTGCAAAGGGAGTGCCTGCAACTACTTGATTTAACTCATCGCCAAATGCTTCGTCATACACCGTAAAGCAGTTTTTGCATTGATACACCTGATGCGTGGTCTGCTCCTCCGGCTCGCCTGGCACTTCTTCTTCCAGGTATACAGCACCTGCCATCAACTCCGGTTCACTTTGTAACTCGTAGAAAAGGTTACATAACTCTATAAGGCAAGAACTCAGCTCCTGCCTGGTCACATCTTTACGGTAACTGACGAATTCTTTAGAGTTAGGGTTAAACTCCCGGGTATGCAAAACCTCGAAACGTTCGTTGGCAGGGTCTATGCCCTGCAAGTCCTGTTGCTGTGTGCGGATGATGATGGAGCCGAACAGCCCAGTTTTGGGCTGCGTTTTTATGGCAAAGCACAAGCGGTATGTTCGCACGTCCTCTTCATTGAATATCCTGACAAGATAGTTCTTTAGGTCAAGGCCATAGTCGCACAGGTCCTCCACCTGCCAGTTCAGCTCATTAGAGGCATGCCGTACATTAATGCGGTGTTTGCACAACACAACATCCCAAGAGTCACGATCTATTAATTCGATGCCTTTCACAATGATGGACTTCCATGGTGTGGTATACAGCTGCCCCACCCTTGTTTTGAGGCATATTCTGCAAACATCCTTCAGAAAAGCCACTGAAAATAGTTCATCGCGGCGGTAAATGCCGAGCCACAGCTTATTGCCATACCTGTTAAACCCTTCATAGTACGGAAGCTTGAAATCGGGCAACTTCAGGGCCTTGGTTACCGGCTGCACCACAAAGTTACCACTAGCATTCACAAGCCCGTGCAGCACATTCCCATCTATAGCAGGCTGGTCGTAGAACTGATCTTTGTTTGCGAAGATGGTGCTTTCAATGGCGCTGCTAAGGCTGGGGATATCCTCAGAGTACACCAGCGAAGGCCAAGCATAGATGATGTTAGTTTTAGGAAAGCGGATGTACAGGTACCAGTAATTACTGGTGTCGGAGGCAATGAAGTTGAGGTTACCGGTAAAGAATGGGAAAAAAGTCTGGTTGTTATCTACCAGGTTTATCTTTAGCTGGGGCCTGTAATCAAACAGGTCCAGAATGTCTTTATATACCCCCTCCCGCAGCCAGTCGGCATGGTAAAAAACATCCTCAATAGCATAAGAACTGATGATGTTCGGATGGATGTCTGCATCCAGCTCAAACATAATAGCAGCCGCCATCAAATCCTGTTTCAGAACTTCTAACTTATCCTGCGCCACATCGAAGATGACCTGCTGCCTGTTTCCAAACCGTACGTTTTCCACACCCGCTTTCTCGGCGGCTTCCAGCATACGGTATAAGTCCCCGGCAGACACCATCCCACCGGGCAGGTTTATCTTCACTAAGTTCTTCTTCACTATCATCTGTTTATTGTTTTAGCTGGCAATCTCCTGTACCTGCAGGACCTCTAATTTCAGCGCTTCATCTAAAATCTGTTTTACCTCCGGTCTGCAGGAGCCGCAACCTGTACCGGCACCTGTCTGGGCACACAGCTGTTTTAAATCGCTGCACCCTTCTGCTATTTTCTGCCGGATATTTTCGCTGCCCACGTTGTTGCAGCTGCACACCAGTTTACCCAGCACCGGTTCCGCCTTCTGGCCACTTCGCAAAAGCTGCAGGCGCTTTTCACTCAGTTCAATTCTGTTGGAGATTAACTCCCTGTACTCCTGGAACTCTGTTTTATCACCTATCAGGATCGTGCCCACCAGCCTGTCCTGGTGAATGATGCACTTCTTGTAATAACGTTTGGCCTTGTCTATGAATACAATCTCCTCATAGTGCTCCTCATCCGGGCTCTCCGCCAGGCCGATGCTGCACAAATCGAAGCCATGTATTTTAATGATGTTCATGAAGGTGCTGCCTTCGTAGTAGCTGGCGATGTTCCCGTTCAGGTGCTGCGCCACCACATCTGCCTGCTGCTCGGCGGCAGCGGTGATGCCGTACAGCACCCCGTTGAACTCAGCTATCTCACCAATGGCATAAATGTTAGGGTCACTTGTTTCCAGCCGCTCATTTACCAGCACACCGCGCTTGCATTCCAGTCCGCAGGCCTTGGCCAGCTCCAGGTTCGGCACCGTGCCGATGGCAATTATCATAGCATCGCAGTCAATGCGGTGGCCGCTCTTCAGGCCCACCCCCGTCAGTTTCGACCGGCCATAGTATAGCTGCACCTCATCGTTATAATAAATGTCACAGCCCTGGTCTATCATTTCCTCGTGCAGCAGCTGGCTACCCAGCGGGTCCAACTGCCGGTCGAGGAAGCGCGACACCCGCTGGATAATAGTAATCTTCACGCCCATCTCACGCAGGGAGGCCGCCATTTCCAGGCCTAATAAGCCACCGCCCACAATCACTACATGCGCGTTTTCCGGCACGTGGTTCCGGAAGTTATCGGCATCGGTGCGGCTGCGCATGGTAAAGATGCCGGGCAAGGACGGCAGATGCCTTGGCACCGCTGCCCGGCTGCCGGTAGCCATCAGCAGCACATCATAGCCTGTCTGGATACCACGTGAGTCGATGACAAACTTGTTTTCGCGGTCTATATGCTCCACGCTCACGCCTCTGAGCAACTGGATATTATAAGCCGACTCCTCAGAGTCTTTCATCTTCACCAGCTGCTGCCAGCTCTGCATGCCGCTGATATAGTCGGGCAGCATTACCCGGTTATAGAACGGAAAGTCTTCTTTGCTGAAAATGGTAATCTCGTCGTTCTCGTTGATTTCTCGGTAAGACTTAACAAAGCCATAGGCACCCGCTCCCGCTCCTATCACCACGATGCGCTGGAACGGCTTCTGGTACTTCTGCACTTCTACAGCACAGAATTTAAAGTCCGGCTCTTTTGAAATGGGGTCGAGCAAATCGCTGGTCACGTTGTTGGCACGGTTCAGGTCGCTGCCCAATATCTTGCCCCAGTGCATCGGCAGAAATACCACGCCTTTTTTTATACCAGGAGACAGCTTCGATTTCACGCGCACTTCTCCCCTTCTCGACTTCACTTCTACTATATCGCCATCTGCTATTTTCAGGCGCTCCGCATCGGCAGGGTTTATCTCCAGGAAAGCCTGCGGGATATGCTTTTTCAGCTTATTTACCTTGCCGGTCTTGCTCATGGTGTGCCACTGGTCGCGGATACGGCCGGTGGTGAGTATTAGCGGAAAGTCTTCATCCGGTTGTTCGCTGCTAACTTCATCAGAAGGCGAATGGATGATGGCTTTGGTGGAGGGGGTATAAAATACTTTATCAGTGAAAAGCCTTGCGGTGCCATCGCCAATTTCGCCGGCTTTATAAGGCCACTGCACTGTTCTGTTTCCTTTCAGCAACTCGTAGCTCAGTCCGCTCACATCAATGTTAGTGCCGGCAGTTAACTGCGTATGCTCTTTATATATGTCGGCAAAGCCGGGATAGTCGAAACCACGGTAGCCCATCTTCTGGGCGAAACGGCAAATGATTTCGGCATCCGGCAGCGCTTCTCCCGGCGGGTCTATGACCTTGTGCAGGTAACTCACACGCCGTTCTGAGTTTGTCATGGTGCCTTCCTTTTCTGCCCAGGCGGCGGCAGGAAGTACCACATCCGCATATTGCAGCGTCTCCGGCTTATTGCTTATTTCCTGCACCACCACAAACTTAGCTTTCTTCAGGCCTTCTTCGGCCATGCGCACGTTTGGCAAGCTAGTGAGCGGGTTAGTGCACAAAATCCAGATGGCTTTCAGGCGGCCGTCGTTTAGAGCCTCAAACATTTCAGTGGCCGTCAGCCCGGGTTTCTCTGAGATAACTGTACCGCCCCAGAATTTCTGCACCTCTTTGCGGTGTGCCGGGTCATTCAGGTTGCGGTGCGCTGCCAGCAGGTTCGACAAGCCGCCCACTTCCCTGCCTCCCATGGCGTTGGGCTGGCCGGTTAAGGAAAAGGGACCAGAACCAGACTTGCCGATGTGCCCCGTAATCAGGTTCAGGTTCAAAAGGCTCAGGTTCTTGTTTACTCCGTTGGAACTCTGGTTCAGGCCCATCGTCCACATCGAGATAAAACCTTTGGCGTTTCCGATGTAGGACGCTGCCAGGCGAATGTCCTCTTCTGTTACACCGCAAATCTGGGCAGACTTTGCCAGCGTTTTCTGAAACACCACTTCCCGGTACTGCTCAAAACCCTGGGCATGATTCCGGACGAAGTCCAGGTCAATATCGCCATTCTCAATCAGTACCCTGCCAATGGCGTGGTTCAGCGTTACATCAGTACCCGGGTTGAGTTGCAGGTGCAGGTCGGCGATGGCGCAGGTATCGGTTACCCGCGGGTCCACCACAATAATTTTCACATCCGGATTTTCTGCCTTGTGCGCCTCTACTCTTCTCCAAAGTATCGGGTGGCACCAGGCTGGGTTGGCACCAGTTACATAGAAACAGTCTGCCAGCTCAATGTCATCATAGCAAATCGGCACACTGTCTTCGCCGAGCGCCATTTTATAACCGGCCACCGCACTGCTCATACACAGCCGCGAATTAGTGTCGATGTTATTGCTCCCGATAAAGCCCTTTATCAGTTTGTTGATAACATAATACTCCTCCGTCAGGCACTGCCCTGAAGCATAGAAGGCCACAGACTCCGGGCCGTACTTCTTGATGAAAGTGCTGAAAACTGCGGCCGTGCGCTCGAGTGCTGTATCCCAGGATACGCGCTGCCGGGGCATGTTTTTATTGTAGCGCATCTCCGGGTAAAGCAGCCGGTCGCTTTTGTCGTTCACCGTGTACTGCAGGTTCATGCCTTTGCTGCACAACATCCCTTTATTTACAGGGTGCGCTTTGTCTCCTTCCACGGTAACAGTGCCGTTCTTCTCCCTGTTCACCACTACACCGCATCCCACACCACAATAGCAACACGTGCTGGTAAAGGAATTCCTATGTTGAGTATCTACTGGCATTGTTTCCTTTTTTTACTGTTTCTGCGCAGGTTCTAAAAAGTCCCCCTTTGAAGGGGGTGGGGGGATGATTACACCTGCGGATAATCATTCGCTGCTCTTTTACTGGCGCGAATCTCCAGATTCGTGACGTAGGGTAAATGTTGAGTCTCTGACTCAACTGGGCCAGAGGCCCAGGAATAGTAGACACGAGGGAGGACCCTCGCGCCATAGATTAAACTTTGTGTATCTGAATGAATAAATCATCCCCCTGCCCCTTCAAAGGGGAACTTTTTCACACGACCTACTATTTATCGTCCATCATTTTTTCGGATAGTCCGCTTATTTTCTGGCTTCTTCCATCATATAAGCTGGCTCTGCTACTCTGTCACTTTCTTTTTCCGCTAATAGCGAATCCATTTCTTCCTGTGCTTCGCGCTCCATCTCTGGTGAGAATCTTACCAGCAGCGTCAGAGCGGATGTACCGGCCACCACCAAACCGATGATAAACAAAGCGTCCGGGTACGATAGGTTCTCTACCTTAAACAGGAAGCCTGCTGCCACGGCACCCGCGTTACCACCGGCACCCACGATGCCTGCCACAGCACCCATTCCTTTTTTGTTGATGAAAGGCACCACCGAGAAAGTAGCTCCTTCTGACATCTGCACGAACAGGCTGAAGACAATCATGGCGATAATAGACAGCGGCAAAACAGTCATGCGTGAAAATAAAAGCAGCGCAAGCCCCTCTACCAATATCACAGCACCCAGGAACCATACTCTGCCGGAAAGGCCCCAGCGTATGCCAGCTTTATCTCCGAAGAAGCCACCAAGGGTACGGGCAAAAATGTTCATCAGGCCGAACAAACCAGCAATCAGACCAGCAGTTGCCAAGTCGAGGGAGAAATAGTCGTGGTAATAAATGGCGGCAATGTTATTGATGGTAAGTTCAATGCCGAAGCACGCTCCGTAAAGCACGAACAGTGCCCACACTCTTTTGTCAGCTGCTGCTTTCCAGAAAGACACCGTGTCATTCCTCTTCGCCGCTGCCGCTGCTTTTGATAAGTCAGACACATTGCCCGTAGGCGTGTCTTTGGTATAAAAATAGTACGCAATACCGCACAGAATCATGGCTATGCCCGGCACGACCATGGCATAGCGCCAGGCAAAGCCTTGCGCATAGCCTGCCCCTACAAAAGCGGCAAATATCAGCGGCATCACCATTTGCGTAACGCCACCACCCAGGTTACCCCAACCGGCTGTCGTGGCATTGGCCGTACCCACTACGTTCGGCGCAAACATCACCGTGGTATGGTACTGCGTAATCACAAAAGAAGCTCCGATAACACCTATCGCCAGTCTGAAAAGCAGGAACGACTCATAACTGTTGCTGAACCCGATGAACATGACCGGGAACGCACCTAAAATCAGCAAGGCAGTGTAGGAAATACGCGGCCCGATTTTATCGCAGAGCCAGCCGATGGCAAGGCGGGCAATCACTGTGATAGCCACCGATGAGATGATGATATTGCCAATCTGGTCTTTTGTGAGATTGAGCTCTTCGCGCACCACCGCCATCAGTGGCGCAATGCCGAACCACCCAAAGAAGCAAAGAAAGAAAGCGAGCCACGAAAGGTGAAACGTCCGCATTGGTATCGACTTCAGACTAAACAGGTTAATGGAGGTTGCTTTTCCTTTTGATGCTTTCATGATGTGTCAAATATAATGTGAGATGTATGAATGAAAGTTAGTTCGGGTGAAGTAGGGGGTCTTACTGCTTAAATAAGACAGGCTTGAAAGTCAGCATCACCCAGGCCCACTGGTTGAAGGTCTCTCCGGGTTTGCCTTTCAGGGCCTCCATCGATTCTGTGGCGTATAGTTGCGAGTAACCGATTTTGAGATTGAAATCAGATCTCACATTCAGGTTATACATGAGGTCAATCTCCTCGCCTAGCCGCGATGATAACGTACCGGCACCCTCTACCGGAGCATACACTGTTGCCGGAGATTCAAAGTGATGCAGGTGTGCCAGGAGTGAACTTCTCTCTCCCAGTTTGAAATTTGTTTTAAGATAAATATCAGCCAGGCCTGCCGTACGCCCCGCCTGGCCGTGGTTGTTTCCTACATAAAAGTAGTCCATGAAACCGTAGAAGGCGTGGTTGGTGCCATACAAGGGTATAAAGGCGCTGTTGCGGGTGTCGTTGGCATCGGACCCTGACAAATAGTCGACCCCTATTGTTATCGGAGTAAGTTTGGTCGAAAGCGTAGCATTGAGCGCAGCCAGGTAAGCACGCACTGTTCTGCCTGCCGGATCTTTGCCGCCCTGGTAGTAGAACTCTCCTCCCAGTTTTATGGCTCCCAGACTTTGCTCACCCAGTATGCCGTAAGTCTGGCGAAAGAAAACGGTGGAGTCTGAAGTTCGCTGGCGCCCGTCGTTAAAGAACAGACCTGAGAATTTAGCTCCTCCAATTTCTTTGTGGAGCCACAGATACTGCATGGTCTTATAGTTATCCACTCCGCCATAGAAGGTGCCTTCCAGCTTACCGGGCTCAAAAGGCACCTGCTGGTTGAAAGCTGCTCCTGCATGCACGGCAAAGCCGGAAGTGTCGGCATATAGCAGCAGGGTAGCATCGTGGCTACGGCCCTGCTGCGACCAGTCCAGGTTGCCTAAAAAGCGTGTATTGTCATAGTTAAGCTCCTGCCGGCCCACCCTTACAGCCAAGCGCGGCGTGAACTGGTATTCGCCGTAGGCTTCATACACATTAAACAGGCTTGGGTCTGCTTTGTAGATTTGACTGGTATTGCCCCATACCCGTACATCCTGCAACGTCAGCTGCAACCGCAGCTTCTCCGTCTGGTAGTTCGTGTAGAGCCGGGACCGCTGCTCAATAAAGAAAGCCGGGGTCTCTCCTTCTGCCTGCACTGTTTTAAAGCCGTCGCGGAATTCTGCCCTTGGTCTTACCTCCGCTGATAAAGAGAACTGTGCAAGGGAAGCCTGTGCACTGACCAGCAGCAGACTTGTTGCAAGTAAAATAAGGCGGGTAAAGCTTCCTGTCATGTATGCTGATTAAATGGTGTAAATTTTGGCGTTCTTTTCAACTGAGGACGCATCATGCTTCCTTTGCTTCAGACGCTCGCAGGAGCTGCGCACGCTGCGAGGTCTTTGAGTTTGCTGCACAATATCTCAGTAGCCACAGTTCACGAGTATTCCATGAAATGAAGAAGCGCTGACAGGAAATTGTTCTGCTGCCAAGTGCTGTCATACTTTCAGAACCGCTATGAACTACATCAGAATTGTAAGCTTTCTGATGTCATCTGACCTGTGAGTATTCAGGATATAAGGGGTAGTGTAGTATGGGATGAGGATGAATTCCGTACGGTCTGGATTTTGGTATACCAACTGTGCCCTTACTCTATTCCCACGTACACCCTGTCTCCCTCCACTTTTACAGGATAGGTTTTTAGTTGATATTCTTCGCCTGTGAGGCATTCGCCGGAAAGAAGAGAGAAGGTTTTCTTGTGGAAAGGACAGGCAACTTTCGGTTCACAGGTGTCACCGGTGCTGCCAATCATACCTCTTGAGAGCACCATCTGCTGCTTGTGCGGGCATAGGTTCTGTGTGGCATACCACTCTCCGCGGCGGCTGAAGTTATAGAGCGCAATCTGCTCATCTCCCACTTTCACGCATCCGCCCCCGTTCTGAGGGACATCATCTGTTTTACAAACAAACACCCATTCAACTGCTATGTCTATTACTGCTTCCATATGCTTCTTTATTTTCGGTTAATGTTTGATTTAAGGCTTGTTATTCAGGTATCACCATTCCTTCGCTTTCACCTGCTCGCGCATGGTATCGAAAGCAACCAGCGGATCTTTCTCTTTCGGGGCATTCACGAAGTGCGCGAACTGCTTGCGCAGGTCCGGGTTTTCAACTGCCTCTTTCCACTCGCAGTGATAGCTGTCTACCAAGCCTTGCATCTCTGCTTCCAGTTGCGCGTTGATGCCGAGGCTGTCGTTGATCACCACATTTTTCAAGTAGCTCAGGCCACCTTCCATTTTGTTCAGCCAGGTAGCGGTGCGGGTAAGGGAATCAGCAGTATTGATGTAGAACATCAGGAACCTGTCGAGGTATTTGACGCAGGTTTCCTTGTCGATGTCGGTGGCCAACAGCTGTGCATGCTGGGGCTTGGAACCGCCGTTTCCGGCCACGTACAGGTTCCAGCCTTTTTCGGTGGCGATGATACCGAAGTCTTTTGACTGCGCCTCGGCACACTCCCGCACGCAGCCACTCACGCCTCCTTTTATTTTGTGCGGTGCCCGGATGCCCCGGTAGCGCTCTTCTATCTCAATGGCAAAAGACACGCTGTCGTGGAGGCCAAAGCGGCACCAAGTGCTGCCGACACAGCTCTTCACTGTGCGAAGCGCCTTTCCGTAGGCATGGCCGCTTTCAAATCCGGCATCTATTAATTCGCTCCAGATGTCGGGCAGTTCCGAGAGGTGCGCCCCGAACAGGTCGATGCGCTGGCCTCCGGTAATTTTGGTGTACAGGTTATACTTCTTCGCCACCTGCCCAATCACAATTAGTTTATCTGGTGTAATCTCCCCGCCTGGTATGCGCGGCACAACAGAATAAGTACCGCCTTTTTGTATGTTGGCCAGGTAACGGTCGTTGCTGTCCTGGATAGTATGCTGCTTCACAATCACGTCGTTCCATAAACTGGCCAGTATGCTGGCAACGGTAGGCTTACAGAGTTCACAGCCATCGCCTTTCCCGAAATGGTCTAAGGCAGCATCGTAGGTTTTAATCTTGTTCAGCTTCATCAGGTCGAACAGCTCCTGACGGGAGTAGTCGAAGTGCTCGCAAACAACGTTCTTGATGTAAGTACCGTTTGCTTTCAGCGTCTCATGAATCAGGTCTTTTACAAGCGGAACGCAGCCACCACAGCCGGTACCGGCTTTGTTGCACTTCTTCATTCCCTCCACCGTCGTCACATTTAGGTCCGTTACGGCTCCGCAGATATCCCCTTTTGATACTGCCTCGCAAGAACAAATCAAGGCTTCGTCCGGCAGCGTCACGACACCCGCTCCTGCACTGGCTTCGCCTCCCCTGGCTCCCAAAATAAGGTCTTCGGGGTTTGGCGGCAGCAGGATGTTGTTGTTTACTGTCTGCAGCAGGATGTTATAAGCGTCAGCATCGCCTATCAGCACGCCACCCAGCAGGTATTTGCCATCGTTGCTGATGTTGATGCGCTTGTATACGCCTTTGTGGGAGTCTTCAAATACGATGGATCTGCTGTCTGGCTCCGTCACGAAAGGGTCTCCGAAGCTGGCGACATCCACACCGATCAGTTTGAGTTTGGTGCTCATGTCGTAGCCGTTGAAAGTGCGCTCCCCAGCGCACAGGTGCGCGGCAACTACCTCGGCCATCTCATAGCCTGGCGCCACCAGGCCATATATCATCCCGTCGTAGAGGGCGCACTCACCGATAGCAAAGATGCTGTCGTCGCTGGTCTGCATTTTCTGGTTCACGACAATGCCGCCACGGGTTCCGGTTTCCAGGCCCGCCAGTTTTGCCAGTTCGTCACGCGGGCGTATGCCTGCTGAAATCACCAGCATATCCACTTCCAGCGAGGTGTCATCATTGAACTGAAGCCCTTTGATGTTACTGTCTCCTAAAATGCTGCTGGTGCTCTTGTTCATGTGCACCTTCAGGTCCAGCGTCTCGAGTTTAGCCTGCAGCATGGCGCTACCGGCGGAGTCTATTTGCCGGGGCATCAGGCGTGGGGCGAACTCTATCACATGTGTTTCTTCCAGGCCCAGATCGATAAGTGCTTTTGCCGCCTCGAGGCCTAGCAGGCCACCACCCAATACAGCTCCTTTTCTGGCTGCTTTGGCATAATTCTGAATCAGGTCAAGGTCTTCAATGGTGCGGTACACGAACACGCCGTCTTTCTCCACCCCAGGTATATCGGGCACAAAAGCTGATGAACCGGTAGCGAGCACGAGGTAATCGTAGGGCTGCGAAACGCCTTTTAGGGAATGGATTACTTTTTCAGAGCGGTTGATTTCGGTGATAGTGTCGCCGAGGTGCAGGGCAATGTTATTTTCGCTGTACCACCCCAGGTGCGACATAGACAAGTCATCTGCAGACTTCCCATTGAAATATTCGCTCAGATGCACGCGGTCGTAAGCGTGGCGCGGTTCTTCCCCAAAAACAACAATGTTGAAAGCTGAAGTTTTAGCGAGCAGTTTTTCACAAAACTTGTAGCCCACCATACCATTTCCTACCACCACAACTGTTTTGAGATCTTGCTGAGACATATTCATAATTTCAAATTTTATCTAAGACTTAGTCCGGAGCCGGTAAGAGTTTATCCCTTCACCCGATATTTAGAAGTTAACAGCTTCTCCTCCAACAGGCCTATCTTTAACAACCTTTCAATCAAACTTAGTTAAAAATTACTAAATTTTCACAAAAACAGATTCGTGTTAACAAATATGCAACAGAGTGATATTTTATTTAAAATTTCACATTACCAACAAAAACAGCTTGTTTTACTATCTATAATTGAACTATAGTTATAAATTAAATTTTTAAAAAAATTAAATTTATTTTCAACACCCCCTATTAATATACACTACTACCCATTATTTTACACATGATTTCACGATTACGCCCCTTGTAAAATAGGGTTATGTAAACTAATATTATATATTAATTAAATTAACCCCTATAAAAACACTACACTAAACTTAAATTTAAATTATTCGACAAAATAGTATATTGCCAATAATTTAAACCTAAAAATGTGAGTGAGTAACTAATCATTGGAGAGGTGAGGCAGGAAAAAGAAGCAGGACAATCATCTGATGTTATAACTCGATAGTAGAGAGGTAGCACGGTGCGTCCCACAGTATCAGCAAAAGCAGCAGGAGTTGTAGTGACACTGGAGAAAGCAGGATTGGAAATAGATAAAGAAAAAGCTAAACCTTTGAAGCCATACTATAAATGAGAAGCGAACCATTACATTTGCCTGACTAGTATACTTTAATAGATAGCGTAAGCAATTACGTGGAGAATGAAGCAATATGCCCGATCAAAAGAAAACCCCTGAACTTTATGTAATGGGCGCTGGTCCCGGCGACCCGGAACTGATAACTGTAAAAGCCTATAAAGTTTTACAAAAAGCAGACGTAGTGCTGTATGACAACCTCGCTAATAAAGAACTGCTGGATATTACGAAAGAAGACTGCGAGAGAATTTATGTCGGGAAGCACCCTTATGGTGACTATACACCACAGGAAAGAATTCATGAATTAATATTAGAGAAAGCACATAGCAAGGGCATTGTGGTAAGGCTAAAGGGCGGCGACCCTTATATTTTCGGTAGAGGATTTGAAGAGGTGCTCTTTGCCAGGGAGCACGGCATTAAAACCCATTACATACCGGGCATCACCAGCATGCAGGCAAGCGGCTTTAACGATATCCCGCTCACGCACCGTGCCGTCAGCGAAGGCGTATGGGCCATAACCGGCACTAAAAAAGACGGCTCCCTGTCTAAAGACCTGAGGCTGTCGATGCAGAGCAATGCCACCGTTATTGTATATATGGGTATGAAAAAAGCCCCGGAGATTGCCGCTGTGTATGTGCAGGAGGGAAAAGGCGACATGCCGGTAGCTATTATACAACATGCCTCTCTGCCACACCAGAAGTCAGCGGTGGGCAAAGTAAAAGACTTACCTAATCTGATTAAGGAGCACCACCTTACCTATCCCGCCATTATCGTGATAGGCTGGGTGATAGACGTGCAGGCAGGTGGTGCGCCACTTCTTCCTCCTGTTGGCACGGCACAATAAACTAAGTGCGCTCTTCGGCTTCAGCATAATTTCACTGCGGTATTGCCTGGAACATTTCCTCCACCCCTTTTACGATCTGTTCCTGTAGTTTTGCCTGCTTGCGCTGCAGGATGGCTTCTGCCGCGCCGCGCCATACCAGTTCGTTCTGTTCGTTGTCCACGAGGTGCACCGATACGGTTCCTTCTCTGTACCTGCCCACCTCTACTTCTCTGCTCCGCCATGTATAGCGGCGCTGCCCAATGTAGTTAGGCGGGTCCGATCGAATATCCGTCTGCCGCGTCTGCACCTCTTCAGTAACCACAATACCCAGGTTAATGAGCAGGTCAGGATCTGAAGTAGTTTGCGTTAAACCCCGTGCCTCCAGTTGGTCTGAGATTGCTTGCTGCAGATACTGCACCTGGGTCTGGTAGGCCGGTGTCAGTCCCTCTCCGGAAGCCTCTACCTCATAAAAAGCAAACGTTTCATAGTTGCTTAATTGAAAGCCAGGGGCAGGTTCGGTATTCACTTGTATAGATGGGCTGCATCCCGTTAGTAAAAGCAAGACTGGCAATAGGCACTGCAGGTAAGTAAATTTCATCTTTCTGTTTGGATTACGCTTGACTCCTGTATACGTTCAATTTGCTTTAAGCTATACACTTGTTTTCTCTGCCTGCACCTGTTCCTTTTACCAGGCGTTTCATACCTATCAGTCTGGCTGGCGTACGGACGTCTTTTAGGTATAAAGATTATATTCTGATGGTATGTACAACATAATGTTTAACTTTAACCGGAAATTCCCGCCTGCATCTTTTAGGGCACATAAAGGACTCATAGACTTCACACCATCATGAATACTACGGCACAACTACTACACAGCAAGAAGAAAACCATTCTCGAAAGCTGGATGAGCAACCAACTCTCTGACCAGGGGCTCCGCGATGATCTTATTTCGAATGAAGAGCTCCACAAACAATCAGATGAGCTATTGAATGGGTTGGCCCGTGCCATGGCAACAGGCAACACGGACAACATTTACGCAGCAGAGTATGAGCCGATAACTGAGATCCTGTCGGATATCTCTATTACACGTGCCCGCCAGGGCTTCAGCCCGCGCGAAACAGGCATGTATGTACTCAGCCTGAAAAAAGCCATTGCCGATGCGCTGGAGCAGGAGCTTGCCGGGCAGCATGAGCAGCTCTACAAAGAAGTTATGATGGTGAACAGGCTACTTGATAGCCTCAGCGTTGTAACCTTTGAGACCTTCATTAAAGGCCGCGAGGAAGTGATTCTACGTCAGTCTGATGAGATCAGTGAAATATCCACCCCTGTTATTAAAGTATGGGAAGGCATTCTGGCCCTGCCGATTATTGGCACCCTGGACAGCGCCCGCACCCAGGTTGTGATGGAAAGCCTGCTGCAGGAGATTGTGAACACAGGCAGCAACATTGCTATTCTGGATATATCCGGCGTGCCAGCTGTTGACTCACTGGTGGCGCAGCACCTTATTAAAACAGTGAGTGCTACCCGCCTGATGGGTGCCGAGTGCATCATCAGCGGCATACGGGCTGAGATTGCGCAAACAATTGTACACTTAGGCATCGACCTCTCCAATATCAAAACAAAGGCATCGTTGGCGAGTGCGTTGCAACTGGCCTTCAGTATGAATAGAATTGAAGTGAAGTCACATAGTAAAAGCACCACTTTCGGATTTAAGCGCTAAACATGGATATGGACAGAATCCCAATTTTGAAACTGGGCCCCTTTCTGCTGGTCACCATACAGGTGGACCTTTACGACAGGTTAGCCCTGAACTTAGAGAACGATCTGATTACCATGGTTAGCAAAACAGGCGCGCGCGGGGTACTCATTGATATATCGGCTGTAAGTATAGTAGACTCTTTTATGGGCCGCATATTAGGCAACATTGCCTCTATGTCCGGCATAATGGACGCACAGACGGTAGTGGTAGGCATGCAGCCGGCCGTTGCCATCACGCTGGTAGAGCTTGGCCTCACGCTGCAGGGAGTGCACACGGCACTTGATGTTGAAAAAGGCATGGAATTACTTCAGGACAAGATTGGCCCCGACTATTTGCAGGAGCAGGACGAAGAGGAAGAGCTGGATGATCGTACTGAATAAGGACACGATGCAGATCGTGCGGGAACAGGACGTTGTTCTTTTCCGCAATCGTGTGCGTGAGTACAGTACGAAAATAGGAATGAGCCTTGTAAACCAGACAAAACTAATTACGGCAGCCAGCGAACTGGTCCGCAACATGCTCAAGTATGCCAACGGCGGCCAAGTTGTTATTGAAATTATCAGCAAAAGCGCACAGAATGGTGTCCGGTTAACCTTTACAGACCAAGGACCGGGTATTGCGGATATACAGCAGGCCATGCAGGACGGTTTCTCGACAGGTAAGAGCCTTGGGCTTGGGCTCCCCGGAGCTAAGCGCCTCGTAAATGAGTTTGACATACAGAGCAAACCCGGCGAGGGCACACGCGTAACCGTTATCCACTGGAAACATGGACGTTAATCAGCACCAGCAATTCATCATCCCCGACAAAAGCTACTCCAGCATAGCGAAGCGAGACATTACGCGCCTGGTGGAGAGCTATGGCTTCTCGCCCGCCGATGTAGGCAAGGTGAACATCGTTGTCTCCGAACTAGTTACTAACTTAGCAAAATTTGCCACTGGAGGCGGAGAGCTGCTGGTGAGGCCTTTCGGCAGCCCCATTACTGGCCTTGAAATTTTTTGCCTCGACAACGGCCCCGGCATGTCTGACCCTGCCCGCATGCAGGAAGATGGCTTCTCCACCTATGGCTCGGCAGGTGAAGGTTTGGGAGCCATAAAAAGGCAGTCAGATGAATTTGACCTCTATTCGCAGCCAGGTATAGGCACTACAGTGCTCTCCAGAATTTATAAAACCGGCAGAAAAAAGGACTTGGCGGCAGATATTACCCGCTATGAGGTAGGCTATGTGATGGTGGCGAAGTCAGGCGAAACGCTTTGCGGAGACAATTTTGCTATGGTCCTGCGCGGCCCGGACTTGTACCTGCTGGCCTTAGACGGCCTGGGGCATGGCGCAAACGCACACGAAGCATCCCAGGAGGCTGCCAAGTACTTTATGGGCTCACCGGCAACAGCACCTGCCGATGCGCTGCGCTACATACACGCTAACATCAAGCGCACGCGCGGCGCAGTAGGGCTTATGGCCAGCATCAGCGGCAGTACACACCGCATCAGCTACTGTGGCGTTGGCAACATTGCCGGGAAACTGTTTAACCAGGATAGCAGCATGGCCGGAGCAGCCTATAAGAATATTATCTCTTATAATGGTATATTGGGGCATAATGTACCCAACACCCTCAGCAACCAACAGCTTGATTGGGGGCGCGGCAACATGCTGGTCCTGCACTCCGACGGGCTAAAGTCAAGATGGGATATGTCGAAGCTCCCTTCTCTGAACCGCCACCACGCTTCCACCATAGCCGCTGTGCTTTATAAAACCAACAGCCGCAAGACTGATGACACACTTGTAGTTGTATGTAAAGGCAAAATATAGAAAGGGATGTCACGTAGTATACTCAAAATAAATATAACGAACGAACTGGACGTGGTGCTGGCCTATAAAAGGGCCATGCAGCTGTCGGAGCGGCTGGGCATGGCGCAGGCGAACCAAACGAAGTTTGCCACTGCCGTGTCCGAAATCTGCCGCAATGTGGTAGAGCATGTCGGCAACGGCGGCATCCACTTCAGCCTGGCAGAAGAAGGGGGCGTGAACTATTTGGAGGCCTCTATCACGGACAGGGGCCGCGGCATTGGCAACCTGGAATATATTCTTTCCGGAAGAGGCTCCTCTCCCAACGGGCGTGGGTCCGGCATCGTCAACTCCAGAAAGCTTACTGACTTCTTTGACATTGAAAGTGATTTCGAAAAAGGCACCAGGGTAACGCTCCGCAAAAAGCTTCCGGCCCAGGCACCTAACATGACAAAGCAGCTGCTGGAGAACTGGACGATGGAATTTGACCAGGAGACGCGCATTTCGCCTTATGCCGAAATCAAGAGACAAAATATGCAGTTACTGGAACTGCTGGAGCAACTGCACCTCCGCAACATAGAGGCAGAGCAACAACTACAGGAGATCCGGAGACTGAACACCAGGCTGCAGCAGTCAAATTCAGAGATAGGCATGCTGTTGGAGGAGCGCGACAAAAAAAACAGCCAGCTGCAGCACATAAACCAAAGCCTGGATGCCTTTGCCCACACTGTGTCGCATGACCTGCGGGCGCCACTGCAAAACATTAACGGCATTACCCTGGCTTTGGAAGCCTACCTGGAAGCGGAGCAGTTGGAGGAGGCAAATCATGTGTTCCCGATGCTACGCCAGCAAACACACAAAATGGACCGGCTGATTACGGGTATACTCGCTTACTCGCTGGCTGGCCGCCGCAACATCCAAAAAAACGCCGTAAACCTGTATACGCTGCTGCACCAGGTGGTGGCATCGCTGGATGTGCCTGCTGGTTGCGATGTATGTATACCAGAAGACCTGCCAGTGCTTTATACCGAGGAGATTTTCCTTTACCAGGTTTTCAGCAACATCATCGGTAACAGCATCAAACACCATGACCAACCCGATAAGGGTTCGATAAAGATTGCCTGCGAGCTAAACCCGGAGTTCCTTTCTTTTTCTGTGCAGGACAACGGCCCCGGCATTCCTCAAAAAAAACAACACCAGGTGCTGAGTATCCATGAGCTGGATACCAGTGTCAGGCGCTCGCTCTCTTCCGGGCTTGGTTTGTCTATTGTTAGCAAGATCATTGACAGAAAAGGTTGTAAGCTTTGGATAGAATCGGAAGGGCGCGGCAGCCGCTTTGTATTCACGTGGCCTGCCACCGAACTGATGCCTGAGGACTTTTCCTGAGTACCACAATATACCCTGTAATACAGAAGGCGCTGCAAGTTATTGCAGCGCCTTCTGTATTACAGGGTATATTGTGGTACCTATTTTCTCACCTTGAAAAACTCATCCATGATATCCCGCACATCGTGTTTGGTGAGAGCCTTGGAAAAATGCTTCCGCACCTTTTTAAAGTTCTTCAGCCGCTCCAGGTCATAAAAACTGGCCGAAGAAGTCAGCATCAGAATAATCATGTGGTCTCTCATATTGAGCCCACGCTTCTCATACTCTTCCAGAAAGGTAAAACCGTCCATCACCGGCATCTTTATATCCAGGAAAATCAGGTCGGGGCATTTGAACGCAGCATCAGGCACAGCATCACAGGCTTTCGCCAGGTATTCCAATGCTTCTTTGCCGTTACTCAGCACCAGTATTTCACTGGCTATCTGCATTTCACTCAACAGGCGCTTGTTCAGGTAGTTTGTTGTTTCATCATCGTCTACAAGTAGCACCAGATTCAAAGGAGTATTGTAAGAAATCATTAGGTAAAGCTCAGCCTACTTTATTTTGTCTGTATAAAACGCTAAAGTATCTGCTCCTGCCAATCAGCAGGCGGAAAGCACTTCATTCGCCCCTGCTAATATCGTGGACTTTCTTCAAATATCAAAATTGATATTGTGTTATGCTTTATCTTTCAGAAGCTTATTAAACCGGCGGCTGATGGCGCAGGTAGTCGAAGCCTGTTTTGCTGCGTTTTGTTGCGCTGGATGTCCCTCTCTAAGAAATTTTTATTTGCTTTTCCCTTTCCAGCACCCCTCCTATGTTTGCGCAATAAAGGTTAGAGCGGTGCCGCTGCAAATACATCTTTTTTTCTTGAGAAGAGTATGAAGATAAATGAAATGCCTTTTACGGCACGTGTAGAATGATTTAATCTGAAAATTATGGATCATTACCCTTTGAAACCTGAACATATGCGCGCACCTGATAATCTTACCCGCGAAGAGATACAGAAAAGCCTTAATGAACTGGACAGTAAGATAAAGGTGTTGAAAGGGCGGGCACATGCCACTGCCGCCGACTCAAACCATACCTACCACGAACATATTGCAGGCCTCGAGAAGAAGCGGGAGCTCATTGCCTCCAAACTTGCTGACGCAGAGGACAAGCAGAGTACCTGGCAGGATCTGCAAAGCGGGCTTGACAGCCTGAAAGACGACCTGAACAAGCTGTTCAAATAAAACACAGGAGCCCCTGCAACTCAATTGCAGGGGCTCCTGTGTTTTATTTGAATTTTCCCATCAACCGGATCCCGTAAAGCATCTGATCAAAGACCCCGGATTTTGAAGAAAGTACTCCCGTTGAAGTACCCGCCCGGTACATATGAATTCAACAAGCGGGCATTCTCACCAAACTATCAGCTACTATCACTTTCTCTTTCACTAAAGTATGCTCTGCCTATAGTAAACTGAGGCATGTCGAAAAAATTAATATCTATAGCTATTTGGTTATATAATGGAACATATATACTTTCGCAACGTATTAAAAATCGAATTTTAATTATACATTTACTTATAACAACTTATTGTATTGCCATTAACAGGAAATCTGTGTTTCCTGTACTGAATCAGGGAAAGATTTGTGAGAGAACAAAAGGAACCAAAAGTATACTTGATTTCATTCTATGTTTTCTTTCACACTGTCAGCACCCGTTCAGAAAAAAAAATAATTCACGCACCCATACCATAGCTCATTTGATTGCATGCTTACTCTTTTAATGGCGCTGAAACGCATCTTCTGGAGCGTAGCTGTATCTTTTGTGTTTATACCCTTACTGTATGCGCAACGCCCCGGCAACATCGGCAGCGGCACCGTTCCGCACACCGTCGTCTATAAACTGAAGCCTCAGTTCGGCCAGATGGCGCGTAGCAACCAAAGTGCTGGTAGCCTCCTTCAGGCAGCCATACAGGAGGTAGGTGCGAAGCAGGTACAGCAGAAGTTCCCGAAGGAAGCAGCAGCACAGGCTGCCAATGTGCGCAGAGCCGCGCCCGCTGTCGACCTGTCGCTGATTTATGAGCTGAAGTATGATGAGGGCTATACCCTTGACCAGGTACAAAAAGCTCTGATGAGCACCGGCCTGGTAGCGTACGTAGAGCCGCTTTATGTGCGGGAGCCGCTTGCCCAACCTAATGACCCTGCTGCTGACTCAACCAAATCCACACAGTATTACCTGAAGCTGCTGCAGGCCTATGAGGGCTGGGCTGTGGAGAAGGGCGACACCAATGTAGTGATAGCCATTCTGGACACTGGTTTCCGGCTCACACACGAAGAGCTTAAGTCAAAAGTGAAGCACAACTACAGTGACCCAATAGACGGCATAGACAACGACGGCGACGGTTACATCGACAACTTCTCTGGCTGGGACTTCTCAGACAAAGACAACGACGTAAATGACGACACTTCCTGGAAAGGGCATGGCACCAGTGTAGCCGCTGTGTCAGCTGGTGCCACGAACAATGGCACCGGTATAGCCAGCCTGGGTTATAACACAAAGTTTCTGCCTCTCAAGGTTTTTTCGTCAGTTTCCAACGGCTCCTTTGGTGGCTATGAAGCCATCGTTTATGCCGCTAACAAAGGATGCAAAGTCATTAACCTCTCGTGGGGCGGTGAGGGGCAGTCGCAGTATGAGCAGGATATTATTAATTATGCTGCGCTGGACAAGGACGTACTTATAGTAGCATCCGGGGGAAACACGAACAAACTGCTGGACATTTACCCGGCATCTTATGAAAATGTGCTTTCTGTGGGAGGAACTAACGCCGCAGATGTCAAGTACAAAGACCACACCTACAGCTACCGTATAGACCTGACAGCGCCAAGCGACAACATTCACACAGCCACCATCAACAACGACCAAACGTATGGTGGTGCCTGGGGCACTTCTTTCTCCTCTCCTATTGTAGCCGGAGGTGCGGCCCTGGTGAGAGCGAAATACCCCGAACTCAATGCCCGGCAGGTGGCAGAGCGAATCCGGGTCAGCACGGACGATATTTACGAGCTGGCAGGCAACCAGCCATACCTTGAGAAACTGGGGAAGGGACGCTTTAACCTGAAGAAGGCGCTGAAACAGCAGAATCTCAAATCGGTGCGTTGTACCTCATACGGGCTGGCTCTGACTACCCAAACTGCTTATGCGGGCAGCACAGTGGCCTTGGAAACAAGCTTCCTGAACTACCTTTCTCCCACTAAAGCACTACAGGTAACCCTCACTTCTGCCTCCCCCTATGTCAGCATGGAGCGGGGTACCCTGCCTCTGGGTAGTGTCGCCACCATGGGCACAGTCACTTCCGGCCTGCGCCCTTTTATCCTGAAAATTGCTGAAGATGCGCCTACCAACCACATGGTGCACCTGCGCCTTGGATTTATGGATGGCGATTATGAGGATTTTCAGTACATCACGCTGGTCATTAACCCGAGCTTTGTTACCCTGACCGCGAACGACCTGCACGTGTCGCTGAACAATGTGGGTAACATTGGCTATAACGGCCTTAATTTTAAGCAGGGTATTGGCGTAAAATACAAAGGTGGCCCTTCTCTATTATTTGAGGGAGGACTGATAGTGGCAACAGACGCTGGCAAGGTATCGGACAATCTGCATAATGAGAAATGGCTCAACGATGCTGATTTTATCTCATCAGGACCTGTTCGGCTGCGCTACGACACGCCTCTGGCTACCCAGGAAGCGCGTACGCTGATGGAGGCTACCGGAGATAAGCAGGTGGGCGTAAGGGTAAAACAGGTGGCCTCCGCCTGGATGGAAGCACCTGACCGCGACTACATCATCTTCGAATACCAGATAACCAACGTAACAACTGACACCATTGCAAAGGTGCACGCCGGCCTCTTTGCCGACTGGGACATTGGCAACTATATGCAAAACGCAGCCGCCTGGAACGATTCCCTAAAGCTCGGCTATGTCTACAACAAGCGATCTGCTTTGCCTTATGCGGGAATTAAACTTCTGACAAAAGACCAGCCAGTGTACCATGCCATAGACAACATGGGCGGAAACGACTCCACTGTGACTGTAGATGACGGCTTCTCAGATGCAGAAAAGTACAAGATAGTCTCTAACGGAGTGAGCAGGGTGAAGGCTGGCGGCAGAGCCGGTAACAATGTGTCGCATATAGTGGGTGCCACGCTCACTGATGTTGCCCCGGGTGAGACACGAACAGTAGCTGTAGCGCTACTCGCTGCTGATAACCTGACAAAGCTAAAAGCGCATGCAGCCGCAGCGCAGGAGAAGTACATCAGTATCAAATCAGGCCC
Organism: Pontibacter pamirensis; assembly: GCF_010015475.1. Taxonomy (GTDB): domain Bacteria; phylum Bacteroidota; class Bacteroidia; order Cytophagales; family Hymenobacteraceae; genus Pontibacter; species Pontibacter pamirensis. Next base: position 68,730 of record NZ_SSNI01000006.1, read on the forward strand.
TATGCCCACCCCAACACAGCAGGGCATCTGCGCGGGCTCTCCTGTTTTGGTTACTCCAGACAATGGCAGCGTGTTTAACTTTTATGCTGATGAAGCCAAATCACAACTCATTGGTACAGCGGATGCGCTTCCTGTTAGCTCGGTGAATGAGAACAGGACCATCTATGTCACCAATGCCGATTCTTTATTTGAAAGCACACCCGTACCCTACAGCTATATTATACCTGCTGAACCTGTCGCTGATTTTAATTTCGCCAAAGAGTTTGGCAATACTGGCCTGGCGACACAACTGACGAACAAAAGCAAACATACGGCTTTGGTAGAATGGAACTTCGGGGACGGCACTACCTCTACTGATATTCACCCAAGCCACACCTATAAAGAGACTGGCATATACGAGGTGACGCTCGCAGCATCTGACAGCCTTGGCTGCGTACAAAGCGTTATCACCAAGCAATTGCAGGTATACTCCGATCAGGTAACTGTTTTCCCGAATCCGACAGACCAGTTCCTCATCATTACGCTTACAAGGCCCGTCGACTGGGGCGACAGTGCCTCCAGCCCGCGCCTGACCCTGACAGACATGGCAGGCAAGAGCGTTTCTCCTCCCTCGCATATTTCCGATTCGGATTTATACTACGATGTGAGCAAATTAGCGGCAGGCGTCTACATCGCCCACATCACGTATAATAACACCAGTTCTGTAAAGCGGATATTAGTGAGGCACTAGCGACTGAAAGTACACGCTACCTATAAAAAGAGAAGGCCTCACTTAACGGTGAGGCCTTCTCTTTTTATTTAAGGTGCAGGAATTAAGCCTTTGCGCCTTTTTCCTTCAATCGAATCAGGTTAAGCGCTGAACCAGCCTTAAACCACTCAATCTGCCCCTGGTTGTAGGTATGGTTTACCATAAAGCTATCCTGGCTGCCATCGCTATGGTGCAGCACCACTTTCAGTGGCTGCCCTTCTCTGAAGTCTGTCAGGCCAATGATATCGAAAGTATCTGTCTCCTCAATCAGGTCGTAATCTGCTTTGTTAGCAAATGTAAGGCCCAGCATACCCTGCTTCTTCAGGTTAGTTTCGTGGATACGCGCGAATGACTTCACGATAACGGCACGAACACCTAAGTGGCGTGGCTCCATGGCAGCATGCTCACGGGATGATCCCTCACCATAGTTCTCGTCGCCTACTACTACTGTACCGATTTCGGCAGCTTTGTAGGTACGGGCTGTGGCAGGCACAGTATCGTAACCACGGGTCATGTCGTTGTATACGCTGTTCGCCTCACTGTTAAAAGCGTTCATGGCACCAATCAACATGTTGTTCGAGATGTTGTCGAGGTGACCACGGTACTTCAGCCACGGGCCGGCCATAGAGATATGGTCCGTCGTACACTTGCCTTGTGCTTTAATCAGTAGTTTCAGGCCTTTCAGGTCTGTACCTTCCCATGGCTTGAAGCCTTCGAGTAGTTGCAGACGGTCAGATGCCGGGTCAACCACTACATCTATCTGACTGCCGTCTTCTGCTGGAGCTGTATAACCAGCGTCTTCCACAGCAAAGCCTTGTGTTGGCAACTCAATGCCTCTTGGCTCATCCAGTCTTACCTGCTCGCCATCCTCATTTGTCAGCGTATCTGTCAGCGGGTTAAAAGTCAGGTCACCGGCAATAGCGAAGGCCGTTACAATTTCCGGTGAGGCTACAAATGCGTGTGTGTTCGGGTTACCGTCGTTACGCTTGGCAAAGTTACGGTTAAACGAAGTAATGATGGAATTCTTGCGCTTCGGGTCGTCTGTATGACGGGCCCACTGTCCGATGCACGGTCCGCAGGCATTTGCCAGCACCACACCACCCATCTCTGCGAAGGTATCCAACAAGCCATCACGGGCTGTGGTATAGCGTACCATTTCAGAACCAGGTGTGATGGTGAACTCCGCCTGCGCCACCAAACGCTTCTCAACCGCCTGTGCCGCCACAGAGGCAGAACGGGTCAAGTCTTCGTAAGAAGAGTTGGTGCACGAACCAATCAGGCCCACTTCTAGTTTTTCCGGCCAGCCGTGCTCACGCACAACGGAAGCAAACTGGGAAATTGGCCATGCGGCATCCGGCGTGAACGGTCCATTTACGTGTGGCTCCAATGTAGACAGGTCGATTTCGATCAGCTGGTCGTAGAAAGCAGCCGGGTCAGCATACACCTCGTCGTCAGCACGCAGGTGCTCTGCCACACCTTCAGCCATGTCAGCGATTTCCTGGCGCTCGGTTGCCATCAGGTAATCACGCATTTTAGCATCGTAAGAGAAAACAGAGGTCGTTGCGCCAATTTCAGCGCCCATGTTACAGATTGTACCTTTACCTGTACAAGACATCGACTCGGCACCATCGCCAAAGTACTCCACAATAGCACCCGTACCACCTTTTACAGTCAGGATACCGGCTACTTTCAGGATAACGTCTTTTGGAGATGTCCAGCCGCTCAGTCTACCAGTCAGCTTTATGCCAATCACTTTCGGGAATTTCAATTCCCATGGCATTCCTGCCATCACGTCCACGGCATCGGCACCACCCACACCAATGGCTATCATACCCAAACCACCTGCGTTCGGTGTGTGTGAGTCAGTACCAATCATCATACCGCCCGGGAAAGCGTAATTCTCGAGTACTACCTGGTGAATAATACCTGCACCCGGCTTCCAGAAGCCAAGGCCATATTTATTAGAGACAGAAGCCAGAAAATCATATACTTCTTTGTTCTCGTTGTAAGCGTCCTGTAAATCAGCGTCGGCGCCAACGCGTGCCTGAATCAAGTGGTCACAGTGCACAGTAGAAGGCACAGCCACCTGTGGCTTTCCAGCCTGCATGAACTGAAGCAGCGCCATCTGTGCCGTGGCGTCCTGCATGGCTACCCTGTCCGGCGCGAAATCCACGTAAGACTGCCCCCGCTCATGTGCGCCTCTGGCAGAGCCTTCGTAAAGGTGCGAATACAAGATTTTCTCTGTTAGGGTCAGCGGTCGGCCTACTGCCTGGCGGGCAGCAGCAATACGCTCTCCCATGCCGGCATATACTGCCTTGATCATTCCTAAATCAAATGCCATAGTTTTGCTATTGTTAGTTATTTAAAAGCTTTGTTATGAAGTTCACAAAGGTACGAAATCTATGTATCTCTAAAAACATTAACATACATGAATATAGGCTAAACATGGATATGCATGTATAATAGGCAGCATGTGGTTTTTAAAAACACATGCTGTACTTTTGTATCTACAAATTTTCAAAATATTACCGCATGAAACATCACTTTCTTAATACCCCTGCCAGCCTGATTTTGTTTTTGGTAATGGCAGTAATCCCGCTCTTAAGCTCCTGCAATCCGACGGAAACACTAGAAGACACACCCGCAGCAATACAAACAGGCACTTGGCGCGTAGCTTTGCAGGCGCAAGGCCAGGAAATTCCGTTTATTATGGAAGCCGAAGAAAAAGAAGGAAGCACCGTACTGTACCTGGTAAATGGGGAAGAGCGCATTCTTCTGGACGACATGCAGCAACAGGGTGATTCCCTTAAAATAGCCTTACACACTTTTGATGCGGATCTGATTGCCAGCGTGAACGGAGATAAGATGAAAGGCCGCTTTGTGAAGCACGATGCTGAAACGCCTTATTCTGTTCCTTTTGTGGCAGCACATGGCCAGCATAACCGCTTTGCAGCAAATCCCGCACCTGCCACCTATAACTTCGATGGAAAATGGGAAGTCCTTTTCACTGATAAGGAAGGAGCCAGCTACAAAGCTATCGGTGTGTTTAACCAGAACGGCAACCACGTAAACGGCACCTTCCTGACGGAGACGGGGGATTACCGCTACTTAGAAGGACAGGTTGAAGGAGCGCACCTGAAGCTGTCTACATTTGATGGCAATCATGCTTACCTCTTCACAGCCCAACCCAGCGGCGACAGCACCCTGCAAGGCGACTTTTACTCCGGCATGAGCGACCACGAAAGCTGGACAGCCAGGCGCAATGAGCAGGCACAGCTTGCCAGCGCCGACACCCTCACTTACCTGAAACCTGGCTACGAGGAACTGGCCTTTACTTTCCCAAACCTGGAAGGCCAGCAGGTATCTCTTTCTGACCCCAGGTACAAAGACAAGGTGGTGCTTGTGCAGCTGCTGGGCTCTTGGTGCCCGAACTGCATGGACGAAACTAAATTTCTGTCGCCCTACTATGACGAGAACAAAGACCGCGGCCTCGAAATCATAGGCCTTGGCTTTGAACGCAGCCCCGAGTTTGACAAAGCCGCCGCACGCCTGCAGAAAATGAAAGACCGCTTCGACATTGACTATGACTTGCTGGTAGCGGGTGTATCTGATAAAGAAGCGGCGGCCAAAGCCCTTCCTGCCCTCAACCACGTCATGTCATTCCCGACTACCATCTTTATAGGCAGAGACGGGAAAGTACGCAAGATACACACCGGCTTCTCCGGCCCCGGCACCGGCGAGTACTACGAGGCCTGGGTAGCTGATTTCAACAAGACAATGGAGGAACTACTGGCGGAAAAGTAATGTAGTAGTTGCCCGGCAGGCATGGCAAATTTACCAGAGAAACTGGAGCAGAAGAAATGCAAAAGTGTATCTCCAGTTGTATAGTATAGCAGATGGAAGGTAGCGGCTCGTGTAGAAGGCGAACGAGGCGTAGCCGAAGTATGACTTATATATGTTGTTGGCGTTTCGTTTTTCTATCTAACACATCCAGTACTTCTTGTTCTTAAAGTCTATCATTGAGGGACCACCTGTACACCCACCGATTTCTTCAAGGTTCACATCTTCTCTGTTACGTCCTATTATCCAGTCTCCAGATTTATGTTTGAGAATAATACCTTCATCCAACACTTCACCCTTCTTTGCTGTCAATTTGCCGTCGCCAGCATAAATTACTTTTACTGAATCGCCTTGTATTACTACAGTCACTTTCTCACCCATGGATTTCCCTTCCCACTCCGCGAATGCAACGTCAAATCTGTATTCTCCATCAGCTGGTATCGCTAAAGTAGTATCGCTACTATCTTTCTCTGTTGTCCTGTCGTCTGCATTTGTTGCTATCTCTGAACTTTCACTATTTTCTATCCTTGATTTGTCTGCTTTAGAAGAACAAGAAAACAATATGGTAGTCAAAAGTATAAATGAAGCCTTTTTCATAGTTCTAAATGCACGCCAACGTTAGTCCAGATGGCTTCTCGTTGGAGGAACGCGGTGCTCGTGAGTTTCCTCCAATGGCATCTGGACGGTGTTGCACTAAACCTTCGGTAGTTTACGTATATATACACTGTACCCTTCGTTGGTACATATTAGCATATCTTATTAAATATAATTAACTGATATTCAATATCTTGCAAAAATATTTTAGGCAGTTTTTACTACGCAACAAATTGATAATCAGTCGTTTATGTCGAATTTAAAGAAAACGAAAAACCCATTATATATAGTGTAGGCAAATCGGTAAGGTGCAACCACGGCTTCATTGTGGGCACTCCGTACCCAACGAAGCCTTAGTTGTTGGCATAAGACCTTTTAACCGTTGCTCTTTTCTTTATTCAAAAAGAGGTTTAACAGAAATCATCACTACAGCCAAAAAAAAAATACCTGTGCCACCATTGAGGTAAGCATCATCCTCTGCAAACTCTTTAAAAGTCTTTTTAGAATTCCATAATCTTGAAATTAGCCATCTTATTGCAGCACCAGGATACATAAAAATAAAATAGATAATTATCTCCAAGACAAATTCCATTATAAGTTAAATTAATTTGCTCTTAATTTGGGTTAATGCCAACGTTACTCGTGTAGCAGAATGGCGCAGCGTCAGCAAGCCGTACTGCTAAACTTTGTTGGCGGCAGGAGTTCTTACTTTTTCAATCTACTGTCTACTTCTCTAATAGCTTTGTTTACTCGTGGCTGTATAAACCATATACCAATTGGCCACCATACTAACATTAGAACTAATTCTTTCGAATACTCCCCAAACTTAGCTTCTCTTCCTAATTCAATCGACTTTAGTTCTTTTACAGGAAAGGCAGCAACATACAAGTAAGCTAAGATTATGAAATGAATTGGTAAGGCTTCTAATCCGCTAAATTCATAATGTTTCCCATCTCCAAAAACCAAGGCAACTCCAACAATTAGCAACACTAATACTCCAGTAACCAAAAAGAGAACATAGTTAAGCTTTACATTATCTGGAACATATTCATACAGTTCGTTTCCTAAAATTAAAGGAAAGCTTACTATGGCAATGAGGAAAAGAGTATCAAGAACAGCTTCCAACGTTGATGAATCGTCTATGCTTATGCTACCCGTAAAAGACAAGAACATAATAATTAGAAATAACTGCCAGTGCTTCGCCTTTAGTATTGCTCTCATTTTTCTTTAATTAATCTTACCGCCAACTACTAGATATAAGGAGTTATTCCGTTTAGCCGCCCAACGGGTGTCGTATAAACGGAACCGAACTAACGAATATACTATATATCCTGATTAATATAAAGTCATCTACCGATAGTTTCCCTTCCCCACGAAAGTACCAAAACCGGCACCTCCTCCAGCGCGCTGAAAAGGCTGTTTCGCTCCTAACTATTCTTATGCAAAACATAGAAAATTTCTGGTTGAAATTCTATCTTATAGTAGAACCAGTGGTAAAATACCCTTTTCTCCCTCATGTGCACGTTAAGATTCTGGAGGTGAAGCAAGTAAAGAGGTGGCAATGTAGCAGTACTACCAGCTTAATACAATTTCGGGATTGCCATGCTCATACTAGTCCAGCGGAAGTTTGTTCTGAGTCTACTCCGGCTTTAGCAGCCGCACAATTCTAAAAGCTCCACCCAAAGCTGCCGGTTTGTTTAGTTCCTGCTGTAGAGAGGTGTGACGGATGATGTCTCCGATGCTGCGGTTGATGTCGGAGAAGAGGGTGCTGGCAAACTGGTTGAGCAGCCGGCGCAGCGGCGAGGGCTTTTGACCGTCAGGCAGGAACTTGTCGAACACCATTACGGTACCGCCGGGTTTTAACACCCGCTCCACCTCCTTTATACAGGCCACCGGATCAGGAATAACGGCAAGTATCAGGTGCAGCAGAACTGCATCGAAGGAGGCATCAGCAAATTGCAGTTCCTGCCCGTCCATAACCTGTGCCTGCACCGGCAGGTCAAGTTGCTGCGCCCGCTCTCTGAGCCTAGCAATCATACCCGGTGTAATATCGATGGCTGTCAGGTTTGTGTAGCCCTGCAGGCAGGGCAAATCAAGACCGGTGCCGGCACCCAGCAGAAGTATGGCATCTGTGGGTTTTGCGTGAAGTAAATTGATAGACTGTTGCCTATACTTCCTGAAAATGCGGTCGGCTATAAAATCATAAACAGGAAGGTAAAGGGTGTACCGTATACGGTTCCAGGTGTTGGTGTTCAGGCTCATTTCACAGGTTATTTTGCGAGCCCTAAACTAATTAAAATATGCTACTCTGATTCACTACAGGGTAATTTGCCCTCATCATACAAGCTACGTTCCTGACTTTTACTTTATACTCTGATACCCGTGTTGTATTACTTACTCTTCACGTACCGCTGCACCATTGGGGGCAGTAACGTACATTCCATCGATTCAGTCACGGTGCCATCATCAAAAACCAGCACATGCTGAATCGCGTCTTCAAACTTACTCTCACTTTGCCCGCTTTTCGGGCATCCGAAGTTAACATTGTACACCACAGGTAGCAGATATGGCTTGCTCTCCACAGCTACACCATTCACTTCTCTCGGAGACCAATGCCCATTTGTTGCCAGCACCGTTTGCTTCAGAGATTTCGCAATTACAGGAGGTGTATCCAGCGTGCAGGCCACATTCTTTACTTTTCCGTCTGCACCAACCACAAAACGCACAAACGTTACAGAGCTGACACACAACTTAGAAAGTTCATGCACTTCAGGCAACAAGCCCTCGGCAATAAGCTGTGTCGGCTGCTTGTACTTTTCATGTTTAAACTGCGGTTCGTGGTCTTGCGCTACCACCAGAGACGGCAGCTTAAGTACCAATGTGATAACACAGAGTAGTACCTTCATAAGAACGAGTATAAGTAGTTGTAACAGAGAGCATCCATGCACCAGTGTAGGTACAATAATACAAAGTTAACGAACTATTAATATCAAAAAAATTAAATTTTTCTCACCATATAACTTACTTATTTTTCCCGCTCAATGGTATAAGCGATAAGCTGCTCCAGGGAGGCGCGCGATGGGGACGGGGGGAAAGTATTCAAAATTGCCAGCGCCTCTGCGTGATACTGGTTCATTAACTTTATGGTGTAGTCAATACCACCGGATTGTTTCACAAAATCAATCACCTGCTGCACACGTTTGCTGTTGCCGTTGTTGTTCTTCACATTATAGATAACGCGGCGCTTCGTCAGCCAATCGGCGCTGCGGAGGGCGTGAATCAGCGGTAGGGTCATTTTTTTCTCTTTGATGTCGATGCCCACCGGCTTGCCGATTTCAGCAGTGCCGTAATCAAACAGGTCGTCTTTAATCTGAAAGGCAATACCCACTTTCTCGCCGAACAGGCGCGCCTTCTCCACCTCTTCTCTGGAGGCACCTGCGGAGGCAGCGCCTACTGCGCAGCAAGAGGCAATCAGGGAGGCTGTCTTCTGTCGGATAATGTCGAAGTATACATCCTCTGTGATATCGAGACGGCGGGCTTTCTCAATCTGCAGCAACTCTCCTTCGCTCATCTCTTTCACTGCATTCGATACAATTTTGAGTAACTCAAAATCATCGTTTTGCAGCGAGAGCAACAGGCCTTTGGACAGCAGGTAATCGCCCACCAGCACGGCTATCTTATTTTTCCAGAGGGCGTTAACGGAGAAGAAACTGCGGCGGTAATTGGCATCGTCCACTACATCGTCGTGCACAAGAGTGGCGGTGTGCAACAACTCTATGAGCGCAGCGCCACGGTAGGTAGCATCACTAATGTCAGGGCGGAAAAGCTTGGCCGTGAAGAACACAAACATCGGGCGCATCTGCTTGCCTTTACGCTTCACGATGTAGCTCATGATCCGATCCAAGAGCAGCACCTTCGACTTCATCGAGGTCCTGAACTTCTTCTCGAACAGCTCCATTTCCGGCGCAATAGGCGCTTGTATTTCCTTTAGGCTGATGCTCATATGTTAAGTCCGCAATATTACTACCTGCTGCAGTGGTTTCCAAACGTGTTTCGCAAAACGGGGTTTAATTGCGGCTTAATTGTTAAATTGCTGCATCCCCCAATGGTTAAATTGCGCAACGGATAAATTGTTTGAGAGTCAGATTGTTTGAATTTAGCAAAATAGTTCAGCGGCTTTTTGTTACAGGCTTACTTCTTAATTCAGTCATAAATGAACTGCCATTCAATGTTAACAGCTGTGCCGGTACAATATTTCTAGTGTGAGGCCACTGAATAGAATAATAGGATTGAAATTTTAAGGATGCCAATGTCTTATAAAAGCCATACAAGTGTGCAGGAGCAACACCCGCCTGATTTAGTGATTTACTAAATCAACAATTTAACAATGAAGCCATATAACATTCAAATAGATGAAAGTAGATTTTGTAGTATACCCCGAGCACGGGCGGCCTTTTACCGCCGACGCCACCTATATGCCTGACGGCCAGCCAAAGCCCATCATCATTTTCACGCACGGCTTCAAAGGTTTTAAGGACTGGGGGCACTTTAACCTGCTGGCGCGGCACTTCGCTGAAAAAGGGTTTGCGTTCATAAAGTTCAACTTCGCCTACAACGGCACTACGGTAGAGGACCATAGCGATATGCACGACCTCGAGGCCTTTGGCAATAACAACTTTAGCCTTGAACTGGATGACCTGCAGGCGTTAATTGATTTACTTTATGATGCATCTGGCCCCATTACACAAAGCGAACTTGACCTGAACAGAATCTACCTGATTGGCCACAGCCGCGGAGGCGGAGCTGTTATACTTAAAGCCGCCGAAGACACCCGTGTAAAAGCCGTTGCCACCTGGGCGGCTGTGAGTGACTATGATCAGCGCTGGACAAAAGAACAGATGCACCAATGGAAACAGGACGGCGTGCAATGGATTTTGAATGGCCGGACGGGGCAGCAGATGCCTCTTTATTACCAGATGGTAGAAGACTACTACCAGAACCGGCCTCGCCTCGACATTCCGGAGGTTATCAAAAAGATGCAGCAGCCCTTGCTTATTCTGCATGGTGGGCAGGACGAGACAGTACCCGTGCAAATGGCCCATGCTCTGAGAAACTGGAAAGCAGATGCAGAAATGCACCTCCTGTCAGAAGCCAATCATTCCTTTGGGGGTTCGCACCCATACGAGCACAGCGAACTACCGGAAGCAGCCCGTACCGCCGCTGATCTGACTATAGATTTTTTTCAAAAGCATGCCTGAATTATACCTGCTCCTGGGCGGCAACCTTGGCGACCGCAGCTCTTACTTAGCGGATGCCCGTACAAGCATAGCCGCAGCAGTTGGCCTCATTACCCAACGTTCGAAGCTATATGAAACAGCCGCTTGGGGAAATACAGACCAGCCTGCCTTCCTGAACCAGGTGTTAGCAGTGCAAACAGAACTGGCGCCCGAACAGGTGTTACAAAAGGTAAATGCAATTGAACAGGAACTGGGCAGGGTCCGCCTCGAACATTGGGGCGCCCGCGTCATTGATATCGACGTTCTGTTCTACGATCAGCTCGTGCTCCAAAGCCAGCGCCTCACCATCCCCCACCCGCAACTCCACCTACGCCGTTTTACCTTGCTGCCCCTGGCAGAAATAGCTCCACAGCTGGTGCACCCGGTGCTGGGAAAAACGGTGAAAGACTTGCTGGAGGTGTGCCCAGACATGTTGGAGGTTCGGGTACATCAGGCATAGGATAAACAGTAGAGTTATTGCGTTTGACTGTAGGAACTCAAACAGGCAGATTGAAGAAAAGTATTGAAACTGACTATGATGGATAGCCAGCGACTGGGCCTCTTTTTTGCTCCGCCTCAACAAATCCTCCGCTTTGCCTGTTTTGACTGCTCTTGCCATACAAAAAAAAGAGAGCAGCTATGGAAAGTTCTTTATACTACTGGGTATAAAAACAAAAGTCCTTCCCCGCACAAACAGGGAAGGGCTCTGAACTGAGGGTGGTATAAAAAATATTACTCTGCAGAACTTACTTCTGCTGTACGGTCTATTTTCTTTACAAGACCCTGCAACACTTTGCCTGGGCCACATTCTACAAAATGCGTCGCGCCATCGGCAACCATCTGCTGTACAGACTGTGTCCAGAGCACTGGTGCCGTTAATTGCTTTATCAGGTTCTGCCGGATCTCCAATGGATCGGTGTGAGGTCTGGCATCCACATTTTGGTAGACAGGGCAAATACCGTCGCTGAAGGTTGTGTCTTTTATGGCTTGCGCAAGTTCTACTTCTGCGGGTTTCATCAGGGGGGAGTGGAATGCACCGCCCACCGGTAAGGGAAGCGCCCGTTTGGCACCTGCTGCCTTCATTTTCTCACAGGCAATCTCTATACCTCTGTTGGAGCCTGAAATCACTAACTGGCCCGGGCAGTTGAAGTTTGCTGCTACCACTATTTCATCCTCTATGGAGGCGCAGATCTCCACTACTCTGTCATCTTCAAGGCCAAGGATAGCCGCCATCGTAGAAGGGTTTGCCTCACAGGCCATCTGCATGGCCAGAGCACGCTTGTATACTAACCTCAGCCCATCTTCAAAACTCAGCACCTTGCTGGCAACCAGGGCCGAAAACTCCCCGAGCGAATGCCCTGCCACCATGTCCGGATTAAAATCTTTGGCCACTGCTGCCTGTGTTACAGAATGCAGGAAAATAGCGGGTTGTGTTACTCTTGTTCGCTTCAACTCCTCTTCGGTGCCAGTGAACATGACGTCTGTTATATTAAAACCCAGAATGTCGTTTGCCTTGTCGAACAGCCTTTTTGCCTCGGTGTGCTGCTCATACAAGTCTTTCCCCATACCCGTGAACTGAGAACCCTGCCCCGGGAAAACATATGCCTTCATTTCGTTAAATGTTTATTGTTATTCGTTTATCGTTTCCTTTTTGATTGGCTCAATTGCTGGATGGTTAAATTGTTATATGGTTGCTCAAAATTTATGTATTTTAACCATTTAACAATTCAGCAGTTTACGACACAAACCTTGCCCGTTCTTCGGGACTTGGCAGCATGCATGCTTCTGTTTGTCCGGCAATTTTATAGCGATGCCTGGCTATAAAACGGTATAAGAAGTTGCGGAAAGATAAAGGAATAAACCGGAAATAGTAAAGCACCGGGAAGAGAAAGTTAAGGTGACGTGCAATCCGAAGCACCGCATCGGACTCTGTAAAAAGCCTGCCCTGCTCATAAAACACAACTGAATCCGGCAGTGGGTCAGGGCGTTGCGAAAGCGGAACCAGCGCCTCTAACACACCCGATTGCAGGGCCGCAAAATTCAGATTGCGGCTCTTGTTGTGTTTCAGCACCAGTTGTACGCTTGCCTGGCAAAAGCCGCAGGTGCCATCGTAAAAAACGATGGCCTCCCCCTGCAGCTGTTTTGTTTTGTTTTTTATTATCATCTTACAATCTCGACCCACCCTTTGTAGGTGGCCCTTGCCTGGCTGGGGTCCAGGGTGTGGAACTCCACCTCGGCCTCATAATAGTAGGTGCCGTCGGTGAGGCGGTTGCCATCGTTGTCCACCCCCGCCCAGTTAATGTAAAGGTCGTCGCCCCCGCTCTGCGCACGCCGCTCGTACACCTGCACCCCCCAGCGGTTGAACACCTTGAAGTTCATGCTGCGGATGAAGGCCGTCCTGCGGTCGGGCCGGAAAACGTCGTTCAGCCCGTCCCCGTTCGGGGTAATGATGTTGGGAAGCAGGAAGCTAATACAGTTGTCCTTGCACACCTCGTTGCTCAGCGGGCTCTCCCGCCCCGCCGTGTCCGTGGCCGTCACCCGGTAGCAGCCCGCGAAGGACTCCAGCCCCACATGCGTGTAGGTAGTCTCCTCGGTGGTGCCCAGCGCCACGTACTCCACCTCCAGCGAAGGCCGGAAGTAGACCGTGTAGAAGGCTATCTGGTCGGTGCAGTCGCCGCTCACCTGCGGCACCCACGTCAGCACGTTCTGGTACGGCGGCTCCTGCGGGTTGCGCGCGAAGGCCTCGCAGTCCAGCGCATCCACGCTCAGCTCCGGGGCGCATACCACCTTCTCCAGCAGCGCGCACGCCTCCTGGCTCAGGTTCAGCAGCGGCTCAGGCAGCCCCGCTATCCCGTAGCCCCCAGCCGTCTCCACCACGTAGCAGTAGGTGCGCCCCCGCTCCAGCCCCAGGCCCCCGAAGGCGCCCGTGTCGCGGTAGCTGCCACCAGCGCCTGTGGCCTGCACACTGTCTATGAGCACCAGTTCAGCCCCCTCCTGCCGGTAGATACGGTGCAGGAAGGCGCCGTTGTCCCACGGCACATCATAAGTCCAGCTCAGCTCCATAACCTCCTCGTCGCCGGCAGCCGCCGCAACGGAGAGCCGCACGCTCGAGGCCTCCACGCTCTCCCGCAGCTCCGTGGGCTCGCCCCCGGCAGGTGACTGGTAGAACTCCAGGCGGTAGCGGTAGGCCAAATCCTGCGTATTGAGTCCTGTGTCCACGAAGACCGTGTCAGACATGTCGCGGCTACGGAACACTTCCACGAAGCCCTCCCCGGCGCCCATGCCCTCCTTGCGGTAGAGGCGGTACTCCAGCGGCGGGGTCAGCATGCCCGTCTCGGGCTGCGTCCAGCGTACCGTCACCTGCCCCTCTTCGGCGTCTGTCTCGTCCACCGTTACGTTGGTCAGGTAAGGGATGTCCTGATTGATGGCCACGCAGGTCTCATTGGAGGCCAGGCTTTCGCCCCGCGCTGGCGCCGGGAACTCAGCGTAGATGATGTAGCAGTACTCCACCCCGGCCTGCAGCCCCGCCCCGCCGTTGTCGTCGAAGAAGGTGGCCACCCCGGCCTCCACCTCTCCTACCAGCACGTAGCCCGTGGAGGCGGGCACGCCGGTCTCACAGTCGTCGGGCACGAAGCCCGAGGGGCCCTCCCGCCTGTAGATGCGGATAGCGGAGGCGTTCTGGCAGGCGTAGGGGTCCCAGTTGAGCGTCACGCTCCGGTCGCCGCCCTGCGCGGCAAGGTTCTCGGGCGCCGGGCCCACCACCCGGATGTTCCAGGCCTGCAGGTCAGCCAGCCGCGTCTCCCCCGGTGGCCGCACGTCCTCGGCGCGGAACACCACCTGGTAGGGCCGCTCCCGCACGTCGCCGCAGTCGGTGAGCCAGTTGAGAAGCCCCCGCGCCTCACCCGGCTGGCGCACCGTCTGCTCGAAGGTGGCCGGCGGCACAATGCCCGAGCCCGCCACCGTCAGGTTTATCAAGTCGCCGTCCGGGTCGGTGGCCACCACCACCCCGCGAAGCTCCGTGCCAGCCACCACGCAAGTGTCCTTCGGCTCGAGCACCGGCGGGCGGTTAGGGGTCTCGCGCACCAGTATCTGCATGTCGCGCACTACCTCGCCCAACTTCACGGCCCCACCGTTGGGCGAGACCCGCCACTCCTCCACCACGAAGGCCACGTTGTACTCTCCCTGCCGGCAGGGCGCGTCCCAGGTCATCTGCCCCGTCAAAGGGTCCAGAGAGAAGGTCGCAGGGCCGGAGGCGTCGGAGGTTGTGCAGTTGAAGATGAGGTGGGGCAGGTTGTAGCCCGGAACGGGCGAGATGTTGCCGTTCACATCCTCGTAACGCGGCACAATCAGTTTAAAGGAAAGGCTGTCACCGTCGGCGTCGTAAGCGCCGGGGTTGTGCACGTACCTTCGTCCCACTGCAGCAATATCTATCGGATCCACCGTCAGGATAGGTGTACTGTTGAAGCCACGCAGCGCGTTTATGTTGATAACGGTTTCTATAAAGAATGACCGTTGATCTGAGGGAGGAGCCATGTTCAGGATGCCGAGGTTACGGTTTACCCCCACCCAGGATACCCTGAAGGTACCGTCAGAAGGAAAGGTGTACTCCCACATGTATACTTCTCTGTCGGTCTCGTTTCCGATATCGACCACTGAATCACGGGCAACTTCCAGTATTACTCCTCCGCCCATGTTCATAAACACGACCGGATCTTCAGCGGAAGAAGCCTGATCGGTGAAAATGTTCATCCTGAAAAAGAATCTTCGCGGATTAGGATTTGGGGTGGTATCGCGTACTGCTGTTATGTCTCCTGCCCGGATATGCGTAGCCTGTGCCTCTGTGAAACTTCCCCACAATGCTATCAGCACTAACAACAGACTGCCGCGCAGCAAATACTTCATGCGTAAACTGTTTGGCATACGATTTTATATTTGGCGGTAAATATAGGTAGTAATTATAGGTACTTATCTAAACTAATTTTTTTAGATTTTATTGTCAACAAATGTCAACAAAAGGATTGCAGGGAGGTTATAAACCTGTAACCTTTTGTGGTACGCGTAACAATTTAGATTGATTCAAAATATGAAGCTAAAATTGGTTTATATAAGGGCCGCTATTACCTTTGGTAATTAAAAACCCTGATTTACTTAACCTATAACAAACACAAATGAGTTGGTTTACTAAAACGTTTTCCAGTACAATGGGGCGCAAAATCATCATGTCGATTACGGGCCTTTTCCTGTGTTCTTTCCTGGTAGTACACCTTATTGGTAACCTGCAGCTTTTTAATGATGACGGAGGTGCGGCCTTTAATCTTTACTCCTATTTTATGGCCAACAACATTGTTATCCGTATCATGGAAATAGTACTACTTCTTGGCTTCCTCTTTCATATATATGATGCTATCGTACTAGTGCGTAAGAACAAGGCAGCCCGCCCGATTCAATACGCTGAGGTTCGCCCACAGGAAAACAGCACCTGGTCTTCCCGCAACATGGGTTTGTTAGGCACTGTTATTCTTGTTTTCCTCATTATCCATCTATGGAACTTCTTTGTTCCTGCCCGCTTCGGCGGCCTGGAGGGCGTTGTGATAGAGGGTGCAGAGTATGAAAACCTTTATATCAGAGTTGTTGAGTCTTTCCAGATTTGGTGGTATGTACTTATCTACGTGCTCGCGATGGTGGCGCTGGCTTACCACCTGATTCACGGATTTCAGAGTGGTTTCCAAACGCTTGGTTTAGATCACAAAAAGTACACTCCTTTCATTCAGATGTTTGGTTACGCGTTTTCAGTTATTGTGTGTCTTGGCTTTGCCATTATCCCACTATACTTCTTCTTTTTATACTAACTGTCTTTTATTTTGCTATGATATTAGATTCTAAAATCCCGGAAGGCCCAGTAGCTGAAAAGTGGGACAAGCATAAATTTAATGTAAAGCTGGTAAACCCGGCTAACAAAAGAAAATACGATATAATTGTAGTAGGTACCGGCTTAGCTGGTGCTTCTGCCGCAGCTACCCTGGGTGAACTTGGCTATAATGTGAAAGCATTCTGCTTTCAGGACTCCCCGCGCCGTGCGCACTCTATTGCCGCACAGGGTGGTATTAACGCCGCCAAAAACTATCAAAACGACGGGGATTCTGTTTACCGTCTTTTCTATGACACGGTAAAGGGTGGTGACTACCGTTCACGCGAGGCGAACGTTTACCGCCTCGCACAGGTGTCGGTCAACATCATTGACCAGTGTGTGGCGCAGGGTGTTCCTTTTGCCCGTGACTACGGCGGGTTGCTTGCCAACCGTTCGTTCGGTGGTGCGCAGGTGTCGCGTACGTTCTACGCCCGCGGCCAGACCGGGCAGCAGCTGTTATTGGGTGCTTATTCTGCCCTGAACCGCCAGGTAGCTTACGGTAAGGTGAAGGTATTCCCTCGCACGGAAATGCTGGACCTTGTGATGGTTGACGGCAAAGCCCGTGGCATTGTTACCCGTAACCTGATTACAGGCAAAATTGAATCCCATAGCGCACACGCCGTGATACTGGCAACAGGCGGTTACGGTAACGTGTTCTTCCTTTCTACCAACGCGATGGGTTCCAACACAACGGCAGCCTGGAGAGCTTATAAAAAAGGAGCCTTGTTTGCTAACCCTTGCTTTACGCAGATTCACCCAACTTGTATTCCGGTATCAGGCGAGTACCAGTCTAAATTGACGCTGATGTCTGAGTCTCTCCGAAACGACGGACGTGTTTGGGTGCCAAAGACAGTGGAGATAGCGGAGCGGTTAAGAAAAGGTGAAATCTCTGTAAATGATATTGGCGAGGCGGACCGCGATTACTTCCTGGAGCGCAAATACCCAGCCTTCGGTAACCTGGTACCGCGTGACGTGGCTTCCCGTAACGCTAAATTAGCTTGCGACGAAGGACGCGGCGTTGGTTCAACCGGCCTTGCCGTATACCTGGACTTTGCAGATGCTATCAAGCGTGACGGCCAGGCGGCTATTGCAGCCAAGTACGGTAACCTGTTCGAGATGTATGCCAAGATTACGGATGAGAACCCGTACGAAAGACCTATGCGTATCTACCCGGCGGTACACTATACCATGGGTGGCCTTTGGGTGGATTATAACCTGATGACTACTATCCCAGGCTTATATGCCGCTGGCGAGTGTAACTTCTCTGACCACGGTGCGAACCGACTTGGTGCTTCGGCGCTGATGCAGGGACTGGCTGATGGTTACTTCGTGATTCCTTATACCATTGGAGATTACCTGGCGAAGATGCCTTACGATAAAGTGCCAACGGACCACCCTGCCTTTAGAGAGGCAGAGCAGGCAGTAATTGATAAAAACAACCAGTTACTTTCTATCCAGGGCACCCGCACCGTAGATTCTTTCCACAAGGAGCTAGGGTTGATTATGTGGGAACACTGTGGTATGGCTCGTAACGAAGAAGGCTTAAGATTTGCTAAACAAGAAATCCGCAGAATACGCGAGGCTTTCTGGAGTGATGTGAAAGTGACTGGCGTAGGCGAAGAGCTGAACCAGACGCTGGAGCGTGCAAACCGTGTGGCTGACTTTATTGAGTTGGCCGAACTGATGGTAGACGATGCCCAGAACAGGAATGAATCCTGTGGTGGTCACTTCCGCGAGGAGTCTCAGACACCGGAAAACGAAGCCCTGCGTGATGATGAGAACTACGCTTATGTAGCAGCCTGGGAGTTTACGGGTGTTGGCAATGAGCCAAGGCTACACAAGGAGGACCTTGAGTTCGAGAACGTGAAACTCACGCAGCGTAGCTACAAATAATTGATTGATAATTGAAAGTTAGAAATTCAAAATTAGAAATGAATAGCCTTAAAAGATTGTTATACAAGGGCGTCAATTCTGATAATTTCTAATTCATAATTCATAATTTCTAATTCAAAAGAAATGGCTGGAAGTAATCCAAATGCTAAACCGATGAACCTGACACTAAAGGTTTGGCGCCAAAAAAATAGAGACACAGCAGGTCAGCTGGTAAGCTATCCTGTAAAGAACGTTTCCCCTGACATGTCGTTTTTGGAGATGTTGGATGTGTTGAACGATGACCTAGAAATACGTAACGAAGAGCCTATAGCCTTCGACCATGACTGCCGTGAGGGTATCTGCGGAGCGTGTAGCCTGTTTATCAACGGCCGTGCACATGGTCCGGAGCGTGGCACCACTACCTGTCAGTTGCACATGCGTCATTTCAAAGACGGCGACACCATTACTATTGAGCCCTGGAGAGCAGCTGCCTTCCCGGTTCATAAGGACCTGGTGGTGGACCGTTCTGCGTTTGATCGTATTCAGCAGGCGGGTGGTTACATCTCCGTTAACACAGGTGGTGTGCCGGATGCCAACGAGATTCCAATCCCGAAAACAGTAGCAGACAAAGCGTTCGACGCAGCTACCTGCATCCAGTGTGGTGCCTGTGTGGCCGCTTGTAAAAATGCTTCTGCCATGCTGTTTGTCAGTGCGAAGGTGTCGCAACTGGCCCTGCTTCCGCAAGGTAAGACAGAGCGTAAGACGCGCGTGGAGAACATGGTTGCCCAGATGGACATTGAAGGTTTTGGAGCTTGTACCAACACAGGTGCCTGCGCTGCCGAGTGCCCCGTTGGCATATCTTTAGAGAACATCAACAAGCTCAGAAGAGAGTTTATTGTTGCAAAAGCAACCTCTGAGAACGTAGCTTAATAAAGCTTTACCATAAGTAAAGGCGGGGCAGCTACTGTTCCCGCCTTTTTTATTTTAGATGCGCTTGTATATCCATACTTCATGAAGATACAAGCACCGGAAGTGAACGTACGTAAAACGTCCTCCTCTATAACCTATGCTGGTATTAACTGTTAAAGGAGATATAAGAAACACATTATATGATTACAATCATATCAGGCACTAATAGACCTGCCTCACGCTCAAGAGCCATTGCCGACTTATACGCCTCTATGCTGGACGCACGGCAGGAGGCCTATCACATTGTAGATTTGGCTGACTTACCTGCTGATTTTACTGTTTCAGCGATGTACAAGAATGCAGGCAAGAACAAAGAATTCAACAAGCTTATTCAAGTCATAGAGAACTCTGACAAGTTTGTTTTTGTGGTTCCGGAATATAACTCATCTTTCCCTGGCGTGCTGAAGGCTTTTATTGATGCGCTTAGTTACCCCTGCCCTTTCAAGGATAAGAAAGGAGCTTTGATAGGCTTATCGTCTGGTATGCAAGGCAGCGGACTTGCCCTTAGCCACCTTACGGATATACTGCATTACCTAGGCATGCACATTATGGCTATGAAACTGAAGTTTGCCCACATCGAGAAAAACTTTGACGGGAAGATCATCACCAGCGACCTCTACAATGACCTGATGGAAGAACAGATTGAACAGCTCATCCGATTTTAAAGGCTTCTCTCTTTCCGTTTCAGGTAGACGTATAAACAGAAAGCCCCTGCATGCGCGCATGCAGGGGCTTTCTGTTTAGGATTACTAATTATTTAGTCCACGTTGTCGTGCAGAAAACGGTTGTCGCCTAAGATCTCGTTGTCGTCGTTCAGGTTAAAACGGGAGATGTTACGCTCTGAAGAGTGTGACACTCTATCTAAGGCTACATTGCGGCGCAGGTAAGCTGGCACATCCAGCTTCTCCTTAATAGCCTCAGAAGTGATTTCTGAACTCAGCATGCGCAAACGCTCACGGCGCTCTTCTGCACGGCGCTGCATCAGTTCACGCTCTTCTGCTAAACGGCTTGCCGCCTCGCGCTCACGTGCCGCACGGCCATCGTCTTCACGGGGAGCATTATGCGTATAACCACCATTGTTATGGTTCTGTACATCGCTATCCAGCTCAAAAATGATTGGCTGCGGCCGTACTGGCTGCGGCTCCGGACGATGTGCCGGCTGCTGCTCATAAGTTGGAGGCGCGGCCGGCGGTGGTGTTTGCTGTACAGGAGGTTGCGGTGTAACTACAGGAGCAGGCGCTACAGGGCGCGACACAAAGGCAGCTACCTCTTGCGCAGGCTCTGGTCTCACAGGTTCAGTTACCTCGATTTTTTTTTGGCTTTCTAAGTCAAAGAATGTTTTTTTTGGCTCAATGATACTCTCCGCGTCACTGGCAAAACCAGTGGCAATCACCGTCACACGGATACTTTGGCCAAGAGAAGAATCGATGCCGTGCCCGAAGATAACTTCAGCTTCCTGGCCGGCCTTATCCTGGATATACTCTGTGATTTCAGTCAGTTCATCCATTTCCAGTTCCGCCTGCTCGCCAGACATAATTGAAAGCAGGATTTTCTGAGCACCGTGGATATCGGTGTTGTTGAGCAAAGGAGATGAAAGTGCTTCCTCAGCAGCACGCAGGGCTCGGCCCTCGCCCTCTGTAATTGCAGAACCCATTACTGCAGCACCAGAGTCTTTCATTACTGTTTTTACGTCTTCAAAGTCAACGTTTACTTCAGCAGTAACCGTGATGATTTCAGCTATGGATTTAGCAGCAGTCGTCAACACGTTATCAGCTTTCGCGAAAGCCTCACGGATGGTCAGGTTACCAAACATCTCACGCAGTTTATCATTGAGGATCACCAGGATAGTATCGCAGTTCTCGCTCAGTTCCTTGATGCCGTTCTCTGCTGCTATCTTCTTCTTCTTACCCTCGAACACGAAAGGAGCGGTTACGATACCCACTGTCAAAATGCCCAGTTCTTTGGCCACTTTCGCAATAACCGGGGCAGCACCTGTACCGGTACCACCACCCATACCAGCCGTGATAAACACCATTTTGGTGTCGTTGCTTAGCATCTCCCGTATCTCTTCCTTGCTCTCGAGGGCAGCGTGTTTACCTTTCTCAGGGTTAGCACCGGCACCCAAACCTTCCGTCAGGTTCTGGCCGATGGCCAGTTTGTTCGGAACACTGCTGCTTTTTAAAGCCTGTGAGTCGGTGTTACAGATGATAAACTCTACATCTTTGATACCCTGGCCGTACATGTGGTTCACGGCATTGCTGCCTCCGCCCCCGACGCCAATTACTTTTATGATAGACTTACCACTGGTCGGCAAGTCAAATGAATACATTGAAGTCATGCGATTTTCTCCTGCTCTAAAATGGGTTAATAACTTTGTTTGTTGTCGATGTCGTCTGATAAGAAGCCTTTTAGCTTTTGCAGAAGGCCACCTCCACTATTACTGCTGCCAGTTGTGCTTTTCGGCTCTGGCTGTTTCTGATACACAGGCTCATTTACCCCTGTGTAATGGTCCACGCGCTGATCTAACGGCTGATAGCCGGCAAGCACCAATCCGACACTTGTCGCATACATCGGGCTCTTCACAGCGTCTACCTTAGACCTGCCCAGATGCTCGTTCGGATAACCGATACGCGTATCCATGCCCGTAATGTACTCTACCAACTGCACCAGATTCTGTAACTGGGAGCCCCCTCCTGTTACTACAATGCCTCCCGCCAGGCTATTACCATAGCCTGAGCGCACTATTTCAGCATATACTAACTCTACAATCTCCTCCATCCTCGCCTCGATGATATACGCAAGGTTCTTCAGCGAAATCTCCTTCGGCGTACGGTCACGCAAGCCCGGTATGGAGACAATCTCGTTCTCGGAAGCTTCGTCGGCTATGGCTCTGCCAAACTTCACCTTCAGCTGTTCTGCCTGGTTTTGCATCACCATGCAACCCTGCTTGATATCGGAGGTAATGATATTTCCCCCAAAAGGCAAAACTGCCGTGTGGCGGATAATGTTGTCTTTAAAGATGGCTACATCTGTTGTGCCGCCGCCCACGTCTACCAGTGCCACTCCTGCTTCCTTCTCCTCCTCGCTTAGCACCGACATGCTGGATGCTAAGGGCTCGAGGATCAGTTGGTCGACCTCCAGACCTGCGCGCGACACACACTTGTTGATGTTGTTAATGGCGTTAGACTGCGCTGTGATGATATGGAAGTTGCCCTCCAGGCGCACACCAGACATACCTACCGGATCGACAATACCTTCTTCATAATCTACCTTATACTCCTGCGGCATCACGTGAATGATCTCGCTTCCGGGAGGAGTCACCAACCGGTACATGTCGTTCGTAAGGCGATTTACATCCTCTACCGTGATCTCATGGTCGGTTACCTGGCGTGTGATGCTCCCGTTGTGCAGCAGGCTCTTGATATGCTGCCCTGCAATGCCTACGTTTACTACCCCAATGTTGATACCCGACTGTTCTTCGGCCTGACGAATCGCTTTGCGGATGGCTTCTACTGTTTTGTCGATATTGCTTACTATGCCGCGCACTACCCCCTCAGAGGTAGCTTTTCCCATCCCTAATATCTCCAGCTTGCCAAACTCATTTTTACGACCTACAAGTGCGCAAACTTTGGTTGTGCCAATATCCAAGCCTACTACTATTTTGTCGTTCTGCATATCTTTTTTCTGTTATTCACAAATTATCTGGTCTTCGTATTCAATGTTCACTCTCTTATATTTCTCCCAACCCATCACGGGCAGTACCTCTTTATAAAAGATCATTAGCTTTTTAAACTTTTGCTCTACCCTTACAGGCTTGCCAAACTCAACAGTGTGCTCACCTACCTGAGGCAGGAAAGACACTTCCCCTCTGCCGTCTATGTGCATCTGGGCAATTTGTGCTTTCCAAAACTGGTCGTTCTCAATGAACTGCAGCAGGGAAAGGTAAGACTGGCCTATAGAATCCTGAAAGAATCCTTTGTCAGATGACTTGATAAGTGCTGACTTAGTTATTGGTATTACACGAGCGGTGTATCTGTCGGACAGAGGAAGGATGTTACCCTCTGCGTCAATGTAGACATCTTGTTGATCTGTTCGTATAATTCTAGCAATAGGCCTTGTTTGTTTTACTTTTACATGCACGTTTCCATCTAAGCCCCGGTATACCTCCGCATCCTTCACAAATTTGTTTGCTTCGATGCGTTTTTCGAGGTTCTTCAGGTCGATGTCCTGGTTATAAAGTCCCTCAAGTTTCCGCTCACCTTCACGTGTTAGCAGGTCCCGAACTTCCTTATCCCCAATAAAGTAATTATTGTACTCATTATCAATAATTATTGACACTTTCTCACAGATTTTTTCATTTTGCCGAGAGGAAGCAAATCCGGCCAAAGCACCAATGGATACTATGCTACAACCTGCAAAAATTAAAGATTTTATTTTACTATTCAAGCCCATCTCAGTTATTTTCTAAAAAATTTCTCAATGGCCTTACAAGCGTATCTATATCACCAGCTCCAATAGTGGCTAAAACGTCAAAATCACCGTTTTTGGACAGTTTTTCGACTATTTTTTCCTTTGGAACCAACGACTTAATTAGACAGTTTACCTGCTCTAAAATCAGGTCTGATGTCACTCCTTCTATCGGTTTTTCGCGCGCCGGATAGATATCCAGCAGAACCAGTTCATCAGCCTTGCTCAGACTCTCTGCAAACTCGTCTGCAAAGTCACGCGTGCGCGAAAAAAGGTGCGGCTGAAATATCACTAAAATTCGCTTGTTTGGATAGAGCGCACGCAGTGAAATCATGAATGCATCTATCTCTTTCGGGTGGTGCGCATAGTCGTCAATATATACTTTTCCCTTGCCTTCGTACACAAATTCAAACCGCCGCTTCACACCTGTGTAAGCCGCTACTCCACCCCTTATTTTATCATCGGAAACCTGCAAAACCTGCGCCGCCAAAGTTGCCGCCAGGGTGTTTTCTACATTGTGAAAACCTGGTACACCTAAGCTTATATTTTTGATGTCTCCAAAAGGGCTCACCATATCATACTCAAACCAACGCCCGTTGATCTGAAGGTTTTCTGAGTGAGCCGCTCCGCTGTTCAAACTGTACCTGATTACCTGCACGCCTTCCTGCACCTTTTCCGTCAGGCGCGGGTCCGTGTTTTCGTGTAAGAACAGGTATCCGCCGGGCTTTATCTGGCTAATGAACTTCTGAAAAGTACGTATCAGTTCCTCCTTATCACCATAAATATCCAAATGGTCTGGGTCTGCGGAAGTTACAATGGCAACTTCCGGAAACAGCGTCAGGAACGAACGGTCATATTCATCGGCTTCCACTACTATCACCTCCTCTTTTTCAACAGCTCCTTTGCCTATCAGCAGGTTTGAATTCAGGTTGGTGGCGATACCACCTAAAAAGGCGGAACAGTCTACTCCGGCATGGTGCAGCAGTTGAGTCACGATGGAAGAAGTTGTAGTTTTCCCATGTGTTCCGGCTACTGCAACAGTATAAGCAGACGCCGTGATGATACCCAGCACCTCCGAGCGCTTTTTGATGGTGTAGCCTTGCTCCTTCAGGTAAGCCCACTCGGTGTGCTCTGCCGGAATAGCGGGCGTCAGCACCACCAATGTTTCCTCTTTATGCTGCAAAACCTCCTGCGGCAGCAGGTTTACATCATCCTCATAGTGCACCACAATGCCTTCCTGCTCCAGCGCCTCGGTTAAGGTGGTGCGGGTTTTATCGTAGCCCCACACCGGGTAACCTTTGGCGTTGAACCAGCGGGCAATGGCGCTCATTCCGATGCCGCCGATGCCTAAGAAGTAGATGTATGTATAGTCTTCCAGTTTCACTTGATCAATCCAATTAGCTCGTTCACAATATCGGCTGCCGCATTCGGGCGGGCCATTTTCAGGATGTTCGTGCGCAAGCGCTTTTGCTCCTGCTCATCCTGCGCCAGTTGTAAAGCAGCCGGTACTAATTTCTCAGCTGCCTCCGCATCACGCACCAGTATGGCAGCATTTTGCTGCACCAGCGCCATGGCATTTTTCGTCTGGTGATCTTCGGCCACATTTGGCGAAGGCACCAGCACTGAAGGTTTCCCCGCCAGGCAAAGCTCTGAAATAGACAAAGCCCCTGCCCTGGAAACTACAATGTCGGCCGCAGCATAGGCTAAATCCATGCGCTTGATAAAGTCAAAGGCACGTACATCCTGCGCTTTGTGCTTTTCTTCCAGCGCCTGTGCCTCCGGATAATAAGTCTTTCCTGTTTGCCAGATCAACTGATAACCTGCCTGAATAATTTGCTCCAGGCCGGCAGCGATGCTTTGGTTTATAGTTCTAGCACCCAGGCTTCCGCCAATGACCAGTATCGTTTTCTTCTCCCCAATAAGGCCGAAGTGCTGCAGTGCCTCCTGCCGTTTCTGCTGGCTGTTCATGATATCGCTGCGCACCGGGTTCCCGGTCAGTACCAGCTTCTCAGCGGGGAAAAAAGCTTCCATGTTTGGATACGCCACGCATACTTTATCCACCCGCTTCGCCAACAGTTTGTTCGTGATGCCTGCGTAAGAATTCTGCTCCTGAATGAGCGCCGGCACTTTACGTGCCGTAGCGGCATATAACAAGGGCCCGCTGGCATAGCCACCCACACCTACCACGGCGTCCGGTTTAAAATCTCTGATAATCTTATGGGCTGCACGCACACTGGAAAACACCTTGAACGGGAACGACAAGTTGTCCAGCGTCAGGCGCCGCTGTAAGCCGCTAATCCACAATCCCACAATCTTATACCCTGCTTCCGGCACACGCGTCATCTCCATCCGGCCCTTCGCGCCCACAAACAGGATCTCTGCCTCCGGATTAACCTCCTTCAGTTGGTTGGCAATGGCCACGGCCGGGTATATATGCCCGCCGGTGCCGCCACCGCTGATGATAACGCGATATGGTCGGTTAGACTCAGGCATTTACAGCTGTATTAACGGGTGAATTTACGGTAACGGTAGCCATGGCAGCACGTTCCAACTCGCTTTCGTTACGGCTTACACTCAAAATAATCCCGATGGAAATACCGGTAAAAATCAGGGAGGTACCTCCCATACTGAGCAGTGGCAGCGGCAAACCCGTAATTGGCCCAAGCCCTACGGCTACCGCCATGTTGACCATTCCCTGCAACACAAGGCTAAAACTCAGACCAGCAGATAAAAGTCCTCCAAAAGCCCCATTGCTCTTACTCACCGTGACAAGGCCCCGGTAGAGAAGCGCCAGGTATAAAAACAGCACTGTTACACCTCCTATCAAACCGTATTCTTCCAGGATGATAGAGTAAATAAAGTCAGAGTAAGGGTGCGGGAGGATATCGCGTTGATCGCTGTTACCAGGCCCCTTACCTACCACGCCACCGGTGGCAATGGCGATGTAAGACTGCTCCAACTGAAAGGGCACTTCGTTGGGGTCCATGAAATCCTGCATCCGGCTGATGGCCGTATCCATACGCTGCCCCACGGCAAGGCCGATACCCCCTACAACTATTCCTACTGCAACTACCGCCGCCAGATACTTTACAGGCACTCTGCCGATAAACATTAACAGCATGCAGGTACCGAAAAGCAATACGGCAGTAGACGTGTTTGTCATGGCTATCAGCGCACAAATAGCTACTGTCCAGCCAAAAATGGGGAGTAAGGTTCCTCTCAGGTCGTGCAGCACCTGCTGTCTTTTGGAGAGCATACTGGCCAGGTATGATATCAGAGCCAACTTGGCTAAATCCGAAGGCTGAAAGGTTTGGTTGATAACTGGAATCGTAATCCAACGGGATGCTTCGTTGATATTGGAACCGTAGAAATATGTGATGATAAGCAGTGGTGCAGAAAGCAGCAGCGCCAGCAGCGAAAGCTTGGAGTAATAGCGGTAGTTAATTTTATGGGCAGCCCACATAAAGGCCAGACCAACAAAAATCAGGAAAGAGTGCTTGAAAAGGAAATACTCGGTGTTCCCTTCCATTTTCTTGTAAGCAAGCGTACCCGTTGCAGAATATACCACAGCCACACTGATCAGTGAGAACACGATCACGATTCCCCATAGTACGGGATCTCC
The DNA here is from genome assembly GCF_010015475.1 of Pontibacter pamirensis. GTDB lineage: Bacteria > Bacteroidota > Bacteroidia > Cytophagales > Hymenobacteraceae > Pontibacter > Pontibacter pamirensis. The sequence goes on from NZ_SSNI01000006.1 coordinate 96,026, forward strand.
ATTCAGGTTTTTCTGTAACCACTGCTTGTTCATAAACCTTTGGCTTTGGTTATGCTTGTATTCTTTTATTTCTTCAGCACTATCTTCTCTACAGCTTCTTTAAATCGCTGTCCACGGTGTTCGTAATTCTTAAACAAGTCGAAACTTGCACAGGCCGGCGAAAGCAGCACCACATCTCCGGCCGTGGCCAGTGAGCGGCTCAGGCGCACAGCATACTCTATGGAAGTGGTTTCTGCAATAATCGGCACTACTCTTCCAAAAGTTTCCTGCAGCTTTTTGTTGTCTTTGCCCAGGCATACCAGCACTTTCACTTTCTCTCGTGCCAGTTCTACCAGCGTGCTGTAGTCGTTGCCTTTGTCCACGCCACCTGCTATCCAGATGATGGGCTGCTTGATGCCTTCTAGCGCATACCACACCGCCTCTACATTCGTGGCTTTGGAATCGTTGATATAGGTTACTTCCTTGGCCACTCCTACCGGCTGCAGGCGGTGCTCCGCATTCTGAAAAGTTTCCAGAGCCTGCTCAATCGCTTCGTCTGAAACCTGCATCAGTTTGGCCACTGCCACAGCTGCCATGGTGTTGTATTGGTTGTGCTTGCCTATGAGAGTGGATTTAGAAGTGTCTATTTCCCCCTTATAAAACTCAACCTCCACTTTTATATTTTTACCCTCCTGGAAAACTTTGCCATTGCCGGCTCCTTTTAGTGTGAAGGGCACCGTAGTTCCTGCGAACGTCTCTTTATGTAAGGCCTTGGCAATATTTTCGTCATCGGCATTGTACACGAAAAAATCAGACCCCGTCATGTTCTGCGCTATCCTTAGCTTGGAGGCAGCATATTTTTCCATGCTGTACTCATAGCGGTCCAAGTGATCCGGCGTGATGTTCGTGAGTACCGCAATATGCGCCTTGAACTGGTACATGTTGTCGAGCTGAAAACTGCTCAGTTCCACCACGTAGTAGTCGTATTTGTTCTCGATTACTTTTTCTGCCAGGCTCTCTCCTATGTTACCTGCCAAACCCACATTCAATCCTGCGTTTTTCAGCAGGTGGTATATCAGCAGCGTCGTCGTTGTTTTGCCGTTTGTTCCGGTGATGCAGATAAACTTCGCATCTGTATACCTTCCGGCAAATTCGATTTCCGAGATTACCGGTATCTCTCTCTTGGTTGCTTCTTGTACAATTGCAGCTTTATCAGGAATGCCAGGACTTTTAATGATTTCATCAGCGTTGAGTATTTGGTTAAAAGAATGTGTTTTTTCTTCAAAAGAGATAGCTGCCGTTACCAGCTTTGCTTTGTAGCTTTCCTTTATCTCCCCCATATCCGAGACAAACACCTCCAGCCCCTTTGCCTTTGCCAGCAAAGCAGCTCCTACACCACTCTCTCCTGCTCCTAGTATTGCTACTTTCATAGTTTCGTTAATCGTATCCCGTTGTGCCTGTCCTTAGCGTAATTTCAAAGTTGCCAAGGTTAAAATGGCCAGCATAATGCCCACAATCCAGAAGCGGCCAACGATTTTAGACTCGTGGTAGCCTGATTTCTGATAATGGTGGTGGAGCGGCGACATCTTAAAGATGCGGCGACCCTCGCCATATTTCTTCCGCGTATATTTAAAATAGCTCACCTGCAGCATCACCGACAGGTTCTCTACCAAGAAGATTCCGCATAAAATGGGAATCAATAATTCTTTCCGTACAATCAGCGCCAGCACCGCGATAATACCACCAATGGCCAAACTGCCTGTATCGCCCATAAACACTTGCGCCGGGTAAGTGTTATACCACAGGAAACCCACGCAGGCTCCAACAAAAGCGAGACAGAAAATAGCCAGCTCTCCTGAATTCGGTATGTACATAATGTCCAGGTAGTCAGCAAAAATGGTGTTACCAGACACGTAGGTGAATATCGCCAGCGTCATGCCAATGATAGCCGAAGTACCAGCCGCCAGTCCGTCGATACCATCTGTTATGTTCGCCCCGTTAGATACTGCTGTGATAATCAGGATTACAAACGGGATGTACAGGTAACAAGACCAGTCCTGAAACAGCGGCCCGGCAAAAGCAAACAGGTTGCAGTAGTCCAATTCGTTGTTCTTCCGGAACGGAATGGTTGTAATCATCTTATGCACGTCCGTGTACCTACTGGTAGCGTTAACCGCCGAAACAGTGCCGTCGTTGAACAGGTACTGCCTCACCACCACATCATCGTTGAAGTATAGTGTCAGCCCCACGATAAGCCCGAGGCCAACCTGGCCTAATATTTTAAAGCGCCCGGCCAGCCCTTCTTTGTTCTTTCTGAATATCTTGATGTAGTCGTCCAGGAAACCGATAAGGCCTAACCATACCGTAGAGACCAGCATCAGGAGGATATAAATATTATCAAGGCGCGCGAACAGCAGCGTAGGCACCAGGATGGCGAGCAGTATAATTAAACCGCCCATCGTCGGCGTTCCCTTCTTCTCCATCTGCCCCTCCAGGCCCAGGTCGCGGATGCTCTCCCCCACCTGCTTGCGCTGGAGTACTTTTATCAGTTTACCGCCAAATATCATCGCGATCAGCAACGAAACAAGCGTAGCCATACCTGCCCTGAATGAGATGTACTGGAACACACCTGCCCCGATAAAATCGAATTCGCGGTCCAGATATGTAAAGAGGTAGTATAGCATTTAATTGTAATCGTTTTCCCTTGGCTTTATTCTTTGTATTCGTTTGTGCTGTCTTGTTACTTACCTAATTGCTGAAACATCTCGTGCAGCACCTGCTTGTCGTCAAAATCGTACTTCACGCCTTTTATCTCCTGGTATGTCTCGTGGCCCTTTCCTGCCACCAAAATGATATCATTTTCATCGGCCAGCATAACGGCTGTTTTGATAGCTTCTCTCCTGTCCAGTACCGATAGTGTTTTTTTATAGTCAAGCGGCTTCACCCCCTTCTGCATGTCCTCCAGAATAGCCTGCGGCTCCTCAAAGCGCGGGTTGTCGGAGGTCAAAATTACTTTGTCGCTGAAACGGCAGGCAATGTCTGCCATCACGGGGCGCTTGGCTGCGTCGCGGTTTCCGCCGCAACCCACCAGCGTAATCACTTTCTGGTTCGGGTTCCGGATCTGCTGAATCGTGTTCAGCACGTTTTCCAGCGCATCCGGCGTATGGGCGTAGTCTACAATGCCAGTTATCTGCGCATCCGACACCACATAGTCAAAACGCCCGACGGCAGAGCTTAAACTCGACAACACAGTGAGCGTCTCCATCTTATCTTCATCCATCAGCACAGCCACGCCATAAGCACCAAGCAGGTTGTAGGCGTTGAATGCTCCGATCAGCTTACACCATATCTCGTGGCCGTCCACTTCGAGGTGCAGCCCCTGAATAGTATTGTCGATGATGCGGGCTTTGAAATTAACAGCTTTGCGTAATGCAAAATAATGCACATTAGCCTGCGTGTTCTGCACCATCACCGGTCCCCGCTTGTCATCGGCGTTAATAAGCGCAAAAGCACCTTTTGGCAGTATATCGAAGAAAGACTTCTTGGCTTTTATATATTCATCAAAAGTACCATGGTAATCGAGGTGGTCGTGGGTGATGTTCGTGAAAACGCCGCCTGCAAATGTGAGCCCCGCCACACGCTGCTGTACCATGGCATGCGAACTTACTTCCATGAAACAATGCGTGCAACCCGCTTTTACCATCTGCGCCAGCAACTCGTTTAGCTTCACAGCGTCCGGTGTGGTGTGCGTAGCCGGAATCACCTCCTCATCTATCTGGTTCTGCACGGTGGAGAGCAGCCCAACATGGTAGCCCAATTCACGGAACAGCTTGTGCAGCAGCGTAACAGAAGTTGTTTTTCCGTTTGTACCGGTTACTCCAACCAATTGCAGCTTTTTGGAAGGAAAATCATAAAAAGCAGAGGCAATATACCCCAGCGCTTCTTTTGAATCCTTTACCACCACGTAAGTTATGCCTTCCTGTAGCTGCGCTGGCAGCGCTTCACAGACAATGGCAGCCGCATTTAGCGCCTCGGCCTTCGGAATAAAGTCATGCCCATCAGTCTGCACGCCGCGCACTGCCACAAACACCACGTCCTCCCGCACCTGGCGCGAGTCGAATGTAATACCTGCCACTGACACACCCAGCGAACCTTTTGTGTCCAGCACTTTTACATCTTTCAGTATGGTTTGCAGTAATTGCATTAGCTAAGCGTAATCGTTATGGTTTTATCTTTATCTATTTCAGTGCCTGGTGCCATGGATTGCCTGTGCACCCGCTTTCCGGAACCTTCCACTCTCACCTCCAGGTGTTGATTACCCAGGATAAAGAGTGCGTCACGCAGCGTCATACCTGTTACATCAGGCACTTGCCCCTGCAGCACCGGGTTTGCCTTAAAATTGAGTGAACGTCGCTGTGGCTCCACTTTCACCCACTCCTCATCTGCTCCGGCGGTAGCATGACTGCTGATGCCAATCTTGTTCAGGATAACAGACAGATCATCGAAGCTGCCGGCAGGTATCAGCGGCAGGCTGTCTTTATTTGGTACCACGCGGGCATGCATCGGTTTGTGCATAGCCAAGTCGCGGGCATAGGCCTTGTCTGCCAACTCCTTAAAAACAGGCGCTGCCACATCGCCCCCATACACGTTCACCCCTTTTGGACTGTCGATAATGACAATACAGGAGTATTTCGGGTTGTCGGCCGGGAAGTAGCCTGCAAAGGAGGTAGAATACTCGCGCACGTAGCGCCCATTCTTCACTTTACGCGCCGTACCTGTTTTACCTGCTACTTTATAGTCTGCGCTGCGGATGTTTTTGGCAGTTCCCTGCTCCACCACCCCTTCCAGCATCATTTTCAGTTTCTTCAGCGTCTCATCCGAACAGATTTTCTCATTCAGCACGCGTGTGTTGAATGATTGAATTACGTTGTCTGCCTTGCGGATTTCCTTTACAATGATCGGCTGTATCTTCACGCCGTTGTTTGCCACCGCGTTGTAGAAAGCGAGCGTCTGCAGCGGAGAGAGTTTCAGCTCATACCCGATGGCCATGGAGGTAAGCGTAGTACCGTACCAGTTCTTATCCTGCGGGTTCTTCATGTACGGGCGTGCCTCGCCTTCCATCTGAAAGCCAAGCGTACTGCTCAAACCAAATTGATGCAGATAGTCTACATAGGCGCGGGGATTCTGGCTGAAGTTTGCCTCCATCAGCTTTGCCACTCCAATGTTCGACGACTTCTCAAACACCTGCTGCACCGTTATCTTCCCAAAGCCACCATGGTGCGAATCGCTCATAATGGTATTCCTGATGCGGTAGCGGCCATCGCCGGTATCGATTGTATCCGACAGGTTTATCTGGGGAGCATGCTCCAAGAGGGCCATCATAGAAGCAAGCTTAAATGTGGAGCCTGGCTCTGTGCGCCCCTGGTTACCAACTGCATAGTTATAGTCTTCGATGTAGCCGCCGGTGGTTTTACCAAGATTGGCAATCGCCTTTATCTCCCCTGTCTTCACCTCCATCATAATCACGCAGCCATACTCTGCCTTTGTTCGCTCCAGGGCTTTGTAAAGGGCGTTTTCAGCAACGTCCTGCAGGTTAATATCGATGGTGGTTTTGATGTCGTAGCCGTGCTGCGGCTTTACATCAGTGCCGTCGTAAATTGGCTTGCTTCCCCCAGCGATACGTTCGAAGAGCGCCTCCCCATCCGTACCTGTCAGGTTGCTGTTGAAGCTATACTCTAAACCTGCCCCGTATTTATCTTCGTTGATAAAGCCGATGGTTCTATCGGCCAGTAAGCCGAAAGGCTTGAAACGCTTTTCTACTTTCTCGAATATCACGCCGCCTCTGCCTTTTCCTTCCCGGAAAATGGGCCAGCGCGTCATCATTTTCTTGTCCTGATAATTTATCTGCCTGCTGTTCAGGCGTATGTAGCGCCTGTCTGAGTGGCGTGCATTCTTAATTTTCCGGCGGTAATGATCCGCAGACTTATCGCCGTAAAACCGGGAGAGCAGCAAAGCCAGCGAATCCACACCGCTGTTAAATGTCTCTGCCTTAGCCACTGTCGGGTCGAACGCGACACGGTAAAAAGGCAGTGATGTTGCCAGAATGCTTCCATTGTCGGAGAAGATGTTTCCGCGCGTAGCGGCCACCGGCTTATAGTAGATGCGGCGCTCTTTGGAGATGCTCTTCCACTTCTGGCCATCCATAAACTGAATCTGCACGATTTTGTAAACTATCGCACACGCGAAAAGGCAGATAGCCAGAAAGGCTACCCGCACCCTAACGAGTATGGATTTTTTAATATTCATCCGCAGGCACAACTACTTGAAAAGGTGGAGATGAACTTTCTACCAGGCCAAGGGGCGCCACGTTGCGTGCCACCTCTGATTGCTTGCTGGCCTCCATGTACTCAGACTTGAGCGTGGTGAAGTCCGCTCGAAGGTCTTCTGTCTCTATTTTGACTTTTTCAATCTTGCGGATGGTTTTCTCGGCGAAGTGGGTGTTGCCGATATAGAAAAGGGTGATGCCCGTCAGGAACAGGACGTGCGGCATAAACTTAAGCGGCACCCCATGTTCAAACAAGGCATCTACGTTGGCATATTTATCAAGCAGCGCAAATAAGCTGAAGCCTCTGGCCTTTTTTGGCTTCGGTGCTTCCGGCTCTGGCTTCACACGCACCAGGTTTCCCTTAGATGCATCTGCTTTCTTTGTTAGTACATTTGAAGCCATAATAATTTGTTTCCTTTAGCTAATACTCTGCATTTATCTGTCAGCTCTCCGCTCTCTTCTCTGCCACCCTTAGCTTAGCGCTCCTGGAGCGGCTGTTCTCCAGCAACTCCTGCTCCGTTGGTGTAACCGGTTTGCGGTACACCGCCTCTAATGGCTTTATCTCATTCCCGAACAGATCCTTCTCTACTTCCCCGAAGAACTTGCCTTTGGCAATGTAGTTCTTCACCAGCCTGTCTTCGAGCGAGTGGTACGAAATCACCACCAGCCGCCCGCCCGGCTTCAGCAGCTCCGTTGCCTGCTCCAGCATTTCCTCCAGCGCCTTCATCTCGTCGTTCACCTCTATGCGAAGCGCCTGGAACACCTGCGCCAGGTACTTGTTCTCTTTCCCTTTCGGGGTGCAAGACCTGATGGCCTCTTTAAAGTCATTTATCGTCTGCAGTGGCACCCGGTTCCGCTTTTCCACCACGGTGCGGGCCAGCGTCTTCGCGTTTTTCACCTCTCCGTAAATCCCGAAGATGCGATGCAACTGCTCTTCCGAATAGGTTTCCAGCACCTCCTGCGCTGTCGTGCCTGCCTCTGCATTCATGCGCATGTCCAGCGGCCCGTCGAAGCGGGTAGAGAAGCCACGCTCCGGCACGTTAAACTGATGCGACGAAACACCTAAGTCGGCCAATATACCGTTCACTTCTTTTACCCGGTACAGCCGCAGGTACTTTTTTAAGTCGCGGAAGTTGGCGCGCACAAACTGAAAGGTAGTGCTATCCAGCTTCTTCGACTGCTCCTCAGCGTCCCGGTCCTGGTCAAACCCATAGAGCTTACCGGCTGTAAGCTTGCTTGCGATAAGGCTAGAATGCCCACCACCTCCAAAGGTCACGTCTACATAGATTCCTTCGGGCTTAACAGCCAGGGCCTCTACAGACTTCTCTAACATTACTGGACGGTGGTACTCCATTAATTAAATCAGCGGCTCTTCAGCCGGTTTATCACCCAGGAACTTCTGGGCGAGCTGTGAGAAATTCTGTTGATCCTTTATCAGGAAGTCCTCATACTGGTCCGGGTTCCATATCTCTACACGGTTGCCGAGCCCCACCACGATGGCCTCCTTCTCCAGCGCCGCAAACCGCGCCATCGTCTTCGGCACGATAAAGCGGCCTGTGCCATCCAACTCAATCTCGGTATTGCCCCGGAAGAAGTTCCGCTGGAAATGACGGTACTCTTCGTTGAACTCGTTTAACCCAGCCACTTTGTCGTAAATCACCTTCCACTCCGCCTTTGGGTACAGCACCAGGCATGGCTCAAATCCTCTCATAAGCACAACATGGTTGCCTGACTCCTCCGGTAGATTAGCTTTTATCTTTGCAGGTAAAACTAATCGTCCCTTGGGGTCAATCTTGCACTCATATTCGCCGGAGAGAAAGTTCATAGGCAACGAGGTTCTGACTGTATAGACTTTGGACTATACAAATGTAGCGAATCAGCAAAACTCCACAACCACAATCTACCACTTTTTACCACTTTGTGGATAAATTATGGTTATCCACCCCACTTATCCACATTATCCACATTTCCACGTCTATATTTTGGGTATAAGTTTATTTGCACCAGTTGCGGCGTTTGCTTATACTACGAGGCACTAAATCATAATACACTGAAAAACACCACTATAACTAAAATATAGAAAACAACTAATTTTAGCTGATTTGGTTCTTCAACAAAAGTGGGAGAAAATGGCAAATGTGGGACAAAGTGGGGGAAATGTGTATATTTGCAATGTGAAAACCACCCTGCGCCATACCGTTCCGCTACTGCTTGCCTTCTGCGTTATGCTGGGGTCTGTGGGCATTGCGCTCAGTGAGCAACTGTGCCTGATGACAGGGCTCAGAAAGGTAGAAGCGCTGGCTCATACCGACGGCTGCTGCGAAGGTGAGAAGGCTGCCAATGAGGAAGATAGCTGTTGCACAGAAGAGGTAACTTTTGCCAAACTGGAGACAGTTTCCTCACAGAAGGCACTGGCTATTGCGCTGCCTGTTTTCTTATATGAGGAGGTAACACCGGTTTTTTCAGGTTTGTTCAGCAGTTTACCAACAGACCTGCGCCCCCTCACTTACTCCGACTCCTCCCCTCCACTTTATGGCCGCAAGCTCCTGCACCTCCTCCAGGTGCTGATAATTTGATTTTCGCGTGAAAACCGCTGAAGTGGGAGCATTTTCCTCGTCAGCTGTGATTTTTACGTCTGAAATTCAAATTACTTAAAAACATGTTCCGGAATAAACAAAGCAATCCGCTTCATTACATAGCAGTTCTAACTGCTCTTTTCACCTTCACCTTGTCTGCCAACGCTCAGGAACTGAGGGGCAAAGTGGTAGACAGTGCCAATACTTCTAGTCCGATAATAGGGGCCAATGTAGTCTGGAAAGGCACCAGCATTGGCACTGCCACCGATGCCACCGGCAGCTTTGTTCTTCAGAAACAGGATGCCATAAGCCCTGAGATTGTCGTCACCTATATTGGCTATACCCCTGATACTATTCAGGTAACCGGGAAAGATTTCGTTTCCATCCCGCTGGCAGCCTCTGGTTCTCTGAAAGAAGTGGTGGTGGAAGGACAGCAAACCCGCTACTCCTCCCTCACTCCCACTAACTCACAGATTATCACCTCCCGGGATTTGGAGAAATCTGCCTGCTGCAACCTGGCAGAGAGCTTTGAGACCAATGCCTCTGTAGAAGTTTCCACCACGGACGCCGTATCCGGGGCAAAGCAGATTCAGATGCTGGGCCTGGATGGCTCTTATACCCTGCTCACAACAGATAACATACCCTCCCTGCGCGGACTGGCCACACCTTACCGCCTCAACTACCTATCCGGCACCTATATCCAGTCCATCGACATCATCAAAGGCACAGGCTCCGTCCTGAATGGCTATGAGTCTGTATCCGGGCAGGTGAACGTGATGCTGAAAGACCCGGCAAAAGCGGAGCGGCTTTTTGTGAACGTGTATGGCAACAGCCTGGCACGCTTTGATGCCAACGTGAATGTGGCCACGGAAGTAGGCGACAAATGGAGCACTATCCTGATGCTGCACACCGACCAACTTCACAACCGCGTAGACCGCAACAAGGATGGCTTTATGGACCTTTCGCTGGGCACACAGTACAACATGTTTAATAAGTGGAAGTACGAGCACAAAGCCGTTGTATCAGAGTTTGGCGTGGGTGCTTTGCGTGAGACTAGGATAGGTGGCCAGATGGAGTACGACGAGAATACGCTACAGGAAGAGCAGCCTTACTATGGTACCGAATCTGAAACTGACAGGCTTACCGCCTACAATAAAACCTCCTATACGTTTCCAGGCAAGCCTTACCAGAGCATTGGCGCCATTACGTCCCTCACGCATCATAAGTTTGACGCACAATACGGCTTGCGCAACTATGACGGAGAACAGAACAGCGGCTCCGCCAGGTTAATCTTCCAGTCCATCATTGGCCACACCGGCCACACCTATAAAGCAGGCCTCAGCTACAACTACGACAGCTACACCGAAACCTTAACCGACAGCACTTTTGGCCGGACAGAGCGTGTGCCGGGGGCGTTCCTGGAGTATGTGTATAACAACTCTAACAACCTGACGATAGTGGCTGGCTCCCGCTTGGATTTCCACAACCTGTACGGCACCATCTTTACGCCTAGACTGAATGTGAAATTTGACGCTACTCCTACCACTATTTTCCGATTGGCAGCAGGCAAAGGATTCAGAGTAGCCAATCCTGTTGCAGAAAACACGGCAGCCCTTGTCAGTTCCCGCGCTATTGATTTCAGGGAGGAGCTTCAGCCAGAGGAAGCCTGGAATTTAGGCGGCTCCTTTACCCATTACTTTGAGTTAGGCGGAAGACCAGGCACCTTTGTAACAGACTACTACTATACAACTTTCACAAACCAGGTGGTGGCCGATATGTACACGGACCCAAAAAGGGTTATGTTCTACAACCTGAGCGGGCGCTCGTTCTCTAAAAGTTTCCAGGCAGAGGTGCAATACGAGGTGCTGAAAGGCTTTGATGTAAAGGCTGCTTATAAATACTTCGATGTAAAGACAACCTACAGCGGCCAGCTGGTGCAAAAACCGATGATTCCGGAGCACCGGTTTTTTGTGAACCTAGGCTTTGCCACGCCATTCGATAAATGGCGCGCGGACCTCACCACACAATACTTCGGCCTGATGCCGCTTGCTTCTATAGAAGACAGTGGCGCAGCCATGAACATGCGCGAATCGGACAGGTTTTTTACTACGAACGCGCAGGTAACAAGGGCCTTCAAACGTTGGGAAGTTTATGTAGGTGGAGAAAATCTCCTGAACTACCGGCAGCCCAATCCGATTGTTGGTGCTAGCGACCCATTTGGCTCAAATTTTGATGCCAGCATGGTGTGGGGACCTATCACAGGGCGCGTGATTTACGCTGGCTTACGCTTCAAGATTGACTAATAAAAGATAAAGAAGACAAAATAATTCATATTTAACTATAACTTCAATTTAACATGATAAAGGTAAAAATGCTGCTCCTGTCTATGCTGATAGCGCTTCTGAGCATGAGCTCGAATGCACAAACACAGCCTAAAAACCAAGAGACAGTTGCCATCAAAACGTCAGCGGTATGCGACATGTGCAAGAAAACCATGGAGAAGGCCATGGCTTATGAGAAAGGCGTAAAGTCATCATCTTTAGATGTTGACTCGAAAGTGCTGACGGTGGTATTTGATAGCCGTAAAACGAATGTTGACAATATTCGCAAGGCCGTGACTGAGACAGGATATGATGCTGATGACAAGCCCGCCCAGGAGCGCGCCTACAAGAGGCTGGATGACTGCTGCAAAAAGGGAGCACATTAATCAAACCGCATAAACAGAAAAGGGGCCGCTAAAGCGGCCCCTTTTCTGTTTATGCGGTTTGACGGTATTTGATGCAGTTAGAAAGTAAAACCCATGTGTAAGCCAACGGCAAGTACAGGCGACCCTTTGGTATAGTACAGGTACTCTATCCTACCTCCTGCCACGCCATTGCGAAAAACGCCAAAGTCATTTTCTATAAAACCTGTAACCCCGACGTCAGCCGTTCTGATATGTACTACAGAGCCATCTACGGTACCAACATCTTCCGGATCAGAGTTTATTTCGGAACGATGCCGGCCTGTCATTCCGCCTCCTATACGGAAAACAAGCGTCTCGTTCTGCAGTAAATCATAATTCAACTCGAAGCCACCCATGTAATAGGTGCTCTTAATAGTATAAATCTCGCTGGTTTTATCGTAACGCGACCCTGATAGCATGCCTAAGTTTACACCTAAGCCAAAGCGCTCTCCCAAATAGTGGTGTAACCGATTACTAAACATGAGTCCCTGGCTATCGAAATCAGAAAGATATACATAACTTACACTTGCCCTTAAAGAACCTGGATCCTTGTTGGCAAACACTCCCTGCGCGGAAGTAGACAACGAAGAAAGTTGAAACAGAATAAACCCCAGCAGGAAAGCAGCTCTTGTAAAGATTTTTATCATGGCTGAAAAGAGTATAGGTTCAGGTGAAGCCGCACGCAGCAGCGTCAAACCACTTCCCTTACGTCACTTTAACACAAGCTGTTTCAATCTCCGCTAAAGTATATTTTACCGGCTGAAAATCAGGTAAATTTCAGCCTTTAGCTTTATATAATTGCCACCAAGGTAGATAAGGCTTGTCATGATGCTCGTAGTGGTAGCCAAAGAAGTAGCAGCTTATAAAAGCCCAAACATGGTTTTTAGCCTGTGTTCCGGACTTATGAGGGTTATCTGCAGGGTGCTCTCCACGGTGGGGCAGGTAAGTACCAAAGTAAAAGAGTTGGAAAGTAGCCACTATAGCCGGCAACATCCAGAAGAGGACAACATTCTCCAGCGGGAAAAACAGCTTGAGCACATTAAACGTGATAGCCATCAGAACAATCTGCCACCAGGTAATGTACTGCTTTAGAAAACTTAAATACCAGGGCCAGAAAGAGCCGGCATGATAATCAGGGTCATGTTCCGTGGCTACGTGGCGGTGGTGCTGGTGGTGCCGGGGCAAAAGACGCGGATACCAGTTATAGGCAAACAACAGGGCCGTAACGGTTCCTATAGCTCGGTTCAACTTAGGCCGCCCCGGTGCAACTACGCCATGCATCGCATCATGAGCGGTAATAAAAAGGCCTGTGTACAAGTGCGTCTGCAACAGGAAAAAGAGATAAGTAAATGAAGAGGAGAAGTCAACGGACCATTGTAGCAGATACACCAGCAGACCAGTCCAAAGAGCCACCACTACTGCCGCTATCACCACACCTCTGACGTCGTTACGCCTTACTATCGCCATATATTATTGTTTCTACCTACTAATCAGACACCCGTACGGGCTTTATGTGCTTCGCACAAAGCTATAATTTCATTTTATAAATTATATCCCTTCAAAGCCTCCCGTACCGTTTCCATCAGCCACATAGGCGTGGAAGTAGCACCACAAATGCCGACCGTATCGCCTGGCTGGAACCACTCCGGCTTCAGTTCTTCTACTTTGGAAATAAAACGAGTATTTGGGTTTGTGTCTTTGCAAACCTGGTACAACACCTTACCGTTCGAGGATTTGGTACCGGATACAAAAATAATTTTATTGAATTTAGCCGCAAATTTACGCAGGTCCTTATCACGGTTAGAAACCTGGCGACAAATAGTATCGTTGGCATTTACTTCGTAACCACGCTCTTCCAGTTCTCCTTTTATCTTGTAAAAGCTGTCAGTGCTTTTAGTGGTCTGGCTGTAGAGCGTAATATTAGACGGCAGTTCATGCTGCAGCAATTCCGCCATATTTTCAAAAACCACTGCTTCGTTGCTTGTCTGGCCCAACAGTCCCACCACCTCCGCATGGCCGTGCTTGCCGTAAATAAAGATCTTGTCTTTTTTGTCATAAGAGGTTTTGATGCGGTTCTGCAGCTTTAACACCACAGGGCATGAGGCATCAACCAGCGTGAGGTTGTTCTGCAACGCAATTTGATATGTTTCCGGCGGCTCGCCATGCGCCCGAATCAAAACCGACTCGTTATGCAGTTCCGCCATTTGGGCATGGTCGATGATGCGCAGGCCCCGCTTCTGCAAGCGCTCCACCTCCTCATCGTTGTGCACGATATCGCCTAAGCAGAAAAGGTATCCCTGCTCATCCAGTATATCTTCTGCCATCTGAATGGCATATACCACCCCAAAGCAGAATCCGGAGTTTGAGTCGATGGTTACACTTAGGCTTTGCATATACTCTCTTATACAGCTAAAGACGCATATTGTTTAACTGATTTTCGTTGCCGCAAACTTTCATATACAGAGATAGTTAGCAGCAGCATGAGCATAGAATACATTGTATCCTCTACAGGTATGGAAACTATCCGCAGGCCGAGGTTATAACTATCGTTATACCACACAATGGGCAGGTAGGTAAGAACACCGTTTACCAGCAGAAAAGGCACAAGGTGCACGAGGTAGGCCAGGTAAAACCGGCCCAGGTAGCGTGTGCCAAAGTAGCGCAGATGCACGAGGTGCAGCAAAGCAAGCGCTGTAAAGGTAACAGAAGTATAAAGCTGTGCCATATGAAAAACTGCGATGAGCGGCAGCACCAGCATCAGTACAAGCGCTATGGGTTTGGCGTAAGGCTGCAGCAGGTCTTTTGGGATATAGGCATTCAGTACATCATATATAAACACGCAGGCATAAGGCACTGTGATAAAGAAAAGCACCTCCTCCAGTGGCAGGTTAAACAGGTAAATTCCTGTCAGATACTCCTCGTTGAACCCCCATACCCCTAAATCTGTGAACCAGGCATCCCAGGCCATAAACACTACGGCATTTACAAGTATGGCCGGAAATAATGCCGGCCAGTTCTTATAAAAAGCTACTTTCTTATCAAAAGACAGCAGCAGCGGGAAAAGTATGGTAAAAATGTTGAGGTATAGATAGATGTACATTTAGATGTTGATATTGCGCAATATTTTCTTCTCGGCTTCTGTGCAATGATCTTTTGTGAGCATAAAATCACGTATGGTGCGTGCCAGCGGCTTCGACATACCGGAGTTCGGGTAGTCCTGAAGGCTGCTGATAATCAAATCTTTGTCTTCCTCCACTTGTCCGCTCAGATTCAGGTAGCGTGGCACGTAGTGTTGCAGGGTGAACCGCAGGAAACGTATCTCTGCGTTGTCCTTGTCCAGCGCTACAGCGTCCTCAAAAATGGCATTTGCGGTTCTTACCTGCTTCAGTTTGCTGTAAGGGTTCCACACATATTTGGCCATCACCGCCTCTGATGCCGCTTTATAGGCCAGCAACAGCGGGTCATTTTCGCTGTAGGCGCTCATTTTCTTATGAAACTGCTTCGCCACTGCTTCCTCTTTGCTTGCCTGCAGGTATTGCAAGCGCAACTTTGATACATTATAACGGGCGTCATCGGCCCACGCGCTGCTGTAAAGGAGGACCAGCAGAAACAGGTAAAGAACTTTTTTTGACATGAATTAGAATACGTTTAATCGGTACTTGAGATACGAGCCGAGCAGAAGTGCCAGCTTTGTATTGTCAGGTACTCTTACGCGCTCTTTCAGTATATGGGTTGCCGGAAGTTTCTGTATCTTCCTGAAGAGTTTGAGGTAATAGACGTAGGCCAGATAAACGCCCATCCGCGCAGAGCGCGGCAAAGCCATGATACCGGCGTAGGCATCCTCAAAGTCTCTCAGAATATCTTCCTCGATCTCAACCTTACAGTCGTTACTAAAGTTCATATACTCTACCTTCGGGAAGTAAACCCGGCCACGGTCGTTGTAATCGCTTTTCATGTCGCGAAGGAAGTTAACCTTCTGGAAAGCAGACCCTAAGCTGGCAGCTGGCTTTTTTAACCGCTCAAACATTTCCGCGTCTCCCTCGCAGAACACCTTCAGGCACATCAGCCCTACCACCTCCGCCGAGCCAAAGATGTACTCTTTGTAAAGGGATCGGTCGTATACATGGTCATCAAGGTCCATTTCCATGCTTTTAAGGAAAGCCTCAATGTATTCCTTATCAATGTCGTACTCCTTTACCACGCTCTGGAAAGCGTGCAGCACAGGGTTTAGGCTTATGCCGTTTTCTATCGCCTCGTATGTCTGCTTTTTAAAATCCGCTAGTAGCTGTCGCTTGTTAAAGTCATGGAAAGTATCCACTATCTCATCGGCTATCCGGACAAAACCATAGATGCCGTAGATGGGCATGTGAAACTTTTTATGCAACGTTTTAATACCCAATGTAAATGAGGTACTGTAAGATTCGGTGATAATCTTGCTGCACTTTAAGCAACATTCCTTAAATAGCTCCATGCACTTGATTGGTTTTAGGTACTCTATACTTTTACGGCAAGCGGCGCTGCATACTCCTTTGCCACCTCCTTCGCCACTACCTGTCCCGAAATAAGGGAGGGGGGCACGCCCGGCCCGGGAACAGTTAATTGGCCGGTATAGTAAAGGTTTTTAACTTTTTTGCTTTTTAAGCTCGGCTTCAGCAGCGCCGTCTGCATCAGGGTGTTTGCCAGCCCGTAAGCGTTGCCTTTGAAGGCATTGTAGTCTTGTATAAAGTCTTTGTGGGCGTAGCTGCGCTTGTATATAATACTACTACGAATTTCCTGCTTTGTAAGCCGTTCCAGCCTGTCCATGACCAGGTGAAAGTACTTTTCCCGCACCTCTTCCTTGTCCTCCAGGTCGGGTGCAACGGGTATCAGCACAAATAAATTCTCACAACCTTCAGGGGCAACCGATGAGTCCGTTACAGAAGGGGCAGAAACGTAGAACAGGGGTTTGTTCGGCCACTTCGGATCTGTATATATCTCATGGGCATGCGGCCCGAAATCTTCATCAAAAAACAAATTGTGGTGCTGCAGGTTTTGCAGGCGCTTGTTCACACCAAGGTAAAACAGCAGCGAAGAAGGGGCCATCACACGTTTCTCCCAGTAAGCATCGGAGTAGCTTTGGTAAGCTTTCGGCAGCAATTCTTTCTCTACATGATGATAATCGGCACTGGCCACCACCACATCGGTGTCAAAAACATCTGTGGCTGTCAGCACCTGCTTTGCCACCCCGTTTTGCACGTCTATGCGCTGCACATCCTGGTCATACAAAAATTTTACACCTTTCTCTTCTGCCAGCTTCACCATGCCCTCCACTATTTTATGCATGCCACCCATTGGGTACCAGGTACCCAAACTGATGTCGGCATAGTTCATTAAACTGTAAAGGGCTGGCGTATTCTGGGGCAGAGCGCCAAGGAAAAGAATCGGGAACTCCATCAGCTTGATGATTTTATCGTGGCTGAAAAAGCGGCGGATGTGCTTGTGTATGGATTGAAAGACATCCATGCGCAGCACATCCAAGAGCAGGCGCAGGTTCATAAACTCACTGACGGACCTGCCGGGCTTGTAAACAAGCTGGTTAATACCGACTTCATACTTATAAGAAGCCTGCTCCAGAAACTTGTCTAAAGCGTTGGCGCTGCCCTTATCCAGGCTTTCAAAAAGTTCGCGCAGCTTGTCCATAGAAGCGGGAATTTCCATAAAATCGTCTTCACCGAAAATAACGGTATAAGAAGGGTCCAACCGCAGAAGGTCGTAATAGTCGGAGGTGGTTTTGCCGAAGCGGCGGAAGTAAGATTCAAACACATCAGGCATCCAGTACCAGCTTGGACCCATGTCATAAGTAAACCCCTCGGCAGCGAAGCTTCTGGCCCGTCCACCGGGGCTGCTGTTCTTTTCCAGTACAGTCACCTCATAACCCTGGTCAGCTAGGCAGGTTGCCGCCGATAGACCCGAAAAACCGGATCCGATTACAATTATCTTTTTTTGCGCCATGCAGAGAGGTACAGGTTTTAATATAATTGACTATATATCCCGGTTATACACTTTGAGCGCATGCTTCAGCTCTTTGCGGGCAATGTGGATGCGGTTTTTTACGGTACCAATCGGAATATCAAGTTTCTCTGCTATCTCGAGGTACTTATACCCTATGTAATACATCATAAAAGGGGTCCTATGCTCCTCGCTCAGACTGGCAATCGCTTTGTTTATATCATTCATGACGAAGGTCGCCGTGCCTTTGTTCTGCGTGATATAGCTTTCATCGGTATTCAGGTACTGCAGGTACTCCGAACTGTCGATGTTGCTGCTGCGCTTCGTGATTTTATTGTAATTGTTTATAAACGTGTTGCGCATGATGGTATACAACCATGCCTTCAGGTTTGTCCCTGACTTAAATTTATCACGATTAGTGAGCGCTTTCAGCATTGTTTCCTGCACGAGATCCTTTGCATCATCCGCATCCCGTGTCAGATTCATCGCCACCGGACGAAGAGACAGTACCACATTTTGTACAAGATTATTAAATTCTATAGCAGTCATTTGTTTATACTTTTAAGGTTAAAGCATAAACAAATATACGCAACTATTATATTTTTAACCAATACTGTTTAACTTATTTTCAATAAATATTAAACAATAACGACAAACGACTTATAAAAACCTGTGTATGTACCTATATATAAGGTGAACAGCATAAAAAAACTCCTGCCCCTGTCAAATGTATGACAGGAGCAGGAGTACAGTTTGCGGGATATTTCTACTTTAGTCTATCTACTAGGTCTTGCATACGACTAAGGCGCACCACGTTTTCAGGAAAAACAAGAAAATCATGCTGCACTTGAAAGCCACAGACATATATGGTGCTTTGCGGGAAACGCTGTGAAAGTTTGTTCAGATATGGCTGCACCTGATCCCGCTCAGGTAAAGCAGTCATTACGGTACAGATATATTCTGCCTGAAACTGCTCATGCGTCAGTTCCACATCCTTGAAAGGGAGGTTTTGCCCCAGGTATACCACATGCTGCCCGTTAGCCCTTAGTATATAGTTCATGTAGAGCAGCACCAGTTCATGTAATTCTCCTTCCGGCAAATACAATAAATAAGTGGGGGAATTCTCTTTTCGGCGCAAGACCTGCCCATCTATGGCGACAATCAGTTTCTGCCGGATCAGGTTACTTACAAAGTGCTCGTGTGCGGGAGTAATGTTGTTCGTCTGCCACAGAATACCGATTTTATGCAGAAATGGGTAAACAACTTGCTCCATCGTCTGATGCAGGCCTAGTTGCAGGGTGGCTGTGGAAAGCTGCTTCTCAAACTTCACCTCATCCATATCTACCATGGCCGAGACAAGGATACTAATATGATGGGAGCACTCGCAAGGGGCATCGCATAGTTGTGACACCTTATTTAATATTTGCTGAGGCTCCATCTGCGCTATTTTGGAGATTTTAAAGCCCCGCTCGTTCAGTACTGAAATGTTCAGCAGTGACTTTAAATCGGCATCGTCATAGTAGCGGATGTTGGTATCAGTGCGCTTTGGATTGAGGATTTTATAGCGCTGCTCCCAGATTCGGATAGTATGCGCTTTAATTCCTGAAAGATGTTCAAGTTCCTTGATTGTGTACTGAGCCACGCTTTTCCTTGTTTTTAACTATTTTGTATGCTGTTTTATAATACCGTGGTGCCACCCAAAGCATTCCGAAGGACTCTGAGTCATACTTACCCTTTTTTTTATGATGCACCTTATGCGCCATGTTTAACGCTTTCAGGTAAACGTTAGACGTATTCCCGAAAAGTTTAATGCGCCGATGTATAAACACATCATGAATAAGAAAGTAGGCTACGCCATAAAGTGTTACTCCCGCCCCAATCCAGAACCTGTAATCAATCGGGTCGCTGCCAAAAATAAAGAACAGCATCGCCAAAGTGCCATAATAGGCAAAAAACAGGTCATTGAGCTCAAAAGCATGATTATGACGCGTGTGATGTGACTTGTGCAGGAACCATAAAAACCCGTGCAGCACATGTTTATGCATGACCCAGGCCACGCCTTCCATTGCTACAAAAGTCACTAACATGATCCAGATACCAGTCAGCATACCCAAAGAACAGCAAGTTTAACAAATAGTTTAAAAAATTAAACAGAAGCTTACCAATTAATCGGCTCCTTTTTCAGAAAAGCAGCAATGCCGCGCTGGCAATCTGCGCTGCTTCGGGCCACTGCGTTCATTTCCGAAGCATACTGCAGGCCTTCTTCCAGGCCCATTGACTGCACGCGGGCTATCATCTCTTTGGTAACCTCCATCGACTGACGGGAATTCTCATTACAAAGTTTTTGAGCAAAGGCAAAAACATGCTCTTCCAGCTCGGCTGCCGGCACTACATAGTGTACCAGTCCGTACCGTTCTGCATCTCCTGCTGAAATCAGATCGCCGGTAAGCAGTAGTTGCTTGGCTCTTGACTCACCGATCTTACGCAGCAGGAACACCTTTACAATAGCAGGGATAAAGCCAATCTTTACCTCCGTATAGCCGAATTTTGCTTCAGGCACGGTAAAGCCAAAATCGCAGATAGCCGCAAGCCCACAGCCACCGGCTATAGCATGCCCGTGGATTTGGGCAATCACAACCTTCTTTAAGGTATAAATCATGCGAAACAGCTCCATCAGATGAGTAGAGTCTAGCAGGTTGTCGTGGTAATCGTTTTCCTGCAGGTGTTGGATGTATTCCAAATCAGCTCCGGCACAGAACACTTTCCCTTCCGCGCGCAGCACAATTACCTTACAGGTCTCATCATCCTCAGCCCTGGCAAAAGCGCGCTTCAGTTCCAGTACCACCTCAAAGTTAAGTGCATTACGTTTCTCTGCACGGGCAAGGGTAATATACCCTACCCGCTCTTTCACTTCGTAATGCACAAACTCCATCGTTTGCTTTTCTATTGTATTTGTCAGGTCAGCCATAATTTCATTCTCCATATCTATAACAGGTATAGCTTAAAAAAGATAGACAAGGTTACACAAATACGCAAGCCTATTCAAAAGCTTTAGAAAATAAGCTGAGGCCCCGGCAAGAATACACCTTGTATCTTATTCTTCATAAGAGCAAAAAACAATCCACCTTTTACAGCTGCTGTACATCAGAGGTGCCTGCTAACACCCTTATTGCCAATATGTGCGCCAAACAACAGTTAATAAAAAACAAATTTGCTAACGGTTGTTAGGCTTGCTATCTTTGGTAAGAACAAACAGCGGTAGTATTGAGCAGAAAAAAACAAATAGAGCAGACGGCCACAGCGCTTTTTAAGTCAAAGGGTTTTTCTGCTACATCCATGCGTGACTTGGCAAACGCCTTGGGCATAGAGGCTGCCAGTATTTATTCTCATATTAAATCGAAGGAAGAGATTCTGCAGCGGGTGTGTTTTAGGATGGCAGATGAGTTTTTTGAGGCCATAGATGCCGCAGAGGCAACAGGAGGCACGGCTACGGAGCGGCTGCAGCATGCAATTACTGCCCATGTACAGGTACTTACTAATAACACAGAGGCCTCCGCTGTATTCCTGCACGAGTGGCGCCACCTGAGCGAGCCTTATCACAGCCAGTTTCTGTCCCTGCGCGACACGTATGAGGCGCGCTTCCGTGGAATAATAAAGACTGGTATCAAGAATGAAGAGTTTATGGTGCCGGATGAGAAATTCGCGGCTCTAACCATACTTTCCGGCCTGAACTGGATTCATACCTGGTATAAGCCGGAAGGCAAAATGACGCCGGCAGAAATCGCCGACAATTTATCTCTTATGCTGCTAATGGGCTTGAAAACTAAAACAGACACTACTTTACCTAAATCTCACCTTACAACACCTTAAAAAACAAGCTTAACCTGCCGGGACAGAGATGGACGGCAGCATTAAACAGAGGCCCTGGCTATACCTATAGCCAGGGCCTCTGTTCTTTAGTTTTACTTACTCTTAACGACCTGCCTCCCCAAGGTATTTTCCACAGCCCACAAAGCGCTCTCCCTTCGCTACGACCTGAACGGTATAAGGTAGCATGCTGCCAGACATGGAATCTGTGCATGGCGTCTCTGTCAGTTCTACCACCAGTTCGCCATCTTCTGTTTGGGCAAAATACCTCGTTGTGCTTCCTTCTGTGGCAGGCGCTGGCAAAGGAGCGCTTAATGAAACAGTCTCGGAAGGACGCGTTTTAAAATACATGCCTTCTTCTAAGTCTATCTCCAGCAACCAGCCTGGTTCATTCCCTGTCGCAACAAAGTCAACCCCCACTCTCCCAGTCCATAGTTGCGTATCTGTTTCTGTCAACTCAGGCTCTCTCCTTAACCGGTACATGTCCGCAATCGGTGTTTCGATGGGATTGCCGCTTTCGTCCAGCATGTTCAATTCTCCGGCAGTAGACAAATCAAACCTTGTCGGTTCAGCATCCCTGTTGTTTAACTCCAGCACACCCTCCTCCGTTATTCGCCAGGTACCAGTCCGGATAGTTGCTCCTGTGTCTCTATTCTGATAAACCCGTGTCTCTTCGAAAGTGTTATCTTCATTCAGCAGGAGGTCATACGTAATGCCGGGGCAGTTGATACAAGGAATTACCCCATGCCAGGTGCCTACCACGTAAGGCATGCTGTTCGGCAATAAACCTCCCCCCACACCCACATCTACAGGACCTATATCTAGAGGCCCGGAGGGTTCTAAAGGTCCGGAGGATACAGTAGTTGCTGCTGTGTTGTTAATTGGATTGGTTGTACAGGCAGCCGATACCCATAACAGCAGCCCTATATAAATACTCTTATTGATTGTTTTCATACTGCTTTGTACGACCTTCGCTCCCGTGCTGTTCATATTAAGCAGTTCCACACGCCAATCTTATCTAAAAATAAGAAGCCCCGCATTAAATTGCGAGGCTTCTTGTATGGGTATACAGAAGAAAGTTAAATCTTCTCCATCTCTTCCTGTACAAAATCTGCCAGGCTCTTGATATAGTCTGTGCTGAAGTCGAATTTTATACCGGCAGCCTCGTATACCTCCCCGATGGAGACGGTATAGCCCAGGCTCAGGGCACGCTTGTAAGCGGCCAGCCCTTCGGCAGGATTTTCTTTGTAGTTCTTCCAGACGGCGATAGCGCCTAACTGCGCCATGGCATACTCTATATAATAGAACGGCACCTCATATATATGCAGCTGTTTCTGCCAGGTAAAAGGCTTATACTGCTCCAGCCCATCCCAACTAACCAACTTGTGGTTAAATTTCTCAAAAATACTAATCCACTCCTGATGGCGCTGCTCCGGGGTCTGCTCCGGGTGCTCGTAAATCCAGTGCTGAAATTTATCTACCGTAGCCACCCACGGAAATGTCTCCAGTACACTCTCCAGATGGGTGCGCTTGGCACGACGCAGTTCGTCTTCGTCCTTGAAAAAGGTGTCCCAGTAATCCATCGAAATGAGTTCCATTGACATGGAGGCCAGCTCGGCCACCTCAGAAGGCGGATGCTTAAAGGCGTTCAGGCTCATCTCCCGCGTCAGGAAGGAGTGTACGGCGTGGCCACCTTCGTGCAGCATCGTGATAACATCGCGGAGGCTGGAGGTAGCATTCATAAAGATAAAGGGCACCCCTATTTCATCCAGCGGATAGTTATACCCGCCAGGCGCTTTCCCTTTTCTCGACTCTAGGTCCAGGTGACCCATCTCCCGCATGGTAGCAAGGCAGTCGCCCAGGAAAGTATCTAACTTATAAAATACCTGCACTGTTTTCTCCAGCAGTTCTTCGCCTTTCCGGAAAGGTTCTAAGGGTTTTTTGCCGCTTGGGTCCACGTCTAAATCCCATGGCCGCAGTTGCTCTAAGCCTAGCTTTAACTTGCGCTCCTCATCTATTTTTGTGAGCAAAGGCACAATCGTCTCCTGTATGGATTGATGAAAGTCAAAACAGTCTTGTGGTGTATAATCGAAGCGGCCAAGGGCGGCAAACATATAGTCCCGGAAGTTGGTGAAGTCGGCGTTCAGGGCAAGCTGGTTTCGCAGTTGCAACAGCTCATCGAAAAGGCTGTCCAGTTTCCCGCGGTCCTCAAATCGGCGATCATGTATGGCACGCCATGCTTCCTCGCGCACGGCACGGTCTGTTTTCTTCAGCCGGTCGGCGGCACGCTGCAGCGTCATTTCCTCACCGTCCAGCGTCACGGTCATGGCTCCAGTTATGGCGGCATACTGCTGCTGCTTTGTGCTTATCTCGGTTTGCAACGGAATGTTCTCTTCCCGGAAAATTTCCAATGCGCGCTCCACCCCGCGCAAATAGATTTTATACTTTTCCTTGTCGAGGCCATTCACGTAAGGTGAATGCATCAGCTTCAGATTAAGCTCATGGTCGTAGGGTGCAATCTGAGGCTCAATCTCGGAGACAAAATACTGGAACGCCTTTGTGGTTTCATCATTTTGTGTGTCGCAGGTCATCCGGATGTAGCGCCAGCCAAGGTCCTCAGACAGCACACTTTCCAGCTCGCTTCGGTCTTGCATCCACTTCTCCATTTCCTCTACTGAATTTATTTCGCGCGCTTTCAGCTCATCAAAGTATGGCTGCAAAGTCTGCCAGGATTCTATTTTAAAATCCTCTGATAGGTATACCCTTGGCTTCCGTTTCGGAATTGCCAGCTCGGTTGTCTGCATTGTTATTATGGCAATAAATATTTTGAAAACACAATATATTGACTTCTTACGAAAGTACAAAAAAAAGGCAGCGCCACAAATAAATATTTTAAGTTGCGCTGCCTTTGTATACGTTATAAAGCGCTTACCCGATTTCTATTATAACATTACTTGTTACAGGATGCCCCACACAGTTCAGCACATAGCCTTCTTCTATCTCAGCATCAGATAAGCCGTCACTCTCCTCCAGGTGCACTTTTCCACTCAGGCATTTGCCCCGGCAGGCAGTGCACAGGCCTGCCTGGCAGGAGTACGGCAGGTCAATATCCTGTTCCAGGGCCGCCTCCAGTATCGTCTGGTCAGGCTCCACCTTTACAGCATATTCGGCGCCTTCGTAAATAATAGTAATGGTTTGCGTTGTAATTTCTCCGTCATCATCTGAAGTGCCCACAGTGCCATGCTGCGGTTGCTCTTCCTCCTGCCCTGCCTGCTTGCTGCTCACAAAACTCTCCCGGAAAATACGCTCTGCCGGCACATGCAACACCTCCAGCGCATGCCGCACCTCCTGCATCATACCTTCCGGGCCACACACATAGTACACAGCCTCCTGAAGTCTGCTTAACTGCAGGCGCTCCAGAATCTTCAGGATAAGGCTTTGGTTCATGCGGCCGCGGTGCTCGCAGTCATGCTTCGGCTGGCTGTAAATATACTCCACGTGCAGGCGGCCGGGGTTAGCGGCTTTTAACTGCTGTAGCTGCTCTCTGAAAATGACAGCGTTTTCGTCGCGGTTACCATACAGTAACGTCACCTTGCTGCTTGGCTCTTCTGCCAATACTGCCTTTAATATTGACATGAGTGGCGTAATGCCGCTACCGGCACCAAACAGAAGGACCTGGCGCTGGTTTGTAGGGGCGCAGGTAAGGCAGAAGTTGCCGACTGGCTCCATCACTTTTACCTCCTGCCCTACCTGCAGGCGCTCTATCAAATAATTTGACACGAGGCCTCCATCTACGCGCTTCACCGTTACGGCAAGGCGTGGGGCCTCATGTGGCGTGCTGCTCAGGGAATAGGAACGGCGTACTTCCTTGCCATCAATGGGCAAAATCAGCGTCAGGAACTGGCCGGGTTTATAGGTGATGCTTTTCTTTTCAGGATGCTCAAAATGTATGGTAATGGCATCTGGTGTTTCTCTTGTGATAGCTACAACCTTCAGGTTGAGGTAAGGAATACTCATGTTTGTACTATGTTATCGCTAAATTATCTTGCTTAAGAACTACATACAAAGCTGAAAGTTACAAGAATCCGGACTGTTCTGAGAAATATGCGTATAGAAATTGGCGATACAGGAAGTAATCCATAAAAAGAATAACATTTTTTATGAATATTAGTTGTAATAGATATAAAAAAAGCTGCAACTTTACAGCACGCTGCGTCAGTAGTACGGCAAAATGCCAACTGCCTATGCCTCTTACCTGGTCCTTGTATTAATGAAAACAACATGCTGTACAAACTAACCCTCAAAAACTGTGAAAAAACGGTAGTCGTAGACGACAGAACCTACGAATACATACAGAAAAACGTGTACCTGCAACAGATAGAATTTCTGAAGCATTTGCGCATCCACTCCAACGGCTATGCCTTCTTTCAGAAGAACTGGCCTCTCAAAAACGGCAAGTACCGCAACGAGACAATTTACCTGCATAAAATGATTGGTGAGCAGCTGCTCAAGAAGCCAGAAAGTGACCTGAAGCTCTATGTACACTTCAAGAACGGTAATAAACTAGACTGCCGCCTCGAAAACCTGGAGTGGGCACCGCTTTGTAAGATTGTACGTAACACCTCCAAAACAGGGAACAAGCTGGGCGTGCGCGGGGTGCACAAGGAGGCGCAAAAGTATCGGGCCATCATTCACTTTAACAAGCAGCGCATTAACCTGGGCACCTTTGAGACGCTACAGGAAGCAGCCTCAGCCTACAGCAAGAAATCCGAAGAGCTTTTCGGCAAGACAAAAAGCCTTAAAACCCTCACGAAGCATGTAGAGGAAGAGGCGGTAAGTTAATTTCTGCTTATACTTGCAGGAGGTTCTTTTCACCCTCCTCTTATTTATGCAACAACCAACTCACCTTAGCGAAATACTAAGCAGGCACAGCCATGCCTTTGCCCCTGTACTGGCCGCTGACCTGAATGCTGACAATGTCTGCACCTTAGATTTCACGGCTGCCAACACCCTGCTGCAACAAACAGATTTACAGGACACTGCAGCTTTCAACGCGGCAGTGCAGCAAATGCTGCAGGCGCAAAGTGCCGCCGTAGGCGTGGGCGGCTATTTGGAAGACCGATTTATATACCGCCGCAGCCAGCATTTTGATGTAGCCTCCGAAAGCCGCAACCTGCACCTGGGGGTGGATGTATGGCTGGAGGCAGGCACCGCAGTCTTCACTCCTTTGGACGCCGTGGTACATTCTTTTGCGGACAACGATAACTTCGGCGACTACGGCCCTACTATCATCCTGCAGCACGAACTGGAGGGCGTCCCCTTCTATACCCTTTACGGCCACCTGACCCGTACCTCGCTGCAGGAACTGCAAACAGGTCAGCCATTTTCTAAGGGCGATAAGATTGCCGAAGTCGGCCCTTACCCGGAAAACGGCCACTGGCCTCCACACCTACACTTTCAGGTAATGGCTTCTATGGAGGGCAAACAAGGGGATTATCCGGGCGTGGCTACAACTTCAGAAAGAGCTAAATATCAGATTCTTTGCCCCAACCCGAACCTGATACTGCAGTGCCGCCACCTGGCATAACCTTGCAAAGCCTTTAAATTTTAAGTAAAATTGCCACCTTTTGGCGCTGCTTTAGCTGGCAGCGTCTTTTTTTTAAACATCAAATTGTATTAAGAGATGGTGCTGGATGTCGATTCCATTCGCGAGATGGTATTAAACTTAGCCATGGTGTATGGCTTCAGGCTTGTGGTGGCTATACTGATTTTGATTATAGGCTCCTGGGTCGTCAGGCGCATGAACCGGCTGCTGCAAAACCTGATGCTGCGCAAAGGCGTGGATGAGTCTCTGCGGCCATTTCTGGGTAGTATCATCAATATCGCGTTGTGGGTATTGCTAATTGTGCTGGTGGTGGCGCAATTGGGCCTTGAGATGACTTCTTTTATTGCCGTACTTGGTTCTGCCGGCCTGGCAATTGGCCTGGCACTGCAGGGCAGCCTTTCTAACTTTGCCGGGGGCGTCCTCATTCTCACTATTAAGCCGTTCAGGGTAGGCGACTTTATTGAGGCGCAGGGGCAAATGGGTACGGTACATCTGATTAACATCTTCAACACAGTTATTAAAACAGGTAATAACCAGGTCATCTATATGCCAAACGGCCCGCTGGCATCAAGTGTGGTAATCAACTACTCTGTGGAGCCAACACGCCGTATGGAACTCAACCTGGTCATCAGCCCGGAAAACAATTTGGTGACTGTAAAACGTTTACTCCAGGAGCTCATTGAAACAGATCCGCGCATACTCTCTGAGCCTGCTCCGGTAATTGCTGTAACCGCTTTTACCGAGTATTCCCTCACCATCAGTATGCGCCTCTGGGCTAAAAAAGAAGAGTTCTGGCCGCTGAACTGGGAGATGAACGAACGTGTGAAAATAGCCTTTGAAGAAAACGTTGTGAAGGCGCCAGCACCTATCCAAAAGCGCGAGATGGTTACCGTGCAGCAGCACAACAAGGCTTAAAGCTTTTTGAAGTTATCAGTATAAGTTGAAAGCCCCGCCGTTACGTGGGGCTTTCAACTTATAGAAGAATGGATTTATTGATTCAACAACCGCCTATTCTGCAACTGTCTTAATCGAATTTAATCGCCTTCACCGGCCTGATCCGCGAAACCATGGCAGCAGGTATAAGGATAGCCAGCATGGTGAGCAGGAGGGTAATAACATTAAGCCCAATGATAATACCGGCATTCCAACTGATAGGAACAGTGTCCATGTAGTAGTTCTCCGGGTCGAGCGGGATGATTTTGAAGTAATACTGTATAGCGCAGAAACCAAGGCCGATTATGTTCCCCCATATCAACCCTTTAATGGTAAGTTTCAGACCGCGAAAGTAAAAGACTTCCCGTATCTGCGCATCGGTAGCACCTACCGCCTTCAGCACCCCTATCATATTTATGCGCTCTATAATCATGATAAAAACCGTGGAAACCATGTTAAATGAAGCCACGAAAATAATAAGCACCAGAAAGATAACAACGTTTTTACGCAGCAGTTTGAGCCAGTCGAACAGCTGCGCGTGCCGATCTGTGATTTTCTCCAGTTGCAAATCATAGTTCATTTGCTCAAACACCTGGTCTGCCGCCTGGTCTATTTGCTCAAAGTCTTTGAGCACAATTTCGATACCTCCCACCAGTGTATCTGGCCAGTTGTTCAGCTCCCGTATCAACTGAATATCACCGATAACGAAAACCTCGTCAAATTCTTCTAAGCCTGTATTAAAAATGCCTTTTACCTGTAATTTCCGGGCACGTGGCGGATTTTGTATAAAATAAAAAATGGCCTCATCGCCTACTTCCAGACTCAGCTTACTTGCCACGCTCTGGCTGATGAGCACTTCTTTTGACGATGCCGTATCAGTATACGAAATCAGCTCGCCAGATCTGAGGTTCTGCTGCATGGAGTTCATGTCATAGTCTTCTCCCACTCCTTTCAGCACTACCCCGAGTACTTCATCGTCTGTCTTAATAATGGCTGTTTTGCGGGCAAAAGCCTGAATCCGCTGGATACCTGCCACGGAATCTGCCACCCCGATGTTCCTGCTGATGGGTGCCCCTTCCAGCGAATTATTGGTGTCGTATTTGCTCACCTGCAGGTGTGCCCCGAAGGAAAAAATCTTTTGCCTGATCTCGTACTGGAAGCCTTCGAGAATAGCAAAAGATACGATCATGATGGCAATGCCTGCAGCTATGCTGATTATTGCTATTTTTGTAACCGACGACGTAAATGAGCCGGTTTGTACTTCTGATATTTTATCAGATATATATTTGGAGATATTCACTCGCCTTATTTCTTAACAGCTTTAAAGATAGGTATGAATTTTGACTTCTACCTTATGACTATGACACAGCCCATGCTTATACTATACACTTCGTTTCTGCTAGCTCTCGGAAACTGCGCCCCGAAACAAGCGCCTGCCACAATACCACAGCCTCAGCCTACTGAGCAAACAATTACTGCTGAACCTGCACCAGAGCCACAGTCCAAGCCTTTGCAGACAGGCGC
The DNA here is from genome assembly GCF_010015475.1 of Pontibacter pamirensis. Classification (GTDB taxonomy): domain Bacteria; phylum Bacteroidota; class Bacteroidia; order Cytophagales; family Hymenobacteraceae; genus Pontibacter; species Pontibacter pamirensis. The sequence goes on from NZ_SSNI01000006.1 coordinate 125,548, forward strand.
AGAACAACTGGAACTGTACCTGCCCCAGTTGCAGGGCAAGCGTGTGGGCCTCGTGGTAAACCAAACGTCGGTTGTTGGCCAAACGCATTTAGTTGATACCTTATTGAGCCGGGGCGTGGACGTGGTGACAATTTTCGCACCGGAACACGGCTTCCGGGGCGAAGCTGATGCTGGTGCATACGTGAAAGACGCCAAAGACATCCGCACTGGCCTGCCTATCATATCGCTCTACGGCAAAAACAAAAAGCCATCGGCGGAACAGGTAAAGAACCTGGATGTGCTGGTTTTTGATATTCAGGATGTAGGCGCCCGCTTCTATACTTACATAAGCACCATGCACTATGTAATGGAGGCCGCAGCCGAAAACAACAAGCCTGTGCTGGTGCTGGACCGCCCTAACCCGAACGGCCATTATGTAGACGGACCGGTGCTGGAGAAGGAGCAACAGTCGTTTGTGGGCATGCACCCCATCCCAATTGTGCATGGCCTGACGGTGGGGGAACTGGCCGAGATGATAAACGGAGAGAAATGGCTGGAGGGGCAGCGGCAGGCAGACCTGACGGTGGTTCCGGTGGCAAACTATACCCACAACACCGCTTATATACTGCCTGTCAAGCCGTCGCCGAACCTTCCGAACGCACAGGCCATTACGCTATACCCGTCAATCTGCCTTTTCGAGGGCACGAACGTGAGCGTTGGCCGCGGCACGCCTGCGCCGTTTCAGGTAATTGGCAGCCCCTATTACACTGATAGGACCTTCAAGTTTACACCCGAAAGCACGGCAGGAGCCACCAATCCGCCGCACAAAGGACAAGCCTGCTACGGTATGGATTTAACAGATCCGGCCAAAGCACAGCCATTCACGCTGGCTTACCTGCAGGAGATGTACCAGCACTCAACGCAGAAAGACAAGTTCTTCAATAACTTCTTTGAGAAACTGGCAGGCACCAGCCAGCTGCGGGAGCAGATAAAAGCCGGCAAAACTGAGGCGGAAATACGCGCCAGTTGGGAGCCTGCGCTTGCAGAGTATAAGACCCTCCGAGAGCAGTACCTGCTATACCCTGAAAATAACTAACGATGACAAGAGATTTAAGCATTGTGTTTATGGGTACCCCGGATTTTGCCGTGCCTACCCTGCAAACACTGGTGGAGCATCATTATAATGTAGTAGCCGTGATTACAGCGCCGGATAGACCGGCTGGCCGGGGGCAGAAGCTTCACCAGTCACCGGTGAAGGAGTACGCCGTGTCGCAGAACATTCCGGTACTGCAGCCAACAAACCTTAAATCCGAGGCTTTTCTGGAAGAGTTACGAAGCTATCAGGCCAATCTGCAGATCATTGTAGCGTTCCGGATGCTGCCGGAGGTGGTGTGGGCGATGCCGGAATTAGGTTCTTTTAATATACATGGCTCGCTGCTGCCGCAGTACCGTGGTGCTGCCCCCATCAATTGGGCTATTATCAACGGTGAGAAAGAAACAGGTGTCACTTCCTTTTTCCTGAAACACGAGATAGACACCGGAGACCTTATTTTCCAGAAGCGCGTACCCATTCTAGAGGAAGATGACTTTGGCTCTGTGTATGAGAAACTGAAATATGAGGGAGCAAAACTTGCGCTGCGTACCGTACAGGCCATTGAGCGCGAGGAGGTGCAGCCGCAGCCGCAGGTTACCTCTGCTGAAACCAAGCATGCACCCAAGATATACAAAGAGACCTGCGAGATTAACTGGAATCAGCCTGCCAGGCAGGTGCGAAACTTTATCCGCGGCCTTAGTCCCTACCCTGCCGCCTGGACCCGCTTTAACGACAAAACCTTTAAGATTTTCAAAACAGAGGCTTTAGAAAACGCGGAGTTTGGCTTAGCACCAGGACAGCTGAAAACGGACAACAAAACGTTTCTGCATGTCCAGACTGCTGCTGGTGTCCTTTCGGTGCTTGACCTGCAAATGGAAGGGAAGAAACGTATGCCAATTCAGGATTTATTGAGAGGTTACACCTTTAATGTATAGATAAATGATAGCTATAGTTGTAGCCGCCGCCGAAAACAACGTCATCGGAAAAGACAACGGATTAATCTGGCACCTCCCGGCTGACCTGCGCCACTTCAAGCAAATTACGATGGGGCATCCCATCCTGATGGGCCGTAAAACATTTGAGTCAATTGGCAAGCCCTTACCCGGCCGTACGTCAATCATCATTACTACTCAAAAGGATTATGCAGCAGAAGGGTGTGTCGTAACCCACTCTGTGCAGGAGGCGATTGAGAAGGCAAAGCAGCTCGACCAAGAGATTTGCATTATTGGCGGCGCAGAAATCTACAGGCAGGCACTGCCCCTGACAGATGTTATTTACCTCACCCGCATCCACCACACCTTTGAAGGAGATGTTTCCTTTCCTAAAATGAAGGAGGAGGAATGGGAAACGGTGGAGCAGGAGCATCATGAATCGGATGAGAAGAACAAGTACAGTTACAGCTTCCTGACTTTGAAGCGTAAATAAAGACAACTGGCCGCCTCCTTGGATAAAAGGTATAACGAGGTTGAAGCAAAAAGCAGGAGGGGCAGCTATTGTAGCTGCCCCTCCTGCTTTTATAGTGTGCCGGTTTAGTTTATCTCAGAATATATAGTTTACCATAACCATTCTTAAAAGCTTTATCGCCGAAGGTATTGCGGTGTTTCATTTCTTCCTCCATTCTGCTCATCACCACTCTATACAGGTATACCCCATTTGCGAGCTTGTCACCATACATGTCGGTGCCATTCCAGGCATATTCCGTTTTGTTGTTGCCTATGCGCAGCGGCCCCAGTTCTTCTTTCATAATCTCCTTCACCACTTTACCTGTCACGGTTAATATCTGAATTTTGATGTGCTCCGGTATCGTGCTGCCTGTAAGCGTGAAAATAAAGTTGGTTTTAGAGGAGAAAGGATTCGGGAATGGATAAAAGTTTGTTACCCCCGCCTCACTCACTACTTCAAAGCCGATTCTATAGGGTGATATACCAGAGGCTTTACCTGCAGCATCACGCGCCCGCACTTCCATGGTATACTTATCATCTAGTAGCTTGGTTGGCTTGTACTCCAGTCTAAAGTCGTTCTCCTCGGTAGCAGCAACATACGTCACCTCCTGAGGGTTATTCACGAGCGAAACCTCCTGTTCCTGCCCATCCGAATCTATTAGGATGATAGACATAGCAGATGGATCCTGCAGGAATACATGGCGGTTCTCATCTTTCAGCGTAACACTGATGACTGGGCTTGGCGAGACAAAATCACCATCCAGGATATGAACACCATCAAAGGCTACGTCCATGATCGGGTGCAGCTTCGGTTTTACACTAAAATTTACTTCATAAATGTTGTTGAAATAATGCTGCTCCAGTTGCAGGCGCGGATTCACATACATGCTCAGTTTGTAATTCCCCTCCAATTCCTGTGTTAATGTCGTGAAATTGAAAGTAACCGTCTCTCCGGCTGCTACAGGCTTTATTTTAAACCGCGAGACAGTTGGTTGAATACCATCACCTGAAAGTGTTACCTCCACCAATACAGAATCACGAAAGGCGGTATGCGAAATATTTTCGAAGGCCATGGGAGCCGTTATGCGTCCTCCGCTTGCCTGCTCAGACAAAAGCGCAGGACTCACCTTCACCAAATCCGGCCTGATAACACCTTCTGGAACGCCTTCATAAAGCACAAACCACTGCTTTAGCTGTGGTGCCGTTCGGGCTGTAGAATCTGATAAGAAAGCCGTAAGCTTCAGGTTAGGGTACAGCTTGGCATCAATAGAGGAGATATCCAACACTTTGCTCTGCACTTTTTCCACCAGCACTTCTTCCTGCCCTGTTGTATCAATACCGATTACACTAAAAGTATATGTATCGTCACCGCCCTTGTACTTCTCTATATTGTGGTGCAATGTTTCCCATTGCAAAGCAGGCCCAACCAGTACAGAAGTGACAGAACCGGTTGCCCTTGTTGACCTTAAGGTAGTATTCAGCGCTATGGCTTGAGAAGTAGCAGGTGTCGCATCATCTGCCGACGCCGTCATTTCCTCTGCATCACCAACCGCTGCTCCCTTCTGCCCTACAATGGCAAAGGGCACATTGGCAGGAAAAGTATTGATCAGGCTCGAGCCTATGCTATTAAAAGCTACCTTCACCTCGGTAGAAAATGTATGAAAAGGCACTTTATTGATGCTTATAGCTACCACATAATACCCTGCCGGCACAGCATCCAGGAAAGTTTTTATCTTGGCCACATTCGCAGCCTGAGCCAGGTTCCCTGTGTCAAACAGGTAAGGCACAGCCGCGCAGAAGGTTTGCCCCGGCAAAGCCGTAACATTTTCCAGCGTGATATTATTAACCACGATAAAATACATTCGCGCTGCTGAAGAACCCTGGGGATCACCACATGAGCCACTCAACTCCTGCGCTCCATTCATAAATATACCATGGTTTGAAAAAGTGAACCTGGTATCTCCTCCCACAGTTTTAATCTCGATAAACTTCTGGATGTTTTTATACTGCCAGGTCCTGTTGCTCTCTGATAGAGAATCGAAACCTACAACCTGAGCATCTTGGAACTGCCCGTAATGGCTCTGAGACCAGCCGCCTTTAACATCGGCTATATGTCTGAAGGAGCTACTTGCCCAGACAGTGTCTTCTCCTGCCTCATAGTTTGTAAAGCGGGCGCGCCAGTAGTAAACCGCACTGTCGCTTCTGGGTGCAGGCAGGGAAACCTCCCATACAGGTATTTCAGCATTGGCTACTGTCTGAGACTGGCGCAATGGACTACTGAAGGTCTTGGTGGTGTCAATTTCAAAATAAAAACCTTGATTTTCGCTTAAAGTAGTTGCCTGCACTGCCAGTTTCACCTTATCTGTTCCGACGATGCTGTAGTTTGATGGGTAAACAGTTACGATACCACTGATGGGGAAAAAGTGCTGGAACACAGCTGTGTTATTTTCTTCATTCAGCTCTTCCACAGCATTCGGACTATCCAGAGTTATCTCAAAGGAGTTCACTCCCACTGCCATCACATCTTTGTTAGGCAGTTTGAGCATGACTCTTCTCCCCTGTATAATTGGGTCAATCAGGATAGGCTCCTGAAAGACAACACTGTTATCAGACAAGGTTCTTTTGATAGAAACATAGATGGGTTCGGTTATGGCTTTTCCCAAATTATCCACATCAAAAGCCACCATAAATGAATCAGCAGAAGCCGTTACTGCACCTCCATCCAATCCGGTTACATTAAAGTTACTCTCTTTTATTACATAATCGGGTTTGCTTGGGTTGTACGGCTTCAAGGCAGGATCTCCCTGAAGGGCCATTTCTAACACCATGGCTATTGCCCAGGGACTGGCTGTTTCCCGCATCACACGCTTTATAGTTTCCTGCTGAACCGTACCCAGCGTTGTGCCATAGAATGCCGGATCTTGAAAAGCCACCTTATAGAAGTTAGAGGAGTAAGTATTCAGGTAAGGTAAGCCGCCTGCATCTATGTGGGCGATCAAGGCAACGGCACCTTTATCAGGAGTAAGCAACCAGTCTTCACCGAATGTGGTATTATTGGGAACATAACTATGTCCTAAATTACACCCATTCATCAAAAGAATTGGATACTTCCCTTTGTTCTGATAGTTATTAACAGCCTGTGAGACATACCCTATATCCAAATCGTTGGTGCTGGTAGAACTGTGCCCGAAGAAAGTTATCAGAGACAAACCTTTGTTAACCTGCTCCGACACGTTAATAAACTCTGTTACCTCACTAACATTCTGTCTGTACCTTTCTATAACAGTAGCTCCTAACAGGGGCCCCTCTGCTATGGCCGCATAGCTTCTCAGGTAGTTCGTAATCTGGTTTATTTCAGAAATTAGTTTGCCGCCTCCGAGCTGCAATATGTTCTTCCGCCATGGCTCCCCCTCTTTGGCTACCTCATACTCCTTCACTTTATTCAGATAAGCCATAATGGCCTCTGGTGAAGTGGCAGCCACACGGCCTGTAGGCACCGTCGGAATATACTGGCTATTCCTGAAGTCAGCTGAAAAAAGAAGGTCAGATGCCGGAACGCCTCCGGTTGGCACAATATCCAGCGCTCTTGAGTTTACATCTCTATAGTTTATTCTGTCAATTTCGACTCCTTTCCCAAGAATCACCATCTGCTTTTTAACAGCAGAACTACCCATCAGCCTTGTGAAATGGCGGATAGCAATGGAAGAAAACTCTCCGTAATGAAACTGGTTCACCAGGTCATCTACAAACACTAACAAGGTATCATATCCCCCTCCTGCCGCTGATGCACGATAAGTCGCATACTCTTTAGGAGCAGGATGCGCAGCATTACCCACCTTTACCATCAGCCTCTTGTTAGTCAGAACAATGTAGTTGAAGGCATCCGGTGCGATGTTTCTGAACTGGATGCGCTTTACCGCGGCAGGCCTGCTGAACATAGTTGCATCTGCTAGAAAGAACTTATGGCTTCTGCCATCCGCCGCATCTGTTACATATCCTTTTCTACCAGCAGTCTCTCTTCCAGCTATACGAGTAATGTTAAACTGATCAGTTATATCGTAGGCAACGGCTGTGGCAGGAGCGCCACTGAACTCAAAGTAAGGGTTGTCAGTACGTGTAGAGTCTGTATAGAAGTACATGGAACTACCTTGAAAAACACTTCTCTGAGGAAAAGTCAGAATAGCAAAAGGAATACTTATCTGGTTTCTTGTATCCTCACTTCCATTCGGCAAAGGAGGCAACAAATCTGGTAAAGATTTCACTGTAAAGTTTCCTTGTGGAGAAATATCAGAGAATTCCGCTGTATATTTAGCATATAAATGTCCATCTCCATCAATTTGATGACGTGCAATTTCTCTTACCACATTATTTGCGTCGGCTACTCTAATGGAAAATCTGTGTTTGATATTCCTCCATGCGAAAGCAGAATAATATAATACAGGTTTTGGACCAGCAGGCTCTACATTAACAACATTATTAATTGTATATGCCTTCTCCCTCCTTGATGTGCTAGTAACACGTCCCTGCCCTTGATCAAACCAAGGCATCAGCACCATGTTCAGGCTGGGATCATGAGCTTTCCCCCTATAGAAGTCACCTACTTGCCATGTCACCGCCTTCTGCAAATGATACGGCTCCGGCGTGAGGCCGGCAATGGCAGGGTTAGACTCCCGCATGCGCTTACCTCCTGCTGCATTTATAGTAAGAAAATAGGCTGCTGTATCGGTATATAAACTATAGAACTGGTGCACCTGGTGAGCCGGATTCTTATATAACTCACTGTCCAAAGCACCATCATTACGCTCACCATAAAACTCCACATAATCCTGCGTATCTAGCTTACCATCGGCCTCACCGGCTATATAAATAGATACCTCCTTGCCCCTGCGGAAAAGCTGCAGGTGCTGCGGGTTTACCTCCCTCAGGCCCAGGCTCTCCAGGAAATCATAATCTAAGCGGTGCAGGCCTGTGTTGACGACACTTATTTTGTAGTAAGTCTTAGAGTAATCAATCCACTCGTTTCCGTACACTTCCTGCGCTTGCGCAGCACCTGCTCCAATGCAAGTAATCAGGAATAAAAGTGCGGCTAAAAGTTGCTTCATCATGTATTGCTTATCTGTTTTCTGCCTGGTAAAGCAAAAATTTTATTTATCAAAAGAGTAACCGAGGGAAACAATGACAGAAGAGGTATTTGCACCGCCTATGGCATTGCTCTCGCTGTTGTTGACACGGGAAAGAGCAAGGTCCAGGAGAAGGCCTCCGGTTTTCACGCCTATCCCGAAGTTGGGCTGCAGGCGTTTAGTGGTGCCCCCGTCAAAATTTGTTGTTTCCTGGTAGTTGTTGATACCCCCTCTTACAAAAACTGAGTTAGCATAAGCCAGCTCAAGACCCATATGCGGATCCATTGACACGACATCTGACTTCAGGAGCACATTGCGCTTTCCGTCGAAGGTGAAATCAAGATCTGCTGCGATAAGAGCCGAGAATTTATCATTGAACTGAAACGAGCGGCCAACACCTAGCACTACTCTCGGCAGGGTTAGCTCAGCAGTGCTTTGTGGAAGGTCGTTACCAGTTTGCTGGTATGCCTCCTCCAGTTCTTCAGTATTGTGCGTCCAGGCGGTAAAGGTGGTGGTAATGTCTTTTGCCATCAGGCCAAACTGCCAGTTGTCGCGTTGCAGCTGCGCGCCCACATCCACTCCAAAGCCATAGGCATTGGCAAAGGCGCCTACATTCCGGTATATGATTTTTGCGTTGGCACCCAGCATCAACCCCTCTACCAGGTTACTGCGGCGGGCATAGGACAAAAGCATGGCATAATCGGCGACTGAGAAAAACCGGATGCTGTCGTACTGAATGTAGCCGTACTCGTTCTGTAGCCGGCGGGTATCTGCGATATCATCCACGGCCAGTCGGATAACGGATACAGCAAGGGCGCTGTTTGTGTCGAGGGGCATGGCGAAGCTGGCGAAATCATTCTTGGCAATGCCTGCAAAAAGCTCTGAGTGCATCAGGCTCACATTATACCTGTTCTGGAGGCGCAGCAAACCGGCCGGATTCCAATATCCCGCGTTGGCATCGTTGGCAACAGCTGCCTGCACGTTGCCCATGCCGAGCGCACGCCCTCCTACCCCTATGTTAAGGAACTCATTGCTGTATTTGGGAGCGGACACTTGTGCTGTGGCAGCTGAACATGCTATAAAAAACAGAGCAGCCATGAAACAGCGAAGGGTGAATCTGATCATGTATAAGGGTATAGTTAGCTCAAAAGCAAAAATATTACTGCATTCTTTCAACAATGTTTCCTACCAATACTGGCCTCAGGAATTCCCTCAGCAACACAGCCTAAGCCTTTTTAGTTGTTTCCGACGCAATTTAATTTTAATCAAAAATACTGAATATTCAAGATAAACCGAGAACCGGATAACTAATAAAAAAAACTTCCGTAATTATTTTTATACAGTACCTTGCGTTACATAGTACCTTTCATTATCTTTACTTCAACATTATAGCAATATCATCATGAAAGTAGAAAACACACAAGTGCAGATGAGGAAGGGAATTCTGGAGTTCTGCATCCTGGAGATAATCTCTCGTGGTGAAGTATATGCGTCCGATATGTTGGAAGAGCTGACAGCGGCCAGAATGATCGTTGTGGAGGGCACACTCTACCCTTTGCTCACCCGCCTCAAGAACGCATCGCTTCTCGACTACAACTGGGTAGAGTCAACTTCAGGGCCGCCCCGCAAATACTACACCCTTACTGAAACAGGACGTAACTTTCTGGAACAGCTCCGGCTAACCTGGACAGACTTAGTTGCCTCCACAGATTACATTATCCAAAACAAGAAAGCTCAGCAACTATGAAAAAGAATATAAGCATCAACTTGCAAGGCATCATCTTCCATATAGAAGAGGATGGTTATGAGCAGCTCAGCAGATACCTTGCCTCCATCAGAACGTACTTTTCTAACTATGAGGGACATGAGGAAATTGTTGCCGACATTGAGGCGCGCATTGCCGAGATTTTCTCCGCGCGGCTTTCTCCGGGCAAACAGGTAATCTCTCAGGAAGATGTGGAGTACCTAATCGGGCGCATGGGCAGTGTGACAGATTTTGAGGTGCTGGACCCAATAGAGGAAGGAATCCCACAGCCACAGCAAGACCTGACTGTCTACGAAGGAGCATACGATGGATCATATGAAGGAGCCACCGGAACGCATAGCGCTTCCGGCGCCTACACAGCAGGTCCCAAAAAGCTTTTCAGGGATGTTAACCGCAAAGTTATTGCAGGGGTGTCTGCTGGTTTAGCCAATTACCTGAACGCAGACCCGCTCTGGGTGAGGCTGTTCTTTGTGCTACTGGTTTTACTTGGTATTGTATCAGCGGGCATATCAGCCGCAACGGGTATAATCCTGTATGTGGTGCTTTGGATTGCCATGCCGGAAAACGACCAACTGCCGGAGACAACGGCTAGAAAGCTGTTCCGCGATCCTGAAGACAAGAAACTGGCGGGTGTAGCCAGTGGTATTGCCAAATATTTCGGTATTGATACAGCTGTGGTCCGCGTTCTGTTCATTGCACTTATCTTTGCAGGCGGCTTTGGTATTATTGCCTATATCGTGCTTTGGGTTGCCATGCCCGAAGCCGTCACCCTGTCCGAGCGCCTGCAGATGCAGGGTGACCCCGTAACGCTGGCGGGTATAGAGAAAACGCTGAAGGACAACCTGAACATGAAGGACAGCAACGGCGAGGAAAGCCAGCTGGCTAAAGTCATCCTGATGCCTTTCCGCCTTATCTCCCAGCTTTTTAACTGGCTCGGAAAGGCCCTCGGCCCTATCTTCGCCTTCCTGATCACGCTCATCCGCATAGGTGCCGGTATTATACTGCTGGTAGTGTCCATCGGCCTGACCATCGCCCTCTTCTCCACGTTTTTTGTTTCTCTTGGTTTAGTAGATGACCCCCAATTAATTTTTCCTGGTGATTTTCCGGCCTCCGTGTTTCTCGGGGGCTTTCCCAGGCTCGGACTGGTGGCAGGCTTTTTTGTAGGCTTAATTCCGCTTCTGCTGTTGATTATACTGAGCGTGAGCCTTCTGGTGAAACGTACTTTTCTACGCCCTTTTGTAGGCTGGTCTTTGTTTGCAGTGTGGCTCGTGAGTCTTTTCACTATGATTGCAACTATCGCGATGCATAGCACCAACTTCCGCCGTACTGGCGAGGTGATTACCTCTAAAACCATTCCTGTAGCAAATTTCGGCACCCTTACGCTGGACGCATATGACACAAACACAAACTATGATAAAGTCTACATCGATGTACGTGCTCACAACAGCGAAAATGTCGAGATTATACAGCGCGCCGAGGCAAAAGGCAGAACAGAAGAGGAGGCGAAGCAGAATGCCAGCATGATCACATACCGCGTAGTGCAGCAGGACTCAGTGCTCCGCTTCGATAACAGATATGAGTTTAAAGAAAAAGCTGCCTACCGCGACCAGGAACTAAGTGTTACGGTCATGCTTCCGCAAAACAAGCCCCTGCGCCTTACCCGCGCATTTACGCACCTATTGCCCAGCGCCACCTTCGCCCAAAGTTACAGCGTGGACAAGATTGTGCGCAACACCTGGCAGGCAAGCGGCGACCAACTGGAGTGCCTTACCTGTGCCGCTGACACCTTGGATACAGAAGAGTTCAGCACTGATAATAGCACCAACACAGGTTTTACGACTAGTATAAGTGGAAGCGTACTGCTGGATGAGGACGAATACAGCAGCAATGCAAGAACCTTTGACTTTGACGATTTTAGTGAGGTAACTGTGAGCGGCCCTTACCATGTGCAAATTCAGCAGGGCAGCAACTATAGCATCCGGGTGCGGGGCGAGGACAAAGAACTCAGGTTATTGTCAATTGAAAAGAGTGGCCAGGAGCTGCGCATCCGCTATGCTGAGGAGAACTTTAATCTTTTCGATGACCGTAACCCAGTGCTGATACAAATTGTAGCACCGGATTATAGGAACATCGACCTGAGTGGAGCCATCAAAGCAGATATTGGCCGAATTAGTTCTGACGACCTCCAGATGAACTTTGCAGGAGCTATAAGGTCTACCGCTGATGTGAATGTGCGCAACCTGAAAGTAGATATTGCCGGTGCTTCCATCAGCAAGTTTACAGGCCGCGCCGAAAGCTTTGAGTTGGATGCTACGGGAGCCGGTGTTGTGGATGCGGAGGGACTTCAGGCAGCCTCAGTGGATGCTGACGTAACAGGTGCCAGTGCGGCACAGGTATATGCCACCAACAGGCTCCGCGCCCAAGCATCCGGCGCCAGCCGGATCACCTACAAAGGCAACCCCACCGACACCACCATCGACAGCAACGGCCCAAGCAGCGTGAAGCGCCACTAGGAAAGCAAACCGGCCTTTAAACTATGAGAAACAGCGGGTTGAGGTGCCTCAACCCGCCCTATTAACCTGCCACTAGTACAATCTAAAACTATGTTAAAAAATAAGCCTTTCCTTCTGTTAACTGCCTTTACTGCGGTCTTAGCCATTTCTCCTGAAGCCATGGCCCAGAATAGAAACGCTACAGCCTGCGACGGGAAATTAGTCTCCTATCTGAACTGGAAAGAAACCCCGGCAATGCAGCACCTCACTACCAGGTAAAAAATCTGCAACTGAAAGAGTACTTGAAACTGGACATAAAATACTCTTTGAAAGATACAGGCAAGAAGTATAAGGTAGAACCATATAATAAAGCATGATATTTGCGTTATCATAAAAGTAAATAAGTTTAGTTGTTGTTTGATGAGTGCCCTTGGCGAAGTCCCCTCTCCTTCCCTTTTTCTAACAGGAAGGCGAAGGCTTCGTCAAACTCATTTCTTACCTTCCCTTCCAGAATCGCCTCTGTCAGCACCTCCTTCAACTCTCCTACCGTTTTGGATGGCTTCAGCCCGAAAGTTTCCATTATTACTTCCCCTGTAATTACTGGCTGGAAGTTGCGCAGTTTATCGCTTTCCTCTACCTCCACCAGCCGCTTCTCCACCTTATCGAAATTCTGCAGGTAGCGCTTTACTTTGTTGTCGTTCTTTGAGGTGATATCGGCACGGCACAGCGCCATGAGCGCCTCCACATCATCACCAGCTTCAAAGAGCAGACGGCGTATGGCAGAATCCGTAACGGTTTCTTTTACCAGGGCAATAGGCCGCAGGTGCAGTTTCACCAACTTCTGCACAAACTTCATATGCTCGTTCAGGGGCAGTTTCAGGTCTTTGAAGAGCTTGGGCACCATACGGGCACCTCGGTCTTCATGGCCGTGAAAGGTCCAGCCTACTTTGGGTGAATAGCGTTTGGTGTCGGGTTTGGCGATGTCATGCATAATAGCTGCCCAGCGCAGCCACAGGTCGTCCGACACCTCCGCCACATTATCGAGCACCTGAAGGGTATGATAGAAGTTGTCTTTGTGTGAGTTGCCGTTGATAGTTTCTACGCCCTGCAGCTCCGTCATCTTCGGAAAGATGATTTCCAGTAGCCCAGACACAAACAGAAGCTTGAAACCATAAGAGGGCGTAGGCGACAGAATAATTTTGTTCAGTTCGTCCGTAATACGCTCCTGCGATACAATTTTGATGCGCTCTTTATTATCCGAGATGGCATCAAAGGTATCGGGATCAATATCAAAGCCAAGTTGGGAAGCGAAACGGATGGCACGCATCATACGCAGCGGATCATCTGAAAAAGTAATACCCGGCTCCAATGGCGTCCGGATAACCTTGCGCTTCATGTCCTTTATACCATCAAATTCATCTATCAGCTCACCATAATTCTGTTTATTCAGGCTGATGCCAAGTGCATTTATGGTAAAGTCGCGGCGTTTCAGGTCATCATCCAGCGTACCCTGCTCCACCTCCGGCTTGCGGGAATGCTCCCTATAAGATTCCTTTCGGGCCCCAACAAACTCTACCTCCCATTCATCCGCACGCAGCATGGCTGTCCCGAAGTTTTTGAAGATAGATACTTTGGGTTTATGTGGCAGTTTCTGCGCTACCATGGCAGCCAGGGCAATACCATCACCTACACACACAATATCTATATCCTTAGACGGCCGCTTCAGCACCAGGTCGCGTACAAAGCCTCCGATTACGTAAGCATCGGTGCTCAGCTCAGCGGCCGCATCGGCTACAACATTAAAAATCGGGTGATTCGGTAGTTCTGCTTTATCCATTTCTAAAAATCAAAAACCTCAGGCAACGGTGGCGCGGCCTGAGGTGCAAAATTAAGGATTACCCTGTTAATTACGAATTACGTGTTTCGAATTGCCAATGCCACCTTTCTATCAGGAGGGGTATTCGTATTTAATCACGCAGTACTTTCTGGCTACCGTCCGGGTTGATTTTCACGATGCGCGATGGCTTTGATTCCATAGGCTCCTCCTGCCGCCAGTGCACTATTAAATCCACGCGTTTCTTTATTTCTTCGGAAACATCCGCAAAGGTCTTGGGTGCAGGCTCTCCGCTTATGTTGGCGGAGGTAGAAACAAGAGGCCGGCCAATCTGCCTTAACAGGCGATGGCAGAACTCGTCTTTCACTATTCGGATGGCTACGGTGCCGTCATCGGCCAGCACTTCTTCGGGTAAATTCTGGGGATTCGAAAAAACATAGGTGGTAGGCCGCTCCTGCTCCTGAACGAATTGCTGAAAATCAGCAGGCAGCGACGCTATATAGCGCAGCAGCATCTGCTGGTCGGCCACCAACAGGATCATCGCTTTGGAAGCATCGCGCTCTTTTATTTTAACGACTTTCTTTACGGCAGTTCCATTCTCTGCATCACAACCGATTCCCCACACAGTATCCGTGGGATAAAGTATTACGTTCCCCACCAGCAGTTCGTCTTCTGCTGCCTGTACGGCTTTTATTAACTGGCTCATTTTTTCTAATTGTTGAATTGTTAAATGGCTAAATTGTTAATTGGTTGTATGGCTGTGGCTTTCCCTTAGTCAACAATGTAACCATGCAGCCATTCAGCAATTTACTTTATCTCCTGCGTTAGTTCTATCAGCACACCGTTGGCGCTCTTGGGGTGCACAAAACACACCAGTTTGTTATCAGCTCCTTTTTTCGGTGTTTCGTTTAACAGGGTAAACCCCTCCTGCTTCAGGCGCTCCATTTCATTTAGTATATCGTCTACCTCGAAAGCGATATGGTGGATGCCTTCTCCACGCTTTTGAATGAACTTTGTAATGGCACTGTCCTCTGTCGTTCCTTCCAGTAGTTCTATCTTCGTATCGCCAACTTTAAAGAAGGAAGTATTCACATTTTCAGATGAAACAAATTCAGTCTTATAGGGTTCTACTCCCAAAAGTTTAAAGTACAAAGCATTTGCCTCGCTAAAATCCTTCACAGCTATCCCTATGTGTTCTACGTTGCGCATTTTGAATATGTAATTAGTCTAAGTAAGCTTTTTTTAGTAATTTTGCATGGAAATCAAAACTAATAATTTCTTTCAACTGTTTATAAAACAGACAATAAATAGAAAAAAACAGTGCTATGCTAACACTACCTATATACCTGGATAACAATGCCACTACACCGCTAGACCCGCGTGTACTGGAAGCGATGTTGCCTTACATGACAAACATGTTCGGAAACGCTGCTTCCCGTAACCATGCGTTTGGCTGGCAGGCGGAAGAGGCTGTTGACTATGCCCGCGAGCAAATCGCTGCGCTCATCAACTGTTCTCCAAAAGAAATAATTTTTACTTCTGGTGCTACAGAGTCTGATAACCTGGCCATCAAAGGCGTTTACGAAATGTACGCCTCTAAAGGCAATCACGTTATTTCTGTTACGACAGAACACAAAGCCGTACTGGACACTTGCAAGCACATCGAGAAAATTGGCGGTAAAGTAACTTACCTGCAGGTAAACTCAGAAGGTCTTATTGACCTGAAAGAACTGGAGGAGGCTATTACTGACAAAACTATCCTTATCTCTATCATGTATGCCAACAACGAAGTTGGTGTGATACAATCAGTCCGTGAAATTTCTGCTATTGCCAAGAAGCACGGCATCCTGTTCTTTACAGATGCTACGCAGGCAGTAGGTAAAATTCCGGTTGACGTAGAGGCTGACGGTATTGACCTGATGGCTTTCTCTGCTCACAAAATGTACGGCCCGAAAGGCGTTGGTGCTTTGTACGTGCGTCGTAAGAACCCACGTGTAAAAGTAACTGCTCAGATGGATGGCGGCGGCCACGAGCGCGGCATGCGTTCCGGTACGCTGAATGTGCCTGGAATTGTAGGCCTTGGTAAAGCTGCCGAAATAGCAAAGCAGGACATGGAATCCGATACGGCCCGTATTTCTGCCATGCGCGACCGCTTGGAAAAAGAGCTGACTACCATTGAAGAATCTTATGTAAATGGTTCCCGCGAGCATCGTCTGCCACACGTATCGAACATCTCTTTCAAATATGTAGAAGGTGAAGGTTTGATGATGGGTGTGAAAGACCTGGCGGTATCTTCCGGATCTGCCTGTACTTCAGCCTCATTGGAGCCTTCTTACGTACTAAAAGCACTAGGCTTGAGCGATGACCTTGCACATTCTTCCCTGCGTTTCGGCCTGAGCCGCTTCACAAAGGACGAGGAAATTGACTATGCCATTGGTCACGTGAAAGAAGCCGTTTCTAAGCTTCGTGAACTATCCCCGCTATGGGAGATGTTTAAAGAAGGTATAGACCTTGACTCAATTGAGTGGGCAGAACACTAAGAAATAAATGATGAATCAGAAATTACGAATTACAAATTGTTCGTAGTTTCTGATTCATAATTCATAATTTTTAATTCGTAATTAAATAAAGCTATGGCTTATTCAGATAAAGTTATTGATCATTATAGCAACCCACGTAACGTAGGTACGCTAGATAAATCTAAAGCAAGTGTGGGTACCGGCCTTGTAGGTGCTCCGGAGTGCGGTGACGTAATGCGTCTTCAAATTGAAGTGGACGAGAATCAGGTTATTACAGACGCAAAGTTTAAGACGTTTGGTTGTGGTTCTGCTATCGCTTCTTCTTCTCTGGCCACAGAGTGGCTCAAAGGTAAATCAGTAGACGAGGCACTGGCGATTGACAATATGGCGATTGTAGAAGAACTGGCATTACCGCCGGTAAAAATTCACTGCTCTGTATTGGCTGAGGATGCCATTAAATCTGCTATCAACGATTACAGAGTAAAGAATGGCTTACCAGCATTGGAGTTAGCCAAGACGCACCACTAAGCCACGGACTCAATGGAGTCAAAGAACACTGATGTGCATGTTGAAAGTGCACGCATTCAAAAGCAGATTGAAAACCACTTAGGCATAAGCGGCAACAGTCTGCTTTTTGAATTCAGGCACATCGACAACAAAGAGCGCCTCGACCTGATTACAGTAAACCCGCGCCACCACCAATCGTTCCTGTTTCATTCTGAAGTGGGGTATGACCGGGTGGACGTGCTGCGCAAGATGCTGGCATACGTACAGAATTACCGCGATGAGGAAGGTTCCTACACGGTGCAGTGGATATCCCGCGACATCAAGGAGTTGAACACTTCTTATTTCCGGGCACGTAATATGTATGAGGCACTCGATAAATTATACTATGGCCGAGACATGAACACCATCACCGTATTTAGCGTGGTGCTGAATCCTGTCTCCTAAAAATAACAATGTTATGATCACAGTTTCAGATAAAGCAAAAGAAAAGGTAGTAAAACTGAAGCAGGATGCTCAGTTAGACGATACGTACCGTTTACGCGCTTCTGTTGCAGGTGGTGGTTGCTCCGGCCTTTCCTACAATCTTGACTTCGATGATGAAGTGAAGCCGATGGATCAGGAGTTTGAAGATAAAGGCGTGAAGGTAGTGGTAGATATGAAAAGTTTCCTATACCTGGCAGGCACGGAGCTTGATTTCTCCGACGGCCTGAACGGTAAAGGCTTTTACTTCAACAACCCGAATGCTACCCGCACCTGCGGCTGCGGAGATAGCTTCTCTGTATAAGTTATTCCCTTTATAACTAAGAAGGCCTTGCTATTGATAGCAAGGCCTTCTTAGTTATAAAGGGAAGACAATCTTTAGTTTTTTATAAATCGGGTTGTATAGCGTTGCCCCTGTTCGTCCAGCAGTACAAGCACATAACTGCCACCTCTTAAAGTGCTTACATCTATGGTATGATGAAGGGCAGTATTGTCAAGCCCTTTCAAAAGCCACTGCTTTCCCAGCATGTCCAACACCAACACCTGCTGCATAACACCAGTTTGTTCAATACTTACCTGCAGTTTATCAGTTGTAATAGTAGGATAAACTTTAGCTACTTTTAAGCCAGCAGCGCGAGTTACGGCTACAACAGCTGAGTAGGCGTGGCTACCGTCTTCATCCACCTGCTTTAACCTGTAGTACAAAATTCCAACCAGAGGATGGTTATCAGCAAAGCTATAGGCAGCGCCGATAGTGGTAGTTCCGTGACCAGCCACTCTGCCAATACTTTCGAAAGCCTGACCATCTGAGCTTCTCTCCACGGAGAAATAATCATTCTGCATTTCTGAAGCAGTTAGCCACTGCAGCTGTACCACAGAGCCACTAGCCTTGGCAGTGAAGCGCGCTAACTCAACAGGCAATACCACAATAGGCTCTTCAGGCTTTACGCTCCAGCTAATACTGAAATCATCTATGGCCAGGCCATGATCGGCCTCATACTCATCCGCATCCTTCCAGCGCAGCATCAGGTAGTGCCCGTCCGGTATGTTTACAGCCAGCACCGCTGACATCAATTTCCGGTTCGCCGCAGCGTTTCCATTCAGAGCCTTTCCCTCAGTGTAAAAGTGCGGGCTTTTAAAATTCAGGTCAGGGTACTGTATCCAGCCCGCATCAGATTTAGGCGATAACTTGAAAGTCGCTTTATCTGGGTTGATAGCATAAGAAAAATCGATTTTATGTTCACCGGCCGTTCTGTTAGAGACACGCCACTGCTCTCCATAAAAGCTGATATCAACGAAGTTAATCGTATCGCCGGTATTATTCTGCAAAAGCACTCCCCATGCATACTCTCCTGCAAGAAGAGAACTTTGTGAGCCCAAAGCACGATCTACTGATCCGATAGAGCCGAAACTGTAAAGGTTGCCTGCAACTTGGTTACCATGATTTACAACAACGGTATTGGTTTGCTTCGTGCGCTGCACAAACCAGTTTTCCATATAACTGGTGCCGTTTTCCCAGATGCCGTCACTCACAGCAGGTAGCGAATTAAAGTCTTGCGTATAGTTTGTTTGGCTTCTTTCCATACTTATCTGAGCAACAGCCGAATCAGGTTTAAAAAAAGCAGCGAAGCAGGTGAACGCCAGGCACGTCTGGCGAAGGAGGGTAAGTTTTTTAATCATACTTTACGAAGTAGGCAAGGTTTTATCTAAGAATAAATTGCACAAATTTTGATGCAATAATAGAAACCCAACCTGAACCTGCTTTATAAAGTTCAACTAATTATAATTATTTTATTGCGCTATACATACCTAAAGCAAAAAGGGTGTTCTGGCTAACCAGAACACCCACCCTTTTAAGCCGAATTATATTACAGCTGCTATTGTGCAATCTATGTTAATAAGCTCGCGCTAATTTGTTCTCCATAAAGTTCATGAAGGCTCTGTTTACAACGCCTGTTCCACCCGGAGTCGGGTAGTTACCGGTGAAGTACCAGTCGCCTTTGTGGTTCGGGCAAGCGAGGTGCAAATCTTCAATGCGCTGGTAAATTACCTGCACCTCGGCGTCTACATCCGGTGCTTTCACTATCTCGGAAACTTTTTCGGATATTTCATCTGCTGTAAACATATCATACAGTTCCTGCACATAATTTGCCTCTCTGAATGCCGGTGTACCTGCTAGCGCGACGCATTTATCATATACTTCCTCTGCCTTAAAGTATAGATTGCGGTCTTTCAACAGAGCCAACAGTGCTCTGAAGGCTACAAACTCCTTCATGCGCGACATATCAATGCCATAGCAGTCCGGGTAGCGGATTTGCGGAGCGCAGGAAACGATAATGATCTTCTTCGGCTCCAGTTTATCCAGCATCTTGATGATGCTTTTCTCCAACGTTGTACCGCGCACAATCGAATCATCCAATACCACAAGGGTATCGATTCCTTTCTTCACCACCTCATAGGTCGTGTCATATACGTGCGTCACAAGGTCGTCTCGGCTGTCGTTGTCTGTGATAAATGTACGCAGCTTCACATCCTTTATCACCAGTTTCTCGGCGCGCGGTTTAAACTGCAGAATTTCATCCAACTGCTCTTCTGTTAGTTCCTGGTTCAGGATAGCTCTTTTGCGGTACTCCCGCAGGTGGTTTTCAATACCTTTCATCATCCCCAGCCACGAAGACTCCGCAGTGTTAGGGATATAAGAGAACACGGTATTCTTGAGGTCGTAATTGATGGCATCCAAAATCTGCGGGCACAGCAGTTTGCCCATGTTCTTGCGCTCGTTATATATCTCAGGGTCATTGCCTCTGGAGAAGTAAATGCGCTCGAAGCTGCAGGAAAGTTTCTCACGAGGCTCCACCACTTCTACATGCTGTGGGTTGCCGGCTTTGTCCACAATCAGCGCGTACCCCGGTTTGATTTCCTTGATATCGCTGTATTCTATGTCAAAAGCTGTCTTGATGGCTGGCTTTTCAGATGCCACCACCACTACTTCATCATCCATGTAGTAGTAAGCAGGACGAATACCATTAGGGTCGCGCAATACGAAAGAGGCACCGTAGCCTGTAAGGCCCGCCATGGCATAGCCACCGTCGAAGTCGCGGCTGGCGCGGCGCAGTACACGCTGCAGATCCAAGTTTTCCTCAATCAGCTGCGTAATTTCTTTGTTGGTGTGATCGCCTTTTTTGAAGTGGTTAAACTTCACCTGGTTTTCCTCATCCAGAAAATGGCCAATTTTCTCTAATACCGTAATTGTGTCAGACTTCTGCTTTGGATGCTGCCCTAGCTCAAGTAACTTCTCAAACTGCTCATCCACGTTCGTCATGTTGAAGTTACCCGCAACAGCCAGGCTGCGGCTGCGCCAGTTGTTCTCGCGCACCATCGGATGGCAGTTATCCACGCTGTTTATACCGTGCGTGCCGTAGCGCAGGTGGCCCAGGTACACATCCCCCAAGAAGGGCGTGTTCTCCCAGATCCATGCGGTATCATCGGCTCTGTCAGGATAATCCTCCTTCAGGTTCTTATACTCCTTCCCTATTTTCCCGAAAATGCTGTCGATGGCCCGTGTTTTAACTGATCGGAAGCGGCTGATGTACTCGATTCCGGGTAGGGCATTAATTTTAATGCTAGCTACGCCGGCACCGTCCTGCCCCCGGTTGTGCTGCTTCTGCATCAGCAGGTACAGCTTGTTAATCCCGTACATAGGAGTACCATACTTCTCTACGTAATAATCGATAGGCTTTCTGAGCCTGATCAAGGCAATACCACATTCATGCTTTATAGCGTCGCTCATGGGTGCTATTAAATTTTAAAGTGTCTGGGCCAGCAGTTGTTTCATCCAGTTTAGCAGCAAGTCGGGTTTAAAAAACAGGACCAGCAGCGGCAAGGCAAACAGCGCAAGCAGCAGTTTATCTGACAGTGAAGTAACTAAATTTTCTTCTCTAAAATTCCCTTTAAAGAAAAGGTAGTATGGTATCTTGATATAATAGAATAGCGCCACTCCCGTCAGTAAAACTCCGATGATCAATAAGGTCAGCAGGAGGGTATTTCCACCCAGTGTGTAAGCCTCCCAAACATTACTGAAGATGAGCAGTTTCCCCATAAAGCCTGCCAGGGGCGGCAAACCAGTCAGCGACAGCAGGTACAGCAGCGCCATAACGCCTATAAAAGGATAGGCGCGGCCAAGACCGGCAAAGTCCTCCAACTTCTGAACCTTGAAAGTATTCTCCGACAATTGCAGAAACAGGAAAATACCAAAATTCATAAACAGCAGCACTGTGAGGTAAAACAGCACGCTCACTGTATAATCGGTGTTAAAAGCCAGCAGTCCCGTCAGCAGAAAACCGGCATGCGATACGGAGGAATAAGCGAGCAACCTGCGGGGTGTGTTTTGCCAGAGAGCTGTAAAGTTACCAATCACAAGCGTGGCGATGGCTGCAATACCCAGAAACAACTGCACATCAGCATAAGCCAGCTGGTTTTCAAAAGGCTTTACAAAGCGAAGTATCACAATAATACCCGCCATCTTAGGCCCGGTAGAGAACAGCGCCACAACAGGGAGCGGCGCGCCCTGGTACACATCGGAAACCCAAAAATGAAAAGGCGCCGCTGATATTTTAAAGAAGAACCCGGCGAAGACAAGTACTGCCGCCACCGTTACCAGCAGGGTGTTCGCCTGCAACAGCCCGATTCTGAATACTTCGGAAGAATAGTTAAGCGTGCCTGTCAGGCCGTAGAAAAAAGACATGCCATACAACATCACTCCTGCCGAAAGCGCACCGTACAAAATATACTTCAGGCCTGCCTCTACCGCACGCTTTTCATGTTTTAGGGTGAGGGTGAGGATATAGGAGGCAATAGAAACGGTTTCAATAGCCAGGAAGACCATGAGCAGGTTAACGGATTTGCCCATCAGGTTCAGCCCCAGCACCAGCATCAGGATGAGGGCATAATATTCTCCTTTGCCTTGTTGCAAACGCTCCAGCGGCCTGTTCTGCAGGGAAAGCAGGATAGTAAATATACCTGCTGTACTAAAAAGTATACCTGCATAACGCGCCAACCCGTCAGAAAGGAGCAGGTTCAGAAAGGGTTCGTCGCCGGAAGTATAGCCCCCTAAAATTTGCAGCAGCAACGAAGCGAACAAACCGGAGAGGGCCAGCCACGGCAGCAGTCGCTTTATAGTTGGAGACTTAAACAAATCCAGGGTAACGAGCAGCAGAAAGAAGATGGCCAGCAGCAGCTCGGGCAGCAAGGAACCTGCACCCGCTACAATGGCATCAATAGTTTCGGATAGATAGACTGCCTGCTCGTTCACTTAAGGTACAATGGTAGATAAAACGATATTCAGTTGCTCCTGCCCGTTTTGCAATACTAACTCCGAAAAGCCATTCACAGCTATACCTATTTTGTCCAGGAGAAGGTGAGGGAAAATACCGAAGAGCAGGGCCAGCAGTGTTAGGGGCACAAGCATCAGGTACTCCCGGGTATTTAGATCAGTAATAACGGCGCTTTCGCGCAACTCTGGGAACATCCAGAACTTGCCGAAGAACATGCGCTGCAGCGCCCACAGGTAATACGCCGCTGCTAATAATAAGCCAAACACGGCAACAATAGTGAGCCAGCGGGGCAGCATGCCCGTAGCCTCAGGTGCACTAAATCCTCCTATCAATACCAGTAGCTCGGCTATAAACCCGGAAAAGCCCGGCAAACCCAAAGAGGCAAAAAAAGCGATAACTACAAACGTAGTATAGGCAGGCATCACGTTAGCTAAGCCTCTGAAATTTTGTATCATACGGTCATGCGCCCGGTCATATATCACCCCTACCACCAGGAAGAGCATTGCAGAGATAATACCGTGGCTAAACATCATGTAAACAGCGCCATTCACCCCCTCTGTTGTGAGTGAGGCCAGGCCCAGCAGCACAAAGCCCATGTGCGACACCGACGAATAGGCAATCAGCTTTTTCAGGTCGTTCATGGCCAGGGCGTTGAGGGCACCATAGATGATGGACAGCACTCCCAGACCGCCCACCAGCACCGAGAAATAAGTTGCGGCATCTGGGAAGACTGGGTATACAATGCGGATAAGGCCGTATCCACCTACTTTTAGTAGTATAGCAGCCAGCAGTACAGAAATAGGCGTTGGCGCCTCTACGTGTGCATCGGGTAGCCACGTATGCACCGGCACCACCGGCACTTTGATGGCAAAACCGGCCAGCAACAGCAGGAAAGCGATAAAACGTACCGGCAGGTCCCACAGCGTTATCCGCGACATAACATGCAGGAGACTGTCAGGCAGAAAATTAGCGGCCTCCATCATGGCCGGAATACTGAAGGTGTGTACCATTTGCTGTGTGCTGATGGTGTTTTGCTGCAGCATCTGCTGCACCTGCCGTATTACTTCAGGGGAGGCAGCCATACCACGCTCCAGCAGCCCCAACTGCCTTGCTGTCGCAGCCGGGTCAATCACCGAAGTATACAACCCAATCATAACTATCAGGATAAAAAGGGAGCCAACCAAGGTATAAATAAAGAACTTAATGGCTGCATATTCCCGCCTGGGGCCACCCCAGATACCGATAAGGAAGTACATCGGCAGCAGCATAAATTCAAAAAAGAGGTAGAACAGGAAAAAATCTAGGGCCAAAAAACACCCCATCACGCTGGTAAGCAACAGCAGGTAAAGCAGGAAATATCCTTTTACTTTGCTGGTAATTGTCCAGGAGGAGATAATACCAATAACCCCGACAATGCCAGTGAGCAGCACCATACTGATGCTGATGCCGTCTACCCCTAAGAAATACTCAATCTGAAAGAGGCCCAGGTTGCCGAGTGCAAAGCCAATCCAGTTGAGCTTTTCCACAAACTGGTATCCCTGCTGCCCATTTGCGAAGGCAACACCATCAAAACGGAGGTATAAAAAAACAGCCAGCCCCATCTGCACCAAAGTCCCCAAAAGCGCTACTGCCTTTATCGGCCTGTGCAGGTGCGCAGGCATCACCAGCACAACTAGCGCCGCCAGCAAAGGTGTAAAAATGAGACTACTGAGTATAAAATCCATCAATATGTATAGACACTTGTATTAAGATGCAGGATGTAAGACAATCAGCATCCTTATATTTCTAAAATCTGTTAAGCTCCTCCTTGTATTGCACTCGCGAAATTAACCATCAAAACACGAGGATGTATAGTATAAATAAAATAAATCCGAAGAGAGAGTAAGCGTAGTAAGACTGCACCTTTCCATTTTGCAAGCCACGCCCAACACTGCCAAGTAATTTGGAGGCGGCACCCACCAGCCATACCAGGCCATCCACCACAAACCTGTCGAAGCCTGCTATCACTTTTGCAAACACCACCAGCCATTTACTGCCATAGTTCAGGGTATAGTCTATCACACGTTTATCTATCCGGTACAGGCTGCGGGCCAGTAGCAAGGTTGGCTTCACAAAAGCATTGGCATAGAACTGGTCGAGGTAAAAGTGGTTGTAAGACATCCTGGCAAAAGCACGCTGCGGATGCTCCTGCAGCAAATCCTCGTCTGATTTGTTTCTGTACCTGCCAATAGCCAGCCCTATACCAGCCACCCCTAACAGTGCAGAGAGCACACCAATCACTAAATGGGCAGTATGATTTGCCTCGTCCTGTGCTACTACTGCCTGCAGCAGGTTATCTGCCAGCAAGGCGCCACCTGTTGTAAGTCTTTCCAGGCCGATGCCCTGCATCACCCAGCTGCTGCTGAAGCTGAACGGGTTCAGGGAAAAGAAAACGCCTAGAGAAAGTATCGCCAATAACACCACCGGCACAGCCAGCACGCGCTCCAGCTCCTGCCCCGCCGATACCCGCAGTTCCCGCACATCGAACGGCAGTCTGAAACTCCCGAAGAACATAAACCACATGTGCCGGCCCATGTAATAAGCCGTCAGCAACACCACCGTAAAACCGATAACCGGGACGATGTAATAGAAGTTGCTGCCATTGGCGCTCATGGCCTGTGCCCAGGCCCAACTACCGGACAGAATAGCATCTTTGGAAAGAAAGCCGGAGAACAGCGGCAAACCTACCAGGGCTGCAGCAGCCAGCAGGTAGGTATAAAATGTCAGCGGCATTACTTTCCGCAGGCCGCCCATGTTCCGAATATCCTGCGGGTCTATACTTTTCGGCTGATGCGTGTGGTGCAGGCCGCGGTGCATGGCATGTATAATAATACCGGCGTTGAGAAAAAGTGCTGCTTTGAAAAAAGCGTGTGTGGTGAGGTGGAAGAGCGAGGCATCGTGTGCGCCCGTGCCCATACCCATCACCATATACCCTAACTGCGAGATGGTAGAGAACGCCAGCACCCCTTTGATATCATATTGCGTGAAGGCTGCAACAGCGCCCAGCAAAGCGGTGATAGCACCTATGATAGCAATAACAGTGAGCGCTTCTACAGTAAAAAAGGCGTAGCAGCGGGCCAGCAGGTATACACCAGCCGCTACCATGGTGGCGGCGTGGATGAGGGCAGAAACAGGTGTAGGGCCCTGCATGGCATCCGGCAACCATACCTGCAGCGGAAACTGCGCCGATTTGCCCACACAGCCCATAAACAAGCCTAAACCAGCGAGCGTCAGCAGCGCCGGCCCCATCTCTACCCGCCACTGCTGTCCGTTCAGGATGTAAGAAACCGCAAAGTATTCTTCTGTCCAGTTGCCTGCGCCTATTAGAGCACGCAAGGCCTCTAAGTCGAAAGTACGGAAGTAGGTGTAGAAAGCGAAGAGTCCCAGCAATAAGCCGATGTCTCCTACCCTATTCACCAGAAAAGCCTTTTTGTTTGCCGCAGTGGCGGCAGGCCGGGTAAACCAGAAACCAATCAGCAGGTAAGAAGACAGGCCCACTAGTTCCCAGAACATGAAAAGCAGCAGCAGGTTATCCACCAACACTATGCCCAGCATGCTGAACGTGAACAACCCCAGGTAAGCAAAGTATCGGCTGTAGCCCCTGTCGCCGTGCATGTAGCCTATAGAGAACAGCTGCACCAGCGTGGAGATAAACGTGACGACAACCAACATCAGCACGGTGAGGTTATCTATTAATATGCCTGCCGTAAAATCAGCCAAAGTACCGCCTACCGACGCCATACTAAACCACACGGTGCGGCTATGGAAGGTGGCGGTGTTCCAGGTCTGCGTGAAGAGCCACACCGACAAGGCAAAGGAAAGCGCAGAAATACCTACTGCCAGCCAGTCGCCGCGGCGGGGCAGGCGCCTGCCGAAGAAGAACAGAACAAGGAAAGCCAACAGGGGCAGCAGGAGCACCGCTAGTGCGAGCGTGGTTTGCGCTGTGCCCGGCAGTGGGTTTAGAAGTGAGGTTAGCTCCAACGTGTCCCTTTATTTGCTTAGGTGATTAACTTGATTCAGGTTGGCCGTTTTAAAGAGCTGGTACACCCGCAGCACAATAGCCAGGGCGACAGCAGCCTCGGCGGCAGCCACCACCATCACAAACAGCGAAAACAACTGCCCCTGCAGAAGCAGTGGGTCAAAGCGGCTGAAAGCAACCAGGTTCAGGTTGGCGGCGTTGAAAATAAGTTCTATTCCCATCAGCACCACCACCGCATGCCGCTTTGTGATAACGGCCAGTACACCCAGGCTGAAAAGCAGGGCGCTCAAAATCAGGATATGTTCTAAGGGTACTCCCTCCATTTCTATACTTTCTGTTTATCAGTGGCAATATAAGCGGCACCCATCAGAGCAATGAGCAGGAGCAGCGAGGCAACTTCAAAAGGCACCACAAAATCCGTCATCAGCTTGATACCGATGGTATGTACCGTGCTTTTCTCCGGCCCCAGCACATCCGCATCAGCCGTTTGCAGCCAGGGGAGCATGTGGAGGTTCGCATGCAAAATGGTATAGCACAGGCCAACAATCAACAAAAACGTAATCACCGTACCCCACACCTTGTTCACACTCTCCGACATTACCGACTGGTCGTGCACGCGGCTGCTCAGCATGACACCAAACAGAATCAGCACCAGCACGCCCCCCACATAAACCATCAGTTGTGTGACTGCCACGAAATCAGCGTACAGCAGCACATATATACCGGCTACGCTCAGCAATGTCACCAGCAGCGAAAAGCCAGCATACAGCAGGTTCCGCGTCAGCACCATATATGCCCCTGAAAGTACCGCCAGTAAGGCGAAAATGTAGAAAAGCATGCTGTTTAATTATCAGTTAACTTGGATTAAGACCAGTATAAAGTTTAATTACAAATTGCTCCAAAGACCTCGCAGTGTGCGCAGCTCCTGTGAGCGTCTGGTTGCTTCGTAGCAAATAAGACACTCACAGGTCTGGAAGACGCTGTGAGGTCTTTGCGTCTATCCCTGCTGTTTTCTTGCGGCCAATGCAGCCGCCTTCGCCGCTGCCATTTCCTCTTGTTGCTTTTCAAACAGTAGCTGCTTCTCCTGTGCCTGCTCCGGAGATAAGTCAGTGAAGTGGTAAATCATGTTCTTAATATTCACTTCGCTGAAATCATATACCGGCGTCATGGTGAGGCAGTCGGTCGGGCAAACGGTGGTGCAGAGGCCGCAGTAGCAGCACTTGGCCATGTCGATGTCGAATACCGGCGCATACAGGCGCTTTTTTGTTCCGTCTGAGGTCACACCAATGTCTTCTGTTGCTTTCACCGACTCAATAGTGATGCAGTTGACCGGGCATACTTTGGCGCAAAGGTCACATACAATGCAATCCTCTATCTCGTTGTGCAGGCGGTAACGGCCGTTGTCTGGCACGGGCAGCGCTTCGTACGGATACGTGAGCGTGGCCAGGCCATCCGGCTGCTTAAAGTAACTGTCGTCCGTCACATATACCGGTTTGCGGCGTTTGTTTGCGTTTGCAAGGTGGCGTAACGTCAGGCGTGCACCACTCACCAGCGACTTCACGGCCTGCCAGAATCCGGTTTTATGTTTATATGCTTCTTTCTTTATTGTTTCCATATACTTCTACCGCAAGATGTCACCTTGTCGGAAAATAAGTAAGCTTTCATATGTGAAATCTTACTTTTATACTACAGCAACGCAAGTTGAAAACCTGCATCATCTAAAACCACAAGATGAAATCCTGCGGCTGAGATGAGAAAAAAATTATTTATGCTAGCTCCATCTATTTCAACTCTTTAACCCTCTAACTTTCTAACACATACTATATCATCAGTAACCGCCATATACCTGCTAGCAGCACAATTACCAGGGCTACCGGTGTGAGTACTTTCCAGCACAGGTGCATGAGTTGGTCCACGCGAAGGCGCGGGTATGTCCAGCGGGCCCAAAGTTGCACGAATAGCAGCACAAAAGTTTTGGAAATTAACCAGAAGGCTGCCCACAGGTTCCCGGAAATTTCACCTATCGTGCCGGTAGTCCAGTTAGCAAGGGCTATAGAGCCAATGTTCGGTAAAGGTGTGTTCCAACTGCCCAGGAAAAGGATAACTGCCACCAGGCTTACCAATACCATCATACTATATTCTGCCAGGAACAGCACCGCAAAGCGGAAGCCGGAGTATTCCACGTGGAAACCCGCCACCAGTTCCGACTCTGCCTCTGGTATATCAAAGG
The DNA here is from genome assembly GCF_010015475.1 of Pontibacter pamirensis. Taxonomy (GTDB): domain Bacteria; phylum Bacteroidota; class Bacteroidia; order Cytophagales; family Hymenobacteraceae; genus Pontibacter; species Pontibacter pamirensis. The sequence goes on from NZ_SSNI01000006.1 coordinate 154,360, forward strand.
GAGCCCGGTTACTCTCTGCCAGCGATGCAATAAAGTATATCACAAAAGCCACTAACAGCATGGGAGCCCGGAAAATGTTCCAGGTAGTGATGCCTCCGATGTTGGTCGTATCAATGCCCAATGCTTGAATTCCGAACAGCCAGTTCGTTTCGTAGCCCATTCCCGGAAACGCGTTCATGAGCACGCCCTGCTGGTAACTGATTTCCTGGAAATCCAGTGACTGGCATACCATGACAGCCGACAGAATAGCAAGGCCAGCCGGAATTTCATAAGACACAATCTGCGCCACGGAGCGCATCGCCCCCAGCATGGCATACTTGTTATTTGAGCCCCAGCCTGCCATCAGCAACCCAATCACATCCAGCGAAATGATAGCCAGCAGGTAAAACACACCGATGCCAATACCCGCAGGCACCAAGGTAGGTGAGATAGGTATCACTGCAAAGCCAGCGAAAACAGCAGCAAAAATAAGAATGGGTGCCAGTTTAAAAAGGCCTTTATCAGCCAGGGCAGGCACAATATCTTCTTTCTGCAGCAGCTTGAGCACATCCAGCACCGCCTGCAGCGAGCCATACGGACCCGCCTCGGTTGGTCCCAGACGGTCCTGCATAAAGGCCGCCACCTTCCGCTCTGCATACGCCAGCACAATTACCACTCCGAGTAAGAGCATAAGTGTCAGCAGGAAAGCGATCATAGGCATTCTGGTTGTGTTAAGAAAGCAAAGTTAGGAGTTAATATGCGAATGTGCTAATAAGCAGGTGTGGTAATTGAGATTGTGAGAATGTGAAGAGACAGCAAAAGTGCAGGAGAAGCACAACATAAGTGGCCTTGCTCATGTTACCGAAAGCCTTTATTTGGGTTGAGACGATCTGTAGATTAAACGGGCAATGTTTCGAGCACAGGAAAACAAAAGAGGCTGCGCTTGCGCGATAGCTTGCTCTAGTGTTATCGGGGCATTGACGATGGAATGACAGCTCACAAAATGCTCCAGCAATTGCTCATGTCCTTTTCCCAGTCCTCCTGAAATCAAAATAGCGCCTACACCATATTTCTTCGCTAAACCCGCCACATAGAAGGGTGCTTTGCCATAGAGTGTCTGATAATCACTCTGTCCTTCGCCCGTTATCACCCAGTCCGCTACTCTGATATGATTTTCCAGTCCTGCTGCTTCAGCTACTACCTGTGAACCCGATACGATTTCGGCTCCCAAAGCCAGAAAGCCAAACCCCAGGCCTCCTGCGGCGCCTGCACCAGGTATGGTTTGAAATTTTGTTTTGAGATGTTCCTCTAACAGGTTGGCATAATTCCTCATACCTTCATCCAGAATCCGTAACTGTTCTGCTGTTGCCCCTTTCTGCGGGCCAAAAACGTAGGAGGCGCCGTTTTCCCCGCATAGCGGATTCTCCACATCGCTGGCAATCCTGAACCTGCACGCTTTCAGCTTCGGGTGGAGATTAGAGAAATCCACTTTTACAATTTTCTGCAGCGACGCGCCAACCGGCGCTACATCCTTACTGTTTTCATCTAGAAAAGTCGCGCCTAAGGCCTGTAGCATCCCGAGGCCTCCATCGTTTGTGGCACTTCCTCCTAAACCAATGATGAATTTCTGTAGCCCTTTGTTTATAGCCTCTACTATTAGCTCGCCCAGTCCGAAGGTGGTGGTCAGCATAGGATTTTGCTTCTCCTCCGGTACCATCGGTAGACCCGCCACTAGGGCCATTTCTATGACTGCCGTTTCTCCGTCTCCTAATATTCCGTAGCAGGTATGGGTTTGCTCTCCTAATGGACCAGTGGCTACAGTATCCACTCTTTCTCCGTTCGTAGAAAAGAGCAGGGAATCCAATGTGCCTTCCCCTCCATCGGCCATGGGTATGACGACCACTTCTGCCTCAGGCATTTCAAGCGTAAAGGCTTCCCTGATAGTGTTACCGACCTCCTTTGCGGACAAGCTACCTTTATATGAATCCGGGGCAATGACTATCTTCATCACTATCCCTCCACCAGATGCGGCACGAACTGCGATAAGTTGGTGATGATGCCTTTCTCGCGGCGGAAACCAATGGCACAGCCCTCTCCTGCCCAGAACACACCTGCCTGATACTGGTAGTTGTTTACGTCCTCCGGGAGGTCGCACCAGCGCTGGTACACTTGCTTCTGGCCATCATACTCTCCTTCCATTTTCGTGACACGCACTCTGTCCACCACTTCCACGCTCTGCCCCTCGCGGCCAAAGTAAGGTTTGCGGATATACTTGCCACTCAGAGGTTCTAAATCAGCCTCCAAGAGCAGCGGATGGTAAGGGAAAGCTTTCCAGAGCCAGGCCAGCATGCCTTTGCTCTGGAAAAGCAAGGTATAAGCAGGGTTGGCTATTACTACATTGCGGGTACGGGAAAGCAGCGTCAGGCTCTCGAGTAGCTCCGGCTCTTCCCAGGCAATCTGCTCCCAGGGCAGTAGCTTAAACAGGAAAGGAAACTGCTGCCACTGCTCCGCTTCTACCTGTGCCCATAAGCCTTTCTCAGCGCCCTCCGTGGAAACAGTCACTTCCTCAATCGGGCAAAGGTGGGTGTCAAAGCCTGCCTCGCGGGCAGCCTGGGCAATCACGGCGCAGTTTGTCTCGTCTTCATCACTGCCCCCGATATAGGTTAATAATAAAGCAGGCGGGAGGTCTTCGTTGAGCATGCGCCAGGTTTTAAGCTGCTCTACCAGTGCCTCGTATAAGCCGGAGTACTGGTTTGCATCATTTTTACCGGCAGCAGCCAGGCTCGCCCACTGCACCACAGCAGTTTCAGGTATTGACGTAGCCGTATCAGCATTGAACTCTATCAGCTTTGGCCCTTCCGGCGTTTGTGCCAAGTCAAAGCGGCCGTACAGGTGCCAGTGCCGCTCGTCGTTCCAAGACTGCCGCACCAGCGGCCACAGGTTCTCGGGTATACCTATTATGTTCAGAAAAGCATCGGGCAAATCGTCCGGCACTGCCTGCACAAGCATATTGTAAAGTGTGTCGGCGGCATCCAGCAAAGCATCCGCCTCTTTCTCGACGATTATCACAGCCTCACCAGGCACGTAGTTCGCACAACCGTCTTCCACACACCATTCCCAGCCCAGGCCGCGCACAGCCGTTTCCACGTCGCCTGTATGTTTGGCCAGGCGTACGGTTTTGTTTCCCATAGTCAATCGTGTATTTTTATGTCGCGTAAAATTTATGCCCCGGCTCCGCCGCTGCGGCCTCTGAAGAAGCCGCTTCTGCCTGAGGCTGGCGCAGTGGCGCGTTGCCTGTAGCTCTGCACGTTCTGTCGCCAGGAATCTGTACGGTTAATCAGGTTAGGGTTGGCATAGTAAGCGGGGCGGGGTGACATCATGCGGCCGGCCATAAAGCCCATGCCGCTCCACCAAAGCACACTGCCCAAACCAAAGCCACCCTGCTGGTAAGTTTGCTGATTGTCTGAGATTGCCTTCATCTGGTTCTCCAGTTCCAGCCCCTGCAGCGTGTCTACACGACCGTCTTTGTGCTTCAGTATAGCCATGCTCTGGCCGGGAGCTGTGGTACGTTCATCTGTTATTTTCCATTGGTCCGGGGCCTCCTCCGTCAGTTCGGTTACTATGCCATCCGGCACGGCTACTTCACTATCTGCATTCCATTCGTCCTGGCTGCCACTGTTTCCACAGCTGGAGAGGCCCATGCAAGCGGCGGCAGCCACTATAAAGGCATTCCGCTTGAAATCGCCAATAGAGAGGTATCTTTTTTTCATCTGTTATACTAGGGTGTGGTTCAAGGTATTCTATTCTACGGAAATTATGCTGTACTTGTAACTTTTGAGCGGAAATATTCATGGTTTTCACCTGTTCTCCACCATTTACATCAGGTTCCAGACATCATCAACCGGCCATACTCTATAAAAGTACTTACTCCCACAGCGGATAATGCTCCAGGTGTACCTGGCGCTTAAAGAAAATGCGGGTGCTTTCTTCAAAAGAGCGGGTAAAGTCAGAGACGTAAAATTTATGGTCTCCCACCAGTTTCTCAGAGGCCATATCAAGCTGCTCCAGGTAAGCTTTTACATGCTGCGCTACAATCTGGCTGGCGTCCAGCACATCTACCTCTCCTTCATAAAAGTTCTCAATCTGCTTTTTGATAAGCGGATAATGTGTGCAGCCGAGTATAAGCGCCTCTATGCCCTCCAAACCCGGATCGGATAAATAGGTGTGGATGACACTCTCCGATATAGAATCGTTGAAAAAGCCCTCTTCTATCATAGCAGCCAGCAAAGGCGTGGCATGCGACTTCAGGTTGATAGCCGCATCCAGTTCGTCCACCTTTTTACGGTACACATTAGAGTTCACCGTCTGTTTGGTGCCGATCAGGCCAATTGTTTTGTTTGGATATGTCTGCCCAATGTGCTGCACAATGGGGTCAATTACGTTCAGCACCTTCGCTTTGCTCCCAACATACTCCTTCACCAGCTCGTAAGCTGCCGCTGAAGCTGAATTACAGGCAATCAGAATGAGCTTGCAGTGCTGTTTTATGAGTAAATCGCAGATTTTAACAGCATACGACTGTATAGCGGCTGTAGACTTATCACCATAAGGCAAATGGGCGGTGTCGCCGAAGTATATTAGGCGCTCGTTCGGTAATACATTGATAATGGCCTGCGCAACTGTAAGGCCGCCAATTCCGCTGTCAAAAATGCCGATAGGCCTCTCTTTTTTATCCTGAATCATAATGAGCGAATTTAATTAAAAAGCCAGTAAATGCCACTTTGCCTAATAAAATAGGTTTGTTTACTTCTTTCCAACCTTCCCTGGAAATCAATTCCTCATCAGAAAAGTTAAACTATAAAGACCACAGGTACCACGATAGCGGCAGCAAAATTAATTATGTTTAAATATTTGTTGCTTTAAAACAATACCTCTAATTTAGAACTGAATAAGCTCAACAACAGAGTCGTTCTGAGGGCTTGGTTCAGAGGAGACATCATTTGACGAAGAAATACAAAGCAGAAAGCAAGGCAGCCTGACAATTAAAATATAAATATTGCTATGCAGAGAACTTTTACGCTTCCGGCACCTACAGTAAGAAAAGCTGCTTTATATGGCAACCTAACTGCGCGCCTCATAGCTTTTCTGGTAGATACCACACTCCTTGTGTTTTCTTACTCTTTCGTGCTCTATGGCATCAGTGACGCTCCACAGCAGGCATATACCTGGCAGGATATCTTCCGGAATGGCGTAAACCTGGAGGAGTTGTTTAGCTTAAGTAAACTTCTGTTCCTCAACCCGTACTTCCTGGTCATGCACTGGCTCTATTTCACGGTGCTGCATTCTTCGCTTAAGCAGGCAACCATCGGCAAATATACTTTGGGGCTGCGGGTAACCGACCTACGGGGAAAGCGTATCAGTTTTGCAAGGGCAAACCTTCGCTATTTCTCTAAATTCCTCTCTGTTATACCGCTTTGCCTCGGTTTCCTGCTGTTGCTTTCCACGCGTCGCAAGCAAACACTGCACGACTACCTTTCGCGCACAGTAGTTGTAACAGACTAACCATCCATTCACCAAAAAATTGGATTCTTTTGCCTCACTTTTTTCAGCCAGCCGTATAAACGTGTATTGTAACAAACTGGAAGGAGGAGGATTATGAGATTTATTCCCACCCGTTTTCACGGGATATTAGATTATATTTACGGACCATTGTTAATTGTATCACCATGGTTATTCGGTTTCAGCGATGTTAGCTACGCTACATGGACGGCTGTGATAATAGGTATAGCACTTACAGTGCAGACTGTTATGACCGATTATGAAGTAGGTATCATAAAGAAGATACCAATGAAAACCCACCTGATGCTTGACTTTGGTATTGGTGTTATATTAGCGCTAACACCATGGATGTTTGGGTTTGCTGATGAAGTGTACACGCCGCATTTGATCTTCGGTATATTCGCTATTCTGGCTTCGCTTACTACACACCGTGTACCAAGCGAATCATATAGAAGAGAGCATGCGCAGGAAGAAAGAGCGCGTTAAATAGTAAGATACTCTATTACAGAAGCAGGCTGGCCAAATGGCTGGCCTGTTTTATTTTGCCTGCACCTGTGCAGATAAATAGCTAAATTTGCAGTATGAATTACCTATCAGCAGACAACATATCCAAAAGCTTCAGCGAACGCTGGCTTTTCAAAAACCTGAACTTCGGCATCAGCCAGGGCCAGCGCATCGTTTTAGTGGGTGTGAATGGCTCCGGCAAAACAACTCTACTGAATGTACTCGCCGGCCATCTGCCTCCTGATGAAGGAAGTGTGAGTGTGCGAAAAGAAGTCTCCATCGGCTATCTGGGCCAGAATCCTGTGTTTGATGAGGAACTGACCGTACACCAGAATATCTTTTCCGGCCAGAGTGAGACGCTGGACCTGATACGGGACTATGAAGCCGCTATGGCAAACCCAGACACGACCGGCGAGAAAATGCAGGAACTGATGGAGCGCATGGATGAGCTACAGGCCTGGGACTTTGAAGTAAAGGTAAAGCAGGTGCTCTCCAAATTGGGCATCAACAACTTGGATGCAGTTATCAAGAACCTATCCGGTGGGCAACGCAAGCGTGTGGCCATGGCCCGTGTACTGATAGAGGAACCTGATCTGCTAATCATGGACGAACCTACCAACCACCTAGACCTTGATACCATTGAATGGCTGGAAGGAATGCTGTCGACGCAGAACACTACACTGCTGATGGTGACCCACGACCGCTATTTCCTGGATAAAGTAGCCAACGAGATTGCGGAACTCGACAACGGAGAAATTTATACCTACAAAGGCAACTACAGCTACTTTATAGAGAAAAAGGCAGAGCGCGAGGAAGCTGCCGTAGCCGAAACAGAGAAGGCCCGCAACCTGATGCGCAAAGAACTGGAGTGGATCCGGCGTATGCCGAAGGCGCGCGGCACCAAAGCGAAATATCGGGTAGATGCCTTTGAGGAACTTAAGGAAAAAGCCGCTAAGAAAACAACCGGTCCTCAATTGGAGCTTTCTGTTAAAACCACGCGGCAAGGCGGTAAAATCATTGAGGTAGAGCACATCTCGAAGTCTTTCGGTGAAAAGAAGATTGTGGACGACTTTACCTATGTGTTCAAGAAGAAAGACAGAATAGGCGTTGTTGGCCCTAACGGAGCTGGTAAATCGACGTTTCTGAATATGCTCACAGGTAAGCTACAGCCTGATTCCGGCTTCATAGACCCTGGTCAAACCACTGTCTTTGGTTATTATACGCAGGATGAACTTACTTTCCGGGAAGACCAGCGTGTGATTGATATTGTAAAGGACATTGCTGAGGTTGTGGAAATGGCAAACGGCGAAGTAATCACAGCCAGCCAGTTTCTCCAGCACTTTCAGTTCCCTCCGGCGCAGCAGTACACCTTTGTAAGCAAGCTAAGCGGAGGCGAGAAGCGCCGGCTGCAGTTGCTGCGCGTCCTTATCAAGAACCCGAACTTCCTGATTCTCGATGAGCCGACAAACGACCTGGACATCATCACGCTGAATATTCTGGAAGATTTCCTCCTCAATTTCGGGGGCTGCCTGCTTATTGTGAGCCACGACCGCTACTTTATGGACCGGCTGGTGGAACACCTTTTTGTTTTTGAAGGCGAAGGCGAGATCCGCAACTTCCCGGGCAATTACACCGATTACCGTGAGTGGCAGAAAGAGCAGGAACGGGAAGAAGCCAAACAGGCCGCTGCCGCGCCTGCAGTGGCAACACCGGCAGTAAAAAAAGAAGAGACAGGCAACAACAGCAAACGCAAAGCCTCTTATGCAGAGCAGAAGGAGTATGAGCAGCTGGAAAAAGACATTGCGCAACTGGAGAGTCGAAAAGCCGAGCTAACCGAGACCATGACCGCTGGCACCACCACCGACCATGAGCAGCTTACCGCCTGGGCCACTGAACTGGAGAACATAAACAATTCCTTAGAAGAGAAAGAATTACGCTGGCTGGAGCTTTCTGAAATAATGTAGGTTTCAGGATATGCGAATGCAGTAACACCACATGGCCTGAGAAGCAACAGAAGCTTCTCAGGCCATTTTATTTTAGTCCTGTGATCACAACCGTGCCTTTGCTGTTCTGCTCCCCTACACGTACAATTTTCTTATGAAAAGACTTTGGGTCATTGATGGTTTCATAGAATTCGTCTAAGAACTTAAGCGTCTGCTTCCGGTATCTTTCATCAATAAGGCTGTTTTGCTGATAGATAGTATAAAAGTTTGTTTTGTGCCTGTTAAAAGTATTGATAACTTCTTTGTAAGTCTCATCCGGAAAACTGTAGCCCCTGAACAAGCGATGTCGCACAGAGGTGATACCCAACTCAGGAGGAGGCACCGCATAAGGCGTTGACACTATCCCTGAATAATCAAAGTCATATGGTACCGGAAAGGGAGCCTGCAGAGAGTCGAGGGACAGCAGCCTTATGTTGTGGCGATAGGGCACAGACCAATCTGTGTTACCAATCATGTACTGAAACATAGCCACCTTTGCCATAGCAAGCTTATTTGTCTCATCCATTTTTAACGCCAACTCTTTCTTTACAATCTCACCTTTGTTTCTTCTGGCCATATCAACATCATCCTCTAAAAGGAAACCATACTGGCTCTCTGTTTTCCTTTTACCTGCCTGGTCTACATATTCAATCTTACAAAGCCTGGCCCGAAAGCTGTGGTCTGTAATCGTGTTATAAAGCTTATAAACCAGGTATTCACGCAACACGTACTCATGCCCGTTGCAGTGCGTCACCAGTTTCAGTTTATTAACTTTCCCAAACACCGTTTTCTCCACTGTTTTTCGGGAGAAGTTCAGCATCAGGGGCGGAAAACCGCATATTGTTGGGTCGCGGCGGCGATTACCCCGCACCATTATCTTAAACGGCACTAAAACCTCCGTGCCGCCTTTATCTTTGTAGGAGATAACAGCCGGGTGATATCCTCTCTCCTCCCCCCTATCTTTCAGCACTGTCTTCATATCCATTGTAATTCTGAACTGAAGCACCTCTTCGTTTTTAAACAAAGGGTTTTCCTGCTGATCAATAGATACTGAACTAGCAACAGGAAGTGTGTCTGTTTGTATCTGTGCCTGAGGCTGCAGGGGAACAAGCAACAATAAACTAACAAGGAAATATAAGAAGTAATTTTTCATATCTGCTGCTTATAATTACCAGGTATGCTCCCCGGTGTTACTTATCCGGCAGGATAGAAAATGAGATTGTGTAAAGTCATGCTAAGTCGGAGGTGGCCACAGCCTGTTTAGGATTACAAGCACTCTTTATACCTGTGGCAGGCTGCTTTTACTTTTGGCTATACAGCCTCACTTAAACAGCTCTTTTATTACCTGCCCCTCTAACACTGCCGGTTCCATTTTAACCGTTATGCGTGCGGCGTTCATTCCTGGCGTTGCCAGTGTAGAGTCTACAGCAAACTCTACCATCGTGGTGTCAGGCTTTGGCACTAGTACGGCCGGGTCCATTTTAAATCCAAGCAAATGGGCCACTGTAGGGGCAATATCAACTAACGTATACCTGGCCTCTACCTCTCTGCCTTTTTTGAAATCGGGCCCCAGTGCCAGTAAACTAATCTTCTGGCATCCTTCACAGTTGTCACCATGCTCCATCCAACCACCGTCTACTCCGTCTAGATGGCGTCCATGGTCGTTGGTGATGATAAGCGTCGTTTTTTTCCTGTAAAATGAATTCCTGCTTACAAAGTCCCATAGCTCTTTTACATACCTGTCGGTCCTGGAAATACCCCTTAGGTAGTTCTCTGAATTACCTGCGTGGGCATAGCCATCGGGCTCCATAAAATTGATAAGCATCAGGTTGGGCTTATGCGTGGCCAGTATACTTATCGCAGCCTCCAGGGTAAGGGAGTCCATGCGGTAACCTGAGCCAGGGCCACTTATACCACCGTTGAAGGATGGCTGGTAAGTACCCTGCCAGTCGGGCCTTTGGGTATCGGTAAGTATATGCAGTTTATCCTTGCTGGAGACAATCCAGGCAGCAGTGGCGGGCTTACCGGATTGCTTTAGAAAATACTGAAAAATAGATGGGTTGGCAGGGAGTTCCTCTCCGTAGTTGTCTATAGGTTGGTTTACGCCAGTTGTGATAGCCGCGTGTCCGGAGTTGGTGTATGTGTAGGCATCGTTGTAAAAATTTTGTAGAAAGCCTCCTTTGCCTTTGAGCTTCCCAGACATGTTGGGGATAAGCCCGGGCGTAGCAGCCCAGGTTTCGGAATAGCGCGGGCCGTCAATCACCACGATAATTACATTCTCTGTTCGTAGCGGTTCACTTTGGAGTGATTTGGTGGCTGGCTGAGGCGACGCGCAACTCATCAGCACTGCCAATGCTGCTATACACAGCTTTGCACCGGATCTGACAACTCTTTCTACGTCCTTCATGGAAGCCCAAAACCCCATCACGATAGCAGTTTAGGTATGCCTATAGCTGTATTACATCTAATTCTATATACGAATAATATAGAAATAAAGGCATTTGATATCTCAAATTAGATTTAGCCCTGTAACAAAAGCTGGCAACCAGTTGACAGGAGAGTGTGGCATAAGAATGAAGCCCGATGCAATGAACCGGGCTCCTTTCTTGGCTGGTTTGCTTAGTGTGTCAGTTCGTGACTGATTTGGAAACCGAGTTTGCGCGGTTTTGTCAGTTGTGAGTTATCAAGTTTCTGCTTCAGCGTGGTGCGTTCGATATCGCTTACATCCTGCCCCATCAGGTCATTGTTTACGGCTGCAATCATCGCGCTTTCCACTATAGTCCGCAGCGCCTTATCGCTGATTCTGTTTGCTTCCATATTGGAGATTTTATCTTTCGGCAAGTCCAGCTGTCTCACTCCCTCAATACAAAAGTGCTTTTCTATATTGATGAGCATGCGCCCGACCAGGTAACCGGGGTCATCCAACCGGTTGTACTTGATGGTATCAGCCATAAAATTATAGGCCATAATATGCCCGAAGAACCTGCGACGGAAGTCTTCCTCTACATAGTCGCTCCGCATGATTTCATAATCATCCGGAAACGTAATGATGTTGGAGTGCATCACGAATACAAGCAAGTCACCGGAGAACTTTATTTGAAACTCATGCTCTCCTATGTTTTTGTATTCGATAAGCACGTCGCCATCCAACCTTGTTATCCGCTCTGTCAGTTCCGCAACCAAGTCCTGCGAAATCTCCTTCATACGGTTAAAGACTTCTTTGGTATTGCGGTAAATGGCCTGCTTCGTCTTGGACTTCTGATGCAGCCCATTTATAATATCATCTAATTTATCTTCCATAATTCATTATACGGTATCCAATAACGTGTTGATCTCTATAATTTACACCTGAAACGGGTACTTTGTTTAAGTACTTATAACAACAAAGACAGCCAGTAAATAACAACAGCAAGCTAAAATCCTTTTCCTTGTAGTCTTCCAATTGTTTTACTGTTTCTCACCGTAGCCGGGCGGTGGCGTGACTTCTTTCCGCTCCTGCCCTGCCGTCTGAAACGCCACCTGTCGTATTCCCGGCTTCACTCCCGGATGATGCAACAGCATGTGCTGTGCCTGTGGCAGCTTAAATACTTCAGGAATGGTATTTACAGCGCCTGCCGGCACTTGTTGCTGGTGGAGCCTCTGCAGCAAGTGTTCCCGCTCCTGCTGCAGTATTAGGTTACCCAGCAACTGGCTTACCTCGTTACGGTGCTGCACGCGATTGTAGTTGGTGCTGTACTTTGGGTTGTCGGCAATTTCCGGCACGTCAAGCACCGCACACACCTTTCTGAACTGCCGGTCGTCGCCGATAGCCAGCACCAGTTGCTTTCCGTCTTTTGTGGTATACGCGTTGCCATAGGGCACAATGCTGGGGTGCCCGGAGCCCAGGCGCTGCGGGTTGTGGCCAGCAACCAGGTACGCTGTCCCCTGGTTTGCAAGCGCCGACACCGCCGCCTCTAGCAACGACACCTGCACCAACTGCCCCTTTCCGCTTCGCTCGCGGTGCAGCAGCGCCACCAGCAGACCTTCCTTCAACTGGTGCGCCGTGAGAATATCCATCAGCGCAACCGGCATTTTGGTGGGTGCTCCGTCAGGTTCCCCGTTCAGGTACATAAAGCCGCTCTCGGCCTGCACCACGGCATCGTAGCCTGCCCGTTTATCTTCAGCCCCATAACCCGTAATGTGCCCATATATCAGGCGCGGGTTTATATCACAGAGTGTTCCAAAATCTACTTTCAGCTTTTCGGCATCTCCGGGTTTGTAGCTGGCAATGACGACATCAGCCTGCTCTACCAAGGCATATAGCTGCCTCAGGCCGTCCTGCTTTGTCAGGTCCAGTGGCAGCGACTGCTTTCCCCAATTGGCAGCGCAGAAGTAGGCAGGCGTGTCTGTGTCAGCCGGTTCGGTGCTGACTTTCCAGCGGCGCGTTACATCCCCCTGCGTGGCGGCATTCTCAATTTTAATGACCCTGGCCCCCAGTTCTGCAAAGAACTGCCCCACGCTTGGCCCTGCCAGCACACTTGCCAGTTCCAGCACCAGCATATCTTGGAATATCGGGTTCTGCATATTTTGATTGCTTATATCTCAGGCATTCGCTTAATGGCATATGTTTGCCACTGTTCACAAACATAATAATTTATCTGTTATGCCCCAGACAGAGAGGGTGGCGCAATCTAAAGGGCGGTGCTAGTGGTGTCCGTCCGTGGCTAAGCCGCCTTGAAACTAACTGACAGGGTTCTAAAACTAAAAAGACGGAAACAAATCATATCCCCGTCTTATCATAAGCGAAATGCCTATAACCTACTCCAGTTCGGCCAGCACCTCTTCGCTTAATTCGAGGTTGTGGTACACTTTCTGAACGTCGTCATCGTCTTCCAGGGCATCTAATAATCTCAGAATCTGACGCACAGCTTCAGGGTCGTCTACTGTTACCATAGTTTGGGGTATTCGCTGCAGTTCGGCATTTTCCACTTCCAGGTTCAGCTCTTCTATTTTCTTCTGCATCGCCCCGAAATCTTCCATAGCACAATATACCGTGATATAATCTTCCTCGAACTCTAGTTCCTCGGCACCGCCATCTGCCAGTTCCAGCATCAGTTCCTCTTCCTGCACGGGGTGCTCCGGGTCCTGCTTCACGCTAAAAACACCTTTCCTGTCAAACAAAAACTCGACAGATCCATTCACACCCAGGCTGCCGTTCCCTTTGTTAAAGATAGTGCGCAGGTTCTGTACCGTACGGTTAATGTTATCTGTCAGGCATTCTATAAATACAGCCACGCCATTCACAGCATACCCTTCATACGTCACCTCGCTATAACCGCCGTCTGTGCCTTCCCCCTTCGATATGGCGCGCTCTATATTGTCCTTCGGCATGTTAGCAGCCTTAGACTGCTGTATAGCCAGGCGCAGGCGCGGATTGGCATCAGGGTCAGGCCCTCCTGTTTTTACCGATACTGTTATCTCTTTTATCAGTTTCGTAAATATCTTAGAGCGTTTTGCATCCAGAGCACCTTTTTTGCGCTTTATCTGCGACCATTTGTTATGTCCTGCCATATACTGAGTTATCTGTTGGATGAGTGGAACTTACCGTCCTCCTTATGGAGGAACAACCCAAAATAAGGTATAGATTCCTACTGATGCATAAAAAGAGCAGCCCTGCGCTGTGGCAAGGCTGCTCTTTCAGTAGAATATAGTAGTATAGGTTTATGTATAGGCGCTGCTTATAGCATAAACATAAAGATAGCATTGATAATGTTCACGCCTAACAGTAGAAAGAAGTTAGGTGAATCTTGTATAACCTTTTTCATAAATATATAAATTAAGATATATTAAATTAGATGGTATTTGTTTTGTAATACATGAAGTTTTACGCCTGCCCCGAAACAAGGTTGCAGCCCGTATAACTTTTTAAATAAATATTATAATATATAAGTATTAATATTTATTAATGTTAAACATTATCTACTCGTAGCCCGTTGTGGCAGGCACTGGAGCAGCACTAAAGCTTTAAATATTTTAAAAACACTATATAATTGTTATAATTTATACAAATATAATACTATGTATTAAATTAAAATATTTTAGATAAAAAATGTTTACAATGTCACTTTAGAGCAACAAATATTTATTTATGTTATCTTTACCATGCAGACACTCTACATAAAACTTATGTAAGAGGAATTAGATGAAACATAACACACCCATATTTTGACTTTTAGTTCATTTAACCTACACGACGATGTATTAACGGGGATCAACTCCATGGGCTACAACAGCCCCACCCCCGTGCAGGAACAGGCTATTCCACTTATACTGGACCAAAAAGACATGATTGCCTGCGCCCAGACAGGCACCGGCAAAACAGCAGCCTACCTGCTTCCGCTTATCGACAAAATATCTCATGGAAATTTTGAGCACACCAGCACCCTGATTCTGGTGCCAACGCGTGAGCTGGCCAAGCAGATAGACGAGCAGGTGGAAGGCTTCGGATACTTTGCCTCTGTGAGCTCTATTGCCATCTACGGAGGCAATAAGGGAGATGACTGGGATCAGCAGAAGCGCGCCCTCACCACAGGTGCCGATATCATTATTGCCACGCCAGGCCGCTTGCTCTCGCATCTTGCCATGGGCTACGTAAAGCTTGACCAGCTGAACCACTTGGTGCTGGATGAGGCAGACAAAATGCTGGACATGGGCTTTATGGACGACCTCCTGAAAATCATTAACCAGCTGCCAAAGCAGCGCCAGACGCTGCTTTTCTCGGCCACCATGCCCCGCAAAATACGTGACCTGGCGCAGCAGATTCTACAAGACCCCGCTGAGATAAACCTGGCGGTTGCAAAACCAGCCGAGGGAATAGACCAACGCATCTACCTGACTTACGACAACCAGAAGCTGCCCCTGCTGGAGCACCTGCTGCGTGAGCTGGACGTGCAGAGCATGATTATCTTCACCTCCCGCAAATCGAATGTGAACCAGATTGTGCGGTCGCTGCTGAAGATGGGATTCACTGCAGAGGGCATCTCCTCGGATATGACGCAGGACGAACGTGAAAAGGCACTGCAGGGCTTTAAGAACAAGCAATACCAGATTGTAGTCGCCACCGACATCCTCTCCAGGGGCATCGATATCGACAGCTTGAGCCACGTGGTAAACTTTGACATGCCGCAGGATGCAGAGGATTATGTGCACCGCGTGGGCCGTACGGCACGTGCCTCCTCTACTGGTATGGCCATCACGTTTGTAAACGAGAAAGACATGTACCGCGTGCAGAAAGTGGAGCGCCTGATTGAGCGGGAAGTGCCCAAGCTGCCACTTCCGGAAGATTTCGGTCCTGGCCCGGCATATGACCCTGGCAAACGCCATGATGGTGGCAGCTCCCGCCACCGGGGTGGCAACCGCCCTGGTTCAGGAGGCAGCGATAAAGGCCACCGCAGCAAGCACCACAGGGGAGGCAGTAAGCCCGCAGGCCCGCGTCTCGACGAAGGCAACAACAGGCCCATAAAGGCTGCGAACCATACGCCTCGTCCTCGCCCCGAAGGAGGAGACAAGGCAGCTGTATCAGGCGAAGGAAGCGGCGACAAGAGGCGCAAAAGCAACAACCGAAACCGCAACCGTGGGGGCGGTGCATCAGGTCAGGGGCCGAAAGAGGAAAACCAGCCGGCATCGTAAAGTAAACAAAACATTGACAGCCAGAGCCGCTCTATAAAGCGGCTCTGGCTGTTTTATAGCGTTACCAAAGGTTGCTCGCTCACTTCTGTAATCAGAACAAACCTCTCTTCACTGACGCAGGTAAAACAGTAATTGAAAAATATGAAGGCTTTATTATTGATCGATATACAAAACGATTTCTTACCGGGTGGCGCACTGGCTGTGCCTGAAGGCGACGCCATTATCCCGGTTGTAAACAGGTTGCAGGAGCAGTTTGACCTGGTAATAGCGACGCAGGACTGGCACCCAGAAGGCCACAAAAGCTTTGCCTCTAACCACGCCGGCAAAAAAACTTTTGAGGTAATTGAGCTGCAGGGCCTGAAGCAGGTACTCTGGCCGGACCACTGCCTGCAGGGTTCAACCGGTGCCGCATTTTCAGAAGCGGCAGATATGCGCAAAGTGGAAGCCATCTTCCGGAAGGGTATGAACCCTGAAATTGACTCGTACAGCGGCTTCTACGACAACGGCCATCTCAAGAGCACCGGACTGACAGATTACCTACGGAGCAAAGAAGTAACAGAGGTATACCTGGCCGGCCTGGCCGCTGACTATTGTGTATACTTTACCGCGAAAGACGCGCTACAGGAAGGATTTAAAGCTTATGTCATAGAAGATGCCACACGCGCCATCAGTCCGGAAGGTTTTGACAAAGCGAAGGCAGACATAGAAAGCAAAGGAGGCAAACTGGTGCAGAGCCATACCTTAATCTAAAACACCTGCCTGCACCAGTACCTGAGAAGATTCAGCACCTGCTAAATAGTTAAAATTTATACCTGTTTGTAGATCATTTATTCCTAAAAAAAACTAAATTCATAAACATTTGATTTAAAACAGGTTCGCTTAATTAATCTTAATTGTGTAGCTATGAAAAGAACAGGAACGGGCATTGTTATATGTATGTTGTTAAGCGGCGGCAGCCTTGTACAGGCCCAGCAGGCTGCCTCAACTTTCCGGGTAAAACCCGGGGAAGATCCCGTCAAGGTGATTCCGGTTGAGCTTCAGTACCGCTACCCTTCCTTTCAAAAGGGAAAGGTAACTTACATGAACGGCAACTTTACGGCGGCTACATTCAATTATAGTAATCTGCTTGGAGAGGTGCAGTTCATCACTCCCAAAGGAGATACCATGGCCCTAGCTGGTGAACCTTCGCTTGTATCCGTTTTGGTAGGCGAAAGCACCTATCTGCATAACAAGGAAGAGGAATTTCTGGAAGTTGTGGCAGATTTTAACGCCGTAAAACTGGGAAAGAAACAAAAGCTTGAATTCGCCGGAGCCGACAAGGTAGGAGCTTATGGTCAGGCTTCCGGAGCCTCCTCTATCAGAAATACAAGTACGGTAATAGGCAGCAACAGCCAAAGTTATGCGCTGCAGCAAAAAGGCGATGTGGTATTTTCAGAGAAGGTAGCCTATTTTCTGGTAGACGAAAGAAACCAGTTCTATAAAGTGACTAAACCGAGTATCCTGAAGCTATTCCCTAAGCACAGAAAAGAAATAAACGCTTATTTAAAGGAACATTCTCCTAATCTGAGCAACGAGGAGGATTTGAAGAAATTGCTACAGTTCTCCACCAACCTGGGCGTCTAAAGCCGATGCTTGCTACAGAAGCTTTATGCACTGTCTCATTCTGAAGCAGGATAGTTGAAGGTATAAGTCAGTTTGACCCATGCACTTTCATGAGCACCTGCTTCAGAATGAGTTAAAACAAACACTGGCAGCCTTTTAAAGCTGTACCAACTACACCACCTGACCTATCCCGAACAGCAACACGAACAGCAACGTGGTTAGGGCCATTTGCTTCAGGTATGGGTCCAGTTCCTGGGAAGTCTGCTTGCGCCACACATTTGCTCCGTTCACCAGCACCAGCGGCAGTGCCAACACGAACAGGAACTGCCAGGGGCTTTCGTAATTCATTAATACGTAAGCAAAAGCACTTGCCACGCCACCCAGCAGCAGCAGCACGTGGTAGATGCGCGCCCGCTTTGGCCCCAGCCGCACTGGTATAGAGTTTTTACCGGCCAGGGTGTCAGACTTAATATCGCGGATGTTGTTGACATTGAGCACGGCTGTGGAGAAAAAACCACAGACCAACGCCGGAAGTATCACCACCGCCTCCAGTTCCTGCGCCTGCAGAAAGTAGGTTCCCAGCACACCCACCAGGCCAAAGAAGATGAACACGAAAATATCGCCTAAGCCGGCATAGCCATAAGGTTTGTCGCCGGCGGTATAGTTGATGGCAGCCCAGATAGAGGCCAGCCCCAGCACCAGGAACACCAGGAACAGCAGTATACCCTCTGTTCCGAATACTACCCACAGCAACAGCAGCCCTGACACCAGTGAGAGCAGGCTGAAAACCAGCATCCCCTTCTTCATCTGCTCCGCTTTTATATACCCGGCCTGCACTGCCCGCTTCGGTCCCTCACGATGCACACTATCGGCACCATGTTTGGTGTCGCCGTAGTCGTTTGCAAGGTTTGAGAGTATTTGCAGAAAGAGGGTAGTCAGTACACAGAGGCTGACAATCGTTGCGTCGAACGTATTGTGAGCGGCAGCCATAAAGCCTCCCATTCCGATACAGGAAAGCGCCAGCGGAAGCGTGCGTGGCCTAAAAGCCGAAATCCAGGCCTTTGCCAGACCTGGATTCGGTGAAGTGGTTTGTTGAGATGTATTGTTCAACTTGTATTAACAGAAAAGTGAGGGCAACCTGATGCCTCCACACATTATATGATTATTGTCTGATAGCGGCTAATAGTTTCTTATCCATCGGCTTTACTTTAGATGGGTAAAAGGCTACTACGCTACCGTTCTCATCAATCAGGTATTTGCTGAAGTTCCAGGATGGCTCTTCCTTGTTAGGGGCGTTTTGCTGCAGCCACGTGAAGAGCGGGTGCTTGTCCTCGCCTACCACGGATACTTTCTCGAACATAGGGAATGTAACACCATAGTTCTTCTGGCAGAAAGAAGCAATCTCCTCGTTACTGCCTGGCTCCTGGCCGCCAAAGTTATTTGCCGGGAAACCGAGCACCACCACCTCGTTGCCATGTGCTTCGTGCAGTTGCTGCAACTCGGCATATTGTGGTGTATAGCCGCATTCAGAGGCGGTGTTCACCAGCAGCACTTTTTTGCCTTTGTAATCAGAAAAATTCACGTTTCTGCCATCCAGCGTCTTCATCTGAAAACCATAGAAATCGCTGGTTTGTGCATTCGGGTTTGAGGTAGTTTCTGTTGCCATCGTTTCTGAATCTGAGGTTAAGTTCTGGCTTGCACTGTTCTGGCAAGCTACAAAAACAGCAAGCAGGCCCATTAACGCTGCTGCCTGTAACATGAAAGTAAAAGTTCTGGTCATGCTATACGACTAAATTTAACAAAATACCTCTTAAGCTGCTCTTCTAACAGAAAAGTCTGCCACATGTTTCGTAAAATGTGCGGCAAATTAACCCTTATAATTAACAAGAAATCTTACATCCTCTCCGGCACCTCAATACCCAACAGGCTCATGCTGTGCCGGATAAAGCGGGCTACCATGGCAGACAGTGCAATACGGAAATTTCGCGCCTGCTCGTCAGTTTCGTTGAAGATAGACACCTCCTGATAAAAGCGGTTGTATGCCTTCGCCAACTCATATCCATAGTTTGCAATTACAGACGGCGCAAACAGGTTCCCGGCTTCTTTGACCACAGCCGGATAATTCACCAGTTGCACAATCACCTCCTGCTCCGTCTCGTGCAGGCTTTCTACTTTATCAAAAGCGGAAACATCCACGGTTATACCCATTTCGCCTGCCTTGCGAAGTATAGCGGAAATACGTGCGTGTGAGTATTGAATGAATGGACCTGTGTTGCCCCGGAAGTCAATGGACTCCTGCGGGTTGAACAGCATGCGCTTCTTCGGGTCTACCTTCAGCAGGAAGTATTTCAGGGCACCCATCGCCAGGGTATGGTAAAGTTCCTTTGCCTGTTCATCGGTGAAGCCTTCAATTTTCCCCAGTTCTTCCGTCTGCTGGCGCGCGGTGTCAATCATTTCCTGCACCAGTTCATCTGCGTCTACTACCGTGCCCTCTCTGGATTTCATTTTGCCGGAAGGCAGGTCTACCATGCCGTAAGACAAGTGGTAAATGCCTTCAGCGTAGGGCTTGCCCAGTTTCTTCAGCGTAGCCTGCAGCACCTGGAAATGGTAGTTCTGCTCATCCGCCACCACATAAACCGATTGGTTGTATGGAAAGTCGTTATACTTCAGCTCAGCTGTGCCCAGGTCTTGGGTAATATATACGGAGGTGCCGTCAGCGCGCAGCAGCAGTTTCTCGTCCAGCCCTTCACCTGTCAGGTCTACCCACACAGAACCATCCGGCTTTTTAAAGAAAACCTCTTTCTGCAGGCCTTCCTCTACCCTTTCTTTGCCTAAGGTATAGGTCTGCGACTCGTAGTAGTATTTATCGAAATCAACGCCAATGTTGCGGTAGGTCTGGTCGAAGCCAGCGTACACCCAGCTGTTCATCTGTTTCCAGAGGTCAACCACGGCTTTGTCGTCCTGCTCCCACTTCAGCAGCATCTCCTGTGCCTGTAGCATGAGCGGAGCCTTTTTCTTGGCTTCCTCTTTCTCCATGCCCTGCGCCACCAGTTCGTCTACCTGCCCTTTATAAGCCTTGTCGAACAGCACATAGTACTTGCCCACCAGGTGGTCGCCTTTGATGCCGCTGCTCTCAGGTGTTTCGCCATTACCAAACTTCTCATAAGCCAGCATCGACTTGCAGATGTGTATACCCCGGTCGTTTACAAGGTTCACCTTCATCACCTCGTGGCCGTTCGCTTTCAGTATTTCTGCTGTGGAATAACCCAGGAAGTTGTTGCGCAGGTGGCCCAGGTGTAAAGGCTTATTCGTGTTGGGGGAGGAGTACTCCACCATCACGTTCCGGCCGCTCGGCTCCCCCTGCCCGTAGTTTTCGTCCTGCATTAGCCCTTTGAACAAGCGCAGCCACTCCTTCTCTTCTATCTCCAGGTTCAGGAAACCTTTCACTACGTTGAAGTTTTTTACCTCCGTCGTGTTTTCCTTCAGGTGCTCTCCCAGTGCCTGGCCAATCTGCTCCGGGCCTTTGCCTACTTGCTTGGTATAGGGGAAAGTAACAAAGGTAAATGTGCCGGCAAACTCCTTGCGGGTAGGCTGCAGGGCAATTTGTGAGGCATCAACAGAAATAGAGAACAAAGTTTGCAGCGCCTGACTGATGCTTTGGCTAAGAACGTTTTGAAGTTGCATTAATGTATCGTTGTACTTTTTAACTCTCGGTGTAAAATAGCAGTGGTAGCCGTCTCCAGAATCTCGAAGGCATTCTCGGCCATGGTGTTCTCCGTATCCAGCGTCGGGTTTATCTCCGTCATTTCGTAGCATACCACGCGGGGGTCCTGCAGCAGGGCGAAGTTCAGTTCCTGTGCTTCCTCTACAGTTAAGCCAACCTCTACCGGGGTTCCGGTGCCTTTAGAGAACTTGGAGTCGAGGCTGTCGACGTCGAACGACACGTAAAGAATATCACAATCGCGCAGGCGCTCGAGCGTTTCTTCGGCCACCTTTTGGGCTCCTTTTTGCGCAAACTCTTTATAGGTAAAGTTCTTGATGCCGTGCTTCTCCATCAGGTAGTCTTCCGGCTCCTCCGTGTCGCGCACTACAATGTATACCAGGTGCTCCGGCTTTAGTTTTGGTCCCTCATACCCCAGTTTCTTAAGCGAGTTCCAAAAGAAAACAGTCTCTTGGGCAGGGTCGTTTATCTGGCGCTCCAGGTTATCAATGTTCAGGGCCATGGCCAGCGGCATACCGTGCACGTTGCCGGATGGAGAGGTATACGGCGAATGGATGTCAGCGTGTGCATCAATCCAGATAACGCCCAGCGTTTTGTCCGGGTAAGCGGCTTTTACGCCGGCTATCGTGCCGTGGGCGTTCGAGTGGTCGCCTGCCAGCACCAGCGGGAACATGCCCATGCCAATAGTTTGCTCTACGGCATTCACAATGTTCTTCTGCACCGTCAGGATACTATCAATACGGTGCGCGTTGGGGAAGACATCCTTGTCAAAAAGGGTGTAGTTGAGGTCGGGAACGCTGACAGAGTTGAAACGCTTGAAATAGTCAGACCCCTTGTCTAGGCACGCCACCTTCAAGGCCTCAATGCCCATACTCGCCCCCCTCGTTCCGGCACCCAACTCCGATCTTACTTCTATCAGTTTAATTTTCTTCATATTATCACGTTAGCTCTTCACTGGCACCTGTTTTGCAAAAAGCTGTCGTTGCTACATGCAAAACGCCGGTGAATTTATTTTATGAGCTTTTTTGTTTGAATCACAGTATATCAGACTGCGTTTTACATTATCTGAACAAACTTTTTGCAAAGATGGTAAATAACAGTCAATATTGCATTTTTTCTTATATCACGACCCCTATAAATGGATAAATACACAGACCTCATACATCAGACGTTTGATTTCCCTACAGATGAGTTTCAGGTAGTAAATGATGAACTGCAGTTCAACGGTATTCCACTGATGGACCTCATCAAAGAATATGGCACTCCTCTTAAATTAACATACCTACCCAAAATCGGTTCCCAGATTCAGAAGGCAAAGCGCTTGTTCGCAGAGAATATAGAGAAACTGGACTATAAAGGCTCTTACACCTATTGCTACTGCACCAAAGCTTCTCATTTTTCTTTTGTGATGGAAGAGGCTTTGAAAAACGGTGTTCATATCGAGACTTCTTCCGGTTACGACATGCAGATTGTGCGGGCGCTGCACAGGAAGGGCAAGATAGACAAGAACACATATATTATATGTAACGGCTTTAAGCGTGAGCGCTACCGCCAGTGGATCTCAGAATTGCTGAATGATGGCTTCGTAAACTGCATGCCGATACTCGATCACCTGGGCGAAATAGAGTATTACAAGGAGAACGTGAACGTGAAGACTAAGGTAGGCATCCGGCTGGCTTCTGACGAAGAGCCAAAGTTTGAGTTCTATACCTCCCGCCTCGGTGTGCGCTACGAAGATGTGAACCAGCTATATGAGCAGCAGATAAAGCCAAACCCTAAGTTTGAGCTAAAGATGCTCCACTACTTTATTAACACAGGCATCAAGGATACCTCTTACTACTGGTCTGAGTTAAGCCGGTTTCTGCGCAAGTACTGTGAATTGAAGAAACTGTGCCCGGAACTCGACACAGTGGATATCGGTGGAGGCTTTCCTATCAAAACCTCTATTCAGGTAGACTACGACTACGGCTATATGATACAGGAGATTCTGCGCATTATCAAGCGTATCTGTGCCGAAGAGGGGGTGCCGGAGCCAAACATCTTTACGGAGTTCGGAATTTTTACGGTAGGCGAAAGCGCCGCGAACATTTACTCTGTTTTGGACGCAAAGCTGCAGAACGACAAGGAACTATGGTATATGATTGATGGTTCTTTTATCACAAACCTGCCGGACGCATGGGCACTGAACCAGCGCTGGCCTTTGCTGTCAGTAAACCATTGGGACAAAGAATACCGTAGAATTCAATTAGGTGGCATGACCTGCGACAGCCAGGACTACTATAACTCGGAGATGCACTCATTCCAGGTGTTCCTGCCGAAGATACCGAAGGATGAGCCGCTTTACATTGGTTTCTTCCATACTGGGGCTTACCAGGAGCAGTTGAGTGGTTACGGCGGCATCAAACACTGCCTGATTCCTTCGCCGCAGCACATTCTGGTGGACCGCGATGAGAACGGCGAGCTAAAGCACTGGCAGTTTGCTCCGGAGCAAACGCCTGAATCTATGCTGAAAATTCTGGGCTACGAAGTAGAAGCCTAAATTCTAAATTAAAGGAACGGAATATTATGGCAAAATTGTTTGGCTTTTAAACTAATTGAATTATTTTTGATTTGAAATCCTCTGAAAAGTATACTATCATGAAGAAAGTTATTTTATTTGGCTCCCTGTGCTTAGCTTTGGGTATGGCCTCTTGCAAGACTTACTGTCCGGCTTATAACTATGCAACTGTTGAAAAACCGGCACAGCAAGAAGTAACGGCTACCACCCCTGCAGGCGAAGCAACTGATGTAGCTAAAAGCTAAACTGAACCACATTCTTTTCCATATAAAAAGCCGGCCTACGCCGGCTTTTTTGTTTTCTGCAGTATAAGTTGTGCAGCTTCCCACAGGTCCTGCGCCTGCCAAGGGTGTGTCTGCGCAGGGTGCTGCTCTCCCACCAGAATAGAAGCTACGCCTACTTTGGCCGCGGCCTGCAGGTCGCGTAGCGTGTCTCCCACCATCCACGACGCTCCTGCATCGATGTTATACTTAGCAATTGCCTTCTCAAACATCAGGCTGTCCGGCTTGCGCGACAGTGACTCTGAGTAATTGGGGTGGTGAGGAGCATAGTAGATGGCGTCAATCAGTGTATTACATGACTCCTGCAGCTTTTGGTGGCAGGCAAGCACATCGGTTCGCTGGTACAATCCTTTGGCTACGCCCGCCTGGTTTGTAACCACTATCAGCAAATAACCGTTTTCCTTCAGCAACGCCAGGGCCTCCGGCACACGTGGCAGCACCTCGAACTCCTCTAACTTATAGGTATAGTCTCCCCGCTCGCGGTTCAAAACACCATCGCGATCCAGGAAGACACATTTGTTATTTTTCATGGGTGAACAGGTACGGTTGAGGCGCTAAATTATAAAATATTACGTTTAGGTAAAGCAGCCAACGCGGCACAAGGTTTGAGAGGCAGCTGTAAAACTTTAACTGGTTATACTACGGAGGCACATTTACAAGTTTAGTTCGAAATGAGAGTAGCAATAATAGGAGCTGGTATATCGGGGTTAGCGTTGGCATACTACTTACAGAAGCTGGGTATCCCATATGATCTGTTTGAGGCTACCGCACACGTGGGCGGCAACATCCGTACAATGAAAGTGCACGAGTACCTGCTCGAGATGGGCCCTAACTCGCTGCAAAGCACGCCTGAGTTGAAAGACCTGGTGCGGGAACTGAAACTGGAGCGGGAAGTGATGTATGCCGCCCCTGAAAGTGATCACCGCTATGTTCTGCGCGCCGGCACCTATACCAGGCTGCCGTCTTCCCCTTTTTCGCTTTTGTCCAGCGATTTTTTCTCCTGGAAGTCAAAGTACCGTATTCTGAAGGAGAAGGACGTACCGCCTGCCGACATCGACTATGAAACAGTAGCACAGTTCTTCGAGCGGCGATTCGGCGGTAAAACAGCAGCGTACACCGTCAGCCCTTCTATGTCCGGCATCTATGCGGGAGACCCGGAGAAGTTGCTTATTAAGAAGGCGCTTCCCAAGCTGAAAGAACTGGAGATGCGGTACGGCTCCGTGCTGAAGGGGCTAGTGCAGCAGAAAAACAGCTATACCCGGCAGAAGACGTTTTCGTTTGCCAAAGGCATGCGCACCTTGCCCAAAGCCATTGCCGAAAAGCTCATCTCGCTGCATACCGAGCACCGCGTGGAGATGATTACGCGCAGCCAGGGTAAGTATATTGTTTCCTGCGCCTCCCCCGGCGACTACGACACCGAAGAGTACAACCTGCTGGTGCTTGCACTTCCCGCCTACCAGGCAGCAGAGCTCCTGCAGTACACGTTTCCTGGCTTTTCGGCAGCGATGCAGAACATCCATTACCCTCCCCTGGCAGTGGTGCACACGGTTTACAACCGCAAAGATGTCACATACTCTCCCATGGGATTTGGAGCCCTGCACCCGAAGTTAGAGCCCGCTTTTGCCACAGGCTCTGTCTGGAGCAGCTCTGTATTTGACGGGCGCTGCCGCCCGCACGAAGTGCTGTTTACGACCTTTGTAGGTGGAAGCCAGGCGCCGGAGAAAGCGCTGATGGAGCGACCGAAGCTGCTTCAGGCTGTGCATGAGGAGCTGTCGGCACTCCATGGTATTTCCGCCGATAAGCCGAACTTCCAGCACGCCTACCTCTGGAAGCATTCTATTCCGCAATACGACATGCACATAGAAGACGCCCATACAACGGCCAAAGACCTGGAGCAGGAAGGCCTTTTCATCTCTGCTAACTGGCAATCGGGGGTGTCTGTGGCAAACTGCATTCACTATGCAAAGGAGCTCGCTCACAAAATTAATTTAAAGCGCCCTCATGTCCTCAATAGCTGATTACCTATATTTGAGGTATGAAAGACTCGTTGGTGATCATCCCAACTTATAATGAGCGTGAGAATATTGAGGCAATGATCCGGAAGGTCATGCTGTTGGCCCACCCGTTCGACCTGTTGATTGTCGACGATGGCTCACCGGACGGCACAGCTGACCTTGTCCGGGACATGCAGTTCATGTACCCCGGGCGCCTGCACCTCGAAACCCGCAAAGGGAAGTTAGGCCTAGGCACGGCCTATATCCATGGCTTTAAATATGCCCTGCACCGGGGCTATGAATTTATTTTTGAGATGGATGCCGACTTCTCGCACAACCCTGACGACCTGATTCGCCTCTACCATGCCTGCGCCGTCGACGGCTACGACATGGCCATCGGCAGCCGCTACATACAGGGTGTAAACGTGATAAACTGGCCAATGAGCCGTGTGCTGATGTCTTATTTTGCAAGCGCTTACGTGCGCATGGTTACCGGTATGCCTATAGCCGACACAACTGCAGGCTTTAAGTGCTACCGCCGCAAAGTGCTCGAAACTATACAGCTGAATAATATCCGCTTTGTGGGCTATGCCTTTCAGATAGAGATGAAGTTCCTGACTTACAAATACGGCTTCAAGATAAAGGAAGTGCCTATCATTTTTACAGACCGCACCAAAGGCGTATCCAAAATGTCGTCCGGCATCTTTAAGGAGGCTGTGCTGGGGGTGCTGCAAATGAAAATCAACAGCTATTTCCGCCACTTCGACAGGTACTAAATAATATCCTCCGTTCTTCTTTTGCCCTGGTTTGATTGTGCCGATGAATGGCATGTCATTACGTTTTCCTGCAGTGCTTTCGTCAGTTCATCAGCAGGTGCCTCTGGGGTACCTGTCTTACTTGTTGATCAGTAGCATATTACCTACCTGCCTCTTTTCCTGCTCGTCTTCAGTTCAAATTATAATTCTTCCTCTTTCTTTAGAACTGTAGCCTTTTCCACTAAATTTACGGGTTACAAAATAAAACAGTACCTCTGGTTTTTAGAAGTAACACCTGTTTACCCCGCTATTATGAACAATATCCTTTTCTGGATTTTATTTAACGCTTTCGTGCTCCTGCTCCTTGGGCTGGACCTGTTTGTGTTTCACCGCAAAGAGCACGAAGTAAAGATAAAAGAGGCACTGCTCTGGAGCCTTTTCTGGATTATGCTCTCCCTGGGCTTTAATGTGGTCATCTATTATTGGCAGGGCCCTGGCCCGGCCCTCGAGTTCCTGACAGGCTATCTGATTGAGAAATCCCTGAGTGTCGATAACCTCTTCGTTTTTATCATGATCTTCAGCTACTTTAAAGTACCGCTCAAGTTTCAGCACAAGATCCTTTTCTGGGGTATTATCGGGGCGCTGGTGCTACGGGGAATATTCATCCTGGTAGGTGTAGCACTTATCGCTAAGTTTCACTTTATCATCTACATCCTGGGAGCTTTCCTGATTTTTACAGGAGTAAAGATGCTTTTCTCGCACGGCGCTGAAGAGGTACACCCTGAAGACAACCCCTTGGTGCGTTGGGTAAGCAAGCACATGCGCATTTCGAAAACTCCGGATGGAGCCAAATTTTTCACGAAACGTAACGGCAAGATCTACGCCACACCACTTTTCCTGGTGCTCATCATGGTGGAAAGCACGGATGTGGTATTTGCTGCCGATTCTATTCCGGCTATTCTGGCTATCTCGAAAGACCCTTTTATTGTATACACCTCTAACGTGTTTGCCTTGTTAGGGCTGCGGGCGCTGTACTTTGCCTTGGCAGGCATTATGCAGCTGTTCCATTACCTGCACTATGGCTTGTCAGCTATCTTAGTGTTTATAGGCGCCAAGCTGCTGCTAAGCGACATTGTGGAAATTGACATGCGCTATGCTTTGCTGGTGGTAGGTGCTATACTGGCTATTTCAGTTACTGCCTCACTTCTGTATCCTAAGCCGGAGGAGGAGATGCCAGAACCACCTATAAAAGAGTAATAAATAATAATTTAGTAAACATCATTAAAATTTATTAGAAATTAATCAACAAATTTTAAATTTACTTGTATACATAATAAATATTTATTTACTTTGATTCAAAATAAGCAATATATGAACAGGCTTGTCGCGCAAATTCTCACCAATTCGTTTAAGGTTCCCCACGCGGGGCTCCCATGGTAGTGCGTTGCACAAAGTTTTCGGACTAACAACACCTAGGAAGCCCCGCATAATGCAGGGCTTTTTTATTTAAACCATTTATCAATTCTTTACACAACAAGCCTCAGAAAGTAAAATTATTAACATACCTAACCATGAAAGCAACTAGAACCACCATCAGTTTAGCACCAGAGAGCAGCTTTCGGAACGCAGACGGTAAATTAGTGCTGATTGCTGGCCCATGCAGTGCCGAAAGCGAGGAGCAGATGCTAAAGACTGCCCAGCAGTTAAAGAGCATCCAGGGTATGTCAGTCTTCAGGGCGGGTATCTGGAAATCGCGCACGCGCCCTGATTCCTTTAAGGGAGTAGGCACGGTGGGACTACAGTGGCTTGCGATGGTAAAGAAAGAGACAGGCCTGCAAACTGCCTGCGAGGTAGCCAACGCTCAGCACGCGGAAGAGGCCCTGAAGCACGGAGTCGATATATTGACTATCAGCGGCAGAGCCACCGTAAATCCGTTTGCCATAGAAGAAATAGCCGCTGTACTGAGAGGCACGAACACCCCTGTGCTGGTAAATAACCCGGTATACCCAAACCTGGAACTATGGATTGGGGCGCTGGAGCGTCTGCAATATGCCGGACTAACTGATTTTGGGGTGATAAACAGAGGCTTCTCCAGTGATGAGCAGTCGCCGTACCGCAACCACCCGCGTTGGGACCACATGCTGAAGCTTAAGGAGTTGTATCCACAGCTTCCGGTGCTGTGTGATGCGGCCCATATTGCTGGTCGCCGCAGCCTGCTTTACCCAGTAAGCCAGAAGGCGGTGGATTTAGGGACAGATGGATTGCTGTTTGAATCGCATATGAACCCGGCTGCTGCGTTGAGCAGCCCGCAGCAGCAGTTGTTGCCGCAGGAACTTGATTTGCTCGTAAATGCTGTAGTCTCCAATGCTAAACTGGGAGGCACTACGGAACTGGTAGAGCAACTCGACGAGCTGAGCCAGCAGATAGGCAGCCTCGACGACGCGCTACTGGAACTGCTGTTGCGCCGGACTGAGGTTTCCAAAAAGATAAGTCAGCGCCGGATGGGCGACCTGCAGCCAAACCTGCAGATAACGCAGAAATGGCAGAAGCAAATGAATGATTGGCTGCAGCAGGCTGACCCGAACGCCGTAGACAAAGGATTTGTATTGTCCGTGCTAAGTGCACTGCAACAGCATAACAGCCAAAGCGGTGGTTTAGGATCTGCCGTAGCTTAAAAGCAAAAGCGCCTCCACCAACAAAGGAAAGGAAGGTGCTTTTGCTTTTAAAAAATGCCTTCTTTTTACATGGGAATTAAGCAGTCTCCCCACTTTTTCCGAATTTATCAGAAAAATATTGACTCTAGTTTTGATTTTATAAAATTAGATGCGTAAGTTTAGCACAGCAATTAGAACAAGACATGATTCAGCACATTACATTTTACTTTAGCTATTACTTTTTTGGTACTCCGCCGGGGCTCCAGAGATATGCTATTGCGTAAGTGCATCAAAGTATAGAACTCAGAGAGCCCCGCCTAAAGCGGGGCTTTTTCTTTATATGACACAGAAACTAAAAGTAGCGATTCAGGGAGGGCCGGCCTCTTTTCACGAGGTGGCCGCCCAGCAGTACTTTCCGCAACATGAAGTGGCGAGTGTGCCGTGCCAGTCGTTCCGGCAGCTGTGCGAGCTATTGGAGCAGGGAAAAGCCGAACAGGCCGTAATGGCCGTGGAAAACACCCTGGCCGGCAGCATCCTGCCTAACTACAACCTGCTGCACCAGTTTAACCTGTTTGTGACCGGTGAGCTGTGGCTGCCGATTGAGCAGAACCTGATGGCGCTGCCGGGGCAGCAACTGCAGGACCTGACAAAAGTAGTGACGCACCCGATGGCCCTGAACCAGTGCATGGAGTTTCTGACACAACAGCCACAGCTGCAGCTGCAGGAAAGCCACGATACAGCTGATAGCGCAAAAGAGATAAGAGAGAAAGACCTGAAAGGCGTAGCAGCCATTGCCAGCAAGCAGGCCGCTGCCCTATACGGCCTGGAGATGCTGGCAGAAAATATAGAAGACCGGCGCGATAACTTCACCCGCTTCCTGGTGGTGAACCGGAAGCAGCCACAGGAAAGAGAGGCGTTTGTTAACAAAGCTACGCTCCTCCTGCAGGTATCGCACGAAGGGTCTTTGGCAGATGTTTTCTCGCAGCTGCATACCCACAGCATTCATGTAGCGCTTATACAGACGCTACCGGCTACTGCTCGCAGCCACGCACATTATATGGTCATCGAACTGGAGGGAGCATCGAGCGACAACTTGCAGGAAACAATTGACACGTTGAAGCCACTCGTGGAATACCAACGGTTACTGGGGCTTTATCAGAAGACAAAGTACCCGGAGCACCCGAACCCTAAGAAAAAGGTAAACAGCTTACTACAGCAGTAAAATCATGATTATACCGAAAGCAAACCGCCTCCAGAACGTGCAGGAGTACTACTTCGCCAGGAAACTGGCCGAAGTGCGGGCACTTGCCGCCAAAGGGAAGCAGATTATCAACTTGGGCATCGGCAACCCCGACCAGTTGCCTTCCGCAGCTACAGTGGCAGCACTCACTAATAGTGCGGAGGCGCCTCAAAGCCACGGCTACCAGTCCTACAACGGGATCGTATCGTTGCGGGAGGCTATTGCCACCTGGTATGGGCAGGCCTACAGTGTAGCTCTCACAGAGGCAGAAGTGCTGCCGCTGATGGGCTCGAAGGAAGGCATCGCCCATATCTCCATGGCTTTCCTGAACCCCGGCGACAAAGTGCTGGTGCCGAATCCCGGTTATCCTGCCTATGCCGCTGCGGCCCGCCTGGCTGGTGCTGAGCCTATTTCTTATACCCTTGATGAGGATAATGGCTGGCTGCCACAAGAGGAGGAATTGCTGCAGTTAGTAAAAGAGGGGAATGTAAAGGTGATGTGGATAAACTATCCCCACATGCCTACGGGCACAGAAGCCACCGCCAACATGTTCGAGTGGTTGGTAGCCTTTGCCCGGCAGCACCAGATTTTGCTGATTAATGATAACCCATACAGCCTTGTGCTGCCAAACCAGTCGCCGCTCAGCCTGCTCAGCATAGCAGGTGCGAAGGAGTGCTGCCTAGAGCTGAATTCCCTGAGCAAGTCGCATAACATGGCTGGCTGGCGTGTAGGGATGGTGCTGGGCCACCCCGAATACCTCTCAACCATCCTGGCGGTGAAGAGCAACATGGATTCAGGCATGTTTTTGCCTGTACAGCAGGCAGCCATAGAAGCGCTGCAAAATGATAATGAGTGGCATACAGCCCGCAACGAGGAGTATGCCAAACGTAAAGTACTCGTGCACCAGCTGTTGGATACGCTGGAGTGCCAATATCGAAAGCACACCGTAGGCATGTTCGTGTGGGGGCGCGTGCCGGACCATATAGCCGATGTGGAAGCTTACCTCGATGACATCCTTTACGGAGCGGGTGTTTTTATCACGCCAGGCAAAATTTTCGGCACCCAGGGGGAACGATATCTGCGCGTATCGCTTTGTGTATCAGCGGGCCAGTTAGAAGAAGCAATTAAAAGAATTAAACAACATACTATACTTACAGTTAGCCATGAGCTCAAATAACTCAAACCTAAACATTACTACCGACTCAAAAATATTGAAGAGTAGTACAATACCTACGCTCATCAGTGGCCCTTGCAGCGCCGAGAGTGAAGAACAGATGCTCCAGACAGCCCGCGGGTTGATAAACGACCACCGTGTGCACATATTCAGAGCAGGTATCTGGAAGCCGCGTACCCGTCCGGGTCTGTTCGAAGGTGTAGGTAGAGTTGGATTAGAGTGGCTGCGCACTGTAAAGCAGGAAACAGGTTTGCCAACGGCTGTAGAAGTAGCTAATGCGCAGCATGTGGAAGAGGCGCTGGAGTATGGCGTAGACATCTTGTGGGTTGGCGCACGCACCACGGTTAACCCGTTCTCGGTGCAGGAGTTGGCTGACGCTCTAACAGGCGTTGACATTCCTGTGCTGGTGAAGAACCCGGTTAACCCCGACATCCAGCTGTGGTTAGGTGCTCTGGAGCGCCTGAACCGTGCCGGTATTACTGACTTGGGTTTGATACACAGGGGCTTCTCTACACCAAACAACAAGCCGTACCGCAACCACCCGAAATGGGAAACCATTCAGCAAATCCGCAGCCTTGCACCGGGTATTCCATTGTTCTGCGACCCAAGCCACATTGCAGGCCGCCGCGATCTGCTAGAGACTGTAAGCCAGCAGGCACTGCACTTAGGAGTTGATGGTCTGATGATAGAGTCTCACATCAACCCCGATGTAGCACTGAGCGATGCATCGCAGCAGGTAACTCCAGACGGACTCACGAATCTACTAAATGCCTTAGACCTTGACCACGAGCATATAGCAAGTGCAGAGCAGTTGAAAGATTTGCGTAGCCTGATTGACCGCCTGGACCACGACCTTATCAACTTGCTGTTCCTTCGCTCTGACGTGTCTAAGAGAATTGGTGAGTATAAGCGCGCAAACGCACTGGATATTTTTCAGGCAGGCCGTTGGAAGGAACTTGTGGAAGACAGAGTAAGACTGGCGAACGAGGTAGGTGTAGATGAGAGCTTCATCAGAGCTATCTTAGATGCTATCCACCAGCACTCCATCGGTGTGCAGAACGAAGTGATGAACGCAGCTGCTACTTCGCCTAAAAAAGAGGCCGTTAAGTAAAAAAGCAGTAACCGACTTAGTCAATAGCCTATTTTGTTGTGGGACATAGGGCACGTTTTTTACCTTTGCGCTGTTGCGTAGCAGCATAAACTTAGAACCTGATTATCTCATGAAAACTCCTATTTCCCGGCTCCGGACTGTGGGCATTTACGAAGGTATTTCTTACCTGCTTCTTTTAGGCATCGGTATGCCGCTGAAATACATGTTTGGCATACCTGAAGTCGTGAAGTATGTAGGTTGGGCGCATGGCGTGCTGTTTATACTTTACATGGTGGCCTTGCTACAGGTAACGCTGGTGCACCGCTGGTCTATCATGAAAGTGGCAGCCGGTGTCATCGCTTCTTTGCTGCCGTTTGGTCCGTTTATACTGGACAAGAAACTGCTGCACACTGAAGAAGAGAAGGCGCTGCTGCAGAAGAAAGTAGCGTAAGGGTATCATTCATACAGAAGAGCCTATCAGCATTCATTTGCTGATAGGCTCTTTTTAATTGGTAACTCCTGAAAACAGTTGGCTTGCTCCTACTCCCCCTGCACCTCTAGCCCGGCTTTACGTGCGGTAGCCTGTGCAATGATGCTGGCTGCCAGGAGCTGCAGCGCATGGTACATCATAATCGGAAGCAGGATGATTCCCACCATCTTGGCATTCGGAAAAAGCACTTTCGACATAACCGTGCCATGCACAAGTGATTTCTTAGAGCCGCAAAAGATAGCTGTAATCCTGTCCTCGCGGTTAAAGCCTAACAAGCGGCTGATACCGCTTGTGATGCCGTACACCAGGAAGAACAGCCCTATCATAGCTGCGCTAAGTAGAAGCAGGTCTGTAAAGCTATAGCCACTGAACATTCTGCGGGCAAAGGACTCACAGAAGGAGGTGTATACGATAAGCAAAATAATGATTTGGTCAAAAATACGGAGCTTCTTCTTGTTACGCTCCGCAAAGCTGCCCCAATAGCGGTGCAGTATAATGCCCAGCACCACCGGCAGCAGCACCTGCAGTACCAGCTTTCCCATCACACTCCAGATATCAAACCCCTCCGTGCTTGCAGTCAGGAAGAGGCCCATCCAGAGAGGCGTGATAAAAATGCCCAGCAGGCTGGAGATGCTGGCGTTGAAAATGGCTGCCGGAATATTCCCCCCCGCTATCGACACCATCACCACCGAAGAGGAAACCGTGGAGGGTAAGGCAGCCAGGTAAAACGTGCCTAGCCAAAGCATCTCTTTGTCACCACCCTCAAAAAACGTATGCAGCGGCAAAATCAGCAGCGGAAACAATACAAAGGTGCTAAGCTGTACCACCACATGCAGTCGCCAGCTGCTGAGGCCAGCTTTCAGCTTCTCAGGGCTCAGACGCAGTCCATAGAATAAGAAAATCACCGACACGCCGTAGTTTGCCACGTCGCCTAAGGACAATGGCTCACGGTCTATGCCTGCCTGCGGGAACAGGTAAGCCAGCACAATCATACCTATCAGGGCCAGCAGAAACCAATCCAGACCTATGCGGGCAGCCAGAGCGCCCACTCTGGGAATAAGGCCTACAGCATCTTCTGCTACCTTTTGCTCTTCTTTCATACAGCAAGTATAAAACTAAATCCTTTGCCACGCTAAATGAATAACGGCCCCGCAGTTTAAATGCGGGGCCGTTAGGTATAGGTTGCCAGTTAAGCTTAAAAATCCAGCAGGTCTATTGTTTCAAGTTCATACTGTGTGGTGTCTTCCTCCACAACAGAAGTATCCTGTGCTGTTACAATCAAATCGCGGGCGCGGCCATAGAGGCGCACGTTCGGGTACAGGTTCTCGTACTCCTCCTGCGAAATAAGGCCACGGCGGCGCATGTGCCCGCCAATCAGCCTGTAATAGCCGTGCTTATGGCTTCGGAGGTTGCCATAGCTGTCGAAGGAGGCGCGGAATCGTTTCGGGCTTGGAATGATGCTTGTCAGGAAGATGGCTTCTGCCACGTTCAGCTCTGAGGGTTGCTTTCCGAAGTAGAACCTGGACGCATCCTTGGCACCATACACATCAGGCCCCCACTCAATAATATTGAGGTATACTTCGAACATACGGTGCTTTGAAACAAGATCCTGGTTTTCTATCAGCCACACAATAATAGCCTCTTCTACCTTTCTGGCCACCGTCTTTTTACGGGACAGGAACACATTCTTCACCAGCTGCATAGAGATGGTACTGCCTCCACGGGCAAATTCACCCTCTTCCAGGTTCTCCGCAATTGCTTGCCGGAATGCCTCCTCATGAAAGCCGTCGTGGCTGTAAAACCCGGCATCCTCGGCAGAAAGAATGGCATTGCGCAAATGAGGGGATATCTGGTTAATAGGACTATAAAACGGATTGGAAGGGCCTACCGGAAAGGTGCGGACGGGTTTACCGTACTCATACACCGTGTGCATAAACGTACTGTTAATCTTCTCAATATTCGTATTACCCCACTCCAGAATCTTAAAATCTTCAGAGGCATCCAGGTCAGAATCAAAGGCTACCTGCCGCAGGCTATCCATGTTTACGTGGAACTTCATGTCATACTGCAGCTGGCCCTGTGCTTTTATACCTTCCAGGTTCTCAAACAAACCTGTCGGCAGAGACTGGAAGAAGTCATTGGCAGGAATCTGCTCTGTCTTCACCATCAGGTCAATAATTTTGGAGTCTTCATTCTGATAGGCGGCATAAATGTTGGCCTTAGCCTTATTCACACGTACCTCCGTCAGGCTGTCTATCACATACAGGTTCGGCCCCAGTGTAACCACATAGTCCACTGCGCTCTCTTCCACATGTATATCATCTTCGCCTGCCAGTTTTTGGTGGTTCAGAATCAGGTCGTTCACCATGGCACTTCCGCGCACCGTCAGCCTGTTGTTTCTGAACTCTTTGCTATCTAGGCTAAAATGTGCCGTATCGAAAGCCACCTGTGCATCGAACTTATTTTTTACATATGGTAACCGTATTCCCCTGTCATCAAAACCGTACAGGCTAGCTGCAATACGGTAATCGCGCGGGTTGATGGTGCCGTGCACGCGCATGTTGTTCACCAGTGAATCTGTGCGGACAGAAACCTGGGAGTCTATTTCACCGTCATCCATGCGCAGGTACGGCATCTTTAAGTCGATGGTGCGGTTCGTAGAAACGTACGAAGCATTCAGGTTTCTGAAATCCACCTGGTCCGGCACGTTTTCGAAAGCCGTTTCAATCACGCGGTTCAGCAATTCGCCATAGTTGCGGCCCTCGCCGGTTGTATCTACTGGCGCTTTGGGCTCCTCTTTTTTGAACAGGAAGCCAAAGTTGGTTTCGTCTCCGGTTTTAACGGCAGTCAGGTAACTGTTAGCCACCTCCAGGCGCTTGAATACAACACGTCCGGCAAAAATAGAGCGGAAGGAGACAGTGGCATTGACGCTATCTGTAGTAAAGAGCGTATCGAGGCTATGCGGCACAAAAGAGATATCAGTAAGCACCACAGAGGTCCAGTCCGTGAACTCAGCACTGCCTATGTTAAAATCAACAGGGTATTTATTTTCCACCTTCGTAACAACACGGTTGATGGTATACTCTAACACTCTGCTTCTGAAAATAAAAAGAAGTACAATAAGTAGCAGGAAGAAGGCAATGATACCTCCAAACACGGCTGTAAGTCTGTTTCTTAATCGATGGTCCAAAATATTCTGATGCGAATTAAAATAAATTTGTTTCTACTACAGTGTATGCTGTCCCTGATGAACACATACAGCGCTACAATATTACAACAACCTCCTCTATTACGGGTGTATGTAGCTTAAGATATATGTTATAAGCCCTTTATACAAGCATAATGCCAAAGCTGCACAATTACTGTTTATTTAACTAGATAGCTAACAATCCCTTAGCGTATCTAATTCCTTTAAAAAGTAACTTAAACGTTAAATCAGCTGGCATGCCTTTGGCTTCCTGTGGCAAAGCTATGTATCTTTGAACAAAGAATTTTCTACAGTATGAACCTGACATCCCTTACTGCTATTTCGCCGGTGGATGGCCGCTATCGCCGCCATACAACTGAACTTGCCGCTTATTTCTCAGAATTCGGGCTTATCCGCTACCGGGTGCTGGTAGAGGTGGAGTATTTTATTGCGTTGTGCGAACTGCCCCTGCCGCAGCTACAGCAGGTAGACAGCAGCCTTTTTCCAGAGCTGCGCGCAATTTACGAAAGCTTCTCAGAAGAAGACGCCCTCACTATAAAAGAGACTGAAAAGGTAACGAACCACGACGTAAAAGCAGTGGAGTACTTTATCAAAGACAAGTTTGACGCCCTTGGTCTGAGCGAGTACAAAGAGTTCATCCACTTTGGTTTGACTTCGCAGGACGTAAACAACACTGCTATTCCACTCTCCCTGCGCGAGGCAGATGAGCAGGTACTGCAACCGGCTTACCAGAACCTGCAGCAGACGCTGGCGACGCTGGCACAGGCCTGGAAAGACATCCCGATGCTGGCACATACGCACGGCCAGCCGGCCTCCCCTACCCGCCTCGGCAAAGAGTTTATGGTATTTGCAGAGCGGCTGGAGGGGCAACTGACGCAGCTGCGGCAGGTGCCCTTTTCGGCAAAGTTTGGCGGAGCCACAGGTAACTTTAACGCGCATCATGTAGCTTACCCAGGCATTAACTGGCCTGAGTTCGGCAACCGCTTTGTGCAGGAGGCTTTGGGCCTGCACCGCAGCCAGTATACTACCCAGATTGAGCACTACGATAACCTGGCCGCTTATTTTGATGGTCTGAAGCGCCTGAATACGATTCTGACAGACTTCTCCCGCGATATATGGCAGTACATCTCGATGGGTTACTTCAAACAAAAGATTAAGGCAGGTGAAGTAGGCTCATCAGCAATGCCACACAAGGTAAACCCGATTGATTTTGAGAATGCCGAAGGAAATCTGGGCATTGCCAATGCCGTGCTGGAACACCTGTCCGCCAAACTGCCTATCTCCCGCCTGCAACGCGACCTGACGGACTCTACTGTTCTTCGCAATGTCGGGGTGCCATTAGCGCATATTATCGTTGCCCTTAAATCGCT
Source organism: Pontibacter pamirensis (assembly GCF_010015475.1). Taxonomy (GTDB): domain Bacteria; phylum Bacteroidota; class Bacteroidia; order Cytophagales; family Hymenobacteraceae; genus Pontibacter; species Pontibacter pamirensis. Next base: position 192,185 of record NZ_SSNI01000006.1, read on the forward strand.
GGAGCGTGGTATTGAAAAGTTAGAACTGAACGAGGCCGCTCTGAGCAGGCACCTGGAGGATAACTGGGCTGTTGTGGCAGAGGGTATTCAGACAGTGCTTCGCCGCGAAGGCTATCCGCAGCCGTACGAGGCTTTGAAAGAGCTGACCCGGAAAAATGAGAAGATAACAGAACAGCGCATACATGATTTCATTCAAACACTGCAGGTAACTGATCAGATTAAAGCAGAACTGAAGCAAATATCTCCTTTCAACTATACAGGTGTAGCACTGCTGTAGACTTGAATTTATTTATACAGGAAGCCTCTGTGGAATACCCACAGAGGCTTTTTCGTTTTCTGACTTGTAGCTCACAAGCTTCCTGAGCTATAATTTAATGCACCTCTACTACGTTATAAAAATATCGTCATGTATCTGGAATGCCTGACCAGGGGCATCTTTCACTCTTCTGCCTTTCCGAAAGACATACCTATTATACACAAATGTTTAAAATTACGTATATAAATATAAATGTAATTAGTATGATATTACATTTATACAGGAGAAATTAAAAATGGCTATCATTGAAAAGCAGGAAGTAGAAAGACTGAGGGCGCTGAAAGCATATAATATTCTTGACACTCCTTCCGAAAAAGAATTTGATGACATCACGGCACTTGCCGCACATATCTGTAATTCTCCCATCTCACTTATTACGCTGGTTACAGAAGAAAGACAGTGGTTCAAATCCAAAGTAGGTACAGAGGTATGCGAGTTACCCCGCTCTATCTCATTTTGCCAACATACTATACTTCAGAATAATATTTTAGAGATTGAGGATACGCTGCAGGATGAGCGCTTCCGGGAAAATATTCTTGTGACCAACCCTCCGCATATCAGGTTTTATGCTGGTGCACAGCTTATTACCCAAAAAGGCTATAATCTCGGCAGCCTCTGTGTACTTGACACTGTTCCAAGGCAGCTCACGGAAATACAAAGGAAAGCCTTAAATACACTGGCACGGCAGGTAGTTGCTAGTTTTGAGCTACGCCTGAAAAAAGAGCAACTGGAAAAAGAGAAGCTACAGCTGAAGGCGGCAAACGTAAAGCTTGAACAGTTTGTGCGCATGGTTTCGCATGACCTGAAAGAGCCTATCATGAACATCAGCACGATTACAGAATGGCTGCAGGATGATTTAGCTGCAAAGGACTTAAACAATATGGCCAGTAACCTGCTCCTGATAAAAGACAGCGCCGCAGCTATGGAAGAACTGGTGATGGGGCTCCTGCAGTATTCCATGACGCAGGTAAAAGACCTGCCGAAAGAGGAAGTTGATGTACAAAGCCTGGTAAAGGGCTTGGTAGCGGAGCATTCCGGAGGCCCTGAAATGAAGACGCACATTTCGCCTGACTTACCGGTACTAACCACTGAGAAAGTGCTGTTACAGCAGGTTTTCGCAAACCTTATCTCCAACGCTTTTAAATATCATCACACAGGCAAAGGAAACTTATGGATCAGTGCAGAAAAGAAGTCAAAGAACTATTATACCTTCTGTGTGAAGGATGATGGCCCGGGTATTCCACTGCAGCACCAGGAGAGAGTCTTTGCTATGTTTGAGCGCCTGCTCCGGGATGCCAGCAAGAAGCACGGATCTGGTATCGGACTCGCCACTGTAAAGAAAATAGTAGAAGACAAAGGCGGTAGCGTCTGGATAGAATCAGATACTGGCCAGGGCACCACCTTTTACTTTACATGGCCAGGGTAAAGTTCACAGCATCAATTTGAGTGTTGCCTCTACAATCAGTCACGATACACTTTGTGACTGATATTGCGGAACAGTCTCTAAAGTGCCTGCTGCCTTACCTCAAATGTAAAAGTTTTGCTGCCTGCCAGGCCACTCCTCGTCATTCCCTGCACTACAACTATATACCTGCCAGCATCGTCTGAGGTGAAAAAGTTTAGAGCTGCCTTACCATCTGCTTTGGTCACTACATTGGGAGACCAGTGAAGCAGGTTTCGGAAATCAGGAAGGCGGTTTTGCCTTTGCTCATCACTTTCGTAGGAAGGTGCATAGAACTCCCGCTGTAGTTGCAGGCCTTCGTACTCAATCAACAGCGAGCGCGGGTCCAGCTGAAAGCCTGCCAGGTCGCCCTGGTAGGTAGTGTAGCTGACAAGGCCGGTGTATACGTGTGGCCCGTGGAAGTACCTGCTGGTAAACACCTCTAACTTCCGAACCTTTCGGGGGTCGAACGCCATAATTTTGTCAATGTCAAACACAGGAACACCATCCAGCAGCACCAGCGGGTTTGTATAGAAAAGGGAAGAATGCGGAGAGTTTAGTACATTGAAGTGAAAACTACCTTTTCGCAGGCGCACCTGCACCCCCGGCACATACTCGCGCATTACCTCTTCCATTACCTTAAAGCGAACATAGTCGTCCAGCAGGTAAGTGGCATTTGCTTTACCATAAAAGGCCGTGCTGTCAATGCCCGGGGCCCGGTATACATTCAGGTGCTTTTCGTGATAGGTATAGGGCACCTGCACCCCGATATGCCGCTGTGTCAACTCCTGCTGCAGGTGCTCTTCTATATCAAAACCAGGCCATGGCCTGGCTGCATACTTATCTGAAAAGGGACTGAAAATCTCAAAATGATAGGTGCTGTCTTTCAGAAAGTTTGACTGTACCACAATTTCCTTCGGTCCGTAAAAGTCCTTTGCTTCAAATTGCATCAGCCCTTCTTTATCACTAGTGGCGCTGTAGAAGCGCACGTGTTTGCCAGGGGCAGCTAAGTAGGTGGTAATACTGGGGGCAATAGCACCCGTTTCAGCGTCTGTAACCTTACCCCTGATAAAGTGGCCATTGTACTCCGGCAGAAATTTATAGTTGGTGCTTTGCTCCTGCAACACGTCCTCCCAGCGGAAACGGCTCCAGCCGTGTGTGAGCATCAGGTTGTCTACAGCTTCATCAACCTCCGGCCCGGATGCTGTGAAATAATACCCCGGCTGTTCCACTGTTCCCTTCAGGTCAGAAGTTAACCATAGATAGGGATTGATATCGGTTGCACTTTCTCCCTGTAAGGCATCCAGTTTGTAAACAGACACTGACAGGTTAGCTGGTACCGCCTGCCCTGCCTGCGCCTGCGTCAGGAGGCTAGTGGTTACCTTTTCTCTTGTTGTGTAAAGGTCTTTGTCTGTACTAGCCTCCACCTGCAGCTTTTGTGTCGGGCGCTTAAAGTATAAGCGTTCACACACCGGCTGTTTCTGATTGTTGAAAACGGTGAAATGATTTATACCCTCTGCCAGTTTGTTTTTGTCCACCACAAATGTAGCGGCACCTTGCTGCAGCCTCGCACTTTCAGCCACTCCTATTATTTGCCGGGCATGCCCTAGCAGGTGCACCGCCTCTGGTTGCTGACCGGTGGCTGCAACTGTAAGCTGTAGCTGGTCTGCATTATACTCCTCCAGGTGCAGGCTATACCCCTGTTCGTATACCTGGGGCAGTTTTTGCCGGAGCACTTTCCTGTTTGGGAGTTCTATAATAGCCGTATACGTGGCAGCGGCAGCTGGTGTAAAAGTAAACTGCCCGATGCCAAACTTGTGGGAGCGAAACTGCGCCACCTCCACACCATTGTTGTCTACTACTTTTCCGGCGAAGTCTACACCCTTGCCTGTTTTTTTGTTTACTCCCTGGAAAGCTACTGTGCCGGATATCCCCTGCACCAGGTTTCCGCCTTCCGGGAAAAACTGGACCGCGTAAGCTGCTGAGTCCTGCACAGGTGCAAAACCAAGATTAGTAAAGGAATTAACAATGGTAACTGGTGTTTCAAAATAAAACTCGGGCCCGAAGTTCTTCATCCAACTGGTGTAGGCCCGCACTTTGTAGTTGCCAGAGGTCAGCGAGACTGGCAGCACAAAAGAACCATTGCCTGTGCCGTCTTTCAAGGCTATTTTCCCCTGCAGCACCGGTTTCAGGCCCTCATCCAGCACCTCTACGTAAGCTACTTTACTCAGGTCCAGCGGCTTGTGCAAAGTCCCGTCTGTATTGTAGACTTTAAACCACATGGTTTCCCCGCATGCATAGAAGGGCCTGTCGAGGTGCAGGTACAATTTCTCCTGCAGAGCCTTGCTGCGGTAGGCGTCAAAGTCCTGCACCAAGCTCCTTAGTGTCTCGGTTTGGGCAAGTGCAGGGACTGTTGCAGTTATCATAAGCACAGCACCTAGTAAAAGATATAAGCCTCTCCTGGCAGCAGTATGTGCCATACTATGTAGCGTTCTCATCTGGTTTGTTTTCATGTGTCGGTGTTGCTTTACTCCCAAAAATCAGGCTTCACGTTGGTGCCGCGTGTCCGGCAGTCAACGCAGCCTTTTACCGCACCCATATAGCCGATGGGAGCAGGAGGCCCATCAGGAGCATATATTTCAGTGACAGGCATGTAAGCATCATATTTGAAACGCTCCGCTAAATCTGCTAAAGTCTGCCCTTCTGCTGGCATTAGTGAGTCCATCTGGCAGGTAGGATAAAAGTACCGCCACTCTTTCGGAAGCTCCTCCCGGCTCACAAAAAGCCGCTCCTCCTGCACCGACGAGGCCCCTACATAGCCAATCACAGGCTCGTCAGGGTTTGCCAGGCTATGCACATTCCCCGTCAGCTGCGCGGGCAGCGGGTCGAACAAAGTGCCAATGCTCTCGGTGTTTTTCCGGAGCGCCTCCCAGTACTGGTACGCCTCCTGCGTGAGCGCATACTGTTTTACCAGAATGCTGTACTTAATGCGCAGTTCCTCCGAGGCAGCAGGCAGCGTCAGGATGGGATACTCATGAATAACATCCTCGCTTAGCTTAGCGGAGGAGCCCAGTTTTATACCTGTGGAGTAGTCTGTTCTCCAGCAGTTATAGATATTTTCGTCGCTGCGGGTGCGGGGAACAATGGTCCCGGTGGCTTCATCGTATTTTATATTTGAATTCAAGGCTGCCGTATAGGCCCAGGTGGCTTCATACTCCCAGCGATAATACTGCGTATTCTTCTGCGGGTCACGGCTGCTGACATATAGCTGCAGACTGTTATCCAGCGCCTCCCAGCCAACCTTCTCAATGGGCGGCGTTTGCTTTACATCAACAAATTCAGATGCATACTCCCTGCCGGTAGACAACCTGATGTAGAGCCTGTACTTCTTGGTGAGGTCCAGGTTAAGGCTGCTGCTGACATATGTGGCAGGAACAGCCTCATGCAGCGGATACTGTGCCCCCTGCTCCTCTTCCAGCAGTAGTGTAGCGCCCATCTCTGCCATAGGCATACTCTCTTCTGAGATGTTTTGCGTGCGCGACAGCTTTACCGTAGTGATACCGTTTCCGTTTATTAAGCCATCCACCACCAAATAATGATTCGGGCCTTCAATTACCTCCGGTGCATAGGGCTCCACACAACCACCCAGCAGCAGTAAACAGCAGCAAATTATACTTTTAAAACGTCGGGTATACATCTGCATTAAAATCTAAAGTTATAGGTGATGGTAGGGATAGGCTGGCCGAAGATGGACATCTTATACCCGTTTATTCTGCCTTCCTCTGCTTTGAAGTAAATGGAATAAGGGTTTCGTCGCCCGGTCAGGTTATAGACAGCCAACGTCCAGGAGCTGTGCGCCAGTTTTTTAATTTTATGGTTGCCTTCTATGTTCAGCGCCAGGTCCAGGCGGTAATAGTCTGGCACCCGGTAGGCGTTTCTGTCAGAGTAATAAATGCGCTGGCTGTTGCCCAGGGTATATTTGGCAAGCGGCAGGGTGATAGGCCGGCCGGTGCTGTAGGTAAAGTTAACCGAGGTGCTGAAACGCTGGCTGAAACGGTAGTTGCTGATAAGGGTAAAATCGTGCGGCTTGTCAAAATTACTGGGGTAGTACTCGCCGTTGTTTATCTTTTCGCCGGTCTCCGCGTCATCCAGGCGCACCAGCGTGCGGGAATAGGTATAGCTCACCCAGCCATTCATTTTGCCGGTTGCTTTTCGCAGCATCACTTCCACACCATAGGCCTTGCCTTCTGCGCCAGCCACATCCGTTTCTATGTGATGGTTCATGACCAGGGTAGCACTGCTCTTGTAGTCCAGGAAATCCTGCATCTTTTTGTAGTATCCTTCCACAGAGAACTCAATCGTATTGGCCCTGAAGTTTCTGTAATAGCCCAATGCCAGTTGGTCGCCTACCTGTGGCCTGATGTTCGCATCACTCAGCTTCCACACATCCGTGGGCGACATGGATGTGGTATTAGAAAGCATATGAATGTACTGGCGCATGCGGTTGAAGCTCAACTTTACCGAAGAGTTATCTGTTAGCCCAAGCCTTGCCGACAGCCTATATTCTGGCCCGTGATAGGTAGCAAACACATCGCCTGATTTATAAACAGCCGTATCCTGTATCGTGCCCTCCGTTTTAGGAGCTCCGGGAGCGTAAGTGTTCACTGACCGTGGCCCCAAGGCATTAAAGAAGGAGTAACGCAGACCCACAGAAACTGAGAAACGGCGGGTGATATCGAAACGGTCGGAGGCATAGATGGCACTTTCAAGGGCACGCTCTGCCTGTAGCCGGTCCGGCGCAATCAGCGACTCCGGGCTGTTAGGCGTCAGAGTGCCGGGATTTACATTGTATAAGATAGAGCTTGCGCCAAAATCTACGGTATGCTTGGACGTAGGGAAATAACTGAAGTCGGCCTGCAGGTTCGATTGGTTTATACCAAAGGTAAGCCTGGAAGCATTCACCGGATTTTTCTTGCTGGTTACGTCGTAATCATAGTGGCTGTATACACCTGTGAGCACGCCGTACAGTTTGTTCTGGAAGATGTGCTTCCACTTCAGGCTTGCCGCTTGGTTGCTGAAGCGGAACAGGGTGTCGGCGCCCAATTGAAACCTGTCTTTACTCAGGTAGCCGTTCAGGTATAATGTGTTCTTCTCGTTTATTTCATGACTGATGTGCCCGTTGATATCGTAGAAGCCTGCTGAGCTTTCGTTAAATGATTTGTTCGGGAGTTTTTTCAGCAGCCAATCGGAGTATGTGCTGCGGCCCCCGATGAGGAAGGAAGTTTTGTCTTTTTGAATGGGTCCTTCTAGGGTAAGTCTGCTCGTGAGCAAGCCGATGCCACCAGACCCGGCAAACTCTTTTTTGTTACCGTCGCGGCTCGTCACTTCCAGCACCGACGACAGGCGACCTCCATACTTGGCCGGGATTCCGCTTTTATAGAGCTCCACCGTTTTCAGAATATCGGGGTTGAAGGCTGAGAAGAAACCAAAAAGGTGCGATGGATTATAGATAGTAGCATCGTCAAACAGAATCAGGTTTTGGTCGGTACTACCTCCGCGCACGTTCATACCGGTGCTACCCTCTCCCACAGACTTCACCCCCGGCAGCGTAAGCACCACACGCAAAATGTCGGTTTCTCCGAAAGCCGTGGGTACTTGTTTGATGGTGCGGATGTCCAGCTTTTCCATACCCATCTGCAGCCCCGACACGTTTTTGTCTTTTTCCGCCTCTACCAGCACCTCTTTCAGCGTCCGTACATCTTCGGCTATGTCAATGTTCAGTTTTCCTTCGGAGTACAGCATGATGTGGCGCCTAGTGTTTTGCAGCCCGATGGCTTTTACTTTCAGCTCGTGTCGGCCCACAGGCAGCGTGAGGGAGTAGTAGCCGTACTGGTCGGAGGTGGTGCCTATCAGCGGGGACTCAATGTATACTGCCGCTCCAATGATCGGTTCGCCGGTTTTAAAATCGCGCAGGTGCCCGGCTAGGTTCGCTTTACCAGTTGCACCCTCTCTTTTTACACCTATCTCGTAGAGCTTCAGCTCTGATCCCGCTTTTTTAACTTCTTTCTCCTCGCCCTGTAATCGGTTAGCGGCTACCTGTGGTGCGCTATCCCCTGTGTTTTCTACAGGCTCGAAGAAATTCTTTGGCAGGCTTACACTAAGCTGCGTGCCCCTCGTGACAAATACCCGCTGCGCAGCGTCTATGGCAAACTGTAAGTCTGTATTTCGGAAAACCTGGCTAAGTACGTTAGAAAGCGGCTGCTCCTTTACCTGCAGCGTGATGGAAAGGCTGTCAACAGCAGTAGCGTCAAAGTAAAATTGATAATTAGTCTGCGCCTCCACCTCACGGGCAAACTCCTCAAAAGTAGCTGACTTAAAATTGCCGCTAATGAAGGCTGCTTCTGTTTGCTGCGCCTGCCCCTGCGCTACACAACACAAAACCACAAGAAGAGATAAAATGGGGCGGTACAGGTGGGTCATAAGTTTGTTCGTTACAGCTGGCACTTCTGCCGGGTTAATTTAAGTATGGAAGTATAAGAAGTAGCTCAGGCTTATTTACCACTGCTCTGTGCCTCTTCATCAGAAAGGCTATCGTAGTACCTGGTTAAGGCAAGTATGGCTTCTTCCCGCTGTTTCCGGAATTTGAAGCGCTGCGCAGAAGCATATTTCTGCAGTTGTCTCTTTTTGTCTTTGAAAACCTTGTACACAGACCGCTTGCTGTTCACCTGATGGAATTGCCCGTCTTTCCGGATGTAAAATTTATCTACCATCCTAAACTCGCCCTCCATACCGTCCGGCGTGGCTCTGTCCTGCATCTCCTTTATTCTCTTCACCAGGAATTGGGTGTCCTGGCTATACATTAAATCGTAGAACCCGGGCTGTAGTATATTCTGGCCGGCACTATCTGCTTTGTGGTGCACAAATGTGTGCCCGTGCAGTTGAAACGTGTCAACTTTCCCGTTGATGAGCTTCAACATCAAGCCGCTGCTGTTATGAGGCAGTATCACTTCATCGGTTACTACATCATACAGCAGAGGTACTTGCTTATACCAGGCGCCATCGTAAAATACATTCCCCCGCACTACCGCCTTTGAAATAAAAAACTGATCGCCTTCGAAATGAGGCTTTTTATAGTCGACATACTCTGTGCCGTTATATAAATGCGTCTGAACACCTACAGCTTCCTCATAGGCTGCCAGCGCGTGCTGCACTGAACTCTGCAGGAACGCAGTATCTACCGGACTACTTTGTGCATGCGTGATGCCTGTAAATAAAAAGGAAAGCTGTAGCGCTATGCCCATCAGAAACAGGCACTTTAGTTTTACCGGCCGCATTTTCTATATTGTATAATTTGAATGAATTCTTCAGTAAGTTAAGTTCATTATAAAATATAGACAAGTGTTATAACAAATATTCTGTTTCAAAATTCATACGAGCATTTTAGTTGGCTAAAAAACAGCCAAAGAGAGAATGGAAGGCACATTTATGGGTAAAGCATCATTTGCCTCCTCATAAAATTTTACAGAACAGAGAGTGCATTAATTGGGCTACAGCTTAATTGCCATTTCCCAGATAGCCTGCACAAAGAGGGACCAGCTAAAGCGCTTTTTGTAGACTTGTATGTGCTGAGAAAATGCCTCTCCTTGTTTTGAAGTATAAAATTGAAGAATAGCCTGCGCTATTGCTTGTGGCTGCGGCTCCACAACATGCCCCACCTCCCCATCCGGCACCAGTTCCGGTAGTCCTCCTACATTTGTCACCACCATAGGTTTATTGAAGTGATAGGCAACCTGCGTTACACCGCTTTGCGTGGCATGCTTATAAGGTTGCACCACCAGGTCAGCAGCACAGAAATAGTGGCGTACAGCTGCGTTAGGTATAAAATCAGTGTGCAGCACCAGGCGGTGCTGCAGGTTCAGTTTTTGAATGAGGGCGTGGTATGGAGCTGCATCCTCGTAAAATTCACCTGCCACAATCAGCTTTATGTCCGGGCGCTGTTGCAGCATTGGTTCCGCCAGGGCCTGCAGTAGCAGGTCTAGGCCTTTATAGGCCCGGATAAAACCGAAGAACAGGAGGTAATTGTACTGCGGGTCGAGGTCTAAAGCGGCACAGGCTGCTGCTTTAGTTTCTGCTTCGCCAAAGTTATCATACAGCGGGTGCGACAGGTATGTTGCTGGCTTGTCGGGTTCAAAACGCTTCAGGTCCTGCAACACTGAACGTGAGAGCGTGATAAAACCGTGGCAGGCACTGAGGAAATATTTTGTAAAAGGCACATCCCCCGGCCGCTTCTCGTGTGGCACCACATTGTCTGTGATAGCCAGTATGCGGCTGTGCCTGTTTCTGCGGATGATGCGGGCTATCGTGCCAAGGGCAGGCCCCATAAAAGGAAGCCAATAGCGGAAGATAACCAGGTCTGGCTTCTGTTTCCGGATGTAGTTGCCGGTGTGCCACCAACTGACAGGATTGATTGAATTGATGAGTACTTTGATTTGGAGGTCTTCCGGGACAGGATCGTCCGTGTATTGGCTTTTGCCCGGAAACAGGAAGGAAGGGTATTGCAGGCTAAAGGTAACAATCTCCACCTCATCGCCTGCCTCCTGAAAGGCGTAGGCCAGGCGCTCGTTAAAAGTAGCCATGCCACCGCCCCGCAACGGATGTGCCGGCCCTACTATAACAACCCGCTGTCTCATTATTGATGTTCTTTTATTTCCTGAGCGCTCCTACCCTGTCCCGGATAAGGTACTCGTTGCGTTTGTTGGAGGCCATGGAGATCATTTCAGCCAGGAACCCTGCCAGAAACAGCTGCACCCCCAGTACAACAGCTACCAATGCCAGAAAGAACAGCGGTTGGTCCACAATATCACGCACACGGCCTCCCAAATAAACGCCTAGCATTTTCTGGGCTATCAGCCAGACAGTAATTCCCAGACCCACCACAAACATAAGCGTACCCATGGTACCGAAGAAGTGCATCGGGCGCTTCTTAAAGCGGCTGACAAACGTGATAGAAAGCAGGTCTAGGAAACCATAAACAAAGCGCTCCAGGCCAAACTTGGTGGTGCCATACTTGCGCTCCTGGTGCTGCACGGGCTTCTCCCCTATTCTGGTAAAACCGTTCCACTTCGCTATAACAGGTATATAACGATGCATTTCTCCGTGCACCTCAATGCTTTTTACCACCAGCTGCCGGTATGCTTTCAGGCCGCAGTTAAAGTCGTGCAGTTGGATGCCTGACAACTTGCGGGTAGCGGCGTTAAAAAATTTGGTAGGGATTGTTTTGCTCAGTGGGTCGAAGCGTTTCTTTTTCCAGCCGCTCACCAGGTCATAGCGCTGGTTCTTGATCATATCATACAGCGCCGGGATCTCCTCCGGGCTGTCCTGCAGGTCAGCGTCCATGGTAATCACCACTTCACCAGAGCAACGTCGGAAGCCTTCGTTCAAGGCTGCCGATTTGCCATAGTTGCGGTTAAAGCTGATGCCCTTTACCGTGTTGTCTTCGGCACCTAAACTGCACACTACGTCCCAGGAGCGGTCGGTACTGCCGTCATCAACTAAAATTACTTCATAAGAAAACTCGTGCGCGTGCATCACACGTTTAATCCACCGCACAAGTTCAGGCAACGATTCCTCCTCATTAAAGAGGGGAACCACTACTGAAATATCATAAGGATACTGCATGTTTTACTCAAACTCCGGACGGCTATTCTTCATTATTGCTGAGATGACCAAAGAAAAGATAAAGCCAAAAATTAACGTGATGACAGTCCCGCCAATAACCATTGTTAACGGGCCCTGGAAGTTCTCCGCCATCGCCATACCTGCATCCACCTGCTCATCTGAAAGGCCCTGCTCCAGCATCTGCACACGCTGCTTCTCCATCATGCGCGCCATGTATTCGGTGTCTATAAATGCCGTATATACCCAGGTGAACAAGCCGGTCATAAAGCCGAAAACCGCTGCTAACAAGGTGCCGATTCCAAGCCCCTGCCCATACGACATGTAGCCGAAGTTCTGCTCCTTGTAGTTTTTCATGGCCAGCACGATACCCGCAATCAGAATGATATACGCAAGGCTGCTAAGCCAACGGTTATCGCCTAAATCGGTTACCATGATGATAACCTGATAGACGACACCTACCAAACCAAAGAGTAAGCCATACTTAAGGGCTACAGATGCTACAGAGGGTTGCTTTTCAATAGTGGTCATAGTTGTTAGCTGTTTATAGGTTTACGTTTTTACTTACGAAAGAAAACGGCCGCTATCAATGAAAAAAGCCCTCCCACAAACATCCGCCGCACAAAATCATCTGCTGCCAGCATACTTGGCGTTAAAGAATCCAGTGCCTTATACCCCTCTTCATACAGGCTTTCCCCTAACATTCTCACCTGCTCTTCTCTCGTCTCCTCGAGTAAAGCCCTCATCTCCGCCACATGGGTCTGTATCACCTCTGGCCCTACCAGGTAAATGAAAAGAAAAATTAGCATGGCGGTCGTCATGGCAGTATAGAATGCTACTGACAGCCCTACTCTAAAGCCTTTGCCAAAGCTCATGTTGCCGTCGTTGAACAACTTAAAGTAGCGGATGGCAAGAAATATAAATACGGGAATTGGCAGGTACGTCAGGCGACCTGCGCCACCAAAGGGGTTATACCCCATAAAGTAAAGGACTACCACCAATAAGAAACAAGCCAGACTACACAGTACGCCGTAGCGTATTCCAACCCTAATAATTGTCTGATTCAGCATTTTGCTAATTCGCCCCTGCTGGTCTTTTGCCAACACAAGCTCAATATAAGTATAAATATATTAAAAATATTGATTAAGCACTGCCTGCCCTTTGTGTATCGTGCCGATAACCCTCCCCTTTAGCTCTTGGCCAAAGAAAGGACTGTTTTTAGACTTAGATTTTGTAGCTGCTTCAGATGGCGTCCAGGAGGTATCCGGGTTGAAGAGCGTCAGGTTGGCGGCCTCTCCTTCTTCTATCTGCGGTTCGGCCAGGCGCAGAATCCGGCGTGGGCCAGAGGTAAACTTCGCTACCAATTGCTCCGTCGATAATACGCCTGAAAGGGTGCTGTTTGCCACAGCAAAGGAAGTTTCTAAGTTGATGATGCCGAAATCAGCCAGGTCAAACTCCAGCCGCTTCGCTTCTGTGTCGTGCGGCATGTGCGCCGATACAAGGGCATCGATGGTTCCGTCCTGCAGCCCTTGCTTTATAGCGGCCACATCTGTTTCGCCTCTGAAAGGCGGAGCTACTTTATAGTTTGTATCAAAAGGAGTAATTGTCTCGTCTGTAAAAGCTGCCTGGTAACTGGCGACATCACAGGTGACGTGCAGGCCTTCCGCTTTCGCTTTCCGGACTGCCTCTATGGCCGCTGCCGTAGAAAGAAGTGAAAAGTGCATCCTTCCTCCTGTGTAGGCAAGCAACTGCAGGTCGCGGGCTACCATTACTTCTTCTGCCAGCGCAGGAATGCCTTTCATCCCTAAGCGGGTGCTTACTTCGCCCTCGTGCATTTGCCCGTGTTCTGTCAGACGTGTATGCTCGGCTTTATTCATTAGCAGGCCATCGAACAGTTGCACATACTGCAGTGCTTTGAGCAGTACATCCGCCCCCTGCAGCGGCTTTGTGCCATCTGTGAAAGCCACTGCTCCTGCCCGGTGCAGATCTATCATTTCTGTCAGGTCTTTGCTATGGGTATCTACTGTGATAGCCGCTGCAGGCAAAAGGCTCACAGGCAATTGTTGTGCAATGCTTTTCACATAATTCACGGCTCCTTTCGTCTGCACAACCGGCTCTGTGTTTGGCAGGCACACTATTTCCGTGAAGCCACCAGCCGCTGCAGCAGCAGCTAAGGAATGCAGATTTTCTTTATACTCCAGCCCTGGTTCTCCCACGAAGGCAAACATGTCTACCCAACCTGCCGACACACACAGCCCTTCAGTCGCAATGGTCTCATCCGCTTCCTGCGTTTCGGAGCCTATGTACGTGATAATGCCATCCTGGATCAGGATATTCTTTTTTTGTAGATGATGTTCAGATTGTGGGTGGTAGATTGTTGCTGCTTGGAGAAGTATTTTCATTTTAGAGGAATCTAATAAGTGCTATTTCGGCCATCAGGAAAAACAGACACAATATTAGGCAATATTTCCAAAGCTTTACTCCAAAATAACTTTTTTCGAACTCGCCCTTCACTGAAAACGCGTCCCCGCTTTCGTAGACATGCACGTTTTGGCGGTCTGCACCAACTAAGGCCTTCAGTTCATCCGGCGTATACTGTGCCAGGTAAGACTCGTCTTTGCCATAGTTAAAGGCTAGCGTCGTGATAGTGGAGTCCTGAAGCTGCAAGGTGTAAAAACCAGCTTCATCCATGTCGGCGGGTGTGTTAAAGTATAGCCGTCCGCCCCGTACCTGCTGTTCCGGTATAAAGGCAAGGCTATCTTTTTGTAAGGCATATACCCCTTCCTGCTGCCTTCTGCTGATGGCCGGCACTTGTACGGTGTTGGCAGACAACGTATAAGCCAGCGCTTGTTGCTGCTTATAGCTACTGATGGCCAACTTATACATGATGGGCACAAACAGGGCATGGTTAGCCAGCGCATTATAATCTTCCTGAAGCGGCGCCGCCATCAGGTATACATGGCCGCTGCCCCTATCAAACCTTGACATAAAAGATGCCCCTCCCCTGTATTTCAGAATATCTTCTGATGCTCTGTTCCAGGCCACACTACGAACAGCAGCAGGCATCTGCATCTTAGGATCATAATCAGAAAAAATGCTCCGGAAAAAAGGATTATTCGGGTCAGGAGCAGCCAGGCTTGTTTTACTGCTTGCCGCTGTTGCTCCTGTAAAACTGGCAGGTATGTTCAGGTTCTGAAACAAGGTAGTATAGCCCGCCACTTCGCCTCCTGCCGGAGGAATGACGGCCACCGTACCTCCTGCCTCCACAAAGTTAGTAACTGTAGCAGCCAAGGCAGCAGAAAGGTCAGACACGCCGTTCAGGATGATAATATCAGAAGTACCCGCCTGTGCATAATTGATGTTGCCCGCACTATAAGAAGTAAAGCTAAAGAAAGACTCATTCTGGTACAGGCGCTGAAGTGAACTACCGGGGCTTTCCGCTACTTCTGTAACATTTACTTCCGTGGAAGGAGACAAAACAAAATAATAAGTATTATCGAACTCCACCGGGTAATCCTCTACCAACACATAAGCCTTTTTGGCACCGTCCCCATTTACTCTAAAGTTCATAACGGCTTCTGTTGCCTGTTGTGGCGGCAAATCAACACTTAGCGCCGCCACCTGCTGGTCTTCAATCATCAATTTTACCGGAACCCCCTCTACAGCCTCTTCTCCGGCATTAAAAAGGCTCACGTGGAGGATATTCTCCGCTGATGGCCGGATAAACTCGTCTTCAAGATAAACAGAGTCGATGGCTACGTTTCCAGTGGCTGCAGCAGCAATAGGCACCAGGTGAATCTGTGTGGTGCTGTCATACTTCGCAAGTTCCGAAAGCTGGAACGTGCTTCTTTGAAAATCGGAAAGAACAAACGTATGTGCCGGTTGGCTAATAGCGGAGGCTACAACAGCCGAATATTGCTTAGCTGAAAAATCGAGTTCCTCCAGGTATCCTGTGGCTTCCGAAGCCTGCACCGCAGCACCATGCTTTGCCCGGTTACTGGAGGCCACTTTAAAAGCAGTGGACGCAGGAAACATACCCACAATATCCTTCGCCCTGTCGGAGGCCACGTTCAGGAGGGATAAATCCTGCTGCTCGTGCACATTCTGCATACTGTAGGTATTATCCACTATAATGGCCACCTGGGACGCATCCGCAGGAGCAACGGCATTAGAAGCAGGCAGGAAAGGCTGCGCAAAAGCCAGCACCAGGAAAACGACAAATAGAATACGGCACAGCAGTATCAGCAGTTCTTTTAGGTTACGCTGGCTGGCCGTCAGGTCTTTAGAAGCCTGAATAAACCGGACATTACTGAATATAACCCGCTTTGCCCGCCTCAGCTGCACCAAATGTAGCACAACAGGCACAGCGATAGCAGCAAGCGCAAAAAGAAAAGACGGGTATAAAAAAGCCATAAGACAAGTTATAGAGGAAAGCCTTGAAAAACAACAACTAGTCTGTTGCTATACTCGAAAACTAGTTTGACTGTTGTTGTGGTTAAACAACAGTACTTTAATCAGTAAGCTTCATTATGGATAACGCTCAAAGATTTAACAGTACACTAGCAGTTTCTGCACATACACTATAAATCACTGAACACTCATATTTAAATACAAAATAAACACTTCTTTATACAATACAATACCGTATACTATTTGATACTTCCTATTACTAAAGCATATTCAATGCAAAGCCACGCAAGCCCTTAAGCGTGCCTACACCCCATAATATCGTGGAGCATTTGAGGCCTTACAGCTCGAAAAAAGCTAAACCCTACAGTTAATGCACAGCTGTCATTGTTGAAATACAGATTATTTAAAATTACTTAAAGATAATTCGGGTTACTTAATTAAGTAAAGAATACAACATTTCCTGCTGATCTGACATGTTGAATTACTGACGTGAAGTCTTCTTGGTCTTTCTACTTCATACAAGCACCCTACACTTTACTTGTTTTCACTGCTCGCTTATTCTCTATCTCTTCCATACCAATGTAATAAGTTTCTCTTCTAAACCAACTTTTTGATTTTCATACATATGAAACTACAAACTCATAATTCCAACGCTGAGGGTACAGGGCTCAAAACAAATAGCAAAACGACCTGCTTCTTTAAACAAAAGCATATCCTTCGATACATCCAAACTACATTTCGATTAGGTACAACTACAGCCTTGCTAGGTATGCTCCTATTATTTACTCATTGCGAGACTCTAACAGATCAGGAGCCAAATCAAGTAACAGATGCCACTCCAAAAGCCACCGATTTAATGGCTTCCACTACGCATACTATTACAACAATGGATGGAACCGTTACACAAGTAGAATGCAGCCAGGAAACATTACCGTCAGGAGAAATCATACAAATCTGTATACCCGCTCAGTGGAACGGCGAGTTAATCATGTATGCACATGGGTATGTTCCTGAATTTGAACCACTCAGCCTTCCTGATCAAGCCGATGTTTATAAAAATATTTTCACAAGCGTAGGTTTTGCCTTTGCCACTACCAGCTATGCTCAAAATGGTTTAGCTATCCAAAGCGGTATTGCCGACATGCTCAACTTGCGAACCTTGTATATTCAGCAGTTTGGAGAACCTAAGGAAATATACTTAACAGGGCTTCACAGGGAGGCATTATTACGACACTTGCCATCGAACGATACCCACATTTAGTGGTGGCCTCGCACTCTGTAGCCCTTGCGGGAGTTTTCAGGGGCAGATCAACTACTATGGAAACTTTAGGGTTTTATTTGACTATTTTTTCCCGGGCATACTGCCAGGAGATGCAGTAAATATTCCAGATGACCTGTTTCAAAACTGGAAAACAGTTTATGTTCCTGCTGTTTTAGAAGCCATCAACAAGAACCCGGAGGCTGCATTGAAGCTTCTTAGAACGGCCCAAGCCCCTTATGAACCAAGTAACACCAGCACAATTGATTCAACAGTGATAGATGTGTTGACTTACGATGTACATTACATGAATAACGCAAAGCAAATACTGGGAGGGCAGCCATTTGATAACCGTAAAAAAGTCTACTTTGGAACCGGAAACTTCTTGGAAGATGCACGTCTGAACCTACAGGTGCAACGTTTTTCAGCAGATCCAACAGCTTTACAGAATATTCAAGAAGATTATGAAACAACAGGTAAACTAGCTATACCTTTAGTGGGCATACAAACTACAAAGGACCCTGTACAACTCATTTGGCATCTACCCTTATACCAGGAAAAGACAAGCAGCCAGGGAAACAGCGAAAAGTTTATTCCAATCCTGATTCCGCGCTATGGCCACTGTACTTTCACAGAAGTAGAAGTAATCTCAAGTTTCGCAATGCTAGTCCTAAAGGTGAAGGGGCAGAATCAACCGTTATTAGCCAGATCAAGTAATGCTACAGGTAGAATTATTCGCTCTGTTACCATTCATGAATGATATGATATATCATGTTGATCTGTTAGATTATTTCAGAAGCATCGATGCTCAAAATCTCAAGACATTTACAAAAGTTAGTATTCCTCAAACACAAGAACGCCCCCTGCTATCTCTAACAGGGGGCGTCTTTTTGTAGGGTTGGCGGCCACCTACTCTCCCGGGTGTGACCCCAGTACCATCGGCGCGTCCGGGCTTAACTTCTCTGTTCGGGATGGGAAGAGGTGCTCACCGGAGCCATAGCCACCATTGTCGTTCTGCGATGCTGACCGCAATGATGCTTTAGTAGTTTCATCAACATGATTTGGGAAAGAGGGAGAGCATGAAAGCAGCGGGCCGTTCTTACGGCTAGTGTCTCCACTCTGAGAACGCGCTCGGGCAATTAGTACCGCTCGGCTGTGCCATTTCTGACTTTACACCTGCGGCCTATCGACGTGGTAGTCTCCCACGGCCCTTAAGGGAGATCTCATCTTGGGGCGGGTT
>NZ_SSNI01000007.1 GCF_010015475.1 Pontibacter pamirensis
AGAAGCACCATCAGGGAATCGGCAGGTGTATTCCGGTAGAGGTGTACAAACAACAGGCTGCCTAACTCAGAATGACCAATCAACTTAGAAACAGTGCCTGGTGGTCCTACAAAGAGGGAGTACTATATAGCTACCCCTTCTGCAGGCAGTAATAATGTGGTAGTTATGAGAACGGCCTTCCCTGCTAGATCAGCTATTTTCGGAGCAAGATTTCAGTATCGCCTTGGGAAGAAAGAGAGCCTGAAGTTAAGGGAATACAGCCTGGGCATCGACTCCGGTTATAATTACAGCTTTGAGACAGTTCCCTGGAGTGAACCACTAAGCAAACATGTTATCAGGAGTATGCCTTCAGTGAAAACTGACTACTTTTACCTGAACCTTACTTTCTCAGCTAATCTGCTTCGCTGAAGCTCAGATCAATGTATAATTGTAATCTAATCAGCAACAAAACCCGTTCATTGATTTACCTATCTTAACAAGATAATTACCTGAAGATATCTCCTGCAAAAACAATGAAGATATCTCCTGCAAAAACAAACTAAACGATGGATCTACAGACTTTTCAGCAAAGCATAAAAGACAATACACCACCAGCAAAGGCTTCTGTATACCTGCAGGCGCTCTGGTATGATGGGAAAGGCGATTGGGACAAATCACATGAACTAATTCAGGACCTTCCCGACAAAGACGCCGCCTGGATACACGCTTACCTGCACCGCAAAGAAGGCGACACCTGGAATGCAGACTACTGGTACAGAAAGGCAGGCAAAAAACGACCGTCTGTCTCTTTAAACGAGGAGTGGGAGCAGATTACAGCAGAACTTATAGCGCAATAACAGAGAAAGGCAGAAGCTTAGTGCTCCTGCCTTTCTCTGTTATATTAATCTGTAACTCTGAACTGGGTTAGAAATTGTCATCCTCCTCCTCTTCTTCCCCAAAACTTGGCATAGAGAACATACCGCTGAGCAGGTCTTTAAACTGAAGGCCTGTGCTGAGGCGGTTCTTGCTGAGCTGGCTGTGCTCGGCAAGGCCGTGCAAAGCGAACTCCATCAGGAAGAGTTTTTCATCTCCTTTGGCGTCTGGCTGATACTTCTCCACCAGTCCCTTCAGCCCCGGTACGTTCTGTACAGCTTTCTTATAATCGGCTTCAGAGGCATCATTTAGTATATCTACGGTGTTGCCATCGCCGAACCACTCTGTGATGCTTTTGTACGGGCTTCCCTGTTTTGATTTCTTTCCTTTGTCAGGGTCCGGAAAGTACTTCAGGAACTGTGAGCGGATGGCTTTGCCCATAAGCACCTGCGCCACATGCCCCGCTCCCTCCTGCTCGCCTTCGTACACCAGTTCCACTTTGCCTGTCACCGCCGGAATGGTATTCAGGAAGTCTGCCACACGCACATAGGTGGAGGTTTCGCCATTCATCAAAGCACGACGCTCAGCAGCACTTAGCAGGTTCTCATAAGCAGAGATGGTTAAACGGGCAGACACACCGCTTTTAGCGTCAACGTACTCACTCTCACGGGCCTCAAAAGCCACCTGCTCTATCAGGTCTCCAATAATGTCGTTGGTCTTCACAAGTTGCCCCTGCTCTTCTTTTACGTGTGCTTCCTGCTTCGTAATCTTTTTACCTGTCTCAATGGTCTTCGGATAGTGCGTGATAATCTGGGAGTCGATACGGTCTTTCAGCGGCGTTACAATAGAACCGCGGTTGGTATAGTCTTCTGGGTTGGCCGTGAACACAAACTGGATATCCAGCGGCATGCGCACCTTAAAACCACGTATCTGTATATCACCTTCCTGTAGGATATTGAACAGCGATACCTGAATGCGCGCCTGTAAATCCGGCAACTCGTTGATAACGAAAATACCCCGGTGCGAACGCGGAATCAAGCCAAAGTGAATCACCCGCTCATCAGAATAGGGCAGCTTCATGGTCGCCGCTTTAATCGGGTCTGCATCGCCTATCAGGTCGGCTACGGAAACATCCGGTGTGGCCAGTTTTTCAGTGTAGCGGTCAGAGCGGTGCATCCAACTGATGGGGGTATCATCGCCATGCTCGTGCACAGTGTCTTTGGCGAAACGGGAGAGCGGCTGCAGCGGATCGTCGTTCAGCTCAGAACCTTTAACCACCGGAATGTACTCATCCAGCAGGTCCACCATCTGGCGGGCGATACGTGTTTTCGCCTGCCCCCGCAAACCCAGCAAGTTAATGTGGTGCATGGACAGAATAGCACGCTGCATGTCTGGAATAACGGTTTCTTCGTAGCCCCAAATGCCAGGAAAAACCTCTTCCTTGTTCTGCAACTTCTTGATTAGGTTGGTGCGCAGTTCCTGCTTTACCGATTGCGGCTCATAGCCGGCAGCCTTCAGTTGGCCCAGTGTTTTTATCTGTAAAAGCTTCTCGGCTGGTATGTTTTTGTAATTCATGTATCTTTCGTATTTATCTTTAGCATCTTCTCACTGATGCAGTTGTATCAATCTTGTGACTTAAAATTTATGTACGTAAGCTTAATCTGATGTGGTGAAATACTTCATCAAAGCCGCTTTCCTTAAGTGTGGGAAGAACTGCCGGAGTGCCTCTCCTATTAATCCAATCAAAACCAGGTCTGGCACGAGCGACAGCACGACACCATATAAGTCGAAATAAAAGTCGCTTCCACTACTCCCGTTCTCCAAATAAAATAAGCACCACTCAAACAGCCACCAGAACAGGATAGAAAGGGCCGCAATGCCCATCACCACAAAGGCTGACTGCACCACCTGCATCACAAGCTTTAGCGATTTGCCCGGAACGGACTGCACATAGATATTGGTGGATCTAATAAAAAAATGAAGGCACACCTGAAAGAGCAGGAACAGCAAAGCGAATAGTACGCCGGGCCACTGCGAAAGCGCCAGCAGTATAAGCCCGCCCGAAGCAGACATAAGGGCCACAAGTTGTACCAGCAGGTGCGGCATAAAAGTAGCCATCGCACCGCCTGTCAGCTTTTCCTTTTGGTTTGCTTCCGCTCTCTGGCTGCTCATATAGTCTTAGAAGTTCTTCCTGCGGTTCTGCTTGTAATCCTGGAACACAAGGTGACCTAGGCCTTTAAGGCTGCTATAGTAGGCCTGTCCGTTGTTTACTTTGGTGAACTCATCCACAAAAGCCTGCAGGTAGGGGTCAGAGGCGATCATAAAAGTGGTAATCGGTATTTTGATGCGGCGGCACTGCGCCGCCAGGTTCAGCGTTTTGTTCACCACTTTGCGGTCCAGGCCAAAGCTGTTCTTATAGTAGTGAATTCCTTCTTTCAGGCAGGTTGGCTTCCCGTCTGTTATCATAAAAATCTGCTTGTTCGGCGTTTTGCGCTTGCGCAGGATGTCCATGGCCAGTTCAAGGCCTGCCACGGTATTGGTATGGTAAGGTCCCACCTCCAGGTAAGGTAGGTCTTTGATCTCTATCTGCCAGGCGTCGTTGCCGAACACCAGCACGTCGAGGGTATCTTTTGGGTATTTCTGCTTGATGAGTTCCGCTAAAGCCATCGCTACCTTTTTGGCTGGCGTAATACGGTCTTCGCCGTAGAGAATCATGGAGTGCGAGATGTCGATCATCAACACCGTGGCAGACTGCGTTTTGTGCTCTGTCTCCGTCACCTCCAGGTCCTGCTCTGTCAGCCGCAGATCGCCGATGCCGTGGTTTATCTGCGCATTGCGCAGCGACTCTGTCATGGAAATCTGGTCTAGCGAATCACCAAAGCGGTACTCGCGGCGGTCAGAACTGGCCTCGTCGCCTGTGCCTGTATGTGGAGTGGCATGGCTGCCCTTGCCGCCCTTCTTCAACTTCCCGAAGATTTCCTCTAAAGCACTCTTGCGTATGCCCTGTTCACTCTTAGCCGTGAGTTTGAAGCTCCCCTGCTGTTGCTTGTCTTCGTCGAGGTATCCTTTCTTTCGGAGGTCATCAATAAAATCACCAATGCCGTAGTCGTCGCCGGTCAGGTTATACTGTTTATCAAGCGAACTGAGCCAGCTCAGCGCCTCTCCTACATCGCCGGAAGTAATGGTAACCAGTTGCATGAAAATCTTCAGCAACGACTCGAACCCGGGTTTGTCGTCCTGAGGCGGTACATATTCTGTAAATCGGTATCCTATAGCCATAATAAAGGGTTTGCAGGTTATAACATTAAGAGCAGGTGCATTGTTCTGTCGGAAAGACTTAAATTTCGCTGCTGCACCTCCTCTGCACTCAAAAAGTCAAAGCCTATACTGTTAAACTTTGCAGCAGGTATTGTAGTAGATTAGATAAATATACTTCATCTAACCTAAAACGAGAAAAACTATGAAAGCGATATGGAATGAGATAGTGATTGCAGACAGCGACCAGACAATAGAAATAGAGGGCAACCAGTATTTCCCCCCGAACTCAATGAAGAACCAATACTTCGAAGAAAGCCGTAAGCACCCTACCTGCCCCTGGAAAGGCGAGGCTTCCTATTACCATGTAAAGGTAAACGGGGAGGTAAACCCAGACGCCGCCTGGTATTACCCCGACCCAAAAGACGCTGCTAGTGAAATAAAGAATTATGTCGCTTTCTGGAAAGGTATAGAAATAAAGGAATAGGTAATTTTTAAATTATAATGTTTTGCGGACAGATTACCTGCCGATCTGCAGGTAATAAAGGATTAGTTATAAAAGCGAAGGCCGAAACTATGGTAGTTTCGGCCTTCGCTTTTATTTGTATGGAAATCTTTAAAGTTCAGTTGGTTTAAGCAATCCAACGGAATTTATACTCCAAGGAAGGTGCTTTCATGCGCTCTGCCACACGTTTGAAACGGGCAGGCAAGCCCAGCACATAATCACGGGCACGTTCGCCTTGTTCGTTTAGGTCAGTTAGCGTCTCAATTTTCCACTCGTCAATCAAACCCTGTAGAATGTCAGTGTAGTCAGCGGAGGTATACACCCCGATACGCTGCGCTGCATCTGTAAAATGACCGAATGTTTTGCCGATGTCTACACCTAACTCACGCATGTAATGCGCCGGCATCACAATTTTCTTGCGCATCATGTCTTCAAAGGCCAGCATCATTTCGCTAGGGTCAGCTTCAAATATCTTGCTCACAAAAGCTTTATAAGCTTTGGCGTGGCGGGCCTCATCGGCAGCCACATGGCCACAAAGCTTTGCCAGCACATTGTCGCCCTGCTTCTTGGCGATTTGCGCTACGCGTCGGTGTGAAATATTAGTCGCTGTTTCCTGAAAGCTGGTGTATACAAAAGAGCGATAAGGATCCATATCCGTCTGCAGGTCAAAGCCGTCTGCCAGCAGGTACTGCGTGGAAGCTTCCATTTCGCGCATGTTAATGCGGCCGCTCAGGTAAAGGTAACGGTTCAGGGCATCCCCATGGCGGTTCTCCTCGGCTGTCCACCCACGGTTCCATTTCATCCACGGGCTGTCCGGGTCTTGCGGAAGTCCTTTTATAGTCATCAGCCAGCTCTCGTAAGATGGCAGTGCTTCTTCTGTAATGGTATCACCTACTAGTACTGCCAGCAGGTCATAGCTTAAGTCGCGGGCACGCTCCCGTAAGTCCTTTACCTCTTCAAAGAAAGTTTCCAAGGTTGCGTCTGGCAGGAGATCGGCAGGTTGCCAGCTCTCTTCTACTGTTTTCAGTAACTCGGTGAACTTTTCGCCCACAAAGCCCTCCATCCATTTTATTACTTCTACACGAGAGGTTGCTGCTGTAATCATTTGCATTGGTTGATTTAAATTCAAATATACTTATTTATACTAAAATGTAGCTTTGTTGCCTAATATTTTAGCTCAGCTTAAATACGACGTTACCACTAAATAGCTCAGGAACTAATACTTACGTAAAAAACAGAAAGGGTTATGCCTTGGCATCAAACTTTCAACAGAACTGTCAGATAAAGAGTGCAATTAATTTCTGTACTTCAGGTAATAGTATACCTTGCGCAGGAAACTGAGGTTAACTTTTTGCCGGTTCAGTAAATTTAGAAACTGGTAAAAAACTGGCAAATTAGTTTGCTGTCGGAGTAAATGAAGCAGCTGTGCTGCCTCCTTATAATTTTTGGTAAGGTAGGCCTGCCGGGCTTCATATTTTAGCCGGTGTATGAAAGCTTCACGCTCTTTTTCTGATTGCACCATCGCAGCGGCTTTCTGGCATACTTTTACAGTGGAGGCAAGCAATTTATTTCCTGTTTTATACCACCCTTTGGAGAGGGACCGGGTATGTACCCGCCGCTGTGTAGTTATTTTATCGAGGTAATAATACTTATAAGTTCTGGATGACCGCACCCAGAAATCAAAGTCCTCATAGGCCAGCGTTTCGTCGTAACCATTAAGGTCCTCGAATACCTGGCGGCGCACAAGCATGGTGGGAGGGCAGATGATGTATTTACCCAGCAGGTCTGCAAACATTTCCCCGGAGGGCGCATAGTCATTAAGGCTACCGTCCGGGTTGCGTTTATAATGATATCCCATGTGCGTGGCATCGTCAGCGATATATTCGGCATCGGTATACAGCACACCGTAGGTACTGTCCAATTTTTCAAAAGCCTCCACCTGCTGTGCCACCCGCTCCGGCAGCAACACGTCGTCTGTTGCAAAGTCAATAATATAAATGCCTTGGCTGGCGCGCCACCCTATGTTAAAAGCGGTCGTGTTTCCTCTGTTATGACCCGTGCTGATAAACTTTATCTGCGGGTGTTTCAACAGGTATTCTTGAATAATACCCACACTTCCGTCGTTGCTGCAATCGTCCACTATAATCACCTCTATGTTTGAGTACGTCTGGGCCAGCACAGAATCGAGTGCCTGCCGCAGAAAGCGTGCGTGGTTGTAGCACAGGCAGATAACGGAAACAAGTGGCAACTGACTCATGAGCGGGTGTATGTAGCATAGGACAAAAGCATCGGCATTACCTGAAAAAGTGCTTAATAGTTTTCACCACCCGCTCCTGTTCTTCCAGCTGCAAACCCGGAAATAACGGTAAACTCAGGCTTGTTTTAGATATTTCTTCCGTTACCGGAAAGTCGCCGACACTGTACCTTAAAAACTTATAAGCGGGCTGCAGGTGCACGGGTATCGGGTAATGGATGGCGGTGCGTATACCCTGCTCCTGAAGCTGTTGCTGCAAAGCGTCCCGCTGCTTTGTCCGGATGCTGAATATATGGTATACATGGCTGCAGTACGGGGCTGTAACCGGAAGCATAAGGTCGTCCAAACCTTGTAGTTCCTGCAGGTATACTGCTGCCAACTTTTGCCGCGCTGCATTCAGACTATCTAAATAATAGAGCTTTACCCGAAGTACCGCTGCCTGCAGTTCGTCTAAGCGGGAGTTTACTCCTACCAGTTCGCTCTGGTACTTCTGCACTTCGCCGTAGTTGCGGTACATCCGCACAAAATCAGCCACGGCGGCATCGTTGGTTACCACAGCACCGGCATCCCCCAAAGCGCCGAGGTTTTTAGTGGGGTAAAAGCTGAAAGCGCTGGCATGCCCGAACATACCGGCTTTCTGCCCCTCATAGGTAGCACCATGTGCCTGCGCGGCGTCTTCCACTATTTTCAAATGATGTTTTTTTGCCAGTTGCAGCAGTGGCTCCATTTCACATACCTGCCCGTACAGGTGCACCGGCAGTATGGCTTTGGTTTTAGCGGTAATGGCTTTGGCAGTGGTAGCAGCGGTGATGTTGCATGTGCCTTCATCCGGCTCTACCAGGACCGGCGTCGCCCCCACCTGCAACACCGCATTTATGGTGGCAATAAAGGTATGTGCCGGCAGCACCACCTCGTCTCCTGGTCCTACACCCACTCCCTTCAGTGCTAGCACCAGGGCATCATAACCGTTGCCTACGCCTATCGCTGCGGCAGCACCTATATAGGAGGCATATGCCTCCTCAAAAGCTAACAGCTGCTTCCCCAGAATGTAATGCTTGCCAGCCACAGCCTCTACTAAAGCAGCCTGTACGGCAGTTTCACTTCCTGCCGGAAAATCTCTGAACTCAAAATATGGGATTGGCTTCATCAGGGGGAAAAGTACAAATCACAGCGCCTGGTGCGTCGTCAGCTTCTTAAAGTGTTCGTAATCATGGATATAATCGGCGGCACTGTAGTCTGTGGACGTAAGGCAAAGAGCAACAGCACCCTCTGAGAAATAAATTTCCGTCCAGCACATAGCCGGGATGTAAAGCCCTGTCAGGGAATTAGTCAGTTCAAACTCCTGCACCTCGTGCCCGGTGTCCGCTTTCACCTTTATGTATCCGGCCAAGGCAATCAGCACTTCCTCTGTGGCTTTGTTGGCATGGCGGCCCCGCACTGTTTCCGGCGGGGTTCCGTGTGTCCAGAAGACGCGCCGTATAGTAAAAGGCACTTTTTCAGCGTATTGCATGGTAGTAATATAACCCGTTTCAGGATTACCAATGCGTTCAAACTGCAGGAGGAATGGATTTGCCGGCAAGGTATCTTTTGTTTGGTACCAGTAAAGTTCTACGAAGAGCAGCCTTGGTTGTGCATTTTAATAGGCGCTGCCCGTTTGTTTAGGCCCTAAATTAAAAACTTTAAGCCAATAAACTGCTTTGGCAGGTATGGTTTTGCCCTTGGCGGCAGATCGGTTAGCTTTGTAGCGTAAACCTGCTGCTACATTCAGATGCTATTCGTTTAGCTTTCCGTCAGCATGGTGCTGGCTGTTTACCCATGGAAGAAGACACCTACAGAACAATAGAAGCTCCCGCCGAAGGCCTTTACAAAGAGAAGGGCAGCAAGTTTATTTCCCTCGCGTACCCCGTGTACACCGAGGAGGAGGTAAAGGAGACGATGGCAGAACTGAAGAAGCAGTATTATGATGCCCGCCACCATTGCTTTGCCTATTGCCTGGGAGCCGACAAAGGCCGCTTCCGTGCCAACGATGACGGGGAGCCCAACCATTCTGCTGGAGATCCCATATTAGGCCAGATTCGCTCTGCCGACCTCAGTAATGTTCTCATCGTGGTGATTCGTTACTTTGGGGGCACAAAATTAGGTGTGGGTGGTTTGATAAACGCTTACAAAACAGCCGCCGCCGCTGCACTGGAGCGTGCCACCATCGTAGAAAAGCATGAGACAGTACTGCTGCAGGTACATTATGCTTACCCGCAGATGAATGACGTGATGAGCCTCGTGAAAGAGTATGACCTGAACGTGCGGGACCAGCAATTCGAACTGGATTGCCGCCTGACACTGGAAGTGCGCAAAAAGCTGCAGGGGGAAATCATAATAAAACTCAAAGATACGGAAGGCGTTGAAGTATCCATATTAAGCGAAACTCCCCACTAACTCTTTAACTTTCTAACTCTATAACTCCCCATCTCATACATGGCCAAACGTAAGCATCGCCGCCCCCGGAATAAGATATTAGAGCGTAAGGTTGGTTTAAGGCCAGGCTCGTTTAGTGTACCCACTGAATCTTTTGCCCCGCGTTTTTTCCTTATTTCATTCAGTGAAAGCTTTTTTGAGGAACTGGAGTTGAAAACGTACCCCGAGCTACTGCAGCGTGTAACCTCTAGGCCTGATGCCCGCCACTGGATCGACATACGGGGCTACGGCGATCAGGTAATGCTGGAGCAGTTGTCGCTTGACTTCGGTCTACACCCGCTGCAGATGGAAGACGTGATTAACGACTACCAGCGGCCAAAGGTAGAGGAGTTTGATGAGAACAGGCTGTTTATCATTTCCCGCATGCTGCGCTGGTCACCGGAGTCCAAATCGCTGGATGATGTGCAGCTGTCGCTGTTTACGGGGCCAAACTATGTTATCAGCCTGCAAAGCGACTACGCCGACTGCCTCGATCCGCTTCGGGAACGTATCCGGGTGGGCAAAGGCGTTATCCGGCAGCGGCCTACCATGTACATGGCCTATGCGATGATGGACGTGGTACTGGATTACTACTTTCCGGTTATGGCAGAAATGGGCGAGTACATAGAGGACCTGGAGCAGCAGGTGCTTTTAACCCCTTCCAAGGATAACCTGACACTGATACTCGATCTGAAAAGTGAGCTTGTAAAACTGCGCCGAATTACGTGGCCGGAACGTGATAAGGTAACGGAGATGCTCCGGATGGATGAGGATGTTATACCTGAAAGCCTGAAAGCCTACTTCCGGGATGCCTACGACCATGTTATTCAGCTTATTGACCTGGTAGATAATCACAAGGAAATGACTTCCAGTTTAGTGGATCTCCATATGGCTACAGTAAGCAACCGCATGAATGACATCATGAAAGTGCTCACCATCATCTCCACTATCTTTATCCCACTCAGCTTTATAGTAGGCTTGTATGGGATGAACTTTGCCCGCGAAAATCCAGAAACAGGCCGGGTATATTCTTTTAGCATGCCAGAACTGTATCAGCCTTATTCTTACCCAATCCTGCTGCTGCTAATGTCATTCCTGATCCTGCTTCAGCTTTACTTCTTCTACCGCAAAGGTTGGTTCAGAAGCTTTTAGGGACAAAGGATGACTGGAAAAGGAAGAAAAACTGTTAGGTAAAAGACAAGAATATTCAGGACAACTGGACAAAGGACAAAAGATGAAAGATTATGCGTAGCACGAGAACTTCATAGAGGCGCAACATTTTAAGCCTTCATAATGAACTGAAACAGCAGGGGCAGCCAATAGTAGCTCCCTATGCTGTTTTGAATAAGAGTCCTTTGTCTTTTGTCGAAAAGGATTTTGTCCTAAAAATCAATCCGGTAGCCTGAAATCAATCTGCTTTAACTCGCGGCGGAAGACTTTGTAAAGGGTATAGCTATTGGATGCCTCATTAAAATAGATGGTCACCGGCTGGGTGCTTTCAAAGGTGCGGTTCCCGATGAGGTTCCCGCGGCTGTCGTAGAGGTAGGTTTTCTGAGGCCCGGTCTCGGTTACGGCGAATATACTGTTGTCGCCCCCGAAGTGGAAGTACTGCACAATTTTAGATGCCGAGGTAACGTAGCGTTTTGAAAACAACTCGTTCAGATCCTGGTCGAACAACGTTACCTGCCCCTGCTCCTGCCGCACAATCACAAAAGACTTGCCGCTGCTGCTCTCCTGCACCATGCTAAACAGGGCGCGTTTGCTTGGCCGTGGCAGTTGCTCCCGCTGCAGTACCCTGCCCTGCAGGTTAAATGTAACCACGCTGCCATATCGTGTCACTGCCTTCACCTCTGTGCGTCTTAAATCGGCACCGATGTTAGCCACCGCTCCGGCAGTAACAGGAGCATTCAGGTTGATAGGGAAGCCGGGGTAGGTATCGCCCTGCCGGTTGAGGGCGTAGATATAGCCATTCTCCAGCACTACCAGGATTACGTCGCGGCTGCCTACACGCAGGTGCTGCGGCTCAGCAGCCAGCCTGTAATCCATGCGGCGGGGTTGCCAGCCTGGCAGAGGCGCTCCACGCATATCATACATATACAGGTTGCCCATATCGTCGTCCACTAGCAAGCGGTAATCTTTGTCATTTTCATAATCGAAAACAGCCAGGTGCTGTATGTTTAGTGTATCACCTAGATTAAAAGGGAAGTTTTCAAGCTCCTGCCCCTGGTTATCGATGGCGTGAATGCGGTTGGCTGTGGCAAAAAGGTACCGCAGTATATTTTCCTGTCCATAAGGAATCTGCTGAATGCTTCCTCTTATGGAAGTTCCCAGTGAGTCAGCCCAGCCGCGCCTGCCATTGGCGGTGATGTTGATGAGCACATTCGCAGAGTCCTGCACTGCCACCTCCCGGCTGCGGTCCACTGGGTTCTGAATAGGGTAAGGGCGGCTTTCAAGGCGGGTATCAAACTCCAGCACCTGCTCCGCTGCAAAAACATCCTGCCCGGCACTGCTGTTGCTGCGGTCTGGCCTGCGGATGACAAGGCTGGTATAATACTGCCCCTCCTCCACTTTAGAAAATTGCAGGCTCACCTGACTGAAGCGCCTGACCAAAGCGGCGTTCTGCAGCAGGTTGTCCCGCTCCTCCTCCTCCGCATACCGGTTCAGGATGTACCAGGCATTCACGGTGTTCAGGTACAGGCTAAAATTAGCTTCCTGCAGGGTCTCCTCCAGAAAAGCTTTCTGCACCGCTGATTTGCTCCACACATTCTCCTCTGAAATATCGTCCAGCAAGGCCCGAAGCGTGGCCACACTCTCTGACACGATGAGATAGTCATCTACCAGCACTACATAACTCTGCTCAAAGCCTTCAAACGCACGCCCTAAAAGCAGGGCAGGCAGTTCCGCAACGGGCAGTAGTTGGATAGTATAGTTGCCATACTGCTCCCTTGAAGCTTTTTGATTTGTTGCAGCTGTTACCTGGCTGCTCAAACTTACCAGGAGACTTTCTGTAATGGCAGGGTCTGCCAGATGCACGTAGGCAACTTTCTCTGGTTCGGCATTGATGCTGTTCGTCTCAAGGTAAGCCAATGCTGCCTCCAGATTAAAAGACCCGGCAAGACTATCTATGGCGGTGGCATAAACGGCTCCGTTTCGCTGCTGGGGCAACCGCATGCGCTCCACTTCTTCTAAGCCAAAATGCAATAAAACGGCTGTGCGGCCTGTCAGGTATGCTTTTACGCCGAAAGGCTGCGGCTTTTGTGGCTGCATTACCTGGTGCAGCGAACCCTTAAGTGTTTCAGGAACCGAAAAGCCATTGAGAAAAATCTTGTCGCGCTCCAGTTTCAGCTGCAGCATGGCGTTTTCGCAAAGGGAAGACAGGTAACGCACTTCCGGCATCACTTCATCATTCAGGAAAAGCCCCAGGAATTCGGGCATAACCCTGTAATTCACAAAAACATTGGCGTATACCTCCGGTTGGTTAAGGTAGTTGGTGTTCCTGTAGTTTTCTACAATGGAGGCAGACTGCGTGCGGTTAATGCGGCGCACAATCTCCTCTATCAATACAGGCGAAGGACTCAGCACAATGTTATTGCGATAAGTAACGAATGTAAAGCCGGAGCCAAGACGGGTATTCGTAATATCGGTTAGGAGCATGCCTCCGTAGTCGCGGGTACTTTCCTCAAAAAGCTCACTTTTGGTGATATTTTCGGTGAGAGTGCGAAGAAAGCGGTGCTCTCCTACAGAAGTCACCGGCACATAGTACACAAATCCCACTTCAGACTGCTCCACCACATGGATGGAGGTGAGGATGTTCTTTTCGTTAAGGAAACGGGAGAGGCGCTCGCTACCCGGTGACACGCTGTCAATAGAGGCGAAGTTCTCTTCGAAGCGCTGCGCAAAGGGCAGCACCGAAAAACTCTCCCAAAGCTCTGTTTCGCGCAGGTGTTCGACAAGGGCTTCATGGTTGTTTGTTTCTATCACCAGTGCAGCACTCTCCGGCACCAGTGTCCACAGGTCAACCTGCTCCCTGGATTCAGTCCACCGGTTAAAACCGTAGTAGAGCAGCGAGGCAAGTATAACAAAACCAACAAAGAAGAATACGATGTATTTTGACATGACAGGTGTTCTCGAAAACAAAACTAGCTTTTTTTTCTCACTTATCAGGTTGGTGGCTGCCAGTCCGGAACAACAAATACTGTTTACTTGAAGGGTATGCTGACAGAAACAGCAACTTAACGCGACCGCTGCCACGTATATAAAACCCTAACCCTTAACACAGTTGCCATGTTCAGAATCCTTGTTCCCGTCGACTTCGAAGACAGCACTTACAAAGCCTGTCAGTATGCACTGGATCTTGCATCGGCAGCACCAGAGTCAGAAATCCTGCTCCTGCACTGCTTTAAAGATTACCTGGTTTCTCCCTGGCAAGTACCGGAAGAAGAAGACAGGGAAGAGCTTACTCCTACAGAAAAAGTGACCGAGCGTGTGATTAACCGGAATGAGAGGGAGGAGCAACGCATGCTGGAGGGACTGCGCCAGGAGTTGCAAAGCAAAACCGGCAGCCGGCAGGTACACCTGAGAACCTCCTTTATGGAGGGCTCTCCGGACGACGTGATTCCGGAAGAGAGCAGGCGCTTCAAACCAAACCTGATCATTATGGGTACTCAGGGAGAAAGCGGCCTTTCCGGCTCCATCTTCGGCACGATTACCACCAAAATGGTAGACGATGTGAAAGTGCCGGTGCTGGCGGTGCCACAACATTCCCAAAGCCATGACTTAAAGCGTGTATTGTATGCCACTGATTTTGACGAAGCGGACCCGCAGGCAATCATAACTTTACAGCAGTTGTTACAGCCTTTTAACCCACACATACTTTGCCTCCATTTTACTCCGGGAGCTGCTATGCAGGAAGACAGGGACAAACTAACACAGTTGCAGGCGAAGCTGGAGCGCGAGATACAGACTGAAAACATCCGCTTCCTGCTGCTGGAGGGACAGGACGTAGCAGATAACCTCCAGCATTTCGTAGAAAAAGAGCAGGTGGATCTGCTTGCCGTTACAAACCGCAAGCGCTCACTGTTGGAAGGCCTCTTTGACACCAGCCTGACAAAAAAGCTGGTAAAAAAACTGGATGTACCGCTGCTGGTTTTCCACAGCAAAGAATAAGCTGCTTTCTTCCTAAGACACCATGTTTGCAGCTTCCTGCAACTGCACCAGCAGGGCCTCACAGTAGCGCTCAAAAGCGCCTGCGCTCGTAGCCATAAACAGGAACGGCTCGATCAGCTCCAGCTCCATCAGAGCCAGTTCCCCGTTGTGCTCCACCCCATCCACGCGCGCATAAAGGCAGCCAGCTGCGTGTTTATCCACTATGCGCTGTGCCGCCTTCAGTAGGGCAGCCGGTGGCTCGGGCGTGTGCACAGTGCCCCCGTAAAAGTGTTGCACCCGGAAGTCACCGGCCTTAGCGGTTTTTAGTACAGTGTGGCTGTACTCGCCGTTAAAGAAAAGAAACGACCATTCTCCTTTTGTTTCAATTTCCTCTAAAAACGGCTGCGCCAGAAAACTTTCCTGCTGCAGCAATTCGTTTATCAATTCTGTTTTAGCCTCTGCCTCTTTTAAAGTCAGTGCAAATGTATTTTTGGCTCCCCCGCTTACAGCAGGCTTCACGATTATTTTTTCTGCACAGAAAACCTGAAACAGTTGGCCCGGCTCGAAGACATCTCCCTGCTCCAGCCACACAGTAGGCACCACGTTCACGCCCTGCTCCTGCAGGTCCAGCAGGTAGCGTTTGTCGGCATTCCAGCGCACAATCTTTACCGGGTTCAGCACACGCACCTGCAGCCTCTCCAGTGTATCCAGCCAGGCATAGAACGCATCAATTTTATCAAAATAGTCCCAGGGTGATTTCAGGACAATGAGGTCAAACTGGCTCCAGTCTACGGCAGGATCATCCCAAATCTGAAAAGAAATATTTAAGCCTTTTTCTTTTAACAAATCATACAGTTTGCTGTTCTCCTCATCAGAAATGCCACTGTAATTGCCGGTGTCTGTATATGTTATAAGCGCTATTTGCGGTGTATTCATTTTTGTATCATATTTGCCACAAAATTATGCTTTATCCTAGGGCCAAACAACCAGCGGAGGCGTTTTAGCTATAACTTTTGAGCGGCTACATCTCGTATGTAAGTATAATTCTTACCTGCACCACTTTTATCCTTTTATTCACATGCTAATCCGCCGCTACAGCAGCCTCCGCTATACGCACAGCCTTTCTGTGCGCCTGATGTTGCTGTTGCTTTTTGTAAACACCTTTGCTGTAGCCTGCAGCTCCGACACAGCTACTGAAGAGGAGGATTATCTGGCTGAAGAGCGCAGCCGTACCGCTATAACCGACACGGCTTCTGTCCGTCGCACACCTGCTGCGCCTGTCACAGTAAGTCTTTTGAGCAACCCTTTTGTAGCCAACCGTAGCCAAAGCAACAGCCTGAGCACTTACATAGAACGCATCGACGCTGACTTAACACTGGATGCGGATGCTATTGAAAACCGCCACAGGCGCGACGTAACCGATACTATTTTCACTATCCGGTTCGGCAACTCCATGATGGAATTCTACGCTCCAAGCCAGTCTGGTGAATTACTCCTGCAGGTGGCAGATATACAGAGCCCTGACATTACCCTACGCAACAACCTGCGCGTGGGCATGAGTCAGGCAGAACTCCTTAACAGATTAAAGGCACAGGGCAAGGAATTGGACATTACTCAAAGCAACAACGAGATCATAGCCTCGAACCATGAAGGCGCTCCAATGTCCCTGCACTTCCACCTCAAAAACGGGAAGGTAAACCGCATCCGCTACGAGGGGTATGTAGACTAATTGTTAAATTGCTTTATTGTTAAATTGTTGATTGTTGGGTTCGTAGGAAATCTGATTCCTGCTGCTGATTACTCCTTTTCCGAATTTCCATATCACAAAATTTATACCTTTGCCCCTCAATGAATCTATAGTTAAGTATGCGCATTGTAATACAGCGGGTAACGCAGGCTTCGGTCGTGATTGAGAATAAGGTGAAAGGTGAAATAGGGCATGGCCTGCTGCTGCTGGCGGGGTTTTACGATGACGATACGGAGGAAGACCTGAAGTGGATGGCGGGAAAAGTAGCGCAGCTACGCATTTTTGGGGATGCAGAAGGTAAAATGAACCTGAGTGTGCAGGACGTGCAGGGGGACCTACTTGTTATCAGTCAGTTTACGTTGTATGCCAGCACAAAAAAAGGCAATCGCCCCTCCTACATCAATGCTGCCCCCCCTACCCTGGCTGTTCCGCTGTACGAGCGCTTTGTAACGCTACTGGAGGCTAGCCTGGGGAAAAAAGTGCAAACCGGTGAGTTTGGTGCCGACATGAAAGTGTCGCTTCTGAACGATGGCCCTGTTACTATTACAATAGACACCCAAAACAAGGAATAGCTAAAAAACAACCACCTAAAGGACAAACATATAGCGCAATTCTATATATTTAGGGGTCATTGCGAAATCAGTTTCATATTGCTTTACCTCCGAATTATGGTTAGCAGATTGCACGCTTGCTCCTTTGCTGTATTTGCTTTGCTGTGTATTACCTTATGGCTCAGTTCGGCCACTGCTGTGCTGGCACAGCAAACAGACAGTATACAGGCACAAACCTTCCCCCCGCAGCGCTGGGTGGTAGAGACCAACGATGGCTCCGTATTTCAGGGAACATATTTAGGCCAAAGTGAAGCAGGCATTCGCTTGCTAACCGAAAGCGCCGGTGAGATAACAATCCCGATGAGTGCCGTAAAGAATTTCCGGATTCTGAACGAGCGAAACTTCAGGAATGGAGTATATTGGTTTGAAAATCCGAATGCCACCCGCTACCTCTTCGCTCCTTCTGCTTATAGCCTGCGCAAAGGCGAAGCATACTACCAAAACACATATCTGGTCCTGAACTCTTTTAACTATGGGGTTACAGACAGGTTTACTATTGGGGCTGGTTTTGAACTGATATCCACTTTCTCTGGCGAACCAATCTTCTTCATCACACCCAAATATACTTTCCCCATTAGTGAGAACTGGAATGCCGGGGCTGGTGTACTTTACGCGAACTCAGCCATCGAAGACTTTTCAGGACTGGGCATTGGCTACGGCATTGTAACGTATGGCAACAGGGACAATAACGTTACCCTTGGCGTTGGCTTTGGATACGTAGATGACGAAGTTTCCGGGGAGCCCGTGATTAACCTCAGTGGCATGAAACGAATTGGGCGTAAAGTGGCGCTGGTATCAGAGAACTGGTTTGTACCGGCAGAAGGCTACTATGGTGTTTATTCCTATGGCTTACGCTTTATGGGTGAGAAAATTACGGTTGACTTCGCCTTCCTGAACAACCCTGACATTGCCAGTGAAATTGTCTTTATAGGCGTGCCTTATGTTGATTTTGTGGTTAAGTTTGGCAAATAGATAAGCATATAAAAGCATGACATTAGCCGAAGCACAAGCCATTGTAGATAAGTGGATACAGGAAAACGGTGTTCGTTACTTTAACGAACTCACCAACATGGCCATCCTCACAGAAGAAGTGGGAGAAGTAGCCCGTATTATTTCGCGGCAGTACGGAGAACAATCCTTTAAAAAGAGCGACGAAGGCAAAAATCTGGGCGATGAACTAGCCGATGTATTGTTTGTCCTGATCTGCCTGGCAAACCAGACCGGCACTGATTTAACGGAGGCACTGCGCAAAAACCTTGAAAAGAAAACCGCCCGCGACAGCGAGCGGCACAAGAATAATAAGAAGTTAAAAGGTTAAAAAGTTAGAGGGTTAGAAAGTTAAATGCTATTTAAAACTCATGCTCATTTTAGATATTAGCTCTTAACCTTCGTTTCCCACAAACGAGTCTGGAGACTCGCACACACTGTACGTCACCGGTTGGATACCGGCGCCAGTTCCAGGGCTATTGTAACTTTCTAACTTTTTAACCCTCTAACTTTCTAACTTTTCAAATCTATCAGTCTATCCTG
Organism: Pontibacter pamirensis; assembly: GCF_010015475.1. Classification (GTDB taxonomy): domain Bacteria; phylum Bacteroidota; class Bacteroidia; order Cytophagales; family Hymenobacteraceae; genus Pontibacter; species Pontibacter pamirensis. Next base: position 18,351 of record NZ_SSNI01000007.1, read on the forward strand.
GCGCCATACTGGTAGCACCTCATACAGGTTGTGCTGCAGGCAGAACTGGACATCTTCATGAATGCCTAAATTCTCGAGGCGGCGCACATGCGAGGACTGTCTCAGGAAATTGAACACATCCGTCTTGGCGGCCTGGTACAGGTGTAGCGAGGCCAGGGTGGCATCGTTCTCAAAAGCAAAATCCTTTTGCAGGTAATCCACCAAGGCGCCGGCGAAAAGGGTATCCTCCAGGTTAAACTGTCCTTTCCAGCCAGCACACACCACCACCACGTCTAAAGCTAGCTCCTTCAAATGTTTGGCTACCGTTTTCAGGTTCAGAAAAGCACCCACTATTACCTCTTCAGCAGCTTCGGATAGGCGAATGGCACGGGTACCGTTGGTGGTTGTAATGGCAATAGAGCGGCCATTCACGGCACCGTTCATATAGCTGAAAGGGGAATTACCAAGATCAAAGCCTTCTGCTTTTATGCCATTGCGCTCGGCAGCTGTCAGGCAGCCTTCTCCGGAAAAAGCACGGCATTCCTCCAGTTCCATCACCGGAAAAATGTCTTTAGCACCGTGTGCAAAAGCTGTCACCATGGTAGAAGTAGCCCGCAGTATATCTACCGCCACTACTGCCTTTCCTTTTAAATCATATAAGTGCAGCAGCTCCGGGCTGTAGCACACGTCTATACTTGCCATCTTTTTATTGCTGATGGTTGATTGCATATTGCTGTATTTTGCCCAACAACTTATTGAACAACAATTAACAATTAGCAATCAACAATTAATTTATTTCTTATAGAAAGGCAGCTTTACCACCTGTGCCTTCAAATCTTTGTTGCGGATCCGGATGTAAATTTCGGTGCCTGCTTTGCTTAAGTCTTTGGTTACATAGCCAAGGCCAACGCCTTTGCCCAGCGATGGCGCCATCGTGCCCGACGTCACTTCACCCACCTTATCCCCTGCTGTATCCACAATATCGTAGTGCGCGCGCGGGATGGCTTTTTCCAGCATCTCAAACGCGATCAGCTTGCGTGCTACACCAGCTTCTTTCTGTGCTTTGAGATTATCAGCGTTTGTAAAGTCTTTTTCGAACTTCGTGATCCAGCCCAGGCCTGCTTCCAATGGAGAGGTTGTGTCGTTTATATCGTTTCCGTAAAGGCAGAAACCCATTTCCAGGCGCAGCGTGTCGCGCGCGCCAAGCCCTATTGGTTTGATACCGAAATCCTTGCCAGCCTCCATAATGGCATCGAACACGGCTTTGGCATCCTCGTTCTTCACGTAAATTTCGAAACCACCTGAACCAGTATAGCCTGTTGCCGAAACAATGACATCCTGCACGCCGGCAAATTCACCTTTTTCAAAGGTATAGTATACCATGGCTGGCAGGTCAATAGCCGTGAGCGACTGCAGTGCCTCGGCTGCCTTTGGCCCCTGCACAGCAAACAGCGACATCTCATCAGAGATGTTCTCCAACTCCACACCTTTGGTGTTATACTTACTTACCCAAGCCCAGTCTTTCTCAATATTGGAGGCGTTTACGACCAGCATATACTCATCTTCGCTGAAACGATATACCAGCAAGTCGTCAACAATACCGCCTTCTTCGTTCGGGAAGCAGGAATACTGTACTTTGCCATCTGTTAGTTTAGAGGCATCGTTTGATGTGATACGCTGTATCAGGTCCAGGGCCTGCGGACCGCGCAACATGAACTCGCCCATGTGCGAGACATCAAAAACACCAACAGCATTACGCACAGTATTATGTTCTTCTATATCAGATGAATAGCGCACAGGCATATTATAGCCGGCAAAAGGCACCATTTTAGCACCCAGGGCTTCGTGCACATCATTTAAAGCAATCTTTTTAAGTTCCATGCAGTGTTGTATAAGGTTCAGCGTATTTGAGTGGCAAAAATAAGTAAATTAAATCCCCTTCCGAAATAAAATACCCGCTCCTGTGGCGGCGGCAAAAAGGCTTTAAACCTGGGGCATCATCAGGATCAGCTCTAACATTCCTGCTACTCAGGCGTATTCATTTTGCATTGGTTTGTCTTTTCCTTTTAAGCCCGCCCCTTTTTTGTATCTCCACACTATATAGCATGATTAAACTTTATACTTTAGCTGCAAATGAGTGCTTTCAGACCTATAAACTTCAGAAAACAATTGTACCTTTAAATTCCTGATATGCCCTTAATGCAGAGGAAAAGCAACTTTAAATGAAACTCTCTTATAAACTCTTTGCAGGCTTCCTACTCATTTCACTCCTCTTTACAGCGGTAGCCATTGTGAACATCCGGCTTTCTGACGCTGTCTTTGAAAACACCGTGTGGCTTTCGCAGTCCCAGATTGTTATTCGGAACTCTGCTTCCCTGCAGCGCAACATTATTGACATGGAAACAGGCTTGCGTGGCTTTTTGTTAAATGGAAACGAGACGTTCCTCCAGCCCTACGTACAGGCAAAAAACCAATTGCCCAGCCTTTTCCAGCAAACGAAGAACTTTATGAGTGATTTGCCCGGGCAGGAAGAAAAAATAAATGAGATTATACACCTGCAAAACCGATGGCAGAAGGTGTATGCTGAACCGCTCATTGACATGGTACGCACTGATGTGGGAAAAGTAGACGATACTTTTCACCTGAGGCTGGACAGCCTTGTAATGGGTGAGAAAGCTTTGATGGACACCATCCGTACCGCCTTCAGTGAGTTTAATGGTTATGAATACCAGGTGCGTACAGAGCGGCGTGATCGGCTGAATGCTAGTATAATAAACACCAAACAGCTCTCTACCATACTCACCATTCTGTCTGTTATGCTGGGTTTAAGTTGGGCCTATTACATTACGCGCCTCATTTCTGGGCGAATTATTAAAATGGTGACGCTGGCCGAACAAGTATCGCAGGGCGACTACAAAACTCAGATAATCGACAACTCCCGCGATGAACTCAGCCAACTCTCGCACTCCCTTAACCGTATGTCGGCTACCATAGGTGAGACTTTTACCGAGTTGGACCGCAAGAACAAAGAACTCGACCAGTTTGCGTATGTAGTATCGCATGACCTGAAGGCACCGCTACGCGGCATAGAGGTGGTTTCGCGTTGGGTGGAGGAAGACATGGGTACGCAGCTGCCTCCCAAGGTGCAGGAGTACCTCATGATGATGCGCATTCGGGTGCACCGCATGGAAAACCTGATCAACGGTATCCTTGCGCTGGCCCGCATCGGCCGCACAAATCAAATAGAGGAGGAGGTGGATGTGAACATGCTGCTGAGTGAGATAGTAGACATGCTCACCCCTCCTCCAGGCTTTAACATTGAGGTACAGAATAATATGCCAATACTGCATACTACCCGTATACAGCTGCAGCAGGTGTTCAGCAACCTCATCAATAATGCTATTAAGTACCATGATAAAAGTGAGGGCCTGGTAAAGGTAAGCTGCCAGGAAATGGACAACTTCTACGAATTTTCTGTATCAGATAACGGCCCGGGCATTGACCCGGATTACCATGAGCGGATTTTTGTTATCTTTCAGACGCTGCAGGAACGGGATGCGGTGGAAAGCACTGGTGTCGGTTTAACCATCGTAAAAAAGATTGTAGAGTGGCAGGGAGGCAGTATAGGTGTTATTTCTCAGCTTGGGCAGGGCGCTACTTTTACCTTTACATGGCCTAAAAAGTGAGATGATATTTTAGTTGTTTTAAGTTTTTACCGGAGGCACAATTAAATAATGAGTGATAAAGTAGTAAATATCCTTTTAGTTGAAGATGACTACCTGGATATTATGAATGTAGAGCGGGAGCTAAGCAAAATAAGCGTTTCCCTTCCGTTACTGGTGGCACGCAATGGCCGTGAGGCCCTGAACATGCTACGCGGAACCGAAGGTGCTGAAAGAATTTCGCCTGCACCCAGCGTTATTCTCTTAGACATTAACATGCCCAAGATGAATGGACTGGAGTTTTTGGCAGAAATGCGCCGTGAGCCGGAATTCAGCCACATCCCTGTCTTTATTATGACGACTTCAAATGAAGACATAGACCGGATGGCAGCCCAGCAGCTGAATGTAACAGGCTACATCGTAAAACCACTTACCTTCGACAGCTTTGAGAAAAGCCATTCCTCCCTCGACAGTTTCAGTCTTTTTCTTGACCTGATCAAGCTGAAACAGTAGCCGCACCAGACTCTCCTATTAAAAAAAATATTGCCAGTACAATAGCCTTAGAACAGTTCTGGTTGTTTGGGCAGCAGCGTAAACGATTGCCGGTGGTGCACTGTTGCGCCATGCCTGCTAATCCCATTCTGGTGAAGTTTTGTAGGGTATCCTGCGTTCTGCTCCCAACCATAATACGGATGTGTTGCTGACAGGGCGCACATCAGGTCATCGCGGTAGGTTTTAGCTAGAACCGAGGCGGCCGCAATGGAAAGGTACCTGCCATCTCCTTTTACCATACAACTAAAAGGCAGTTCTTTGTAAGGCTTAAACCTGTTACCGTCCACCAACAGGTACTCCGGCTCCTGCCTTAGCTTTTCCAATGCCCTGTGCATGGCCAGGTATGTGGCGTTCAGAATGTTTACCTCATCTATCTCTGCCGGGGAGGCCTCTCCTATTGCCCACGCCACGGCATCTTTCAGGACATCTTCCCGCAGCAGTTCCCGCTGCTTTTTGCTGAGCTTTTTGGAGTCGTTCAGGAGTGGGTGCCGGTAATGGATAGGCAGGATTACAGCTGCCGCCACTACAGGACCGGCCAGGCAGCCTCTGCCTACTTCATCTACTCCCGCTTCTAAGGTATAGCCACTGTGGTTTGGTAAGAGCATAGGTATTAAAATAATTGTCACAAGTATAAAAAGAAAAACCCGCCAGTCAAACGCTGGCGGGTTTTAAGCAACAAGTGAAAGGCTTTACTACCTTACAACAAAAAGGCCTCCCGTTTTAAACGGAAGGCCTTTAGAGTTGAATTTAGTTAAGACTAATATCCTGGGTTTTGCTGCGCTGCTAACGTAGGGTTAGCGTTTGTCTCAGTCACAGGAATTGGCCAGATGAAACGATAGTCATCATAAGGGATAGCAGTAACTGATATTGCACCTGCTCTTACTTCTCCACTGGCAGCCACGTAATCCGTAAACTTCAAGTTTGCAGAAGCAACTTTAGCAGGAATACCCTGAGGACCAAAAGTTCCTTCTACAGCCAGGCGGTGGATATCTTTCCAGCGTATACCTTCTGCCAGAAACTCAACACGTCGCTCATTGATGATAGCTTGTACTAAAGCATCCCCAGATAAATCGGTATATAACTGATCTGTAGATCTTCCGCGCACTGCGTTTAGGAGTTCCAGCGCCTGACCGTTTCCTTCTGTTCTGGCGATGGCCTCTGCCACGTTCAGCATTACCTCTGCATAACGCACAATCGGAGACCAATCTGATTGAGTTGCTGCATCACGGTATTTGCTGGTATATATTGCTCTGGCTGTGCTCACTGTTATATCACGGCGTGCATCGTCTTCAGGCCAGAAAGCTGCATTCCAGATAATCGGGCTGATAGCCACCAGTGCGCGGCCACCAGTAGCGGCATTGTACATCTGTCCCAGCGATCCATTCACACTAGCGTTATCGTTTGCCGTATTTTCAAAGGAGAAAATAGACTCGGAGTTACTACTGTTATTTGCGAAAGGACCTTCAGGTGACTCTGTTAAGCTGTACCCTCCAATCGGGCTCACATAGGGAGCTGATTCAGGCACTAGTTTACGACCTTCTGTTATCACGCCAGCCCAATCACGCTTGTGCAGCAACACGCGTGTTTTAAGCGCAATGGCAGCACCTTGTGTCGCTCTGGAGATCTGGTTAGCGCGTTCTTCAGGCAGATTTTCTTCTGCAAAGTTTAGGTCCTGCAACAGTAGATCATAACTTTCTTTCACTGTATTACGACCCGCGGCAGCTGCTTCTTCAACACGCGCAGGCGTGTTTACAGCCATTGTTCTGTACGGCACACCCAAGTGTGATGCATCAGGTGTATGGTTGTAAGGGCGTGCAAAGTGTATTAAAAGCTCATGATGTGCCAAAGCACGTAAAAAGCGGGCTTCAGCCTCATACTGCTGCGCTACCTCTGCTGTGATAACATTAGAAGCAACCGCGTTCTGAAGTCCCTCAATCACCACATTTGCCTGGTTAATCACGCCGTAAAGCGTTTCGAAGTGGTATAGGTTGTTGGCAGAGGCCGCGTTATAGGTAGACTCGTAAGTGATGGCATAGAAGGCCTCCAGGTTCAGCATGTCCTCTCCACGGTTATCACCCTGCTCTATGTGTGCCGCACCAAAAGGATAGCCACGCACTGCAGTACCGGCATAAAAGCCGCTTTGTGCCGCATCATAAATACCCACTACCGCAAGGTTGATACGCTCTGGTGTAGTAAAGGCAGTTTCCTCTGTTAACGCGTTAAAGGGCATTAACTCCAATACATCATCTTCGCAGGAAGTAAGCAGCAGCGACATGCAAATTGCCGGTGCCATGAGCGCTAACCTCAATTTATGTTTTAAGAAAAATCTATTTTTCATTGTCAGATAATTTAATAATTAAAATCCAAGATTTACACCCACAGTGGCTATACGCTGCTGCGGCTGGCCATTGAAGTCAACTCCCAGGTTGCTGTTAGTGCCTGTAATGTTAGTATAAGTCTCAGGATCCAGGCCAGAGTACTTTGTGAATACAAGGGCGTTCTGTAACTGAGCGTACACTCTTAGGCGGTTAACTTTAGCACGTTGCGTAAGCGCTGTAGGCAGGGTATAACCTAAAGTCAGATTGCTCAACTTTAAGAAATCGCCACTCTCTACGAAACGGGTAGAGGATTCACTTACACGGTTGATAAAGTTACTGTAAGCGGCACCGGCTGCTAACTTTGGAGTCTGTCCATCACCAGGGTTTTCCGGGCTCTGCCATCTGTCCAGTATTTCTGCACCGTTGTTCTCAAATGCCATCGTTAACAGATCCTGGCGCGTACGGTTCATGATCATATTACCACCAGAGAAGCGGAAGAATACGTTCAGGTCGAAGTTGCCATACTTAAAGTTGTTATCAAAACCACCAAACCACTTTGGAAGCGTTGTACCAAGAATTTCTTTGTCTGCAGTAGTTAAAGAAGTTCTTGTACCATACACTGCTGGGTTAGCTGGGTCGTATCCGTAATATACACCGGCTGCTATTGCTGGTGTTCCGGTTGCAGTGTTTGCAGGCACACCTGTAATGTTACCTTGTACTAAAGTGCCATCTGCCTTACGATAGATAGGGTTACCGTTTGCCATGTTCACACCCTCATAGTTGTAACCATAGATGGCATTGATAGACTCGCCTTCGCGGTGGATGGTGTATTCATACACAATGTCCTGTCCCTCCACAAGTTCTTTAATTTCATTGCGCTGCGTAGAGAAGTTCAGGCTGGAGTTCCAGCTGAAATTAGAAGTGCTTAAAACAGCACCTGAAATAGCAAACTCAAGACCATCATTTACAATACGGCCAATGTTTCTGCTGATGCTGTTTCCTGGTACACCCAAAGAAGGAGGCGTCGGCGCATTCAGCACGATGTCTGAGTTGTCTTTTTTCCAGTAGGCCATTTCTAGGTTAATGCGGCCGTTGAACAAGCCTAAGTCTAAACCTATATCAGAAATCTTCTGAGACTCCCACCTAAGGTCCGGGTTAGCCGTATTGCTGTAAGAGATACCGTTCTGAGATCCGTATTGCGCAGAACCAAATGTACCTAAATAAGGATAGTTACCATCGATATCCACGTTACCTACTTCAGCATAGCTACCTCTTATTCTCAAGTCGCTAAGTATGGTGGAGAAAGCAGCATTTTTGAAGAAGTCTTCTTCAGAGATTCTCCATGCAGCAGACACACCCGGGAAATATCCCCAACGGCTATCAGCAGGAAGCTTAGATAAACCATCCGCACGAATTGAACCACCGATATAATACTTACCTGCATAGTTATAGTTAAAACGAGCCATATAGGAAGCAAGACCGTTTTCACCGATACCACCAAAAGCAAACTGGTTAGCAAAGGCACCACTCACAAGGTTCTCACGGAAGAAACGGTCCGCAAGGCCAGTTCCCTGTGCCTGGAAGAAGCGGTTTCTGGTTTTAGTGTATTCCTGCACCAAAGTTGCATCAATGTTATGCACTTCGCCCAGTTGCTTGTTGTAGCTCAGGATGTTCTGCAGGTTCCAACGGTTGATTGGCGTGTAAGCCTGAGAAAGCGTACCATTAGATCCCTGACCATCACCGTGACGTGGGTCGTTATACAGGAAGTCTTCGGTCATGCTCAAGTCGGCACCAAGCATTGTTTTGAAATGCAGATTGTCTACTATTTTAAAGTCCAGGTAAGCATTTCCAAGTCCACGGTAGCTGATTGATTTACGCAGGTTGTTGTCCAGCACAAAACGGATGTTTGGGATACCATTGGCTATAGTGGCGGTGTTTGGTCCGCGGCCAAGTGATCTTGGGTTTACCTCATCAATGTTGTATCCTGTTGGATGGTTCGGGTCATATACCGGCACGTTTGGGTGCATACGGATAACGCTGAACATATTACCAGACAAGCTGTTAGAACCCGTTAAAGGGCCTTCGTTGATCTGGTTGGACAAGCCGGCTTGAATACCAAAGTCGAGCCAGTCTGTAACCTTTGTTGTCATGTTCGTTCGAACTGTGTAACGCTTCAGGTTATTAGCACGTCCTATACCTTCCTGATCAGTGTAACCTAAAGAGAAATAATATGTGTTTCTGTCAGTACCACCACTAGCTGAGAAAGCGTGGCTTTGCTGAAGGGCAGTGCGGAATACTTCTTTGTTCCAGTCTGTGTCCGACTCTCCCAAATTTGCTGGTTCAGTCTGACCTATGTTTCTGTATTTCTCATTTGTTATTTCAACAAACTCTGCTGCATTCAACAGATCGTGTAGTTCAATTGCCTTGGCAGTACCAGCCCATCCGTCGTAAGAGAACTTAGCTTGACCAGCTTTACCGCGCTTTGTAGTAACTAATATAACACCGTTTGATGCACGGGAACCGTACACAGCCGTTGCAGCACCATCTTTTAATATTTCGAAAGACTCAATATCGTTCGGGTTGATGTCGGCAAGCGCGTTTGCCGGCGTAAAACCACCCAAGTCTCCAGTAATAGCAGGTACACCATCAATTACGATAAGTGGCTGTGTGCTGGAAGAAATAGAGTTTACACCGCGGATGTTGATTTTAGGAGGAGCTCCCAGGATACCAGATGGCTGCGTGATTTGCACACCAGAGGCACGACCAGCGAGCTGCTGATCAAAGCTTGGAGTAGCTAAATTGGCTATCTCCTCTCCTGATACCTGTGCAATAGAACTAGTCACGTCTCTTTTCAGCTGCGTACCATATCCAACTACCACAACCTCTTCCAGTTGCTTGTTGTCTACTGCCAGTGCCACATTAATAGCACTGCTGTTGCCAACTGGCCGCTCCACAGTCTGGTATCCAATGTACCTGAACACGAGTGTGTTTGAGCCTTCAGGTACGTTTACTGTAAAATTGCCATTGGGACCTGTGGCCGTTCCTACAGTGGTACCTTTTACGATTACAGCTACACCGGGTAGCCCTTGTGATGTGGCCTGGTCGGTTACCGTTCCAGACACCGTTTTGCTCTGTGCATATGCTTGTTGTAGAAGCGTAAGCACGAAAACAAAACTCATGAGTAACAATTTTCTCATTTGTTGTTAGTAGTTAGATTGATTAAGTTAATTGAGTTTGGTTTATTGTAATATTTGGGTAATACTTTTCCAGTAGCACTTTATGAGTGCTCAATAATAATAGTCAGGGAGTATAAAACACCTGGCAGTATTAGGTCTTTCTCAAGTTTTATTGAAGCTTTTTCTGCTACGGGCCTTACAACAGACTACAGTAAACTAACACAGGGAATGGAGTTGAATTAGGATACCATGAATCATCTGCTATTTTTTTCGCGCCGTACGCTAATGTTTATTACCGTTTCCCAATATTATGTATTAACAAATACAAAAACAATAGCGGCAAAAAAAATAAATTTTCCATCAAACAAACGAATCTATTGATGTTACAACAAAAACAACATACATCCTTTGTTATATCCATCAACAAACATATCTTTTTTCTGAGCAATCACTTACCAACTATAACAAATTGTATTTATTCGTTAATAACTAATTCATATTGTTATCAAAATGAAATATATCATGATAAGTTTGTTGCCGAAAAGAAACCCATCAGTAGTTGATATATAAGTGTTTGTATTGAGAAATTAAAATACCTCTTCTTCCTGTTATACTTTCTCCGGGAATAAACGCTTGTAAAGTATTACCTTAAAATATGTGCAATTGCTTTAAGTGAGGGCTAATGGTTCTCCTAAATATGTACCGGACATAAACAGAAAAAGGCACCGTAAATGGTGCCTTTTTCTGTTTAAACTTCTACACAAATAGCTTAGGCCTGCATCAGGTACGCTTTGATATACTCATCCAGGTCTCCATCCAGCACGTTCTGTACATCGCTACGCTCTACACCCGTCCGAATGTCTTTGACAAGCTTGTAAGGGTGCAGCACATAATTCCGGATTTGTGAGCCGAAATCGATGCGCTTTTTGGTGCTCTCGATGCGGTCACGCTCCTCATTTCGCTTTTCTATCTCTATCTGGTACAGCCGGGACTTCAGCATGCGCAGCGCGTGCTCTTTGTTCATGAGCTGGGAACGTTCAATCTGGCACTCAATCACAATACCCGATGGCTTGTGCTTCAGGCGCACGGCTGTCTCTACTTTGTTCACGTTCTGGCCACCGGCACCGCCCGATCGGAAAGTGTCCCAATCGATATCACTCGGGTTGATCTCGATATTGATGGTGTCGTCTACTACCGGGTAAGAAAACACCGAGGCAAACGAAGTATGGCGACGGCCACCGGAGTCAAACGGTGAGATGCGCACCAAGCGGTGTACCCCTATTTCAGATTTCAGGTAGCCGTAGGCAAAGTCGCCGGTTATCTCTAAGGTAGCGGACTTTATACCGGCACCGTCACCCGGGTTATAGTTGATTTGCTTCACGCCGAATTTATGGGACTCCGCCCACATGATGTACATGCGCATCAGCATCTCGGCCCAGTCCTGGCTCTCTGTACCGCCGGCACCTGGGTTTATTTCGATGATAGCGTTCAACTGGTCTTCCTCGCTGCTCAGCATGCGCTTGAACTCAAGCCCCTCTACTGCGTCAGTCGCTTTTTTGAACTCCTGTTTAATATCCTCTTCCGAAACGTCTCCCTCTTTGTAAAAATCAAACAGCACCTCAAAATCGGAGAGCGCCTTGTCTACCTCCTCGTAATGGTCTGTCCACACTTTAATGGATTTGATTTCTTTAAGGACCTTTTCCGCAGCTTTCGGGTCATCCCAAAAATCAGGGGCAGTGGTTTGCTTTTCTGTTTCTTCTATCTGTTGTCTCTTGGTATCGTAGTCAAAGATACCTCCTCAAGGCCTCAACTCTGGCCTTTAATTCCTTAACCTGTTCAGTTGTCATGGGTTATAGTTTATAAAAAATGTATGAAATTGTTAAAAGGCAAAATGCTGGAGTACAAACCATAGCAGCCTATACTCCAGCATGTTGTGCATATGTTATACCTTACAGGCTAATTTTATGAACCCAGTTGTGTGTATCCGGGGCCTGGCCTGTTCTTACTTTATCTAATTCGGCAGCTACCTTGTTAGAGATTTCACGCCCCTCCACAGGAGGCAGCTCATAATCCTGCCCATTATGGTGAATCAGGGAAATCTGGGAAATTATAGCTGCTGTTCCCGTTCCGAAAGCTTCTGAAAGCTTTCCATTCTTCTGCGCCCCAATGACTTCGTCAACAGCAATACGGCGCTCTTCTACCGTATAGCCGAGGTCTTTTGCCACCTGCAGCACACTGTCGCGGGTAACACCGTGCAGAATGCTGGTGCTCAGGCTTGGAGTAACCAGCACACCGTTTATCACGAACATCACGTTCATGGTACCTGATTCCTCTATGTATTTGTGCTCCTTGGCATCAGTCCAGATAAGCTGGTCGTAACCTTTCTCCTGCATTTTACGGGATGGCAGCAGTGCCGCCGCATAGTTACCTGCCGCTTTGGCATAGCCCGCTCCGCCTTCTGCTGAACGCACATAATTAGGTTCCACCGCCACCTTCACCGGCTTATCGTAGTACTTGCCTACCGGGCAGGTGATGATCAGAAAACGGTAGTTTAGAGATGGCCGCACACCAATGTAGTCGTCGGTGGCAAACATCAGCGGACGGATGTATAGAGAACTTCCTTCCTTGGACGGCACCCATTCTGCATCTGTGCGCAACAACTGGGTAAGTCCTTGCATAAAAAGCTCTTCCGGCAACTCCGGCATGCACAAACGCTCTGCCGAAGTGTTCAGGCGCTTATGATTGGACAGGGGTCTGAAAAGTAGAAGGTCATTATTTTGGCCACGGTATGCTTTCATCCCTTCAAAAAGGGCCTGGCCATAGTGCAGGGAAGAAGTAGCAGGGCTCAGCGACATGTTACCGTATGGCAGCACCTGTGGGTTTTGCCATGCGCCGTCTTTGTAGTCCACCACAAACATGTGGTCGGAAAAAGTCTTCCCAAACTGAAGATTGTCAAAATTTACCTGCGAGATGCGTGATTGCTGCACACGCTCTGTAGGTATAGTTAGAGTATCAACTGACATATAATTAGGTTTATGCTTAAATTTATTCAGATATGTTTTATCAGATGCGCGGCTTCCAGGTAATTTCCTCCGCCCCGAGCTCCTGTGTCATTTTACGGCAAAGTGCGAACAGATAGTCGGATAATCTGTTCAGATATTTTATCACCAGGTCCTCTACCGGCGAAAGCTCCTGTAAATGAATGGCTATACGCTCGGCACGGCGGCACACGCAACGGGCTATATGGCAAAACGACACGGACTGATTCCCGCCTGGCAGCACAAAAGCGCGCAGGGGCGGCACTTCGGCTGTCATGATATCAATCTCCTGCTCCAGTAGGGTTACATCCTCTTCGTGCAGGTCAGGGGTTTTCATTTTTGATTTCTCAGGATCAGTAGCCAGGAGGGCACCAATAGTGAAAAGTCTGTCTTGTATCTCTTTCAGGATAGTGGCACGTTCGCTGTTCACCTCCTGGTCACGCACCAGCCCGATGTAAGAGTTCAGTTCGTCTACAGTACCATAAGCCTCTATGCGCAGATCAGATTTAGCCACACGGGTTCCTCCTATAAGGGAGGTGGTGCCTTTGTCGCCTGTTTTTGTGTATATTTTCATTAAGAGCCTGTTAATTTTGTTTTTGAAGCTAAAATGGGTGATTCCAGGTTTTGAAAACACGCATTTGCAGCTCAAAGGTAAAACTTAAAACAAACTTTAATGTTGTTCTGCCTGTAGTCTGGTGGCGGTAGCGATATCCTCATTTATCGTATCAGACTCTATCAGGCCGTCGCGCATTCTGATGATGCGGTGTGCGTATTTGGCAATATCCTCTTCGTGCGTCACCATAATAATGGTGTTACCCTTGGAGTGCAGGTCTTCAAACAACTCCATAATCTCGTAAGAGGTTTTTGAGTCGAGATTACCTGTCGGTTCATCGGCCAGTATGATGCTTGGGTTGTTGATGAGGGCGCGGGCAATGGCTACACGCTGCCGCTGACCACCAGAGAGTTCGTTTGGCTTGTGCTTGCCCCTGGTGCCGAGGCCCACGCTTTCTAGCGCACGCTGTGCCTTCTCCTCCCGGTCGCTCTTGCCGTAGCCTGCATAAATCAGCGGCAAAGCCACGTTCTCCAGCGATGTTTGCCGCGGCAGCAGGTTAAAGGTCTGGAACACGAAGCCTATTTCTTTGTTGCGCACCTCTGCCAGCTCATTGTCGGTCATGTTGCTCACATCGTTGCCGTTCAGGATATAGGTGCCGCCGGTGGGTGTGTCGAGGCAGCCGATAATGTTCATGAACGTGGACTTGCCGGAGCCAGAAGGTCCCATAAAAGCCACATACTCGCCTTTAGAGATTTTAATAGACACTGATTTGAGCGCGTGGATGGTCTCCGCCCCCATTCGGTATATCTTTGAGATGTCGTGCGTTACAATAAGCGTGTCCATACGTTTTTTTCATAGTTGCCAGTTGTCAGCACGGGTCTCAACTTCCTGGCGTTTTTGGTTTAACTTCTTTATAAATGTACTGTATTCTGAAGAAGGAAGCAAATTCTGCAACGTTTCCTGTGCCTGCTCAGCATAGGTATATAACCCCTGGTCCAGGCTCTCCAGCGCATACGCTTTATAGAGCTCTGCCGCATAAGGATTATAGGTGATACCGCTCAGGAGAATGTTATAGGCTGTCTCTCCTTCCGGCTTATATCTGTCAAAAAAATTTGCTGCTGCCAACACCACTTCTTCATCATACAGAAGCATTTTCAGGGCCTGCTCATACCTCGTGGCGGCTTCTTCTGTGCGCCCCTTCTCTTCTGCGATACGGGCTCTAAAGTACAGCCGCTGGCGCTTATCGCGGTCTGTCAGGTACAGCTTGTCCATTCTGTTAAGCACGGCATCGTAGTTTCCGGCATACAGCCACACCTTGAGCTGCTGCAGGTTCAGGGCCGACCGGAGTTCCCCTTCCGGCTGCAGCCTGGGTGCTGTTTCTTTTATCGCCTCGTAAGCTGCCCTCCAGTCTTTCCGGCCAATCAGGTAATCTATACGTGCTATCATAGCCCGGCGCTTCAGGTCTTTCTCTTCTACCGCCTGCACCAGTATGTTCACCTCCTCCAGGCTCAGTTGCGGCAAGCGGGTTAACAGGTACTGCACCTTGTCCTTGTCCGGCACCTCTGTCACAATCGTCTTTACATCCTGCTGCAGCACCTCTGCCAGGTCCTGTGCCACGGCAACCGCAGCTTCGTTCTCGGTGAAGGCCACCTCCTCCAGCGCCGCTGTAGCGGCCTCCGGCTGGTTTGCCAGCGCCAGCGCATAGCCCTGGCTCAGGTAGGCTTGAGTATAACCCAGGTCTTTGGCCTGCTTGAAGTAAGCGGCCGCAGCCCGGTAGTTTTCTTCTTCCAGCATCCACTGGCCAAGGGCATTATAGTAATAGCCACTGCGCCGCTCCGACTGCAGCGCCAGGTTCTCAACCACTCTCCTGCCCTCTCTTGGCAAGCCGTTGTAGTGGTGCACCAGCCCCTTCAGGTACAGCAGGTCTTCGTGAAACAGCTGGTTTGCAGGCGACGCGAGGTAATTATCGATTGCCTCAAGCCGCGTAGTATCGCCTTTGTTGAGCCTGCTGATGGTCTGGTTATAGAAAAGCGTAAAGTCCTCCACTGCCTGTATGGAATCCGGCATAAAGGTGTCCTCGTTTTGCGGATCCCTGCCCAGCAGTTGCCGCAAAGCGGCCATGTTGCTGCGAAGCGACTTGGCTTTGCCTTTCCGGCTTTCCTCCAGCACCACTTTGGCAGGGTCCAGCATGGCCTGCCGCGTGTAATAGGCCAGGCGGTTGCTGCGCACAAAATCATTATCTGAATTATACTCCTGCGCCATGTCAAAATAATACTCGGTGCTGTCCTGCACGCTTGTCTGGGAGTAAAGCAAAGCCAGGTTATTATAGATCTCGCCGCTTTCCGGAAACCGCTCCGCGCCCTGCTGCAGCACGTACAGCTTTTCGAAGAAGAACTGCTTTTCGTCGTAGAGGTTCGCGAGGCGCACGTATATTTTCGGGTTCGGGCGCTTTTCCAGCGCGTCCTTTAGCCGTAAAATTTCATTGTTTACCTGCGCATCCTGACGGTGCATGGCGGCCAGGCTATAGTTAGCTTTCACATTGTTGGCGTCATACAGATCGCTTTCCTCATAGAACCGCTGCGCCAGAATATCATTTCCGGAAGCAGAATACAGATCGCCAAGGTAGTTGTAGTAACCTGCCTGCACATGAAAATAAGAACGGTACTGCGTGCGCATCACCAGTATAACACAGGCAATCAGGCTCATCAGGAAAAAAGAGAAAAGGGAAAAGCTCTTCGGTTGATACACCACTTTGTACACCGGCAGGCGCTGCTCTATGAGTCGCCCGAAATTGATCATGATGTAGAGGAAGAAGCCTATTCCAAAGGCAAGGTGCGTATACACGATCATGTCGTGGTAAAACACAGTGAGCGGGTCGTTGGCTGTGGCGAAGGCGTACCCAATGCTCAGGAAGGCAATGGTAGCGAACACCAAGTACAGCACAGCACCTGTCGGCCGGAACAGGAAGAGCGGCTTATAGTACTGCTCCCGCTGCCGCATTCCCCAAAAGCCTGCCACTGCTGATAGCAGCAGAATGAAATAGCCGTTAATGTAAAACAGGTCTAGCTGCAGATACCCTACATGCCGAAGGTAAAGTAACACCAGGTTGAGCAGGTAAAGCACACTGACCAGTATGAACTGCCACATACTAAAACGCCGCTCCGGTGTCTTTGCCTGTGTATTAATCCAGAGCAAGGCGTTTATATTTTCGTAAGCTACCCACAGTATAAAGAGCACAGTAGCTACCAGCGTACCAATTGTGCTATAGTTTACCAGGTGCAGCGTTACCAGTTCCGCCGGGAACTCTCCCCCTCGGTAAGTCAGCAGCCCGATCAGCAGCACCACAAATAGCATCGCCAGCAGGCGCAGCGAAAAGTTGACTCCTTTCCAAAAAGCTTGAAAAGCATAACTGCTGATGGCCAGCAAGGCAATGGCTATGAGCAGCAACTGGCTGGAGGCATTGCCAAAGGCACCCAGCACATCGAAGTTGAAGGTGGCCAGGAACAGCATCAGCAGCAGTATGCTGCCAAAGTAAGGCAACTGCTTCATGGTGCTGATGGCCGCAGTATAAAAGGCAACGCAGAGGGCCAGAATACCCAGCATAAGCGTTGCGGCCACTGTGTTTATGGTGGGCAGCGCTACATCATACTGTTCAAACAGAAGATAGCCGTCAGCAGAAAGGGTAAAAGGCTCGAGGAGGCGCGTTACCTCATGCACCGGCACGGGCACTATTTGCAGGTCTGTGATTTTATCCCAGCCAAAGGCAAGACTCTCTCCGCTAAAATAATGGTAAACGCCCAACAGCAGGGCCAGCGCACCCAAAAGGAGTAAAAAAAGATAGGGATACCTTATAGTAGTATCCCAACCTTCCCAAAACTTAATTTTATTCATATGTAGGTTAGCAGACTACTCCAGTACTTTCGGAACCCGGAAGTAATCAGAGTCTTTTTTAGGGGCATTTAACAGCGCCTCTTCATGTGTAACAGTATTTCTGGCAGCATCCTCGCGCAGCACGTTCACCTCTTCCGACATGTGCGTTAAAGGCTCCACGTTCTCTGTGTCCAGCTCGCGCAGCTTGTCCATCCAGTTCAGGATCTTGTTCAGGTCCTGCAGCATTTCCTGCTCTTTCTCTTCGTTGAACTCAAGCCTCGCTAAGTGTGCTAATTTTTTTATAGTCTGAATATCCGTTGACATATATCTTCTTGTGTTTCGTTATCTCTGTCTGAATGATGTTAAATACCCGTGCCTTTAACTCCGGCAGGTCCTGTAAGGTCATGCCTTTTGTCTGGATTGGCTCGTGCACCACTATTTTAAGCGGATGCCAGCGTACTTTCAGTTTGCCTTCTAAGTCTGGCAGAAAGTGCTGGTTGTAGGGCATCGTTACAGGCACCACTGGCAATTGCCTTTCGATAGCCAGCTTAAAAGGCCCGTCCTTAAACTCCATCAGCTTCTCGCCGGCAGTTTTCGGTATGGTTCCTTCCGGAAAAATGGCCAGGCTGCGCCCCTGCTCCAGCGTTCTCACAGACTTGATGTAACTCCGGGCACTGCTTACCGGGTTTCTCCGGTCTACCGTAATATAAAGTGTTCCATATACCTTCCCCCAAAGCGGCACCTTTGCCAGGGAGCTTTTACCTACAAAGTTAAGAAACCCGGGGATGGTATGCAGCATCATCGGGATATCGAGGTAAGAACTGTGGTTAGGCGTGAAGATGTACTGCTGCTTCGGGTTAAGCTTCGCCCGGCGATCTACTATAAGCGGAGCCAGAAACATGCGCAGGAAAACAGTAGACCAGCCACGGTTTATATTATGCACGTGGCGCCACCACTTCTCCTTCCGGAGCAGGAAAGCCTGGAGCGGATAGGATACCACAAACGGCAGTACAAACCAGGTGACGCACCAGGTAGTGTAGATTCGATGTGATACGTATTTAATGGCTTTCATACATCCAAATGTAAGCATTATCCCTAATTGTACAAATCGGCCAAGCAGCCTGCCACACAGGGCACAGTCCTAACGACAAAGCTGCGCTGGTGGTATACCCGTTACCCTGGTTGCTGCAGGAGCAATGCCGCCTTCAGAATACCTGCCACGCTAATGGCATCTGTTATCTCGTTGTTCATGGCCATGCGCACCGCCTCCTGAAAAGGTAACCGTTTTATGTGCAGTTCCTCTGTCTCTTCAAATGCTGTTTCGCCTGCTGTTAGTTCCTGGGCCAGGAAAACAAATCCTTCTTCGTTGGTAACAGAGTTAGACGTGTGCAGCCGCATCATGTTTGTCCACTTAGCAGCCGTATAGCCCGTCTCCTCCTGCAACTCCCGCTTCGCCGACTCTAAAATATCGTTTTCCAGCAGGCCGCCACCCATCGGTATCTCCCAGGAATACTCGTTCAAAGCATAGCGGTACTGCCCTACCAGGTAAGTATACCCATCATCATCTATCGGAATGATACCAATGGCTTTGTTTTTCATGCTCACTACACCGTAGATGCCTTGTCCGCCTTTTGGGTTCAACACCTGGTCTTCACGCACTTTTATCCAGGGGTTTTCATAGACTTCCTTTGAGGACAGGGTTGTCCAGGGGTTGTGTTGTTCGTCGATCATAGCGGTTGTTCTTTGTGCAGCAAATATAGTTGAATTGTTCTTTAGGCTTGTCAAGTTCTCCTGCTGAAGGAGCTATGAAAATTTGCTATAAATGTTCTGTCTAAGCTGCCGTACTGGCAGTTCATCCAGCGACTCATGAGCGGCCTTTTCCATAGCTCGCCACATGCGCTCCACTCCCGCGAGGGCGCGTTTTCCCGTTCGGCGCTGTGTACATTTCCTGCCTAGCGGCTGCCACTAGCGTGGCACCGGAAATCTACAAGGCGCCTCTCAGGAAAACTGGAAAGGCTTTTTCTTCGAATTATAAAAGCCAGCACGGAGTGAAGGTGTTTCCAGTCTTTGGGTTGAGCGCCTGGGGGAAGGGGCCCTCTATTTGGAGATTTTTGGTGCCGCTCACGCGGCAGCGCCTTGGCGCCAAAAACTACCAGCGCGCTGCCCGAAGACGAGGCCTCTCGGCCTTGAGAGTTCAGAGAGACACAATGCAACTGTAGGTGAGCTGCCGCTGGATGAACAGTAACAACGGCAGCTTAGACAAACAATCTCAACTTGAACAAACTGCATCATAAAAAAGCCACCCCATCATTAGACGGAGCGGCTTTTTACTGTTTATAAACTGCAACAGATATTACCAGAGTCTGATTCTTTCTTCCGGCGCTTTGTAAAGCTTATCACCCGGCTGCACATTGAATGCTTCGTACCAGGCATCCATGTTTACGGGCGCACCAATCGTCCTGTACTGCCCTGGTGAATGCGGGTCCGTGATAATTTGCTGTGCCGCTGCTTCAGGAAGGATGTTACCTCTCCAAACCTGTGCCCACGACAGGAAGAAACGCTGATCAGGTGTAAAACCGTCAATCAATTCGTTAGACTTTCCTTGCTCTGTCATTTTAAAGGCTTCGTAAGCAGCACTCAATCCGCCTAAGTCACCAATGTTCTCACCCAGCGTCAGTTTACCGTTTACGTGGATAGTGTCCAGCACTGTGTAGGCATCATATTGCTCCTGCAGCGCCTTGGCTTTCTCTTCAAATCTGGCGCGGTCTTCTTCTGTCCACCAGTTGCGCAGCGTACCATCTTTGTCGTACTGGCTGCCGGAGTCGTCGAAGCCGTGCGAAATCTCGTGTCCGATTACAGCACCAATACCGCCGTAGTTCACTGCATCATCCGCATTTGGGTCGAAGAAAGGGAACTGCAGAATACCTGCCGGGAACACGATCTCGTTCATCACCGGGCTATAGTAAGCGTTAACAGTCGGAGCTGTCATACCCCATTTGGTTCTGTCCACAGGCTTGCCTAGCTGGCTTACCATGTCGTCATAGCCCCACTGGCCGGCATTGCGCACGTTCTGGAAGAAGGTTTTGCGGTTAACCTCCAGGCCATCATACGCCTTCCAGTTGTCAGGATAACCCACTTTTGGAGTAAAGGCGTGTAGTTTGGCCAGCGCTTTCTCTTTTGTGGTGGCTGTCATCCAATCCAAGTTGTTGATCCGGATTTCGTAGGCCTTGATCAGGTTACTGATCAATTCTTCCATTCTGGCTTTTGCCTCCGGCTTGAAGTGCTTCTTCACATACAGCTGCCCCAGCAGGTCACCAATGGTACCGTCTGTCAGGGATGACATACGCTGCCAACGTGGCGTCTGCACTTTCTGCCCGCTCAGTGCCTGTGAATAAGCAAAGTTGGCATCCACAAACGGCGTGCTCAGGTATGGAGCAGCTGATTTCAGCACGTTCCACTGCAGGTACTTCTGCCAATCTGTAACAGGTGTCGCTTTTACCAAACCGTCGAGTTCGTTAAAGAAAGCAGGGTTATTTACCAGGATGGTATCCTCGCCTGTTACCTTCATCTTTGCCATCATCGTCTTCCAGTCGATGTTCGGCGTGGTTTTGCTGAAATCAGAAACGGAGAATTTATTGTAAGTTTTGTACGGGTCGCGCATCTCTACACGAGCCATTTGTGCTTCGGCCATTTTCTTCTCGAGGTTGAAGATGGTCTCTGCGTTTTGCTGTGCTTTTGCCTGCGGAACACCTGTCAGTGTAAAGAGGGTCGTGATATATTGTTTGTACGCTTCCTGAATTTTCTTGCTGCGTGCATCATCTTTCAGGTAGTAGTCACGATCCGGCAACGTTGTACCGCCCTGGCTCAACTGCGGAACCATATTGTTGACATCTTTGCGGTCCTGGCCCACATAAAAGCCAAACATAGGAGAGCCTGCGCCCGATGTTCTCAGGTAAGCCACCTCGTTTAGTACAGCTTTTTTATCTTTCACTGCCCCTACTCTTTTCAGGTCTTTCTTAATTGGGGTATAACCAAGCTTGTCGATAGTCACGCTATCCATGGCAGCGGCGTAAAAATCGCCCACACGCTTTTCAACTGATCCCAATGCAGCATTTTTATTTGCAGCAGATTCGTTAAGGATATCCTGCACCGCTTTAATGTTAAAATCGCGCAGCAGGTTAAAGCTTCCCCAGCGGGTTTCTTTCGCCGGTACCGGGTTATTTTTAAGCCATGTACCACTCGCGTAGGTATAAAAATCATCGCCCGGCTTTACCGACACGTCCATGTTCGACTTATCGATGAATTGCTTTTGTGTAGCTGTAGCGTTGGTTTGCTGGGCAGTTGCTTCTACGCCATAAAGGGTAGAAGCACCAAAAAGTAGTAGTGTAAGATTTTTTTTCCAGTTCGACATATTTGTCAATGAAGGTTGTTTTGTGTTAGATTAGATAATTATTTAGTCTGTGAGTTTACCTGTTCGTCCTATTCGTGTGGTTCACCCAAACAATATTTTGCCTCTAAAAGTAATGCTTTATGCTTAATATTTCGTTGCAAATCTTAATGACGGTGCTATTATGGATCGTGAGAATTGGGCACCAGATGCTGCATGTTTCAAATATTGATCCAAAAATAGATAAGACAATGTGATAACATGCAGATGATGCCATTAAATAAAGTGAAGCGGCATATTAGAACGCCTCCTAAACAGCAAATATGCGCTAACAGTTCTATACAGGTGCCTTTTTTACTCAGGAAGCTACTGTTCGCACACAATGTACAACCAGGTAGTCTGCGGAAACCGATTCAGTTTGAAAATCAATTCCAGGCAGCAAATATTTAGCCTTAACCGGACATACAAGCTGGATCAATTGTATTGAAAATGAAGACTTTATCTGATGCCGCCAAATGCTGCAAAGCAACTGTTTTTGTGCAATATTTCCACATGCCTGAACCCGACCTCTTTCAACAGATCAAGCTGGAACGTTAAAGGCCGGGGACTGTCCTCTTTGTCTATGTAACTGAGAACTTTATCCCTGTAATCGGCCCCTCCTATACTTGCCAGATAGGCGCTATATTTATCCTGAAACAGCGCATTTACTTCATCTGAACTATGCGTGATCAGGTCGGATATCCAAAAGCTACCGCCTTCTATCAGTGCATTGTATATCTTTGTGAAGGCAAGCCTCCAGTCATCCTCACCTCTCAGATGGTGTAAGACTGCACCAGCAAGAATGATGTCATAGTGGCCTGGAGCCAGTGCAACCGCTCTTATGTCTCCTTGTATAGCATTTATATGCCCGCTTGTCGTTTCCTGGATTCTGCTATAGGCTTTGTCAAGCATTGGTTTTGACAAATCAACCAACGTACAGTTAAGGCCCGGAAGCTTTGTCAGCATCTTTAGC
The DNA here is from genome assembly GCF_010015475.1 of Pontibacter pamirensis. Lineage (GTDB taxonomy): Bacteria > Bacteroidota > Bacteroidia > Cytophagales > Hymenobacteraceae > Pontibacter > Pontibacter pamirensis. The sequence continues at coordinate 40,898 of NZ_SSNI01000007.1, forward strand.
GTGTAATTACCTGCCCCGCATCCAATATCGAGAAGATTGACAGCCTTTGGGTTCACCGCTTTAGCAGCATCCGTTATGAACTCAAGAGAAATGGGAGCGTCAATGGTTGATTGCTGTCCTGTTTCCAAGTTAGAAAACCTATCCACATCGTTGTCAAACCGCTGTCTTATTTCCTCATTTGTCGATTTGTTTCTGAAATTAGCATCCATAGCTACCACTGCTTTATTTGTTTTTTCTTCTAATACAACTGATGGAGGAAATCATACTCAGAACGACTTCCTATACCCAATAGCAGGCTCATCTTGCAGCGCTAAACCGCTGGCAATCAATAATATTTTATCAAAAATACAGATTAAAATTAGGTTTTTTCATAAATTTTCCGTATATTACAAAATACCGAGGAAATCGTCAGCATTTCACATTTTAGGAAGCCCGGACCAGTAATACAAAGGCTTCTGTCGCTATACAGAATATGGAACAGCTATAATGCTGTTACCCTCAAGCAGGCCTCATTTATGAAGCTTAATTAAGGAAAGCCAAGCAAACTACCCTAAGCCTACACCACCATCTGTTCAGATGCGCCTGTTTGTGACCAGTTTGCCCAGTTCCATTATTTGTCTGACAGTGCTCTTCGGCTGTTTTAAATTTATTCATCTAAAATTACTTATACTTATGCTATACACACGAAAGAACACATCAGAGGAGTACAATGCACTTGCCGAACAGGTTATCAACTATGCAGTAAAATCAGGTTACAAGGATATCAAAGCTGACTTTACAGGGTATGACAGCCCGGCATCCTTAACTATGGTAAATCAGGAGCTTGTATTAACGCCTGATTTCACAGCTAAGCGCGGCGATAATAAATACTACTTTGAGCTTGTAGTGAAAAACGGGAATGAGGATGACAAGCGTATGTTGGTAAGCAAATGGAAAGCGTTGGAGTCTATCGCCAAAATGAAAGGCGGCGATCTGCGATTGTTCGTGCCCCATGGCAGCTTTAAGTATGCGACCGAGTTGATGCAAGACCATGGCATTGAGGCGAAATTAACAAAGATGAACAAACTGTAAGATTACAGCTCAAACATATACTTCAGCATTATGTAACTGAATGTTGAGGCAAAAAGAGGAAGTGCAGTTCTGCACTTCCTCTTTTTGTTTTGTCGCACCAGATAACCCAGAAGGCTAACTGCATGGTGCCGAGGCATAAGGCAGTAAGGTTGCTCACCTGTCTCCGGCGGTAAGCCTAAGGAACCGACTATGTTTTATATCCTGGCTTGACGAGTTGGAAATTGCATACCGGCTGCCACAGATTGCCTGGTGCAGGCAATCATTTTCATCCAGAGATGTCTTTTTCGTTCTTGCCATTTCGGCAATACCGCATTTCATAGTTGTTTCATTAACCTATACCTACTCAAACTGTTTCCGTAGACCTGTCCGCCGCGTGCCCAACAAAGTCTTAGTTTGTTATGAGAAGTTCTACTTTTCGTCTCTTACCGCTACGGCTATTTTTGAATCTGCTGTACCGTAGTAAAGAAACCACTTGTTCTTAAAATGTACGAGTCCTTCTACAAAGCATACCTCATTTACCTCGCCAACTTTTTCATAGGGTTTGTCTGGCTGAATGAAATTAGTATTGGTTCTTTCTAATAACTTGTAAGGTTTGGTTTTATCAAAAAGCGCTTGGCCGGCACTATAGGTAAATTTCGGTAAAGCAGGGTCGTTGAAGTTTGCAGCGTTGCTGCCGTTATAGATTAACAGTATGCCCTCATCCTGCAGCATGGCATAAGGGCCGGGTTCAACCAAGCGGCTATCGAAATACCCCTTCCGCGGATGCAGTACCGAGATCATTTTCCCCGATTCTTCGTTCTCAGCTACTTCCCAGTGAATCAGATCATCCGATGTAGTCATAAACAAATCGGTGTCGCCAAAATACATCCAGTACTTGCCGTTTATTTTGGCCGCCACCATTTTGTCGCCGACTGGCTTGGCTACAATGGCTCCCGATTTAGACCAGGTGTCTTTGTATTTTCCTTCCCCTAAAACCAGGCCATGCTTCGTCCAGGTTTGCAGGTCTTTGGAAGTAGCCAAACAAAGGCGGGCTGTTTTACCATCATAAGCAGTATAAGTCAGAATATAAGTGCCGTCTTCGCTTTCTATAATCCGCGGGTCTTCTATTCCGCCCTTCCATTCGTATTTTTTAAATTCGTCTTCGTTGGGAAATAAAATAGGGTCAGCTTGTTTTGTAAAATGCAAACCATCTTCACTAATGGCCAGGCCTAGTCTTGAAGTCATTTGGTTATCCTGGGCCCGGTAGATCAGATAAACTTTCCCTTCTCTTACAATGGCGGATGGGTTCAGAACATTTCTTTCTTCCCAGTTCACTGCCTTTTTGCTAAGAGGAGAATAGAAAGACTGCGCCTGAGAAGGTTGCAGGATAGGGTTCAGGCTATCAACCTTTACAAAATCAAGCAGGGCCCAGTTGGCATCCGGTTTAGCGATTGGCAACTGGACCGTTTTTTCCTGGTTACAGCCAGTAAGCAAAAAGGCGAGGAGTATAAAGCAGGCTAGTTTCATCTAGAAAGTATAAATTTAGATTAATCCATGGTATAGAAAACGCTTAGGAAAAGGGGATGAAGCGAAAATTACCCAGTTTGTTATACAATCGCAAAGCAGGAGCAGTAGCAAAGGCATCCCGGTTTGAGTTCTTTGACCTTCGAGGTGCAGGATGATTACTGCTGAAGAAACGAAAACGTTCAGTTTACTCACTGCATTCACCGCCACCATTTACGAGGAGGTGTTTATGCTGATGAAAATAAAAAGGCAACTCGTCTTGAGATAGGTAGCAGCTTCATTGTGGCAGATATGTTATTGGCATTTAACGGCGTCGTGCATACTGAGCCCGAAGCATTAGCGAAGGTTGAGTATGTATTGTGTTGGCACATTTAGTTTTTCTGACTACTATTCTTCAACATGAGGAACAGATGATATGTAAGCTACCTTTCCCCTTTTGTTGAGCTTGATATGAAGAACCTGGTGGCACTTTATAGTTATAAAAACGTAAACTCGGTAATTAAACCATATATAAATAATTGATTTGCAATCATTTATATGGTGTTTTAAACACTAAGTAATCGTGAGTATCATGGTATTTATCTGCATTTGTAGCCTATATTTCCCGAAATAGAAGAATACATCAACCGATATTCATATTGAGAGCTCTACAAGTGTAAATTTCAAAGATTAATTCCCGAGTTCACGTTTATAAAAAGTTTCTTCTTTGAAAACATGTCTGTCACTCGGTTTTCCCATTATGTCAAGTACAATAAGAGAGTCCATTCCTATTTGCACGTCTTTAAGCTTCTTAACATTTTCTTTGCCCACTACAGCCGCGCTCCTGTACTCACTATCATAAATAGAGTGTCTTATCAACAATGTCAGGCATGCTGAAAGAGCAATTAAGATATAGACAATTCTCTTCTTCATTAATTACCTATTTGTGCCAACTTGTGGATATGCGTGAGCATATAGTTATCAGCGTCATGTGCGGAGGTTTGTAAGCCTGCTTTTCTCCGTTTTTAAAGCTCTTGCGCACATCTTAAGGATATCCTACATTATACTTTCCTACATCAATATATCGAATTAAAAGGAACCCATACCTTCTTTGCTTTATTTCAGGACGGCACCATGATAAAACCAGATGCCCCCGAATCAAAAATATAATGACTCCACCTAATAGCACAGCCATAAAAAACCCCTGCAGCGTGAACTGCAAGGGTTAAGTTTAACGTCAAAAAGATGCCTATAACGCACCTTCTTTTATTTCGTCTACTACGGTAGGGTCCAATAACGTAGAGGTGTCGCCCAGGTTGGAGGTGTCGCCTTCGGCTACCTTGCGCAGAATGCGACGCATGATTTTACCGGAACGCGTTTTAGGAAGACCACTTACTACCTGTATCTTATCCGGACGGGCAATCTTGCCAATCTTTTCTACCACTGTCTCGATTATCTCTGCACGAAGCCAATCCATGTGCTCCGGCTTATCTTTTAGGGTAACGAAGGCATAGATACCCTGCCCTTTCACCTCGTGCGGGTACCCCACCACAGCCGACTCCACCACATGTTTGTTGTGGTTAATGGCTTCCTCAATCTCGGCTGTTCCGAAACGGTGACCAGACACGTTTATCACGTCATCTACGCGGCCAATAATACGATACAACCCGTTTTCGTCGCGTTTGGCACCATCGCCTGTAAAGTACAGGCCTTTGTAGGTGGAGAAGTAGCTGAGGCGGGCTCGTTCGTGGTCGCCGTAGGTGGTGCGGATAATGCCGGGCCACGGAAACTTCATGCACAGGTAACCTTCCACGCCATTCTCTTTTATCTCCTTGCCCTCAGCATCCACCAGTATGGGCTGTATACCCGGCAGCGGCAGGCCAGCATGGCTTGGCTTCATGGGCGTTACACCGGCTATGGTTGATATCATGATACCACCTGTTTCTGTCTGCCACCAGGTATCCACCACCGGGCAACGATCTTTCCCGACGTGGGTATGGTACCAATGCCACGCTTCCTCGTTGATTGGCTCGCCCACCGAACCCAGCACACGCAGCGAGTTCAGGCTATAAGAAAGCACATCTTCAATATCACCGCCCATGAGCGCCCGGATGGCTGTTGGTGCCGTGTAAAAAATAGTTACCCCGAATTTGTCTACTACCTGCCAGAAACGCCCGTTGTCCGGGTAAGTTGGCACCCCTTCAAACATCAATGAGGTTGCCCCGGCCATGAGCGGACCGTATAGCAAATAGGTGTGTCCCGTAATCCAGCCAATGTCAGCGGTGCACCAGTAGACATCACTCTCCTCCAACTGAAACACATTCGTGAAACTGTACTGGGCATATACCATATAGCCGCCACACGTATGTACCACCCCTTTTGGCTTGCCCGTTGACCCGGAGGTATACAAAATAAACAGCATGTCTTCGGCATCCATCTCTTCGGCAGGACACTCCTTGCTTACATCCTTCACTTCCTCATGGTACCATACATCGCGGCCTTCCACCATGTTCACGGCCCAGCCTAATCGCTCCACCACAATTACTTTCTGCACCGATTCACAGCTCTCCAGCGCTTCGTCCACCACGCGCTTCACCGGTATCTGCTTTGCACCGCGGTTAAGCCCATCCGACGTCAGCACCATGCTGCACTGGGCGTCGTTTATCCTGTCGGCCATGGCCGAAGCAGAGAAGCCGGCAAACACCACCGAATGAATGGCACCAATGCGGGCGCAGGCCAGCACGGCTATCGCCAGTTCCGGGATCATAGGCATGTAAATACAGATGCGGTCACCTTTCTTTGCCCCGTTTTTCTTCAGCACGTTGGCATACTGGCATACCTTCTCGTGGAGTTCGCGGTAGGTAAAGCGTATAAACCGCTCTTTCGGGTCGTTCGGCTCCCAGATAAGGGCGAGCTTGTTGCCACGGGTCTTCAGGTGGCGGTCCAGGCAGTTCTCTGTTATGTTGAGTTTGCCTCCCTGAAACCACTTTATGTTCGGTTCCTCAAAATTCCACTCCAGCACCTTGTCCCACTTCTTTCGCCAGGTAAAGGTATCGGCTATATCGGCCCAAAAGCCTTCCGGGTCATCTACACTGCGTTTGTAAGCTTCCTGATATTCTTCATTTGTTTTAAGTTGATAGTTAATCATGGCAAAGGTTAGATTTGAGTTAATGTTTGTCTTTTAAAAGAGCGCTACATTTTAGAATATACGCAAAAGATTTTTTTCCATATTAATGATGTGTTGCCGTACCCGCACCGCGGGGTATACGGATGTCCTCCACTAGTTCCTGAATATAAGCTGGCGGGGCAGGCGTGAAACGAGACACAATACTGGACACGATGAAGTTGAGTATCATACCCAAGGTACCAATACCTTCCGGGGAAATGCCAAACCACCAGTTAGCAGGCACATTAGCCGCAGGGTTAATAAACTTAAAGTATGATATATACGCGATTGTAAACAGAAGCCCTGTCACCATACCCCAGATTGCCCCCTGCTTGTTCATGCGGGTAGAAAAGATACCCATGATGATTACAGGGAAGAAGGAAGCGGCAGCGAGTCCGAATGCAAAGGCAACTACTTCCGCCACAAACCCTGGAGGATTAATACCGAAATAACCAGCTATCACAACCGCTACAGTAGCGGCGGCACGCGCAGCCAGCAGTTCCTGCTTCTCGGATATATCAGGCGTAAACGACTTTTTTAACAGGTCGTGGGCAATAGAGGTGGAAATAACCAGCAGCAGACCCGCCGCTGTAGAAAGGGCCGCTGCCAGGCCACCAGCCGCCACTAAGGCAACTACCCAGTTGGGTAGCCGTGCTATCTCCGGGTTGGCCAGCACCATGATGTCCTTGTCTATAACCAGCTCATTCTGTTCCGGGTCCTTCACATACTGGATAAGGCCGTCTGCATTCTTGTCCGTCACCGAAATTAATCCTGTCTTTCCCCAGTTGCCTACCCACTGTGGCATAGAGGCAATCTCCCGCCCGCTTGTAGTTTGCAGCATGTTGTACATACCATAGGCTCCTACAGCAGGGGCAGTAGTATAGAGAATCGCAATGAAGAGGAGTGCATAACCAGCTGACTTACGGGCATCCTTTACTTTAGGCACCGTAAAGAAGCGCACAATTACGTGAGGTAGGCCGGCAGTGCCTACCATGAGAGCTGCGGTGATGAAGAACACATCTATGGTTGACTTACTGCCCTCCGTATAGGCAGCAAAACCGAGCTCGGTCAGTACGTTATCCAGCCTGTCCAGCAGATACCCCCCTTCTTTTAATTCGCCACCAAAGCCTAGTTGTGGAATGGGATTTCCTGTCAGCAGAATGGATATGAATATGGCTGGTACCATGTAAGCAAATATCAACACGCAGAACTGCGCCACCTGCGTATACGTAATTCCTTTCATACCCCCTAAAACGGCATAGAAAAGCACGATAATCATACCAATGACAACTCCTGTGTTGATGTCTACTTCCAGGAAACGCGAAAATACGATGCCCACTCCACGCATCTGCCCCGCCACGTAGGTAAAGGAAATAAAGATGGCACATACCAGCGCCACCAAACGGGCAGTTTTAGAATAGTATCGATCCCCGACAAAGTCAGGCACCGTAAACTTGCCAAACTTGCGCAGGTACGGCGCCAGGAGCAGGGCCAGCAAAACGTAGCCACCTGTCCAGCCCATGAGGTATACAGAGCCATCGTAGCCCATAAAGGAGATAAGGCCGGCCATGGAGATGAAAGAGGCTGCCGACATCCAGTCTGCCGCAGTGGCCAATCCGTTTGCCAACGGTGATACCCCCCCGCCCGCCACGTAAAAATCTTTTGTGGAACCTGCTCTGGACCAGATAGCAATGCCAATGTAGACGGTAAATGTGATTCCTACAATAATATATGTCCAGGTTAAAATACCCATTGTCTTATAAGTTAGAGTTAAACTTCTTTATGATAAAGGCGTGACTAGTCTTCGTGCACATCAAACTCCCGGTCCAGCCTGTTCATCAGCCACACGTAAACAAAAATGATGATAACAAAGCAGTAGATGGAGCCCTGTTGGGCAAACCAGAAGCCGAGTTTAAATCCTCCCATCCTAATCTGGTTGAGTTCATCCTTTAAGAGTATCCCGAAGACAAACGAGACCAGAAACCATATGCCAAGCAGAATAGATAGAATCCGGACGTTGCGCTTCCAGTACTCCTGCATTTTTTGTCTGTTATTTTCCATGAGGTAAAGAGCTTTTATTTATTAAACGTGTATCATTATCTGCAGAATTATATCAAGTTAGCAATATAATGTAAAAAGAATATTTTGTTATTTGGCAGAACAGCTGTAGGTAATCGGAATTTTACCCCTGGTTCTACCATCAAAAATGCCCTTCCAGTTGCTGGAAGGGCATTTTTGATGGTAGAAAAACAAGTTTTTTTATTCTACAATGTTCTAGTTTAGTATGCACTGCCGTATGGCATCAGAAACTTGAACAAAAGGAGAACATCAAAGACATTTACATATCCCGCACCGACACCATCACCTCATTATACTTGTCTATATTGTGAAGAAAGTTCACAATCTTACTGCCTACCTCATCCGGTGAGGCCAGTTCTCCGTTCGCTTTGTAGTCTCGGAATTTCTCTACGGTGCTGAACCTGCTGGCGTCTGACTCCCGGATTTGCCCCTGCATGCCCGTATCTACTACACCTGGTGAGAGCGCATAAATTTTCACGCCGGAGCCGCGTTTGCCCTGCTCCAACTGCACTGTCTGCGACAGCATGTCGATGGCCGCCTTAGAAGCACAGTAACTGGCCCAGCCATCAATTGGGTATTTGCCTGCGCCGGAGCTCACGTTTACCACCACCTTCTGCGCCGGGTGCTGCTGGTATACCTCCAGGAACGTGTTCATGAGCATAGCCGGCACCACCACGTTCACATCAAATACGAACTGAAACATCTCATTCTGCATGTTCTCACCTACATAGCCAATGTCTCCCAACACACCTGCATTGTTTATCAGCACCAGCTTCTGTGCCTCCGGGTAAGAAATAAATACCTTCTGCAGGTTATGCTCCACCGCCTCTATATCAGAGAAATCAAGTGGTTGATACCGGTAGTTCTCATGCTTGATGCTGTTGGTGCGCGATACGCCCACTACACGGTTATTTTCGTCCTTCAACAGCTCTTCCGCGATGGCTTTGCCTATCCCTTTGCTGGCTCCAGTTATAATGTATATGTTCACTTCGTTTTTAATTATGAATGATGAGTTATAAATTATGACTTGTTCTTATGAGGTACGGATGATAGGAGATGTTGATTCGATAGCACCATACCCGCATCCTGCACACATCTCTAGTAGGAACATATCAGAACAAAGCGCAGCACATTATTCTCATGATAAACGCAAGAACTACTGTCAAACAAAAAGCTGGTGCCCCTGCCATAGCAGAAACACCAGCTTTTTGAGTAAAAATTAGCTAACAAAAACGAGTCTGGAGACTCTTGTCCACCCCAAGTCAGGGATAGATTCCCGCGCCAGCGTGTACCTTTTTTAACTTTCTAACTCTTTAACTTTCTAACTACAAAATATATTGGCTTAGGTCGCGGTTCTTCACCATGCCTGCCAGCTTTTCCTGCACTGTTTCACGGGTGATAACGATATGCGCGTTCGGCCCGATTTTATCCGGCACATCAAACAGGATATCATTCAGCAGGCGGCTCATAACCGTGTGCAGGCGGCGGGCACCGATGTTCTCTACCTCAGAATTCACCTCAAAGGCAATGGAAGCGATTTCGTCCAGTGCTTCGTCGTTAAAGCTCAAATCCACATCCTCGGCAGAAAGCAGCGCTTCATACTGCTTGGTGAGGGCGTTCTTCGGGAATTTCAGAATTTGGTAAAAATCATCCTTGGTCAGGCTATCCAGCTCCACGCGAATCGGGAAACGTCCCTGCAATTCCGGAATCAGGTCAGATGGCTTGGCCACGTGGAACGCTCCGGCTGCAATAAACAGGATATGGTCGGTGTTGATGATGCCGTACTTGGTATTTACCGACGAACCTTCCACAATCGGCAGCAGGTCGCGCTGCACACCTTCGCGACTTACGTCCGGGCCACCGCCGCCTTTTTTACTGGAGCTGGCCACTTTGTCTATCTCATCGATGAAGATAACGCCTGCGTTCTCTGCTTTGAAGATGGCCTCTTCTTTTACTTCATCCATGTCGATAAGTTTTGAAGCTTCCTCTTCCAGCAAAATCTTGCGGGCCTCGGCAATGGTTACTTTGCGCTTCTTCGTTTTCTTGGGCATCATGCCGCTGATCATCTCCTGGATGTTCATCATAGAAGCTTCATCCATGCCAGGACCTAAGGCCCCTACGCCAGGCATAGCACTCTGCTGTATCCTGATTTCAATCTTTCGGTCTTCCAGTTCGCCGTTGCGGATTTTTTCACGGAATTTCTCACGGGTACGCTCGTTCAGCTCATAATCGCTGTCCGGCATCACAGCGGGGTCGGAGGAGTAACCAACAGACGAAGTGGTATTGCCCCTGCCCTGAATAGGCGGTATAAGGGCATCCAGGATAATGTCTTCCACTACTTCGGCGGCACGCTGCTTAACCTCTTCTTTCTTCTTGCTCTTCACCATGTTCACCGACTGCTCTACCAGGTCACGCACCATGCTTTCCACATCGCGGCCTACGTAACCTACTTCGGTAAATTTAGAAGCCTCCACTTTGGTGAAGGGCGCATCTGCAATCTTGGCAAGGCGCCGGGCGATTTCTGTTTTACCTACACCTGTTGCCCCAATCATGAGAATGTTGTTCGGCACAATCTCGCCTTTGATATTCTCATCGGCATTCATGCGGCGCCAGCGGTTACGAAGCGCAATGGCTACATTGCGCTTGGCATCGTTCTGCCCGATAATATATTTATCCAGCTCCGCTACAATCTGGGCCGGGGTTAAATGTTCTATGCTATCTAACATGTTGTTTCGTTTTTGATAATGTTTTACGCACTACAGCGGATACACTGCCACAGCTTATAAACTTATTTTAACTACTCTTCTTTTTAAGGAAGGTACGGGTGTTGGTGCTCACGGTAACATAATGGGTAGCGCCGGAAGGATGAAAAAAAGCACTGCCGTAATTCAACTCAAACGTACGCACCCGCAGCATGGCTCCCAGTGAAAAACCTGCCCCTCCTGAACGGGTATCAAGTCGTAGTTCCCGGCGGCGCAGGTGGTTATACCCCGCCCGCACCTGAAAGTTCTTGCTGAACACAAACTCAGCGCCTGCCACAAAGTGCCGGGCTATCTTGTCACCTAACTTTTTCTCTTCCTTCACCTCATTCCCATTCGCATCCAGCTGCCCCGGTGCATTGGGGTCGAGGTACACAATATCGAACTGGTAGAGGCGGTGCGCCGTGAGCGAAAGCCGCACGGGCATATGCTCCGGCTTATAGCTTATGCCCAACTGGGCATCAAAAGGCATTGACTGTCGCTCTCCTCCATCATACGGCTTTACCTGGTATCCGACGTTCTTAAAGGCCAGCCCCACCGTAAAATCCTTTTCAGGGTGCTTAAACGCCACTCCCGCATCTGCCAACAAACCCACTGCCTTGTTCCCCGCTATACTCGATACTGCTACCCTTGCAGTGGCACCCACTGTAAAGGCCTCAAACTGCCGGGCATGTGTCAGGTTGATGGTATACTCATTTACGCTAAAGCTGCCCTCTGCTGCCCCGGTGGCGTCGCGTTGTACAAAATCACCGTAGTTCAGGTAATTTATGCCTGCTGCCCACCGACCATACTTCTCAGAATTAAAAGCATAAGCTACGTTACTCTGCCTGATATCAGCCAGGTAGCCTGCATAACTCAGTGATAGCTGGTTGTCCATCTCCTTGTTCAGCAGCGCCGGGTTAGCCGCCACCATGTTCACATCATGCGCCCCAGCCGTTACGTTCACTCCACCCAAAGCCGCTTGTTTAGCACTGCCCGGAAGCTCCAGGAAACTGAAGCCTCTTTGGCCGCCCACCTGCGCCTGCGCTGTAAGCGCAAAAGCCAATAGCAGGACGACGAGCAGTGGCTTGTGTGCTTTCATGCTTTAACGGCTACTGGAGTAGTTTTGAGTAATAGAATGCCCTAAACAATATTGTCATTTCGACGATAGGAGAAATCTGAGTTATGCAGACTACAGATTTCTCCTATCGTCGAAATGACAGACAACTTATTCTGTCAATCACCTCTTCACTTATTCAACATTCGTTTTCTCTTCCGTCAAGGTCAGCTTAAGAGGGTGTTTCACCTTCTCCTTTAGCAGGGCTATTTTCACAACATCATCCACACGGTCTACATAGTGTATGTTCAAACCTTTGATGTAGTGCGCCGGAATTTCGTTGATGTCTTTCTTATTTTTCTGGCAAAGGATGATATCGGATATACCAGCACGCTTGGCCGCTAAAATTTTCTCTTTGATGCCGCCTACTGGCAACACTTTGCCGCGCAAGGTTATTTCACCGGTCATAGCCAGTCGCGACTTCACCTTACGCTGCGTAAATACAGAGGCAATACTCGTAAAAATGGCAATACCCGCCGACGGGCCATCTTTTGGCACAGCCCCTTCCGGGAAGTGGATGTGCAGGTCGTACTGGTCAAACAGGCGGTAGTCAATATCCAGTAGTTCTGCATGTGCCTTCAGATAAGAAATGGCCGTCATAGCCGACTCCTTCATCACATCACCCAACTGCCCTGACAGCGTCAGCTTGCCTTTTCCTTTGCTCAGGATAGATTCTATAAAGAGGATATCACCACCTACAGAGGTCCAGGCCAAGCCTGTTACCACACCTGCCGTGTCAATGTCCTGGTATATCTCTTTGTCAAAAATTTCGGAGCCTAAAATCTTCACCACCTCTTCCGGCTTAATAGAAGAAGAGAACTCCTCCTCCATCGCCTTTAGCTTAGCGGTGTTGCGCATCAGCTGGCCTATCTTCCGCTCCAGGTTTCTTACGCCTGATTCACGGGTATAATCATCTATCACTTTCTGAATGGTTGCCTTTGGCACCTTCACGTCGTCCGGCTCCAGACCGTGCTCCTGCAGCTGCTTTGGCACGAGGTGGCGCTTGGCTATTTCTGTTTTCTCCTCCAGGGTGTAGCCCGTAATCTCGATGATTTCCATACGGTCGCGCAGGGCGGGCTGTATGGTATCCAATGAGTTGGCTGTGGCGATGAACAGCACCTTCGACAGGTCATACTCTACATCCAAGTAATTGTCCATAAACGTATGGTTCTGCTCCGGGTCCAGTACCTCCAGCAAAGCGGAAGCAGGGTCGCCACGGAAATCAGACGCCAGTTTGTCTATCTCGTCCAGGATAATGACCGGGTTAGAAGAACCTGTCTTTTTAATCTGGCTGATTATCTTGCCCGGCATCGCCCCCACATAGGTGCGGCGGTGACCGCGTATCTCTGCCTCATCTCTCACGCCACCCAACGACATACGCACATAGTTGCGGCCTAACGCCTTCGCCACAGAACGGCCGAGGGAGGTTTTACCAACCCCTGGAGGGCCATAAAGGCAAAGAATCGGCGCTTTCATGTCGTTCTTCAGCTTCAGCACGGCCAGGTATTCCAGAATGCGCTCCTTTACCTTCTCCAGGCCATAGTGGTCGGCGTCGAGTATCTTTTTGGTGCGCTTCAGGTTAAAATTATCTTTGGTGAAATCGTTCCAGGGCAGGTCGAGCAGGAACTCGAGGTAGTTAACGGCTACCGGGTATTCTGCCGCCTGCGAGTTCAGGCGGGCTAGCTTCTCCATCTCCTTCTGGAAATGCTTGGCCACAGGCTCTGCCCATTTCTTCTTCTTCGCACGCTCCCTAAAGCGTTCTATCTCCTGGTCTGGTCCCTCCTGACCCAACTCATCCTGCAGCACCTTTATCTGCTGACGCAGGAAATAATCGCGCTGCTGCTGGTCAATATCAGTATGTACTTTTGAATGGATTTCCTGCTTCAGCTCCAGCATCTGAATCTCGAGCAGCATAAGCTCCAGCAGTTGGGTACCGCGATCTTTGCTGTCGTTCACCTCGAGCAGCGCCTGTTTCTGCGCCACTTCCACATTCAGGTTGCTCGACAGGAAATGCGTCAGGAAGCTTGGGCTGTCGATGTTGTCCAGCGCCACCTGCGCCTCCTGCGGTATCTCCGGGTTTAGCTTGAGCATTTTGCCGGCCGCATCTTTCAACGACTGCACCAGCGCCTTCACTTCTTTGCTCTTCTTATCCAGTGGCGTCTCCTCGCAGATACTCACCTTAGCCGTCAGGAAAGGGTCTTCCTGCTTTATCTCGTCTATCTGAAAGCGGCTCTGCCCTTGAATAATGATGGTGGTATTGCCATCGGGCAGCACCAGCATTTTCAGGATTTTAGCGACGGTACCTATGTTGTACAAGTCTTCGCCTGCCGGATCGTCGCTGCTGGTGTTCTTTTGCGCCACCACACCCACCACTTTACTACCGGTATGGGCCTTTCGCACCAGTTTCACAGACTTTTTGCGGGTTACCGTAATCGGCAGCACCACCCCCGGGAAAAGCACCGTATTGCGCACTGCCAGAATCGGCAATTCATCCGGCAGGTCTTCGGTCTTTACGTCATCCTCAATTTCTGCCGTTATTACCGGGATGAGCTCGATATCATCGTCATCAGAAATCCTGCTTAATAATAGATTTTGTAAAAATTGATTGAATGTATAGTTCATATGTTGATTAATGCCATTTTGACAGAAAAACACTGTTGTCCCCCGTTTTTCTGAACTTCCGTAGTAATGTCAAGTCTTGTGCCAAGGCTATTTTGGCAGAAGTATTGTCTGTTAAACTTTATTTAAGTGTAAAGCCCTTTTCAAAAATTATAGCAAGTTATAACGCTTTCGCAAAATATAGCTAAGATTTGATATCTTTGAAACTCAGGCAAAACACTTAGAATGATGAAACGATCCCTCTTGTTGGCGCTTTACTTGCTGCTATTCCATCTTGCCTTCACAAGCCAGGGACAGCAGTACAAGCACATTCCACTCGATTCAGAAGCAGGCCTGAATGTTCATAAAAAAGCTCCTGCTCCCGAGCTTCACTTTAACTTTTCCAATTTAAATAAAATACCTTACTATCACGAGCCCAGAAAGCTTGCGGCCATACAAAAATTAGAGAAACGCAAGCGCTATGACCAGGTGCTGCCGCTGCTAAGGCAGTACGTAAAAAACTTTGGAGTTCAGAACTTTTACAAAGACACACACCTGCTCTGGCGCCTGGGTCAGCTATACGAGAAAAGAGGGGAACAGGAAATGGCAATAGCTTTATACCGCCTCGTGCTGAAACACCACCGTTCCGATGTGCGCAAAGTGACCTCCCACTACGACTCCCTGGAGCAGAACACCAAAGACTATTATGTACCGCTCGATTACTACTATGAGCTGGTAGAATACCGGAAGTCCATCGCTACTTTTCAGCCGCCGAGAGGGGTATACATTAACATGGGCAACGCTATCAACTCTGAGTATGCAGACTATGGCCCCACCCTCAGCGATGAAAACGAGATGTTCATATATACCTCGAAGCGCAACGTGAACTACCTGGGGATGGAGACGAAAGTAAATGAGGATTTGTTTTACAGCAAACAGAACAACGGATACTGGGAAGAGGCCAAATCCTTCGGCAAGCCCATCAACAGCCAGTACAACGAAGGCTCTGCCTGCCTGAGCCGCGACGGCAAAACCCTTTACTTTGCCCGCTGCGAATCGCCGGACGGCATGGGCAACTGCGACCTGTATATGGCCTCTATGCAAGAAGATGGCACCTGGGGGCAGATCAGGAACCTGGGCGCCAACGTAAACTCTGAAGCCTGGGACTCTCAACCGACGCTTTCTTCTAATGAAGACACCCTTTACTTTGCCTCTGACCGCCTGGGCGGCTTTGGTTTGTCAGACATTTACTATACCTATAAAACAAAAGGAGGCAACTGGGCGAAAGCTAAAAACCTAGGCCCGGTGGTAAATACCCGCGAGAGCGAGGTGAGTCCGTTCTTCCACCCGCTGTACCAGGTGCTGTACTTTAGCTCCAGGGGCCAGCTCTACAACTTCGGTGACTTCGACATCTACAAAACCTATAAGGTGCAGGGGCACTGGCAGGAGCCCCGTAACATTGGGCCGCTCGTGAACGGGCGGGGTAGCGAGTATTATTTTACGATTGATGCTGCCTCTAAAAACCTCTACTACGCCCGCTCCGAAGCAGACGATATAGAGAACCTGGACTTGTTCTCATTTCCGCTACCGATGGAGGCGCACCCCCTGGCCGTTACCAAAGTAGAAGGCATCCTAACGGATTCTGTTACCCGCAAGCCCTTGTCTGGCATAGTCTCTGTCGTTGACCTGGAAAACGGCATTGAGATCTCCTCTAAGTATATCCGCCCCGATGGGACTTTTGAGTTTGACCTGATCGATAAATCGCGCTACATGATACTGATCCAAAGCGCTGACTTCTTTACCATTGAAAGGGAATTGTCGCTGGAGCAGGACACCGCTTTCCAGGTAATGACCACCCTGATAGATTATAGCGTGCCGATGGTATTCAAGAACATTGAGTTTGAGCAGAACCAGTCGAACATTATTGAGGAAATGAAGCCGATACTAGACGAGGTGGCGATGTTTATGATTGACCACCCCAGCTACAGGCTGGAAATAGCTGGCCACACAGACAGCTTCGGAGACCCCGACTTTAATCTTTCCCTCTCGCAGGATAGAGCGGAAGCCATAAAACGCTACATAGAACGGCAGGTAAACATTGGCAATGAACGCATTGATGCCATTGGCTACGGCAGCCGAAAACCTTTACGTGAAGAGAAAACAGAGGAAGACCGGCGTCTCAACCGCCGGGTAGAGTTTACTATCATTAAACCGAAGAAAAGTAGCTTTTAGCGCCTACTGAAATTTTGTCAGCGCTATAATTGCATCCTCTGTTCCTTCTTTGCGTTGATAGTGGAAAACACACCCTTACAATGCCCTTTACTCCTGCACATCCTGCTTTAGTGCTGCCCCTCATTAGCCGAAAAAAGCCTTTGCTCTCCGGCACAGGCCTGATTATTGGCAGCATGGCACCTGACTTTGAATACTTTTTCCGTTTGCACCATGTCAGCTACTTCAGCCATACCATTCTAGGTATTTTACTGTTTAATGTGCCAGTAACGCTCCTGCTGTCCGTAATTTTCCATGTGTTGGTGCGTGATCAGGTTATCCGGCACCTGCCCCCTTACTTCAGGCAAAGAGCCCTGACAATCCAGTACCCCAAATGGCTCACTTACCTGGAGAAGAACTGGTTTATATTTTTAGTTTCTGCTGTTATAGGTGCTTTTTCTCACTTACTCTGGGATGAGTTTACGCATCCGGACAACAGAATCGTAACCATACTTCCTATACTGCTTACACAGGTGAAGGTGCCTTTTGTAGAAAAAAGTATGATGCTATGCCGCCTTATCCAGCACCTGAGTTCAGTTCTGGGTGTTGCTGTAGTTCTCTGGTATGTGCATAGCCTGCCCAAAGCGCAACTACAGCCAGGGCAACAACATTGGTTCAGGTTCTGGCTGGGGATTTTTGGCTTCGGAATGCTGTTCCTGCTTTTGAACCTGTTTATACGGCTAGACCTGCTACCTGCACCTGGCAACCTTGTCGTGATATTGATCAGCGGATGTATGCTGGCACTGATTATAGCAGGGGCCACATCTAAGTTAAGGCAACAGGTTTAAGCGTAATTTAAAAGAGGCGACACAAACAAGTTGTATCGCCTCTTTTGAGTTTGAGTGTCTTGCAGTTTAGAACGTGAGCTTTTTCGTTACATCTCCCCGCTGCATCAGCACACTTTCCGTTTCACCTTTATAGTCCACATTTACGATGTTCATCTGGTCTGTGAACAGATCCATTAGGATAGCGTTTTTCACGTAGAGTTGCGCCAGCGTTCCCTTCTGAACAGGCACTTCTACATACATCCATACCACATCCACATCTTCTTCTGAACCCAGCAGCCTGGACTTTAGCGGCTTGCCTTTCTCCAGCTCAAAAGAAAGCGTTTTATGCAGGTATTCTGTAATATACTTCTTCACCTCCTCAGAACTGCTGCTATAAATTACTTTTGTCTTTGCCTGGCGCGAGAGGGCATTTTCCAGGTCATCCATAAACACTTTTACAGCTACTTCCAGGCTTTGTGTATTTGGATTATACTTTACGTCCGTGATGCTGGCGTGGTAATCGTGGGCACTCACCGGCTGTGTTACCAGAAAAGCCACTATCAATAGCAGCACGGAAAATATTTTATACTTCATAGATTGTTATTTGCCGGCGGGCAGGTCGGCCAACACACACTTTGCCATTGTGGGCATACTGTCGCTTACAATGCGCTGCACGTCGTTGATATTGGATTGGTAAGGCACCTTCACCTTATTGCCCGACACCAGCTCGCCATTACTGTCATAGATCGAATAGTGAACCAAAAAATCACGTTCATAGTTCTGTGCCGCCCTATCTAAACAGTTTTCATACACCGTTTTCACCTCAAACTGATTAATGAAAACATAGTAATCGATGCCGTACTGGCCATTAAAGTAGCTGAAGAAGTTCGGGTCTTTCACTTTTACGCCGAAGTGCTTGGTCGGGTCCTGGGCAACAGACACCTCTTCCGGTTCGCCTTTCAGGCCCATCTTGTCTTTCTGGCGCAGCACCCAGGCTACTGCACCTTTTTCCTCCTCTTTCACTACTGGCTGGTGGTTATACCTCGACTGCTTGTTGTCCTGATAGCTATAATTCAGTGATTTATAGATGCGGCTCAGCTCGCTCACGCTATCACGGTACACGCCCCCCAGAAGGTGTATGGTTTCATAGCCCTGTGGTGCCAGCATGGCATTCAGTCTGCCACGGAACACATGGCGCACGTTCTGGCGCGGGATGTGCGATTGGCGGGCAATCTCGTAATCAGCATCAGAAAAGTACAGGTAAGGATCGAATGGGATAACCAGTACACGGCTTTTTGTTTTATTTTCCGCTGGCTTTGGCGCAGGGGCCGCTGCCGCAGAGGTACTCTCCACGGTACGGGTTGCGGTAGCGTTTCCAGCTTTTGCTGTAGCAGTTTTTTGCTGCGACGATGCCGGTTTGGCTGCGGCAACAGCGCTTTTTGCAGCAGGCTTTGCTTGACGGCCCAAGTACAATGTTTGCCCGATCTGCAGTGTATTGTTATTCCATTTCTGCAGCGAGTCTAAGGGAATGTTAAAACGGCGCGAAAGGCTGTAATACGTATCGCCCTGCTGCACCAGGTACACGCTATCGCCGGGAGCGGCCATAGCGTGCTGGTTTATGGAAAGCAGTTTTGCGGCTGGTGCCGCTTCAACGTGATTTAATGCAATTACTAAAAGGAGTATTAAGCTTGTAAGGCTGGAAGCAAAGATGCTTTTCATGAGTGGAACTCTTGGTTAGAAGATCAACTTGAACACATCGTTAAAGATAGCAAATGCCATTAAGCCTAACAATAAAACCATACCCACTTTTTGGGCGTTCTCCAGAAAGTTATCAGAAGGTTTGCGCCCGCTAATCATCTCGTATGTTAAAAATACCACGTGGCCACCGTCCAGTGCAGGTATTGGCAGGAAGTTCATAAAAGCCAGCACCATGGAAAGCATGGCTACGATAGACCAGAACTTGTACCAGTTAAACGTATCCGGGAAAAGCTGTGTAATTCCTATCGGGCCGCTAAGAGATTTTGAGGCTGAAACCTCGCCACGGAAGATCTTGCCGAATCCTGCAACCTGTGCAGTGAGCACACCAAAGGCCTGTTCGGCACCCATTGGGATAGACTCCCCTAACGAATAATCGCGGGTAGCATACTGCAGCATTGGCTCTGAATGGAAACCAATTGTGCCGTCTTCGCTTACTTCCGTTTTCAGTTTGATAAGCTTATCGTTGCGTTTCACCGTCATGGAAACTGCTTCGCCTTTATGCTCCTGCATGGCCTGCTGAAACTCGTGGAAGAATTGGATATCTTCTCCGTTCACTCTGGTAATGATGTCGCCATCCTGCAAACCTGCTTTATCGGCAGCACTACCGGCAACAACATCCCCTACCCTGAAAGGTAAACGCGGCTGCACAAAGAACATCCGGTCTTCTCTATCTGCCAGTTGATCCATCAGGTCTAGCGGTACCTGTATGTCTACCATTTGGCCATTGCGCTCTACCGTGTAGTAGGAATTAGAACCGAGCAAGGCATCCATGGAGTATACATCATTAAACTTCTCGAGCTCTTTGCCATTTACGGCCACCACTCTATCGCCTGTCTCAAAACCCATGTCCTGCCCAATCTCGTTTGCCACCACGCCATACCTTACCTCAGAAGCAGGCAGATAGCTCTCGCCATAGTTATAGGTAAGGGCAATGTATATCACGATGGCCGTGATAACATTCACTATGATGCCGCCCATCATCACGATAAGGCGCTGCCAAGCGGGTTTAGCGCGGAACTCCCACGGCTTCGGCTCCTCTTTCAGCGCCTCTGTGTCCATGGACTCATCCACCATACCGGAGATTTTCACGAAACCACCCAGTGGAATCATGCCCAGCATGTATTCTGTCTCGCCAAACTTCTTGCTAAATACTTTTGGAGGAAAGCCGATAGCATATTTTTCTACCCGCATTCCGAACCACTTGGCAGTCAGCATGTGTCCTAACTCATGTAGCCCTACCAGTATCGTCAGGCCCAGTATGAGCTGGCCCACCATTACAATTATATCCATCTAAAAAGAAAAAATTAACACTTTTGGTCCGGCTCTTGCCTTTACAGCAACAGGCCTATAGTTTACTTGTTTTTAATACTTCAAATAAGTTCGGCAGCACGTTTTCTTGCCTCCTTATCTGTACTAACATAGTCCTCGTAAGAAGGATTCGCAATATACGCAACTTTTGCCAGACAGCTTTCGATGACATCTGACATTTGCAGGAAGCCTACTTCATCGCGCAGAAAGGCACTAACTACCACCTCGTTAGCTGCGTTGAGGATACAGGGCATGTTGCCACCTTTCTCCATCGCATCAAAGGCCAGCTGCAGGTTCCGGAACGTTTTCAGATCCGGCTGCTCAAAGGTCAGCTGCGGGTAATCCATAAAGCTGAACCGCGGAAAATCCGACTTCAGGCGCTGCGGATACGCCAGTGCATACTGTATCGGCAGCTTCATATCCGGCAGACCAAGCTGCGCTTTGATAGAACCGTCCTCGAACTGCACCAGCGAGTGTATAATAGACTGCGGATGCACCACCACCTCTATCTGCTCGTTGCGCAAGCCAAACAGCCACTTCGCCTCAATCACCTCCAGCCCTTTGTTCATCAGAGAGGCAGAATCGATGGTGATTTTGGCGCCCATCTCCCAGTTCGGGTGCTTGAGCGCCTGCGCCTTTGTTACCTTCGCCAGTTCTTCCGTGGTGCGTCCTCTAAACGGTCCTCCTGAGGCCGTCAGTATAATCTTCTCGATTGGATTATGAAATTCTCCTGTAAGGCACTGGAAAATAGCACTGTGCTCTGAGTCTACAGGATATATGTTCACCCCATATTCCTTCGCCAAGCCTGTTACCAGCTGCCCTGCCACTACCAGCGTCTCTTTGTTTGCTAGGGCAATTTGCTTGCCAGCTTTTATAGCCCGAATGGTAGGTTGCAAGCCTTCATAACCTACCATGGCCGTGAGCACCATGTCCACGGTGCCCATTTCTACCACCGAGCAAAGGGCATTGGTTCCGGCATACACTTTCACATCTGCCTGCTGCAGCGCGTCTCGCACCTGCTCGTACAGGTCTTCTCTAGCAATAACAACAGCATTGGGTTTAAACTCCAGTGCCTGCTGAATCAGCAGGTCGGCATTGCTGTGGGCAGTAATCACCTCCACTTCAAAGCTTTCAGGGTTGGCTTTTATTACATCTAACGCCTGTGTACCAATGGAACCGGTGGAGCCTAATATGGCTATTCTCTTCATTTTATCTACTTAAGACACAAGCCATTGCACGCTCGGTTTGTGCCGGTTTTAATTGTTTTCTTCAGGTGAACAGCCGCTATGCTTTCAAATTTGATGAAGTATCTGTCCGAAATGGATTTAAATTATGCTGTCACCCTGAAAGGAACTTGTGACTGAATCTTCAAGCTGTTGATTTCGCCAATAGGATTCTTCCAGAAAGACTGTACGCTGTCCGATTACCCTTTCAATATTTTAATTTGCTGACTTTCAGCAAGCCGTCTGCTAACTTGCGGTCGTTGCTGAGCCGGGGCACTTTGTTCTGCCCGCCCAACTTGCCCTGCGACTTCATGTATTCGCGGAAGGTGCCTGGCGGGAGCGGGGTAACTTTAAGCTGCTGGAGGATATTGCCTTTGATTAAATCGTAGTAGTATGAGTTCAGCTTCTGCAATTGCTCGTCCAGTTCTTTCGCGAAAGCATCCAGGTTGTGTGGTGCGCGTGCAAATTCTACCAGCCACTCGTGATAAGACTGGCCGTGGCTCTGGCTCACGAAGGGGGCAACTGTAAACTCAATTAGCTCTACATTGGTGAACTTTGCCATCGTCAGCTTCATCGCCTTCTCCACCTCCTCGCCTATCACGTGCTCGCCAAATGCAGAGATAAAGTGCTTGATGCGCCCACTCACAATCAGCTTATAGGGCTTTACAGAGGTAAACTTCACCGTGTCTCCAATAGAATAGCCCCAAAGGCCGGCATTGCTGCTGATAACAAGCGCATAGTTCACGCCTACCTCTACCTCCCCGATGGTGAGGCGGGTGGGGTTTTCGTTGAAGAACTCCTCCGTAGGGATAAACTCATAGAAGATACCAGAGTTCAGCAACAGCAGCAGCCCACTGTCGTTCTGCTTGTCCTGGTAAGCAAAAAAGCCCTCTGAAGCCGGAAACAGCTCAATGGAATCGACCTGCCTGCCAACTGACTCAAATAGCTTTTTACGGTATGGCTCAAAGTTAACGCCTCCATACACGAAAAGCCGGAAGTTCGGGAAGATGTCTTTGATGGGTTTCCCTGTCTGCCGTATCAGCTTATCGAAGTACATCTGCACCCAAGGCGGAATGCCCGAGATGAGCGTCATGTTCTGGTCAATGGTCTCTTCAATGATCTGGTCCAGCTTCGTTTCCCAATCTTCAATGCAATTGGTCTCGTAACTCGGTAGCTGGTTCGTGCGCAGGTAACCCGGCACGTGGTGGTTGGCTATACCTGACAAACGGCCCGTGTGTATGCCGCCCACTTCCTCTAATACAGGGCTTCCGGACAGGAATATCAGCTTACCATCCAGGAACTGAGAGCGTCCTGTTTCAAATACATAAGCCAATAATGCGTCGCGGGCACCATCTATATGGTTCGATATAGAATCGCGGGTAATGGGAATATACTTGGTACCCGAGGTAGTGCCCGAGGTTTTAGCGAGGTACAAAGGTTTCCCGGGCCACAACACATCCTTCTCCCCTTGTTTTACCTGAGTAAAATAGCCTTTCAATCCCTCATAATCACGCACAGGAACAGCCTTTACAAAATCGGCATGCGATTTTATGCCGGGAAAACCATGATCGCGGCCAAAGCGGGTGTGCTGCGCTTTATGCAGGATATTTTTAAAAATTGTCTGCTGTGCCTCCACCGGGTTATCTATCCAGCTTTGATGCTTTCTGTGCACATAAGCGGCCAATGGCTTGCTCAACAATGCTTTTACACCCATACAACTCCTTTTGATGTGAGGTAAAGATAAATAGTTAAAGCGGCATTGTCATAATCCGGCAGGAAGATAGAATTATTAAGTAAATCTACATGGTATAACTGTACATGCCACAAGGCTTCTATACATGGAATAAATCATTAGTGAAAGGAGGCAAAACCTTGGTTCTGACAGCACCCATGCCATATTTTTGTCTTTTTATCTATCCTGAGCAATGTTTCTTTTAGAAAGTTCAAAACCTCCTGCACCAGTTTAAGTTTATACTATTATCTATTATACTATAAAAACATTATACTATAAAAACCATAAAACTATGAAAAAACACAAAGCAGAAGCAAGATGGAACAAAGGCCTGAAAGACGGCAACGGCGAAGTAAAAACCGGAAATGGTGCCGTACAGGCGAAATACACCTATGCCTCACGCTTTGGCGACAGTACCAGTGGCACCTCGCCGGAGGAGTTGATTGGAGCCGCTCATTCCGGTTGCTTCTCTATGTTCCTGAGCGCCCTGATGGGAAATGAGAACCTATCGCCGGAGTATGTGGAGACAAAGGCAAATGTATACCTTGGTGAAAAAGACGGCGGACCGCTAATTGAGAAGATAGAACTGACTACCGAGGCGAAAGTAGACGGCTTAGACAATGACAAGTTTCAGGAACTGGTGCAGAAAGCGAAAGCCGGTTGCCCAGTGTCGAAAGCGTTGGCATCTGTTCCGGAGATAACGGTGCAGGCAACTCTTAAAGAATAAATTATTATATTGCGGGGAGGCGATACTGAAGCCGCTTATGTTTTACTTTAACCCCTGAATATGGCAGCATCTGGCAGTAGTGCTCGGTCTTCCCTTATTGTGCAGCTTAGCCCTACACGCAGCGCAAAGCTTTCTTTTACGGTACAGATCGTACTCGCGCTTTTCTGGCTCGCCTGGGCATCTGTGTTGCTCTTGTCTCAAAACCCTACAAATGACCAGAATTACTTTTACTATGCCTTCTTTGGGCTGGCAATCGTTTTTCTGGGATATGTAGTCCTGCAAAACACATCTGTGTTTGGAGTGCAGTCTTACATTGAGGTGACGCGGCAGTACATTGTTCAGAAGTTTGGAGTGTTCAGAACTAAGCACATCATACCAATACCAGAAATAAGCGCGGTGCATATTTCGCCGCTGGCGCTTCGTATTACACTAAAGGACGACTCTAAAGTTTATTTAGATCTGAAACAGGTGCGTAAAAAGAAAGACCTTGAGAAGATTAAGACCAAAATCAGGGATTTAGGCGTAGAGCATAACTTTTCGTTAACGGAAACGGCTAACTACACCACTTGACATGCCCAAAATGATATAAAAAAGGCCGGGGCTACATATTAGTGTAGCCCCGGCCTTTTTTATATATACAATATTCGTTTCTGATTAGCCTGCCTTCGACTTAAACTTCTTCTGAAGCTCCTGAATGCTTACTTTAAACTTTTTGTCTGTGTCAATAAGGTCTGACACTGTTTGCACGGAGTGGATTACAGTGCTGTGGTCGCGGCCACCGAAGTGGTAGCCTATGGATTTAAGGGAATGGCTGGTAAACTCTTTTGCAAAATACATGGCTACCTGCCGCGCTGTCACGATCTCTTTCTTCCGCGTTTTGGCTTTCAGCGAGTCTAGGCTCACCTGAAAGTACTCTGCCACTGTTTTCTGGATGAAGTCGAGGTTTACCTCTGTCTCTACATCCTCTATGATATGTTTCAGGGCCTGCTTGGCAAGCTCCAGGTCAATTTCTTTGCGGTTCAGGGACGATTGGGCAATAAGCGAAATCAACACCCCTTCCAGTTCACGTACGTTTGTATCCACGCTGTACGCCAGGTACTCCACCACGTTATCCGGTATGTCAATGCCGTCGCTCTGCATCTTTTTCTGTATGATGGCCATACGCGTCTCGAAGTCAGGGCTCTGCAGGTCAGCGGTCAGGCCCCACTTAAAGCGGGATAAAAGTCGCTCTTCCAGGCCCTTCAGGTCGCGTGGCGGACAGTCGGAAGTCATTACGATCTGCTTGCCGGACTGGTGCAGGTGGTTGAAGATGTGGAAGAACATTTCCTGCGTTTTGTCTTTGCCACTTAGGAATTGTACATCGTCGATGATCAGGATATCCACCAGCAGGTAAAAGTTGGCGAAGTCCTGTACGTTGTTTGTTTTTACCGACTCAATGAACTGGTTTACAAACTTCTCCGACGACACATACAGCACAAACTTATCCGGGTTGCTGTTTTTGATGTGGTTGCCTATGGCCTGCACGAGGTGCGTTTTGCCAAGCCCCACACCGCCATATACCATCAGCGGGTTAAAAGAAGTTGTACCCGGCTTATTCGCCACGGCGAAACCTGCTGAGCGGGCCAGGCGGTTACAGTCTCCCTCAATGTAATTTTCGAAGTTATAAGCCGAGTTCAGCTGCGAGTTCAGGAAGTTCCGGTCAATGGTCTTAGACTCGAAGGGGCTTTTTATAAAGTTTTGCTCCGGCCTGTAAGAGTTAACAACAGCCTGTGGTATTTTCTTTGTGGGTATGTTAACAGTCTGTGGCTTATTTGCTTCGTTGCCACGGTCTATGATAATGGAATACTCCAGGCGGCCTTCGCTGCCCAGTTCCTGATAGATGACCTTCTTTAAGAGCTGCACATAATGCTCCTCCAGCCATTCATAAAAGAATTGGCTAGGCACTTGTATCGTCAGTACACTATCCCGCAGCGATATAGGCTTAATCGGCTCAAACCAAGTTTTAAAACTTTGCTCGCCAATGTTTTCCTTTATCACCTGCAGGCAGTTACTCCATACAGTCGAACAGTCTTTGATCATCCAATTTTCCAAAACGCATAAGTTCCGTTTGAGTGAAACAAACCTCTCCTTAGAGGCAGGGGGGTTACAAATTTGATTAAATATCCTTAAACAAAAAATTATTTTTTTACGAAGTTGTTACAGGTGTGTTAACTGGCAGAGCAGCCGTTCTCACATCTGTTTTCTTCTTCGACCTGCGATTGAAGGCAAAATCAATCCGGCCCAGAAACAAGCCCGACCAACCCACTTGGTTTACCAGCGTCTCGTGGCCGCTCTCATGTTGCACAACCTCAGGCTGTTCAAGGAAAGTATGGGTGTGCGCCCCTAAAACCAGGTCGATGCCTTCTACCTGATTTGCGAGCTTAAGGTCGTCAATTTTTTCCTCTTTGTAACTATACCCTAAGTGTGAAAGGCAAATTATCAGGTTACACTTTTGTTTCCCGCGCAGCTCCTGCACCATCTCCCGCGCCACAGCCACCGGGTCCTGGTAAACTGTTTCGCCAAAGTTATTCTTGCCTACAAGGCCATCCAGCTCAATTCCAAGCCCGAACACGCCAACCCGCACGCCCTGCTTTTCAAAAATTTTGGACGGCTGAAAACGGTCTTTTAAAATTGTACCGGAAAAATCGTAATTGGCTATGATAAACGGGAACGCAGCATTTGGTAACTGGCGCTCCAGCCCCTTCAGGCCGTTATCGAAGTCATGATTACCTAGCGTGGCGGCATCATACTTCATCTCGCTCATCAGCTTAAACTCCAGTTCACCACCGAAGAAGTTGAAGTAAGGAGTGCCCTGCCATATATCACCGGAATCCAGGAGCAGCACATTTGGCTCTTCTTTCCGGATCTGCTCAATCAGGGTGGCCCGGCGCGCCATGCCACCCATACCGCCATATTTGCGGCCATCGTCCGGAAAAGGGTCGATGCGCGAATGCTGGTCGTTGGTATGCAGAATGGTGAGGTTGATGTTTTGTGCCGCCTCTGCCGAGAATGGCAGCCCAAGTAGCGTGACACCAGCCGCCCCAAGTGCTGTGTTTTTCAGGAAGTCTCTTCTGTTAATCATGGTTTTTGAACTTATGGGAGGATGGTTACACGCATGGTTGTGTCGGCACCTATCGGTTGACCTTTTGCTGTCAGCTGCCGGATTTGCTGCATAATGGCATCCCGCATCATGATACCTACCTTCTCTGATTTCAATGCTTTTTTGAACACACTCAGATTATCACCACCACCCGCTAAATAATCGGACGTAACAATTGTATAATTTTGGCTGAGGTCCAGTGGCTCGCCACCAATCATTATATCAATTGCCTTGCCATTCTGCACCGTGAAGGTGGCATTCGCGATGGGCGCATAGCGCGCCTCGGCGGCAATGTCAAAAAACTCTTTCACGGTGTTTCCGTCCAGAGTCAGCACAACCAGTTCGTTCTCGAAGGGCATCAGCTCGAAAATAGTACCCACCTTCACCGAACCCATCGGAACAGGCACGCGCAAGCCGCCATTGGTGGTGGTAGCCATGTCTATCTGTCCGTCATACAGGCTTCTGGACTGCTCCAGCATCAGGTCTACCACAAAATTGCCTAAAGGAGACTGATAGTCGGCCTTTCCTAACTCCACTGGGGCCGTGCCTATGATTTCCTCCATCTTGGCTGTTACCTGCTCCCGGTAGGGCGCAATCCGGGCCTCATATTGCGGGTCGGCGGCAATGGTTTTATCTACCGGCACATCAGTCTCTGCCAGGCTGGGCGAAGCGACCCAGGTGCGCTGGCACGAAGCCAGGCTGAGGGCCAGTAGCAGAGCGGCTGTGGTTTTTGAAAAATAACAGGTCATGTGTTTATTCTGAAATTGTACTCAAAGTTATCAGCCTCTGCAACACTTACCAAACGGAGTAGGTTCGGCTATAAAACTTTACAGCCGATTCCCTTGAAAAAGAGTATAAATATTTTTATATTTCTCTACTGATTAGTGTTGAAACTTGGTATCTTGTGTTAAACTACCAACACTTCTCTTCTATGAAAGCAAAATTGATCGTTAGCGCCTTAGCACTGCTCCTGCTGCCGCTGTTTGTAAATGCCACGCACATAGCGGGCGGTTACATCAGCTACTCTGTAGACCCGCAGAATCCGCGCATGTACCACTTTACCCAAACCATCTATAAGGATATTGCTTCTTCCGCAGACGAACCAATAATCAATGTTAGTATGGGAGATGGTAATACAGTAGAAGTACCCCGCATGGAGGTAAAAGCATATAGCAAACAATATAGTGTTGATACATATATCTGGAGCTATGCCTATGCTACTACCGGTGACTTTATTGTAGTTTATACACGCACAGGCAGGAACTTAAATCAAATCAATATCCCCGCACCATCAGACCAAAAGTCCTTTTATATCTACACGAATGTAAAAGTAAACCCGCTTTTGGTAAATAATAATGGAGTTAAGCTTGCCAGCACACCACTTTTTGTGGCTTACACCGGAGAAGAAACAAAGCACAATTTTATCTCTTATGATGCTGATGGAGATAAACTGACTTATGCTTTGGTCATTCCTAAAGAGGGTACTGCAGAAGGAAGTGGCATGAACATACCGGGTTATTCATTTCCGGAAGGGCTCACAATAGATAAGTTTGGAGAACTACGTTGGAGGGCGCCAGCACTGAAAGGTGAGTATGCCGTAGCTGTCAAAATCACAGAACATCGCAATGGGCAACCCATCGGGTACACCGTAATTGATTTTAATTTCCATGTAATAGATCGTGCACAGCAGCCCACGCTCACACTACTGAACCAGGACAGGCTTGTTGTAAATTATGATGGTTCTATACTTGCCCGCCCCGACCAGCCATTTAAACTGGAGTATTTCCTGAGAAACGTAGCGGGCGCTAACTTTTCACTTTATGCCAGGCAGTTCAGTGACCTTGACACCTTAGACCTTGCCTCTCCCAATGTTGTGATGCGTGATTCTGCAGGCGGGCAAGCTGTCACCCTCACTTTCACCCCTGCTGCTGACCTCGTGCGCCAGGAGCCTTACATTATTGGGATGCGCGGACAAGCAGATATTGGTCCTGAACAGGGAACGTATTATCAGCCTCACTATTTCGACTGGAGCTACGCCTACCTTGTAGTAGGAGAACAGCAACCAACGTCAACTGAGGGAGAGCTTGCCAAGGCAGGATTTCTTCTTTACCCCAACCCCGTTTCTAATAGATTCGTGATAGAGGCTCCGGACATGCCTGCCATGCGCATGCAACTGATTGATGCAACAGGAAAGGCAGTAGGCGTACTCTCGCTCAAACCCGGCAGTAACCATTTAACGAAGCCCGCCGCTCTGGCTGGCGGCTTATACTTCTATACCATCACCAGCCGCCATAAACCGATAGGCACTGGCAGATTGGTGGTGCAATAACAGTAAAGGCAGCTCAAAAGGCTGCCTTTACTGTTATTATAACTTATGTTGTGCAAAAGTCCTAGCGGGACAAACTGTTGATAGCCTAATAATGTGAAAGCAAATTAGCTCCAGGGGAGCCGCCTGTGAATAAAAGTAAACAGGTCGCTCCTCTGGAGCTAAAGCTTAACAAAATTATTTTCTATCAACAGATCGTCCCGCTGGGACTTCAGCTTGAAATTAAGTTTGCGCAATTACCGCCTGTTACAAGCCTACGCTGCTTTTGCTTTTCCCTCTTCCCTCCATGTAATTCAGCGTTAGAGCTGTGAGCGTCTTCACGCCCAGTTTCATACCGCTTTCATCTATAAAGAAGTCAGGGGTATGATGAGGCGCTACCTCTTCCGGCTTTTTCCCCTTGGTCATACCGCCCACAAACACGAACAGTCCCGGAATCTTCTCCTGGTAAAAAGAGAAATCTTCTGCACCCGTTACAGCCTTGCTTAAAATCACGTTGTCGCGCCCCGCCACCGACTGCAAAGTAGGCAGCATTCTATCTGTCAGGGCAGGATCGTTGTAGGTAACCGGCGTCTGCGGAATGATGGTAACTTCGGCCGTGGCACCGGCACTTTCAGCAATCTTGGTAGCCGTGAGCCGGATCTTCTCGTGTATCTTCTGTTGCATCTCGGTGTCGAGCGCCCGGATAGTACCTTCCATCTGCACCTCCTCCGGAATAATGTTATTGCGCACGCCACCGTGAATCATACCCACTGTCACCACGGCAGCCTCTTCCGGCAGCTCTGTCTGGCGGCTAATGATAGTTTGCAGGCCGTTAATGATCTGTGCTGACGTAACAATAGGGTCTACACCACCCCACGGGTAAGCCCCGTGTACCTGCTTTCCTTTTACTTTGATTTTAAACACATCAGCACTGGCCATAGTACCGCCCGGCCTGTACTTAATCTTACCCACTTCGGTTTGAGAATTGATGTGCAGGCCGAATATAACTTCCGGCTTTGGCCCCTTCTCCAGCACACCTTCTTTTACCATCAGCTTTGCTCCTCCTTCTTCCCCTTCAGGCACACCTTCTTCGGCTGGCTGAAAGATAAACTTTACGGTGCCTTTCAGGTCCTGCCGCATGCCGGAAAGCACTTCGGCGGCACCCAACAGCATGGCAATATGGGTATCATGCCCGCAGGCGTGCATCACTCCTACTTCCTGGCCATTATAAACTCCCTTGGCTTTGGAGGCAAAAGGCACATCCGTTCGCTCCGTTACCGGCAGTCCGTCAATATCAGCCCGCAGCGCTACCACTGGCCCTGGTTTGCCGCCTTTCAGGATACCGACCACGCCAGTATGCGCCACACCGGTTTCTACCTCGATACCAAACTTCTTCAGTTGCGCTGCAATTTTAGCAGCCGTTTCTGTTTCATGGTTCCCGAGCTCCGGGTGCGCGTGGAAATCACGGCGCCACTCAATTACCTTCGGCTCTACTTTATCGGCCATGCTGTTTGCTTTCGCTACTAACCTGCTATCCTGCGCCATGGCGGGTGCAGCCAGCAGCACCAGCCCCGCTGCCACCAGCAGCGTGCGCCTGCTCCAATTATTATTCCTGATCATGTTTCTCTTTTAAGTGAAGGTTTGAAGATACTGATTTTTCCTTTTGCTGCTACAGTTCTTCTTCTACCGCTATGCAAACCACCTACGCCTCCGGCTGGTTCACTGGCGCAGCATATTTCCTTGGATGCAGGTTCTAAAGCAGAAGGTACCAATCAGTTAAATAATGAGTAAAGTCTAAACCTGGCACCGGAATTTATCCGGCGCCAGGAAACGAACTTTCTAACCTTCTAACTCTTTAACTATCTAACTTCCCAACCCCTCTCTTTCCCGTACAACAAACCATGCTTCGAAAATGGAAAGAACTCGTCCGGAAACTAAAGGAGGACATATTTACGCTATACCTGGCTTCCCAGGACCCGCGCATACCTTTTGCGGCAAAGGTCGTGATGGTCATTACGGTGGCCTATGCCTTCAGCCCAATTGACCTGATCCCTGACTTTATACCGTTACTGGGCTACCTCGACGACCTGCTGATTCTGCCGCTGGGCATCTGGCTGTCTATCAAACTAGTACCGCAACGCCTGCTGGACCATTACCGGAAGCTGGCAAAGGAGCAGATGCACGAACGGAAACCCAACTATGTCATGGCAGCCGTAATTGTGATTGTATGGCTGCTGATTGGCTATTGGATGTACCAAGCCTACATGAACCGAATCGATTAATTTCTGTTTTATCCGCCCTTATAGGGCCACAGCCGCACATTTACTTCGTAGAGTAAAAAGTATATCTTTACAACACACATGAACGAAAGCAACATGACCGACGAGCAGCAGCATGCGCAGGGCCTTTTCCCGGAGTTTAAACCTGTAACGGCAGCCGACTGGGAGCAGAAAGCACGGAAAGACCTGCGCGACACGCCCCTCGAAAACCTGACCTGGCACACCTACGAAGGCATTGATGTAAAGCCATACTATGCAGCAGAAGATATTGCCGGACTTCCCTTTCTGAAGCAAAAGCCGGGGAACTTCCCTTTTCTTCGTGGCAACAAATCAGGTGATAACAGCTGGCTAAACATACAAAAGATAAAGGTAGCGGATGATGGCCACTCCGCTATTGACAAAGCCGCGGATGCGTTACGCAGAGGGGCTGACGGCATTCATTTTGTAATACAGCAGCATGAAGTGTTTGATATAGACTACCTCATCAATCAGATTGACCTTAGCAAACATACCGTTAGCTATACCCTGCAGGAGCAGCCCAAGAGCTTTTTGAAGGGCCTATATGCTGCTTTAAAGGAAAAGAAAGTATCGCACCGCAACCTGCACGGATTCGTGAACTACGACCCAATGACAGGCAAAGGCTCCTTGACGCATGACGAAAATAAAAACATCATACAGGTGCTTGACCTGACCAAAGACAGCAGCGATTTTTACGGTATAACGGTAGACGGCACCAACTTTAGCAGCATCGGGGCTTCTGTTACACAAGAGATTGCCTACACCATTAGCGCTGCAGTAGCCTATGTGCACCGTCTCACGAAGGCCGGGGAGCATCTTTCGTCGGTGCTGCGCAACATGCAGTTTAGTATGGCTGCAGGCACCAATTATTTCTTTGAGGTCGTGAAACTGCGCGTTATCCGCCTGCTGTGGGCGGCCGTGGTAGAGGCCTACCAGGCAGAACCTGCGTTTGCAGGGAAGCTGCGCATACACAGCAGCACCTCCAGCTGGTTCCAGACCACTCTCGACCCTTACATGAACATGCTGCGTGTGACCACAGAGGCTATGTCGGCGGTAATGGCCGGTTGTGATTCTCTTACAGTTGAACCATTCGACAGCACATTTGAGAAACCGGGCGAGTTCTCAGAGCGAATCGCCCGCAATGTGTCCATCATACTAAAAGAGGAGGCTTATTTAGACAAGGCCCTCGACCCTGCCGCCGGCTCCTATTACCTTGAGTCGCTGACAAATGAACTGGCCAGCAGTGCCTGGGAACTGTTTAAGAAGGTAGAAGGGCAGGGAGGCTTTGAAGCTGCCTATGACAGCGGGTTTATACTGGGCAGCATTACAGAGGTAAGCCGCAGGAAGTTCCGGAATGTTGCCACTGGCCGTGATGTGCTGGTGGGCACAAACAAATACCCGAACCCAAAGGAGAAGATTGATTTCGACCCGGAAGCTCTTATCCAGAGCGCTGATTTTGACACCACCCGTGCCGCCTACCCTACGGAGGTGATGCGGATGGCCACAGAGCTGCACCTGCGCAAACGCAAACGACGCCCCAAAGCGGTTGTGGCTGTTATCGGGCAGGCGGTGCAGCGTCACGTAAACGCGACCTTTGCGCAGGAGTTCTTCAGCTGTGCCGGGTTTGACACGACGGTAGAGCAGTTCGACTCTGTAGAAGGCGCCTCAAACAGACTCACGCATGCCGCAGCCGAGGTCGTGGTGATTTCCGCATCCGAGAAGGCTTATGTGAACGAGTTTGGATCAAGGTTACGAAATCATCATGCAAAACCAACCATTATTCTGGCCGATGATCCGCAGCAAATGAAGGAAGAAATGGTCGCCTACGGGTATGATGACTTCATATTTGATGGCTGCGATATGTCTACCCTTATGGAGCTCATTCACAAAAGACTACATGATGCAGAAGGCGATGGCAATGCTTGATGTTCCCCATAGCGAGGCTGTGCAGGCAGTGCAACAGTCGCTTGATGCCCAGGTGCAAGCCTGGAACAGTGGTGACTTGGAAAAGGCCATGACCTTCTACTGGAA
This sequence comes from Pontibacter pamirensis, assembly GCF_010015475.1. Lineage (GTDB taxonomy): Bacteria > Bacteroidota > Bacteroidia > Cytophagales > Hymenobacteraceae > Pontibacter > Pontibacter pamirensis. The sequence continues at coordinate 74,704 of NZ_SSNI01000007.1, forward strand.
CTCTCCGGAAATGCTATGGATAAGCAAAGCCGGCGTAGAAAGAGGTTACCAGGAAGTACTGGATATGTTCCGGACTGATTTTGCTGACCCCAGCCTAATGGGTACCTATACCTATGAGCCGCTACACATTGAGCACCTATCACCTGAAGCGGTGTTCTACGTTTTCCGGTGGAAAATCGAAAAAGACGATGCCATACTAATGGGCGGCGTCTCCTCGCAACTTTGGAAAAAAGTAGAAGGCAGGTGGGTTGCCACGTCCGAACACGCGAGTTGAAATCGTTGTTCGTTGCCTGTTTTTCGTTGTTCGTAAAAACAAAAGAGAGGAGACGTAGCATGTTGTTCAGCTAAGTCTTATGCCTTTCATCTAATATCTAACGTCTAAATATGAAGCCTGACTTTTCTAAAATAGATATAAATAAAGTAGCTGCTGCGGATAAAGGCCCGAAGGCTCCGACAGGGGCTAAGCCCTGGAAAACCCCTGAGCAGATAGAGGTAAAAAGCTTTTATACGGCGGAGGATGCACAGGCTTTTGAACACACAGGCTTTGCAGCTGGCTTGCCGCCCTACCTGCGTGGCCCCTACAGCACTATGTATGTGCAAAGACCCTGGACTATCCGCCAATATGCTGGTTTCTCTACCGCTGAGGAGTCCAACGCGTTCTATCGCCGCAATCTGGCCGGTGGCCAGAAAGGCTTGTCGGTTGCATTCGACCTGGCCACACACCGCGGCTACGACTCCGACCACCCGCGCGTGGAGGGTGATGTGGGCAAAGCCGGCGTAGCCATTGACTCGGTGGAGGACATGAAAATCCTCTTCGACCAGATTCCACTGGATAAGATGTCGGTGTCGATGACCATGAATGGAGCGGTGCTGCCGATTATGGCTTTTTACATTGTGGCAGCCGAAGAGCAGGGCGTGAAGCCGGAGCAGTTGAATGGCACCATCCAAAACGACATCCTGAAGGAGTTTATGGTGCGCAACACCTATATTTATCCGCCCGAGCCGAGCATGAAAATCATTGCGGATATCTTTGAGTTCTCTTCTAAGAATATGCCTCGCTTCAACTCTATCTCTATCTCCGGTTATCACATGCAGGAAGCCGGTGCTACCGCAGACATTGAACTGGCATATACCCTGGCGGATGGCTTGGAATATGTGCGTACTGGTCTGCAGGCAGGTATGGACATAGATGACTTTGCGCCGCGCTTATCCTTTTTCTGGGCCGTCGGCATGAACCATTTCATGGAGATTGCCAAAATGCGTGCTGCCCGTATGCTGTGGGCCAAAATCATCAGGCAGTTCAACCCGAAGAACCCCAAATCGCTGGCATTGCGCACGCACTGCCAGACCTCCGGTTGGAGCCTGACAGAACAAGACCCGTTCAACAACGTGACCCGCACCTGCGTGGAAGCGCTGGCCGCTGCCTTAGGTGGCACACAAAGCCTCCACACCAATGCCCTGGACGAGGCTATAGCACTGCCAACAGATTTCTCTGCCCGTATCGCCCGCAACACGCAAATTTACTTGCAGCAGGAAACCAACATCAACAAAGTAGTGGACCCCTGGGGTGGCTCTTACTATGTGGAGGCCCTGACGCATGAAATTGCACACAAGGCATGGACGCTGATTCAGGAGGTAGAGGAGTTAGGGGGCATGGCCAAAGCCATAGAAACTGGTTTGCCGAAGATGCGCATCGAAGAGGCCGCCGCCCGCAAGCAGGCGCGTATAGACGCTGGCAAGGATGTGATTGTAGGCGTTAATAAGTATAGGCCAGACCAAATACAAGAAATTGATATTCTGGACATCGACAACACTGTGGTGCGGGAATCGCAGCTGCGCCGCCTGGAGAGTGTCAAGTCTTCCAGAGATGAGGCTAGTGTGCTGCATGCGCTGCAGGCTCTAACAGATGCCGCAGAGTCCGGCACTGGTAACCTGCTGGAGTTAGCTGTGATTGCAGCCCGCCGCCGCGCAACTTTAGGCGAGATCTCAGATGCCCTCGAGAAAGTATTCGGCAGACACAAAGCAACCATTAGAGCAATATCAGGCGTGTATTCCGCAGAACTATCTGACGACGAAAATTTCGAGCAAGCAAAAGCCTTAGCCGACAAGTTTGAGACACTGGAGGGCCGCCGCCCGCGCATCATGGTTGCCAAAATGGGCCAGGATGGTCACGACCGCGGCTCCAAAGTCATTGCCACCTCCTTCGCTGACCTCGGCTTTGATGTGGACATAGGCCCGCTGTTCCAGACGCCAGCCGAAGTAGCCATGCAGGCCGCCGAAAACGACGTGCACGTGGTGGGTGTTTCCTCGCTGGCAGCCGGCCACAAAACACTGGTACCGCAATTGATTGCAGAACTCCGCAAACTGGACCGTGAAGACATCATGGTCATCGTTGGCGGCGTAATCCCAGCCCAGGATTATGACTTCCTGTTTAAGGCTGGTGCAGCAGGCGTGTTTGGCCCGGGTACTATTATCTCAGTAGCCGCACAGAATATACTGGAGAAATTGATGAAGCGGGTGGAGGGGTGATTGTATTCGTTTTATAGTGTAAATCCCATGCTGGCAAATTGGTCAACATGGGATTTTAATTTATATTAGAACCGTAATATATCAACACCCTCTATGGCTATTCCTGATTATCAGACACTGATGCTTCCTCTTCTAAAGTTTGCAGGTGACAAAGAAGAACATGCTACAAAAGATGCGGTAAACTACTTATCAAATGTTTTTGGTTTAACAGATGAAGAGCGGGAAGAAGTAATACCAAGTGGTAAGGAACCTGTTGTAAGAAACCGTACTGGATGGGCTATTACCTATTTTAAGAAGGCGCAGCTATTAGAGGCAACCAGACGTGCTCATTTCAAAATTACGCCACGAGGTTTAGATATATTAGCTTCCAAACCTGATAAAATCAGCAGCAATTTTCTACTTCAGTTTCCAGAGTTCAGGGATTTTAAGAGCATAGATAATACACGCGCTGCTGGAGAAGCAGTTTCTATCAACGAAGATGCTGATAAAACACCGGAAGAGGCAATGGACATAGCGTACTTATCTATCAGAAAGGCACTCGCACAGGAGTTGCTTATTAAAATTCAAAGCTTACCACCCTCTTTTTTTGAAAAGCTTGTGGTGGAACTACTGGTAAAAATGGGATATGGAGGTTCATTGAGAGATGCCGGAAAAGCACTTGGAAAAAGCGGTGACGGTGGCATTGACGGTATAATTAAAGAAGATAAATTAGGCTTAGATGCTATCTATATTCAGGCAAAGCGATGGAATGAAAACAATCCGGTTGGTAGACCCGATGTTCAGGCTTTCGTCGGTGCTTTAGCCATGCACGGAGCAAAGAAAGGCGTTTTCATCACAACCTCACGATTTACGACAGAGGCTCAAGCATACACACCCCGTAATGAAACAAAAATTGTTCTGATAGATGGGGAGCAACTTGCACAATACATGATTGATTATAATTTGGGAGTCACACCTGTTTCAAAATACGAGGTAAAAAGATTAGATATAGATTACTTCGGAGAAGAATAAAATATTCCCTGGCGCCGGTATCCAACCGGTGAAGTATAGTGGGTGTGAGTCTCCAGACTCACTTGTAATGTTGTAAAAGTGAGTCTGGAGACTCACACCCACCCCCGGCACTGGATAGATTCCGGCGCCAGAATTTAATATTATAATTATACATTTACTCCATCAGCACTACCTCTAGTCTACCTTTTTTACCGGCATAATCCCGGGCACTGCTGTAATACCACTGGCTCTTCCACAAAGCCAGCCTTTACCGGATTCTGATGCAGGTACTCCAGCCGTTGCTCCATTAGTTCATTGTCATTTAACTCTACCTGGTGTCCTCCTGGCTGCCAGAACTGGTATTCTCCGTGGCTTGCGCTCTTTTCAGCGGCCTTTTTAAACATCCAGAGCAGCCAGTTTTTTCTACTTTCTCTTGGATTGCTTTTGATGGCCTCCACCAGGAAACGAGCAGTATATTTCTTTAGGTCCCGCATCACATTCGGCAAACTTGGGGCAGAACAGATTAAATGAACATGATTCGTCATGATGCACTAGGCATAAAGTGTCAGCTCTTTCTCACGCTGACAATAGCTCAAGCTGTCACAGAACAATTCGCAGTAATCGCGTCGGGTAAACACATCTGCCCACTCCACTATTGTTAATGTGATGAAGTAGATGCCTTCCGGATGGTATACTTTATATTTGGTGCTCATATAACTAAACACGCAGCAACAGGTTAACTGTTCTGACAATTATATTACCTTCACCCCACCATGAAATTAAAATACATACTCATTGCCCTTTCTGCCGTTCTCGTTATCTGGTTCATCTACGACTCCTTCTCACAACCAGGTCCGCAGGATTTAGCGGGAGATTTTAAGGAAGTGGCGATGTACCGGAATGAAAACAACACAGGTCCCATTGTTAGGATATATGCGGTGACGGTGGCAGATACGCTGTGGGAGGAGATGCAGACGTACGGCGAGTTCATGCCACATACCAAGTACGGCAACACCAAAGTATACTTCTTCCTGAAGGACAGTCCGGCTCCGGAGGAAGTGTTTCCCGGCGAACCGAATTTTGCACAACAGTATCAGGAATATAATGTAGCAGTATATGAAAAGGATGCCATGAGCCAGGCATCATTTAGGAAGCACCCCTTCGGGAGGTAAAACTAAACAATGTTACCCACGTTTTATGATATTATCCTGCTGAGTGGCTTGATAAATTCATCAGCTTTTAACTTCTAGCCTCTCCTAGAAGCAGTAGGGAGAGCACTTATTTGAGTATAAAAGCTTCGTACCCGTTAAACATCAAACTATGAAAAAAAACAGAATTTCAATTATAGCAGCACTGTTCTTTAGTAGTTCCTTCCTTTTAGCCTCCTGTGGTGGCGAACCTGCCGGAGAGCATTTACCACCCGAAACAACACAGGGAGACTATCTGGGAAATGATGATTTAGAAGACACTACAGCAGATACACTCACAGACACCACCATAACAGACACGACACAGTTTGTACAATAAAATAAGCCAGGGAGATAAAGGTGCTGCTGTCAGCAAACAGCACTCCCTGAGGCAGCATACATGTTTTTAGTGTACAGCAACATTTTTGGTAATGCGTCATCAAATTTGCATTATGTTTAACTTTCGTACTGTGCCTGAACCGGTTGAGTTAGACAAGCATGTGGCGCGTATTCTATGAGGGTACTTATCCGTCTGATTATATACAAGGAAGAGATGCTACTGGTATTAATCCTTTCTGTAGAACTGCTCCTACCTTCCCGACCGATTTCAAGTAACGTGACTCTTCTCCTTTCCGTTTATACGGGTCCTAGTTATAGAGACACTAATATACCTGCTGTTATAGTTGTTCAGGACCTATAGTATTTTGATTTCTCCCCACCAACTAAAATTTTGTCTCTCTCCATTCTTCTTCCGTAAGAACACAATGCCAACAATATGAAATAAAATGAAGTCAGTCTTTCTCAGCACCACCTTTAAATCACTCCTCTTTCTCTTATTTTCCTTCATCTATACATTACTGCCACTGCAGGCGCAGGAATTCTACAGGCCAGCCGAGCAGCTGGGCGAGCTGTTTGAGCAGGTACAGCTACAAAGTGTGTTTCCTGATTCTAAAACCTTTCCGGATGCCACCCCACTTGCTCCGCCTGATGAGATTTTACAGGCGTACCGGCAACAGAAAGATCAGCCAGGCTTTGACTTGCAGGCTTTTGTAATGAATAATTTTGAGATGCCACCGCAGCCTGCCGCTGACTTCAGGTCGGACACCAGCCTGACCGTTATACAACACATCGAGCAACTGTGGCCTGTGCTAACGCGGCAGCCCGGAACTGACGCAGGTTCACTTATTCCGTTGCCTAATGCCTATGTAGTGCCGGGTGGCCGCTTTCGAGAGATATATTACTGGGACAGCTTCTTTACCATGCTTGGCCTGCAAGCTAGCGGTGAAACGCAGCTCATCCAGAACATGGTAGACAACTTTACGCACCTTATCAACACAACGGGCCATATTCCGAACGGCAACCGCACCTATTACCTTAGCCGCTCACAGCCGCCTTTCTATGCACTCATGCTGCGTGTGCTGGCACAACAAAAAGGCAAAGAGGTTTTGACTAACTATGCGCCCGCCCTGAAGAAAGAATATGATTTCTGGATGGAAGGTGCCAACACATTGAGTGCGGCTAATCCTGCGCATCGCCGGGTGGTGCGCCTACCGGATGGCAGCATCCTGAACCGATACTGGGACGATAACCCTAAGCCAAGGCCAGAGTCGTACCTCGAAGACGTGCACCTGGCGCAGGAGTCCGGCCGAAACCCGGAAGAACTGTACCGCCACATCAGGGCTGCGGCTGAATCAGGCTGGGACTTCAGCAGCCGCTGGTTTTCAGACGCCAATAACCTGGGGACCATCCATACCACTGATATCATTCCTGTAGACCTGAACGCGCTGCTCTTTCATATCGAAATGACACTGGCGCAGATGGCAGAAATGCAGGGAAATAAAGCCGAGGCAAAGCGTTACGAACAGAGAGCCAAAGAACGCCAAAAGGCGCTGCTGAAGTATACCTGGAATGAGGACGATGACTTTTTCTACGATTATGATTTTGTGAAAGGCACTACCACCAACATCCCCACCTTGGCAGCAGTGTTCCCTCTGTACTTCTGCATGGCTAAGAAGAACCAAGCTACATCCGTGGCACAGAAAATAGAGGCTGACTTCCTGAAGCCCGGCGGTGTAGTGACCACCTTAAATCGCACCGGGCAGCAATGGGACTCTCCTAACGGATGGGCACCGCTGCAGTGGATGACTATACAGGCACTCCGCAACTACAAACACAATCGGCTTGCTGACACTATTGCCCGCAACTGGACGAGGCGTAACATGGAGGTGTTTCAGCAGACGGGGAAACTGGTAGAAAAATATAATGTCGAGGATATGTCTTTAGAAGCTGGCGGTGGCGAATATCCTAACCAAGACGGCTTCGGCTGGACCAACGGCGTACTGCTCAAGCTGCTTACGCTGCACCCAGAATTACTGCAAATTACCGAACAAGAGGCTGCGCTGCAGCGGTAATAAGCAAAAATTTAGACACTTGGCACTACGTTTGCAAATGCATCGTTTGAAGAACAAATTGTGCATGTATGATCAACTTTAGACACATAACAGCGGCAGCCTTACTTTTGGCAGGCAGTTTTACAGCCTTTGCACAAGGTGAAAAAGCAAACTGGTACTTCGGGAAAGGCGCTGGCATCACCTTTACTCAGGATACAGTGACAGCTGTGACACATAGCCGCATATTTACAGAAGAAGGAAGTGCGTCTTTGTCTGATAAAGACGGAAACCTGCTCCTCTATACCAACGGTATCACGGTCTGGAACCGCAACCACCGCGTAATGCCAAACGGCAATGGCCTGATGGGTGGCAAATCCTCTACGCAATCGGCTCTTATCTTACCTAAACCAGGCAACGAGAATACCTACTACATTTTTACCACTGATATACAGGCACAATCGAATGGCCTGCGCTATAGTGTGATAGATATGACCAAGCAGGAAGGCAACGGAGACATTATCTCCAGAAACAATTTTATGATAGCCCCGGCCACGGAAAAACTCACGGCTGTCCGCCACAGCAACAACCGCGACTGGTGGGTGATTGCCCATCGCTGGAACAGCAACGGGTATATGGCTTTCCTGGTTTCAGCGGATGGTGTGAGCGTGAAACCTGTCCTGAGTAATGTAGGAACTGTGCACGGCGGCCCGAATAGTAAAGCCATCGGCTACCTGGTTCCTTCTCCGGATGGCACAAAACTGGCAGCTGCACTCTGGGATGCCACCAGTAATTTCGAATTACTGGACTTTGACCGCAGCACAGGGGAAATTTCTAATCCACATCTCCTGAAAGGGTATGAGGAGGCCTATGGCGTACTATTTTCCCCGGATGGCAGTAAGTTATACGCCACTGCAAATGGCAAGGGCGGTGGCAAGGCACAGGTTATTCAGTTTGATTTATCTGCCGGAGATGCAGACGCCATAGCTGAATCAGCGGTGGTAGTGGGTACTTCAGCCAGTCCCAGAATCGGTGCGCTTCAAATAGGGCCTGATGGGAAAATATATGTAGCCCGCAGAGACAACGCTTATCTTGGCGTGATCAGCAACCCTAATGCAAAAGCTGAGGCGGGCATGTATACGGATGATGGATTTCATCTTGCTGGCCGCAAGAGTGATTTAGGCCTGCCAAACTTTCCGCAAGGGCTTTAGGCAGCTATCAGAAAAACATAAGATTTTGCTACATAAGAGAAGCCAGCCTGTAGGTCGGCTTCTCTTAACTTTTTTAGGGCATAGTAAAAGTGGGCAAATAGCACAATAGTTTTAAATTTGTAGAAGACACTCTATTCTTAAACCTAAAATCTGGACACTCTTGGCCAAGCGATTTAGTGCAGAAAAGTATGTAGCAGGCATTTTAGCTGGTGACAGGGTAATGCTGAGCCGCGCCATTACGCTTGTAGAAAGCAGACTGCATTCCGACCAGGAACTGGCGCAGGAGGTTATCAACCAAGTGCTTCCGCATGCGGGTAGTTCCGTACGCATAGGTATAACAGGCGTGCCGGGTGTAGGGAAAAGCACTTTTATAGAAGCCTTTGGTATATACCTGATTCAGCAGCAAAATAAGAAGCTGGCCGTACTGGCCATCGACCCCACCAGCCAACGCTCCGGTGGCAGCATACTAGGGGATAAAACTCGTATGGATACGCTGGCAACTAATCCGCAGGCATTCATACGGCCCTCTCCCGCTGGAAAATCCTTGGGGGGTGTTACCAGAAGTACCCGCGAATCAATCATTCTCTGCGAGGCAGCCGGCTTCGATACGATTTTTGTTGAAACGGTGGGTGTTGGCCAGTCAGAGACGGCGGTGCATGCCATGGTGGACTTTTTCCTGCTGCTGATGCTGGCCGGCGCCGGCGACGAATTGCAGGGCATCAAGCGCGGCATCATGGAAATGGCCGACGCCATCGCTATCACCAAGGCAGATGGCAGCAATAAAGACAAAGCCAAAATGGCCCGTGCCGAATACCAGAACGCCCTGCACCTCTACCCGAAGGCAGCCTCTGGCTGGTTGCCACAGGTCAGCACCTGCTCTGCACTGCAGCAAACCGGCCTCGACACTATCTGGCAAACCATATCCGATTACCTGCAACTCACGCACAGCAACGGGTTTTTTGAACAAAAGCGCCACAGCCAGAACTTGCAGTGGATGTACGAAGCCATTCGGCAAGGTCTGGAGGAGCATTTTTATATGCATCAGCAGGTAAAAGCGCAGCTGCCTGGTATAGCGGCGCAGGTAAAGGAAGGGCAGAAATCTGCCTTTGCAGCCGCTTCGGAGTTGTTGGGGTTGGTGTAAGTATCATTACCGGGTCAAACCACTTCTACCCCTCCTTGTCCAAGGATGGGAGCTTGGATAAGCTGCGTTTTAAAGAAAAATACATACCGCAAGTTTTCAACTTGTGGTTACCAAGAGGCCTGATTGTAACTGGCACTTTTCGTGCCATACGTTTTCACCCTTTCGATAAATAAATGCTGAAAGCTTGAAGCAGGCAACCTCGTCCCACATAAAAAAACCGCCTGCCACAAATGTAGCAGGCGGCTTCTCTTAAATCTATATCAACGGCTACTTGGCGTAGCTGATGGCACGCATCTCGCGGATAACTGTGATTTTGATTTGTCCGGGATACTGCATCTCTTTCTCGATTTTCTGAGAAATATCGTAGGAGATTTGGGATGCTTTTTCATCTGATACATTGTCAGCATCTACCATTACGCGCAGTTCACGGCCGGCTTGGATGGCGTAGCATTGGTTTACACCCTCAAACGAAACAGCTGTTTCTTCCAGCTCTTTCAGGCGCTTGATGTAAGACTCCATAATCTCGCGACGGGCACCTGGTCTAGAACCGGAGATAGCATCGCAGGCCTGTACCAGCGGAGATACCATGGCGGTCATCTCTACCTCATCGTGGTGGGCTCCAATGGCGTTGCAAACATCCGGATGTTCTTTGTATTGCTTGGCCATTTCCATGCCGATAATAGCGTGCGGCAATTCCGGCTCATCCGGTGTTACCTTACCAATATCGTGCAGCAGACCGGCGCGTTTCGCGTGCTTTACGTTCAAGCCAAGTTCGGCCGCCATTGTGGCGCAAAGGTTGGCAACCTCACGTGAGTGCTGGAGCAGGTTCTGGCCATAAGAGGAACGGAAACGCATACGGCCGACCATCCTGATTAGCTCAGGGTGCAGCCCATGGATGCCTAAATCAATGGCGGTACGCTCCCCAATCTCTACTATCTCCTCTTCAATGTTTTTGCGTGTCTTAGCTACCACCTCCTCAATGCGGGCCGGGTGAATACGGCCATCTGCTACCAGGCGGTGCAACGACAGACGGGCAATTTCTCGGCGAACCGGGTCAAAGCCAGAGATAATAATAGCCTCAGGCGTGTCATCTACGATGATTTCAACACCGGTGGCAGCCTCTAAAGCACGTATGTTACGGCCTTCGCGGCCGATGATTTTACCTTTGATGTCGTCGCTCTCTATGTTGAACACCGACACGCAGTTTTCAATGGCATGCTCGGCAGCAGTACGCTGAATGGTTTCAATAACGATCTTCTTGGCTTCTTTCGTAGCTGTCAGCTTAGCCTGGGCCACAATGTCTTTTACATGAGAGGAAGCCTGCGTCTGTGCTTCACTCTTCAGCGCCTCTACCAATTGCTCCCGTGCTTCAGATGCAGTAAGACCTGCTATTTTCTCCAGCTGGCCTACAATCTCGTTGTGCTTCGCCTCTACCTCTTCCTTGCGCTTTTTAAGCTGCTCCAGCTGCGTGTTTACCTGCTCTTTCTCTTTGTCGAGCTGGGCATTCATTTGCGCTCTTTCCTTGTCCAGCTGAGCCGCTACTACTTCCCGCTCTTTTTCAAGTTCTGTCTCCAGGCGCTTTGTCTGCTCCAATTGCTTGGTGGCTTGCTGCTCGCGCTGCTTTACCTTGTTCTCGTTCTGGATGATGATGTTCTTTTTCTTGTTCATCTCCTCATCGAACTCAGACTTCAGCTTCAGGTATTTCTCCTTGGCTTCTAAAATACGGTCTTTCTTAAGGCTTTCAGCATTCAACTCCGCCTCACGTATGATGCTCTTCGCCTTCTGGCGTGCATCTTCTTCCTGCTGCTTGTAAACCTTCTGCAGCATGGCGCGCCCAATGAACACGCCCACTGCGAGCGCGACAACGGCAGTTAATAAAATATAAAGGATATCGGGCATAACTATTAAGCTTTTATAGTGAATAAAAACATATAGCAGTGCCTGCAAAGAGACAGGGTATAACTTATAGCCCTAACGAAAAACAAAAGCGGCAGCCCGGGATGGCCAGGTTGCTTATTTCACATTTACTGATGATAAGAGTTCTTCCAGAATGTTGAGTTTTTGTCCAATTTCTGTACCGTGGGAGTCTTTGTCCTCCTCCAGTTTCACCTTGTCCACCATCGTTTCGAAGGCAACCAGGGCGAGCAGATCCTGCTTGTCTTGCAAGCCGAACTGATCCTTGAAAAAGCGCAGGCGCTCGTTCAGAATCTTTCCAACAACTCTAATTCTTTCTTCTTCCTCTTCCTTTACCCGCATCGGATACTCGCGTTCCGCGATGCGAATTTTTATAGCTAATTCTCCCATCCGTTGCGTTTTAAGGGTTGTGCTTTCTCAGGTGCTTTCATAGCGTTGGGCCCTGTTGGCCCATTACATGCTGGTGCTCAGTCCTGTAGATAAGCGATACACTTATCAATTTCTCTGATATATTCGTTCAGCTTGAGCTTTAACTCTGTCGAATTTGCAGGATTTCCTGCTATCGTATTTACAATTTTAACAATATTCTCCTGATTTTGAAAATTTTTTATTTGTTGTTCCTTCTCATCGACCAAACCTTCCAGGAATTTAATTTCCTCCTGAGCACTGTTTAGCTTCTGCTGCACGTCGGTGTAGCGGGCGACAAGTTTGCGCAACTTATCCTCAATATGCTGAAGTTGTTGTATCTGCTTTTCCTTTGGCATAACGCTATTTGCGAATTAAAGCTCCCAACTGTTTCTCAAATTGTTGCATCAGGCGATTCATCGTGGAGTCGATCACCTTATCGGTCAGGGTTTGCTGTTTGTCCAGCAACGTGAAGCTGATAGCGTAGGCTTTCTTGCCTGGAGCTATCTTGTCGCCCTCATACACGTCGAACACATTCACGTCCTGCAGCAGCTTGCGCTCTGTCCGGAAGGCAATGTGCCTGATCTGGTCGAAGGTAACGTTTTTATCGAGTACGAGCGACAGGTCGCGGCGCACTTCCGGGAATTTAGGCAGCTCTTCGGCCACCAGGTTGTCTTTGTACTTCTTCAGGAGGTAGTCCCAGTTCAGCTCCGCAAACCACACCTGCTCCTTCACTTCCATGAAGCGGCTCACACCCGCATCCAGCAGACCAAGTTCGGCAATCACAACACCATTTTTCAGGTACGCAACGCCCTGCCGCATATAGCTGTTCGGCTGTAGTGGCTGCACCTCAAAATCACCGGCATTCAGTTTGCGTAGCACGTTCTGCACTACTCCTGCCAGGTCATGAAAAGAGGATTTACTGCTCTGCTGCTGCCAGCTTTCAGCGGTTACGTTACCGGCCATGTAAAGGGCCAACTTGCGGCTCTCTTTGGTGCTGCCGTCCTCCAACTGCTCGTATACCTTGCCCAGTTCAAACAGCTTCAGGTCGCGCTGGCGGCGGTTGATGTTGCGCCGCAGCACCTCCAACCCAGAGAACACCATGCTCTTGCGCAGCACGTCCAGGTCTTCGGAGTTATAGTTCACGACCCGCACCAGCCCCGCTACCTCTGCCTCACCGGCAGGCTGATAGTAGTTGGAATTGGTAATGGAGTTGGTGATGATTTCATGGAAGCCGTTATCCGCAATATAGCTTAAAATGGCTTCTGTTACGTTCTCGGCATAGGGCTTCGGAAACTTGGCCAGGTAAGTTGTCGCCAAATCTTCTGACATCTCGATGTTGTTGAAGCCGTAGATGCGCAGGATTTCTTCCACCACATCGGCCTCACGCGTAACATCTACCTTGAACGGAGGCACTGAAAACTGAATAAATTCTTCTGTTTCGCCTGTCACCTCCACTCCTAAGTCAGTCATGATGGTTTTGATACGCTCTGCCCCCACATGCTGCCCGATCAAGGTATGCGCACGCTCTATGCTGAGCGTAATAATTTTGTTCTCAATCGGTGCAGGGTATACATCCACAATTTCAGAAGACACCTCGCCACCTGCTACTTCCTGCATCAGAAGCGCCGCGCGCTTCAGGGCATGCAGCACCATATTCGGGTCGGTGCCACGCTCGAAGCGGAAAGAGGCATCGGTTTTCAGGCTGTGGTTCATACCGGTGCGGCGCACCCAATCCGGGGAGAAGTAAGCGCTCTCAATAAAGATGCTGGTAGTTTCGTCTGACACGCCGGACTCCTCGCCTCCGAATACACCGCCAATCGCCATAGGACCTTCAGTGTCGCATATCATCAGGTCTGTTGCCTGCAGCTTGCGCTCCACGCCATCCAGTGTTTTAAAGTTGGTGCCCTCGGCTACTGTCTTCATGATAATTTTATCGCCTTTTATTTTATCTGCATCAAAGGCATGCAGCGGCTGGCCCAGTTCGTGCAGCACATAGTTGGTCACATCCACCACATTGTTTATCGGCGACAAACCGATAGCACGCAAACGCTTCTGCATCCACTCCGGCGACGGCCCCACGGTTATACCAGACATTGTTACACCGGCATAACGTGGACAAGCCTCTGAGTTCTCCACCTCCACTTCAACAGGCCGTGATGTGTTGTCTACTTTGAAGTCTTCTACAGAGGGCAATACTGCTTTAGCGTCTGTCAGCGCCTGCAGGTCGCGGGCCACGCCGTAGTGCGAAGCCGCATCGGCACGGTTCGGCGTCAGGCCTATTTCAAATACTTTATCAGAACCCAAGCCGAAGAATCCGGCGGCTGGTGTACCGTTCGGCAAATCCGTATCCAGCACCATAATACCGGCATGTGAAGTACCAATACCTATTTCATCCTCGGCACAAATCATACCCTCTGAAGCGGCACCGCGTATCTTGGACTTCTTGATTTTGAAGGGCTCACCACCTGTTGGGTATAAAGTACTGTTGATAGTAGCCACCACCACGCGCTGCCCAATTGCTACGTTGGGTGCGCCGCACACAATCTGGCTTGGTGTGCCGTTGCCGATGTTCACGGTTGTGATGCGCAGGCGGTCCGCATCCGGGTGCGGTTCGCAGGTCAGCACCTCGCCCAGCACAATGCCTTCCAGGCCTCCCTGTACCAAGTCAAATGTTTCGATACCCTCTACCTCCAGGCCTGCGCCTGTCAGCAAAGCACCTACTTCTTCCGCATCTTTATCTATATGAATCAGTTGTTTCAGCCAGTCGAATGAAATCAGCATGTTGTTTCTCTTTTTAAAATCAGCCTCCGCACCGGAAGCCTGTGTTCTCCAAAATTAAGGATATTTTCTAGATGTTAGATGCTGGACGTTAGATGTTAGATTGAAGTAAGGACATTTATACAATTATGCAGCCCGTGCTTTATCAGGATATCTAGTATCTAACATCTAAAACTAATCTGCTCCCTCATACGTCTTCTCCCCTGCCGGAATGGCTATGTCGAGGCGGTTATCTTTTGGCGGCACGGGGCATACATAGTCGGGGTTATAGGCACAGAAAGGGCTGTAGGCGCGGTTAAAGTCCAGCACCACCGTTTTTGCATCTTCCTCGAAAGGGATATCCAGGTAGCGCCCGCCGCCATAGGTATCGTAGCCGTTGGTTCTATCGGTGAAGGGCACAAACAGTTGCTCCTCCTCGTCTGCCGTCCTGTTCGCTTTTTTATACAGCGTCAGACGCTGCGGCTGGCCCTCCAGTTCAAATGAGGCAGTGGCATAGCGTACGTAAGCTTCGTTGCTGCCGTCGGTCATGGGCATGAGCAGGGTGTCCTGCTGCGGCAGTTGCGCTACCTCCGCTTTTATACGGTAGTCCGGGTCCGGCTTGTAATACACCAGATTCTTAAAATTGCGGCGGTCTTCATCTTTAAAAGGGCTGTTGGTGCGGCTCCGGAAAGTCAGGTCTTTGTCGGTTCGCTCCTGCTGCAGCGGCTTTATATAATTATCTTCGTTAAAGAAGGTTTCCTGCACGAAGTAGAAGAGCACCAATGCGATGCCCGCAAATATGACTAGCCTTAGTGGTCGTTTCATAAGGTTCAATAGCTATTTTATGCAAAGGTCGGAAATTTTTGGAGAGGGTGTTGGGGAAAATGATAAAGGCAATCACTTTCTACTAAGGAGCAACACTGCTTTGATGCAGTGTGAAGATGTATAAAAAAAGACTGGTACAAAATAATTCCGTAAATTAAAGTATGGAAAACTTACTAAACAGAATAACACTTAATCCTGAGATTTGTCATGGAAAACCGACCATCAGAAATAAAAGATATACAGTTGACCTGGTTCTCGACCTGTTGACTTCAGGCATGACAGAAGCTGAAATACTTTCAGATTATCCTGCATTAGAAAAAGAGGACATTTATGCTTGTCTGGCATATGCAGCAAAACTAACCAGGACAAAATCTTATACCAAGACTGCATGAAGTTTCTGGTAGACGCCCAACTGCCATCAAAGCTGTGTGAGATTCTCGAATCGGCAGGATTTCATTCTATTCATGTAGATTCCTTACCAACTGGAGACGAGACTCCTGACAGGGTTATTTGCGCTTATGCAGATAAAGAGGATTTAATTGTAGTTACAAAAGACTCTGATTTTTATCACTCCCACATGATTCTAGGCCAGCCAAAAAGACTATTCCTGATCACAACAGGTAACATCAGGAATAGAAGGCTTTTTGATTTAATAAGAAACAATGCTTTGACAGTTAAGATCCTATTTGAAACGTGTAACTATCTGGAGATGTCTAATGACGGCATAATAGGACATGAAGCGTAGTAAAACATTAAAATAAATGCAGTTTACCTGCCTTAGGTATTTATCAGTTATCAGCGCTATCATCAAATCTGTACCTTTGCCCTCAACTAAGCTCCCTTTATAAATAATGAAAGACTTCAAGAAATATTACATCATACCTGCATCTCCGGAAGAAGTATACTTGGCCCTGACGCACCCGCTTACCATACAGGCCTGGACAGGGGACAAAGCAGACATGTCGGCAGAGCCCGGGTCTGAGTTTTCACTTTGGGACGGCAGCATTGTGGGCAAGAACCTGGAGTTTGAAGAGGGAAAGAAAATCGTGCAGCAGTGGTACTTTGGAGAGCAAGAGGAAGACTCTATCGTCACCATCAAACTGCACCCGCACAAAAACGGCACCTCTGCAGAACTCAGGCACACCAACATTCCGGACCAAGATTTTGAGGATATAGTAGAAGGTTGGAATAACAGCTACTTCGGTGCCCTGATAGAGTTTTACGAGGACGAAATGTAAGAAAGCATTGTGGCTTAATACTTGTGTCCCTTTACTTAAAAGACATCCTATCAACATGAAAAACTTAATCTTAGCAGCGCTTGCACTCCTGCTCATGCCCCCCTTTGTGCAGGCTTACGCTGATAAACTACCTGAAACAGAACAACCTGGCAAGCCCATGCAGGAAGGAATAAAAGTAGAAGTACGCAAAGAAAACGGAGGATACCAGCTTTACAGAGGGGGTGCCCCTTATTATATTAAGGGTGCAGGCGGTAGCCAGTATCTGGAGCAACTGGCGGCGTATGGCGGCAACTCTATCCGTACCTGGAGCACCGACAATGCGCAGGAGATACTGGACGAGGCGCACAAACATGGCTTAACCGTAACAATGGGTCTTGAAGTGAGCCGCGAGCGCCACGGTTTCGACTATGGCGACCCCCAGGCCGTTGCCCAGCAGCTGGCGGAACTACGGAAAGAGGTTGTCAAGTATAAAGACCACCCCGCCTTGCTGATATGGGGCATTGGCAATGAACTGAACCTAAGCTACACTGATCCGCTGGTTTGGGATGCCGTGAACGACATTGCGAATATGATTCATGAGGTAGACCCAAACCACCCAACCAGCACCATGCTGGCAGGTATAAATAAGATGGAGGTGGATTATATAAAAGAGAAAGTTCCGCAGTTGGATATACTGGCGGTGAATGCCTACGGCGGTTTACCTGATGTGCCAAGGCGCGTGCGCGAATTTGGCTGGGAAGGGCCATACATGGTTACAGAATGGGGACCAACCGGGCATTGGGAAAGCCATCAAACGCCCTGGGGTGCATCGGTAGAGGAAACCAGTAGCCAGAAGGCAGCTGTATACAAAAGCCGCTACGAGGCGTCTATGCAACAGGACAAGGCCCGGAACTTAGGCTCTTATGTATTCCTGTGGGGCCAGAAGCAGGAAAGGACTCCCACCTGGTATGGCCTGTTCACTGAAGACGGCAAAGAGTCGGAAGTAATTGATGTGATGCAGTACCTCTGGACTGGAAGCTGGCCAGAAAACCGCGCGCCGCACCTCAGCACATTTGAGATAGACGGCCAGAAAGCGACAGATAACGTCTATCTGAAACCGAACAAGAATTACAAAGTGACAGCCGCCGTTACCGACCCGGATAACGATAAGCTGACGTACCGTTACGAGCTGTTACACGAAAGCACTGATTTAAAAGAAGGTGGCGACCGCGAAAGCAGGCCCGATGCTATAGAGGGTCGTGTATCTGGAACTACTACAGGAAAGGCAAAGTTAAAAACACCAAAACAGGAAGGTGCTTACCGCCTGTTTGTGTATGTGTATGACGGCAACAACAATGTGGCTACCGCTAACATACCTTTCTATGTGAAGAAATAAGTCCTGAAAAAAGCAGACAAGATAGCAGAGCCTGTAAGAAACGTGTTTTTTACAGGCTCTGGTCTTTTTCAGCAAAGAGAAATTTAACCTCTTGAAACACGACCCGACACCGTCCACACCTACTGGCGGAGCAGGTGCCGCAGCCCATACCCCTATCGTTATTGCTCTAACCATGTACCTGAACTACAACAAGTTACTAAAACAGCTCTCTCCAGGAATTTTCGCCACTGTTGTCATGACGACTTCAGGCTTATTTTACTTAGGTTTTGCCATATATTACTTCATACAGGGTGGCACCGGCTGATGTGTCAGGCAGGTAGAACTACGTGCATTTGGCAGGATTTGATTACAGAACCCATATGGAATAGCAATGTAAGGGATGACGTATCATTTCGTTTTGGTACAGAAACTTAATTCTACTAATCGTATTATAAAAATAAATATTTTAAGTTAATTTGATTCTGCAAGCACAACCTAAGTGTCAAATCCTCGGTTTGTAAGCCTGTATAAAACCTGTAATAAGATGCAGCAAGACGTAAAGCAACTGGAAGAGCTGATAGAGCAAATTGATGCCCTGCACGAAGAGGCAGTGGCGTTGGAACAAAAATTTACACCAGCAGTTGAGTTGGTGCACCCGGAGTTCCGGAAGAGTGCCCAGAACCTGCTGCACTACCTGTCGTTGCGCAAGCATGACATGCGCAACCTGCAGGAGAACCTGTCGCAGCTAGGCCTATCGTCGTTAGGGCGTGCAGAGGGGCATGTACTGGCCAGTTTGCAGGCGGTACGGAACCAGCTCTGCCTCCTCTCTGCCTGCGCACCTGCAGAAAAGGAACTCGCGGTTTCTTTTTTTGAAAACAGTGTGCTGCTGGAGGCACACACAGAGGCACTGTTGGGCCCAAAACCTGAAAAGCGAAATACCCGCATTATGGTAACACTTCCCGGCGAGGCGGCCGAAGACTATGACTTGCTGCTCCGCCTGATAAAAGCTGGTATGAATTGCGCCCGCATTAACTGCGCCCACGACAACGAAAAGGTGTGGCTCCGGATGGTAAAGCTTATTCATCAGGCCGAAGAAGAAACAGGCGTCAAATGCAAAATCCTGATGGACCTGATGGGGCCGAAACTGCGCACTGGCCCATTAAAAGAGGGCCCAAAACTAATAACCATTCGCCCTGCCCAAAACAATTTGGGGCAAACCACGGAGGCGGCCAATGTCTGGCTTGCGCCACCGGATGCACCTCCACCTGTGAACATGGATGCCTGGCTACCTGTAAAGGCCGAGTGGGTAGCGCAACTACGGGAGAACGATACTATCCTCTTTACCGATACCCGTAGCCGCAAACGCTCCTTTTCTGTACTGAAGAAGGAAGCCAATGGCGTTATAGCACACCTTTTCAAAAGCTCCTACATCACCACAGGTATGAAACTGCGCATCAAAAACAAAGCCGTGGCAGAGCGAACAACCGAGGTTGGCGAATTACCTCCCACTTTTGCGCCCATTATCCTAAAAAAGGATAACCTGCTGGTGCTTACACGGGAATTGATACCCGGTGAGCCGGCGCTATACGACGATCAGGGCCATGTGGTGAAGCCGGCACATATCTCCTGCACCCTGCCTGAGGTGTTTAAACAGGTAAAAGAAGGACAACCCATTCTTTTTGACGACGGCAAAATAGAGGGAAAAATCATGGAGGTCAGCAAGGACTCGATTGTGGTGAAAATTACCTATGCCAGCCCCACCGGCAGCAAACTGCGCGACGACAAAGGCATTAACCTGCCCGAAAGCAAGATACGGCTCAAAGGCATGACGGAAAAAGACAAGCATGACCTGAAGTTTGTAGCCAGGCACGCCGATATCGTTAACTTCTCTTTCGTGAACTATGTGGAAGATGTGGAGGCGCTGCACCACGAGCTAAACGAGTTGAAGGCAGATAATGTGAGCGTGATGCTGAAAATAGAAACAAAGGAGGGATTCCGGAACCTGCCCCACCTGCTGCTTGCCTGCATGAAGCGCTACCCGGCAGGCATTATGATAGCCCGCGGCGACCTGGCAGTGGAATGTGGCTTCCTGCGGCTGGCTGAAGTGCAGGAAGAGATTCTGTGGCTTTGCGAAGCGGCACATATGCCGGTGGTGTGGGCAACGCAGGTCTTGGAAACACTTGCCAAGAAAGGTCGCCCCTCCAGGGCAGAGATAACGGATGCCGCCATGGCCCAACGTGCCGACTGCGTGATGCTGAACAAGGGGCCGTATGTGGTACAAGCCGTCGAAATGTTGCACGACATTATGGTACGCATGCAGGAGCATCAGCACAAAAAAACATCGATGCTGCGCAGCCTGCAAGTGTCCGATATGGAGGCGCTACAGGAGTAAAGTAGCTGACGCAGTAAGTCTGTCTAGCTACAACGGCAGCTTCATCTAACTGTATTTCAGCAACATACACTGTACTTTCTAAAACATTATACCTATCTTTCTACAAGCAATGATCCTAAACGCTCTGTGTAGAGTATTGCTTGTTGCTGACTTAAAAACATAAATACTATGGAAAACACAAAGAAAATTCTGTTTCTGACAGGTGATTTTGCCGAGGATTATGAAACAATGGTACCCTTTCAGATGTTCCTGATGGTTGGCTACGAGGTGCATGCCGTATGCCCGGGCAAGAAGAAAGGCGAATTTATAAAAACGGCTATCCACGATTTTGAAGGTGACCAGACGTATACTGAAAAGCCGGGCCACAACTTCCAGCTTACCTACTCTTTCGCAGACGTAAATCCTGCTGATTATGAGGGGCTGGTGATTGCCGGTGGCCGTGCCCCGGAATACCTGCGCCTAAACCAGCAGGTGCTCGACCTTGTGAAATACTTTTCCGACAACAACAAACCTTTAGCCGCTGTTTGCCACGCCATCCAGATACTAACAGCTGCCCGTGTGGTAGCAGGTCGCCGATTGACGGCTTACCCCGCTGTTGGCCCTGAAGTAGAGATAGCAGGCGGCACATTTGTATCAGTGGAGGCAACTGAAGCAGTAGTAGATGGTAACCTTGTCACCTCGCCTGCCTGGCCCGGCCATCCGAAATTTATTCGTGCTTTTTTAGACGTGCTGGGCACAAAAATCGAATTAGGGCAACCTGCCACACTGGCATCAGTATAACCTTTTCCATAGATTGATTAAATTTACCACTATCCTTTGTGCTCCGGCAACAGCGAAGAGCACAAAGGATAGTGCTGTTGTTTAAAAAGTTCTGGTATGATGAAAGACAGAATAATCGAAAAGCTGCTTTACAAGATTGCTGCTCTTTTGGTAGTATGCGGCGTATTGGCATGTTTCCTGAACTCTTCCGGAAGTTACTTCGGGCTTCACTTGATTTTGTCAGGACTTATAACAGGCGTCATCGCTATCTTTCTGTACATGAAATACGAAAACGAACTGGAGCAGAAGCGGACAGCAATGAAAGAGAAAAAGTCGCTAAAGAAAAGATAGTATCCTATGAAAGTATGTCACGTCCTCATCTGCTGTCTGCTGCTGGCCTGCAGCCTTACCACACAGGCACAGGGAACAGAACCACAGTTTTTCCCTCCAATAACGCAAAATATATACATAGCTGATGATGTAGCACGACCTTTGGTAATCATAGGTTCACAAGAAACGGCGTATGATGCCTTGATACTTGATCCAGATAAAATTCAGCATCTAAACGTCTATAAGGGAGAAAAGGCATTGGAAAAGTTTGGCGACAAAGGCAAAGAAGGAGTGGTTGTCATGACGCTGAAAAAGGAAATTACGCTGGCAAGGCTGCCGGAAATTTTTGAGCAGTTTCATGTGAGTGAGAAGGGGCAAAAGCTGACTGTTGCCATAGATGGCAAACACGTCTCTGAACCGGAATTGCTGCTGGCCGACCTGCGCCAGATAAAGAAAGTAGAAGTAAAACCGTTTGATGTTACTGCCCCTTCCCGCTGGACGTTCGATGAGAAGTACCTCAACATCGTAACTGTTCAGTAATCAGCGTTCCTGCTATGTACCTGAAGTGTATCCTATACCTGTTGCTGCTTGCCCTGCCGTTATCCGGATATGCTACAAATTACTACATCAGCAGTAGCGGCAGCGATGCAAACAATGGCCTTAGCCTGCTAACCCCCTGGCAAAGCATCAGCAGGCTGAACAGCATCCGTTTCAGTGCCGGCGACTCCATTCTTTTCAAAGGTGGTGCTACTTTTACCGGTAACTTATACTTCCACCAGGGGAACATAGATACATCCGGCACATCCAGCACTCCTATCATCATCACCTCCTGGGGCACAGGGAAAGCCGTGATAGCTGCAGACACCAGCTACGGCCTTTATGCGCACAACATAGGCGGCATTGAGGTGCGCAGCCTTGCCTTCACAGGCAGCGGCTATGCCCAGAACAAGGATCATGGCATTCTCTTCTACAACGACCTCCCCGGTGACGTTAAGCTACAGCATGTTTATATTGATGATGTGGAAGTGCAGGGCTTCATGAAAGCGGGCATATCTATCGGAAGCAACAACGGCAACAGCGGCTTCAGCGATGTAAGGATTACGCGTGCCATTGTACATGATATTGGCTCTGAAGGCATCAACAGCTGGGGCCAATTCAATCAGCAAAAACAGGGCTATTCTCATCAGAACATTTATGTGGGTAATTGCCACGTATACCGGGTGTTTGGCTTGCCCCTTCCGGATAACCACAGCGGCAGCGGCATCGTGATCTCTGATGTTGACACCGCCACCATAGAGCACTGTGTGGTGCACACCAGCGGCATGAACAATCTGCATTGCGGCGGGCCTGTCGGCATTTGGGCCTGGGATGCAAACAAGGTGACTATCCAGTTTAACGAAGTCTATAACATGAGCGCAGGCCGCGGCTGCGACGGCGGCGGCTTCGACCTGGATGGCGGTATTACTAACTCTGTGATGCAGTACAATTACTCCCACGACAATGACGGGCCCGGTTACCTGGTGGCGCAGTTTGAGTGGGCACGCCCTATGGTTAACAATGTAGTGCGCTACAACATATCTGAGAACGACGGCAGAAAAAACAACTATAAAGGAATTACCCTATGGGTTGCAGACAAAAACAACAATGGGGGAAATCAGGACTTACTTGTATATAACAACACCATCTATGCCGACAGGCGATTTGCACCTACCGGCGGTGGCCTCCGTATTATGAGTGCCAACCACCGCAACATCTCATTTCACAACAATATCTTTTACACTGTTAACGGAGCCGCCCTCATAGAAGCCACTGACACCACCAACCAATTGGCGTTTAGCAACAACTTCTTTTACAGCCATAACAGTGAACCTTTGATTCAATGGGGCGATACTGTCTTCACGAGTCTGGTGGCATTTAAAGAAAACTACAAGCTAATGCCTAACGAGGAGGAGATGGTCGTGTTAACAGCAGATCCGGGCCTGAAGGAACCGGGCAACGGTAAAACACTCGGCTACCCACTTGACCTGGCAAAGCTGACAGCTTACCGGCTGGAGCCGCACTCTCCCCTTATAGACAAAGGTGTAAACCTGCAGGATACCTTGCCGGTATCACCTGCAACACATGATTTCTTCAAGAACCCTTTAGCACAGGGAGAGCAGCCGGACATAGGCGCTGCAGAATACACTGAACCTATTATTTACCAATCATTGCTATACTATACCTTAAAAATGGACGGAACAAAACGCTCAAACATTAAACCTGGCCTGCGTGTCAACATCGTCCTGAAGGAGGACCAGCGCTCCGGAGAACTAACAGAAGGCTACGTAGACAAAATTCTCACTAATTCTCCCGCGCATCCGCATGGCATTAAAGTAAGGTTGGAAACCGGCGAAGTAGGAAGAGTGAAGGAGATATTGGAGGAAGAGTGATATTAAGTTAGAGAGTTTAGGAGTTAGAGGGTTTGGGAGTTGTTTTTTTTATTTGCGATGACTTTCTGGTTTTGGTAAGAATAGCCGTTATTTCATCGGCTTCTTGCTTCAAACTTACCAGTAGGTCCGCTTTTACAATCTGAGATTCTTCCAGCATCTCAAGCCAAAAGAGGGACTCATCCGCTTCTTCTACCGCGATACCGATTTTAGCAGTAAACTCCGCCGCAGACCTTGCGCGGCAAGCTGCGCGGTAATTTGCCGCAACGGAAGTTGATGCGCGAAGCAACTGCTTTCCTAGGATTTGCGCATCTGCCTTGTTTGGCAGCGTCTTAAATAGTTTAATCACACGTAGTGCAAACATTTTCGTCCTTTTCTTAAACACCTCTCCAAAAGCGAAATTACTCACTCTCACTTCACTCATAAACTTATATTTTCAACTCTCTAACCCTCTAACTTTTTAACTTCAGAGACTCTCTAACTCCTATATTCTCTAACTCCCAAACTCACAAAATTCCCTCATCTGCGAAGCTGTAGTAGTCGTTGTCGGTGAAAATGATGTGGTCGAGCACGGGGAGGTCGAGGAACTGGCCGGCTTCTTTCATTTTTTTGGTCAGAGAGATATCGGCTGTGCTGGGCTTGATGTTGCCGCTGGGGTGGTTGTGCACTAGGATAATAGAACTAGCCAGCTGTTCTATTGCTTTCTTGAAAATCATTTTCGGGTCTGCCACCGTACCAGCCACACCGCCGGAACTGATGCTTTCCTTCTTCATGACCACATTAGCTCTGTTAAGCAGTATAATCCAAAACTCCTCGTGGGGCAGGTCCAGCAGTTGCGGCTTCATATAGTTGTAGATATCCGTGGAACAGGTGATGCGGGTTTTCGCAGCGGCGGCGGTTTCTTTGCGGCGACGGCCCAGCTCCAATGCGCTGACAATAGCAATGGCCTTGGCTTCTCCTATTCCCTTATGCTTTGTCAGGTCCTTCACTGTCAGCTTGGCCAGTTCGTTCAGGTCGTTGCCTATAGCTGATAGTATGAGCTTTGCCACATCTACCGCCGTCAGCTTCGGCGTGCCGGAGCCTATGAGGATGGCAATAAGCTCCGCATCGCTTAGCGCAGCCTTGCCTTTCATTAAAAGTTTCTCGCGGGGGCGGTCTTCCTCCGCCCATGTTTTGATGTTGAGCGGCTGCTGGTAAGGTGCTATAAAAATGCTTTCGGTTTCTTCCACTTGCGGTATAGATTTTGATAGTCAGGAGATGTCAGTGAAAGAACTTTCTACTAAAATAAGTTCAGCACAGATAGATGTAATTTTAATCCTAATTTGTTTTGATATAAAACCGCAGCGGGTTTCAGCCTGCTAATATGCAGTTTTGCTTTCTATATGAGACGTAGTATGCTTTCAATCGGAATAATAGTATTCCTCCTTTTCGTGATAGACCTTTATGTGTTTCAGGCTATAAAGACTGTGACACAGAACCTGGCTCCCACAACACAGAAGATAATATACTTTTTGCATTGGGCTGTATTTGCTATAACGGCAGGCACTTTCGCCCTTGCCTCTGCCACACGTGGAACACCGCCCGATGCTTTTAAAACATACCTGGCGAGCACACTCTTCATCATTTTTGCCTCTAAGCTGGTGGTGGTGCTGTTCCTGTTTGTAGACGATACTGTGCGCATGGGCAAAATTGCGCTCAACAATGCCAACGGCACAACGGAATTTGACCCTTCGCGCAGCAAGTTCCTGAACCAGATGGGACTTCTGGTGGCAGCCGTTCCTTTCTCAGCCTTCATTTATGGCATGGTGAAAGGGGCTTACGATTACCAGGTGAAGCGTGTGACACTTCGTTTACCAAACCTGCCACAGGCTTTTGATGGCTATATAATGTTGCAGATTTCTGATTTGCACACAGGTAGCTTTAACTCTACGGAACCTTTGAAAGAAGCTGTGAAGCTGATTAACCAGCAGGAGGCCGACCTGGTGTTCTTTACCGGGGACCTCGTAAATAACATGGCGGTGGAGGTGCAGCAACACATAGACACTCTAAAAGAGATAAAGGCAAAGACAGGCGTTTTCTCCGTACTGGGCAACCACGACTACGGCGACTATGTAGCCTGGCCAAGCGCAGAAGCCAAGCGGGAGAACCTGCAGAACCTGATTGACAGCCACGGTAAGATGGGTTGGCAGATTCTCATGAACGAGAACCGCATCATAGAGAAAGACGGGGAAAAGATAGCCGTGTTAGGTGTGGAAAACTGGGGTAACCGCGCAGGCTTCCCGAAATACGGCCGCCTGGAGCAGGCATACAAGGGCACTGAGGATTCTCCGTTCAAAGTGCTTCTTTCGCATGACCCTTCGCATTGGGACGGTGAAATCAACAAAAAGTATGACGACATCGACCTGACACTTGCCGGGCACACGCACGGTATGCAGTTTGGCGTAAACATTCCGGGCTGGAAGTGGAGCCCGGTACAGTATGTGTATGAGCAATGGTCTGGCCTCTACAAAAAAGGCCGACAGCACCTGTACGTCAATACAGGCCTTGGCTTCCTTGGCTATCCGGGTCGTGTCGGCTTTTTACCAGAGATAACCGTTTTTGAGCTGAAGAAAGCTTAACCGGATATTACGCTATAAAACAGCAGCGCCAGCCTTGTAAGCTGGCGCTGCTGTTTTATAGCGTAATGGACTTTCTTATCCACTCACAACAGTCCTGTATACTTTGCCTGCTTTGCTGCACCAGTAACTATTTTCTGCATCATCTAACACGATACCAGCTTCGTCTAAGCAAAGTCCTTAACCAGTTTAGGCCCGGTTCGTAAAACCTAGGGTACCCTGACAGGGTGCGACGTTAATTTAACTGACAAAATGAAACCATGAAAAAGATACTTTATTCCATATTCGCTTTAAGTACCATCATGTTCACTGCTACCTCCTGCACCGAAGACAGAGGCACCACGACGGAAGTGGAAGATTCAAACGAAGACGAAAACGTAGACCCAAGCCACATCAGAGGATACGGTGACAGAGAACCAGGCGGGTTACCACCATCAAGTCCTGAAGCCGACCAGATGTATGGCTTTAGCACGGAAGAACTCTCCAACCGGCTAACGGCAGATTTAGGTGTAGACACCGTGATAGCCGCGCAGATGGTGCGAGTTTACTACGACCGTAGCAGACAGTTAAGTGAAATGCAGCGCTCAATGCAAGCAGAAGGACCAATAGAGAATACGGATGCAGAACTACAACGTATAGACACTGAAACAGACCAGCGGATAAGAGAAATACTGAGTCCGGAACAGTATAGAACATATGAGCAAAACCGAGCAAATTATAATGAGATGACACAGAACAACAACGCTGCCGGCTCCGGAATGTAAGGACTTTACCTTATTGAAAATAGCTAAATCAACAAAAGCCTGTAGCGCGCGCGGCTACAGGCTTTTGTTGATTTAGCTATTTTCTTTACTTTTATGTGGTTGCCGGTCTGCCATATTTTTGATTACCATAGGCT
Organism: Pontibacter pamirensis; assembly: GCF_010015475.1. GTDB lineage: Bacteria > Bacteroidota > Bacteroidia > Cytophagales > Hymenobacteraceae > Pontibacter > Pontibacter pamirensis. The sequence goes on from NZ_SSNI01000007.1 coordinate 102,065, forward strand.
GGCATACTATTTGGGCTGCTCATTCGTATTAATCCATATATCCAACCGCTGCTACGGCTTCAAATTATTACATGCTCCGATACTTATTCGTTTCTATTTGTGCTTTTCTGCTCCTGTGCTGCATACCTGCGCACGCTCAAAAGAGCATCAGACTGAGCGGCACAGTGGTGGAGCCAGATCGTACAACCCCTGTACCAGGGGCAACTATTGTAAAGGTGAGCACGAGTCTCGGTGTACTGTCAGATGAGCAGGGGCAGTTTAAAATAGATGTGTCACAGAGTGACACTTTACTTATACGCGCTGTCGGATTTAAGCCGCTTTTATACTTGCCTAGCAAACTACCCGTTTCTGAGCTGCGCGTGAACATTGTGCTGCAGGAAGACAGTATCATGTTAGGCGAGGTAGAGGTTACCAGCCGCCCTTCGCAGGAAATGATTGACCGGGCACTGCGCAACATGAAGCGGGGGCAGGCAAGCCAGACGAAGAAGCCAGGCTACATACCCGGTTTAGAGCCGCCTCCCCCACCGCCAGCGCCAGCGCCCACTATCGCCAGCCCCATCGGCCTGATGTATGACATGTTCTCCAAAGAAGGCAAAGAGCGCCGCAAACTGGAAGAACTGAAACAACTAGAGGAGTTGGAGCGCAGGCGAAAGGAAGAAGAAGACTACAATCGCTTTTTTAAAGACAACAGAGGATACGAATAAAAGAAAGCCTGCAGCTAATGCAGGCTTTGCTGTTTTCAGAAGCGTGTGATAGTCCTGCAGAAGACTTCAGTCTGGCCTTGTCTGCTTCTTTAAAGAAGACACCGGTTACCGCGAAAAGCAGCTAAACAAGGGCGTGCTCCGTAGGTTAGTGTATATGTATAGCTAAAACTACCTGCATGAAGATCGGATACCCTTGTATGAACAACACCCTCGACTGTAGCTCCTCCCGCACTTTTCGGCTCGCCTCCTACTCCGAAGAGCGCCTGATAGAGACGGTGGAGCAAAACCTGGCCTGTCTGCACCGCATCCTGGAGTATAACGTGCAGCACGGCCTCTTCTTTTTCCGGCTTTCGTCTGACCTAGTACCCTTCGCCTCGCATGAGGTGAACAAGTATAACTGGCAGGAGCATTTCAAGATGACCTTCCGGAAGCTGGGCAGTTATATAAAGAACAACAACATGCGCATCTCCATGCACCCTGATCAGTTTGTGGTGCTCAACTCGCCTAACGAGCAGACGGTGAAGAACAGCGTGGCAGAACTGCTGTACCAGGCAACCATACTGGACTTAATGGGGCTCGACTCCACGGCGAAGCTCCAGATACACGGCGGCGGCGCCTATGGCGACAAGCCTTCCGCTATACAGCGTTTTGCAGAAGTGTATCACTCCCTGCTGCCTGAAGCTGTAAAGTCCCGTCTCTGCGTGGAGAATGATGACCGCACCTATTCGCTACAGGACTGCCTGCAACTGCATGAAGAAACAGGTATGCCCATTATTTTCGATAATTTCCACCACGAATGCGTGAACAACGGAGAGCCTATGCGTGAGGCGGTGCAAATGGCCGCCAGCACCTGGCAGCCGGAACGTGACGGCATTCTGATGATGGATTACTCCTCACAGGCACCGAACGAGCGCAAAGGCAAACACGTGCAAAGCATACAGGAGCAGCTTTTCCACGACTTCCTGGCTGAAACCGAAGGTCTGGACATGGACATTATGCTGGAAATAAAAGATAAGGAGGAAAGTGCTCTGAGAGCAATTGCCTTAGCCAGAACATTGGGGCGTGTGCACGCTTAAAGCGTATGTTTTAGAAAATAAGCTGGTACAGCCATTCTATCAGTTCCCACATCGCCCACAGCAGTAGCATCAGCACAACTAGTATACTAACAATAGCCATGATGAGAATACCTTTGCCGCTGCCCTGGTACTTCCCTTCTTCATAATGGCGATGCAGGAGCCGTACATTACGTTCGTTGGCTTTAAAGGCAAAGTCAAAGATATTACCCAGTATGGGCACACTACCGACAACGGTATCTATGGCCAGGTTAATGAGCATGAGCACGACTAACTTGCCGCTGGCTCCGTGGCGTGCTATCGTCAGTATGATCGTAGCAGACATAGCAAAAGAAGCCAGATCACCAGCTACGGGCAGCAAACCCAAAATTGGGTCTAAGCCAAAGCGGAACTTGGTGCCTGGAAACGTAAACTGGTTGTCCATCATACGCGCCATATAGTTCACCCATTTCAGTCGCTCTGTTTGCGGCGTGCGGGTGTAGCGCAGGTTTTCATGTGCCATAAGCGCTTATACGGCAGCAGCAGTCGAAAGGTGCAATTTCAGGCATTCTATAAAAGCCTGCCAGTGCAGTCTGCCTTAGTTTCTTCTCCTCTTTCTAAAGGCTTTGTTTCTTTTCTTTTGTTGTTTGCCTAGGCTTCTGGTGCTATTCCACCTTTTGGTGTTGCCTTCTGCGCGGCCATTGTTATAGCGCATGCTTCGTCCGTCATCATTTACCACTATTGCTTTTTTTCCTCTGAGGGGTGAGCAGGAAAAGGTTAACAACGCCACCACCAACACCATCAGGAACTGCTTAGAAATGTTCATATATACTTTACTCTTTAATTGTTTTGATTCTCAGAAAAGCCTAACGCAAAACGAACATAAAAGTATTAAATTTTACTGGAAAAAGCCAAATAGAGTCTATAAACAAACAAAAAGAGCCACAGAAGCTACGTTACAGCTTCTGTGGCTCTTCGAGGATTTATAAGCGACTCACTTTTTTTTGCCTTTGGCTGCCTTGCCACCCTTCACAGCTTTTCCTTTGCCAGGCTTTGACTTTGTATGCCCTGGGTTAGTGGTTCGCGGGTGATGCGGGTTATTCGTATTTTTGCTCCAGCCCTTGTGCAAGCCGTTGTCTTTTCCTGTTGCTTTACTCTCTTTCAGGATGATGACTTTCCCTGTTCGGGAGGGATATTTTTGGGAACTGGAGCAGGAAGCTATGAGCACAATGGCAGATAGCATAATGAATCCTTTCAATAAACTTAATTTCATAAACAGATGCTTGATGGAGGTACAATATAGCTGAAAATGTATATCAATGCACCTGTTGTTGTGTCTTTCTGAATTTTAATTGAGTTGGTTCCCCTCTACCCTTCCTGCTCCTAACAAATAGCAAATGAACAGCTGTACTATTCTGGATAGAGGAACGAACAGCTTATATGCAGTTACGGCATAAGGAGTGGATATTTGTATGGCATCAGTTGGAGTGGTTTAAAAAGATTAAGGCCCGTAGCGTTCACTCTACGGGCCTTTCAATCAACCTTATTATCTAAATTAACAGATATTCTGCATCCATATACTGCCATCTATATAGAAAGGTTTAAATAATGAGTAAAAACAATTCTCCATCACAGAAAAAGACATATCTCTGTTCGCTCTCTATGTAAGCTGTACACTGAAATCAGTTTTTCCCGCTTTAGCTTTAAAAGTATTACCTGATCATATCAAACTGTGTTTCTTACCGGCAGCATTCACAAGCGCTCAGTTACAATGGCTAGACTAAGGACTCACATGCTGTTTCTTTTATTTCAGAGAACCGTGATAATTAAGGAGCAGTTAAAAGCCTATCTTCCAATTTTCTGCACTGCAGAAGCGTTATCTACAGGAACAAGTTTCGTATACTTTATGGATCTATACCAGTTTAACAGGAGACCACTGGAGCAGCGGGCAGGCATTGTGATGGAGCATGGTACTTTCTTGGCAATCCGGCATAGGTCGCAGTACATCATTAGTTTGTACTACATCAACCAGTTTTTTGCTGAAATGTGGTATGAGCCAAGAAGACACGAGTTCGTACTTGTGCGCGGTCTCAAAGATAGAATAGCGCTGGAACCTTACTTAGCTATGATAAAGCTTTCCGACATCATGTAATTATTAGCTTTCAAGGACCTAAGCCTGTCCTCAGCGGTGAAGTTCCAAAGGCAAATCAGGTATACCAAATTGTCAGAATTACCACCGTCGTCAGGTTTTCCGGAAGTAACAGGCTACCTAATAAGCTGATTACTTCTCATTCATTTCATACACCCGCACATAATCAACTTCCATCGACTGCGGAAATACAGAAGGGTCAACACCTGCTGCTCCACCCCAGTTACCTCCTACTGCAATGTTCATCAGGAGATGGAACCGCTTGTCGAAAGGCCAGACACTGGGGCCCTTACCCTCATTCGGAAATTCAAAGACTTGCTGGTCGTCAATATAACCTTTCACAGCGACAGGCGTCCAGTCAACACGGTACAGGTGAAACTCCGTGCTGGCTGTTTCCACTACTTTGCTTTGCCCTTTCTGGGTGCCCTGACTATGGTTATAAGCTTCGGTATGTACGGTGACGTGCACTTTATTCTGGTCAAAGCCAACATGCTCCATAATGTCTATCTCTCCGGATTTTGGCCAGCCGCCATAAGCCCAATCGGTTGGCAGCATCCAAAGGGCGGGCCAGGTGCCTTTGCCTGTTGGAAGCTTTGCCCTGATTTCGAACCTGCCATACAGAAAGTCGCCCTTGTCTTTAGAAACCAATCTGGCAGACGTATACTCTCTGCCCTTGTAATTTTCTTTGCGGGCTGTAATCATCAATGTACCATCTGACACATAGGAGTTGCTGCTGCTATCGGTATAGTATTGCAGCTCATTATTCCCCCAGCCACCTCCACCTGTGTCATACCCCCACTTAGTAGAGTCTGGCTGACCGGTATACTCAAATTCATCAGCCCAGACCGGTACGCTTTCAAATGACCATTCTTTCTCGTATTGGGACGTTGCCGGAGCAGTAGTTTGTGTTTTACAACTGCAAAGCATCGCAAGCAAAGCTGTGCTCAACAATAAAACATGCTGATACATTTTACTTCGGGTAGTAGGTGGGAATAACGTTTTTTTCATTGCTGAGAGGGTGTAGTAAAACCGACACAAATAAGATTACTTCAAAGATTAGGTCCTTCGCCTGCCTTCAGCTTGCGAACAAGAAATGTATGGCAGATTCCAAGCTCTAATAAATATAGACAAATTACCTTAATAGGCGAACGCCATATACTCCTCCTGCAACAGAACCTTCCTTCGCAGCAAATTTCACCTCTAAGACCCCATTTGATGCCTTAACAAGCTCCTCGGGGATGGTATAGTCCGCTTCAAAAAACATATCTCCCATTGCACCATCCAGGCTCACAGACTTCAGGAGCGAACCATTTATATAAATCTCAAAATGCCGATCTTTATCGAGTCCGAAATACGTCACACGCAGCTTACGGGCTTCTTTTTTTGTATCCTTGAGGTCGTAACTGAACCAGCCGCTGGCATGGCGCCAGTGCCGGTCTCGGTGCACACCTGATTCAGTTTTCTCTCCCCGGTAATTGTGATCCGACTCCGGTTGCTGCTCTCCCGGCGCTACCTGGTCAATGGTAATGGCTTCCAGGGACATTCTTGCTTCTTCCTCTTCGCGCAGCTTTTTCTTTCTGGCCTCCAACTCTTCGGGGCTGGATACAGGCCAGTACAGCATATAGCGTGTGTCGTGCACCTGGAAAAAAGGCACCAACTCCACATGTTTATATCTGTCAGAAGAAATAAGGCTGGAGGCCGTGAAAGTCAGGGATTTTCCTGCCACCGGTTTTAAGCTTGCCGCCAGGTTGTTGCCCTCAAGCATCAGCACAGGGGCTTCTTCTATAGAATAGGTCGGGCCGTCGGCAATGTGCCCCATGCGACTGTCATCAGCTATAAGCCCCTCCAGGTCTGCTGTGTCTGTGGCGGCGGCCAGCACGATTGGGCCATGCACAAAAGACACCCAGGGCGAATTATCAGGCAGGTACTCAGCCTTCGTTTCCATGGGCAGCGTGATGGAAACGACATCGCCTGATTTCCATTTCCGCTCCACTGTTACGTAAGAAGAGGCTGCTGATTTTACCTTCACCTCCTTGTTATTTACACGCACCTTCAGCCCATCTTTTTCTACCCAATCCGGGCGCCGGATATGCAGGGCAAACTTCTGTGGCTTTTTCAGGCTTAGTTTTATTTCGGATGCTTCCTCAAAAGGAAAACTGGTGCGCTGTGTTACCTCTACTCCCCGCTCTTTCCAGTGAAGGCTGGATGGAATAAACAGGTTCACAAAAAGGTCTCTGTCGTTATGAGCGTAAATAAGCTCCCCATACTTGCCATGGTTTTCCAGCCCTGAGCCGACACAGCACCAGAAAGCCTCTTCCGGCTGCGAATACACCCGGTAATGCCTTGGCCGCATTGGCGTGAAATACACAAAGCCGCCCCTTGTAGGGTGCTGCGAAGAAAGGATGTGGTTGTACAGGCCCCGCTCGTAATAATCGATGTAGGCAGACGAGGCACTCGACAAATACAGTTGCTTCGTTAGTTTCAGCATGTTATACGTGTTGCATGTCTCCGGTCCTTCTTTCGACTCTACCATTGAGGAAAAATCACTGGATGGGTGAAAATGCTCCCTTACGCTGTTACCACCAATAGATACTGTTCTGTTATCGACTACTTCATCCCAGAAGAATGCCGCAGCATCTGCCCATGGTTGGTCACCGGCTACCTCGGCCACTCGCTTGTACCCGATTACTTTCGGTATCTGTGTATTGGCGTGCAAGCCGTTTAACTGGTCCTTTTCAGCCAGCAGCGGATCAAGTATGGAACGATGGGAGAATCGGCGGGCAAGCTCCAGATATTTCCTGTTACCGGTGATTTCTGCCACATCCGCAAACACTTCGTTCATGCCACCGTGCTCACTGCGCAGCATGTCCTGCATTTGCTCATCCGAGAGGTCAGCCGTTAGCGTCAGGCTCCAATCGGAAAGCTTGACCAGCATTTCTTTTGCTTTTTCGTTTCCTGCAAATAAGTAAGCGTCACGCAATCCAGCGTAAATTTTATGTATGTTATACCAGGGTACCCACTTATCGTTCAGGGAGAATGTTTCGGCATCGATGTTTCCTTTCGCAATTTCCTGCCACATCACTTCGCCACCCGGAACACCCCCTACATAGCCGTTCCCGTTTTTTTGCTGGCAGGTTTCCAACTGGTCCACCATGTAGTTGAGCCTTTGCAGGAGTTCCTTGTTACCTGTAGCAGCATACATCAGGGACAGTGCCGTAAGGTAATGGCCGCCTATGTGGCCGTCAAGCCCTGTGTTTTCCCAGTTGCCATAAGACTTTGCTTTGGGCTCTATCACAGCCTCCCGCAGGTAAGGCGCCAGCAGCCTGTCCGGGTCCAGTTCCAGGATGTATGCCATATCTGTCTGCTGCGCCTGCTTAAAAGGGCTTTCCAGCAAAGCAACAGAAGAAAGAGGAAAGGTTTTCAGTTGGCTGGTTTGGCTGTAACCAACAACTGGTACCAGAAATAAAAGGATATAACTCAGAAACCGCATCTTCATCTTTTAAATAATTTAAGAGGTGTGTACATCATTGCCCAAGGCAACCAAGCTACCATAGAAAATGTAAACTATACACTTAAAGATACAACAAAAGCCATACTTATGGAAATGAGATTTCTCTTTCCATAAGTATGGCTTTTGTTGTGAAAAGATTCCCGCTTGTCACCGCATAAAGTAACGCCTGTAAACTCCCTCAGGTACTACGGCTCCTGATTTTAAATTACTTTCCAATCATTTTATACACCGTTCCTGTTCCCTCACTCCTTCAACATAAAATCAACTAATAGTTCATGCAATGCTGTCCGCAACACCACCGGTCCTACCAGGCCAGACTCCAGTAAGGGAGAGTCTTTGGTGTAGTGTTTCCAGGTAGTAAAGGCGACTCTGCCGTTGTCAGGCTTTGGCTTGCCCTGCTTATACCATTCCGGCAACTGCTTTATGGCGCCGCCGCTCAGGCTGGCAAAACCACTGCCTCCGGCACCTGGCGTGTAATCGTCTACATCCGGTAACTGCTCATCGCCTATCAGGCGGTTAGGCCATAGGTTTGTTACTCTGATTTCAACACTGTTCGATCCCGATTTCACAATATCTGACACGTCTACGCGATAAGGCCGCTTCCATAGAATACCCAAATCTTTTCCGTTCACCAGTACCTGTGCCAGCACTTCCACCTGCCCCAGGTCCAGGAACAGGCGCTGGTCCCTGCTCTTTACGGCTGAGACAGTGTTTGCGGGCACATCAAAGGTTTTTTGGTAGGTAGCAGTGCCGGAGAAATATTTTACGCCATCCTGAGTGTGCTGGTGCAGGGACATAAGCTGGGGCAGGGTAACACTGGCGGGCGCCCCCAGGTCTGGCGGAAAGTTTACCTTCCATGGCCCTGTCAGTTGCTGCTGCTGCTTACCAAGTCCTGAGACCTGCACAGTAGTACTGCGTCCGGCGCTGTCCTGCAGCGTGTAGCGGCCATCCTGCCAGAAGAGCAGCCCGGATTTTCCGCTGCCGAACATTTCTACTGAAGGTATTTCCTGCCGTACCGGCACGTTTTGTATGGACAACTGCCGGATACGCTCTTCACTCACAGCCTCACCCAGAAGCTCCGGCTCCGTCATATCTCCATTATAATAGGAGGCTCCCTCCTCCAGGAAAGCCTCCCCCACTCCCGGATGCACCTTGTCGCCGCTTCCTTTCCCCTTCTCTACCAACTTCCCGTTCACATAAACCGAGGGTACATTATCCTGATAAACCAGTGCCACGTGGCTCCACCCTGAGATAAAGACAGGCGCAGCCAGCGCCAGCGTCGGCTTACCCGATCCGTGCTCCCACACCGCCACACCGTTGCGGCCTACCGCGAGTCCGGCCGTAGCGTGCCCCGGACCGTACTGCGTCTCGCCCGAAGGAGGATAAATGGCGTAGTAGTCTGTCCAGGGATCTTTGATATTATCCATAAAATTCTGGGTGCTGAGCATGACATTGAATTCAGGTTTGGCCCAGAAGCTAATCGTGAAGTTACCCGACACATCCTTATAAAGCTTCCGTGGCTCCTTCAGAAAAGGCTTGGTGCTGAGCAAGGGGGTATTGTCCTTTAACACCGCCTGCACATGCCGCGCCGGGGCTGGTGTGCGAAACACAACGAATACCGAGCCGGAAGGCTCTAACTGCACCGGCACGCGCACCTGATCACCTACCTGCTCATACATACTCACCGGTGTCATCATACCAGTATCGGCATCCCACAGTTCCGGCTGCATACCCTTCACACGGAAAGTACAGACCAGATCCTCCTGCTTTCTTCTCTGGTTAGCCAGGAAATAAATATCTGCACCATCAACACGGCGGTGAATATAGGTGATGGGGGCATCACCTGAACGGGAGGATACCTGGAAATCCGATTTCAGTGCCAGCGCATCCAGCACTGCCTGCAGTGGTTGGCTCCCATACACCCGGCCCCGGCCTACGCCGCTGCCATTGCCCCACAAATTTGCTGTAATGCTATCAAATTCAGACTGATTATCCGGATAACCCTGCAGCCCCAGCGTATACTCAGGTTTAGGCCCTATAAGTATCATTCCCTGGTTCACCAGTTCCTGTAGCTTACGCAGTAGCCCGAGTGTGATACCTTTCGGCTCCTGAAGCACCAACGCCCTGTAACTCATGCCGTCCGGCAGCGTGATACGGCCGTTTTCCACCTTCACGCGCTTCATGATTACCTCGGCGTCCATCAGGTCATAGTCATAGCCTTCGGGCGGCGGCGGGTTCAGTTCACTCCTGTCCACAACGGTGTACCCGCCGGGGCTCTCGCTGGTGAAATAGGCCAGGTCTGCCACAAACAGCCCCTGCTGCAGCAGGCTCTGGCAGCGGGTCAGGTAACTTATCCACGCCTTGCCTGGTTCCCACCAGGTATTGGTGCGGTCGAAGTGAATGCCCCAGGGCCCCATGGTCATACCGGGTTTGGCAGTAGGATGCGGCTGATGCGCGAAGCGGTGGAAAACAATCCGGTTCAGGCCCTCCGTAAATTTTTTATCGCCTAAAGCCTTCATAGCAAATGGATATTCCTGCCACCTGGCAGACTCAGGTTCGCCAGTGAAAGCCTCTGCGCCTATTACCTGCTGCCCGTTTACGTGCGCAATGGAGGCAGACAGCTTCATGGTCCTGCGCATGGTCCAGTTATTCTGGAATATAGAAGAGAGGCTGTTCCAGAACTCACCCAAATTTATGTCCATCCTTGCTCCAATCTGCATTTCCTCCATCGGCCCCCTGTCGTAAGGCTGCGAATAGGAGATAATGCCGTGCTGGTGGCACAGGTCGGTAAACTTACCATAGTAGTTATCAGCCATCAGGTCAGCCTGCGAGCGGCGAAGGTCCCAGAGGAAACGGTTTGTTTCTTCCACGCTACCTACCACGCGGCCTGTCATAGCAGGCAGGTACTTCAACAGGTCGTAGCCCATGCGTTTCCGGAATTCCTGCTCAAACCCAGGTGTCCAGTTCTGCATACCCACCTCGTAACTATCAATCAGCAGGCCCACTTTGCCTTTCTTTGCGAGCGGGTGCAGCGAGGGCAACAGGTTTTCCATCATCTTTTTGAAGTGGAATTCAATGGCCTCTGCACTATACTTATCGCATTCCAGCCCTACGCCGGCATCGGGGGCAGAGCGGTTCAGAGTGCCCATAGAGGTAAAGCCAATACGCAGGATAGTCCAGTTTCCGGCAGGCGCTTTCCACTTCAGCTGCCCGCTTTTATCCATAAATGAGGTGAGGTCAATGATGCGGTCCCGGTTGATGACGGACGCGGCCGGCACCTCATTCGTGTTACCTGTTATATCCGAAATACCGTCGCCGGTGAACCTGTAGTTTGCTTTCTTCAGCCAGTTTTCCAGGCGGGGAGCGCCGGAAAACCGCACCTGCGCATACTGCCTTGTCTCAGGCGATGTAAGCCGGAAGTACCTGGCTCTGGTGGCGGGAAATTCCGAGATTATCATTGCCTCCTTCGCGGATCGGGCAATTTCACCCGCTGCATTAATAGCAGCCACCTGCCGGAACTGCACCCCATCGTCAGAGGCCTCCAACGTTAAGCCACCGCCCTGCCCGCCGCCAAAACCGCCGCCACCTACAGGGGAGCCAACCAGCATAAGGGTGCGCACCTCATATGGCTCCTTAAACTCAAACTGCAGGTAACCTGGTTTTTCGCCTTCGCCCGTCTGAACAGATACTCCCTGCGGGTCCTCACCTATCAGCTGCTTTACCGCAACAGGGCCACTACTGGAGGTAATGCTTTTCACCAGGTCCTGCAGCGAAGCCTCACCCGAAAGCGAAGGGTATGCCACTACAGCCACATCCCGGTAATGGTCCAGGTTAGTAAACGGTTGGGGCAATGTTCTTTTGATTCTTCTGCCACCTCTAACACTTTCCTCGCTCCAGGTAAACTGCAGCATCGAAAGCTCCGGTGTAATCCAGGGGCCTCCGCTCGACGACCAGCCCGGGCAGTTATGCATGGTGAACTCTAAACCCAGCCGATCCGCCTCCCGAATGGCATGTGTTTTCAGTTCGAGCCATTCCGGGCTCAGGTACTTAACAGGACCTTCCACAATACCGGTGCCGGCATCAAAATTCTGAAAGCCGCCCACACCAATGCGCTCCATGGCTTCCAGGTCAAGAGTGATTCCTTCTTTCGTTACATTCCCGTTCATCCAGTGCCACCAGGTATGAGGCCGGGCCGACGCCGATGGCGTGATAAAGCTCTCTTCTAAACCTGTTTGCCTGTTCTGGCGCAGGGTCTGGAATATACCTGCGGGGGTGATGAGGGTAAGGAGCCCTGCGGCACTTGTATTTTTAAGGAATGTTCTTCTTTTCATGTGTTCTGATGATAGGGTGTGCAGGTGTTAGCTTCAGACGCGCGCGTGCACCTACACCTATAGGTACAGCTATAAGCCTTGCGTTTCGATTATTCAGAAGGCTTATGGCGCTCCTGAATATAGGAATAAGGTATAATGCAACTATGCTGTACTGTCCTGTGAGCGCCAAGAATCAAGCGTCCATAAACAAAGCTACTTATAGCCAGCCGTACATTGTCATTGTTTTACCATTTGCCTGTACAGGAAATCCAGCGCTGCTTTGTCCGGCAGCGGTTTCACTTCAACCTTCTTATCTAAAACCATTACCTGCTTCTGCCCTGTAGTATAGGCGGGCCATTGGGGAAGATTTTTGCCATTGGGATTGCCGGTAGCAGCAAAATTTACCCAGTAAGCAGACATTACCTTTGCAAGGGCATGATCTTCTGGCTCCCAAGGGCGGTTTACAAATTTAAGGTTGTCATAAGCGTAAGGTACCTCACCGGTATGGAAGGCACCGTATTTTACGTACTCACCTGTTGCCGGAACCTTTCGGGCAAAACGGTAAACATATACCTGAGGCTTTCCCTGTTCACTCTGCACATTGGCCCAAATGTAATTCTGAACGCCAAAAACCATGTCCCTTGATAATTTCAATTGCGATGCTGCCGCTTCTGCATCTGTGGCACCCGGGTAGTACTGCAGGAAGGTACTTGCCTCGGAACCATATTGCGCTTCTGCCTCTTTCCGGAAATCTTCTGCACTTTTGATGGGGCCGAACAGCAGTCCTTCATCTTCGTTCCAACCCGTTAGCAGGGCTACCTTGTTCTGCTGTCCTGCCGCAAAAACTTCTGGAATGGCAGCAGGCAACACATAACCGTCTATGATAGGGCGCGTTCCCTGTGCTTTCTTCAATAACTCAGCCGCCGGTATGTCTCTTAACGCTGCAAGTGAGGAAGCATTAAAGGCCTGCGCCACTTTAAGCCCCTCCTCTTCTGCCTTTTGCAGGGTTGCACTTCCCCTGGAGAAGTTGGCTCCGCTTTGAGCAATTGCTTTAACGAAGAGCCCTTTTGCCAATGGAGAGGCTACCAGCGCATTCACACTCATGGAACCTGCCGACTGTCCGGCAATGGTGACATTGGCAGGATCACCGCCAAAAGCAGCAATGTTTTGCTGCACCCATTGCAAGGCGGCTATCTGGTCCATGAGGCCATAATTTCCTGAGGCACCCTTTCCTGATTCCTTGGTAAGTTCAGGATGGGCGAAGAAGCCAAAGGGGCCTACCCGGTAATTGATGCTCACGAACACAATCCCTTTTTGCGCCATGGCTTCCCCATCGTATATAGGCACAGCGCTACCGCCGCTGTTAAATCCACCGCCGTAGATCCAGACCAGCACCGGCCGCTTCTCTTTAGCTGATTTGGCACCCGTCCATACGTTCAGGTAAAGGCAATCTTCACTGATAGGTTCTTTCGGGATCAGGAATTCTTCTGACCACATGCTGAAAGGCGCTGGCTCTGCCTGCATCGGGCTGGGACCAAATGCCTCGGCCTTGCGTACGCCTGCCCAGGGTTTTACAGGTTGAGGAGCTTTCCAGCGCAGGTCGCCTACCGGTGGTGCCGCGAAAGGAATGCCCTTGAAGCTGACAACATCGCCGGACTGGTTCCTGACTCCGCTCACCTGGCCTGCCTGTGTTTTTATGACCTCGGGCACCGGCATAAAAGAAGTAAAAGCGGCCAGGGCGAAAGCACATACAGCTAATACGATGGGTATTATGTGAAGGCTCCTTTGCATTGGAATCTATTTTGCAGTGGCTACCTGTATCAACTCTTTGTCGTGGTGGTTTTTTACCACACTGGCATTATCAAATAGCATAGTAGCTCCGTTTTCGGCAGTGTACTCAGGCCATTTCGGCAGGCCTTTGTGGTTCGGGTTCCCGGACTTGGCAAAGTTTATCCAGGCCCGGCTCATTTTATCCGCCAGTGCGTGCGCCTCTTTCCCGCCACCGGTCATTTCTTCGCAACGGCTAATGTTATCAAACACAAAAGGAAGTTCCATGCAGTGCATGGAACTATAGGTGCCATCCAACACTGGTGACTGCCATGTAAACAGGTACATGTAAACCGGGGCCGTGCCATGCTTCGCCTTCTGGCTCGCCTGCTCAATGGCCAAGGAGCGGAAGTTGAAATCGAAGAGTACATAATCAGAAGGTTTGGCTGTTTCAGGATATGCTTTTTTTACGGCCGCCATATAAGCCTCTGTTTTATCGCCGTATGTTTTCTGCAGGTTAGCTTTTGCAACTTCCATACTTAACCCATGGTTGCCCGGGTTAAAAGGAGCAAATTCAGATTTAGTGGTGCCTACTAGTAAAGGAATGTCTTTAGAAAGCGCAATAGCCGCCGGTTCAGTTGGCTGGTAGGGTAGGAATTCACCATCCAGCACAGGCCCCCAGCCTATATTAACGGCAGGCTTTCCTTCAGCTTTCAAGTCGCTCTGTACTTTGGCGATGGCTTTTTTGCTGGCAGCGCTCAACTGATCATACGGTAAATGCTGCAGGGAATCGACCTGGCTAGGCTGTAGTTTTAGTTCTTCCAACAGGGCGGCACTCACGCGTTTGGCCAGGGCGGCATCTGTGAATTTTGTGATGTAGCTGCCGCTTTGCACAATGGCTTTATGAAACAAGCCTTTCGCGGGGGGGGCATTCATCAGGGAGGTGACTTTACCGCCTCCTCCGGACTGACCGAAGATGGTGACGTTATTCGGGTCGCCGCCAAATTCAGCAATATTTTGTTTTACCCACTGCAGGGCCATGGCCAGGTCAGTTAAACCGGCATTAGCCGAACCTTTGTATTTGTCACCGTAGGCAGACAGATCCAGAAAGCCCAGCACATTCAAGCGGTGATTTACCGTTACCACCACCACATCTCCTTTCGTTGCCAGGCTTTTGCCGTCATATGAAGGGAGTTCTATAGACGAACCGGCGGTGAAACCACCTCCATGCAGCCATACCATAACGGGGCGCTTTTTTCCATCATTTATTTGGGGTGTCCATACGTTCAGGCTCTGGCAATGCTCATTGGTGTAGCCCCAGTTATGTTGAAAAGGGAATTCAAACACATCATTAACAGTAGTAGTGGGATCAGTAGGGCAAACAGGACCGTAGGACATGGAACTGCGGACACCTTCCCAGGATGCTGGCTTCTGAGCAGCCTGAAACCGTTCTGCCCTGGCATACGGAATCCCTTTATATGTGAAAATACCATGATGTATGTAGCCGCGCACTTTCCCATATGCTGTGTTTGCAATGGCCTGGTTGGCGCTGGCTATGATGGGTGTAACGGCATCAGCTTTCTTTTGCCCCATTACCGCCATGGGTCCTAGCAATAGAAAACAAGAGAAGAGTAACAGCTTATTTTTCATATGATTCTGCTTTAAGATAAATGCTCTTTTGCCTTATCCTGACTTAATAATAACCATCTTTTTCATTATGTCAAAATAACGCAATGAAAGACTGGCAATTATTTTCTGTCACATGAACATCCTGAAATCTTTTGAGGTCATTCTGAATCTGTCGAGAAAACCTTTAACCTCTGACAGTGCAGACGCAAGAGCACCTTATGCAATACAACTCTGCCTAAGCCACCATTGTGAATTGCTTATCCGATGGTATGAAGCCTGCAGCTGCATTAAGTAGCTTTGCACTCTCCAGGTTAAGAGGATTTGCCTGGGGTGGGTTACCCATATTTAAATCGACCTGTTTTGGCAGTACTTAACCTGAGCTAATTAAGGAATGGCAACACCGTTATCCTGTAAAACATTATGCAGGAATAACACATGGTAGGGCAGCGCATTTCCCCAGTACTCCCAGGTATGTGCGCCGGGTCTTTCTATATAAACGTGAGGCGTTTCATTGGCCAGTAAAAGGCGGTGCAACTCCCGGTTTGTTTCTATCAGGAAATCATCCACGCCACAGTCAATCATCAGCTTCACATCATTTGCTTTTATCTGGTCTGTCAGGCCTACTGCCGTGTAAGCCGGGTATGGATGAGGCTGACCCTGTGGAGGTCCTAATAACCGCGCAAAATTCAAAGCACGAAGTTCTGCAAACTCAGCGGGCACTTTCCAGGTTGCCGTATTAATGTCCATAACCCCACTCATGCTTCCTGCCGCACAGAAAATATCCGGATGTTTGGCAGAGATATAAACAGCGCCATGGCCGCCCATGGAAAGGCCGGCTATCACCCTGCCCTTACGGTCCTGAACCGTGCGGTAAGTTTTATCTATTTTTTCTACCAGCTCCTTCGAAATAAAGGTTTCGTACTGGCTGCTTGCATCTAAAGGGCTGTCGAAGTAATAACTGGTAGGTCCCGCATCCGGAGTAACGATAAGTAGTTTATATTCATCAGCCAGACGGTGGAGCAGCATTTTGTCCGGCGTTTTACTTAACCAGTCGCGGTAACTGCCAGTACCACCATGCAGCAGGTAAAGCACCGGGTACGCCTTTTTTGACTTTTTATACCCGGCAGGAACCACTACGGCAGCTTTAACTTTCTTCTGCATCGACGCACTGGAGATTTCCAGTGTGTCCACTTCGGCAGCAAAAGAAGTTCCAGAAAAACCTATCCAGCAGAGACTAATGCAAAGCAGCATGAGTAAAGTTCTGGGTATGGTAAAAGGCATGGCGTGGAGTTAAATATTGAATCAGTGTAAGTATTTATGACAGCTGTGTCTCAGTTAAAAAATAATCTCTCAGAAATCTTTTTGATTCACTGAAATACACGCTGTTGCTGCTTCCCTGTTTTGAGGTTTATGTTGGCAGCTATTTGTTTTCTGCATATACCTCCTGCAGTTGCTGCGTCAGGAACTTATGTGCATTGGGGATTTCTACTTCAGGGTTATTCACGCGCCCCTCAATAAATAAGGGGCCACTGTACCCAATTGATTTTAAAGCCTGGAAGTAAGGTCTGAAGTCTTCACCCACCACGCCGGGCAGCGTTCGGTTTTCCTCTTCCGCTATCTCCACATACACAATCACATTGCCTGCATCTACGATATGCTGCGGTGGCTCATTTTCTTTCATCATGTGGTAAATGTCGGCATTCAGCCTGAAGTTCGGGTGATTGGCTCCTTTTACCACGCCGGCAGCTTCCTCGAGCGTGGTCAGGAAGTTGGTTTCTGTGCTGTTCAAATTTTCCAAAGCGACCGTGATACCATGTTTCTGAGCCACCTGCCCTATCTTACGGGCCAGTTGAGTGAAGTCTTTTGTCGCTTTTTGGTAGTCATAGTTCTCCGGCAGTTTTCTGGCGCCTCCGCTCCCTAAAACAATCACGGGTACTCCTGCCTTTTTTGCCCTTTGAAACACCTGGTCCGCATAGGCCAACACCTTTTTCTCATCCACCTCAGGCCCTGCTATTTTCAGGTCGGAGGGGAAAAAGACATTACACACGTACAATTTTGTTTTTGCATCTTTTATTTTCTGCACGTTCGACTGGAATTCAGCTTCAGTTAAGGAAGGTCCCAGCATTCTTCCTACAGACTCACCCTGCATTTCGAAACCAGATGCATACAGCAGGCTATCCTTGTCAAGGGAGGCCATCATGCCCAGCTTTGGAATCTCCTGCGCTTCAGCGTTGAACACTGGCAAGGCGCAAAGGGATAGAAATAAAACATAAAAAATAGCTCTCATATAGTCAATTGTTTTATAGTGGGACCCGATTTAGAAATGCCACAGTATGAACTGTAACTAAAGCTATACATTTTTTAGGATAATCTTATACTAAATCTGCTTTATCTGAAAGATGATACAGGTTTCCATGACATATTAGGTGTTAACTTTTTTGTACCTTTCCGTCTAAAGTTATCTAACAATGAAGATTAGAATGAGCGATAACTCCCTCAGATTGCGGCTCATGCAGCAGGAGGTAGAGCAGTTTAACAGGGAAGGCAAGGTAATGACCGCAACGCAGTTAGGTCCGTCGCCGTCGCAAATTCTCCGCTACTCTTTGACAAAAGACGAGGGAGCAGAAGTAGTGACAGCCACTTTTATCTCTAATGACATTGAGGTGCGTGTCCCGGCAAAGCTAAGCGAAGAGTGGGCACAGACTGATCGGGTTGGTCTGGAAGATCAGATGCCGCTTGGAGAAGGAAGGCACCTGTACATCCTGATAGAGAAAGACTTTAAATGCCTGCAGGAGAGACCACGTGAAGATGAATCGGATGCCTTCCCAAATCCCCTGGGCATGAAGTGCTGAACGAACAAGTTTGGCAAGCCTTCGCTACCGATTCTGTGATTATGGTTATACTTGCACATGTTTGATTTCCGTCTGAAAGTCTTTTATACAGTGGCCAGGAGGCTCAACTTCACTAAGGCTGCTGAAGAGCTGCTCATATCCCAGCCTGCCGTCACGAAGCATATCAAGGAGCTGGAAAGCCAGTTTAACCTGGCACTCTTTGACAGAAGAGGAAACAAGGTGCTGCTGTCTCCTGCCGGAGAGATCCTGTTGAAACATACAGAAGCCATGCAGGAAATATACCGGCAGGTGGAGTTTGATTTAAACCAACTGAACCACACTTTGAAGGGTGTGCTGCACGTGGGATCTAGCACGTCCATCACCCAATATATATTGCCCCCTATGCTGGCCCGTTTTCATAGCATGCACCAGGAAGTGAAAGTGGAACTGCTTAGTGGCAATACCGAGCAGATTGAGCAGGCACTGCTGGATAAAAAAATAGAAGTGGGCGTTGTGGAGGGAAAATCCAAACGAAGGGAAATCCACTACACCCCCTTTCTGAAAGATGAAATTGTTCTGGTGTGCAGCAGCAAAAACCCGCTGGCAAAGAAAGAAGAAGTAAAACCGGAAGACCTCCGGAAAATCCCCCTTTTACTCAGAGAGCCAGGCTCCGGCACGTTGGAAGTAATTGCGGATGCCCTAAAGCAAAAAGGAATTCGCCTTGCTGATTTGAATATTGAAATGCAATTGGGGAGCACTGAAGCGATTAAGTCTTACCTGCAGCACTCCGACTGCGCCGCTTTTTTATCTATACACGCCATTCTGAAAGAGCTGGAAAGCGGAGCGCTCAAAGTCATTGAGATCAAAAAGCTGCCGATCCACCGTCATTTTTACTTTATTACGCCGCAGGGCCCGGAAAGCGGTTTGGTTTCTCTTTTGATCCGCTTTCTAGCTCGAAACCATAATATTTGATTATTGGCAGAAGCAGCTACATATATTATTTGCTATACCAAATCTACCAACTATACAGCAGTAGACATAGAGAAGAAGTATTCTCTCATGTTGCTTTAGCAAGCGTCTGGATAATATGTTGGTTTGTTTCTACCACCCTCCTGCTATCCTCGCTGGCGTAGCAGTTTATAGTTCTCTTCTCAGTTACTTCTCTTATCACTATAACCTCAGGTTATCTTAAATCATTTTTTACGATTGGCCTTGCCTGCTGTTCTGCCGTACTTTTGGGTATGTACATAGAAAATAGAAGCAGGCAAGTATGGCTTTTATGTCTGTACAAAATGAAAAACCTGTAAGAAGGTCTTTGAAGTATAATACTAATAAATATTCAACCTATAAATTAATAACACTATGAGTCTAAGAATCGGAGATGACGCACCAAATTTTTCAGCACAAACTACAGAAGGCGATATAGATTACCACCAATGGCTGGGAGACAGCTGGGGAATTCTATATTCTCACCCTGCGGATTTTACTCCGGTTTGCACAACAGAGCTTGGCCGTACCGCCCAGTTGAAAGATGAGTTCGCTAAAAGAGGCACAAAAGTAATCGCTGTTAGTGTGGATGAATTGGACTCGCATCATGAATGGGTAAAAGACATCAATGAAACACAGAACACAAATGTCGAATTTCCCATCATCGCCGATGTAGATAAAAATGTGGCCACTTTATATAACATGATCCACCCGAACGCTTCTACCAGTGCGACTGTGCGATCCGTCTATTTTATTGGCCCTGATAAGAAAGTCAAAGCGAATATTACCTACCCGGCTTCTACAGGAAGAAACTTCCAGGAGATACTAAGAGTAATCGACTCGCTTCAGCTGACTGCCAACTACAGCGTAGCCACTCCGGCAGATTGGAAGGAAGGCCAGGATGTCATCATTTCGCCTTCTATCAAACAGGAAGACGTGGAAGAAAAATTTCCGAAAGGACACAAAATAGTAAAGCCATACCTGCGGTACACACCACAGCCAAACAAATAAGCTTTGATGGATTTAATGAAGGGACTGGCAAGAGGGCCGTTTTCTGATAAGCAAGCAGCACAACTAAATGAGGCACTGTCCGGATTAGATTCCGGACAGCTTCAGTGGCTGTGCGGCTATGTTACAGGTGTGTCGCAGGCAGCGCCTGCAGCGGCAGATGACGGTACAACTGTGCCTGCTGTGGCAGCTGTAGCAGAAACGCCGAAGTTACAGATTCTGTATGGCAGCCATACCGGCAACAGCGAAGCGCTGGCAAACAACTTGGCAAAGCGGGCGAAAGCACAAGGCGTTGAAACGGAGGTGTCGGATATGGCTACCTTCAAAACCCGCGACTTGAAGAAGCTCACCAATCTAGCGGTGCTGGTCAGCACGCACGGTATAGGCGAGCCTCCTGTGCAAGCCGAGGATTTCTACAATTTCCTGCACAGCAAGAAAGCGCCGGACCTCTCGCATGTCAACTTCTCTGTGCTTGCCCTCGGCGACAGCAGTTATGTGGACTTCTGCCAGACAGGAAAAGCCTTTGATGCAGCGTTTGAGAAACTGGGAGCCCAGCGCATCAGCCCACGGGTAGACTGTGATGTGGATTTTGAGGATTTGGCAGAGGCATGGCAAGACTCTTTTCTCCAGAAAATATCACAAACCTCCAGTGTAGCACCTGCGGCCGAAGCAAGCAGCGATAACGCAGCTGAGGCAGTACAAACCGCATACTCCAGGAAAAACCCTTTTGAAGCGACCATCTTGGAAAAAATTAACCTGAACGGGAAAGGATCATCCAAGGAAACCATACACCTTGAACTGAGCCTGGAAGGTTCCGGCTTGCAGTATGAGCCCGGCGACGCCCTTGGTGTATATGGCACCAATTCGCCGTCTTTGATAGAAGGTGTGCTGCAGGCAACCAATCTTTCAGGTGATGAAGTGGTGCAGGGCCACAACGGCGAAAAAACACTGGCTGAAGCACTGACTTACGACTATGAGCTAAGCCCGCTTTCCAGGGTTACCTTAACCAGTTATGCGGAGCTAACAGAAAGCATCAAGTTAAAGGGCATATTGGCAGACAATGACAAGATGCTGGAGTACCTACACGGGCGGGATATATTGGACTTACTGAATGAGGAACCCTATACTCTGAAGCCAAGCGACATGCTGTCGGTGTTGCGGAAAAATATGCCACGGATGTATTCCATTGCCTCGGCACAGGCTGCGGTAGAAGATGAAGTGCACCTGCTGGTATCTGTTGTCCGGTACCAGGCGTATGGCAGGAACAAAGAAGGGCTTTGTTCTGCCACACTGGCCGATCGGTTTAAAGTAGATGATAAAGTAAAGGTTTTTGTAGATAAAAACACCCGCTTTAAACTTCCAAAAGACGCGGCCACCCCTGTTATCATGGTGGGCCCCGGCACGGGAGTAGCTCCTTTCAGAGCTTTTATGCAGCACCGTGAGGTGGAAGAGCATACCGGCAAGTCCTGGCTTTTCTTCGGCGACCGCAATTTCACAACTGACTTTCTTTACCAGACCGAGTGGCAGCAGTACTTGAAAGAAGGTGTCCTGACAAAAGCGGATGTGGCTTTCTCCAGAGACCAGGAGCAAAAGCACTATGTGCAGCACAGAATGCTCGAAAATGGGAAAGAGCTGTATAACTGGCTGGAAAGCGGCGCGCATTTTTATGTATGCGGTGAGGCAAAGCGAATGGCGAAAGATGTGCATCATACGCTAAAGGAAATCATTGAACAGCACGGCGGTGTTACCCCTGAAAAAGCAGAGGAATACATCAAGCACCTTCAGATAGCAAACCGCTACCAGACCGACATTTATTAGCCGCAAATTCAGGTCAACCAAAACGCTGTAAGCCATCATCAGAAGAGGCTCTCACTCATTGTAGAGTTGAAAGATTAGATGTTGTGAACACTAACGACAACATGAGCCAGGATGGAAAAGCAGAGGTGGCCCTATTAGAAGAAAAATACCATGGAAGAGCAAGAGGAAAAGCAGAAACTATCTGCTGATGAATATATAAAAGAGAAAAGTGATTTCCTGCGGGGAACCATCAGAGAGAGTTTGAGCAACCCGCTGACGGGGGCGCTGGATCCTGATGATGTAAAGCTGATCAAGTACCATGGTTCTTACCAGCAGTATGACCGGGACTTGGACAGTGAGCGGAAAAGGCAAAAACTGGAGCCTTTATACCAGTTCATGGTCAGGGTGAGAGTGCCGGGAGGTATTACCACACCGGAGCAGTGGGTTGCGCTGGATGCGCTTTCCAACACGTATGGCGATGGCACCATGAAGCTGACCACCAGGCAGTCCTTCCAGTTTCACGGTATATTAAAACGCAACCTGAAGCCGGGTATCAAGGCGATAAACGACACCCTGCTAAGCACCATAGCAACCTGCGGAGACGTCAACAGGAATGTGATGTGCAATCCTAACCCGTACCAGTCGCAAATACACGAGGAGGTGTATCGTATTGCTGCACACATAAGCGAATACTTTACGCCCAAAACAACTGCCTACCATGAAATATGGCTGGACCAGGAAAAGATAAGCGGAACTCCGGACAGAGAGCCTTTATACGGCGAAACATACCTGCCCCGCAAATTCAAGATTGCCATAGCCATTCCCCCAAGAAACGACATTGATACTTTTGCCAATGATTTGGGCCTGATCGCTATCGAGGAGAACAACGAGCTACTGGGTTTCAATGTCTGTGTGGGCGGTGGCCTGGGCAGCACGTTTGGAGACCTAACTACCTATGCGCGTTTGGCAGATGTGATAGGATATGTGCCGAAAGATAAGATAGTTGAAGTAGCAGAAACCGTTATCGCTATACAGCGTGACTACGGCAACCGCGCAAACAGGAGGAACTCCAGGCTAAAGTACACTATCGACAAGAGAGGCCTGGAGTGGTTTGCAGAGGAGCTGAATTCCCGTTTGGGCTGGGAAATTGAGAGCCCACGGCCCTACCACTTCGAAGCAAACGGAGACAAATACGGCTGGCAGAAAGGAACCAACGGCAAATGGTTCTATACCCTGTTCGTGGAAAACGGAAGAGTGAAAGATGAGAAAGGCTACGAGCTCAAAAAAGCATTGCGGGAAGTGGCCCTCATCCTGGAGGGAGACATGCGCCTTACTGGAAACCAGAACCTGATTATCGGGAATGTAGAAGAAAAGGACAAGGACGCGATTGAAGTTATCCTAGCGCAGCATGGTGTACTGAACAACCCGAAGCTAACAGGTCTACGGCTAAGTTCTATGGCCTGCGTTGCTCTGAACACCTGCAGCCTCGCCTTCGCGGAATCAGAACGCTACTTGCCTTCCCTCATCGATAAACTAGATGTTTTGTTGACACGGCATGGCCTTGAAACAGATGAAATTACTATCCGGATGACGGGGTGCCCGAATGGCTGTGGCCGTTCGCCTTTGGGTGAAATTGGGTTAGTAGGCCGTGCCATCGGCAGGTATAACCTTTACCTGGGCGCCAGCCATAACGGAGACAGGCTAAATACCTTGTACAAAGAAATGCTTTCCGAAGAGGCTATCATAGAAGTCCTCGACCCGCTCTTTTTGGCCTATGCGCAGGAAAGAGAGAAGGAAGAACATTTCGGTGACTTTGTTGTCAGAAAAGGAATAGTGGAAGTGACTGACCGGCCAGTTAGGGTATTGAGCTTAAGCGAGAAAGAATAAGAGGTCGTGTTTTATAGGGGAAGTTCCAAGTATAGCAGCCAAGACGGCCATTCTCCAATGCAACAGCGCAGGTCTTCAAACTTTTGTCTATAAACGAAGGGGCTGTCCAGATATGCTGGACGGCCCCTTTGAATGTAAGCAGTACGGAGAAAGAAATTATGGTTCTACTTCATGCACGTTGGTTATAAAGTACTTCCCGGAGTTGATGCCTGCTACCAGGTCATGAACGGATTTTGACTGAAACACCTTCAGCAGGTGGTCGCGGTAAGCTTTTATGTCGTTGTGCAGGGGGCAGGGGTGGTTGTCAGAGCACTGCTTCATGCCCATGCCGCACTTCTTGAAGGCCTCCAGGCCGTCGATGGTGCGCACTACTTCCAGAATGCTGATCTCACGAGCTGGTCTGTGTAAGAAGAAGCCCCCTCCAGGGCCCTTCATGGAAGCAATTACGCCCTTACGCACCAGGTCCTGCAGTATCTTGCCCATAAAATGAGCAGGCAGCTCCAATTCTCTGGCTATTTCTTTTATTCCTACTTTATGACCCGCCGCATCGTTCATACCAATGTACACGATGGCGCGCAGGGCATATTCGGCTGTTTTCGATAACATGGTAGGTGCTTCTTTTCATTTAATACTGATACAAAGGTATTACTTCTTATTCAGTTGTTGTAAACCTTCTTCTGTGATCATATCCGGCGACCACATGGGCGACCAAACCAGTTCCACCTTCACCTCCAGGTTCGGGAAGCGTTTGAGCAGAATCTGTTCTGTGGCTGTTACAATAGTGCTACCCATCGGGCAGCCAGACGTGGTCAGGGTAAGCTCCACTGTGAGCTGGTCCTCCTCCAGGCTTACACTATAAACAAGCCCGAGGTCCACAATGTTTATTCCAACTTCAGGGTCAATAATATACTTCAACGTTTCGAATACCTCCTGGCCAAGGTCAGGTGCTTGCGTTTCCATAGGTAAAGGGTTTTAAGTTATGTGCTTTGTGCAGGAGCAGCTGGAACACATTTATCATGTACAGGGTAGCTGTAACGGTGAAACCAATTGCCCCCGCCAATATAATTTCCTGCTGTTGCAGTAATACGCCACCCATCAGCAGCGCGAGGCCAAGCAGATAACTGATGTTCTGCCAGCGCAGCAAATTCTGGCTGTAAAGGTCTTTCGGGAGCGGAGTCTTAAAGCGCCCCACGTGGTCTTCATAAGCATGCATCCAGACGATGAATGGCAGGGTCTTATAAGTTTGCCCCAGTATAAGCGCGGTAATGAAGCCCAGGAAAACTGTAATGCCATACACCAGGTAGACGGACGACATAAGAGCTTGTGGCAGGTCCAGGTTAGCGCTCACCACGAGCACCAGCACCAGAGGCAATGCAAGCAGCCCTAAGGCTACAAATGTCTGCTTCATGCCCAGGTCCACATCCTTTCGCAGCATCGTCTGCTTCGCCTCCTGCACATACAGCAGGAAGAGCACTACACCTCCTGCCACCAGCGCAGCACAGAGTGTCAGCAGCCCCAGCCGCAAAACCATATGGTCGAACACGAACAGCACCAGCCCGCCGTTGATCAGGTTATAGGACCAGTTGAGCTTTTTAGTGCTGTGCACATGCGCCAGCAGGAACATCGGAATCAGTTTGGCCCCCACGCCGATAATGAGCAGCAGGAACCAGCCAGCCATGCCCATGTGCGCGTGCAGCTTCAGGTAATGCATATGATCCTCGGGCAGAAAAGGCATGGAGAAGTTAACAGCCATCAGCAGGCCTACCAAGCCTGTTATCAGGAGCCAGATAGCGGAAGTCACAATAAAATCAGCCTCTATTGTCCACCTCGGTGCTTTTCTGGCGGTCTGGATCACATTCATATTAAACAACAGGAAAGAAACAAATAGGCAACAGGCCGCCAAATGCATCACCCAGCCCACTTCAAAATTCCAAAAAGCGTAGGCCAGCAGAATAGTGCCAGTGCCCAACAGTCCAAATGTATAAAGGGCGAGCCGCTCAGAATACAACCGCCCCTCCAGCACCACGGGCAGCAGTTGGTACAGCGCTCCGAAGATGATCATGGTGGCCCAACCCAACACTGCCACATGCGTTAGCGTTAGCAGTTTAGGATGGAAATAGTGTCCACTAAAGGCATCGGTGGAGAAGAGTAGCAGCACGCTCAGCGCTATAAAAGCCAGGGCAGCAAAAGCATAATGCGGCAGCACGACCCATTTGCCCGGTGAGTTGGAGGTGGTGGCAGCGTTCATGGCTATGTTTGTTTATAGATAATCAGGTGCACCTCTTCAGGAGCAATCGCCTTGCTGGCAAGTACAAAGCCACGCTCCTCCAGTCTTGGTAACAGAAACTGCGGTACCCGCCTGTGCGTCACGTAAAGGACTTCGCCGGATGGCAATTGCTCCAGCTCATTCAGAATGGTGACCATTGGCTGGGGCATCTCCAGATGGCGCACATCTACGTGCTTCAGCACAACATCAAACTGTGTCAGTAGCTCCTCAAAAGTTTTCTCCGTGGCTACACTTTCCCTGATGGCAGTTTCTGCCTTTGCCTCCCTTTCTTCTCCTTTTGGCCAGAAGTAGGAATGCACCAGGTCCGGTCCTCTCACTTCCGAGTAACAGGCATACCCTCTCCGGGCCAGAATAGAAATAAGGGGCGTTGGTTCGAAGGTGTTCACCAGCAGCAACACATTTGTGCCGTCCAGCTCTTCCACCGTGCACATAATCTTCAGGAAGGGACATGGCCCGAAGAGATATCATCGCGCACATCCAGCGTCAGGATATTTGCCGGCGACAGTTGCGCCAGGAAAGCAGGCTTGGACGCGGCTGCTGCTTCTGCCGGGCTTACGTACGCATGCCCGGAACTGATATGCGTAAAGCCAAGCGGTGCCAGTCTTTTATAAAAATTCTCTTCTGTGCACCCGCCAATGCGGGCGGCGTCGGCGATGGTTACCCGCGAGGCCAGTAGCTTTTGAAGCAGCGGGTTGCGCAACTTCTCGAAGTGTCGGTTTATGGAAGCAATGGCTTCCACGGCATTCGGGTTGGCTTTTATTAAAGCCGATATTTTGGTGTTGGCTGCTATGTCCATGGTTACCCGGCTTTGGGTTTTGAGGTCCAGAATTCAGGGGTGAAGGTATCGGGCTTCACCGTGTGCCGGTGCTCAAGCAGCTTGCCTGTTATCTCCAGGTCGTCAGCATGCACCACCGCCTGCAGGTACGGAAACAGCTCGCGCTCTTCCCAGCGGATGTGATCTACCAGGTCCTTTTCCAGCACTTTAAACAAGTCTTTGTTCATCGGGCTTCCTTCTTCTACCAGTGCTATTAGGGCCTGCAGCAGCCTGTGCTCCTCTTCCAGCCGCATCCGCTCTGTGCTATCTTCCGGCAGCAGCCTGCGCAGCACCCATTCCTCCTCTTCGCAGTGAGGCTTCAGGATGTTTTCCCAGAAATAGTGCACGTATGCGCGCATCAATTCCAGGTCAGTACCGTTTCGGAGCCCTTGCCGCAATTTCCAGCAGAACTGTAACCCGAAGTGGTGCTCCCTCGACAGCGGCACCAGGCTCTTATCTCTTTTTTGGGGTGTGGTGGTCTTTTTCATGGCTTTAATGGTTTTTGTCTGAATCAGGATTTGCTGAATTTTTAAGATTGGCAGGATGATGTGAAGGAGAACATGATACTTTAAAAACTCCCCTCCTTACATTAGCCGAAACAAGAGTTTTAAGCTAACGAGCATAGCCTTAAGGGACAATTGACTGGTCATGCTTTCATCAAATCCTGTTCATCTTAATCATCCTGCATTTTCTGATTCAGACGTATTTTACTTCAATACTTCTTTCTCCAGCTCCAGCGCTTTCGGGAACAGGAGGTTATTCTCCAGGTGGATGTGGCGGTGCAGGTCTGCCTCAAATTCCTGCAGCTTTTTAAAAGCAACTGTGTAGGTTGCACAGGCATCCGCTGGCAGTGTATAATTGTTGGTCAATTCACGGATAGCTTCCAACTCGCCGCCGGCCGCTTCGTGCTCCGTTTCCATCATGTTGATCGGGTTCTGGATAGTGCCAAAGGGTGGTCTGTCCAGCTGTATACCCTGCTTCTTCGCCTCATCCAGTTGTTTGATGAAAGGAAACAGCACCCGCTCCTCCTTCGGCATGTGCGCCTCCAGTTCGTTTGCCACGTTCACGAAGTGCTTCGCCACCTCCAGCAGCTCCGGATGCTGCTTGCCGTGCACGCGGGCAATTTTGGTGGTATACTCATAGAGCGCCGGAATGGCCTCGCGCACATACTTGTGGTGCATGTTCACGATGTAGTCTGCCAGGAAGGGAAGCTCCCAGCTACCGTAGTCTGTTTCGCGGGTCTCCGCTGCCGTGGAGGCATTCAGTTCTTTTTCCAGTGTCTCCTGGTCTATGCCTTTTTCCTCGCAGGCCTGAGCCACCGACTTTTTACCGCCGCAGCAGAAATCGATGCCATACTTCTTGAACACCTGCGCCTTCCTAAAATCTTTGGCCACTAGTTCGCCTACCGTCTCGCCTTCTTCCTGTGTCAGTTTGGAGATTTTCACTTCCCACACGGCAGGCCCCTGCTCCAGGTACTCCCATTTAAAGATGTTGCCGCGCTCGCCCAGCAGCTGGTAGTAGAGCGGTTTCGGGTCGTGGTCGTTGTGAATGATAAAAGCTTCGCCGCCCTTCAGGTTGTCAAACCGCTCGAAGATGGTGGGGTGCTTCAGACGTGGCTCAATGATAGTTACGTCCAGGATTTCTATGTTTTCTGTGGCTTCCATGTGTATAAGTTTTTATGTGTCAGGAATGAATCAACACTATAAAGGTAAAAAATTGACACCAGAATAAAAGAGTATAAAGTCTTCTATTAAAATAATCCTCGTCATTCTTTCATGGTGCTAACCATATCGCGACAGAGATATACATTGACACAGCCCTACTTAAAACAGAGAGCCAGAGGTGATTTTGTTTTACTTGGATTTGTTTAACAGCTATATATGAAAACACAGCCTCTCATTAGGGTGCTTTTACTTTGCTGCTGATACCAGATGAATTGCCTGTTGTTTTATCAAAGGCTTGCCTTCCTCGGCTGCAGGTTCCTTTCCAGACTTTAACTGACTCATAAAAAGCAAGCCTAAACCGATGGGCATCGGAATGCTGAAGAGGAGCATCAGCAGGTTGAAAGAGGGTATAAAAGGAAGCCTCAGCCACAGGAGCGTACCTTGCAGGAACATCAGCAGTTCAGTGCTGAAAAAGCCAAGCAGCAGCAATACCAAGCCAAATTTCCCGTATTTGCCCAGGCGGTAAATCCCCAGCTGCAGCATTGTACCAAGCAGGAAGAGCGATACAAAGCCAATGAGCGACAGGTGCAGGTACCCAATGATAAAATAGCGCACACGGTACGCCAAGTCTGCCAAAGCAGGCAAGGCAGAAACAGCCTGCAACGCCAGCTTCACTACGAAAAAGAACATGGCCAGCCCCACCAGCAACTGTACCCACGGCTTCAGCAGGGCCATTACCTGCTGGCGCACCTGCCAGAGCAGCTTCAGCAACAGGTACAGCGCCATGAGCTGCATCAGTCCGGCAGCCCCTCCTATCCAGTACACCACAGTTGCAGGCTTCGCCCAGAGCACGGACAACGCCACGGCAGGCACGCAGGCCACGGCTAAAAGCCAGAAGGCGTTTATGGCTAGTTTCTTTGAGTAAGCAATGTGATGATGCTCCAGGAACCAGAACAGCATACCCAGCACGGCAAACGTAAACCAGCCATTGTACTGGAAATGGAGGTAAAAGTAGATGGCTGAATAATACGCGACGCCACCGGAATTACCCGCCGCCATAATAGGTCCTATAGCCCAGGGGCCTATAGAAGAGAGCACCAGGAACAGCAGACTGGCACCAAGGTATTGCAAGGCGGTGCGGTGCTTCTGCTGCAACGCTTTCTGCTGGTTTGCCTGCTTCCAGAAGGTATAGGCAAACCAGTAGCTCAGCAGGATGTGTGTAGTAGAAAAGACAATAGAAAGCAGCGCGTACCCTTGTACCGGAAAGCTTAGCATCATCCCCACCACCGACACTTGCGTCAGGAAGAACTGCCGTTTGAAAGACTTCCGATCTTTGTCTGTTTGGGGCGGAAACATATAGAGCAGCACCGCGAAAAAAGCACAGTAGAGCCAGCCCAGCAGCGCCACATGCGAGTGCCCATGCAACACATATTTATAGTTGACGCCAACTATAGGATTCACTATCAGCCAACGGAGCAACAGCCCCATGGCAGCAACCAGCGCAAAATAGCCCAGGGCTACGTTGGCCCTGATTTTTGCCACTGTAAAATGCCGGCTTACCTTTGTCTCTTCTTCCTGTAACAGCATCGTCTCCTTTTTTGCGGTGCCCTCTGTCGCTTCAAGCAGCCATTCTATACCTGGCTGAACATTACCCGGCACTACACAAAAATACGCGAACGCTCTGCCGCATAAAATGATAATTATCACCCCGCTACATGCTATGAAGGAGTTGCAGGGAAATTGCGCCAGCGCCAGCATACGACAAATTAACTAATGATTTTTATCATTTTTAGGGTTGACAGTACTCATTCTAATGATGCGAAGTGTCTCCTACCTTGGTGGCTGAAACACATGCTACTAAACCTGCTTTATGCCCAACTAAGCAAAACAACATACTTGAAACGGCATAGAACTTACATCATAAACAAAGCTGACATGTCATACAAAACAAACCCAGGAATTACATCAGGTATTGGGTGAAGTAACAAACCTTCCCCTCCGAAAAGGGAAAATTTACTCTTGCAGGAACTCCCCTTCTCGGAGGGGCAGGAGTGGGTTCTTTCGCTTTACCAACAACCCGGGCTACTTAAAAAGACACAGCAGCACCACAAATAAATTTTCCAATCATACTATTAACGTAATGCAACAGACCACATTACACACCTTCCATTTGCCAGTTATGGGGCTGGCATTTTCTATTGATTCACCCCTTAAAGTGGCGCAATACGGTATTTCTTCAGTGTTGTCGCTCAGTGATGATGCCCTGCTGGAGCAGATGCGGGAATATTATAGCGGCATCTATCAAAAGCCTTTTGTGCCTATCTCACCCAAGGAAGAAGACTACCGCGCCAGTCGCGTAACTGCTTACCTGGACCTGCTGGATGCAGTGGTAAAAGAGCAGATTGCCCAAATAAAAGAGGAGCAGTTTGAGCCAGGCACCAAGCTCACCAAATACTTCACACTCCTGCCGGACAGTTCCCCGGTAAGAGGGCTGTACCTGCAGATGCTGGAAGAAGAGGACCCGGCGCTAAAGCAGGAACTGCAACGTACGCTCCGCGATGCTATTGTGCCGGGAGGCATCGATGTGAACATCATGACCAAACTGGACAGGATAAACTACGGCACCAATGGAGAGCCGCTGCCGCAGGAGTTCTCTGATGCGCTGTCCGCTTTCCGTGGCTTTGCCAGGAGTACGGTGCAGTCGGCGGTGGTATTTTCTGCGGGCATGAACATGCGCCTCTTCAGCTACATCGAACAGTTCCCCGAATTTATTCCGGACAACGACGGCAACATAAGCAAGAAAATCATCATCAAGGTAAGTGACTACCGCTCTGCCCTTGTGCAGGGAAAAATCATGGCGAAAAAAGGGCTTTGGGTTTCTGAGTTCCGGATAGAGTCTGGCCTGAACTGCGGCGGCCATGCGTTTGCGACCGATGGTTTCCTACTGGGTCCGATTCTGGAGGAGTTCAAGCAAAACCGGGAGGCTTTGCAGGTAGAACTGTATAGTCTGTTCTGCTCCGCACTCGCCAGCAAAGGCACACACGTACCCCGCACAGTGCCAACCATTCGCATTACCGTACAGGGCGGCATTGGCACCGGAGAAGAGCATGAGTTTTTGATGAAGCACTATGATGTGCATGCTACCGGATGGGGCACCCCCTTCCTTTTAGTGCCCGAAGCCACTACCGTAGATGAGGACACACTGCAGAAACTTTCAAAAGCGGGAGCCGGCGATCTGTTTCTCAGCCCGATTTCTCCCCTGGGCGTGCCT
Source organism: Pontibacter pamirensis (assembly GCF_010015475.1). Lineage (GTDB taxonomy): Bacteria > Bacteroidota > Bacteroidia > Cytophagales > Hymenobacteraceae > Pontibacter > Pontibacter pamirensis. Next base: position 133,733 of record NZ_SSNI01000007.1, read on the forward strand.
TTTAATTCATTGCGTGGCACCAGCAGCGAAGAACTAAAGAACCTTCGCATTGAAAAGGGCAAGCCCGGTAGTCCGTGTGCAAAGAAACACCTGGTGTCGAACAGCGATTATACAAAGGAACCGCTCTGCACGGCATCCCGCCAGTACCAGCGCCGGAAGTTGGAGGAGTTAGCAGCCCAGGGCCTGTCGCAGGACGACTACAAGGCGGAGGAAGCAAGGGTACTGGTAAAAGAGTGCCTCTGCGAGGGCCTGGCAAATACAGCTTTGCTGGTAGCCGGCATCAATAAAAAAGCCAGTAGCAAAGCCGTAGCAATTTGCCCAGGCCCTAACCTGGCGTTCTTTTCCGGTGTTTTTACACTGCAGCAGATGGTAGACCATATCTACGGCCGCTTCAACGCCCTGAACCAGACATACCGCCCGCACATGTTCATCAACGAACTGAAGATGTATGTGGAATACTGGCAAAACAAAAAGGCGGAGCAACTGGATACGCTCACCCCAAAACAGCAAAAATACCTGCAGAGCTTTTGGCTGGAACTGCGGAAAGGTATAAGCTATTATAAGCAACTGGCCCCGATTATATTTATCGGAGACCTGGAGAAAGAGGTGATGTTCATGGATGAGCTATTGGAGGCAGAAGACCAGCTGATAGCCTCTAAACTGGAGCACCATACTGCCATATGAGCAAAATCAGGCCTATTCAGGAAGTAAGTATCCATTAAAAAAAAGAGCGCAGGACATAAGTCCTGCGCTCTTTAAACAAACCAAACCTCTTTATTACCTGCCAAAGCAGCACATTTAATACTAAAGATCTCTCCTTGAGAAAATTCTTCTGGCGCCCAGTACGGGTAATAACACCCAGGCCAGCAGCAACAAAAAAGACAAACCTACGCCCCACAGACTCCCGAAGTCAGCAGCACCGACAGCCACCATGTCACCAAAGGCAACACACGCGCCATGGTAAACCTCACTTACATGTTTTAACCCTCTCATGCAATTCTATTATCAACCATAAACGATGTTACCATGCAATACAGAAAACTCTGGCTGGGATTTCTAGCTGTTATTATCGGCTCCTTCGCCGTACTCGGGTACTACAGGTCTGAAATCTACCGGGAGGCCCCTCCAATCCCCAAGCAAGTCGTGACCACCTCCGGTAAAGTGCTGTTTATACAAGAGGACATCCAGGACGGCCAGAATGTATGGCAATCCATTGGTGGGCAGGAATTAGGCTCTATCTGGGGCCACGGTGCCTACGTTGCGCCCGACTGGAGTGCTGAGTGGCTGCACAAGGAAGCAGTTTTCTTCCTGGATAGCTGGGCACAGCAGGAAAAAGGCGTGACGCATGATGAACTGGACGAAGAGCTGCAGGCCATGCTGCAGGCCCGCCTGCAGAAGCAGATCCGCGCCAACACCTATAACCCGGAGACAGGGGTGCTGACCATCTCCGACCTTCGTGCACAAGCCATCGCCGACGTAAGCCGGCACTACACCGCGCTCTTTATGGATGACCCGGCGCTGGCTGAATACCGCGATGCCTACGCCATGGCTGACAATACAGTGAAGGATCCGGAGCGCATGCGCAAACTGAATGCCTTCTTCTTCTGGACTTCCTGGGCCTGTGTAACCGAGCGTCCCGGCAAGGCCATCACGTACACCAACAACTGGCCCGCCGAAAAGCTGGTGGCCAACGAGCCAAGCAGCGACCTTATCATCTGGACAGGCTTCAGTGTGATTATACTCATAGCCGGTGTCGGTATGCTGGCTTACTACTATGCCTCCAACCGGGAGGAAGGCGTGGATAAATCCAATTTACCGAAGCAGAACCCGCTGCTGGGCCTCAAAGCAACACCCTCTATGAAGGCCACGCTGAAGTACTTCTGGATTGTAACGGCCCTGATTGTGGTGCAGGTAACGCTAGGAGTAGTCACAGCGCACTATGGCGTAGAAGGCCAGGCACTGTATGGCTTCCCACTCGCTGATTATATGCCTTACTCTATCACAAGAACCTGGCACGTGCAGCTAGCTATCTTTTGGATTGCCACTTCCTGGCTGGCCACCGGTCTATACATCGCCCCTGCCGTATCGGGTCACGAGCCGAAGTTCCAGAAGCTGGGGGTTAACTTCCTGTTCATCTGCCTGCTTGTGATTGTGGCGGGTTCTCTTGCCGGGCAGTGGTACGGTGTGATGCAGAAGCTGGGCTACACCGAGAACTTCTGGTTCGGCCACCAAGGCTATGAATATGTGGACCTGGGCCGCTTCTGGCAGATATTCCTGCTGGTGGGGCTCTTCCTGTGGCTGGGTTTGATGATACGCGCTATCATGCCTGCCTTCCGAAACGATGTGGAGGGCCGCCATTTGCTGGGCATGTTCCTGATTTCGTCGGCTGCTATTGCTATCTTCTACGCCTCCGGGCTGATGTGGGGACAGCACACCAACCTGGCAATAGCCGAGTACTGGCGCTGGTGGGTGGTGCACCTGTGGGTAGAAGGCTTCTTTGAAGTGTTTGCCACCGTAGTGATTGCGTTCCTGTTCGTGCGCATGGGCTTGCTGAAAACGCAAATGGCTACTGCCACGGTGCTGTTCTCCACTATCATCTTTTTGTTTGGCGGCATCATCGGTACGTTCCATCACCTGTACTTTAGCGGCACGCCTACTTCGGTGATGGCGCTGGGCGCTACCTTTAGTGCCTTGGAAGTAGTGCCACTGGTGCTCATCGGTTTTGAGGCCTACCATAACCTGGAGATCAGCCGCTCTACCCAATGGATCAAAGCATATAAATGGCCCATCTACTGCTTTATTGCCGTTGCTTTCTGGAACCTGGTGGGCGCTGGTGTATTCGGTTTCGTGATTAACCCTCCCATTGCACTCTATTATATGCAGGGGCTTAACACCACGCCGGTTCACGCACATACGGCTCTGTTCGGAGTATATGGCGTGCTGGGTATTGGCTTGATGCTGTTCGTGCTCAAAGGCCTGTCTGCTCGCAGGCGCTGGAAAGACGGTGTGATCAGCTTCGCGTTCTGGTCCATTAACATCGGCCTGATGCTGATGGTGACTATCAGTGTGCTGCCCATCGGATTGATGCAGACTTGGGCAAGTGTGGAGTATGGCCTGTGGTATGCCCGCTCTATGGAGTTCATGCAAACCGACACCATGGAAACCCTGCGCTGGATGCGCGTGATTGGGGACACCATTTTCGCGGGTGGAGTTGTAGCCTTAGCCTGGTTTGTAATCGGCTTGAAGACAGGCTGGTCTCTGGAGGAGGATGAGGATGTGGCACCGGAGAGCTATCCGAGCGTAAAACCTAAAGAAAGCCTGAAATAAGCATTCGCTACTCAGGTTTATCTTCAGCAACAACAGCATTGTTGCCTGATTCTGAAACCCCTTAAAGAGTAATGATAGCTGATAATATATAGCTTTCCTTTAAAGGGAGGGAATATCCAAAAAGGTAAACAACACCTCCTGAGAGCTGAATATTTGAAATTGCCCCGTAGGGGGTATAGATACATTTGAAACAAAAAGAGGCTGTTCCGACTTTTCGGACAGCCTCTTTCTTTTGTCCTCTCCTCACCCACACTTTCACGGCAGGTGCCTCCACTCCGAATACGACAACGGCAGAAGGCGGAGCAAAACCTCGATTATTTTGTATTAATTAAATAATAAAAAGAATTACTTCAGCTTTACTACTCCATTCCTTCACATCACTAGTCCTATCTCATAAAAGCTACAATACAATTTTTAGTTTGACACAACAGCTGCTACTATAAAAGAAAATTATAACTCATTTGCTTATTTAAGTTTTCCTTTGAGGCATTATTACAGCCCGGTTATATTTAAATAATTACACTATATCACCCTATATAATAATAACACGGCACCTATTATTAAATTATTTATTTTTATACCTACATATTAAGTTTTAATATATACTTCACCTATATTTAAATATCGAAATACCAACCTGATAGGTGGTTATTCATCCGCAACAGGAATTTCACTAAAACATGTTGAATTATTTTCGAAATATAATACAAAACAAAACTTATTTCCAAATAGCACTTTTAACGTATGACAGCAACTTTACCTCCCCCCCTTCGCCTGATTTTATCCATGGCACTGTTATGGTTTCTTCAGCTGGTGAGTATACAGAACCTGTATGCACAAGGCAATAACGCTACTCCCACTTTTAACGTGGATCTGACCGCAGACCCGAACGGCGTCTGGACCTCAGAAAATGTGACCAGAAATGGGCAGTTATGCGGTGCAGCCAACAATGAGAATTGCGTTCAGTTCAACATTACCCTGAACAGTAATTCCGGCGGCCTGCAGTTCCTTATTTTAAGTGGACCTGTACCATCAGGCTCTATGGGCTACCAGATAGACTGTGGCCCTCAGGTTCCGGTGGGGCAGCCAATATGCGTCAGTGGTCCGGGGCCACACATACTGACGCTTTGTATGCCTGGTAATGCCAAAGGTATATTCGAAATCCGCTCTGTTCCTGCGTTTAACCCGGTAGGTGACATTTCGGTAACAACGGGCTGCTCTGCTGTGCTTCGGGCGCCCACTGCCTTTCGGGAAGAGACAATCACCTGGAGAGATGTATCAGGACGGGGATATGAAAAGTTCTTGAGCTTCCCGAATGGTAAAGCGAACCCGGTTGTTAGACCCGATGCCACTGCACCTGAATATGTGGACTATGAAGTATGCGGTACTTCCCAAACCTCAGAATGCGCGACCCTGCCCTACTGCGATGTGGTAAGGGTATTTTTCTTTCCACCTCCGGTAGTTACCATCGGACCGAATCCGGCTATTATCTGCCCTGGCGGCAGCAGTGTTGAGCTCTTGGGTAATGTAACGGGTGGTGATGGTGAGTTTGAATACATCTGGACTGACGGTGCTGACAATGTCGTAGGGAATGCGCTGAACTATACTGCTTCTGCCATTGGAACTTATACCCTGGAGGTAAGAAACAAAAATTACCCGAACTGCCAGAAATTTTCTGCTTCTGTTAACGTAGTGACCAACCTTATGGTGAACGCCGGGCCAGAGCAACTCGTCTGCTCACAAAATCCGGTTCAGCTGGCAGGCACGGTAACGGCGGCAACAGGCGGTATCTGGAGCGGCGGAAGCGGAACATTCTCGGATAGAACTGCTTTGAACGCGGTTTACACACCTTCCGCAGCAGACATAAGTGCAGGTTCTGTGAGGTTGACCTTAACTTCAACAGGCAACGGTTCCTGTACCGCTGTAACAGATGAGGTGCTCATCAGATTCTATAATATGAATGTGAGCCTTACAGGCCCAAATCTAAATCTTATTTGTGACGGAAACCTGGCAACCATTACAGCAAACGTAACCGGCGCACAAGGTACCGTTTCCTACCGCTGGAACACAGGTGAAACTACTGCAGCTATCAATAACAAGCCAGCCGGCACTTATACCGTAATGGTACGAGACGGAAACAGCTGTGCCATCGAGAAATCGATTACAATAACACAGGCGACCGGCCCAACAGCGCTGGCAGCTTCTTTGAAAGCTTCCACCTGTGGCAACAGCAACGGCGAAATAAGTATAACGGGCGTAACAGGCGGCACCCCAGACTATACTTATAGTAGAAACGGCACTACTTTCCAGAGCGCACCCACTTTCACGGGCCTGGCAGCTGGAAACTATACCATCACGGTGAAAGATAGAAACCAGTGTACGTTTGTTCAATCATTTACTTTAACGAACAGTGCAGGACCTACGGCTGTAGCGGCAACCTTCCTGCCAGCGAGCTGCCAGAATAACGACGGCAGCATTAACGTAGGCACTGTAACAGGCGGCACGGCTCCTTATTCTTATGCGGTAGGCAACAGCAACTTCCAGACCTCTACTGCCTTTACTGGCCTTGCCGCAGGAACTTACATCGTGACGGCTAAAGACGTAAACGGATGTTCCAAGACTACTTCCGTTACCGTTACGACCAGTATACCGACCAACTTTACCAGCACCTCTACCGCTGCCACGTGCGGCAGCAACAGTGGAGAAGTAACCGTTACCGGCGTAACAGGCGGCATCGCTCCTTATACCTACAGCAAGGATGGAGGAACAACCTTCCAGAACTCGGCAACTTTACAGAACCTGTTGCCAGGGCCCCACACCATCACTGTAAAAGACGACAAGGGCTGCATCATCTCCAAGCAGGTGCAGGTAGGCAATGTTCCCGGACCAACCGACCTGACTGCTTCCATTCAGGCAGCTACCTGCGGTAGCAGCAACGGCGAGATAACGGTAACAGGGGTTACCGGCGGCACCGGCTCTTATACTTACAGCAAAAACGGCATCAATTTTCAGTCTTCCACTGTCTTCTCTGGTCTGGCGATTGGCGCCCATACCATCACGGTGAAAGACGAGAGAGGCTGTACCTATAGCGAAGACGTAGCCGTGGGCAACATTGCTGGTCCGACCTTTAGTGCAACAGCACAGGCTTCTACCTGCGGCAACAGCAACGGCAGCATCAGCATCAGTAATGTAACAGGCGGCGTTGGTCCTTACACCTATAGCAGAGACGGTGTAAATTATCAGACGGGTACCACTTTCACTAACCTGGAAGCCGATACCTATACGATTTACGTGAAGGATGCCAATGATTGCGTTGGTGCCATTACAGTAACAGTGGAAGACATTGCCGGACCATCCGGTTTAGAACTGGAAGTTTATGCTGCTACCTGCGGCAACAACAACGGTTATTTCCGTGTAATTGGCGTAACCGGCGGCACCGGCCCTTATATGTATGCCAGAAATGGCGTACCCTTCCAGGACTATAACACCTTTGGTTCACTCGCACCTGGAGAATACACTATAACTGTCAGAGATGCGAAACTTTGCACATACACCGAAAGCCTCACTATACTGGACCTACCCGGACCCAGTGATTTTGCCGGTATAGTAAAGCCTTCTACCTGCGGCCAGAGCAACGGTGAGATAACCATAACCGAAGTGATAGGTGGTTCCGCTCCATATAGGTATAGCAGAGATGGTGGCACTACTTACCAAAGCAGCAATGTTTTCATCGGTTTGGCAGCAGGCACGCACATTATCACACTAAGAGACAAATCAGGCTGTATACTCGAGGAGGAGTTTGATCTGACTGATATTGCCGGCCCTACGGCTGTGGCAGCTACTTCAATCCCTGCCTCCTGCGCCAACAACGACGGTACCATCACGGCAGGCACAGTAACAGGCGGAACAGCACCTTACACGTATTCCATCGACGGCAGTAACTTTCAGTCGGAGACAGCCTTTGCAGGTGTAGCATCCGGCACCTATTCGCTTACTGCAAAAGACGCCAAGGGCTGTATAGTCACCAGGCAGGTCAGTGTAACGAAAACACAGCCTACTAACTTCACCTTCACTACCACTTCCTCCACCTGCGGCAACAGCAACGGCCAAATAACTGTAACGGGTGTAACAGGCGGAACGGCTCCTTATAAATACAGCAAAGATGGAGCAAGCTTCCAGGATGCTTCCAGCTTCACAGGCTTGCTGGCTGGCGCATACACCATCACGGTAAAAGACGACAAGGGCTGTACGTATGCAAAGCAGGTGCAGGTGAACAATATGACGGGTCCTACTGGTTTAACGGCTGCTGCCCAGGCCTCTACCTGCGGCAACCGCAACGGCCAGATAGTGGTGAGCGCTGTTACAGGCGGAACGGCTCCTTACACTTATCGCATCAACGAAGCAGCCTACCAGGGCTCAGGCACATTCGCTAACCTGCTGGCTGGCACGTATGCCATCTCCGTGAAAGACGATAAAGGCTGCGTGTACACAGAGGAAGTGGTGGTAACAAACATCGCAGGACCTGAGTTTACTGCAGCGGCACAAGCCTCTACCTGCGGCAACAGCAACGGCCGCATCACCATCAGCGGTGTAACGGGCGGCACAGCTCCTTATGCTTACAGCAAGGATGGCACAAATTTCCAGGAAGGCACTACCTTCTCCGCTCTGGCGGCAGGTGACTACATCATCACGGTGAAAGATGCCAACGGCTGCTTTTCTGAAAAGACGGTAACGATTAGTAACATTGCCGGACCAACAGACTTTACACTTGCCAACACCTCCGCTACCTGCGGCGGCAATAATGGCAAACTGGAAGTAACGGGCGTAACCGGAGGAACAGAAAATTACACCTATTCCATCAACGGCGGCAGCTTCCGAAGCGCAAGCACCTTTGGAACATTACCGGCGGGCAATTACACTGTAACGGTGAAAGACGCCAACGGCTGTACCGTCAGCAAAAGTGCCACCATCAATAATGTGGCCGGGCCAACCAATCTTGCCGCCAGCCTCACCGCAAGCACTTGCGGAAACAGCAACGGGGAGCTGATTGTAACAAGCGTAACGGGAGGAACAGAAGATTACACCTACAGCAAAGACGGGGTGAACTTCCAGGCTTCTGCCACCTTCACGGCACTGGCAGCGGGTCAGCACGCGATTACGGTGAAAGACGCCAACGGATGTACGTTTGTGAAATCATTTACCATCACCAACATCGCAGGACCGACAGCAGTGGCAGCAACATCACAACCTGCAAGCTGCCAGAATAACGACGGAACCATAACAGCTGGCACGGTAACAGGCGGAAAAGCTCCTTATACGTACGCTATCAACGGCAGCAACTTCCAAACAGGCGCGACGTTCTCTGCAGTTGCTGCAGGAACCTATACGCTTGTAGCCAAAGATGACAACGGCTGTACAGTGACCAGGCAGGTAACAGTAGGCACTAATGTTCCGACCAGCTTTACCAGCACCAGCACCGCCTCTACATGCGGCAACAGCAACGGGCAGTTTAGCATTACGGGTGTAACAGGCGGAACGGCCCCTTATACTTACAGCACCGACGGCACCACTTTCCAAACTAACGCTACCTTCACTGCCTTGGCAGCAGGAGCGTACCAGGTAAGGGTAAAAGACGCAAAAGGCTGCACCTACACTGGAACAGTTCAGGTAAGCAACATCGCAGGCCCTGCTTTCACAGCTTCGGCGCAGGCTACTACCTGTGGCAACAGCAACGGCAGCATCACCATCAGTAACGTAACAGGTGGCACTACTCCTTATACCTACAGCAAGGATGGCACAAACTTCCAGGCTTCTACTACATTTGATGGGCTGCTGGCAGGCGAATACACGATTGTTACCAAAGACAACAATGGCTGCTTCAGCTCTACTGTCGTGGAGGTAGAGGACATTGCCGGTCCGGACACTTTCGAGTTGACGACTGCTGCCACAACCTGCGGTAACAGCAATGGAAGTATAACAGTAGGTGCGGTAAATGGTGGAACGGCTCCTTATACCTATGCCATTGGCGCTGCCGCCTTCCAAAGCACTGCTACCTTTACAGCAGTGGCGGCGGGCGATTATACCATCACGGTAAAAGACGCTAATGGCTGTACTGTAGCCAGGGAGGTAACAATAGAGAACGTGCCAGGTCCTGCTGATTTTGCAGTAAGCAACACTTCCTCTACCTGCGGCAACCTCAACGGAACGCTGGAGGTAACAGGCGTAACTGGCGGAACAGCACCATATACGTTCAGCCTGAATGGCAGCTCGTTCCAGTCTGCTACTACCTTTGCAGGTTTAGCAGCCGGACAGTACACCGTTACGGTAAAAGACGACAACGGCTGTACGCATGCCAAACGCTTCACCATCTCCAACATCGCCGGCCCAACGGCCATAACGGCCACCTCACTACCTGCCACCTGTGCCGACAACGACGGTACCATCACAGCAGGCACGGTAACAGGCGGAACGGCTCCTTACTCTTACGCTATCAACGGCAGCAGTTTCCAGTCTGAGACAGCTTTTGCCGGTGTAGCTTCCGGCACCTACACCCTTACTGTTAAAGACAACAAGGGATGTACCGTGAGCACACAGGTAACGGTAGGCAAAAATGTTCCGACCAGCTTTACAAGCACAACCACCGCCTCTACCTGCGGCGGCAGCGACGGCCAGTTAACTATAACGGGTGTTACCGGTGGGCGCGCTCCTTATACCTATAGCATAGATGGCACCAACTTCCAGGATGCTGCTACATTTACAGCCCTGGCAGCCGGCGCTCATGCCATTACGGTGAAAGACGCCAACGGCTGTACCTATACAAACCAGGTGCAGGTAAACAACCTGTCTGGCCCATCTGACCTTGTAGCTTTTGTTAGAGCCACCACTTGCGGAGCCCCTAACGGCACAATAAACATCACGTCTGTTAGCGGAGGAAATCCTTCTTATACTTATTCTCTGGATGGTGTAAACTTCCAGAGTGCGGCCTCCTTTGCTGCGCTGGCAGCCGGTGCGTACCAGGTAAGTGTAAAAGATGCCAGTGGCTGTATGTATACAGAAGAAGTAGTGGTAACAGACATCGCTGCTCCAGCCTTTACAGCAACGGCACAGGCTTCTACCTGCGGCAACAGCAACGGCAGCATCACCATCAGCGACATTACAAGCGGAACGGCTCCGTTCTCGTTCAGCAAGAATGGCGTAAACTTCCAGACAGGTAATACTTTCAGCGGATTAGCTGCCGGCACTTATAACATTACGGTAGAAGATGCCAACGGCTGCCAGGGCACTGTCGCTATAGAGTTGGAAAACATCCCAGGCCCGACAGACTTCACCTTGGTCTCCACCTCCTCTACCTGCGGCAGAAGCAATGGCAGCATTACAGCCAGTGCCGTTATGGGCGGAACAGCTCCTTACAGTTATTCCATAGACGGAACCAACTTCCAGAATGCAGCAGCTTTTGAAACCGTACGGGCAGGTAACTATACGCTAACAGTGAAAGATGCCAACGGCTGTATCATCAGCAAAAGTGTAAGTGTAAGTGATATCGCCGGGCCAACCAATCTTTCCGCCAGCCTAACCGCAAGCACCTGCGGCGACAGCAACGGAGAACTGATTGTAACAGGCGTAACCGGAGGAACAGGAGATTATACCTACAGCAAAGACGGTGTGAACTTCCAGTCTTCTGCCACCTTCACGGCACTGGCAGCAGGCCAGCACGCGATTACGGTGAAAGACGCCAACGGATGTACGTTCGTCAGGTCTTTCACCATTACCAACATCGCAGGACCGACAGCTGTAGCAGCCACTTCACTACCTGCCACCTGTGCCGACAATGACGGTACCATTACAGCAGGCGCTGTAACAGGCGGAACGGCTCCTTACACCTACTCAATCAACGGCAGCAACTTCCAGTCTGAGACAGCTTTCGCAGGAGTAGCTTCCGGAACCTATACGCTGACTGTTAAAGACGACAAGGGATGTACCGTGAGCACTGAGGTAACAGTAGGCCAGAACATCCCGACCAGCTTTACCAGCACAACCACCGCCTCTACCTGCAACGAAAGCAACGGGCAGTTTACCATAACAGGCGTAACAGGCGGAACGGCTCCTTATACCTACAGCACTGACGGCAGCACTTTCCAGAACACCGCTACTTTCACGGCACTGGCTGCCGGAGTGTATGAGGTGACGGTGAAAGACGCCAAGGGCTGTGTGTTTACAGACGAAGTACAGCTCAACAATGTAGGTGGGCCTGCCTTCACGGCAACGGCACAAGCCGCTACCTGTGGCAACAACAACGGGCGCGTATCAGCAAGTGGGGTAACCGGAGGAACAGCACCGTATATGTATAGTATAGATGGCGAGACCTTCCAGGCCGCTGCCACTTTCAGCAACCTCGCAGCCGGAACGTACCACATTACAACCCAAGACGCGAACGGCTGCAGCACTGTGCAGTCTGTAGAAGTAGAAGACATCACCGGACCAAGTGAGTTTGAACTTCTGGCAACTGCCTCTACCTGCGGCAACAGCACCGGCAGCATTACAGCCAGTGCAGTAACCGACGGTACGGCACCTTACAGCTACTCCATCAACGGCACCGACTTCCAGGCAGCAGCAACATTCGAGGCACTGGCAGCGGGAGAATACACTGTAACCGTGAAAGACGCCAACGGCTGTACCATTCAAAAAATAACAGTAGTTGAGAATGTGAACGGACCAACAGACTTTACCGCCAGCACCGCTTCTTCTTTCTGCGGTAACCCGAACGGAGAGGTAACAGTTGGTGAGGTGACAGGCGGAGTTGCCCCTTATACTTACAGCAAGGACGGCGCTACTTTCCAGACCTCCACTACCCTGACAGGCTTAGCAGCGGGCGACCATACTGTCATTGTGAAGGATGCTAACGGCTGTACATTCAGCAAGGTCTTTATCATCACAAACATAGCAGGGCCTTCTGCTCTGGCGGCTACATCACAGCCTACTACCTGCGCCGGTAACGACGGCAGCATTACGGTAGGTGAGGTAACAGGTGGAACTGCTCCTTATGCTTACTCACTGGATGGCATAAGCTACCAGTCTGCTACTACTTTTGCCGCTCTGGCTCCACAGGAGTACCAGGTGTATGTAAAAGATGCCAACGACTGCAGCACATCTATTACGGTTGCTGTTAGCTCTCAGGTACTGCAGGAGGCAACATTTGCTGCCACTCCAACGGGCTGTGCGACAAGCACCGGCACGGTAACAGTAACGGCAGTGACAGGCGGAACAGCGCCTTACGCTTACAGCATAAACGGAGGTACTTTCCAGGCATCGGCTCTGTTCGAAAACCTGGCAGTTGGCTCTTACACTATCACAGTGAAAGATGCAGCAGGCTGTACGCTTAGCCGCACCCAGGATGTTGTGAGCACGGGAGGAGCAACTTCCCTGACAGCCACCACCACAAACTCCAGTTGTGGCAGCGCGGACGGAAGCATCACCATCAGCAACGTGAGCGGTGGAAGAAGTCCTTACACCTACAGCGTAGGCAAAAGCCCTTACACTTTCAGCTCAGAAGAAACCATTTTCCAGGAGCAGGCAGTGTTTACAAACCTTACCGCAGGTAACTACCAGATTTTTGTGAAAGATGCGGAAGGATGTATATACGAGCAGACAACCACTATCGACAGCAATGACGAACTGGCCAACCTGCAGGTAAACGTAACGCCAGTTGGCTGTGACCAGAATAGCGGGCAGGTGCTTGTATCAGGCCTTACAGGTGGCACGGCTCCTTATACCTACTCGCTGGATGGTATAAACTTCCAGGCTTCTGCCACCTTCACGGGTGTGGCCGCTGGCCAGTATGAGCTGACGGTAAAAGACGCCACCAACTGCAGCATCACAACTACAGTGGAGGTAGGAACGGTAAGCAGCACGCTGGCGCATGTAAAGGACGAGACTTGCTTTGGAGCAGCTGACGGCGAGATTGCCATCGCGGTGACCGGCGCAACAGACGAGACCGAATACAGCATCGACAACGGCGCCAGCTACCAGAAAGAAGCAGTGTTCGCTAACCTGCCGAGAGGAGTTTACCAGGTCATCACCAGGTTCTCTGCCACCTGCTCCATCACCATCGAAACAGTAGAGGTAACAGGACCAGCGGAAATAATTGCCTCGGTAACACCACTGACGAAGTCGCTTGGTTTAGAGAACACAGGCAGCGCTGCTATTACGAAGGTAGAAGGAGGCGCAAAACCTTATTCTTATAAAGTAGACAACGGCGGCTTTACCACAGCTACAGAGTTTAACAACCTGAGCAGCGGCACGCACACCCTGGTGGTGAAAGATGCGAATGGCTGTACCACAGAAGTAACCTTCACCATTGAAGCGCTTGATGATATCGAATTCCCGAACGGCTTTACGCCAAACGGAGATGGCCTGAATGACAAATGGGCAATCAAGAACCTCTCTACCCTTTACCCGCGCTGCAGAGTAACCGTGTACAACCGCTGGGGTAGCCTGGTGTTTGAATCCATAGGCTACAACAAAGAGTGGGACGGCACCTTCAACGGCAAAAAGTTGCCGGATGGCACCTACTACAGCATCATAGAATTTGGCGACGGCCGGGCCCCTATGAAGAAGTCTTTGACCATCATGCGCTAACCTCAAACTTATTATTGAATCGTTATGAAAAAATATAGTATAATTTTCCTCTTTCTGCTGTTTGCCTCGGCTGCAGTTGCCCAGCAGAAAGCTTTGTACAGCCAGTATATGACCAATTATTTCCTGCTAAACCCGGCTGTTGCCGGGTATAGCAGAGACATAAACTTCAAAGCAGGCTACCGCAACCAGTGGACGGGTTTTGAGGGTGCGCCCTCGACGTTTTACGTGAGCGGGGAAGCGGAAGTGTTCCAGGACAGGCGCAGGAAACGCAGAAGAGGCAAGCCATACCATGGTGCCGGAGGGTATATCTACAAGGACATCACCGGCCCCACAAGCCGTACAGGAGTACTTGCTTCCTATGCTTACCATGTACCGCTAACCAGAGACATATACCTGTCGTCGGGTGTGTTTGCGGGGGTGCAGCAGTACAGCTTTCATGCAGATAAAATTCAGCTGGCTGATGGCTCTAACGACCGGGACCCGGTAACAAGAGGCGGCAACGAAACGGCTTTTATGCCCGACCTGAGCGTAGGTACTTTTTTACACTCAAAAGAGTTCTTTGTAGGAGTATCGCTTTTCCAGGTGCTTGGTAATAAGATTTTTGAGTTCGAGAATTCACAGACACCCAGCCGCCTGGCCCGCCACCTGTTTGTTTCCGGTGGGTATAACTTTGAAATAAATCGGAACATCACGCTGGCACCCTCTGTGTTGCTGAAGTACGTAAGCCCTGCTCCGCTGCAGGCTGACCTTAACGTGAAAGGTATCTATGATTTCAGGAACAGGCGCATAGGCCAAAGCGACAAAGCATGGGTGGGCCTTTCGTATCGCACCGAAGACGCCGTTGTAGGGCTCCTGGGGTTTGAGTTTATGGATCAGTATGAGCTAAGCTACTCTTACGACCTCACAGTGTCTCCGATGAGGCACCACAGCTCCGGCTCGCATGAAATCATGTTAGGCTTTCGCGTAAAATAAACGAGTTTAGCCTCTTATATTAAAAAGAAAACCTCCAGCGCTTTTGTGCTGGAGGTTTTCTTTTTAATAGCTTTGACAAGCAAGGCACCTGCGTCAAGCGATACTTCACTATATACTTCTCGCGGAAACCTCAATTTCGCAAAGAATGCAACGTAAAAATTTTGCACCCTTCGCGGTGAAAGTAATCACTACTCCTCCACCTCCTCTTCCACAGACTGTTGCTGTATTGGCGGGGCAGGTCTGTAAACGGCCAGCAGTGTGCCAACCTTCGAGTTCAGCCCCATGAGGGGCGAAACGACAACCACCCGCTCCTGATTTGAGTCATCTACAACAGTAGAATCAATAGCTAGATACTCCGGGTTAAAATGATCAGAGAAGGCGGCTCCGGTAAAATTCTGGTCGGTGGAGCTGATGATGGTACCGTCTGCATCTGCTACTACCAGTAAGGCGAACCTGTCTTCCTGCACAAACTGAAACAGATACTGATCAACCTGCTCGGTGTTGCCTGACAGCAGGGCTGTTCTTAAGGCCCAGGAAAAAGGCTTCATCAGTGTCTCGAGAAGGTACCTGTTGTTCTCCGATATCTGCTGGTTGGCTCTTTCGATGACAGCCGCCCGCTCCATCGCTGCCTGCTCCCGCTCCATCGCTGCCTGCTCCCGCACATCGTTCAGCTGAGACTCCTTGTACAGGTACAACCCTAATAGGAGCAGCAGCAAAATAAGCGAAACAAAAACAACAGGTTTCTTTAACTGTTCTACAAACTTATTCTCGCCTGAGTTTCTGTAGGTGTTTTCAGGTGCTCGCTTCGGAGGGTTGTTGTCATTATCCATAGTTGATCTAATTTTTAGAATTCGTTAGCGTTATTATTCGATTATCTGAACTTCTACTTTTCGGTCTAACGGATTTTCCTTTTGAGAAGATTCTTCATCCCCTCTGTATTCAGTACGGATACGATCTTCTGCTATTCCCTGGTCCGTCAGAAAATCGACCAGCCCCTGCACCCGCTTGCGGCTTAGCGCCAGGTTATAGGCGGCGTTCCCGGACCGGGAGGTATAGCCGGTGAGCTTCACTTCCGTGTCCGGGTTTTCCTGCAGCGTTTTTAAAGCCTGATTTAAATCCCGAAGGCTTGCAGGAGGCACACTGTGTGCGTTAATAGGATAAAAAACTGTGGTGGTATAGTCTACAAGCGCTACTTCTGGCGCTACTTCGGCCGGCGCAATAACCGGAGCAGGGGCTGGTGCAGGAGCAGCACTTGCATTCTTCAGCAGGGCCAGCTCTTTTTCATACTGGTTCAGGCGCTGCAACATACTGTCGTTGAGCGCTGCTTGCTGCTGCAGGTACTGCACCATGCTGGTGTCTATGGCAGCCGCTGGTACTGTTACTAAGGAGTCTCCGGTGGTTTGGGGCACTGCCTGCATCGAATCTATCCTGCCCTGAAGCCTCCTGTTCTCAGCATTTACAGTCGTTAACCGGATTCGCTCCTCACGAAGCTGCGCCGCTTCCGCGTTCTGTACGGTTGCAGACCTAGTCGCTGATGGAACGTATACATTCCGCTCTATTACACGCGCTGTTTCCTTTGCCCGGACAGGCGCTGCCTCCTGTGTCCTGACCGGAGCTCTCTGATCTGCTCTGACAGGCGCTGCCTCCTGTGTCCTGACCGGGGCTCTCTGGTCTGCTCTGACAGGCGCTGCTTCCTGTGTCCTGACCGGGGCTCTCTGGTCTGCTCTGACAGGCGCTGCTTCCTGTGTCCTGACCGGGGCTCTCTGGTCTGCTCTGACAGGTGCTGCCTCCTGTGTCCTGATTGTCGAGGATTGCTCTGTTCTGGCAGGGGCTTCTTCCCGGCTAATTACTGGATCTGCTTGTTCTCCCGTGGCTGGAGCTCTGCGTTCAGTTCTGACTGGGGCTGCTTCCTGGGTTGTAACCGGAGCTCTTTCTATCGTCGTAATCGTAGTTGTGGTGATAACAGAATCCTGCGTTTGCACCCGCTGCTCTGTGACTACTGCAGGTTGGCTTTGTACTACCACCGGCTCTTCAACTGCTTCGCTTCTTTCCGGTGCAACAGGGGCAGGCTGTATAGTATTATCTCCTACTACTGAATCAAGGCGTATAATGGTGCGGGCTGAAGAAATTGTCTGCATCTCGCTGGTGGTGGTGGTGTCGGTAATTTGTGTTGGTTCGGCAGGAACTAAGCGGTGCCTTCTGATCTGCGCCAGCGAGCTGCTGGTATCAGCATCCAGCATGGTGCCTGTGGTTGTGATAGTATCTGCAGGTGAAACAATGACTCTTCTGATAATAGTCGGCTGTTCCACATTCGCAGCATCCGGCGCAGTGATTACCTGCACCCTTTTGGGTGCTATTTTCAACATCATTTCCAGCTCATTCTGCCGCGGCTGGTTTAACCCCTGCACTGTCTGGAGCAAGGCTACATCGCCGGAATAGAAACGCGGTGCTTTGAAAGTCGATTTCCGGAAGCCGAAGCTGTAACCTATTCTTATACCCGTGTGCAGGTAAGCATTGTTAAAGTCGTTCTGCTCGAGAGCCGCCCCCTGCAGATGCGACTCTGCCAGGTATACCGCCTCTGTTTGCAAAGCCAGTTGCCACCGTTCTGACACTCTGAATTTCAGTCCCATCCCGAAGGGTACAACGGACACATGCCGTGATTCCGCAGTCATGGTGCCACTAGTAGTTTCCAGGGTGCTGAGACCGTATCCACCGAAAAAATAGGGCGACACCAGGGCAGACGTGTTAAACATCCAGCCGTTATCGGTGTAGAAGTAGGCGCGCAGGGCTGCCATGCGCACGTCCGTGGTAAAAGGGTTCAGCTGCTGGTTATTTCCCCGCACCTCTCCCATAGAATAACCCAGCGACAGCCCGAAGGTATTCCCGATGCTGCGGGTTAGTTCCAGCCTGTGAAGCAGGTTGTTATTTATCTTGAAATAGTCAGGGGAACTGTTCTCGTCGTTAGCATAGTTGGCGATACCAGTATAGCCGCTTAGCTGCCACTTGTACAGGCCATGCTGTGCGCTTGCCACCTGGCAACTGACCAGGAGCAGGCAAATCGTTAGAAAATTTTTCATGGCTATCGGTTTAGGTCAGCCCAAAAATTCAGCTCCAGGCTTAAGCCTATAAACGGCCTGACATACACCCGGTCCACGTTAAAGTCGGAGATGCTATTGCCGCCCTGATCGCTTTGCAGCACGGTAGCTCCTGCATTGATGCGTACAAAAGGAAGTGCTCTATACCCCAAGGCTACGTAAACAGGCCGCTTTACAATGGGACCGGTGGCCACATTGTCTTCCCCGAACTCCAGGTTCTGCAAAAACACGCCTGCCGAGATACTGGATTTAGACCAGAAATCGGAGGAAAAGGCTGCCCTGCCAAACGGAATAGAGACACCGGCATAGGGTGCGCTGGCCGAAACGAAGTTATCAAAATCGCCGGAGTAGTATACCCCGCCATAGCCTAAGTTTATAGCGATGATGTTCCTGGTTTTCTCGGTGGCGTAATCAGTTATTTTTTTACTGTCTGTTAAAGCGAGCAGCTGTGTGTTGGCGTATTGTGCCACTTCCTGGTTCACCATCACCTTAAGGGCCTCTATCTGCTCCTGCGCATATTTTAAACGGAGAGTCCTTTTGTCGTCTTCTTCCCGTGCCAGAATGTTCAGCCTGGCTTTTCTGAGTCGCAGATCATTTATCTGCTCCAGTTTGTTAAGCACGATATCAGAGAAGCCCTGAAACTCGTAGTTGATCTGGTTTTTGTAGAGTTGCAGTCCCTGGTTTACGATAGCGTTCATGTCGCTGCGCATGTTTTTGGGGTGCTTCCGCAGTTCTATGCTGTTTTTACTCACTACAAACGATTGGTCGATATAAGAATCCAGGGCTGAACTAAGCTGGCTTAAAAGTAGCCGTTGCTGCTGGGCCGAAGCTGGCTCATAGTAATTAAGGACAAGCGTATACTCCTCATTTCCGCGCAAGGGGTAATTAACGGGCAGTGTAAACCTGCTGTCGGAGCTGGATGCACCCTTCTTCCAGGCATTTTTGTAGAGCGGATCTTTGTTTGTATCGGGAGAGTCGTAAATAGCGACTTCTACCATACCAATATTGCTTCCCACATCGCCGGTCAGCATCAGATTGCTTTCGGCTGGCAGGGGCTGGCCTTCGTTAAAGTAGGTTCTGTCGTAGTTGAAGACCACTGTCTCGTACTGGGCGAAAAGCGGGTAACTGCATAAGAACAAAAGGAAAAATGTGTAGATTTTTTTCATCGGTTAGGTATTAGTGTAACAAAAAGGTAGCAAGAAGCTCAGGTGAGTTAGGACGCACAGAGGCGATTTGAAACGGGCTTAGTATGTTCACCTGTGCAATGTGAACAGGGTTCAGCGGGAAATGTTCTGAAAAAATCTATATCCGGATACATGCTTTTTGTAATCTTCTGTTTCCCATGCTTATATATCTCACCTTAGCGTTTCCGAAGGCAGAAATTTGCACTTCTCCTTGGTTCATGCAAAGCACCTGTTTCCGCTGTCAGCGGTTGATACCCAACACATACCCCTGCCGGGATCCTTGAGAAAGCGGTACACATCAAGCTAGAAAATTTACTGCAGAAGCAGGCACAAGTGGCTACGCTGAAAATTTGCGCCAGTGGGATTCTATGGAAAGCAATAAAGGGTGCTTTTGCCGGTATCAAATACGCCTATATTTGTATACGTGCTTTTGTACTTTCGGGTGGTCTGCAAAAACAGGTATAACATTTTGGCTGGTTGAGGTTTTTCTGGATTTATTTTTCCCGGAGCTTTTGTGGATAATGTGACTCGTGCTTCGTTGCCCCTGCCTGCAGCGGTTGTGTCTCTTGTTTTAAAACTTTTCTTCTTCTGGCATGTATCCGGCATCCGCTCTCGCACCCGAAAATGACACAACACGATAAGATTGAAGATTTATACCTGTGAGAGTATACGGGGCGATTTCTTTATAATATACAGTTCTTTGTTTTTACATATTAATACCTATATTTACATATATAATACATAACATTGGGCTGTACAGGATTAAAATACAGTATAGCTGAATTGTTAAACGTCAGGATACAACCCTATAAAAGGCTAAACCCATAGTATATCAATGATAAATTATAATCCAGAACAACCTTTTGCTATACTAAAATAATTTGGGAATGTAGACAGGCGTGGCAAGCTGATAAAACTGACCACGGCTAAACTTAAAGCGTTCCGAGTTCCTGATGCCTGCTGTTCATACGCTGATAACTGATAAATTAAAAACCGTTTTAACTCTTAGCCAAATGAAAGTATACAACTACTCCACCAGTGACATTGAATCAGAAATGGTCATAAACGCCCTTCAGAAGTGCTACGAGAAACTGCTCAACGCGGCCAACAAAGCAGACGCAGACGGCAAAGAGTACATCAACCACGCCGCCAGCTCTTATAAAAAGCTTCACGAAAAGTACAAAGGCGATTACGAAAGGCAGCAGTTAGAAGCCGCAGAGGCAGCAGACAAACCACATGCTAACCTAAAGGTTGGGTAACGTGGCGCAGCAGCTTTAAGGCCAATATATAACACCAGTATATAACATAAGAGCGGGGCAGCCCCGCTCTTGAGCCACGGATGGCTCTTAACCAGGTGAAGCTGGATGAAAAGCTCTACGATACCGCTGGCCCGGGATTTACTCCTGCCGTATTTACGCTGTTCTGAGAGAGCAACCTGTCATGAATCGTAGTGATGGCAACAGCCAGGGACACCCTTGTTAGTTAACCAGCGATAAGAGCCAGGTTTCTGCGTCAGCATCTTCCTGGAACGTCCTGATCTCGAACTCGTCGTCTATCTGTTGGATTAGTTTTTCTATGGTGAGTGTTGCGTAGATACTAGAGGGCACTACCTGCGCCAGGTACTTTAAGCCCGCGGCTCTCATTAGGGGAGCCCATTCAGTTTCTGCCCATTCCAGCGCCATGTCCCAGGAGCCAATTACTTGTTTGTTACTGTTGAGCAGTTTAGAGCAAGGCTGTTCCTTTAGCATCTCCAGTAGTTTATAGCCACCCTCCTTCACCGTCTCCACCGACTGCACGCCATACCACTGGGAATAGATAAAGGCGTTGCCTTCCATTCTTTCGGCGGTAAAAAACATATCCCCGAATACTTTTTTCAACGTAACCTGCTCTTCCATTTAAAGATAATTTCTTTAATTCTAATGGCAGATACGCTGAACGGAGCGAATAGGCTATTTCCCGGCTAAAGTAAATTGACGCAGCCAGGCCTCCGCCTCGGCTTTATCATCAAAAATCTTTACTTCAAACGCCTTCAGGTTAGAGTAGAAGGAGGTGGCAGTGACTTCTGCAAAGGATGCCGGGTTGGTGATGAGGGCGAAGTGTTTTATACCTGCTCTGGCAGCCTGTGGCCCCCACTGGTTTACCACCCAGTCAAGCGAATGATCCCAACTACCAATTATCTGTCTGGTGTCGTTTAGCACACAGTTAACCCCTGCTTCTTTCACAGCCTCGGTGTAAGCCAGTGCACCTACCCTTATATTCTCTTCTGTCAGGTACCCGTTCCAGTTGGTGTGCACCCACCTGTTCTCCTTGTCTACGGTAACAGTAAGGAACACCTTCCCAAATGCATTTCTAAATTCCTGTTTCATTACTGACGATTTGACTGCAATTTAAGCATCAGGTTTAAGTATTCGGCTGTAATTTAAATCTTTAATTTAGTGTGCCTGCATAATTACAACGGAAAAACGAATTCATACTACTGCCATGGCTTGGCACCGCCAGCCAGTACTTGCAGCTTATGTTATTCGTCACCGTCTCAATACTCCCAGTAAGAGCTGCAAGCGCGCACCAGCGGGGGGTATTTTACAGTTGTGGCATTTGCCAATGAACTGGATTCGGCTATTGGAAAATCGTATATAAGTCCATAAGTTTAATGTACGCCCTTCGTTATACCTGGAACAACGGAGGCGGCGGCAGGCAAGCGAAGGGCTGAATCTAACCAAGGGCGATAACGTTATAGTTCTAACAGAAAGGAGAAAGAAAGATGAAGCTTACCATGGTTGTGAGTGAGGGTGCCAATGGGTTCTTTATTGGCAAGATACAGGAGATACCTGCTGTTCTAACGCAAGGCCGCAGCATTGAGGAGGCACAGGAGAACCTACAGGATGCGCTAGCGCTGTATCTGGAGGATATGCGGGAAGAGAATGCTACCGACAATGCCGTTTGGAAAAAAGACATAAACTTGGTATAGCGGTTTGAAAAGAGATTACTCTCGCTATTGTGAACTTAAAACTCTTTTCTTATTCACGCAGCTTCTCCTCTTGAATATGCAGTAGTTAGAGCTCGAATTAGGGGGAATAACAAATTTCAAACGAGTATAAATACTTTCCTTTTGAGAACTTAAGCATTTTTTATATGATTTCTGTAAACAGGATCATAAAGTTTCGCTAGTATGTCTCTTTTGAGGTTCACTTTATTAATTAATGTAGAGCTTGATTGAAGTATCGCAATCCCTATCAATATTTTTGGTAAGGGGAAAACATTATCTTTACCAGGAACGGTAACATATGGAGCCACTTTTGCAGGGGCACCTGCGCTCTCCGAAATATATGTATAATTTTCAATTACTAATTTTGCAGATGTTAGACCAAAGGAATGCACAACATTGATAACGCTTTTTTTGGTCACATCGAGCATCCTAGGCCATAATGCAGCAACTTGCCTACCTATCCAATCATCTGCTTTCCAAATATCAGTGTTACTGTAAATTAGTTCATCGATACATTTAGCAGACCCATATTTACCTAAAAGCCAAAGAGAACCTATGAATCGTATTGGACCATCTTTGGCAAGTGAAAAGGCAAGACTCCTTTGACGCATTACAAAGTTGATAGTTGAATCTGCTTTCCAGTTTAGTAGCACCTCTACTACACCAAAAAAACTTTCATCATCTAAGGCCTCAACTGCATATTTATGCAGGAAGTTCTCCCTTTTAACTGACCATCCTAGTTTAAAAAAATATCGTAATATAGAGGCTCTTAATTCTGGACAATCATAAAATATTTTATAAGACAAACCCTCCAGAAAAGGATCTTTAATTAATATTGCAAGGGTATAGTATCTCTTTATTACTTTTGACCATTGCCCATTTATTTCTTTTTGCCTGAATTTGTAAAATCGTCTTTTAAGGAACTTTTTATCTTGACTAAAATCTCTTTTATTGTTGATCTTAAAATTTAAACCATTACTTAAAATCGTAAGGAACCTATTTTCACCCAATTGAAAATGTTCAAAGGCTTGATTAGCAGTTAAAATTTTAGTTTTTGAGCTATTTAAATGCAACCCTCTACTAAGTAAAAGCTCATCAATATTTCTTAATAATTTTTTCCCTTCTTCCTTACTATCACATCCAAAATCAATATCATCAAGCCATCTGACAAAATTGTTGCCTGTTTCGAATTTTAAATATTCATCAATTTCAAATAGAAAAGCATGAGCAATAAGTCTAGGTGTATTCAGGTTTATCTGAGGAAGTCCTTTGCCTAAGAATGGGAGATAATCGGGTCGCCAAGCAAAACGTTCTAATAGAAAAAAAAGAAAGTCTAAGAATATCTCAGAGAAATGGCCAATACTTGCTAAAAAGTTTCTTAAGTGTGAGAAATCAATATTATCATAATAAGAAGAAACATCAGTAACAACAGTATATAGTTTTTCTTGTGAAAACTCTAATATTCTCCTTTGGAACTCAGGCCATAGAATCCACCACGCGTAACCAAAAGTTTCATCTACATCTGTAGGCGATTTGGGTTGGGAGTGTTTCCGGCTATAAAACGCATTACTGCTAGGCTGAGCACTACGGATCGCCTTCTCTAGATATGTTCCAATAGTTTCAAGAACTAGTGAATCAGTAGGGTTAACAAACACTAAATGTCTGGAAACACCTAAATTCTTTTCACTTCTTAATCTTAATGATCTAGTAGGCTGATAGATTCCCAGCCTCACTGAAGTGATAATCGTATCTATTCTGTTATCAATATTAAGATGGAAATCATAATTATCATGAAGGTCCCTTATTGGTTGATCTCTAAGATTATACCTAATATAACCCTTCCAGAGTTCCTTCATTACCTTTTTATCGAAGGCTTTAACTAGCTCATCCTCTCTACTACGAAATCTATCGGTTTTATACATCCAATTTAATATATCAATACAAAAGTATAATTTAGCTCTAATATAGATTACAACCAATACCGCAGCAGTTCAAGACCTCATGCCCTCACATAATGCAGCTTTAGCATCAAAAATAATTATACTGTTGCTTTTTTTTGTATTTTTACCACAAACTATTTATAAACAAAATTCATGAAAATCAAATACACAAACTTTAAGTTAGCTCAATTGAGAAAAGACGGCTTATACTGTCCCACATGTGGTAAAAAGGTCGAGGAATGCAAATATGGAGGCAAACACCCTCTAAACAGCTAATTCAATTTGGCACGAGCTATGAGCTCGTGCCTTTTGTACCATTGCACAGCTTCATATTCCGCATAAGTAACGGTATTGGCCGCAAGTATATATTAATAGATAAATAGAAAACCACCACAGCAATAAATAAAATTATTTAAAGAATAAGAAAAATTCTATAAAGCACCTGTTTTGCAATGTGAAGGTACTGAAGAACTTGATTATTAAATTCTAACCATGATAAGACAAATTCCACAGCAGTACATTGTCGCAAACATTCAAAAAGCTCTGACTAGAGTCACTTTTAAATTACCTACTTCTGTTGATACAACTTGTCCACATTGTAGAAGAAAAGTCAACTATCATATTGAATGGAATACTCAATTAAATACGGCAGTTAATCATGCTAATTCTCATTGCCCAGCTTGCCAAGGGCAAGTGAGATTTGTACAGATAATTGACAAGGCTGCGGATACTACTATACTTAGCGGGGAGCTTTATATACATCCAGGTGCAGAGCTAAGACACCCTCTTGAAGATGCTGATACTTATATGACAGATGGTTTGGCAAGAGCATATTTTTCTACCATTAATGTTCTAAATGCTCAAGAATGGACTGCAACTTCAGTCCTGTGTAGGCGTGTTTTGGAAGGCATAACCAAATCCAAATTGCCAAATGATAAGAATAATAAACCTCTAGCTAATCAGTTAAAAGCTCTACCAGATCATATGGATTTTAGCAAACCTATACTTACCCTTGCTGACGCAATAAGGAAAGGAGGTAACTTAGGAGCCCATTTCGATTTAGAAAAAGAGCCGAATGAAGAAATATCACAACTTATGGTGGATTTACTTGATTACTTGATCGAGTACCTCTTCATACTACCTAGTAGAATTGAAAGCCTTCACGATAAAATTGAGGAGCTTTCCAAATCTACACCGCCCAATGAAGGCAGTTGAATCTATTTATTGCCCCGCCGGCACGAGCTTGCGTTTCTTCTACACAGCCACAACTCTAGCGTAAATAACAGCACCATTTAAAAGCTTGCGCCGACGAATAAATATAAGAATAAGACATTCCAGTTTCTGGACCTCCAGCGTCTCATCCAATCAACCAAAACACTACTTCGCTGAAAGGAGTAAAAACACCAGGAGCTTTAAGCCAGAAAAGCTATCTCCCGATTAGGAATGAAAGTAGACGTAACCGATTATCAAAAGATTCTGAACCAGATTCAGAGCGAGCTCTCTGAAGTAAAAGTTACCGGGAAGGTAGCGTCCTATATACCTGAACTGGCCAAGGTGCCGGCAGATAGGTTCGGGATGCACCTGTATAACCTGGAGGGCGAAAGCTTTTGCTTTGGCGACAGTGATGCGCGTTTTTCCACTCAAAGTATTTCCAAAGTACTCTCCCTGGCACTGGCCATGAAAACGATAGACGATGATTTGTGGAAGCGCGTTGGGGTGGAGCCATCCGGAGCTAAATTCAATTCGCTGTCGCTGCTGGAAGATAATTTCGGTATCCCCCGGAATCCTTTTATCAACGCCGGAGCGCTGGTGGTGGCCGATGTACTGGTTTCTAACTTTAGTAATCCGAAAACGGCCTTTCTTACCTTCCTGCACGAATTAACCGGCGACGATAGCATTGCATACGATGAGGTAGTGGCTGCCTCTGAAAAGTCGGAAGGGTACCGAAATTTTGCCATGGCCAATTACCTGAAGTCTTTCGGAAACTTAGAGAACGATGTAGAAGAAGTATTGGACTTTTACTTTCACCAGTGCTCCATCGCCATGTCCTGCAAGGAGCTGGCCCAGGCATTTATCGTGTTCGCCAACAAGGGGAAGCTACTGCATTCAGACCGGCAGTTTCTTACCGGGCAACAGGTAAAACGCATCAACGCGCTCATGCTCACCTGCGGCTTCTACGATGAAGCAGGCGAGTTCAGTTTTGAGGTAGGTTTACCCGGCAAAAGCGGCGTTGGCGGCGGTATTGTAGCCGTGCACCCCGGCCATTATGCCGTAGCTGTGTGGAGCCCGCCGCTAAATCCCAAAGGCAATTCCGAACTGGGTATGGCCGCCCTGGAAAGACTGACGACGCTAACAGGCTATTCCATTTTTTAGCCCTTCTTCTGCCCCAACTGGCGCGAATTGCAAACGCGCACCAGCAAATTGGCTAACTTCAGCGGGTTCTCCCCGTTTAATAAAGCTGTAGTAAAAAGGAGACCGTGTAAAGCATTACACCCTCCGTTAATCCTAAAAATAAACGAATTTATGAATTATACAGAGAATTTTGAAGGTATTAAGGTAGATGTACAGGCAGTAGACATATCTATATCAGATGACGTGCAACAGTTTATACGCGATTCCATTTCTAAGCTAAAGCGCCACGGCACGAAAATAGACTCGGTGGACGTATACTTAAAGGAAGAAACAAACCACGCTACTGACTCCAGAAAAGTAGGCATGCGTGTGGGTATACCCGGCAATGATGTTTTTGCAGAAGACAAAGGTGACAACTGGTATGAGTTACTGAAAAGCGTGGAAGAGAAGTTAAAAAAGCAACTCGATAAGCGCTAATCTGAAAAGAATATTCTAATAAAAGCATCCCGCTGCTGACCAGGAACTGACCTGCGCCGGCAGCGGGATGTTTTTGTTTTAATCTGCACTTCCAGTTGTACAGTTGCTATAAAACTGTTGAAAGATTTATGTGGAGCCGTTGTTGGTGTTTCACCAACAACAAAACGCTATAGCTTGTGCCAAGCAACGGCAAAATATAGGTATTAGCCAAATTTAAAAATCCGAACTACTGCGTCGCCGGGTTGCTTTTTAAGTCTTCCTGAAACTTCTGCAGTTGCTTGTCTATCTGCTTTTTGTCACCTACTACCACCAGCGTCATGTCGCTTGGCCGGATGTATTTTGCGGTGGTTTCCTGCACCTGCTGTGGGGTAACGGCATGTATATTCTCGACCTGGTTTGTAAGGAAAGAGTCAGGCAGGTCGTGCAGGTCCAGGAAGTTAAGCTGACCGATAATGCCACCTGGTGTGGAATTGCGCAGCACAAAAAGGCCGGCTTCATAGTTCTTAATGCCTTGCAGCTCTTCTTCTGACGGTGGTTCTCTGCGGAGCCTGTTGATTTCATACATGATCTCCTTCAGGGAATTACCGGTATGCTCCGTGGTCACATCGGCCACCTGCGACCAGTCCCCCACCTTGTAACGTGTCGCGATACTACTGGAAGGAGAGTACGTGTAGCCTTTGTCTTCCCGGATGTTGCGGGTAATACGCGAGCCAAAAGAGCCGCCCAAAAGGGAGTTCGTGATGCGAAGGGGGATATAATCAGGATGCGAAGGGTCCACGACCGGCAAGCCTAAAACAATAGTGGACTGCGGCGCATCGGGGCGGTCAATCACAATCATGTCTGATTTTGCAACCGGGTCCGCAACGGGTATTTCGGGTTCCGGTCCTCTTTGCATCTGGCTGAGTGAGGAGGTAATAGCTTCCTGCATGGCACCGGCATCAAACTTTCCGGCCACATACACATCTGTGCGTGCAGCCCCAAACTGCTCCTTGTAAAAATTGCGCACCTCTTCCAGGGTGAAGGCATCAATCTCTTCGTCAGTAGGCAGGTCGCGGCCATAGGGATGGTTAGGATACAGCGCACCCCTGAACTTGCTCTGCGCTTGCGTACCCGGCTGTGCACGCGCCAGGTTCATCTGCCGCTTAAAGTCATTTTTTATACGCTCCAGCTCCGAATCCGGGAAAGCAGGCTGCTGCAGGATGTCTGCCATCAACCGCACCAGTTCAGGCCCATACTCTGAAAGCGCATCACCATATATAAAAGTCTGGTTGGGCCCAATGCTGATACTTAAGGCACCTCCCATTCTGGCCACCTCTTCGGCAATTTGCTTCCCGTTGCGGGTGGCGGTCCCTTCCTCCATCAGCTTGCCTACAATATCTGCAAGGCCGTTTTCATTCTCATCTTCGTGTACGTTGCCTGCCTCTACCACCATATTTACCGTTACCTTGGGTATGTCACCAAAAGGAACCAGCGTAGCCGATACGCCATTGGGTAAGGTGAACTCCTGCTTTTCCGGCAAGGTAAAGTTGCGCGGAGCTCCTCCCTCCGGCGGTGTCTGTTTTTGTGCTGTGGCAGTGGTGGTACTGCATGCCACCAGCACAGCTATAGCGAAAGAAAGTAATTTATTCATAGTCTGATACCTTTAACTCTGTGCCTGTGGATTAACAATTAAAACGGTTCGGTTGGTTGGGCGGAGATACTCCTGCAGTGTTCGCTGCATGATCTCCGGCGTTACCTTCCTGAACTCCGCCTCCAGCTCGTTTATGCGTTCCGGATCATCATCGAACAGCGCAAAAGTTGCCAGTAGGTCCGCTTTCCCGAAACCATACATGCCGCCCATCTGGTCATAGAGCGAGGAGCGCATTTTTACGATAGCCAAATCCAGCTCCTCCTGGCTGACGCCGTTCTCCTGCAGCCGCTGTATTTCCTGGTCCAGCACACTGACGATGGAGTCTGCTGCCACGTTTTCATCATGTATCAGGCTGCCCATCCAAAGCATCGGTCCGTTATAGTTAAACATGTTCCCCAGAAAGGCATTGATGCCGCCATCTACGGAGCCTGCGTAGCCACGCTCCTGCACCAGCGCCTGGTACAGGCGGCTGTCGTTGCCCTGCAACAGGATCTGATCCAGCAGGCCCATGGCATAATACTCCGGCGTGTTCTTTTCCGGCATATGGTACGCAAAAGCCAGGGCCGGGCGGTTCGCCAGCTTATCGTCTTTTGTAAAGCGCTGCTCTTCTTCCTGCCGTGGCTCTTCCAGGTTGGGTATAGGGGGCACCTCGGCCGACTCTATATCTCCGAAATACTGCTGAACCCAGCTTTTCGCCTGTTGCGTATCAAAATCGCCTACCACTACCACTACGGCATTATTAGGAGCATAATACGTGTCGAAGAAGGATTTCACATCCTCCAAACTGGCTGCATCCAGGTCTTCCAGGTCGCCGTAAAAGTTGTGGGCATTATACCAGTTCTTGTTGGCGTACTGGGGCATATCGAGCCAGGGAAAGCCGCCGTAAGGTTGGTTCAGCACGTTTACCTTCACCTCGTTTTTCACCACGCCCTGTTGGTTGACCAGGTTCTCCTGCGTGATATTGAGTCCCCTCATCCGGTCTGCTTCTGCCCAGAGCATGGTCTCCAGTTTATGCGCCGGCACAATTTCAAAATAGTTTGTGAAGTCAAACCGGGTGCTGCCATTCAGCACACCTCCGTTTTTCTGCACCAGCTGTATAAACTCCATCTTGCCCAGGTTATCAGATCCCTGGAACATCATGTGCTCAAATAAGTGAGCAAAGCCGGTGCGGTCCTTTGGCTCTACCCGGAAGCCAATGTTGTAGTAAACAGCCACCGTTACAATAGGCGCTGTTTTGTCAGGCGACAAGACTACTTTTAACCCATTGTCCAGCTTGTAGTATTCTACAGGCACTTCAAAACCCGTAACGGCATTATCTGAAGCTGTAGCAGGCGCAGGCGTTTCAGAAGTAGCAGTGGCAGTATCGGTGTTGGATACCGTTGGGGTTGTTCCCTGGCTACAGGAGGCAAGCGCCGCCCCCAGCACCAGCGAAAACAAGGAATACCGTAGCGTTTGCAGGTGAAACATGTTTAAAACCATAGAAAACTTGATTAAGGTTAGCACTTTGATTCCTATTGATACACAGCCTTATACGATGGAATTAGATATTAACATAAATAATACCATAGAATTAATTCAAATAGTATTAGTTGCACTTAATTGAACTGAATCAGACTGTACCTACCCTCACCCCCTCCAAGGTTATTACCCGGACACACGGTTCTCACGCATCAGGTTATTTACCCGGAGCACAAAGGAGGTAGATTTTCAACCTGCGCGGGTTTGAAAATTCTTAAAAGACGAGGCTGGCAGGCAGAAGCCGCCGGCACTACCTCAGGCGCATTTCCCACACCTGCTTCACCCTGTAGGATTATCCGTATACAGCTTAGCCGCAGCTGATACAGCTGTGACGGATTACATCTTGACTGGATGATGTAACATGGATACACCAAAAGAAATCATGTATAACCAGAACAGTATTGTTATTGTCACTATCCTGTTTTTCCTGATCCTGCTGGCGCATGAAGCAGGTTACCGGTTGGGCCACTATTACCAGAGCAAAACGGATAGGGATGTAAAAACGCAGACCAATACCATACAGGCGGGTACCCTGGGTTTGTTAGCGCTTATACTTGGCTTTACCTTTAACATGTCGCTGCAACGTTACAACAACAGGAGCCAGTCCGTTATACACGAGGCAAACGCCATCGGCACTACCCTGCTCAGAACCCAGCTCCTGCCACAGCCCTATGATACCGTGACCCATGCCCTGCTACAGCGCTACATTAACCTGCGCCTGGATGTGAGCAACACAGATGATGTCTCGGTTATAGAGAAACCACACCTGGATGATGAGACAAAGAAACTTCAAGGCGACATCTGGATAAACGCAGTAAAGGCGGCGCGCATTGATCCGCGGCCCGTGACCACAGGCTTTTTTATCACCTCGCTGAACAACATGATTGATGCGCAGGGGGAGCGTAACGCCATGCTCCAGTTGCATGTGCCGGAGGTGATTCTGTTTCTGCTGTTTATCGTTTTTATCATGTCCGGGGCCTTGATGGGCTATGGCAGCGGCCTGGGAAGAAGAAGAACCTTTATCCCTGCCATGATGATGACGTTCCTGATTTGCCTGGTGGTCTTCATCATCATCGACCTCGACAGGCCCAAAAGAGGCATTATCAAAATAAACCAAAACATCATGTTCCAGCTGAAGAATGATTGAAGGGCGTAGCGCTATATTATCTATCGTTGCCGCGGCTAAGCGTGAGTTGAAGGCGCTTACAAACACTCTTCTGGTAAATAAAACAGCCGCTGCTTAAAGGCAACGGCTGTTTTATTTAAACCATCAGGTATTAATAGTATCTATCCTGCAGATAGCTTCTTCTATTTGAATTGAGCCTGCTGTCTCCGGAGTTGCGCCGGTCACTGCCAAACCTGCTCTTTCTTTCGTCGTCGTCTGTTTGATTGCTGTCGCCACCGAAGTTTCGACCTTCGTAGCGGGAGTTTCTGTTGTAGTCTCCTGCCCCGAAATAATCGTCCCGGTCATTCCCTGCCCTTCCGTAGTCACTCGTATCGTACGTGCCATAATGGTCAGAGCGCCTGTTGCTGTAGTCCCGGCTTCTGTCCCGGTCTCCCCTGTACCCGTCCTGGTCTTCTCTGAAATCATTCGGGTTGTTGCTGTATCTGTCGCGGTTGAAATTACCGATGTCATTCCGGCTTCGGCCCTGGTCACTCCACTGGCTACCGGAATAGTCTCCGTAGCCGCGGCCTTGTCCCCTGCGTCTCTCGTAGGAATCTCCCATATTGCCTTCGTGGTATGTGTGATCCATCCGGTACCCGTTGTCGCCCTGACGGCCTCTATGGCGCTGATAATCCTGCTCGAAGGTATCTGTTAAGTTCTTGGCGCTGTGGTAATGTCCATCATTCCTGTCGTAGTCTTTGTACCCGCTGTAATCATGTCCGTAGTCGTCGCGATCATAGCGGTTTCTGTCTCGTCTGTCCATAGTTTTTCATTCGGTTTTGTTACAAAATGCTTTCCTATATAAACGATTACCCACATTTCCGGTTTTACTACTTACAACCAGCTTCCCCCGCTGGCACTGATATAAAACTGGCCAGAAATTTAAATTCGCGCCTGGTAAGTATACAACTCATAGTACCTGCCCTTCTTTTCCAGAAGCGCCTCGTGCATGCCTTGCTCTGCTATGCGTCCCTGTTCTATCACCAGTATCTGGTCGGCCTGGCGGATGGTGCTGAGGCGGTGGGCTATCACGAAGGTGGTGCGCCCCTGCATCAGCGTTTTCAGGCTGGCCTGTATCAGGCTCTCGCTCTCCGTATCCAGGTTAGAGGTCGCCTCATCCAAGATCAGCACACGCGGGTCGGCCAGCACGGCCCTGGCAATGGCGATGCGCTGCCTCTGGCCACCCGACAGCTTGACTCCGCGCTCCCCAATCAAGGTGTTTAGCCCATCCTCAAAACGGTCTGTGAACTCCTGCACATGGGCTGCTTTCACGGCTTGCATCAGCTGCTCTTCTGTGGCATGCGGGCGGGGGAAAAGGATGTTGTCTCTGATAGTACCTTCAAACAGGAAGTCGTCCTGCAGCACCACCCCCAGCTGGCTTCTGTAGCTCTGAAGGCTTATCGCTTGCAGATCGTGGCCATCTACTGTAATGGTGCCGCTATCCGGGTTCAGGAAAGAGGCGGCCAGTCCGGCAATGGTGGTTTTTCCTGAGCCGGATGTACCTACCAAAGCGGTGACCGAACCGGCAGGAGCTTTAAAGCTGATGCCTTTCACCACATCTTTCCCTGTTTCATAGGCAAAAGACACTTTGTCAAAAATGATATTGCCATGAATATGCTCCAGCTCCAGCGTCCTTTTTCCGTCCTCGCTTTCCAGCGGCGTATTCAGAATTTCTTCGGTACGGTCGAGCCCGGCAAAGGCTTCTGTAAATTGGCTCCCGATGTTGCTCATCTGCACGATAGGCGCAATCATAAAGCCCAGGTAAAGGGTAAAGGCAAGAAAATCCCCGAAAGTAAGATCCCCGTTCATGATCAGGTAACCGCCTATCCCCATAATTCCTGCTGAAGCAAGACCCAGCAACAAAGTAGCCGCACTGGTAACAAAACTGGTGGTAACCAGGCTTTCCTTCACATTCAGGAAAAGCCGGGTGACGCCAGCCTCAAATATTTTAATCTCCTGCGCCTCCGCATTAAAGCCTTTTATAACCCGCACGCCGCCCAACGTCTCAGTCAGTCTGCCCGTTACCTCGGCATTAATCACACCGCGATCTCTAAAAATCGGCCTTATTTTTCCGAAAGCTTTCAGGGAGATGACACCAAAAACTGCGACCGGAATCAAAACAAAACCCGTCATCAGCGGACTGATCACGATGAGCAGGACCAGGCAGATAAGAGAGGTAAGCACCCCGCCTATCATTTGAGCAAATCCTGTCCCAACGAGGTTTCTCACCCCTTCCACATCCGTCATAATCCGTGAAACCAGCTCCCCGGTTTTTGAATTATCGAAGAAACGGATAGGAAGCTGGATAATATGCCGCTGCACCTTCGCCCTTAGCTGCGAGATAAGGTGCTGTGCTTCTACGCTCAGTATTTGTGTCAGGGCAAAGGACGTGACGGACTGAATAACAATAGCTACCGCCACTGCCAGTATCAACCACTTCAGTAGGGTCATGTCTCCGTTCGGGATAACATCATCGATCAGGTACTTGCTGGCGCCCGGCAAAACCAAGCCTGCCAGGCGGCTTATGACGATCAGGACCAGCCCGATGGAAAGATACTTTCTCCTGGGCCATATAATGGTTTTGAAAACCTGGCCTACCGTTACGTTTTTAAGTTTTTTTGATGGCGACATGTATAAAGAAAAGACAACGATTATAACCGCTGAGACACAAATTTGTTTGCCTCCCTTAGAGCACTTGCCCCGAAGTATTTCAGCACGGAAGGGAGAGGGTTTAGCTTTGGTGTAAGGGCTCTTATAATTCGGGTAATTTACTACAATTATTTTCTCCACACATGAAAGTTGTTCCTGCAGGCAGCGGCGCTGGTGAGAATTGGCAGTTCATGCCTGTCCCCTCCACGCAGCTTACCACTTAAGCCCAACAAAAAAAGCCCTGGCCAGCGATGCTGATCAGGGCTTTTTCATAATGTATTGCCCAGTGCTCATGCCTGCACAGGCAGTTTTGTTAAGCTCTACCTGTTTCTGACTTGGTTTGCTTTCGCAGATTGAGCAGGTTACCGTTTTCCGGCAGCGCCAGCATCGGGAGCTTCAGGTTCTGGAGCAACTTGGAAGTAACGCTGCTGTGGAACAGCTTATCCCAGAACTCCCTGTGCAGAACAGTAAAGGCAAGCAGGCTGGCCTTGTTTTCCCGTACATAGTTCGTAATTCCTTCGGCTATATCTTTGTTCTGGAGCTCCACAAAGTTAAGCTCAGCATCCGGAAACTGCCTCACCAGGCTTTCCTTGATGTATTCATCGTCTATATAATCTGGCTGACTTTCGCTCTTAACATGCAGGAAGGTTAACGAAGCATTCATCAGTTCCTTCAGCTGTAACAGCTGCATGGCAGTTACCTGGTCTCCATTCTCGAAGTCTGCTGCGTACACAATGTTTTGTATGTCCCCTATAGTGGCCCCCTCAGGTATTGCCAGCACCGGGCACAGGCCAAGTTTTGCGATAGCCTCTGTGGTAGTGCCGAAAACCTTCTCTTTGAAGTTCTTGGCGCCACCTGTCCCCATTACGACCAGTGTCACCGCAAACTCTTCTATTGCGTTATTGATCTCTCCTACTGCGTCTCCTTCTCTGATGATAGCCTGAACAGGAACCTGCCTGGTATCCATGTTTGCCAGAAGTGAATCTAATTTCTGTTGCGCCACTGTTTTGCTTTCAAGCGGTTTGCCGCTGTTAAAGCCGGGCACTATTGATTTCTTTTCAAAACTGTGCATCACCACGACCTCGGTATCTGATTGTGCAGCCAGGTCAACGGCATAATGCAGGGCACGGAGAGAGTTTTCAGAGAAATCAACTGGAACAAGTAGCGTATTCATATTTATATCGGTTTAGTGTGAAAACAATTAGGTTAATATTTTTTATCGTTTAATTACATTAACGAAAGTACATGACTTACTGTTTGTTGTAAATCAAAAATATCATCTCCTATATTGATATTCGTCATACACTACCTGCTGATGATGTTTGCCCGAAGCGTTGAATATTAATGTTCAGTTCAGGCACTGACGGTTGAGGATAGGCTAAGGGTTCTATCACCATATCATTTTCTGGCACTGCTTCCAGGGCAGGAGCAGGGAATTTGCAAGGGACAGGCTGAAGCTGTACTGCTTCGTTTTCTTTCTTTTCCGGCTCTTCTTCAAAACGCATTGTCAGGGCAAGGCCGCCGATTAGAACACCTAACAACAGTATTGTACCAATTAAAATAATAACTATCGCCATAGCCGGGACATGTGAAGCAGAGATTGTTAAACTTTATTTAAATATATATTATATTGTATATTTAAGCAACATTCTCTCCTCTAACTTATGCAACTGGTGTCTGCTACCTGGCAAACAATCCGCTAAAACAAAAATGCAGCACCCATCCAGAATGGGTGCTGCATTTTTGTTTTAAATATAGCTCAATGTACACACGCTACGTCTCCCGAACCCGGGACGCCAGCAACCTGAAAATCATATATAGCACAGCGAAAAAGACCATCGCTATCAAAGTCCAGAACTTCTTCCGGTTCTTTTCCTGCCAGAAGTCCCGCTCCGCCTCAGTTGTAGTCAGCCGCTGCCTTGTCTGGCTGTGCGCTACAAATTCACTGTTCAGTTCTTCAAGTAGCGCATCCAGCCTGTCTGTATCCTCCTGGTAAACGGTATCAGTGGTGTAAATGGGTTTGCATTCTGGGCAACTTAAAGTGCGTGCGGGTTGCGAAACAGCCAGTTCGCTTTCAGGCATCGGCCAGGGTACTAGCCTGCCGGGCACAATCGTTCTCTCTCTTTCTATGGCAGGAGGAACAAGCTGCGGCGACACCTTTGCCGGAAAATGCCTGGCAGCGTAAGCTTCCCCGTAATTCTTCCTGAACTCTGTATTCTCCTCCACATACTCAGCCAGCTTGTCCGGGTTTCTGTCGAAAAACTTCTCGGCCCCGCGTTGTGTGGCGCAGGAGCACAGCAGCACTAGTAGAAACGACAGTCGGGTGAGTTGCATCATGCTTATCTTTACTCAAGCAAAGCTAAGACACCGACAAAACGGCGCTCGCAACGCATTTCAGGGTTATGCTCCTGAACTGCCGCCAAACGTGTGTCGGGTATCTGAGAGCAAGTTCATGCTCCAAAGGGCTTTGGAAAGTTAAAATACTAATCTTATTGTATTTTATCTAATTCCTCTACGGTGAAAGCCTTTTGCCGGTCACTTAAACGCTGCCTTACTTTTGTCACCTCCCCGGCAGTAACCCCGCTCGCGTCATTTTGCCACGACTTCCGGATGAAGCTAAGCAGTTGCGCCACCTCTTCGTTGGGCAGGGTCTTGTCGTAACCGATACCCGGCATATCGCCATTTATTTCAGGAGCTTTATACAGGTGACCGTTCACTGTTACCGGGCCTGTCAGGCCATACAATACAATAGATATAAGCTTGTCTTTGTCGCCTGTTACCCACTCCGACTTGTTTAAAGGAGGTGCTAAGGCTGTTACGCCATTGCCGTCTGCACCATGGCACGTCTGGCAGGACCTGGCATACATTGCCGCCCCTATCGGAAACGCCTTTGCCAGTGCTTCCGGGTTCCGGCTTGCCTGGGCATTGCGCATGTTGGTGACCACCTGCTGCAGCTGTTTGTTGATGGCATAGGAAGTGTCAGGAGCAAAAGCCAGCACTTCTTTCTGAAAAGCCTCTTCACGCCCCTGCAGGTTGCTTATTACGGCGTCTGCCACATACTCGTTTGTAGGATAGGTTTTTACCAGCTGCTGTAACAGACTGTTTGCCGCCACCTCATCGTGGGGCTGGATCGAATTGGCAAGAAAAGCCACGTAGGGCGCTGCCAGGGTATCGTTACTGGCCACCAATTGCTCCAGCACCGGCACATACTGCTTATAGTTTGCCTTGTTCAGAACAGAGGGTATCACACTTAATGCCTGCATCCGGACAGGCCAGGCGGGCTGCTTTAATAGAGCAACAACATCTTCTGTTTTCAGGGCTCCCAATCCTTCCAGTGTCCAGAGCGCGTGCATCACCTGCAAAGGTTTATCTGTTTCTTTTACCGCTTGCCGCAAAGCTGGAATAGCCTGGGTAAAATTGCGGTCTATGATCTTTTGCTGTGCATTGTCGCGCACCCAGCCGTTTGCATGGCCCAGCATTTTCACCAGTTGCTCCGGGGCATCCGGCAGTGTCACCATTTGTGCCGTTTTGTTTTTTGGCACGACCTTGTAAATACGCCCATACCCTAAAGGCTGTGTCAGGTTCCGGAGCCCAATTTCATTCTTAAGATAAGTTGTCAGGTAGGTTTTGTGCTGAATGATACCTCGATACATGTCAACGATGTATAGTGCACCATCCGGGCCGTTGTACAGGTTCACTGGCCGGAAACGCTCATCCACACTCGCGATAAATTCTTTCCCCTGATACGCCTGCTCACCGCCAGTCACATACCCGTTTTCGCTCAGGATATTGCGTTTGATAAGGTTTCCGGCTGGTTCTGCCACAAAGGCATTCCAATCATATGCTTCCCCGAACAAATCTCCCCGATACACCACAGGTCCGTTGGCAGCAGTAAAGTTGACCAGGCGCAGGCTGTCATCCAGAACTCCTTCCATATAGCCCCGGTTCACACCGGGAGTCGGCCGGATGGGGTAAACTCTATTATTGGGCACTATTCTTTCGTTGTACCCGGCAACTCTGCGCTGGTTTTTATTTGCAGCCCCGAAACCCGGCGCAAAGTAGTCTCCCAACACGTTAGAGGGGTTGGTATTATAGTAAAGTCGTCCGTAATTATCCTGGGTAATACCCCACTGGCCCCGGAAATGTGTTGGTTCTATTACCCACTTATCCCCCACTTTGCGGTAGCGCTTTGTTGATTTAGCATTGTAGATCCAGTTGTCCATTGCCCGGTACAGCCCATTGGGCTGGTGCTCCACGTTGCCTCCTACCGCATAGGCATCATCTACCAATGTCTTTTTGCCTGGCTTGCCGTTGTTTATTTCGTAATACCAAAGGTATGGCGGCTCAGCCACCAGTATGCCATCATCAATCAGAGTGATGGCTCTCGGCAACACCAGCGAATCCAGAAACACTGTCCGCTTATCTGCTACGCCATCCTTGTTCGTATCTTCCAGAATAGCAATTTTACCGC
The DNA here is from genome assembly GCF_010015475.1 of Pontibacter pamirensis. GTDB lineage: Bacteria > Bacteroidota > Bacteroidia > Cytophagales > Hymenobacteraceae > Pontibacter > Pontibacter pamirensis. The sequence continues at coordinate 172,134 of NZ_SSNI01000007.1, forward strand.
TCGGGATATCCTCTCCGGTTCCTACCGTATCCGGCATGTAGCCCTCCATTTCAACTACCCAGATGCGCCCCTCATTATCAAATGTCAAAGCAACGGGGGCAGTAACGAGTGGCTCTGCGGCCACTATTTTCACTTCAAAGCCATCGGCCACCTGCATCAGGTTGAGCGACGCTTCCGGAGAGAGAACAGGAGATGAGTCCAGCGTAAACATGGCAGCTTCAGGTTTGCTTCCTTCCTCCGGAGTAGCTACAGCCTGTTGTGTATTTTTTGTTTTACTGCTCTGGCAGTACATTAAAAAACACGTCATGACCAGTAGAAGAAACAAATAAAGATTTTTTTTCATTTTTGAATAATTAAATTCAGTTTAGCTTGTAAAGCGACACCAGTTTCAGCATATAAGCAAAAATGGCATTCAGTAAAGCATTCACCAGTACTCGTTAAAAACACAACAACCTCCTTTAAGTTTGCTGTCAGAGCACTGCTACAGTACCATTGGTTTCATGCGCTTGGTAAGCAGGTGTATAATTAGCCAGGCCAGCAGGTAAGCGAAACCACAGATGATGAACAGGATATTATACCCTGCCCCAATGTTCCCAAGCAAGTCATAGTAATTCAGGAGCCACCCTACGAACAAAGGAAAGAAAGTAGAGGCTACTGAACCGGACATACCCCCGATACCTACCACAGAACTGACGGCTCTTTTAGGTACGATATCCGATACGATAGTAAAGATGTTGGTGCTCCAGGCTTGGTGTGCCGCCGCCGCAAGGCTTATGATACCTACAGCCACCCAAATGTCCGTAGCATACCTGGCCGTCATGATTGGCAACACCACAAAGGCAACAATAAGCAAGGTTGTTTTTCTTGCTTTCAGCACCGGCCAGCCCCGCTTTATCAGGTAAGAGGATAGGTAGCCCCCGCCAATACTGCCGAAAGTGGTTGCTGTGTAGACAACAGCCAGGGGCAAGCTTGGCTTTGTCAGGTCCAGGTTAAAGGTAGTGGCGAAATAGGAAGGCAGCCAGAACAGGAAGAACCACCAAATCGGGTCAGTTAACACTTTACCAACAATGAACACCCAGGTCTGGCGGACCTGGAGCAAGCGGCCCCAATTTAATGAACCTGCGGTTTCGGTAACAGCGGGCTCATTATCAATATGGATAAAGTCGTATTCTTCGGGCGTCAGTTTTTTATGACGGGAAGGTATTTCATATAAGAACCACCAGAATATCAGCCACACAAAACCCAGGGCACCGGTGATGATGAATGCTTCCTGCCAGCCGTACGCGCCCAAAATCCAGGGAACCAGAAGAGGGGCTGCTACTGCTCCGATACTGGTACCAGAGTTGAAGATACCGGTGGCAAGCGCACGTTCTCTTTTCGGGAACCATTCCGCTACCGCTTTCACAGCCGCCGGAAAGTTACCAGCCTCTGCTAAGCCTAGCAGCCCCCTCACAAGGCCAAAGCCCAGGGTACTGCGTGCAGCGGCATGTAGCATAGCCGCAATACTCCAGACAACTACCGAAATGGAATACCCAAGCTTTGTTCCTATCCTGTCGATGACACTCCCGAATATAACATACCCCACAGCATAGGAGGCAGAGAAAAACATGATGATGTACCCATAGTCGAGCTCCGTCCAGTTAAACTGCGCTTCGAGGGTCGGCTTCAGCAAGCCAATTACCTGCCTGTCGATATAGTTGATGGTGGTGGCGAAGAACAACAGGGCGCAAATGACCCATCGGTAATTGCCTACTTTCCCTTTTTCTACGTAGCCGGCCTCGGTGTCGCTTAGTTTCGTTTTTCCCATTGTGTTTGACTGATTTCTGTTGATATGGTATTAAATCTGCGTCTCTTGCTTTAGTAATACTATGTGCTAGCTGCCTGCTTTATCATTGGTCATCCTAAAATGCCTTGCTATCTACTTTTGAGTGACATCATGCAAGCGTTTTTTTGTCCCCCCTTTGAGGATTAGGCCCATTTTATTCTAGGAAATTCTCCCCTCGAGGGGAGTGAGAGGGGTGTTTACATTCCGGAAGTTATGCTTTTATAATGATATTAATAAAAAATCTGCACCCATTCACACCCCTGCGGTCCCCTCAAGGGGACAATTCACATTACAGCTTTTAAAAAGAAACTGCCCTACCTTTAAAAGGAACACTTTCGCAGCTTAGCAAAGCGACCTTATAGAATCGTGATAGGCACTTCTGCACCTTTTCTCTCTGACGAGACATAGCCAGCGTATATAGTGGCGATTACGTCGGCGGCCAGGCTGCTATTGCTTTCTACCGGCTCGCCATAGGCAGCCGATTTGTAAAAGGCATCCATCTCATGCTGATAGCCGGCAAACCAAGCCTCGTCCGGTGACATAGACGACCAGCCTTGCTTTGTTTCTGTTTTCTCCACTATATACACATCTTTAAAATGCTGCTCGGCCGGGGTATAGGCCTGCATGGCATTGTTAGGATGAATATTACAGATAGTGCGGTGGTTGCTGGTATTTACTTCGATCCAGTTATGAACTCCGCCTAACACCAGTTCGCTGGCAAATACATCTGCGATGGTGCCGTCTTCAAAAATAACATGCAGCATGGCAAAGTCTTCGATGTCTTTATAAGTTGTTCGCAGGTGGCCTTCGTCCTGGTAACCCGGCATGCGCGTGATGGCATGCGTTCGCGCGGAAATAGCCTTTGGCCGGATAGGTTTCCCATTGCGTGCGCGGCCTTCCACGTGTTTCAGGTAGATGGCCGCCGACAGAGGATGGCAGCCTTTCCCGATCATGGAGCCGCCACCGGAAAGTTTCCACTGCCCATAAGCCAGGGAGTGCGAGCCTGAATGTGATTCTTCGCCATGCATCCAGATAATCTGGGCTCCTGATTTCTCCAGCACTTCCCGTTCTTTCTGTATGGCGGGGGCATATACCCAGTTTTCCGCATACATGATGATACCTTCACTCTCCTTCTCCGCCTCCAGCATTCTGCTGATGCTCTTCAGTGTTTCTTCCAGTCCCTCTTCCCGTGAAAAGGTGTCTCCGCTGAAATCTTCACTCCCATCGCCGAAGTAACCGGTAAATGGCTTCTCCACGATAACATGCTTGTTCAGCTTTAAAGCCGCTACCACAATAGGTTCGTGCGTGACAGGCGGAGTACAGACATGAATGACATCAGACTGTTCCATCAATTGTTCCAGGCTATCAAAAGCCTTCAGGTTCCGCTCTTTTGTAAAAGCCTGCAGGTTTTCTGGTGAAGGTGAGTATGCGCCTGCTATTTCCACTTTGGCACTGAAAACACGCTGCAGTGCCTCATAATGAAATTTAGCGGCGAAGCCGGAGCCAACTATTCCAGCCCGTACAATTTTCTTTTCCATAGCGTATGCTTTTCTGTATCTGCTTTACTTGTTATAAGTCTAAAAATGGCGCGAACGACTTAGCTCTTTTCTGCTACTTTGCGGCCTTCAACCGTTTTATTAGTAGTGATGCAAGTTGCGCATTGGTCATGTATCAAACTTAACCCACCCCTGCCCCTCCGAGGAGGGGAATTACACAAGTAGGAAAAACTCCCCTCCTCGGAGGGGCAGGGGTGGGTTAACACTACCAGGTACTTTTCATCCGGTTCTGAGCAACGCGCTTGATTTGCACTGCCCGGCCAGAGGCCGCACCATACGCATCATGAGCCAGGGGACACGCGATATGTTTCTCTCGCGTTCTGCTTTAGAAAGTGAAATAATTCCTGGCGTTATTGTAGCAGATGTCCTGCACCATCTTTCCTACCCATGGGATATCTGCTGGTAACAGGCCCTGTTCTATATCATCGCCAAACATGTTGCACAACAGCCTTCTGAAGTACTCATGCCTGGGGTATGACAAAAAGGAGCGGGAATCTGTGAGCATACCGATAAAGCAGCTGATAAGCCCCATGTTGGAAAGTGTATTCATCTGCTCTTTCATGCCGTCTAATTGGTCCAGGAACCACCAACCGGAGCCGAACTGTATTTTGCCTTTTATGCCGGCGCTCTGGAAGTTGCCCGTCATGGCGGCGAAGGCAGCATTATCGGCAGGATTCAGGTTGTAGATAACGGTTTTAGCAAGCTTGTCTTCTTTCTCCAAGGCATTGAAAAAGGCAGTCATATTCATTGCCTGCGGATAATCGCCGATGGAGTCGTAGCCTGTATCGGGACCGTTTACCTGCAGCATGCGGGTATTGTTGTTGCGCAGCGCACCCAGGTGGAACTGCTGCACCCATCCCTTTTCGTGATACATTTTGCAAAGCTCCATCAATAGCAGGCAAGCGAACTCCTGCTCATGCGCAGCAACCTCCTGGTCGTTGCCATCCAGAACGGCGGCAAATACTTTTTCCAGCTTTCCGCTGCTGGTACTGCTAAAAGGCATGAACGACAGTCCGTGGTCTGAAACCCGGCAACCGTTGGCGTGGAAAAAATCCACCCGCTGCTGCAGCGCTTCCAGCAAGGTATCTATACTGGAAACAGTTATTCCGCTTGCTTCGGAAAGCTTTTGTAGATATCCTCTGAAAGCCTCTCCTCCTGCTAAATTCAGCGCCTTGTCTGGCCGGAAAGAGGGCAGCACCTTTACATTGAAACCCGAAGCGGCTATCTGCTGATGATACTCCAGGTTATCGATTGGGTCGTCGGTTGTGCCTACCATTTCCACTCCAAAGTGCTGCAGCAAGCCTTTAGGGGTGAACTCTGGTTTCTGTAACATACCGTTGCAATGGGCATACACCTCTGATGCGTTCTCCTCTGTGAGCAATTCTGTCACGCCAAAGGGATTTTTCAGCTCCATGTGCGTCCAGTGGTACAGCGGGTTGCGCATAGTATAAGGCACTGCTTTGGCCCAGGTTTTGAACTTCTCTTCGTCTGTGGCGTCGCCGGTAATGTACTTTTCTTCGATTCCCAGCGTGCGGAGGGCGCGCCATTTATAATGGTCTCCCGCCAGCCATATTTCCGTCATGTTGGCATAAGGCTTGTTCTCCGCAATGGCCTTTGGGGACAGGTGGCAATGATAATCGATAATGGGCAGTTCCCTGGCATATTCATGGTAGAGCAGCCTGGCTGTTTCTGTCTGCAACAGGAAATCTTCACTCATAAAACCGTTTTTCGGCTGTGAGTACCGACGCTCTGCGGCAGCGGGTACTATCAGTTCATTTTCGTTCATGGGAGTACTGCTTTAGTTATTAAAAATCGTTTTTTCTATACCCATCTCCAGGCCCCGCAGTTCTGCCAGTCCCCGCAATCTGCCAATGGCGGAATAGCCGGGGTTGGTGACTTTGTGCAGGTCATCGAGCATCTGGTGGCCATGGTCTGGCCGGAACGGGATAGGCTTTTCTCTTTGTCTGTTAATGGAAACTAGTTCTTTCATCACTGCATACATGTCCACATCGCCCTCCAGGTGGTTAGCCTCATAGAAGTTTCCATATTCATCCCGCTGTGTGCTTCGCAGGTGCACAAAGTTGATGCGGTCGGCAAACTGCCTCACTATACCGGGTAGGTCATTGTCGGCCCGCACCCCGAAAGAGCCGGTGCAGAAGCACAAGCCGTTGCTCAGAGATGGGACCGCCTGTACCAGGGCCTCCACATCGGCGGCAGTGCTTACCACCCTTGGCAGCCCCAAAATGCTGTAAGGCGGGTCATCGGGATGAATCACCATTTTCACACCGGCTTCCTCTGCCACCGGAACCACCTCCTGCAGGAAGTATATCAAGTGCTGCCGCAGTTTGTCTGCATCGATGCCTGCATAGGTATCCAGGGCCTGCTGAAACTGCTCGACTGTAAAGCTTTCTTCGCTGCCGGGCAGTCCTGCAATGATGTTTCGTTCCAGCAGCAACTTCTCTTCCCCATTCATTTCACTGAACCGCTGCTTTGCCCTCTCCAGGTCCTGCGCTGCGTAATCGTTCTTCGCATCTTTTCGCTGGAGTATAAACACATCAAAGGCAATAAAAGCAGCCATTTCAAAGCGCAAAGCCTTTGAACCGTCTTCCACTGTATAGCCCAAGTCTGTCCGGGTCCAGTCCAGCACCGGCATGAAGTTATAGGTGACGATGTAAATGCCACAGGCAGCCAGGTTTTTCACCGACTGCTTATAGTTTTCGATGTATGTTTTAAAGTTGCCGGTTTGTGTTTTGATGGCTTCGTGCACCGGTACGCTTTCCACCACGCTCCACACCAACCCGTTACTTTCAACTTCATTTTTCCGCTTTTGAATTTCCTCCACAGGCCATACCTCCCCATTTGGTATATGATGCAGGGCCGTAACAATGTCGGTGGCGCCGGCCTGCTTGATATCCTGTAAGGAAACCGGATCTTTAGGTCCGTACCATCTCCAGCTTTGTAACAGTGGCATATTTTCTGATTAGATTAGATGTTATAAACCTGGATAAACCTACACGCCGCTAAAAGCATTGAAGCCGCCATCCACTAAAATCGTTTCTCCGCTCACGAACCGGGACGCATCGCTCAAAAGGTAGATAAGCGTACCTGTCAGTTCCTCGGGTTTTCCAAGTCGGCGGAAGGGCGTATTGTCGATAAACTTCTGCGCCCTGTTAGTATAACTTTCGTCCGGGTTCAGGAGCAGCGTTCTGTTCTGCTCCGTCAGAAACACACCGGGTGCAATGGCATTCACCCGCACGCCATCGCCGTAGCGCTGCGCCAGTTCCACGGCCATCCATTGGGTATATGCCTCTACTGCCTTTTTAGCCACGGTATAACCTAGTACCCTGGTCAGTGGGCGTTGCGCCGTTAGCGATGAAATGTTGACGATGGAGCCTTTTCCTTTTTCGGCGATGACTCTGCCGAATACTTGTGTCGGGATAACGGTGCCGAACAGGTTGAGGTCTACTGCTTTTTTGGTGTCTTCAATTTTGGTATCAAACAGGTTCTGGTCCGGCATAACGGTGGCTCCCGGAATATTGCCTCCGGCAGCGTTCACCAGCCCGTCAATCGTTCCCCATGCCTCCAATATGGCTTCTTTGGCTGACTGCATCTCCTTTTCATCCAGCACGTCGCCCAGCACCGCCATGGCCTCTCCGCCTGCAGCTTCTATGGCAGCCACCCGCTCTTCGGCACGTTCCCTGTTGCGTCCCAGTATGGCCACTTTGGCACCAGCCTGACCTATGGCAAGCGACATGGCTTCGCCCAGGATGCCGGTGGCGCCTGTCATCACGATTACTTTGCCTGCTAATGAAAACTGTTCTATTCCACTCATGTGTTGTTTTATGTTTTATGTTTATCAGGCCTCGCCTGAATTTGTTTTGATGCTGTGCAACGCATGTAAAGCTTTAAACCTGCCCCTCCGAGGAGGGGAATTTTACTCTCGCAGATATTTACCTCCTCGGAGGGGCAGGAGTGGGTTCATTCATCTTAACTTAAGGTTTTTGTTCTATCTACCTCACAATCGATTGCAGCAGGAGTAGAAGTTTCTGGCCCTACTACTCCCTTATAAATTCTTTTCGTTTAATAATTAACAGTTGAAGCCAAAGCTTTACTAGATTCCCGTTTAATCAGTTCTATAGGGGTAGTAAGAGAAATAAAGCTTCTGCCAGGCTTTACGTTTTGCCGCACTAAATCCATGATAAGCCTTGCAGCCTGCTCCCCCATCTCATAAGGAAACTGTTCAACTGAAGTAATAGACGGCTGAACAATCTGCACACGCGGATCATTAGAGTATCCTGCCAGTTTCAGATCTTCGGGTATGCTCAGCTTCAGCCTGTTGGCATATTCCATCACGGCGATGGCAGTGGTGTCGTTGCTTGTGAAAAATGCATCCGGATAGGGCTCCTCCGCAAACAACACCTGGCAAGTTTTCAGCGCATTTTCATGCGTTAACTCATGAAAGAACACCAGACTTTCGTTTAAAGCGACCTTGTATTTTTTCAGTGCGTCCTGGTAGCCGGCATAGCGCTCACTGTACAAGCTACAGCTGAGGGGGCCACTGATATGCGCAATTCTGCGACAGCCCTGCTCCAGCAAGTGGAGGGTTGATTTGTAAGCTCCCTGGTAATCATCGCCTTTAATTTTATGGGCAGAGTATCCTATTGGTACTCTGTCATAAAACACCAACGGAACATTAGCCTTCGAAAAAACATCGAACGGTGAAAAGTCTTCCGTATATAGCGTGGTTGAAACTATCAGCCCCTCCACGCGCAAAGCATGCAGTACGCTTACAAGCTGCTTTTCCAGCACCGGCGATTCATTTGACTGGAAAATCATCAGATTGTAGTCACACTTCTGCAGCTCATTCTGGATGGCTGTGATAACCGCTGATTGAAAATACATGGATATCCGGGGCACAATCAGCCCAATGATATTAGACTTGCTTTTGCGAAGGCTGGATGCCATGGCATTCAGCTGGTAGCCTGCTTTATCCACCGCCTGCTTTACCCGCTCCTTCGTTTCCTCGCTAACATGCGGATGGTTACTCAACGCTCTTGAAACAGTAGAGGTAGACACTCCCAGTTCACGGGCTATATCTTTTAGTCTGTGCTGCGATTGTCTGCTCATGTTTACACTACCACTGTCCGCTGGAATCATGTTTGCATTTAATTATATTGAATTTTATTCTCACCCATGGCACGTAAAGCGGCACAAGTAGCACAATAAAAAGCGCCATCTAAGCTAATGCATTGACTATCTGTTTTTTTGCAGCTGCCTTAACCATTTAAGAAACAGCGTGCTGTTCCTGCTTCTAAGCTACAGTCCTAAGAATTTATAAACTATAACTTAAAAACCAGACAACTCAACTTACCTGCTGGTTTCGCAGTTCACTATTACCAGATGAACCGCCCTAGCTTGCCACTACGTCCTGCTTCGCATCGTCGAAGGTAACGCGCTTGCCTGTTTGCATGGCTACCCGCGTCATGATGTTGGCGACAGAGTGGTTGTAACCAGCCTTTACGGAAGCATTTGGCGTCTGGCGGCTGCGAACGCACTCCATCCAGTTGCGCATGTGCAGTGAGGTCATTGGATCTCCGCCTGTATTGGCGTCTGTAGCAACTTTTGTCTGGTCAGGCAGGGTATAATCCTGCAGCAAATTAGCCTGCATGCCCATGTCGTCCGCCTGGTTTTTAGTTAAGCCACCCTCCGACGTAATTTTGTTAGTGTCCAGGTTCATCATACCGCCATTAGAATAGTATAATTCCTTCACGCCACCGGCTGAATTGCTGAAGCGGGAAGAGTATACCACCTGGAAACCTTTTGAGGCATCATCTGCCGGACCATAATCAAACACAGCTGTTAAGGTATCGGGGTTTTCACGTCCATCATTCCACATGTATATACCGCCGTTGGCCGCCACACTGCGCGGATGGTCCAGCCCCGTAAACCAATGCACAGTATCTATCTGGTGCGACATCCACTGCCCCGGAATGCCGGAGGAGTAAGGCCAGAACAAGCGGTACTCGAGGTACTTCCGCGGGTCCCAGGCCACTTTCGGCCGGTTCATCAGGTAACGGTCCCAATCCGTGTCTTCCTTCCGGATTTGGCTCACCAGTTCAGGTCTCCTCCATCGGCCCGGCTGGTTCACGTTCCAGGTCATCTCTACCATTTTGATGTCTCCAAACTTACCCGAATTGATGTATTCGTTAGCGGCAATGTAGTTGGGAGCACTACGGCGTTGCGAACCGATCTGCACAATTTTACCGGTCTCTTCTACCGCTTTGAGTATGGCGCGGGCATCTTCCATGGTTTCTGCCATCGGCTTCTCCAGGTATACATCCTTTCCGTTGCGCACGGCTTCCACGCCCATCAGCGCATGCTGGAAATCAGCTGTGCTGATAATAACTGCATCAATATCCTTTTTAGAGTACAGTTCATCATTGTTCCGGTACTTCTTAAGCTTGATGCCATGCTTTTCCTTTACATAAGCTTCTGCCTCGTCGCGGCGGCGGTTCCAGATATCGGAAACCCCCACAAACTCGAAATTCAGTTCTTTTGCATGGTTCATCATCGCCGGGTATAAGGAATGTTTGAATCGATCAGAGAAGCCAATAATCCCGACTCTTACCCTGTCGTTGGCACCCAGAATTTTCCCGTAACTTTTGGCGCTAAAGCTCATTCCCATTACAGACAAGCCAACTGTTCCCAGCACAGCTTTCTTGATAAAGTCTCTCCGGTTATTATTATCCTTGTGATCCATTCCTTTGTTCGTTATAGTTTGAACATTATTTAAAATCCATTTCAAAACTGATTTCTGTTTTCGTAAAACCAGTATTGAAGCCCGCTATATTTTCGTGTAACTTATATCTGAAAGAAGCCTCGCTTTTTAACTTCCTGGCACTTTCATAGCACTACAATTCTTTGATTTTAATGCTTCTGAACGCTACATTGTTTCCATGGTCCTGCAGAAGGATATGACCTTTCTCTGCCTCTCCAAAATTTTCCCAGTTTTTGTATTTACTCTGAGCCACTAAGTTGCGGAACTCTTCAGACCCTCTTTCATACTCCAGCACTTTTATACCATTCAGCCAATGCTCTACCGTGTTATCCGGTTTCACTACCAGGCGCGCCTGGTTCCATTCACCGACAGGCTTCAAAAAGCGGTTGTTTTTCTCAGAAGTTTTCAGGTCATATAAGGAAGCAATCGTACGGTTCCCGTCCCGGCCCATTTTAGCATCCGGGTGCTTTTCATCGTCTAGCAACTGGTACTCCAGGCCGATGGCAGACGCGTTTTCTACATTTTCTTTTTCAGTGACAAAATATTTGATGCCGCTGTTAGCGCCTTCTGTCAGTTTAAACTGAACTTGCAGGTCGAAAGCATCATATTCTTTCTCTGTCACAATGTCTCCGCCGTTCACCGACTCGCCGCCGCCTGATTCCAGCACTTGCAGTTCACCGTCCTGCACTTTCCAGCCACCTTCCGGAAACTTATCTTTATAAGCCCCTCTCCAGCCTTCGGTCGTTTTGCCGTCCCAGAGCAGGCTCCATCCCTGTTCTTTCTCCTGTTCTGTTAGGGTGTTCGGCACAAGGTTTACCACAAAGGCGTCATGGCCTTCGCGGTGCTCCAAGTCTGAAGTTTTGATGCGGATATTCCGCCATTTGATTTCTTTTCCGGCGTCTTCGGCATTTCCAATCGAATGCACCTGCAGGGCTATAAGTCCGCTGGGCGTCATATCATCCACAACGGCCGCAACCGGTACATCATTGATCCAGGTTTTGATCTTGTTGCCGATGGCTTCGATCCGGGCCTTATTCCACTCACCCTTCTTAAAAGCCGATTGGGCATCCGGATTCAGCGAAAGCGGGTACAGCCAACCGCGCCTTGCCTCGTCATATATTCCACCGGTCCACTTCCTGTCGGACGGGTCCAACTCAAACTGATAGCCATGGACACGGCCATCCATCACAGTTGGGTCTGAAATACTGCGGAACTGTACGCCACTATTGATGTCGTTATCCAGCATTACCTCAAACTCGAGGATATAATCCCCATATTCTTTGTCGGCAGCAAGAAAGCTGTTGGGTGAATTCATGGTGGTTGTTCCGACAATGACCCCATCCTCTACTCTATAGGTGGCACTGCCGTTTACCTGCTCCCAACCGGTCAGGTCCTTGCCGTTGAATAACTGTGTCCAGCCATTCTCCTGCGTAGCTTCTGTGCTTTGTGCAGTTTCGGTAGTCTGCACAGTTTCATTACTTCCTGAGGCGCACCCAAACTGGATGCAGGTGACAGGAAACAACATTAGCAAGAGGGGCAAATGACTTCTTTTCATTGTTTTTATGTTTTAAATGAATATAGTTCAAGGGTAGCGCAGGCTATATTAAACCGACACACGTAATAAGGTGTCCGATATTTGTTTTCAGTTAAGCCTAAGTAATGAAAAATAAATTTGGAATCGATTGCAGGCTTAGCAAAAAAAATATGCTCCTGCCTTAGATTATGACGCCTCAATTAAATAGTGAGTAATCAATTCTTTCTATAATATTGAAAGTTAATTAAATATTTTAATTCTGCAAATTATTTTCGGCTGCAATGATAGCTTTTAAACGTGGCTGACACCTGATGAGCATTATATACTCCATCGTCAGAACTACAGGAAGTTATCATTTATGGGTTTTCCTTTTCAAGGGATAACCTAACGGAATGAAGGGAGAGACTAAATTTATTTTTCATGCTCTAGCTGCACGACTAACTTTACACAAGCGAGTCTGAAGATTACGTATCACGAGCTAGGCTCACGCACCAGCCTTGAACCGGTGTAGCATTTGTAAGCTCCGTCAGGACACCTAATTATGGCTTGGTGCTCAATCAGCGCCTGGCTCAAGCGGAGGGTTCTATTTGATCTGTTGGGGCTAGAAAAGGAACAGAACCTCTCATTGGGAATAGAAATGAAGCTAACGTGGTTTTGTATACTATCAGTTACTTAGAAAAACAGCTTTATTCAAGCAAAAACACAGAAAGTGTCCTGGCTCCATGTGCGCCCAGCACCAGCGACTGCTCAATATCGGCTGTTTTGGATGGCCCTGCGATGAAGGTGCCGAAGCCATACTCCTGCGCTCCTATCACGTCATATGCCTGCTGCATGAGCGGGACGATGTTTTTCTGCGGCACCACCAGCGCCAGGTACTGGCAAATGAAAGGCAGCACCCGCATGGGCAGCTGCACATCAGTTACCCACAGGGCGCCGTTCTCGGCCACACCAAGTTGTGCAGGCAGTACCGCTAAATCAACGTTTGCCAAGGTGTGCGGGTCTGTGGCGGGCGCAATATAAACTTCCCCGATATCCGCAAGTTCCGGAAAAGCAGAAACGATTCTTCTGGCGCCACTGTACTCCTTCAGCAGAACCTGTTTTACCTCTTCCAGGTCTTTTACCCGAAACACCTTGCTTCCTATACTCACTGCCACGGACGTGAATTTTTCCAACACGTCTGTTTCTCCTGAAAAGAAGGCAGGAATTTCCGGCAAGGGTATATGCTCCGGCTGGTTTCTGGCAACGGCGGCTAGTATACTGTCTCTGCTACTCATTTTTCTTCTTCCTGTTTTTTAAGTACCACTCCCCAAACGACTCCTTCGGAGGCGCCGGCATTTCGCGCTGCTTGTACCAGGGGTTCATTTTGTTGCTTACTGCAAAAGGCACGTGGCGCATAAACCAGCGGCCGGCCTTCCCGGCTAATTGAAAAGTAGTGGGCGAGGCGAAGGCCTGTGTCATGGCTTTCATGCCCAAGGTTTTCTTTGTGTCGGCATACCCCTCCTTTACAATTACCTGCCGCCATTTATAAAGCTGGTCGTGTATATCGATTTTAACGGGGCAGACATTAGAGCAGGAGCCGCACAGGGTAGAGGCAAAAGGCAGGTCGGCGTTCTTTTTCATGTCGAGGTTGGGGGCCAGGATAGCACCGATGGGACCAGAAATGGCCGCATGGTAGCTGTGGCCGCCGCTTCTCCTATATACCGGGCAGGTGTTCATGCAGGCTCCGCAACGGATGCACTTTAGGGAATTGCGGAAGTCCTCTCTGCCCAGTTGTATGCTTCTGCCGTTGTCCACCAGCACCAGGTGCAGTTCGTGCCCTTCCCTTGGCTTCTTGAAGTGGCTGGAGTAGGTGGTAATCGGTTGGCCCGTGGCGCTTCTGGCCAGCAGCCGCAGGAACACGCCCAGGTGCTTTCGCTCCGGTATAATTTTCTCGATACCCATGCAGGCAATGTGCACATCTGCCAGGTGAGCGCCCATATCCGCATTTCCCTCGTTTGTGCAGATAACAAATTCGCCTGTCTCGGCTATGGCGAAGTTAACGCCCGTGAGCGCGGCGCGGCGGGTCAGGAAGGTTTCTCTTAGGTGCTGCCTTGCTGCCTCTGTGAGCACCTGCGGGTCAGCCATGCCAGCCGGTGTGCCCAGGTGCTCGTGAAACAAGTCTCCTATTTCTTCTTTCTTTTTATGAATGCAGGGCAGTACAATATGGCTTGGTGGTTCCTTTGCCAGCTGCACAATGCGCTCCCCCAGGTCAGAGTCTATCACCTCCACGCCGTGCTCTGACAGGTAATCGTTCAGGTGGCACTCCTCGGTAAGCATTGACTTACTTTTCACCATCTGTTTTACCCCGTGCTTCTGCAGGATTTCATGCACAATCCGGTTGTGCTCTGCGGCGTCGGCTGCCCAGTGCACGATGATGCCGTTGGCTTTCGCATTGGCCTCAAACTGCAGCAGGTAGTCATGCAGGTTCGAGAGCACGTTGTGCTTGATTTGGGAGGCAGTCTCGCGCAGCAGCTCCCAATCCGCAACGGTATGGGCGGCTTTGTCACGCTTCTGCCGGATGAACCACAATGTCTCGTCGTGCCAGTTAACCCGGGGTTCGTCTGCATTAAATGCTTCGGCAAGGGCGGCATGGTCTTTTGTCTCCTTCATATCTCCTGCGCGTTAAGTATCTCGGCGATATGCACCACCTTTACATTGCTTTTCTGCCTGCGCAAAATGCCCTCCATGTGCATCAGGCAACTCATGTCTGCTCCTGTAATATATGCGGCTTCGTGTTGCAGATGATCCATGACACGGTCTTTGCCCATCTTCACGGACACAGCCTCTTCTGCCACGCAAAAAGTACCCCCAAAACCGCAGCACTCATCCTTGCGGGTAAGCTCAATCAATTCCAGACCGTCCACCATACTTAGCAGTTGCTCTGGCTTAGAGAAGGCAGGCGCGACAAGCTCTGACATCTGGGCCAGCTTCAGGCCCCGTTGCCCGTGGCAGCTCTGGTGCAGCCCTACTTTGTGCGGGAAACGGGCTTTCAGTTTGTCTACCTTCAGTACATCGGTCAGGAACTCGGTCAGTTCATATACTTTTCCCCGCATGGCCTCTGTCTCGTTTGGGTACTTGCCGGAGTGCAGGTGGTCTTTCATGTGCAGCACGCAGCTGCCAGAAGGCGCTACGATATAGTCGAAGCCCCTGAAATTCTCTATGAAAAGATTATTGCTCTTCTTTGTCAGGTGCTCGAACCCAGAGTTGGCCATGGGCTGTCCACAGCATGTTTGCCTGGACGGGTATACCACCTCCACACCCAGCTTTTCAAGCAGCTCCAGGGTGGCAATGGCGGCATTAGGGTAAAACTGATCTACGTAACAAGGGATGAATAGACCTACAGTCATAGTTTAGCGTCGTGCGTTACCGCATAGTATTTTAATTCGATGATGTCGTTGGGCATTGGTTTTGTGTTCCAGTGCTTGTGAATGGCCATGGCGGTGCCAATAGCCGTTGCCTGTGCCATAGAGGCGGCAAAAACCTCTTTGTCGGGGTAAAGAGAAGCCAGCAGATTCATATAAATGGCGTTCTTGCTGAACCCGCCGTCCACGAAAATACGCTTCACATCGGCTCCTTCCAACACAAGCTGCGTGGAGGCAACCTGCTGCGTCACCAGGTCGAGGATGAACTGGTGATAGGCCTCTGTGTCGGAAGCGAAGGACGACAGGTCCCGCTGCGAGAACATTGAATCCTGCAGCAGACTTTCCTTAGCCCTCGCGCCTCCTGCCTGTGGTCTCTCGCCCTGCAAACTGCTGATGATTTCAGGGTCGAAAGGCACTGATTTGTAGCGGGCCGGACTTTGGTTAAAATGATCCGCAATGCGTTTCACCTGCTGCTCATGCTCGTGTCCGCCAAAAAACCTGGAAGCTTTCACGGGTTTGCCTTTGTACTGCATAAAGCTCAGGCAGTCCTGCTGTAGTTCCGCATCCGTTAGCGGTGTGGTATTAAATGGGTTTAGGCTGATGCACCAGGTGCCCGTAGAGATCAACACAAAAGGCTTCTGAAAATTTACCAGGTACGGAATCAGGGCTGCCGAGCTGTCGTGCAGTCCTATACCTACTTTGTAACTGTTCCCGGGAAAGGCGGCAGGCACCACTTCATCAGACGGGGCAATGGGTGCCAGTTTATCTATGATCCCCTCCTTCCTCACCCACTCGTGGTAGTCGTTTTTCTGGAAATCCCACAGGTTGGTGTGGCAGCCGATGCTGGTGATATCTGAAAAGCACTTGCCCGTTATCAGGTAACTCATATACTGCGGCAGGTGCAGGGCGTATGATATCTGCTTGTATAGCTCCGGCTTCTCTTGCTTGATGCGGTACAGCTGCATGCCTGAGTTCAAGCTGCCCAACACAGGAGAAGCAGTCTCTTTGGATAATTTGTCTTCGCCGCCGTAGGTGTCGTAGAACTGCTTCTTCAGCTCCTCCGGGTATGTTTTCAGGTAATTGTATAAGGGAGTGAGCGGCCTGCCGTCTTTGTTCAGATAGACGAAGCTCGCCCCGTAGGAGGAGAAGTTTACAGCCTTCACGTCAAACTCCTGCCGCCGGAACACTTCGTGCAGCGAGTCGAACACCGACAAGCGAAGGCTTTCCAGGTTCTCGCAGGAGTCGCCGTCCTCGTCCACCGTTTCGATAAACCGTGCTGCGCGCTCAAACACAATTCTGTAATTCTCATCAAAGAGGAACAGTTTCTTGTTTGTCTTCCCTACATCGAATACCGCTATAACAGGTGTACCTTGCATGTTATAATCCTGTAGCAACAGTCTTCAGACCACGTTCATTTATCAGATTTTCCCTCACTTTCAGTTCCCGGAACAGTTGCAGCGGGCGCAGGGCGGCTCCTGATTGCAGGCGCGCCTCCGCCACGATGGGGCGCACATCGGTTCGGTAGGCCTCCTGCAGGATCTCCTGGCAGCGCACCACGTCGTTTTCCTGCTGTGCCTCTTTCAGTGCCTGCTGGTCTACCAACAAGGCCTGCGCGTAGGCAATCATAATGGCTTCCACAGACTGCAGCAGGTCTTCCAGCGGGTCTTTCACGTTATGCGAGGCATCAATCATCCAGGCAAGGCTGGTAGCGTGGTTCATTCCCCTGGCATCCATTCCGTCCACCAGCGAGTTGAAGATAAGGAACAGCTGGTACGGCTTGATACTGCCTGTGGTCAGGTCATCGTCGCCGTACTTGGAGTCGTTGAAGTGGAAACCGCCCAACTTGCCTTCCATCAGCAGCAGCGAAACAATCTGCTCGATGTTGGCATTGGGGAGATGATGGCCCAGGTCCACCAGGGTATAGGCCTTCGGGCCGAGCTTGTTGGCGTACAGCAGCGACTGTCCCCAGTCACCGACCGTCATGGAGTAGAAGTTAGGCTCGAAGGCCTTGTACTCCACAAACACCTTCCAGTCGTCGGGCAGGGCAGCATATACCTCCTGCAGACTCTCCAGGGTGTTCTCGAAGGCACCCCGGAAGTTTAGCTGCCCCGGAAAGCTGGAGCCGTCTGACAGCCACACCGTCAGGGAATCGGAGCCTAGCTCCACGCCATGCCTGATAACCTCGATGTTATGCTCCACCGCCTGCCGACGCACCGCTTTGTCTACGTGTTGCATCGAGCCGAACTTGTAGCTCAGTTTCTGGTCCGGCTGGTCCTGGAACGTGTTGGAGTTCACCGCGTCGAACTTCAGCCCGTGCTGTGCGGCCAGCGCTTTTGTAGCTTTGTAGTCATTGGGAATATCCCAGGGAATATGCAGCGAAATGGCTCCGCTGGACTGGTTCAGGGCGTGCAGCAAGCCTACGTCTTCAATTTTCTCCTCCAGGCTTCGTGGCTCCCCGCTGCCTGAGAAGCGGCCAAAGCGGGTGCCACCCGTACCCAGCGCCCAGCTCGGAATGCCTATCTGGAAATCAACCAGCTTTTGCAGTATACCGGCCACATTTTGCTGTGTTGAGGCTGCAAACTCATACCTGCGCTTGTGCTCCTGCGCATGCTGCTGGTTGAACTCATCTATCTTATACTTGTCTATTTGCATGAAATCAGATTTGTTTGATGGAGTTGGCTACAAAAGCTGACTCCCCAGTTTTCGATACTATTATCTGACGAAAGCCATCGCCACACCGCCGTCCACGTTCAGCACGTTTCCGGTCGACTTGCTTAGCAACCCGCCCACGAAGGCAAAGCAGGCATTGGCGATGTCTTCTGGAAGTATGATTTGGTTTAGCAGGGTGCGCTTGGCATAGAAAGCCGGCAGTTCCTCCACCTTCACACCGTAGGCTTTTGCACGGCCCTCGGCCCAGCCACCGGCCCAGATGTTGCTGTCGCTGATAACGGCGTCAGGGTTCACCACATTCACGCGTATGCCGTCGTTACCCAGCTCGGCCGCGTTCAGCCTGCTCAGGTGCAGCTGCGCCGCTTTCGCGGAGCCGTAGCCGGCGTTGTTCGGGCCAGACACCAGAGCGTTCTTGCTCACGATGTTCAGTACATCGCCACCGATGTCCTGCTTGCGCATCACCTCTACCCCTGCCTGCGTCACCATAAACTGTCCTTTTACCAGCACGTCATATAGCAGGTCCCAATCTTTCTCGGTATGGTCTTCGATGGATTTGGAGATGGAAAGCCCGGCGTTGTTGATAATGATGTCCACGCCGCCGAAAGCTAAGGCCGCCGCGTCGAAGGCTTGCTGAATCTGGTCGCTTTTTGTTACGTCCAGTGCTGCTGTGGCATAGGAGTCTTTGCCGTACTGGCCTTTAAACTCTTCACTTGCTTCCTGTAGTCGCTCCTCGTTCATGTCGTTCAGCACCACTACGGCGCCTTCCTCCACAAACCGCTTTGCAATGGCTTTACCGATACCTCCCGCACTGCCTGTTATCAGGGCTATTCTGCCTGACAGCGCCTTTGGCTTCGGCATACGCTGTAGCTTTGCCTCTTCCAGTAGCCAGTACTCTATGTCAAAAGCCTCCTGGCGCGGCAGGGAGGTATACTCTGACACAGCCTCGGCACCCTTCATCACGTTGATGGCGTTGATGTAAAACTCAGAGGCCACACGAGTTGTCTGCTTGTCTTTGGAGAAGGAGAACATACCCACTCCTGGGTATAGAATAATCACCGGGTTTTTGTCGCGTACGGCCGGGCTATTCGGGTGCTTGTGGTTCTCGTAGTAGTCGGCGTACATCTGGCGGTATTTGGCAAAGGCCGGAGCAAGCCGCTCCTTCAGCGCCTTTACATCCGACAGGTCCTCGTCTGGCTTCAGGTCCAGCACCAGTGGGCTGATTTTGGTCCTCAGGAAGTGGTCGGGGCAGCTGGTGCCCATCGGGGCCAGCCTGTCCAGGTCGTTGGAGTTGATGAACTCCAGCACCCGGGCATCGTCCGTGAAATGGCCGATCATGTGGCGCTCGCTGGAGCAGAAGCCGCGCAGCACAGGAGCCAGCGCGGCAGCCTGCTTCTTGCGGTCCGCCTCTCCCAGGCTTTCTATCTTAGCGCCGCCAAACACAGGTCCTTTTTTGCCGATGTTCTGCTCCATATACTCTGCGCACTGCTCTATTACCTCCAGCGTGTTGATATAGCTTTCGTAGGCGGTGTCGCCCCAGGTAAACAGGCCGTGGGAACCCAGCATGATACCCCGGATGCCCGGGTTCTCATCCAGGCACTGGCGCAGCTGCAGGCCAAGGTCGAAGCCCGGTCGCTGCCAGTCTACCCACCCGATGGTGCCTCCGAATAATTCTTCTGTTATTTTTTTCCCGTCCTTTGCGGCGGCAATGGCAATGGCCGCATCCGGGTGCAGGTGGTCGATGTGCTTAAAGGGCAGAAAGCCGTGCAGTGGCGTATCGATGGAAGGGGCCTTTGAGCTGAGGTCGAAGATGCTGTGGTTGAAAAGCTCCACCATCTCGTCTTCGTGCTCTATTCCCCTGTACACGTTCTTCAGGCTTCTGAGGCGATCTACATACAAGGCGGCAAGGCCACTGCGCTTCAGGGTACCCAAGTCACCGCCGGAGCCTTTCACCCACATCACCTCTGTGTCCTGCCCATTAAGCGGGTCTTTGGCCATCACCTTGCAGGAGGTGTTGCCCCCTCCGTAGTTGGTCAGCCGAAGGTCTGCTCCCAGCAGGTTCGACCTGTAAATCAGCAGTCCTACCTCATCGCCTGTAAGTTTGGCGGCTTCCTCCTCATCCCACAGATAGCTGACATGCTTAAATTCTGTCTTTGTTGTAGATTCTAACATATGCTTCAATGATTTTAAGTTGCGTATTTTATATGATGTTTCCGTACCCCGCTGTGGTTACAGAAAGTACGATAACCGTAACTCTAGACACAATGGCGGCATAATTTCCTTTTAGCACTTCTTCCCATTCCCTAAACGCATAGCCCACAGCTCCGGGAAGATACATTCGAAAATATTGCAGGGTTAGCCGTCGGAATTTCCCCCAATGTTGCTTGCTCGAACTAGCCGAGGATGTATTCAAGTATAAATATAATGTAGATGTAGCTATTTACTGTCCTGCACTGTCATGCTCAAACTGTTCTAACATGTTACGGATAAACCGGACCTGCTGCCTTAGACCCGAGATTCTTTACCGGCAGGCATAAAATAAACTTCAACTTTAACCGGGGGAGCAAGAATAGTTTTCATGCGTCTTTCAACAGAAAGGCTGTTGACTTCTATTATGTTAGAGGTTCTGGCAGAACTGAAGGCAGAATCCAGCAAATTTCTGTCAATAGCCTCTAATTTCAGATGTTATTCAGGACAGTTCATGACAGATACCCGGCCTTAAGGTGTTAAATTGATTATCAAATAAAGTAGACTGCACTGTTGCTTCTATATATAAGATGAGTGTCTGGAAGAATAGGAACAGAGTTTTTCACATGCTTTTACAGTAGCACTACAATCTTGTTATAAACGGTTATCAACTAAACCATAATTCTATATTATTATGCGTCATAAAATCCTATCAATAAGGCTCCTGTTAGCCCTCTCTGTGCCTGTCCTTGTTGGCTCTTCCTGTAGCAGGATAGAAAAGGAGGAGTCAGTGAATGACATGCCAGTTGACCCGAGAACAGAGAAGCTAAAACTGCCAGAGGGATTTCGGGCGGAGCATTTACATAGTCCTTCAGAAAATGAGCAGGGTTCCTGGGTTTCTATGGCCTTTGATGATAAGGGCAGAATGATAGCATCAGATCAATACGGTGCCCTGTATCGCCTGGAACTGCCTCCTATCGGTTCTGATTCTTTAAAGCCTAAAATCGAAAAGCTCATGATAGGTGACGGTACAGTACTTGACTCTGCCAGCACGCATGGGGGAATGGGCTATGCACAGGGTTTGCTTTGGGCTTTTAACAGTCTCTACGTCATGGTAAACCACAACAGCAACGAGGACTTTTCGAAAGGAAGCGGCCTGTACCGCCTCCAGGACACAGACGGAAACGACCAGTTTGATAAGGTAACCTTGCTAAAGGAACTCAAAGGAGAAGGTGAGCATGGCCCGCACAGTATCAAGTTATCACCTGATAAAAAATCCCTTTATGTTGTTGCCGGCAACCACACCGACCTCCCAGAAATGGATGCCTATAGGCTTCCTCCTGTCTGGAAAGCAGACAACCTTTTTCCGCAGATAAAAGACCCCCGGGGGCATGCCAACGACCGGGAAGCGCCAGGTGGATGGATTGCTAAAGTCGACTCCTTGGGGCAGCATTGGGAACTGATAAGCGCTGGCTTCCGGAACCCTTTTGATATTGCTTTCAACGACGCAGGTGATTTGTTTACCTATGACTCAGACATGGAATGGGACTTTGGGATGCCTTGGTACAGGCCTACCCGCATCTGCCACGTAACCAGCGGCAGCGAGTTCGGCTGGCGTACCGGTAACGGAAAATGGTCTCCTGCCTATCCCGATAACCTGCCGCCTGTGCTCAACATTGGCCAGGGCTCTCCTACCAACGTAGTTTACGGAGGCGACGCGAAATTCCCTGAAAAGTACCGTAATGCTGTTTTTGCCTTTGACTGGAGCTTTGGGATTATTTACGCCGTTCACCTTCAGCCAGAAGGAGCCTCATATAAAGCAGAGGCAGAAGAGTTTATTTCCGGTTCACCATTGCCGCTGACCGATGGCGTGATTGGCCCTGATGGAGCGCTTTACTTTCTTACCGGAGGGCGCAGGCTGGAATCCGATCTGTATCGGGTTTATTACGGTGACCAGGAGGAAATTGTAGCGTCTGCTTCCCGCAAATCAAATGTAAAAGAGACGGAGGCAAGCAAAATCAGAAAGCAACTGGAGCAGTATCATGGTCAGGCACGGGCAGGAGCAGTTGATTTCGCGTGGCCATATCTCAAGCACAATGACCGCTTTGTGCGCTATGCCGCACGTATTGCCGTGGAGCACCAGCCGGTAAGCCAGTGGCAAGCACGTGCCCTAAATGAGAAGGATCCTCAGATTTTAACACAGGCAATTATTGCCTTAGCGCGGCATGGCAACAAGGCCCAGCGTAACGAGATGCTGGAGTCTCTCATGACAATTGATTATGCCCAGCTCTCAGAGCCTAAAAAACTGGATCTGCTTCGGGCCTTTGAGTTAGTTCTGTACAGACATGGCACACCAGAACCAGCCTTAAAAAATAAGACAATCGCATACCTGGACGCACGTTACCCTGCCGAAAACAACAATTTGAACCGGTCTCTCAGCAAACTACTTGTTAGCTTAGATGCACCGCAGGTAGTACCTAAAACGCTGGCACTACTGGAGGCAGCAAAGGATGACAAGACTGAACAGGAAACGGCTACGGCATCTTCTGACCTTATTCTTCGGAACCCGCAGTACGGGCTGGACATCGCCAACATGTTAGCGAATGTACCTCCTGCCCAGCAAACGTACTATGCAACGGCCTTGAGTGAAGCCAAAACCGGCTGGACTCCTGAGCTTCGTGATAAGTACTTCCAGTGGATGTACAATGCTTTTAACTACAAGGGGGGCAGAAGCTATGTAGGGTTTGTAGACAAAGCGCGTAAGGCAGCTTTAAGCCATGTACCCAAGAGCCAGTTTGCGCATTACAACACCATGTCAGGCGACTCTCTGCTTGGCGGTGGCGGACTGGATTTGGCTAATGCGGATTCCTACAAACCACAGGGCCCGGGAAGGAAGTGGACTGTTGAAGAAGCGTTGCCTTTAGTGGAGAATGGGCTTGCGCAACAGAACCTGGAGCAGGGGAAAGCGATTTATGCTGCTACACTCTGCAAATCATGCCATACGATGGAAGGCGAAGGAGGATTTATAGGTCCGGATTTAAGTCAGTTAGGTAATCGGTTTACACCTAAAGATATCCTGGAAGCCATCATTCACCCGGATAGTGTTATATCAGATCAGTATGCGGCTACCATATTTCATTTAAAAGACGGAAGCTCTGTTGTAGGAAGGCTGACAAACGAAAATGACAATACGTACTTTGTTTCGCAGAACCCATTTGCGCCACAGAAGCTTCGTGAAATCCCTAAAAGCCAGGTGACAAGAACGAAAGAGTCTGAAGTCTCGCCGATGTTACCGAACCTGATCAACCGCTTAAATCCCGATGAACTGAAGGACTTGATGGCTTACCTGATATCCGCAGGCAATAAAGAACACAAAGTATATACCGTATCAAATAGTCCTGATAATAATAAAAAGTAAGATTAGCGTTTCAGGAGCATGACGGAAAATTTAAGATAAACTGATTTCATACTTGGTTTGTTTAACCTCCAGGGCACTTGCGCTGGAGGTTTTTCTTTTAATGCACGCAAGATCATGTTTTAAAGTCGACAATTTTAGTCATTGGTAGGGACTACATTGGTTCAGCTTGTAGTCCCAGCGGGACGAACTGTTGATAGCTTGGTCCATAAGCACCTATAGCTTCAGAGGAGCAATGGGATTTGTTTCTATCAACAGGTCGTACCGCCGGGACTTTGGCGTAACATTGAATAGAAAGTATAGCTTTACTGCCTTTACATCGTATAAGCACCATGCCAGATTTTTTTATTTTTGGCCCTCTGGCTCAGCCGGGTCAGGCACTCAATTTTCAGCTTATACTATCATCAAGTGAAGCTGCGCATAAAGCTGTTCCAGGGGTTGTGTGTAGTTTGAACTTACCCTTAGCCCCTCCAAGGTGGGAATCTGCTTGTAAACAAAGTAACGCGCATAGATCAACTGGTATCGGTATTATCTGATGCTTGCGAAAGCAGCAAAAAAGAAAAGGTGCGTTGCTTCCTGCATGATAGGGAGCAACGCACCTTTTTCAATGGCGCTGACAGTACTGCCGGTTTTTTAATGAGTCGTAACTGCCTGCGGTATTTTTTCAGTCTTCTTGGAATTCTTTTGCCAGAAGAACAGAATGGTAAACAGCACGATCAGAATGGCAGGGAAGGCAATCATCTTTTGCAGGGTATCCTGCCCTGCGGCCAGTTGCAGGGCATCTCCTGCAAGTCCCTGAGCTGTATACTCAGCCATAGAGCCATCAATCCAGCTTCCTATGATAGGCTGAAAAATAGAGGAAGAAAACATACCCACTGCACCAATGATGGACATACCCAGGGCACTGCTCAGAGGAACACGCTGTGCTACGGCCCCCACCATAACTGGCCAGAAATAGCCATATCCCAGGGCAAAAATGATGGCTGCCACATAGGCCATAGCTCCTGTTACGGTACTGAACATGTAGATGCCAATTGCTGAAAAGATCGCACCTCCGAGCAAAACACCTGTCTGGCCCAATGTGGCGACAACAGGCCCGGCAAAGAATCTTAAGACAGCCACCAACCCGGCGGTCAGGGCTAAGATCAGCATAGGATCTGCTCCGCTGCTACCCAGGATAATTTCTACCCACTGGCCAGGTCCAAATTCCGTGATAGCCGTAAATGCCATGCATACAAGCAGGAATATATATAACGGGCTTATCATCGATTTTAGGTTTGACAAAATAGAGGTGGCTTCTTCCACTTGTGGTCTTGGGAAGGTTTTTCCAAAAAACAAGAAAGCGTAGGCAACGGCTGGCACCAATATTACCCACATCTGTGCTTCCCAAGAGAACCCTAAAACGGTCATGAACTTGGAGATAAGGGCTCCAAGCAGGATACCCCCAGGAAACCACATGTGAAACCTGTTGAGCATTTTGTTCATCTTCACACCAGAGTACATGTCTGCAATCATGGGGTTACAGGCCGCTTCAGTACATCCGTTCGCAATACCAATCAGAAGCGTTGAAACGAGTAAAGTGGTATATCCCCCCGCATATATGGTTAATAAAATTCCCAATGCGTGGCATACGAAAGCCACGTTCATGATAATTTTAGGACCAACCGAGTGGTAAACTAATCCCCCAATGACCATAGAGATAGGGAAACCCAAAAACCACATAGAGTTGATAAACCCCAGTTGCTCGGCAGACAGACCAAATTGTGCACCTAACTGGGGGAGAATTCCTGCTCTGATAGAAAAGGTAAAGCCTGTAGTGATGAGCGCAAGGCAACTCGCGTAAAACAAGGCATTTTTGTTAATGTTGTCGTTCATTGGATATTGAGTTTAGAAGTTTTAAAGGTGGATGTATTTAGGCGAATCAAGTTGAAAGCTACATATGGCTCTTTTTTCCATCGCTCCCATGGAAACCGGGTTTCACTATGTTTTCCAAGATACTGCGACAGAAAATAAATTCAAATATAAAGCCTGATTTTTATACACGCTTAGTGATTGAGTAGCCAATCTCTAACTAAAGGGTTAAAATCATCTAAATTTTCCCAGTGAAACGCATGTCCGGAATTTTGATACAGATGCAGTTTGGCATGAGGTATGGCCCCGGCCACTTCTTTCGCCATCCATGGAGGTGTAAAGTTATCCTCCATCCCACCTATCACCAGGGCAGGCACTTCTATTCTACTTAGATCGTCCAGCACATCATGGGTCATACAGGCAGCAGCCTGTCCTTCCAAACCATGCAGCGGCTGGGGGTGCGGCTCAACGGCAGCCTGTTCACGTCCTTCTTCCAGTTCAGCAAACATGACAGGATCATCCCATGAGGCTTTTGAGTAAATAAGCAACTGTATAAATAAGGCAAACTCTTCCGGCCTGAACCTGGCTTTGCAGTGCATCATATGCTGAAATACTGCTTTCGCCTTATTATCGCAACGGGCCCAGGTACACATCAACACAAATGAACGCACTTTCTCCGGATTGCGCAGCACCAGTTGCTGCGCAATAATGCTTCCCATAGAACAGCCGACCACCCGTGCTTCCTGTATCTGAAGTGCCTCCAGCAGACCAGCGCAATCATCCGCCATTTGCGCGGAAGTATAAGGTCCGGCAGGTTTGGCTGAACGCCCTACGCCACGATTATCGATCAGAATGCACCTGAAATCCTTCTCCCAATACGCCGCATGCTGCTCCCAGACAGATCCGGGAGCCGTGATGCCCATGATTAGTAACAGTGGTTCTCCGGAGCCGCGTTCTTCATAGTACAGGTCAATTCCGTTCGCGTTTATTAATGGCATAGCACTGGGTTATATTAGTTTTGGCACTAACTCTTCCCTAATCCAACGGCCATCGTGCAGTGTTACAGCATCCGGATCTTCCAGTGCTTCTTTTCCTTCATCCTCACAAATTATCCATCCCTTGTATTCCTGGTCTTTGAGCCATTGCGTAATAGCCAGGAGATCCACTTTTCCTTTGCCCATCAAAGTGAACTCCGGTGCCCCATCCCAGTCTTTGTAATGCATATGGTTGATCAGGGAGGCGTATTCTTTCATCTTCTCAAGCGGATCCATGCCCCCGTTGATGATGTGACCAACATCAGGCGTCCAGCCGGTAGCAGTGCTATCCAATGTTTCCAGAATAACACGATAATCTTCTTCGGTACGGGTGATGGAAGTATGGGGCGAATTAGGGTGAAAGCTACATGGCACTCCTTTTTCCATGGCTCGTCTGGATATGCTGTTCACGATGTTCACCAGGTTACGGCGGCGTGAAACCAGGTCGTGCCTGCCGGTTGGCTTCTGCACCGTACAAAGTATAGCACCCGGGAAACGCTGCAACAAACTAATAGCCTGATCTGCTTCAGCACGTTCTTTTTCCGATTCCTCTGCTCCATTCCAATCCATCGCCAGGGAAAGAGCCGCCAGTTCTATTCCCTGCTCTTTTAGTTTAGCTTCCAGCCGGTCTGCGTCACTCAACTCCCCCATCCAGGAATAGATAGGTTGGATGCCGGAAAAGCCGGCTTTGGCAATCACTTCTATCATGTGCCCTAACTGGCCTTTATAGGTTTCCCCGTCATTGTTCATGAACCAGGTATACACTTCGGAGCCAAAGCGAAACGAATTTTGCTGCGTCATATCAAAAATTGCATTTAATTTTAGAATAACTAAAGAGCTTGATTTACGCTCACCTGCTCATCAAGCCCATGCTTCTGGCACATCTGCTTGATAAATCTGAATCCATCTTCCGCAATATCCCATGGCCTGGAATATTCGCGCCATACCCCAATGGAATTTGCGAAATCAGGATCGTTTCGGGAAAATGCCTCAATAGTGAGCCAGCCAGAGTAGTTTATTTTAGCTAATGCCGAAAAGGCTTCATCGAAATTCACATGGCCATCGCCGGGTGTACCGCGGTCGTTTTCACTGATGTGGACATGCGCCAGCAGAGGTGCTATGGTTTGAATGGCCCCTGCTATTTTTTTTTCTTCAATGTTGGCGTGGTGGGTGTCGAACATAGCCCTTACGTTGGGATGATCAGCAGCTTTCAACAACCGGGAAAGCTGCTCCATGGTATTGCACAGATAACACTCAAATCGGTTGAGCGCTTCCAATGCCAACGTGATATTAGCTTGTGCGGCATACTCCCCTGCTGCATGTAGTACTTCGGCACCCCGGCCGTATTCCTGATCCTGGGGCGCATGGTGCGCAAAAACGGCATGCGCCGAGTGGAAGGGACCGCAAACTACCTTGGCTTGCATAGCGTGGGCACGGTCTATCGCCCATTTAATACGGTCCAGCCCTTTTGCTCTTACTGCCGCATCCTCACTGATAGGACTTTCGTCCTTCCCTACTACAAAAACACAGGTTGCTTCCATGCCCAGACTTCTGACATGCTCACCAATACGTTGGTAAGCAGCTTTGTCTGGCGAACCTATCAGGCACTCAAAGCCATCGTAACCGATACCTTTCAATCTATCAATGATAGGCATTAGCTCATCTGATACTACTGCCGACCAGGCCAGTACGTTAAACCCTATTTTATTCATTCCGATTCATTGAGTTGTTATAAGAGCATGTTGTAACTAAAAGTATAGCGCTTGCATCATTAGCATTTAAAGGAAACACCAGAACTACTGCTTTCACAAGAGAACTATAAGGCTTTTCCACCATTGCCCCACATTGGTTTTAGAGGCCATGGTATGGAACGTTCATTTCTATTTTCCCTGCCCATTGCTGGGGCACTGGTTTACCTGCCCCCCAATGGATGGCATTGATCACCAGGCGCTGAAAGGGTTCCAGTTCAAAATCCGCGGGATGGCCCAAAGTGGTCATGAATAATTTACCACCATAGGCATTTGTGCCCGTCCAGGCTACCGGGTGATCGATGGCCTCTTTATCGGGGTTTACAGCATGCCCCATCAATAGCCAGTCAGAACCTCTTGATGGATAGTCAGGCAGGGCTGTATATAACCAGGATGTAGCGTGAAAATTTTCATCGACACCAGTCAGAATAGGGTTATCACCAGCCTCGGGAATAACTGTCACATCCGTACTGGACTCGTGGCCATAGTGGGTATGATTGGCTTTGCCACCCCAGCCTGGAGGTGAGTTAAAGGCAAGCTCTCCAAAGGCATTCCATTTTTCCAGTTCATGCCCTTTCGGATAATTGAAGGCATGTGTCGTGGTCCGGAAGCCTACTACTGGTTTACCGGTTTTCAGGTAGTCTTCAATATACTTCACCTGGTCAGCGGGAAGCCGGCGCCAACGCAGAAAAAACACGGCCAGATCTGCATCATTCAATGCCTCCAATCCCGGAATGTTCTCTTCTGAAGTATAATCGGGAGAAGACTTAAGGACGATGGTGCGGAACCCATAATTCTTTTCCAGCTCAGCAGCAATGAGCGGCATTGTTCCTTCGCTGCTGTACTCATGGTCGCCGGTAACAAATACTACAAGTGGCTTTTCAGGTAATGGTTCTTCGGCTAGTGGTTTTTGAGCGTCTGAAACGGATGTTGATTGCGCACAACCATAGAAAATACACAGCACTAACAGGCACAGAATATATATATACTTTAAGTTCTTCATGAGCAACTATAAAATAAATCTTGTTAAAAATATTTAGATTAAAGGCTATTGCACTTCTACCTCCAGCGGATGCTGCTTGAGCAACTCTTCAGGTGAATAGAAGCCTGTCTTGCCTTTCGTGGCCTCCCGTACTTCTTTCACCTTCTCAGGAGAAACGGCAGACGCTTTATTTCCAAAGGAATTTCGCACGTAGGTTAATACGGCCGCTACTTCTTCGTCCTGAAGCATCCCTCCGAAAGGCGTCATCGGCACTTGCCCCGGGTATTCTTTGCCAAGCACTTCAATAGGGCCATGCAAACCTTTTAGCACAATTTTGATCAGGCGTTCGTCGTTGCCAGTTACCCACTTTGTTTTGGCAAGGGGCGGAAAGCCAGCTGCAGTAAGGCCTTTGCCATCGGGTTGGTGGCAGGTCCCGCAGAAGCCTTCGCGGGCATAGATTGCTTTTCCTTTGATGTACAGCGCCTGTTCAGTTCCTTTCAGATCAGTCTTTACAATCGCCTCTTTTTCATCTTTTACTGAGCGGTCATTGAGATGCGCCAGCGCTGTTTCATGGGCATGCACCATCCACTCATCGAGCGGCTTCTTACCGGCTTCTACCACAATGGGCAGCCCCTTTTCCTTGTCCAGCCAGGAGGCTGCCACGATTGCTTCCAGGCGCACACGCCCATGCTCATCCCGGGCAGCCTGCATAAGTAATTCCGGCTGATCAGTGACCTGATGCCCCGTATAACGCAGCACGCGCACAGCCGCAGCCCGGGCACGGTAATCCTTTGCCTGCAGTAACTGGCGCAGCAGCGGCTCATTTACCTGGTTGAGGCCCCAGCTTACCCACAGCGCTTCCAGTAAATGGTGTTCATATTGGGGATCGTTTTTATCAAGCTTAGCAACCCAGGTATTTAGATGAGAAAGCACCTCAGAAGCTTTACGCCCGCGCAGTTCGCGGCGGGTGCGGTAGCGGGTCCTGTATTCAGGAAGCTTCAGGTTATCCAGAAGTTGGTTGATGCTTGCCCCTGCCACTTTGGCCGGCTGAACCAGAGGCCGTGACGGGTACGTGATGCGGTAAATACGGCCATGCACGTGGTCGCGGAGTGGATCGCGGGCGTTGTGCTGCATGTGACCAATGAGCACATTGTGCCAATCCACAAGGTAAAGAGAGCCATCCGGGGCAAACTCCATATCCACCGGGCGAAAGTTCCTGTCGTCTCCCCACACAAGGTCCTGGCGGTGTTGGCTCTTATAGCCGGTACCATCGTCTACCAGCGTGTGTTGTTTCATACCCAGAAAGCCGATGGTGTTGTTGATAAGGAAATCTCCCTGCACATTGTCGGGGAAGTGTCGGCTGGATATAAATTCCAAACCGGAGGTAGGACGTACCCTGTGCTTCTCTTCCACTAACTGCGCTGATTTATGGGTAGCTTCGCCATACCTTGGCTTCACTGTTCCGGGCATCATCCAGCGCACATCCGGGCTGGAGGTTTCCGCAAAGATGTTCTGGCCCCATTCATCAAAGGCAATGCCCCAAGGATTTGGAATGGAGAGTTGAGCAGTCCTTTCAAGCTGACGCCGTTGCGGATTGTAGCGGTAAAAGCCTCCGTTTGTGGCACGAACCGGACCGTAAGAAGTTTCCACATTGGTATGCAGGAAAACGCCCTCGCCCATGTAAATGGCACCTGAGGGATCTGCGGTGTAGGCACTATGGGCATGATGCGTGTCGTGATCATCAAAACCACTCAAAAGAATTTCCTTTTTATCTGCCTTGTCGTCGCCGTTCGTATCTGTATAGAGCATCAGGTTGGTGCCTTGCGAAATATAAACGCCTTCCGGTGCCAGCTCAAAACCAACCGGAATGTGCAGACCATCCGCAAAAGTTGTTTGCTTGTCGGCTTTTCCGTCACCGTCTGTGTCTTCCAGTATGATGAGCTTATCGTTTGGTTTCGCATCACCCGGCTTATAGTGGGGGTAACTTGGCATGGTCGCCACCCAGAGGCGGCCTCTGTTATCGAAGGACAACTGAACGGGATTGGCTAAGTCGGCAAATTCTTTTTCAGAAGCGAAGAGCTCTATCTTATAGCCTGGTGCAACATGCAGTTCGGTAAGCGCATCCTGCCCATACAGGTATGCTGTACTTCCATTTTGCTCCGGGTCGTAGTTGGTTTTTACCGGCGGCAGCTTACTTGTTTTCTGATCTGCCGCGGCTATATTCATTTTTTCTCCTTTTACCGCCCGCCAGACGGCCTCATCTCTTATTGCCGTCATTTCACGGATTTTGGCTATCTCCGCTGGATAGTTGTCTGGCCCAAAGGGGTTATAACGCCTGCCGTACACATGCACACCGTTCGGGATTTTGAAATCATTGTGCCACATCCAGTTTTTCTCCAGCACAGCAGCCCGAACGAAGGCACGATGCTTTTCTGCCTTAGTAGCAGCCTTGCCAAAAGTTCTGTCTGCGAGTAGCTTCGCAAACCTGGCATAACCAGCATCGTTTAGCTGCGAACCATCTATTGTTAGCGGCTCTTTACTCTTGTTAAACCATTCTTTGGAGGGCGTATAGGCATCGATAAAATGCACTTTGTTTGTAGCGGCCACTTCTTTCATGGCCGCTGCGTAGAGCGCCAGGTTTGCGTTTTCCTGCTTACCATCCGGAAGGTCATACTGCTTTGACAGATCCTCGAAGGCAATGGGAGACACGATTGCAAGCTGTGTGGACGAATCGCCGTTGTAGTTTTGGCTTAAAGTATGTTTGATGAAGGCATCGAGCTCTGCTTTATAGTTCTCCAGCCCTTGTTCTCCCTGAAAAGATTCGTTATACCCAAAGAAAGCGATGATGATGTCTGCCCCGAGTCGGGTGAGCCATTCATCCTCCGTTTCGAAGTGCCCTTCACTTCCTGAGTCTTTAGCAAGTTCGGTCTGGAACTTCTCAGCACCCGGAAATGCCCACGGCGACACCCGGCTGGCATGCGGCCTGAATCCGGGGGTGTTTCCACCGTCGCTCATGTTTCGGATATAAAGCAGGCTGTCCGGGTACCGGAGGTGCATTTCGGTTTCGAAATGACCGTAGTTCATCATCCTGGAACCCAGGTTGTTCCCAATCAGGACAATGTGATCTCCTTTTTGAATCTTTAGTGCAGGCGAGTTTATCTGGGTAAACTGAAATGTGAATACCGCAATTACTATTACACCTAAGGTTCTAAGCATTACTTTGATATTCCCTTTCATATCTACTGCTGGAATGTTCCTTAGTTCAAGATAAAGTAATATGCTTAGTTAAACAAACTATCCTGAACTGTCCTGATTAAATAAAAGGCTGACGTTCAGCGTAGTCTTAAACTAAGCTTAGTTTGTGCCAAGATTCTTCCCATACCGCTTCTTTAAAGCGCACTTTCCACGGTCCAACTCATGCAGGAAGTTCAGCTCTTCAAGAGATTTTGTTTAAGATTCGTGGGCAGCATCTGTGTACTATTCTGTTGACTGACCTGAGGAACGACACTACAGAAAATTTGCAGGTGATTTCCGATTCGGAAGAGATAACGGTTTTTTATCTTCTTCCTATCGCTTATATTACTTAAGAGCATGTTTAAATTTAGAGGATTAGCAAAAAAGAGCGAGTCAGTGCGTAAGCAATGGGTAACCAAACTCAAAAGCTTATGCAATCTCAATACAAGAGACTCACTGACTCGCAATGGGACATTGTGAAGGAATCACTGCCCATCCATCGGAAACGCAAACACTCGCTAAGGGTTATTGCCGACGCCATCTTTTGGTGTCTTCGCCTTGGCAACCAATGGCGCAACCTGCCGACGGAACTCTTTCCCAAGTGGCAGTTGGTGTACTACTACTTCAGCAGGTGGAAAGCGGACGGCACACTGGAAAGGCTGAACATCTCGC
>NZ_SSNI01000008.1 GCF_010015475.1 Pontibacter pamirensis
GAAGCGCTTTGACAGTTCCGCCAGGCTCTCCCGTTCTTTCAGTGCCTCTAGGACTACTTTGGCCTTGAAGACCGCGCTGAATTTCCTTCTTGTTCCTTTCATTGTTCCACTAAGTTAAATGTTATACGTCAATTAAAGTAGTGGCCCTAAATCAAGGGAGTATTATACTCTTCTTCCAGTTCAGCAACGGTACACTTCTTTGCTATGACTAAGGCTATACGTCTAGTTTCATCATTGACACCGTTGTCTGTGAAGTACGATTGTAACGTTGAGGCCATATTGTCATAGCAAAGCCTGTCCAAATATTTGTAGTCTTGGTACCCGTGGAGTAGTTCAAAACTAGAGGAAAGCTGGAGAATATGTTTTACAAACTCTCTTCTCTCGCATGAAGTAAAAGGTCTATATCCTTGTAGAAGAGTCAATGGGTCTGTCGGTAGCAGGATGTCAAAAGCTTCTTTGTTTAAGGTCGTAAACCAAAGCGCTGTTTCCCGAAGTTGGTTTTGAACCTTTCCTGTGGCTGCGGGAGAGGTAATGAGCTGTATAGCCTGCTTAATAGGGATGCCGAGTTCGTTTAAGTGCCATGCAGCTAAGTATTCAGCGTATGTCCTGTGTCTCCAAGTGAGTCTACTTTCAGTTGTACCAAGCGTAAATAAGCCTGTGTTTAGAACCTCCTGTAGCCGTTCCTGAGTTATTAAGTCTTTGTAGGTGCTAGATAAGGTGAATTCATTACTAACAAGGTGGTCAATCTGTAAATCATCCTCAAGAGGTATAGAAGTGAAAGAGGGTTTGAATATGTTAGGTAAATTAGAAAATACTGTATAAACGGCAATGCGGGATGCAATGCGAAGGCGTTGTTCAGGTGCCAAAGTTGCCCTACCGCTGTAAGTGGAATTTACCCCTCGGCACAAATGCAAGCAGCCTTGATAAAAAATGCTACTTCTGTTACTCTCCTCTTCATGTAACTGACCGCTCTTGTAGGCCTGTATTAAGAATTCCAGTGCTACTGGATCAGCGCAGAAAGCAGCCAATTCTGCTCTTATAACTGACGCAATGAAAGCATCCGCATCTATTTCATTCTCCCTTGCAGCTAACGCCACATCTTTCTTCTGAAGAGGTGCAAGCTCTAAGACTTGTAACTGCTTGCTGCCAAAGATGCTTTCTAGCTGCTCTTTGTATAATTCATGCCATATGGCAGAGCGGCAAGAGATGCGCAGGTAAAGTTTGCGGGAACTAACCTGTATATTTACTTCCTCACTTTCCTCAGGTTCAGCATTGTCGGGATAAATGTGGAACCTGTCACTGTTGTCATGCAGCCAATCTGTGACAGCTTCCAGAACAGTTCTTATATTCAAAAGAGCTTCATCAAGGCTATCCAGATAAAGATAAAAAGGGCCATCATTTTTTAACCATTGAGTGAATTCAGGTTTTCTTTCAAGGGAGGTGATAAGCGCTTCTTCTGATGAGCGCGAGTTAAGTGAAAAGTACAATTGATGAGTACTGTTCTCATTATCCTTATCCTTTGCTGAATCGGCTTCGAGTTTAAGTTCGGTTGTTTTCCCCATACCAGGCTCACCGAGAAGCACTAAACATCTGACATCTTTTAACTGAGCAAGTGTAAATGCTTGTCTATGTTCACTACCCCAGTGGATTTGGTCAAAGGTCGCAAATCCATTGACATCTTTTCTATAAGTAGTTCCTTGTTGTAACCAAAGTCGTTGCCAAGGATAGTTGTTAGCAGGCATATGTTAGTAGAATATTTCATAAAGATACTAAAGTTGCATTTTGGCTGCTAAACAGGTCTATGAACTTATAGTTATATATGGCTGTCTTCTCGCTATGTAAGATAGGAGCTATGCCTGTCTTGTTTACATGCTGGATAATTTAACTAACATAAAGTTAAATTTAGTTAAAAATGAATAGGTGGGACCTTTGTAAGTAATAAAGGGAGCTAGCGCATGTATGCAAGCTTTATGAATTTGCTATGATGATTAAGGGCCATCAAAGTAGATTTTAATACTAAAGTTCGGCTCAGATGAGATACTAATAAGCCTATTAGAAGGAAGTGTACAGCTTTTAGTGTCCGAATAGTGTCCGAAGGTCATTAAAAAAGGGCCTCAGCTGCTGCTGAGGCCCTTACATGTAGCCCGTAGGGGAATCGAACTATAGTTTTTTAAAAAAGAACCTTTTATTTGAAGTCTAAGGACTTTGGCAAATCATCAGTACCGTCTATACTTCTTACTTTTGATTATATGTTCCTGTGCTTCCAACCGCAGTTCATCCGCGGTTCTCTTTCTGCCTCCTTTGATCCATTCCTCCAGCTCAGATCTGTAAAAATAAAGCCGCTTGCCCCTTTTGTTTACCGGCAATTCCTGGTTACAGACCTTACTGTACATGGTGGCAACAGACACGTTGATAAATGCCGCGGCCTGGGCCGTGTTAAAAATTTCGTCTGGCTTTTGCTGCTCCTGCCGCTCCAGCAGGAGTCGCTCAATCTGGTTTAGTTTTTCATGCAGCAGGCTCACGGCCTGCGGCAATTGTTCAAATGTGTACGTTTCCATAACTGACTTAATTTAAAGTTAAAATTGCATTGGTAATATCCTTATTGCGATAGCTGCGGCTTTCTCACCCTTTCCAGCTGATGCTGTGGCATTTCCTGGCTTCCGGGAGTGTGACTGACAAAAATCTACATCGTGATAACTGAAGGTATTAGTTAAATTGGTGGCAGGATTTCTGGCTACAGCCAATCAGCCTGAACTTAACGAGCCGCCACTCATTCTTCCTGTTGCATATAATTACTGTTCTCATTAAATTTTTTCAAATGTCCAGCCTGATTTTGTCAGCCGCTTCCCGTTTCACTTTGTCTATGACTTTAGCATAAATTTGGGTCGTCTTCAGCTCCCGGTGCCCCAGGAGCTTTGATACCGTGTAAATGTCTGTCCCCAGGGATAGCTGCAGGGTGGCATAGGTGTGGCGGAAGCAGTGGAAGGTAATATACTTGGTGATTCCTGCTTCTTTCACCCATTCCCTTAGCAGGGTGTTGTTGTAAGCGGAGTATTCCAGTCCCTTGAATATTCTTTCTGTTGGTGCCCCCTTCTCGCCTAATAGGCGCACAGCCTGCTCCGGGATGGGCAGGACTTCTACGCCTTTTGTCTTTTGCTGCCTGAACTGCAGGTAGTGTCCTTCAGCCTTACTTTGCTGGAGCTCCCCCCATTTTAAATTTTGAATGTCTGAGAACCGCAGTCCTGTGAGGGCCGAGAAGACTGCGGCCTGCTTCAGGAGAGGAAGGGAGCATTCGGTATCACAAAGAGCCTGCAGCTCCTCCAGTGTCAGGTATTCCCGCTTCGTTTCGGCGGCCCTAATGGACGAAATCTTGAAGTTCAGGTCTGTCTTGAGCAGGTCATCTTTGTATGCCTGGCGCAGGGTAGCCTTGAACTTATTGAAATAGGAGAGGGCCGTATTCCGGGATAGGGTTCTTTTCCGGCTGCGCTGGCTTTTGGCGGTGAGCAGGTATTGTTTGTAATCATCGCAGGCGGCCACATTCAGTTCGGAGAGCTTGACCCCCTCATTGAAAAACTGCTCTACATAATAGATGGAGCTTTGCCAGTTGCCGCTGTTCGACCCTGTTCGCTTTTCAGCTTGCTCCCTATAGTAGTCCAGCAGCCTCCGGTTCCGCTGTTCGGCTGATAGGAAGCCATACTGCCTGTGCTGCACTTCCAGTTGCCGCTGGGCTCGCACATTCTCTGCTAAAAGCAGTGTTTCCTTGTTGTGCTGCTTGTCAAATGGGGCCTTTGGGTTCTCGTACACGTAAAGGCTCAGAAACTCACGGCGGGTCAGCTTGCCCGTGTCAGGGTGCGGGATGGGAGGGTAGAAGTCCAGGTAGAGCGTCTGGCGCCCCTGGGAGATGGGCTTGCGGCGTAGTTTTACTTTTGTCATGGCTCTCTTGTTTTTGTTTCCTTATCTGGTTGCGTTCCAAGCAAGCTCTTTACTTGAGCCTTGGGCACATAGGCATAAATCCCTTGCTTATACCTGGGGATACTGTTGCGTTTGATTAGTTCATGCAGGGCTTTCTCCGAAATGCGGTAAAGGGCCTGTACTTCCGACAGGCTGTAGCAGTCGTCCGGGTTGAAAGTATCCTGGTCAGGCGACTCGGCGGGAAGCTGGAGCGGGGTGAGCTGGAAGAGGCGGTCAATGTCAGACCGTTTTATAATTGTCTTTCTTTCTGAGAGATTCACGGCTTGCAGAATGTTTTTTCTGATGAGGTTATAGACAGTCTGCCTGCTGCAACTCAGGAGCGTAGCTGTGTCCCTGATTGTCAGAAACTCTTTGGCCTTCAGGTCCTCCATCGGCTTCTCTTTAATGGCCTTTGTCTGCCGGTTGCTGGTT
Source organism: Pontibacter pamirensis (assembly GCF_010015475.1). Classification (GTDB taxonomy): domain Bacteria; phylum Bacteroidota; class Bacteroidia; order Cytophagales; family Hymenobacteraceae; genus Pontibacter; species Pontibacter pamirensis. Next base: position 4,384 of record NZ_SSNI01000008.1, read on the forward strand.
TCCACCTTGGCTGCCTTTTGCCTTGCCTTATACGCCCGCTTAGCGCAGGCATCCCCGCAGTACTGCGTGACTGTGGTCCTGGCGGTGAACTCCTTTCCGCAAAGCTGGCATATCCGCTGTATCTTTATGTTCGAACTCATGTTCCGGTTAAGTGCTACTAAAGTTATTTTAGTAGCATTAGTGTTAATTATGTCAAGTAATTTCGCCTAATTGTTATTTTGAGGTACAAAATTCCTGTACCTGATACAAGCGAGGTACAGATGTAGTTGAAATATACGAAGATGGCAGGAATTCGGATATGTGTTTTAAGTACTAAAAAAGACCGAATACGAGCCGTATACGGTCTTTTTTAGGTAGTAGTGTTTTGGTATATTTTGAGGTCTTATTTGCCGATGCAGAACTTAGTAAAAATATTATCCAGCAAATCATCTGTTGTAATCTCGCCGGTTATCTCTCCTAAGGTATAAAGGGCGCGGCGGATATCGGCGGCTACGAGGTCATTGCTGACGCCGAGGGTGAGGCCGTTGAGTACATCATCGAGGGCAGCGTAGGTTTTGTTCAGGCTGTCTACGTGGCGGAGGTTGGTGACGATGGTCTGGCTTTGAGTGTTCAGCTTGCCTAGGTTCACTTTCTCCACCAGTGCCTGTTTCAGCTCTTCCAAATTGGCACTTTCTGAGGCGGAAATGGTAATTAGCCCTTCTATACTTTCAAAAGCAGCGACTTTATCCGCAGGGGCACGGTCTATCTTGTTGGCCACTGCTACTAAGGGCAACTTCTTCGGGTTGAGCCTTTCCAACTCTGCCTGTACTTCTTTGGCTGTTACTTCGGTGATGTCGAAAAGGTAAATTATCAGCGACGATTGGCTGAGCTTCTGCATGGTACGCTCTACCCCCATGGCTTCCACCTTATCAGTTGTTTCGCGGAGGCCGGCGGTGTCGATGAAGCGGAAGGTGATTCCTTCGATGTTAATTTCATCTTCTATAAAATCGCGTGTAGTGCCAGGTACATCTGACACGATAGCTTTCTCCTCATTCAGCAGCTTGTTCAGGAGCGTGGATTTTCCAGCATTCGGGTTGCCCACAATCACGGTTGGAACCCCGTTCTTGATGACATTGCCCAGTTCAAAAGATTTCAGCAGCTCGCGGATAATCGCCTGTATGTTCAAAATAAGTGAGCGCAGCTGGTCACGGTCGGCGAACTCCACGTCTTCTTCTCCAAAGTCAAGCTCCAATTCTATCATAGAGGCAAAATGCACCAGTTCCCCGCGCAACCGCTTAATTTCCTGCGAAAAGCCGCCACGCATCTGCTTCATGGCTACCTCATGGGAGAGGGCAGAGTCAGACGCAATTAAATCGGCTACGGCTTCGGCCTGTGCCAGGTCGAACTGCCCGTTCAGGAAAGCGCGTTTCGTAAATTCCCCGGCATTGGCCAGGCGGGCACCCTGTTTCAGCAGCAGCCGGACTATCTGCTGCACGATAAAGTCGGAGCCGTGGCACGAAATCTCCACCACGTTCTCTTTGGTATAGGAGTGAGGCGTCACAAACAGCGACACTAGTACTTCGTCCAGCACCTTGTCTTCGTCGCGTATGGTGCCGAAGTGGATTGTGTGGCTGGCCTGACTACTCAAATCCTTTCCTTTAAAGACCTTATTCGTAATGGAAATGGCCTCAGGACCGGAAAGCCGTATAACGGCTATAGCGCCCACTCCCGGCGCTGTGGCGACGGCTACTATTGTATCGCTGGAAAAATGTTGGTTTATCAAATCAGTGTATTAATCTTTGTTCAAAGTGCAAATTTACGATTTTAATAAGGGATATAATAGGGGAGCTATTACCTCTCCCCAACCCTCTCCTAAAAACAGTAGAGGGAGTCATTGCTAGTATTTTAGGCAAGGATGCGTTGTATAGGTGCCAATTGACAGATTTTAAGCATTCAAAAAAACTGCAAGCAAAAAAACACCCTCTCCTGTTATTAGGAGAGGGCCGGGGGGAGGTTAATTCTTTTTCTCATACTCCTGCCAGGTCATCTTCTTGTGATGATCTTCGCCGAAGTAGCGCAGGATGGGTGTGATGCTTTCGGCATCAAGGTAACCGGGGACTGGTGTGAGCATGTTCATCTGCTCGTCCAAGTATACCGTTGTCGGAAAGCTCATCTGGCCATTTAACAGCGCTACGGCCAGCTCGTGTGCTTTATACTCGGGCTTGAATTTGAAGGTGTGGCCTTTTAACTCAATCGGTTCCCTGCCTTCAGCGTCAAGCTTTACGGCATAGTAATATTTGTTGATGATAGCGGCCACTTTCGGATCGGTGAAGGTGTTCTTGTCCATTTTTTTGCACCAGCCACACCAGTCAGTATACACATCGACCAGGACTTTGCGCGGCTCCTGCTTCATTTTTTCAGCTGCCTGTTCTATCGTCAGCCACTGTATTTTTTCTGCTGCTGTACTGGCCTCAGCTGATGCAGTAAAGACAGCTGGTATAATTGTTTCATTTTCTGCACCTGCTAAACCTGCAGTTAACTGTGTTTGCTGCTGGCAAGCCGAAAAAAGGACGGTAGCTAAAATGGGAAGTAGAAATGACTTTATTAACATAAGTTTATAGTACGCTATAATATCTTCTTGATTTCTAAAACTAAACACGCCATGGTTGTAAATTGAGCTACTACAGTGATATAAAAATTCTATTTTTCAGCTCATACGGTAAAGGGTGCTTTAACCACAACCAATTACTTTTCCCTTTACTCATAAATCATGCCTGAAGCTATGAAAGAGTTTTGCTTACAGAATCTGCTTGATTGATGTTAACAGGCTGCACCTTTCTTCGTAGCAATATGCCTCTTGCTGGTGAAAATAAAAACGCCAGTAGAAACTCAAATCCAATAAATGTTGCAATTGCTCCTGCAATAGAGCCATCCATCCAGACGGCGAGGTAGTATCCTGCAAAGGAAGCCAAAATACCTGCTAACACAGAAAGCACCAGCATTGTTTTAAAGTTGTCGGTTAATAGGTAAGCTGTGGCAGGAGGGCCTACCAGCAGCGCCACCACCAGAATAGCACCCACTGACTCAAAAGATGCCACGGTCGTAAGGGACACAGCTGTCATGAGGGCATAGTACCAGGCAGAGGTAGAAATGCCAATAGCTGCGGCGTAGCCAGGGTCGAAGGCGGTCAGGAAAAGTTCTTTGTAACCTAGCACGATGAACAGCAGGATGAGTAGCGCTACCACCCCCAGTGTCCACACGGTGCGGGGACCGAAGCTCAGGCCGTTTTCTGTAATCCAGAGGTCGAGGGGCACGTAAGCAATCTCTCCATAGAGTACGCAGTCCTGGTCAAGGTCTACCTGGCCTGCAAAAACGGATAGCAGGATAATGCCGATGGCAAAGAGCCAGGTAAAGGTGACTCCAATGGAAGCATCTGCCTGCACACGGGCGTAGCGGTGAAAGAATTCTATCAGGAGGGTGGTGAGCACTCCTAGGAGGCCTGCGCCAATCAACATTGGCACAGTGTCTCTGGAACCAGTCAGCAGAAAGGCAATCACAATGCCTGGGAGTACGGCATGCGAAATAGCATCGCCCACCATTGCCATGCGGCGCAAAATTAAATAGCAACCTAGCAGGCTACAGCAGGTGGCTACTAAAGAACCGGTTAATATGATCCAAAATGCGTTCATGTTTCATTTATCAATTAACATGGGTCAATTATCAGTTTAAGGTTGTTTGTTCAGAGTCTGTTGTAGTTGTTTCTGTTTTACCGGATCCAACCACCCCTGACCCCTCCTGGGGGTGCAGGGGGCACTTTTAGAGTCTAAGGTGGGGAATCTGCTTGACTAGTTTGCCTATTGCCTTTTTCATTGTAATTCCTACTTCCTTACTGTGTCTTTTAACCAGCAAGCAAAACTTATTTAGTTAGCAAATCATTTTACACTTGCTGAAATTTACCTTTTGGAAGGGGTAGGGTGGGTTTTTATCTATTTATTATTTTTAAAAAAAAATCATCCTTTGTCTTTCCTCCTTTGTCCTTGCTCCTTCTTCTGTCATGGGATCCGTGAGCTGTGCGGGTCCAGCACCGGGAAGCTTAGCTCTTCCATAAGTTTTTGCTCCAGTTCCGGAGTGATAATATGTTCTATTGTTTCGGCGTCCTCGTGCACGTGGTCTGAGGCCAGGTGCAGGTACTGTGTGAGGTAGAGTTCCCAGAGGCGGTGCAGCCGGACTACGCGTTGGCCGCGCCGCTGGCCCTGTGTAGTGAGTTGCCAGCCTTCTGGTAATTTTTTTACATAGCCCTGGTTTCTGAGTTTATGTAGGCCTGCTCTGGCCTGTTTTTCTGGCATGGCCCGGCGTTGCAACAGCTCCTGTAACGTATGAACTGCAGTATAAGCCTGCTTTTGTTCTCCTAAGTGATAGAGCAGCTTCAGCAGGTTCTCTTCTAGCATCTGAGAACGATTACGGCGCTGCCGGATGATGCGTGCTACCCAGCCTTTGCTTGGAGCCAGCGCGAAAGAGAGAATGGCTATCATAGAAATGATGAGCACGATCCAGGGACCTGTAGGCATGGCCGGGGCAGTATACGAAACAAAGGCACCTGCTATACCGGAAAAAGCACCCATCAGCGCAGAGAGGACGAGCATGACCGGAAGCCTGTCTGTCCAGAAGCGAGCGGCGGCGGCAGGTGTAATGAGCATGGCGGCCATTAGTACCACGCCTACTGCCTGTATACCTACGACCACTGCAAACACAGTAAGCGTAGTGAGCAGCAGTTCGAGTGCCCGCACCGGAAAGCCGATGGTTCGGGCATAGGCCTGGTCAAAGCAAAGGAGTGTTAATTCTTTGTAAAACACGATGGTGGAAACAAGCAGCACCACAGCCACAACACTAAAGGCAATCAGGTCTTCCCCTACAAGGGAGGCTGCCTTACCGAACAGAAACTTATCCAGACCGCTTTGCGCCGCGTTTCCAGAATGCTGGATGGCGGTGAGCAGAAGTATGCCAATGCCGAAGAAAACCGATAGCACCAGGCCAATGGCCGTGTCTTCTTTAATGCGGGAGCGGGAGGTGATAAAGTCAATGCAGATAAGGGAGAGCCAGCCGGTGATGAAGGCACCGATGAGCAGAATGAAGGGGTTTTTAGTGCCGGAAAGTATAAAAGCTAGGCATACCCCTGGCAGCACGGCATGGGCAACGGCATCGCCTACCAATGCTCTTTTCCGGAGGTAGGTAAAGCAGCCTACTACAGCGGAACTGGCAGCCAGCAGCACAGAGCCAATCGTGACGTACCGCACATTGGCATCTGCAAAAGAAAAGAATTCCAAAAACGCATCCATGGCCGAATTAGCTTTTTACTTCTCTGGAAGGAAAATCCTGCTTCCGCAACAAATCCCCTACTTTAGACAGCACTGTAAGCTTTCCACCATACGTTTGCTCCAGCAGCTCCTGTGTAAGGGCAACCCCCGTGGGGCCAGAGGCTACAAGGCGCATGTTCAGGAGCACGACCCAGTCAAAATATTCAGCCGCGGACTGCAGGTCGTGGTGCACCACGATGACTGTTTTGCCCTGTTCCCGCATAATGCGGAGCAGCTCTATAATGGCTGTTTCAGTGGCGATGTCTACCCCTGCAAAAGGCTCATCCATAAAGTAGATGTCTGCGTTTTGGGCCAGGGCCCTGGCCAGGAAAACGCGCTGCTGTTGCCCACCGGAGAGCTGGGAAATTTGCCGTTTGGCAAAGGATTCCATCCCTACCTTTACAAGCGCCTCCATGGCAGCGTCTTTGTCTGCTTTGCGGGGGCGGCTGAAGAGTCCTAACTTGCCGTAGCGGCCCATCAGCACCACATCAAAAACAGAGGCCGGAAAGTCCCAGTCCACCGACTCCCGCTGCGGCACATAGCTGATACGCTTGCGTACCTCATTTATAGACTTTCCAAAAATGCGTACATAGCCACTGCCAGTTGGAAGCAGGTCCATCATGGCTTTCACCAAAGTGGACTTACCGGCGCCATTTGGACCGATAACACCTACCAGTGAACCGGCAGGCAGTGTCAGGTCAATACCCCAGAGCACCGGCTTGCGGTCGTAACTCACGGTGAGATCATGGACCTCTACTACCGGATTATCTACTTGAAGTATCATAATGCTATACTTTAATTTAAGGAAGATACAATCGTGTTCACGTTGTGCCGGACCATACCTGTGAATGTGCCTTCAGGTGTACCCCCCTCACCTAAAGCATCGGAGTATAAGGTGCCCCCGATTTTCAGCTGATGCCCTTTTTGTTCGCTCCCGATGACTACTGCTTCTATGGCTTTGGGAGATACAGAAGACTCCACAAATACGGCCTTCACCTTGTTGTCCACAATAAAATTCACGAGCGAGGAAACATCCTGAAGGCCAAACTCAGACACTGTAGAGATACCCTGCAGCCCCCGCACCTGGATGCCATAGGCATCGCCGAAATAGCCAAAGGCATCGTGAGCTGTAATAAGGATGCGCTGCTGCTCAGGAATATACTGTATCTGTTGTGTTACCCATGTATCCAGTTCCTCCAGTTCCTGTATATACGCCTGCGTGTTCTGCTGGTAGATTATGGCATTGGCGGTGTCCTTACGCTGTAGTTCCTGGCTCAGGTGCTTTACCACCTCCTGCCAGAGCTCCACATCAAACCACACATGCGGATCGTGGCTGCTCTGGAACTGCGCTGACTTGCGCAGCGAAGCTTCCGGTATGCCCGCGGTAGCTGTCACAATTGTTTTCTGGCGGCCCAGTTTCTCCATCACTTCCCCCATTTTGCCTTCCAGGTGCAAGCCATTGTATACGATGACATCGGCATCTGTCAGCTTTTGCAGGTCTCCCTGAGTCGCTTTATATAAATGCGGGTCTACGCCGCTCCCCATAATGGAAACCACATCGGCCGCATCTCCTGCAATATGTTGCACTGCATCTCCCAGAATACTGGTAGTGGTCACCACTTTCATGCGTGTACCAGCAGGAATAGGAGCTTTGCTGTCTGTTTGCATACAGGCACCACATAGCAGGCTGACGAGTAGCAGAAGGAGGTAAGTTGGTTTCATATTAGGTGCTGATATATGTCATTGTTGCCCTCCTTCAAAAGAGGACTTTTCTCTCGAATATTAACTGTTAAGATGTCAATCAATATTCCGTTTCCTTATGCTGATAAAAAAATGTTTTTTGTCACTTCGCTGGAAAGCAGCAGGTTTCTATCATCTTCCAGGATGATCTCGAAGGAGTTATCATAGGCAATCCGGTCAATTACCTTAATCCTGGAGCCGAGGGATATGCCCATCTTATCCAGGTACTGCAGGAAAAGCGGCTGCGAATCATTCACGCCCACTACTACGCCATCTTCGTTCACGTCCATTTCTGCTAACAGCCGCTGCTTTTTCTGTTTTATCTCCCCGTTTTCAGATGGGATGGGGTCCCCGTGCGGATCGAACCGGGGGTATCCCAGGAACTCATCGAGGCGTTGGGTGAGCAGGGGAGAGCCTATGTGTTCTAATTCTTCCGCCACCTCATGTACCTCATCCCAGTTAAACTTCAGTTTCTGCACCAGGAACACTTCCCAGAGCCGGTGCTTCCGAATCACCTGCAATGCCACCCGCTCGCCTTCCTTCGTCAGCGACACGCCCCGGTACTTTATATAGTGCACCAGATTTTTTGTGCTCAGTTTGCGGAGCATGTCCGTAACGGAAGCCGCTTTGGTGTCCAGCACCTCGGCTATGGCATTCGTATTCACCTCCTGCGTACCGTTGACAGAGAGCTTGTAAATAGCCTTGATATAATTCTCTTCTGTAAAGCTGTGCAAAGTTGCTGCAATTATGAATTATGAATTATGAACCATGAATGGCTCTTTTTTATAAGGAGGTACATCCACTATTCATAATTCTTAATTCGACATTCATCATTCTTTAAACTACCAGCGAATCAGAGCGGAGGCCCAGGTGAAGCCGCTACCGAAAGCGGCCAGACATACTAGGTCACCTTCTTTAATACGGCCTTCCTCTACAGCTTCGCTCAGGGCAATAGGCACAGAGGCAGCCGTGGTGTTGCCGTACTTGTGAATGTTACTCATCACCTTTTCGGATGGCAATCCCATTTTTTGCTGTATATAGGATGTGATGCGCAGGTTAGCTTGGTGCGGCACAAGCATATCAATATCCTCAGGCTTGTAACCGTTCTTCTTCAGCGCCTCTTCTATTACCTCCGGAAAGCGGGTAACTGCATGCTTGAATACTGTATTACCATTCATATAAGGATAAATGGCGCCGCTGTCGATCATTTCGTGTGTCAGTCGCTCTTTTTTATTTGTGTCCGGTGCTAATACGGCCAGTTCTTCTGCAAACTCGCCGTCCGCGTGCAGGTGCGTTGACAGGATTCCTTTGTCATTGCTTTCCGCTGGCGTCAGCACCACAGCTCCGGCACCGTCACCAAAGATTACGGAAACACCACGGCCACGTGTAGAAAAATCAAGCCCGCTGGAGTGGATTTCAGCGCCTACCACCAGCACCTTGTTGTACATACCAGTTTTGATAAACTGGTCACCAACTGACAAGGCATAGATAAAGCCGGAGCACTGATTGCGCACGTCCAGCGCCGGAATTTCTTTCAGCCCCAGCTCACGCTGCATGAGTACGCCGGAGCCCGGAAAAATATAGTCGGGGCTAAGGGTGGCGAAAATGATCATGTCAATATCCTCTGCCTCAACGCCAGCATTTTTTAAGGCTCTACGGGCAGCCTCGGCACCCATGTTGGCTGTTGTGTCTATTCCTTCCTGAAAATAACGTCGCTCGACAATGCCTGTTCGCTCCCGGATCCACTCATCTGAGGTATCCATGATTTTTTCTAAGTCCTTGTTGGTTACCACGTTTTCAGGTACATAGTGGCCTACACCTGCAATTTTAGAATTACGCATATGGGTCTTATTTATAAAACAAATATAATGGTTTAAATGAATTTAGACAAGTCTAAAAATAAAATTAAGTTATCACCTTTGTTAGGTTAAGATGCCTTTAATAAGCTGAAAGAGTTTTGTCTCTTCGCTCTCCCAAAATACGCCTGCAGGTACACCGGGTTCATAAAATTGAAGATTCCTAATTTTCTGGAGCAGCTGAAGTGAGTCCGGGCGTATATAATCAATGGAAACTCCAGCCTGATGTTGCTGTAGGAAAGCATGCCAAAGCGGGTTGTGTTGCACAAGCATGGGCAGGGCATGCGCGGCGTATTCATAGAGTTTTGTCGGGATACAGCGGAAGGTGCTCTCGTTGGGCTGATACGGCAGCAATCCAATATTGCTTTCTTCTATAGCTGCTATTATCTGCTCGTGGGGCACAAGCCGGCTGCCCCCAATCAATGAAATAAAAGGCTTGTGCTGCACCTGCTGCAGAACCTCCTGGTATGTTGCCTTATCGGCACAATAACCTATAATGGTGAGGGTAGTATGGGGCTGTAACTGGTGTAATTGCTCTGCTACGGCAATGGCTTCGAAAATGCCATACAGACGGCCAATGGTGCCTGAGTAGAGCAGGCGCAGGGAGTCGTGCTGCAGCATTACTGGAGTGGCGGGGGGAGTATATCCTGCTGCTGGCTTGTACTTATTTTCTATGACTGTATATCTGTTCCCCAAAAACGGTAGCTCCTCCGCATAACTGCGTTCAGCCAACAAAAAGTGGGAAATGTGGCCGGAAAGTCCTTTTTCAATGTTGCGAAGCCCAAAGGCCATGGCTTGCTTGAGCAGGGGCGGATAGTTGTCCTGAGCTCTGATATTCAGCGAAAAATTCTCCTGCACATCATACACCATTTTACAGTTATGTTGGCGGCAATAGAGGTGGCTTGCCAGCAACAATTCGTGTGTGCAGGCAATGACTAAATCAGGCTGGAGCTCCTGCAGTAGCTTGTAATAGGCTGCCTGTGCTTTTGCCCGACCAAAGCTGAGGCGGCTAAAGCGAAAGGCAGGATGAAATGAAACAGCCGCAGGGGCATTAGTGGGAGTAGGGGCTTCATAACCGCAGACATGCACCTGCACCCCCGGAAGCTTGCTCAGCGACACTGCCAGCTTTTCGTACATGCGGGTGTCGTTAATGGGCTTCAGCAGCGAAGCAATCAGGATTCTCTTTTCAGACATCGCTTAAATTTAATACTTTTGCCCTTATTCTTTATTAAAACAACCAGATATGGAGCTTAGACAAATTATAGAGCAAGCCTGGGACAACCGGGAGTTACTGAAAGAAAAGAATACAGTAGAGGCAATTCGGTCTGTCATAGAAGAACTTGACAGGGGCCGTTTACGTGTAGCCGAGCCAAAAGGCGAGGAGTGGCAGGTTAACGAGTGGGTGAAAAAGGCTGTGCTGCTTTACTTCCCTATCCAGCAGATGAAAACCATTGAAGTGGGTCCGTTTGAGTTTCATGACAAGATGGATCTGAAGCGCAACTATGAGCAGCTGGGTGTGCGTGTAGTGCCGCATGCGGTGGCACGCTATGGTGCTTTTCTGGCTAAAGGTGTCGTGATGATGCCTTCGTATGTAAACATCGGTGCTTATGTTGATTCAGGAACGATGGTAGATACCTGGGCTACGGTCGGTAGCTGTGCACAGGTAGGCAAGAACGTGCACCTGAGTGGTGGTGTGGGCCTTGGTGGTGTGTTGGAGCCAGTGCAGGCTGCCCCGGTTATTGTTGAAGATGGTGCCTTTATCGGTTCCAGAAGTATTTTGGTGGAAGGCTGCCACATTGGCAAAGAAGCGGTGATTGGCGCTGGTGTTACTATTACAGGAAGCTCCAAAATATTTGACGTGACAGGCACCGAGGAAAAAATATACAAAGGGTATGTGCCACCACGCTCTGTGGTTATTCCAGGTTCTTATACCAAGAAGTTCCCTGCAGGTGATTTCCAGGTGCCATGCGCCCTCATCATCGGCCAACGTAAAGAAAGCACAGACCTGAAAACATCGTTGAATGACGTGTTGCGCGACCATGCAGTAGCGGTATAGTTATTCGTTGTTCAAATCTAAATATATAAGAAGCCTCTGCTGGTGACCCGGCAGAGGCTTCTTATTTGTCTGAATCAGGATTTTCAGGATGAATAAAAATGTACTGGATTTAGGATTGAAAAATCCTCAGATTTGTTGCTGTTCGTCCTGCCAATCTAACATATCCTAGAATTTTAATCCTGAAAATCCTGACAAATCTTAAAATCCTGATTCAGATAATTATTTCTTAAACCTGTCTGCCACCACAAGTTCTTTTGTGCCGTGGGACCAGGAATAGAAGCCATTGCCTGACTTGATGCCTTTGTGGCCGGCTTGTACCATGTTTACCAGCAGCGGGCATGGTGCGTATTTCGGGTTGCCAAAACCATCGTGCAGCACGTTCAGGATAGACAGGCACACATCCAGGCCAATAAAGTCAGCCAACTGGAGCGGGCCCATCGGGTGTGCCATACCTAACTTCATGATGGTATCTATCTCCTCTACACCAGCCACACCTTCATATAAACTGTAGATAGCCTCGTTAATCATTGGCATCAGGATACGGTTTGCCACAAAGCCAGGATAGTCGTTTGCCTCTGCAGGAACTTTGCCCAGCTTTTTCGACAATTCAATAATTCTTTCAGTTACCTCATCAGAAGTAGAGTAGCCGCGAATTACCTCGACCAGCTTCATCACTGGTACCGGGTTCATGAAATGCATTCCAATCACCTTATCAGGGCGATCCGTTACTGATGCTATTTTGGTGATAGAGATAGAGGAAGTATTGGAGGCAAGTATGGCCTCTGGCTTGGTGAAGCTGTTGAGGTCGCGGAATATTTTTAGCTTCAGGTCAACGTTTTCGGTGGCGGCTTCCACCACTAGGTCCACGTCCTGCACGCCTTCCTGCATGTTAGTATAGGTGGTGATGTTTTGTAGCGTCTGCTCTTTTTGTTCCTCCGTCAGGTTGCCTTTGGAGATAATGCGGTCGAGGTTTTTTGAAATAGTTCCGATGGCCTTTTGCAGTGCTTCTTCAGAAATATCTATAAGTGAAACAGGAAAACCATTCTGCGCAAACACATGTGCGATGCCGTTTCCCATGGTTCCAGATCCAATAACTGCAATTTTCTTCATATTGCTCTATATAATTAGGTTTGGTTAGGTATACAAAGCTAATAGAAATAGAGGTATTTTGAGGACAAGGCTAAGGCATCTTTGAAATCTTAAATTTAAGATTTAGCCAAGCAATTGATAAAATTGTTTCAATAGAAGTGCAGGAATAGCATTATTTATTATTTATAAGAAAGTAGTAGCTAGTCTGTAAATGTTTAACTTGTTGTAAATCAATTTGTTTAAGGTCATTATAACCTCGATTATTCTCAATTGATTTTAAATGTTCTATAAAGTAATTGAAAATTACAAATCTTTTATATAGGAGCCTCGTAAAAAGCCTTATTAATTTAAAGTACAAGAGATGCTGCCTGTTATTTTGACGAAAACGTGGGAAAGCAAGTAGTTAATCTGAACAAAAACTAAAATAGAACAATGGGAAATTTACTTTATTTAATAGCTGTAGTACTAGTGATTTTCTGGCTGATCGGGTTCTTAGGATTTCCGAGCGCTGTTGGTGGTATTATTCATGTACTTCTGGTGCTAGCCGTTATCGCAGTATTGCTTCGTCTTATTCGGGGTTAACTTCAATAAGCGAATTTCGTAATATCTTTTGAACACACTAAACAAATAAAACTATGGGAAATTTATTGTATATTATAGCAGTGGTACTAGTGATTATCTGGCTGATTGGTTTCTTAGGATTCCCTGATGCTGTAGGTGGTCTGATCCACATACTACTTGTAATTGCAATTATTGTGGTCTTATTAAGACTCATAAGAGGCTGATAATACCTTTGTAGAACATAAAAAAAGCGGCTGCCTATTACTGGCAGCCGCTTTTTTTATGTTAACCTTTTACCCTTACCTGCTGGTGAAAGGAATGTTGAATCCCACCCTGAATACAGGGTTGTTGTATGGGTTACCGATCACATTGTCGTTCACGTTATACAATAGCAGCATGTCTACTGACGCTTTGTCGCTGATGCGCTGCCTATAACCTACACCCACCAAAGGAAGCGTGATGTTGGTGCGGTCGTTGCTGAGGCCCCCGTAGATGTCTTCGTATCTGGTGTTGAGAAGTTCGACCTCAGCATGTCCTAAAATCGCACCGTCCCCGATGTTAAAAAGCTCTAACTGCGTAAAGGCACGGCCGCCATAGCTGCTGTAAGAATACCCTCTGAATTTAGAGTAGTGGTATACAGCGCCCACACCCATACTGAATTTATCCGTTAGCCTATACCCAAGTATAGGCAGCAGCGATATGTTTGTGTAAGTGCCGAACTGCAAACCAAAGCTGCCACCAAAGTACATGCGGTCAATTGGCCGGAGGGCTTGCTCCACTACTTGCTCTTGCTCTCCGGGGAAAGGTAATCGCGCTGGCTGCTGCGTTGGCCGTGGCTGCACCGTTGGCTTTTGCTCCTGCTGTTGTTCTACTGGCCGTGTCCGTTCTGTAGGCATAGGAGGCCCTGTGGGCAACACAGGCTTGGTTCGTTCTGTTGTGTCGGGCTCTACCTGCGCCTGTGCTTTATTGCTAGAGAACAACAAGAACAGGAGCGAGCAGAGAATGCTATAAAATAAGCGCTGATGTTTTAGCATATTCAGGTTTAGAGATGTGACAAGTTTATTTATTACACCATTTCAGTGGCATACATCTTCTTGCGCAACTCCCTTATTGTGTCATCAGACAAATACTCTTCATATGTCATACGCTTATCGATGATACCATTAGGAGTAAGTTCGAGAATACGGTTTGCAATCGTATCCACGAACTGCAGGTCATGCGAAGAGAAAAGGATTGTGCCATCAAATTCCCTCAGTGCATTGTTCAGGGCCGTAATGGACTCCAGATCCAGGTGATTGGTCGGCTCGTCAAACAGCAGCACGTTTCCGGACTGAAGCATCATTCTCGAGAACATGCAACGTACTTTCTCACCACCCGACAGCACATTGGCTTGCTTCAGAGATTCTTCTCCAGAAAAGAGCATACGGCCAAGGAAGCCGCGGATAAAGCTCTCGTCTTTTTCTGTGGAGTACTGACGAAGCCAGTCTACCAGGTTCAGGTTTGTATCGAAGAACTCCTGATTGTCTTTCGGGAATAGAGAAGCCGTTATGGTGGTTCCCCAGGTATATTCACCAGTGTCCGGCTTTTCCTCACCCATCACAACACGGAAAAAAGTAGAGGCAGCAATATCGTTACGGCCTATCACCGCAATCTTATCCCCTTTGTTTACCATCAGGTTCACATCGCTGAAGATAGTTACCCCGTCAACTGACTTGCTGAGGTTTTCAATGTTCAGTAATTGGTTGCCTGCTTCGCGTTCCGGCTTAAAGGCAATATAAGGATACTTGCGCGACGAAGGCTTAATATCATCCACTGTTAGTTTCTCCAGGAGTTTGGCACGTGAGGTAGCCTGCTTTGACTTGGAAGCGTTAGCGCTGAAACGGCGGATAAACTCTTCCAACTCTTTACGCTTGTCTTCTGTTTTCTTGTTTGCGTCTGAGCGCTGCTTGAGTGCCAGTTGGCTGGACTCGTACCAGAAGCTATAATTACCGGCATAGAGCTGAATTTTTCCAAAGTCAATGTCAGCCACATGCGTACATACTGAATCCAGGAAGTGGCGGTCGTGAGACACCACAATGACAGTGTTCTGGAAATTATCCAGGAAGTTCTCCAGCCATATAATGGACTCTGCGTCCAGGTGGTTAGTCGGCTCATCCAGCAGCAGGATATCCGGGTTTCCGAACAGGGCTTGGGCCAGCAACACACGCACTTTCTCGCTACCGCTCAAATCCTTCATCAAAGCATAGTGCAGGTTTTCTGTAATACCCAGGCCGCTCAGCAGTTCTGCTGCCTCGTACTCTGCATTCCAGCCTTCCAGATCAGCAAATTCACCCTCCAGTTCGGCAGCACGCAAACCGTCAGCCTCTGAGAAGTCGAGCTTTGCATAAATGAGATCTTTCTCCTGCATAATACCGAACAGGCGCTTGTGGCCCATAATAACAGTTTGCAGCACCTGCGCTTCATCGTACTCAAAGTGGTTCTGCTTTAACACAGCTAAGCGGGCATTGGCCGGAATATCTACAGTACCTGTGTTAGGATCAATTTCTCCGGAAAGTATTTTAAGGAAAGTAGATTTACCTGCACCGTTGGCTCCAATCAGGCCGTAGCAGTTACCAGGAACAAACTTTATTGTTACATCTTCAAATAATGTGCGCTTGCCGTATGCCAAGCTGACATTGTTCGTACTGATCATAAAGGTTTATGTATGAATATGAAAACTAGATTCGCATGCAAAGTTACGAAATAAAAGCGTGGTTTGGCATTTAACTCCAATTCCTCTATTCCGGGAGGTATCAATTTAGTGCCTCGCATATATTTAGCATTCAGGTGCTTGAGCTTTCTGTTTTAAAAAACATTCGGCAAACCACAACACCAAGCCTCTTTCTCTAGTATATAGTTTTAGTAATATACAGGTAGTGAACAGGATACGATGCATTTGATGACTTCGCATTATAAATTGTTAACCAATTGTACAGCTAATCTGTTCATTATAAATAAACTATTGAAAAACTTAAACTGAACATAATATGGCATCATCTAACGTATCATACCAAAACATCGCAATCAAATACGGGATTTTGGTAGGGATAGCTCACATTGTTTATTTCCTGATTATGTGGGCAATTGGAGTACTTGAAATAATCGAACTGTCATTCTTAAGCGGCTTGTTTCTGATAATAGGTATAGTAGTGGCAATTTCGAGTTACAAGAAGGCAAGGAGAGGCGGTATCAGGTATTTAGAGGGATTCGGTATAGGTGCTACAGTAGGAGTGGTGTCCTCTGCTATCTTAGCGCTTTTTCTGGTGATTTTCTTAAGTGCATTCAGAACGGGTTATCTCGAAAACCTACAGGCAAGCGCCCTGTTTCCACAAGGTCTCACCTTGCTGTCTCTGTTTGCTCTGACTATTCTGTACGGTACCATACCTGGTGCCTTAACTGCCTTCATAGCCATGCAGTGGTTTAAACGCGAGGATCATAATACAATGCCAAGCCAGGACTAACAACCTTAGAAAAATCTCAAGCACATTTATAAAGGAACTCACTGATATTTATGGAAAAGATAGGCCTCAAGTACGGCTTTCTGACAGCTGTTGGTTTAATCCTGTATTTTTTCTTAATGAAACTGTTAGACCTCATTCATATCATGGAGCTGCGCTTCTTGAACGGTGTGATCATGGCTGTAGGGGTTGTACTTGCCATCAGGTCCTTTAAAGCTGTAGCAGCAGGGGATTTCAGTTACTTCAAAGGGTTGGGAACCGGTGTTATTACAGCTGTGGCAGGAACTGTTCTCTTTGCTGCCTTTATGGTAGTTTACGTTAACATAGCAGGAGATGAAATGACAGACATGTTAAGTTCAGAGCGCTATTTTGGTGGAAGGGTAGAAGAGACTCCCGGCATCGTGGTTTTTTCTGTGCTGATGCTGGAGGGGCTAATCTCCGGATTTATGATTTCTTTTATTGCGATGCAGTTTTTCAAAAGAGATGATTACAAATCCCCTAAAAGTCCGTGAGCTTTTTGCTCTAACTTCCTGCGGTACACTAGTAGGCACAAATAAAGCCGGCTACATTAACTATGTAGTCGGCTTTATTTGTGCCTGTCAAGCTTGGGCTATTTTATAATGTGGTCAGGTCTTTGTATGATCTGTACAACCACCTCATGCACGTCCCCCTCTTTGTCTTCTAAACGGTAAATAACCATAGGGTTATCTGCGTCTAATACCGACTCTATTTCAATTACCCGCTCTCCTTCATCAAGTTTACTTTCCAACTGCGGGGTCAGATCTTCCAGAGCCTGTGCAAATTTAACTTCAAGTGTACTCGGGTTGTAATACGTTGTCCTCATGTTGTTTTATTTAAATCAGAACCACATGATATGTTCGGGTTCTGCAGTTTTACTTATTAAAATTCAATTTAAAGCTTTATATAAGTATACCCCCTAGAACGGCTATTGTTGCATAAAAATGGTGATACTTAGCTAAAACAAAAGGCTATGAGTTCGATAACAGTGGTATTAATACAGAATTTTAAATAAACTATATATTTTATTTAAATAGTATTAAATATTGCCAATTGCCATCAACTTGTCGCGTCAGAATTCGTTAAAGAATAAGGTTGAAGTTTAACAACACTATGGTTTAACCTTAATGCACCCTATGAAGAATACTTTACTTATACTAATTTTTCTTGCTGTTGTGACCGGAAGTTCTGCCCAGAGCATGGGAGTGACAGATGACGGCCTTGATAAGGTGGTACTCGCTGTGGACCTGGATGGTCTTGCTATGGCAAACCTGGAGATGAAGCGGGAGTTGAAGCTAACGGAGGACCAGTATAATAAAGTGGCGCGTGTAAACGAGCTGCGATTTACTAAAATGGTAGAAGCAGAGCATACCTACGCTGCTAATGATATACTTCGTTCAAATTCTGTTCGTAAAATCCATATACAATGCGACCAAACGCTGAAGGATGTACTGGATGAACAGCAGATGCGTCAGTTTCTGGAGTTGGAAGGTCGCTTCCATATGCAGCTTATGTCTGAAAACGAATAAGAGTAGGTTGTAGACACATGATTTAAAGCAGCAAAGGCCGAGTTAATCGGCCTTTGCTGCTTTATAAGGTTCTTTATAGGTTACTTCCGATACTTTGCCCAAAGAATTGATTCGTACTTCTACACGGTTTGCTTCCGATAAAGCAGATCTGTCAGCGCATTGCGTGCCAGGTTCAAGATAATAATAATAAATACGCTGGCTCCGCTCCAGTAATTCCTCACTGTCAGGCTTTCCTAACAAATTCCGCAGTACGTACTCTTTCTGGCCATATAGTTCTTTTCTGATTTCTTCGAAGTCATCTGCCAGATCTCCGCGTTTCCCCTCACAGCCATAACGATCTTCTTTCCAGGTGTCGCTGTCAAAACTTTGCAGGTTCTCTGGAGTTCCGCAGGAAATTAAAAGCCCCAACACAACTAATGCAGGAAAGATAAATTGTTGCTTTAACATAAGTTTGATTTGATACCATAAAGTTGCAGCCTGAAAATTTGCCACACAAGCTAATTGCTAAAATTGTGAATAATTCAGGCGATATGTAAAGATATACCGGCTCTAAAAACTGTAAAAAAGCCCGGTAAGACTTGATTTTATAATTACTTGCCCTTACTTTGCAGATAGCAGTAACCAAAACTTTAACAATTTGTTCACCAGCAGCGGAACAATTATCGTCTGCTTGCCTGTTGCATAGCTTAACGTATCAACTGAAGCCAAAGAAACTTATGTTAAGAGTAACCCTAACTTCATTAGCCCTCGGTTTATTATCTTTTACCTCTCCAGTTTCCAGTACTGGCGAAGCTGCCCTTGAAACTCTAACGGTAGTGCCAGAAATGGCTTCAATAAATCGTACTACAGCTGTCACAATTGCAGAAAAGCAGTCTGCTTTTAATGACCATCTGCTTAGCATTTACAATGATGCTGATCTTAAGAACAAAGGACTTGCTTTCGAAGTCTTTGAAAAAGGCATGGTTGGCTTTCATAATTTCAAGCAAAAAGGCTTGGTAGCTCCTGCTAAATCCATCCTTACATTAATTGATTTTACAAAATCCAGCAGAGATAAGCGTCTTTGGATTATCGATTTGAAATCAAAGAAAGTTCTTTTTAATACGGTTGTGGCTCATGGTCGCAATACTGGCGAGGACAAAGCTATCAGGTTCTCTAATAAGCCAAATTCCTATATGAGCAGCCTTGGCTTTTATTTAACTGATGCCACCTACTTTGGCAAGCATGGCCTATCGTTGCGGTTAAGTGGAAAAGATGGAGCTTTCAACTCAAATGCTATGGCACGCGCTATTGTCATGCATGGGGCTGATTATGCAACTCCAGCTTTTGCTAAACAACATGGCCGCTTAGGCAGAAGTTTAGGATGCCCTGCAGTGCCACGCGAACTTTCAAAGGAAATTATACTGGCTATAAAAGATAAAACCGTCATGTACATTCATGGCAACGACAGCAACTATAAATCAGATTACCTGAACGCAACTTTGGCCGTCGAAGCTTTTACCCCCGAAATTTTGCCAGAAACAGTTGCTACGTTGTAAATATTTCATACCCGTAATAAACAGAAAGCCCCTGCTCTAGCTAGAGCAGGGGCTTTCTGTTTATTACGGGTATGTAGCGGGTCTACCTGATCTCTGTTTATTTTAAATTTATACCAGTGGAATTTAATTATCAGGTGCCTGACCAGCCCTAGCGGCATCTAACAGCAACTTCATAGAAGACTGTACCGTTCACTCTCATACTACAGCGATCTGCTGTACATGCTATAAAAGTATTAGATTCATGAAGGTGGTTTTAAAGTTTATCGTGGCTTTGCTGCTGGCGGCAGTGTCGCTGATTACGTACTGGTGTAATACACAGGAAAATGAGTTTACCGGCGAAAAGCAGCATGTGGACATGACCGTGGAGCAGGAGATTGCACTCGGGCTTCAGGCGGCCCCGGAGATGGCACAACAATATGGCGGCCTCCACCCGGACAGGGAGGCGGCGCAGGCAATAAAAAATATCGGGCAGCAGCTTGTGCAAAGCTCACGTGTAAGCAATACGCCCTATAATTTTGAGTTTCATCTGCTGGCAGATGAGCAAACTGTTAATGCCTTTGCCTTACCGGGAGGCCAGATCTTTATCACAGGCGGCTTACTGAAACGGCTTAATTCAGAAGCGCAGATAGCAGGAATACTTGGTCATGAAATCGGGCATGTAGTAGCAAGACACTCAGCCGAGCAACTGGCAAAAGCAAAGCTGACGCAGGGCCTGACAGGTGCTGCCGCCATCGCCACTTATGACCCGGAGAACCCTGCAAGCCAGGGAGGAGCCGTTGTGGCAGCTATGGTAGGTAAGATGCTGAATATGCGGTATGGGCGTAACGATGAACTGGAGTCAGATAGACTGGCGGTGCAGCTAACAGGTTCCGCTGGTTACGACCCTAGAGCCATGATGGAAGTGATGCGGATTTTAGATGAAGCCAGTGGCGGGGCAGGTGGCCCTGAATTTCTACAGACGCATCCTAATCCGGGAAACCGTATCAGTCAGATTGAGCAGGCTATTCAGGAGGAGTATCCGAATGGCTTGCCGGAAAACCTAAAGCAATAAGCGCATCATAAGTCATTAGAGTTGACATGCTGTTGGAGTAGATTCAGTGCGTGGAACAGCCATTGTTCCTTGTCTAAATAAAGGTAAAACCGGCTTATTTTACCTGGCTGCACAGCGTGTTCTTCTTTTTCACAATCACCTTATCAACATTTCAACGTATCAAGAGGCACGTACACAAGTACAATATGCAGATTATGGAAACACGAAAGCTCAAGAACCTTCTCTTTGTTATTAATCCTATTGCCGGCGATATAGAAAAAGATGATCTGGAGGAAGAAATTGTGTCTATCTGCAAAGATCATGAAATTAGGTATGATATCTACCGGACATCCGGTGAGAAAGACAAGGAAGTTATAAAAGCCAAAATTGCCGAAAGCCAGTATGATGGTGTTTTTGCGGCAGGAGGAGACGGCACGGTTAGCATAGTGGCTTCGTTGCTGATCGGAACATCTATTCCGTTAGGTATGATACCGCTTGGCTCAGGAAACGGCCTTTCAAAGGATTTAGACATACCACAGGACACAGAAGAGGCGCTGGAACTGATACACCACAACATTATCCGTAATATTGACACAATTACGCTTAATGGTAATCCGTCTATTCACTTAAGTGACTTAGGCTTTAATGCCCTCGTTGTAAAAGGCTTTTGTGAAGGCAGCACCCGTGGGCCCGGTTCGTATGCCCGCGTTGCCATGCAGGAGTACCTCGGGTATGAGTCTAAAATGTACCGTATCGAAACTGATGTAGAGACCTTTGAGGGCAAGGCTTTCATGGTGACCATCGCAAATGCCAATGCCTTCGGGAGCAATGCCAACATCAACCCAAACGGTGTATTAAACGACGGCCGTTTCGAAATATGCCTGATAGAGCCTTTTCCTAAAGCGGCAGGTATTGCCATTCTGTATAAACTGTATACCGACAGCATCGACACATCCGTTTATACCCGCCGTCTTTCCTGTAGAACTGCTACCATTCACAATCTCGAACATGAAGTTATGCACATCGATGGGGAGCCTGTAGACCTGGGAGATAAGGTTGAAGTGCAGATGCACCCTAAAAGCCTGAAGGTCATCCTGCCGGTGTACCAGGACGAAAAGGAGATTTAAAAGCTAGGCATCGGCAGTTATTTGCCGCTTTGGCTGCAATACGCTGTTGAGTTTCTTCCTGAAAACTACCATTTCTTCGTCTGCCTCGGCCACGGCAAGTGCTTCCATCCATACTTCACCATTGCTGTAGTAGTTGATCACAAAAAAGCCAAGTTCTTCCAGGGTAAAGGTTGCTTTGCCTCCTTTTTTCACAAATGCTGTTTTGCTGCCTGATCCGCTTACGATATAATGGTTTTGCTGTATCTCGAAATGTTGCAGGTTGTGGTCATGACCCGCAACATAAATCACGTTACTGTACCTGTTCATGATGCGCACCAACCGCTTTCGCATTTTTTTATAGGTGCGGTGCGACATGTCTTCGTATGCGCCGAATAATTTGCGGTAAAAGGGGTACAGTGAGCCGAAAACAGGCAAAGGGATGTAAAAGCGCTTATGTGCCGCCGTAAGCGGGAATATGTGCTGCTTCATGGTAAACTTGCCACCATGCATGGCATTGCTGTAGAGCGGGTGGTGTGCCGCTACTAATACCCGCTGGTGTTTGTTTTTGCGCAGTACGTCGTTAAAGCTGATGAAAAATTCCTCTATGTCGGAATAAGGACAGTCGTATTTGCTTCCCAGTGGTTTTTCGCCCCGCTGCACGAACCATTGGGTGTTGATGATGACCAGCAGCAGCCCTTCTGCCAACTGCATGCTAACAGGGCCAGGGCAGCCATTCCGGGGGAGATAACTTTTTTCGTCCTGTGTTTTTTCCACTATGTAGCGCTCCTGGCGCAGCATCTGCTCATACCCGCCTTCTCTGCCTTTCAGCCAATCGTGGTTACCGCTCAGGAAAATACCATTGCCCGGAAAATCAACGACAGTCTCCAGCAGCACATCAAGGCGTTTAGCGGCATTCTCTCGTAAGCGGTGCCCTGGCGCAGGTAAACCAATAGGGTATAGGATATCACCTAGATAAACGATAGTGCCTGCTTCCCCGGCTCTGTCTTTCCATACCTCCAGCAACTGTAGTACAGGGTCGCTGCCATCGATGGCCACAGCTCCCGGGTCTCCTACCATCGCCACAGAGTGTACCAGTGTATCATCCGCGGGCGGCGTATAGCGGTGCCAGCCTACATCAGCTAACTTGTAAAAAGGCTTACGCCGGTACTTTCGCTCCTGCCAATAGCTGAATGCTATAAAGAAGAATATCAGTGTCGGGATGATGATAAGAAAGTATGTCAGCATAATTTTTTATGTCGTACGGCAAGAAGCTACTTGGAATAAGGTTAAAAGATAAAGAGCACTAGATGAAGGACAAAGGACCCACTGACAAAGGACAGGGAGCCTGGTTCCTAAGAAACAGTAGCCAAAGAGATGTCCCTATGCCTTTGTAAATAGATTTTTTTGTGCAATGGCTTTTGTCTTTCATCTTTTATCCATTTTCTAAAAGTCAGGCGGCATCAGTTGCTTAAAGTGGCCGTTTAGCTTCACCCTGTCTTTTAGCCGCTCTGTTTCCTGTACTACAGGTAAAATCTGTTGCAGGTGCAGGAAAATAGCCTCCTGGCGCTCTGTTTCGCTTTCCAGTTGCAGCAGGGCGTATTCCTGCTCCGTTGTCAGTCCAAGGTGGTGTGCAATGTCAAAGCTTTTATAATTTTCCGGCAGTTCCAGGAATAATTTACTGATACCAAGGGCTTCATATAATTCCTTCAGGCTCTCTGTTATGTTCAATTTAGTGATGATGTCTCCGTCATCCTTGTTCTCCACTTCCTCCACTTCGCCACCGGCATACAGTCTGCCTGGTGCCATTCTGTCGAAGTGCAGTATCTTGAAAAATTTCAGGCCCTTTGTCCGTATATCCATCTCACCGTTGTCATATCTTTTTTCGATGTTGAGGATTTCTACTTCGGTGCCATACACGCCTACGCCGCTCTGGATGTAGGTGGGTATACCAAAAGTTTTCTCATTTTCCACACAGTCCAGCACCAGTTGCTTATATCGAGGCTCAAAGACATGCAGGTTCAGTTTCTCACCCGGAAACACGACAATACTTAACGGAAAAAGCGGGAGGTACTTACTCATGTATGCGGTTTTCTTATAGTGTAACAAAACATTGCCTTTTGTGTTTGCCAGGTCTGTGTTTTAAATTCCCTTACGCACACAGTGCGGTAGTGTTAGCGAAATGCAAATGGCATTGGGCTTATCCGGCTTGATTAGTATGCTAAACTCATTACCTTTGCGGCCTTAGAATAAATGTACAAAAATGGCTAAAAAGCGTTTTGGGTTCAGGGCGGTGAAGTTGCTTTTCGTGAAGCTGATGTTGTGCCTGTTCCTGCTCAGTGTAGTGTGGGTGCTGCTGTACAGATGGGTAGCGCCGCCTGCTACTTTGCACATGCTGCAGCGCCGTGCCGAGGCAGGTTTAGCAAGCAAAGAGGACCCGCAGATTCGCTACAGATTTGTACCCCTGGAAGAGATGTCGGAACAGCTGCCTTTGGCAGTGGTGGCCTCAGAGGATCAGCGCTTCCTGATACATAGCGGCTTTGATGTAGATGCCATTCTGGATGCCTTCCAGCGGAACCGCAAAGGCGGAAATATTCGGGGCGGCAGCACTATCAGCCAGCAGGTGGCCAAGAATGTGTTTCTGTGGCATGGCCGCAGTTATTTCAGAAAAGCAATAGAAGCTTATTTCACCATGCTGATTGAAGTGCTTTGGGGGAAGGAGCGCATTATAGAAGTGTACCTGAACATAGCAGAGATGGGGGATGGCGTATTTGGCGTAGAAGCTGCTTCACAAAAGTTTTTTAAGAAGCCGGCGAAAGAGGTTGGTCGCCAAGAAGCGGCCTTGTTAGCAGCCGTGCTTCCGAACCCTATCCGGTATTCTGCCCGAAACCCATCAGCCTACATCCGGAAACGCCGGGGCCGTATTGTCCGTGCCATGGGGGCGTTGGGCGGAACTGTATATGTGAAGGCTATACTTCCAGAGAAAGATGAGAAATAAACTGCTGCTTTTGCTTGGCCTTTGCCTTGCCTTTACAACTGCCTGCACCCGCAATCATACACCTCAGGCCTCCGCTGCTGCTGCTAAAACTGAGATACGCGGTGTACTGGAGGAGCAGAGCACCTGCTGGAGCCGCGGTGATTTAGAATGCTACATGCAAGGCTACTGGAAGTCCGATTCTCTGTTGTTTATAGGCTCGCGCGGATTAACCTATGGTTGGCAACAGACTTTGGAGAACTACAAGCGCGGTTACCCGGATGCTTCCGCTATGGGCCATCTCACATTCGACTTAAAAGAAATGCGGCAGCTCTCGCCGGAGACGATGCTGGTGGTAGGGAAGTGGCACCTGAAACGTGATGTAGCTGCGGGAGATTTAGAAGGCCACTTTTCTGTCATCTTCAGGAAATTTGCTGAGGGCTGGAAAATCATTGCCGACCACTCCAGTTAAAAAGCTTCTGCACTTCCTAAACCGTGGGCTGTAGCTGCCAGAAGCACCGAATCAATTTATAAGGCTGAACAGGCGACTCCACCTGATTTTGTCGAGCAGTCCATGACCTTCCGGATCCATCGACAACCATACGAAAACTGCCTTACCCACCACATGATCTTCCGGTACAAAACCCCAGTAGCGGGAATCGAGGGAGTTGTGGCGGTTGTCGCCCATCATGAAATAATAGTTTTGTTTAAAGGTATACTGGCTGATTTCTTTGCCATCGATATAGAGTTTTCCATCGTGTAGCTTTGCATTTTCGTGCTGCTCATACCTTAGTATAATGTGTTTGTACAGGGGAAGCGTTTCCGGTGTGATGGCAACAGTAGCTCCTTTTTCGGGGATGTATAAAGGGCCAAAGTTGTCTTTGTTCCAGCTGTAAAGTGCAGGTTCATTCGGAAATATACCTGGCTCTGCAGTTCCCGGAAGTTCCTGCTGCAGTATCACCTTTTTTATTAAATCCAGAGAAGCCAGTTGCTCCGCTCTTTCAGGGTTTAAGAAAGCCACATACCCTTCGTGCGTCCGGTAAACCTCTGTCATGTTACGTTCCCTGAAGAAACTTTCATTCAAAATCCTATCTGTTTTCAGTTAATAGGAAAACTGTCTCTCTTCAGAATTTTCCAAGGCTTTGCCGTTGATGTACACCTGCGTGTTCTGAATGGCAATTGAATCCCCGGCAACACCTACACAGCGCTTAATATAGTAAGTCTTTAAATCCGTAGGGCGGGCTTCCTCAGCAGGGTAATTGAAGACAACGGCATCGTTGTTTTTGACCTCTGAGAAGCCTGGCAGGCGGAAGGTTTTTAGTTGAATAGCATCAGAATAGGAAGGAATATCTGTGCCCCAGATAGTCTGGTGCGTGAGCGGTACCTGCAGTGGTGTGCCGGGTGTACGGGAGCCATAATGCAATTTGCTTACAAAAAGATAATCACCCACCAACAGCGATTTTTCCATGGAGGAAGTCGGGATAGCATAAGCCTCAAAAGTAGCCCACCGGATAATACTGGCAAAAACCACTGCAAACATAATGGCGTCACCCCACTCTCTTGCAAGGCTTTTTTTTGCAGGCACTGTAGCTGAAGGCTTTTTCTTTTGGAAAGTTAGCTTCATAGTATAAAGGGTGAGTGTTCTTTGATATATAGTTTCTATATATAACAGCTTTTGCTCCCGTTAAAGTATATGCAGCAGAATAAAATTTAGCACCCCTGCTATGTCTATCTGCACCGGGGAAAATTATACATCGCCTTCTTCATCAATTTCTACTTCCCGTCTCACTTCCTGCACCTGTTCTGTGAATATAAATCCATTTTCAGCGGCGTGCTCAGCGGCGGCGGCAGTGTCTTTTACCAGTAGCAGCTCTACTTCACCACTCTGCTTTAGCTCATCTAAAATTGTTGTGACGGCTTTAGTTCGGTTTTCAATGTTAACGTCCCGGATGTAAATAGCCATGATACGGCCCGGGTGGTTTTTTACCACCTCACTGTAGATTTGAGCGTCCTGCTGTCCGCTGTCTCCAATCAGAATGAAGTTGAGCTTCGGGTAGGTAACCAGCAGGTTTACAATTTCTTTATACTTGTGGCTCATGTGGTCAGAAGACAGAAACTTCTTTTCATCAATACCAAAGTCCCGAAGCAGGAGCGGACCCTGCGGAATTTCATTCAGCTCGAGGAAGTGGTATAGTAAATCATAGGTGTTCCAGGGGCTGCTGGACACGTAGAAGAAAGGGTTATTCCGCTTGCCGTTTCGGCCCAGCTGCAGCGACCGGTAAAACTGCGACACCCCATGGAATGGAATGCGTGTGTGGGCGTTGTTCAGCAGTACGTTTCTACCTGTTTCCAGCAGGCTGGTTGCCCCGGTGCGTACAATGGTGTCGTCAATGTCGGAGATGATGCCATACTCTGCGTCCGGGGGCGGCACCAGTACATAGGCTGGTTCGCTTACATCGCCTTCAAATTCAACTGGTGCGTCAATAAGCCTGATGTCAATCTTGTGCCAGATGTCATCCAACTGCAGCGGCACCTTTGGTTCTATGTTCAACATAAAATAACCTTCCACATCAGTGGTTATCTCATGGTGCTGTCCCTCTTGGGTGAGCTGTACCCGCGCATTCGGAATCTCATCACTCTCAAACCGGCGGTACATGTTCAGAATGTTCTCCCAGAGCGTATCATTTTCCTCGGATCGGGTTATCCCTTTGTTCACCAGCACACGTCCCTTTACATAAAGCCTGGTGGGGGTTCCGTAACTCCGGTAAGTCACAATGTGCAGGGGGCGGTTTAAACCCAGCCTGTTCTTTAGCTCGAAGGTGAGGACATCAATTTTTTCTTCTACCTTCAGTATGGATTGGATAGCTTTTTTCTTTATGTTCTTCATTCTTCTCTCAAAAATGCCCACTGGTTATGCAAGCGTTCATCCTTTATAGGTTCAGTGCTTTTTTCAGTTGGTTAAAGTCCTTGTCAGGAGCAGAGTTGGTCTTGCATTCTTTTTGTGTCGCCATCTGCTCAATGTTCTGGATGCGGTTGCCTGGGTTAGGGTGTGTACTCAGAAACTCCGGTATGCCACCCTGCTGCTGTGCCTCCTGTTCTAATTTGATAAAAAAACCGGCTGCGCCATCACAGGCATAATAATCTGTGCCTCCGAGGTATTCTACAGACAGGTTATCGGCTTCGGTTTCAGCGTCTCGCCCAAACTTAAGCCCGGTCAGGTTGCCGGCCAGTTGGGCCGCTATCTGCTGCAGCATACCGGGGTCGTTTCCCAGGGCCACAGAGAGCAACAGCGATATGCCATAATCGCGCTGCAGTTGTTTTACACTGTGTCGTCTATCAGCGTGTGCAATTTCGTGGGCTAGTACACCGGCAAAATGGTCTTCATCCTCTAAATAATCTATTAGCCCGGTGTAAACATAAATATATCCGCCTGGCGTGGCAAAAGCATTCAGGGTTTCATCTTCCCTGATGATTTTTACCGTCCATGGAAACTCCTGTTGATATTTTACAGCTCCGGAAGTAAGGATGCGGTTTACAATGCGGTCAAGGTTCTGGTAAGCCTGAGCATTGCTGCTGTTGCGCTCTAGAAGCTTGCCTTGTGCCCGGTACGTAGAGTCTACTTCCTCCGATACCTGCTGGCCCAGGTTTATATCGTCCTGTATCGAGAAAATGACGCCGTCATTGTCTCCGCAACTGCTGAACAGGAACATGACAAGGATAGCAAGAAAATAAAAAGTATTCGTGTTATTTTTCATCATAGATTTTTGGCGTGTTTTAGTGCAACGTTCCGCATGCCTTTGCTCTTATAGTTTTAGTGATCAATTTGTAGCTATAAGAAAGTAGCTGAACGTGCTTCCTGAAATACGCCTGTTTACGCCTGAATGGTTACATCTGCGCTCCTGGCACTGCCGCAAACACTGTACAAAACAAAAGAGCCCTTGCGGAAACAAGGGCTCTTTTAAATAAATACAGGAGTGAACTATTTCAGCGATGAGCTCCCGATTGGTTTGCCATCCGCATCCAGCTCAACTACCTCATATGGAAGTGCCTCTAACTTAGGCAGCACTGTTTTCTTGTCACCCACCACTACGATGTGCATGTTTTCTACAGGCAGATTTTTAGCTGCCAGCGCATCAATTTCATTTTTAGTGATGTTGTTCAGTATAGTAGTCTGCTTTTTAACAAAGTCCTTCTCCAGGTTATACTCTATGATGTTACCCAGGAAACCTGCTTTCTGATAAGGTGTTTCGTACTTGCGTGCATCAGACTGGCCGATAGAGCTTTTCATGAACTTGATTTCATCTTCAGAAATTCCTTCGTTTTTGAAGTTCGTTAGTTCTTTTATGAATTCTGTTACTGACTCGGCTGAAGCATCGGCACGAACACCGGCAGAGGCTGTGAAAGGACCGGCATACTGGCTGCCACCAAAGTAGGAGCGAGCACCATAGGTATAGCCTTTGTCTTCCCGCAGGTTCAGGTTAATACGGCTATTAAATGCACCCCCTAAAACGTAGTTCATTAAACCGGTCTTGTAATACTCACCCGTTGCGTCGAATGGCATGGCCAGGTAACCGATTCTGATTTCAGACTGCGCTGCATCCGGCTTATCAACAAAGTAGATGCGGGTCTTTTCGATCTGAGGTGCTGTTTTGTCAGCAGGAAGCTTTACGTCCTTCTTCTTCCAGTTCTTTAGGAAAGCGAGCTTTTTCATGATCTCTTTTTCAGAGATGTCACCCACTACCACCAGGTTAGATACAGATGGAGAATAATTCTTGTCGTAATAATTCTGCACGTCCTGCAGTGTAATGTTTTCTACTGTTTCAGCTGTGCCTGACGTAGGTACGGCCATGATGTTGCCTTCACCATAAAGTAACTTGTTATATACATTGCTGGCAATAGCAGTCGGCTGCGTCGACTGGTTAGCGATGCCTTCCTGTTGCTGCTTCTTCAGGCGGTCAAAATCGTCCTGGTTGAATTTTGGCTTGAACAAGCGCTCCTGCAGCAACACCAAAGTCTTGTCCAGGTTCTTCTTCAGCGATTGCACCTGTATGTACGTTTCTTCTGTGCCTGAACCAATTCGGATAGATGAACCCAGCTTGTCGAGTTCATTACTGAATTGCTCTGAGGTATAGTTCTCCGTATCCTCGTTCATCATGTCGGCAGTCAGGGCACTAATACCTGCTTTACTTGGGTCTGTAGCAGAAAGGCGGTGGCCTCCCTTCATGGTGAGTTGCAGCGTTACAGTCGGGATTTCATCGGACTTGGAGCCTATTACCTTTAAGCCGTTCTTTAATTTGCTGGTATAGAAGTTGGGAACATTGATAACCGGGTTAGCACCAGCGGCAGGGCGCACAGAACGGTCGAAGGTATCTACTGCTTTGGTATATTGCAGGCCGCTGTACTCGTCTGCGCCAGGCGTATACCCTTCTTCAGAGATGGTATAGTTGTTTTCTTTGGCCAGCAATTCGGTTTTACCCTTCGGTACAACACTCAGGATAACGCTGTTTTTGCCTTTGATGTACTGGTTGTACACCCGCATTACATCCTCCTTCGTTACCGACTGAATACGCTTCAGTTCTTCCTGGATGTAGTTCGGGTTATCGCGGAAGGTTTCGTAATGCGCTAGCTGAGACACTTTCCCGCTTACGCTGGCCATACGGTTGACAAGGCTGGATTCTGCAGAGGCTTTAAAGCGTGTCAAGTCCTCGTCGTTGATGCCGCGTGCTTCAAACTCTTTCAGAGACTCACGCACCAGGGCTTCTGTTTCTGCCAGGCCTGTAGTAGGGTAGGTCATTACCGTAATACCAAACTCACCTGCCAGCTCAGAAGTTGAGTTATAGGTAGAGGCATTCATTGCCTTCTGGGTTTTTACAAAGTTTTTGTAGAAGATAGAGTTTTTACCCTGCCCCAGCACTTCTGCCAGCACATCCAGCGCCGGCTCGTCCTTATGACCTGCCTCTGGTGTAGGATAGGTCATGCGCAGCATCGGGAAACGGATGTTATCTTCGTAAGACACATAGCGGTCCTGGTTCAAGACCGGCATCACCGGCTTCATGTCCTGCACGGCCGGACCGGCAGGTATAGATCCGAAATATTTTTCAGCCAGCCTCACCACCTCTTCCGGTTTCACATCGCCTCCTACTGTTAAAGTAGCGTTGTTCGGGCCATACCAGCGCAGAAAGAAATTTTTAAGGTCATTTAAATCTCCGCGGTTCAGGTCCTCCAGGTAACCGATGGTGGTCCAGGAGTAAGGATGGCCGTATGGATAGAGATTTTTTGAAGTCATCTCGTAAACCAAGCCATACGGGCGGTTATCGTAGTTCTGGCCACGCTCATTTTTAACCGTCTCACGCTGTACCTCAAACTTTTGCTGCGTTACGGCATCAAGTAAAAAGCCCATACGGTCTGCCTCCAACCACAGAGCAGTCTCCAGTTGATTGCTCGGTACTGTCTCATAGTAGTTGGTGCGGTCGCGGTTGGTAGAGCCGTTCAGCGTACCGCCAGACTCAGACACTATTTTGAAGTGCTCTTCGTCAGCTACGTTATCGGAGCCCTGGAACATCATGTGCTCAAAAAAGTGTGCGAAACCTGACTTGCCTACTTCTTCGCGGGCGGAGCCAACGTGATAAGTCACATCCACGTGCACTACCGGATCGGAATGATCTTCGTGTACTATCAGGGTCAGGCCGTTTGCCAGTTTATACTTACTGTAGGGAATCACCAACTCATCGCCTTGCCTGGTCACCTTTTCTACGAGTTTTGTCTGAGCTTCAGCCGCACTTACCAGACTTGCTGTAAGTACCATACTCAAACCAATTTTCTGAATCATGTTTGTTTTGTTATGAGTGGAGTTGAATTAACAAAACAAGGTAGGCTTTGAGTTGCAGAATCGAAAACTTTATAGACGAACGCCTATTTTGTCTCTCTCAACACCTGTTTGCCGAACATCACAGAAACAGCCAACGTCAGGAAAGCAATAACCAGCATGGCGGTAGTCAGAAGAAAAGCCATGCCTGCAGTTTCTGTGGAAAGTGAATTCTGAGGCTGCTGCATCATTCCGAGCAGACTGAGGAAGTAAGTGGCTGCCCGCCAGCCAAGAATCAGCGTCAAAAGGCCGGCTTCTGTGGCACCTAATATAAAGCCCCAGCGTTTGCCCCTGTTCAGAAAATGACCGGCGGTTAGACCTATGAGTCCGCCTGCTGCACCTGTGATTAGGGCGGTTATGGCTTGTTCACCGGCCAGATCTACGGCCACAACACCGCAGGCAAGCATAAAAAAGCCGAAGAAGGCATAGAGGTAGGATATGTTTTTGTGCATGGTATCAGCTATACATTTTTTCATAAAGTGCAACAAAGATAAGGCAAAACTAAAACTTGTTGTGTTTGCAAAGCGAAAGCCGCTGTAATTGTACAACTTTTGCCTAAAAGAAAAGTATGATGTGCAGGGGTGAGCGAGAAGAGGAAGCCTCATAGGATGGCAAAGAAAAACGAATTTCATGAATTATACGCCGATCCATCCAAATCTGCAGCATGGGCCGGCCTGCGTTATACCACAGATGAAAAGCCTGGCTTTACCCGCAAGGGTGCCGGGAAAGGATATTTTTATCTGGATGAAAAAGGGGAGCGCGTAACCGACGGAAAAATACTGGAGCGCCTGAAAGCGCTTGTTATTCCGCCGGCCTGGCAGGATGTATGGATCTGCAAGTCACCAAAGGGGCACCTGCAGGTGACGGGGCGCGATGAAAAAGGGCGCAAGCAGTACATTTACCACCCGGACTGGCAGAAGGCCCGCAGCCTGACCAAGTTTGGCCGCATGATTGAATTCGGTGAGCAACTGCCAAAGCTGCGGGAACGTATTCAGCAGGATATTAATTCCTCTAAACTGAACCGGCGCAAGGTAACAGCTCTTGTCCTTACGCTTATGGATAATGCGCTTATCCGTATCGGTAACCGCCACTATGCTAAGTCAAACAAGTCGTATGGTCTCACCACTTTGCGTGACAAGCACGTGAAGATAAACGGCAACAATATACGCTTTGCTTTTAGAGGTAAAAAAGGGGTGGAGCACGAGATAGAACTAGAGGACAAGACGATGGCACGCCTTGTGAAAAAGTGCCGCGATATTCCGGGCTACGACCTCTTCCAGTACTATGATGAAAGCGGGGAGCGTCAGACGCTGGAGTCAGGAGATGTGAACGAATATCTTCGGGAAGCAACGGAAGAGGATTTTACAGCCAAGGACTTTAGAACTTGGGGCGGTACTGTGCGAATGGTAGAGTGCCTGGAGAACGTGTTGGAAGAAAAGCCGGAACTGACCAAGGAAAAAAGTATCAAAGAAGCCGTGAAAGAAGTAGCGAGGGGCTTGGGTAATACCCCCAGTGTCTGCAATAAATATTACATTCACCCCGAAGTAGTAAACCTCTTCCGCGAAGATAAACTCCTAAAGTACCTGAAGCGGCACGATGCCGAAGAATCGGAATCAAAAAATATCTCTGCAATCGAAGAACTGGTCTTGAAAATGTTAAAACGCGTTGCAAAAGAGAAAAAAGCGGGTTGAAGTTAGAGAATTTGGGAGTTAGAAAGTTAAAGGGGTAGTAGCAGTCTGTTGTTCAGCTGTTTCTACCCCTTTAACTTGTTGTATACTTTCACAGGCGAGCCTACACTGTACGGGATGGATACCTGTCGCCAAACCAGATGGCGAGCAGCAGTTGCTGTTGTAACTTTTAGTAAGGTGTGAAAATGCCACCTTAACTCTCTAACTCAGTTTCCTTCCCTGTCATAGGCGTGTACCCGCACATCGCGGGTGGTGCGGTCTTGTGCTTCGGAACCGAAGTATATTTCGTTGCCGCGTTCGGTGTCATAGATTTTTGTCATTTTTTTTAAACCTGCTACTGAGGAACTGTCTGCAATATTGTCTTCGCCTAAGCCTCCATATATTCTAAGCGGAATAGCATCATCTACGTTTCCTTTTACTAGAAAAACGTCATCATCTGCCAGTCCGCGCAGGATAATCTGATCTGTTTCTTCCCGGAAGAAGATGCGGTGGTAAAGCTGCCTGGGTGGAATGCCGTTGGAAGCAGGCCGCCTCACAGTAACTTCAGTCCGGCTGTTGTCGAGGCGATTTACAAAGAAATGCTCCTCCTCATCAGAGCCTGCCACAGTTACTTCTTTTGCTAAAATGCTGTACATCCTGTTGGCAGCTTGTAATAGTAGATCCCGACGGCTTTTCAGGTTGTGTTGCAGGCTTTCTCCGGTGAGGCTGTAGATAGGGGCAGGAAGCTGACGAACGGCCTTTTCTATCACCTCATCCGTTAGCGCCACCTGTATATCTTTGGCTATCTGCTGCCACTCCTGCAGAGAAAGCTCATGCAGAAACCGTTCATCCACAAATTCAGCATTAATCATATAGGCTTTTACATCGCTAAAATCATCATCATAAGAATGAAATTTGCGCACCAGCAATTTACTGGTAGCAATCGCAGGAATTAAACCATCACCCATCTCCAGGAAAACCTGGTCTCTGTCTTTCGGAATAGGAACAAAATATGTATCTGCCCCTTTTTTCTGAACAGCCCATTCCCACTGTCCTTTATGGCGGTCCCAGTCCCCCACGAGCAGGTCCAGAAGCCTGGCCCGTGCAAATTCTTTCTGAGCAAAGTGGTTCGTGTTCGATTCAAAACGGAGGCGCAGCGCTTTTTCAGTTCCTACAAAATCATCTGCTAGTGGAAAGTCTGTAGTAATGTCAGGCGGCTTTTTATACTTCTCCTCAAGCATAAAAACCTTCCCTTGTACATCGGGTGCATATTCACCAAAGCTTTCATCCTGGCGGGGGACATAGTACATTTCAGGATGAGAGTGGTGCACACCTACAGCCTCCGCCAGAACAGGTACTATAAGTGCCCCATATGGATTTGCAGCAGACATCTGGTCACGCAGCACATTGGCAACAAAAGTCTTGCGCCAGAACGGGGGCACTACTTCAACGGGATCTTTATCTACAGAACGAAAAGCCCACAGGCGTCCGGCGCTGTCCTGTAATTCAAAGCTGGTCGTTTGAAACCCGCCGCCTTTATCAACCACCTTGAGTCCTCCTTTTATGGAGTCCAGCTTAAAAACCGGAAGCTTTACCGGGGTAGCCCAAATTTCACGGTTGTGGTCGCCCCAGAAAAAGCGGTGAAAGACACTGCGGTCATAGTGGCGTCCTGGCACCACCCACACACTATCAGGACCTGCCGGGGCTTTGCCTTCCAACTCAGCTTCTATTGCCAGCGCATCTTCCTGAATAAAATCTTCGTCAACGCAGCCACTCAAACTTAACAAGGTGAGGAGTAGCAACAACAGACGCTCTGTTGTTCCCTGCAGAATTTGTTTAATAATAGTGTTAGGATAGGTTTGAAACATATAAGCGAGGTATGCCAGTTTTCCTAGCATACCTCGCTTATAACGTGTCACGTCCGTACTTGTTAGCGGTTATTACGGTAGTATTTGATTAATCCTGCTGTAGAGCTGTCGTGGCTGGCTTGTTTGTCCTGCAACAGCTCTCCTTCTATAGTGCCTGCCAGCTGCTTGCCTAGTTCAACACCCCACTGGTCGAAGCTGTATACATTCCAGATAACGCCCTGCACAAATGTCTTGTGCTCATACATCGCAACCAGGTTGCCTAAAGTATAGGGTGTTAGATGCTTGAACATGATTGAAGTGGAAGGTTTGTTTCCTTCAAACACTTTGTGCGGCACCAGTTGCTCCAGCTCTTCGCTGCTCATGTTTTTCTTGCTTAGCTCTTCCCGCACTTCTTTCTCTGTTTTACCTTTCATCAGCGCCTCTGTCTGAGCGAAAAAGTTAGAGAGCAGCAGCGCATGGTGCTGGCCGATTGGATTTTGGCTTATGGCAGGCGCAATAAAATCAGAAGGTATCAGCACGGTGCCCTGGTGAATGAGCTGGAAAAAGGAGTGCTGGCTGTTGGTGCCGGCAGCGCCCCAAACTACAGGCTGCGTTTCGTATGAAACATGTTGGCCGTTGCGGTCGGTGCTCTTACCATTACTTTCCATCATCAGCTGCTGCAGGTAATCAGGCAGCAGGCGCAGGTACTGGTCGTAAGGCAGCACAGCATGTGTCTGGCAGCCGAAGAAGCTAGTGTACCAGATACTTAGCAGGGCCAGTTGTGCTGGTATGTTCTGGCGCAGCGGTGCCTGCCGGAAGTGCTTGTCCATGGCTTCGGCGCCTTTCAGTAGCTCCTCAAACCTATCGTAGCCCAGAGCGCAGGCAATGGATAGGCCAATGGCAGACCACAGGGAGAAGCGGCCACCCACCCAATCCCAGAAACGGAAGATGTTTTCAGGGGCAATGCCAAATTCCACCACCGCTTCCACATTCGTAGACAGTGCCACAAAGTGTCTGCTGACATGCGTTTTGTCTTCCGCTTTCTTCAGGAACCACTCACGCGCAGTTTTCGCGTTGGTAATGGTCTCTTTGGTAGTGAAAGTTTTGGAGGCAATAATAAATAGCGTTGTCTCCGGGTTGAGCTGGCGCAGCGTTTCAGCAGCATCTGTGCCATCTACATTTGAGATAAAGCTGATTTCTATGTTTTCTTTTTTATAGCTCTTCAAGGCTTCACATATCATCTGTGGGCCCAGGTCTGAACCGCCGATGCCGATGTTTACCACATGATTTATCGGTTTACCAGTATACCCCTTCCACTCGCCACTGTGCAGTTTCTTGCAGAAAGCCTTCATCTGCTGCTGCACCTCGCGCACATGCGGCAGAATGTTCTCTCCGTCAACTTCTAAAGACTCGTCAGAGAAATTTCGCAGCGCAGTATGCAACACGGCGCGGCCCTCTGTCGCATTAATCGGCTCACCCTGAAACATGCTTTCTATAGCGGCAGGCAATTCCATTTCCTCCGCCAGTTCCGTTAACAAGGAGAGCGTTTCTTCCGTGATGCGGTTTTTAGAAAGGTCGAACAGCATGTCGTCCAGCTGCAGCGAAAATTTCTCAAAGCGTTGCGGGTCCTGCGCAAAGAGCTCCCGCAGGTGCTTTGGCGCTATCTCCTTATAATGCTTTTCGAGTTTCTGCCAGGACTTTGCCTGGGTAGGGGAATAGTTTTTCAGCATAATGTTTCTTTTTTCAATGTTGCTACAAATCACCTTTTCTATTCTGAATACGACCAGAAGGTTGTGTCGGATACCATATAATTCTTATCTGCAATGATAGCTTTATAAGGGTAAAGAATCAAAATTCGGAAAATAAATAACACAGGCATTTTCCCGAGAGTGTTATTTTCGTTACATAATCAAAATAAAGCTCGGCCCGTAGATATAGGCTATACAGCGAAATGAGATAAAAGTACAGAGATGGAGAAAAATAAGAAGCATCGTGAGGGGAAGGAGAAAGTAAGCGAATCGAAAGAGGATAAAGTGCCCACACAACCTGAGGCACCGGTTGGTAACATCACCAGTAATGATGATCCGGCAAGGCTTCCTGATCACACACTTGATACTCCCCCGGATGAGCAGACCAAGGGGAATCCATGATTTGCCATCTTCGCCCTTTTTCTTGTGCAATTTGCCGGCTTTAAGCTACATTATTGGCATGTGAGGCAAAATCCTTTGTCATTTCGCGATGAGAAATATTATACATTAAAAATTCACCGCCTGTGTATTCTGCCTTGCTATTAAACTCCTGTTATTTTTTCAGGCAACCTTCTATACCTATTATTTGATAGTATAACAGTGCGACTATTTAGCCACCTTAAGCAAGGGTGAAGTGGCCTAGCTATTGATTATTTAAGGTATACATCTTAAAACATGTTGTAGGTAGCTTATTTTCTATGGAACAAAGCCACATTTAAATTAATATCTGCTTATATTTGGTTTGATAGCAAACGAGGTAACATACTTCCATCTTCCTTATGGTAAAGCAGCCGGAGTGTAAGCAGAAAAAATGTAAAGTGCTTTAGTTGGAGGGATAGCAGAGCTTTTACTGCCTCTGCTAACAACCTAATGAAAGAAATGATGTAAAGCATCATAACAAAGCTAAATCCCAAGCCTCCTGTTGGTAGGATGTTAATCGCGCGCCACTTGGTGATGCTATCTTATACAGAGATTATTTTACTTGGGGCGAAATTGATTGGAAAAGAAAAAATAGACAAATATGAGTAACCTGAGCAATCTTATAAAGGAAAAAAACATCAAAGCCCTTATCCTTGACATGGATGGCGTTGTGACCAACACGGCTGCTTTACATGCTGAAGCATGGAAGAAGCTATGTGATTCTTATTTGAAGCAACGTGGCGAACAGGATGGTAAAAATTATGAGCCATTCAATTTCATGGAGGACTACCGTACTTTTGTTGACGGCGTACCCCGCCTGGATGCGATGCGTAATTTCATGAAGTCACGCGGTGTTGATGTGCCTGAAGGAAGTCCGGATGATGATGAGAACCAGAACACGATTGTGGGATTGGGGGAGCGTAAAGACCTGTACTTTCACGAGCTGTTGAAGCAAAGCGGCGTAATGGTATTTGAAAATGCAGTGATGTGGATAAAGGAGCAACAGGAGAAGGGCATGAAAACGGCCATTGTCTCTGCCAGTAGAAACTGCCTGACCATCATACGGCGAGCCAACCTGGAAAGGCTTTTCGAGGTGCGGGTTGACAGAGTAGTGGCTAATGAGCTCAAGCTCAAAAACAAACCTAATCCGGATATCTTTCTGGAGGCGGCACGGAAATTAGGAGTGCAGCCACAGGAGGCCGCTGTTTTTGAAGATGCCGTTGTTGGTATAGAAGGCGCCAAAGCAGGCGGCTTCGGGCTCGTAGTTGCCGTGGACCATGGCTTTAGAAAAGAATCGCTGGAGGAAAGTGGCGCTGACCTTGTTATTAAGGGTTTTGCCTCTGAGGTAAAAGTAGAAGACGAGACGACTATTAATTCTTAGAAGATTTTTTACTTGCTTTCGAATCTAAGCGAAAGCACTTTATACTAAATACTAACAGACAAAGCCTCCTTCTATAATGAGGCTTTGTCTGTTTATAGGCTTTTGATGCCCAAGGCGCAGCTGTTTAATTGGTACTGTTTGTAGTGAGGAAAATAGCTTGTAACAACTTTAAGGGTATAAAACAGGTACTAACTAACTGAAGTGAATGTAAAGAAAATTACCAGCCAAGATTAGTATATGCCTCCATCCACTCTCTCACAACTGCTTTCAGAAAGAAAAATTAAAGCCCTGATCCTGGATCTGGACGGGGTGATCACGCAGACAGCGAAGGTGCATGCGAAAGCCTGGAAGAAGATGTTTGATGACTATCTGCTGCAGCGTGGAAAACAGGAGGGTGTTGTATACAAGCCGCTGGAAATAGCCACAGATTACAGAGAATATATAGACGGCATAGCCCGCTACGATGGCGTGAGAAATTTTCTGGCGTCCCGCAATATTGTGCTACCGGAGGGAACAGCGGCTGATGCCCCAGGTAAAGAAACAGTGGCTGGTTTGGGGAACCTAAAAAACAATTATTTTCAGGAGGTGATTAAGCAGGACGGCGTACAGGTGTATAATGACACGGTAGCTTTTCTGAAGCAGAAAATAGAACAGGGATTTCGCACAGCAGTCATTTCAGCCAGTAAAAACTGCCAGCCTATTCTTGCGGCTGCCGGCCTGGAGGAACTCTTTGAGGTGCGGGTGGATGGGGTTATGTCCGTCGAACTGGGGCTGAAAGGCAAGCCTGCCCCGGACGTGTTCACTGAAGCCGCCCGGCAGTTGGGCGTGCAACCAAGTGAGGCTGCCATTTTTGAAGACGCGCTGGCGGGTGTGGAGGCGGGCAAGGCAGGTGGCTTTGCCCTGGTGGTGGGCATAAATAGAACAGACGAAACAACAGAACTTTTAAAACACGGTGCCAACCTGGTACTGGAAAAATTTCCAACAGAATAAAAACCTATGAAAAACCAATCAACTAAAACTGTTCAGAAGCACGAGGCAACAGAACTCCCTTCTGCCTTGAAAGATATTCCCCAACTGATTAACGGCAAAAAGCCTGCTGTTTTCCTGGATTATGATGGCTGCCTGAGTCCCATTGTAAAGGACCCTGACAAGGCGGTAATGACGCAGGAGATGCGGGACACCCTGCAGCGGCTGGCAAATGTATGCAGCGTTGCCGTGGTAAGTGGTCGCGACCGTGCCAACGTAGAAAATCTGGTGCAGTTGGACAATCTTTACTATGCCGGTTCCCATGGCTTTGATATTTCCGGCCCGAATAACATGCACACAGAACCTGGTGGTGCCAGTGAAGCAGTGCCAGCCCTTGATAAAGCCCAGAAAACACTTGACGAGCGGCTGAAGGATGTGGAGGGGGTGCTGGTAGAGCGAAAGCGCTACGCTATTGCCGTGCATTACCGTAACGTGCCTGATGAGCAGGTAAGCAAGGTGCTGCAGGTAACAGAGGAAGTGATAGGCCAGCATCCGGAGCTAAAAAAAGGGCCCGGCAAAAAAATAATGGAACTGAAGCCAAACCTGGACTGGCACAAGGGCAAAGCCGTGCGGTGGCTGATGGATGAACTGGATTTAAACAAGCCTGATGTTGTGCCGCTTTATATCGGGGATGATATTACAGACGAGGATGCTTTTGCTGAGCTGCAAGGCGAGGGCATTGGCATTATGGTGGGCGAGCACGATGATAAAACAGCTGCTGAGTATAGACTGGAGGATGTTACAGACGTACTCGCTTTTTTGGAAGCGCTCACGCAAACAATAAAAAGTCAGCAGGATGTATGATTGGAAAGTTGCATATGACACCTGGGCTCCGGAAGAGCAGCCACTACGGGAGGCACTCTGCACTTTAGGCAATGGCTATTTTGCGACACGTGGGGCCTTTGAAGAGGCCGATGCGGACCAGAAAACCCATTACCCGGGCACCTACCTGGCTGGTGGTTATAACAGACTTGTATCTGAGGTAGCAGGCAGGCAGGTTGAGAACGAGGACCTGGTGAACTGGCCGAACTGGCTGCCACTTACCTTCCGTCACACAAATGAAGAATGGTTCGATGTAAGTCGGGTAGAAGTTATCTCCTTCAGGCAGGAACTGGATATGCGGCAAGGTTTACTGGAACGCAGAATGCGCTTCCGCGATGGCAGCGGCCGCGAAAGTACGCTTTACAGCAGGCGGCTGGTTAGTATGGCAAATCGCCATGTGGCAGTTATAGAATGGGAACTGACACCGCAAAACTGGTCTGGCGAGATAGAGATAAAGTCTGCGCTGGATGGCCAGGTTGTCAATAGTGGCGTGTCCCGGTATCGTGATTATGAAAGCCAGCACCTCGAGCCACTCCAGCAGGGGCAGCATAACGAAGAAACCATCTTCCTGAAAGTTCAAACGGTGCAGTCCAAGATCCAGATGGCCCTGGCAGCGCGTACGCGCATCTACATGGAGCCTAAAGGCAATGAAGTAGTGCGCACACTGCAGACAGAAGATGGCTATGTGGCGCAACATCTCAGGGTAAAATGTGAGCATAAGCGGCCTCTCCGGGTCGAAAAAGTGGTGCAACTGCAAACCTCCCGGGATAAGGCCATATCAGAGCCGCTGCAGGATGCCTGCAGAAACAGCGAAAGACAGGGTAGTTTTACTCACTTACTGGAAAAACACAGGCTGGCGTGGCAACGCCTATGGAACCGAACAGAACTGCAGATAGCCTGCAACAGCAAAGCCCAGTCCATCCTTAGGCTGCACATTTTCCACCTGCTGCAAACTGTTTCTGCCAATACCATAGGAATGGATGTAGGGGTGCCGGCAAGGGGGCTGCACGGCGAGGCTTACAGGGGGCATATTTTCTGGGATGAACTGTTCATCTTTCCTTTCCTGAACATGCACCTGCCGGAATTAACCCGCGAACTCCTGTTCTACCGCTACCGTAGATTGCCCGAAGCGCGATATGCTGCCGCAAAGGCTGGTTACAGGGGAGCTATGTTCCCGTGGCAGAGTGGCAGCAATGGGCAGGAGGAAACCCAGCAGGTTCACTTAAATCCTCAATCTGGAAACTGGCTGGTGGATAATACACATCTCCAGCGGCACATAAATGGTGCTATTGCCTATAATGTGTGGCAGTATTATCAGACAACAGAGGATATGGAGTTTCTCACTTTTGTGGGAGCCGAGATGATTTTAGACATCGCCCAGTTCTGGTCTACTATTGCTGAGGTTAACACAAAGACAGGCCGTTTTGAAATCCATCATGTGGTTGGCCCTGACGAATACCACGCTGATTACCCGGACTCTGAGGAACCGGGCCTGAGTAATAACGCTTATACCAACGTCATGGCGGTGTGGGTGATTCAGCGGGCGCTGCAATTGTTTGGAATATTGGATGACTCCCGTGTGGAGGAGCTACTCCAGAAGCTAACAATTTCGGAGGCAGACATAGAACGCTGGCGCGATATCAGCCATAAAATGTATGTTCCTTTTATTGGCCAGAGCAACATCATGGCGCAATTTGAAGGCTATGAGCAGCTTGAGGATTTCCCGTGGCAGGAGTATAAGGAAAAGTATGGAGAGTCGATGCGCCTGGACCGTATTTTAGAAAGTGAAGGCGACAACGTGAACAGGTATAAGGCCAGCAAACAGGCGGATGTGCTCATGCTTTTTTACCTGTTCTCTGCAGAGGAATTGATTCATATATTTGATTTGCTCGGTTACTCCTTCAAACCAGAACACATACATGAAAACATTGCCTATTATGAGGAGCGCACCTCTCATGGCTCTACTTTGAGTAAGATTGTACACTCGTGGGTGTTGGCGCGTTCAGACCGGAAGCGGGCGTATAAGAACTTTCAAGTAGCTTTGGTAAGTGATGTAGAGGATGTGCAGGGAGGCACCACTCCCGAGGGCATTCATTTAGGAGCCATGGCAGGTACCGTGGACCTGGTGCAGCGGGGTTTTACAGGATTGGAGATACGGGACAATGTGCTGTGGCTGGCACCTGCTTTACCAGAAGAGATAGGTTGTCTCAATTTTCAGCTACGCTACCGCAGCCACTGGATCTCGCTTAGCTTTACCCATGACAAACTGTTGATTGTTATCGACAGAGGCTGGGCTAAAGAAGTACAGATTGGCGTAAACGGCACCGTATATACTTTTCAGACAGGTGACCGGCGGGAATTCGATATAAGCCGATAAATTTAAATACTTAGGCAGTAAGCAATTAATAGGCATATGCATTGCTGCGTCTCAACTAAAATATAACATTATGCACGATATACTCACTATAACACTCAATCCTGCTTTAGATAAAAGCACTTATACAAATCGGGTACAGCCTGAGAAGAAAATTCGGTGCAGCACTCCCTACTATGAACCCGGTGGGGGAGGCATAAACGTTTCCCGCGCCATCAAAAAATTAGGGGGAAATTCCTGTGCATGGTTTTTATCAGGAGGTCCTTCAGGTGAGAAGCTTTGCAGTTTGTTGAAAGAGGAAGGTATTAGTTTCAAGGCTATGAAAGCCAAAAACT
Organism: Pontibacter pamirensis; assembly: GCF_010015475.1. GTDB lineage: Bacteria > Bacteroidota > Bacteroidia > Cytophagales > Hymenobacteraceae > Pontibacter > Pontibacter pamirensis. Next base: position 47,190 of record NZ_SSNI01000008.1, read on the forward strand.
GGACCCGTGAAAACCTTATGGTAATGGAGGAAAATACCGGTAACCAGTTTCGCTTTGGTATGCCAGGCCCTGAAACGTCCGAGGAGGAGTGGAAGCAGTGCCTAAACAAGTTAGATGAAATTCCTGATAAGGAGCTGCCAAAATATGTTGTAGCCAGCGGGAGCCTGCCACCAGGTGTTCCAGATGATTTTTATCTGCAACTGGCTCAAATGGCAAACCGGCGTGGTTTCAGGTTGATAGTGGACACGTCAGGAGACGCCCTTTTAAAAGCGGCAGGAGAGGGAGTGTACCTGCTGAAGCCAAACCAGAATGAATTTGCTGCATTAGTTGGAAAAGAGGAGGTGTCGGCACTGGAACAGGAGCAGATCGCAGTGCAGATACTGGAAGAAGGAAAATGTAAAGTGCTGGTGGTGTCGCTGGGGCCTCGTGGAGCCATGGTAGCGTCCAAAGAAGGCGGTATAAGTTATATCATGACGCCTCCCGTAAAGCAGAAAAGTGCAGTGGGCGCTGGCGACAGCATGGTAGGAGCCATGGTCATGAGCCTGCTGAAGGGCAATATGAATATGGACGAAGTAGTGCGGTACGGCGTGGCAGCCGGTACAGCCGCAACCATGACCCCAGGCTCGGAGCTTTGTAAAAAAGAAGACACAGATAAAATTTACCAATGGCTCCTGGAGCATCGAGAACTTACAAATATCTAAGTTAGCGATACATTAGATCTTCATTTGAGTTTAAATAACTGGCGTTACGCAGGAGTCCCAGCGGGACGACCGGTAGATAGTAAACATTTAGGGCTTCATTAGCTCCGGAGGAGCGACCTGTGGGGTATCTTTACAGGCCGCTCCGCTGGAGCTAAGGGCGGTTTAAGGCCCTCAGTCTATGAATAGGTCGTCCCGCTGGGAATAAAAACAAATTTTTAACTTGTGTTGCGTAACGTCAATTAAACAGAAAAGGTGGAGCCCCAAAGCTCCACCTTTTCTGTTCATGTATGGTTAAACTTACGCGTTTCGGTTGATAGCGTTCAAATCCTCGAACGCTTCTTTCAGGCGCTTCGTGAAAGTTTTCTCTCCTTCACGCAGCCAAACACGTGGGTCATAGAATTTCTTGTTAGGCACGTCATCACCCTCTGGGTTGCCCAGCTGAGTTTGCAGGTAATCCTTCTTAGACTCGTAATAGTCTCTGATGCCCTCCCAAAAAGCCCACTGCATGTCCGTATCGATGTTCATTTTGATAGCACCATACTCAATCGCCTCAGTAATTTTTGCCTTTTCAGAGCCGGAACCACCATGAAAAACAAAATGAACCGGGTTTTCAACAGTGTTGTGTTTCTGCTGGATAAACTCCTGAGAGCTCTTTAGGATTTCAGGGCGAAGCTCTACGTTACCTGGCTTGTATACACCGTGCACGTTACCGAAAGCAGCTGCGATGGTGAAGCGGTGACTAATCTGGTTCAGCACCTCATAGGCATACGCCACTTCTTCCGGCTGTGTATACAGGCGGGCGCTATCTACATCAGTGTTGTCTACGCCGTCTTCCTCGCCACCAGTTACGCCTAGTTCAATTTCAACGGTCATTCCCATTTTATCCATACGCCTTAAGTACTCGGCGCAGGTCTCAATATTTTCCTGAAGATCCTCTTCAGATAAATCCAGCATGTGCGAGCTGAACAAAGGCTTGCCATGCTCGGCAAAGAATTTCTCACCGGCATCTAACAGGCCATCAATCCAAGGCAGTAGTTTTTTAGCTGCGTGGTCGGTGTGCAATACAACAGGTACGCCGTAAGCCTCCGCCATAATATGCACGTGGCGCGCACCGGCAACGGCTCCTGCAATAGCAGACTTCTGTAGTTCGTTTGCCAGGCCTTTGCCTGCATTAAATTGCGCACCGCTATGGGAGAACTGGATAATGACAGGGGAATTTACATCTCTTGCTGTTTCCAGCACCGCATTGATAGAGTTAGAACCAATAACGTTAACAGCCGGGAGGGCAAAGTTATTTTCGTTGGCATACTTGAAAAGCTTTGTTACTTCGTCACCGTGCAGTACGCCAGCTCTGAATCTTGTTTTAGTTTCGCTCACAGTTTATCTTAATTTAATGTACATTTTCGATCTTATCTTAAGCTTCTTTACGAGGCTGAGATAAAACCATCTATCAGTAAATTTACTATATAGTTTAGAATTAAGAAAATCAGCACACGATATATCTTGTAAGTAGCTGTACTTCATCCGTTGAAACAGGTGCTCAAAGTGTAAGCTGAAGTAATGTTAAGGGCAGTAACTGGCTTAAGGGTTTAGGTGATTTTTTAAATCAGAGATGCTGCGGATGTTCAGTTTTGCGGCCTGCTCTTCCCGCATCATCAGCGCATAGGTATTGTTAAACCCCAGTGGCGGCAGCCAAATAATGTTATACTGTTCCTGAAACCGGTCAGCCACATACTGGTATACCTTTTCATTCTCTTTAGATAATCTATCTACCACCGTTTGAGGTGTGTTGAGAATTACTTGCAATCCGGTACCCGTGTACTCCGGATAAATATCTATTTCGCCAGCCGTTAGTGCATCGAAGCATATTTTAGTTCCGCCCAAACCTGTCCGCGCCGACACCTGCAGGTTAGTATAGCCCCGTATCAATTGGGAAAGCATCTCTGTGAGAATGTACTGTTCGGTAAAGATCTTTGAGCCTAGTTGGATGGTTTCGCCAGTACCATTCTGCGAAGGCCGCCAAAGCCCCTGCTGCTTCAGAAAAGCCTGCGCCACCGCTGCCGGAGCAGCTTTATCGAAATCTACCTGGTAATTAAGGGCTGTCATGGTGGAATCGTTGATGGTGCCGCTGAGCATCTCCAGCACTTCCCGCAGCTCCGGGTGCCGCAACAGAACCGGCTCCCGTACCAGAAGAGCCGCGTGATAGGGTGGGAAGGAGTTCTGGTCATCCTCCAGCACACGCAGGCTGTATGTTTTAATTTTGCCGTCAGTGGAGTAGCCGTCTATCACATCCACGTCTCCTTCATATACTGCCTTGTACACCAGCGCTGGCGCCATGATAACCGTATTCAGGTCGAGACCATAAGTCTCTTTCAGCCCGGGATACCCGTCGTCCCTTCCGGCAAATTCCGGACTTAGCCCTGCCTGGAAGCCGCTTCGGTTCGGCAACAGGTAAAAGGAAGATAGCAGGGGCAAAGCCAGAAACAGCAGCAATGCTGTCGGGCGCAGCAGCGGCAGCCGCAGGTGTTGGAGGCGCGCCAGTAGAAAGTCGATGCCCACGGCTAACAGAGCTGCCGGAATAGCGCCGGCCAGAATCATAGGGGTATTGTTCAGGGCGATGCCGCCAAAGATAAACTCGCCCAGACCGCCCGCCGCAATATAGGCTGCCAGTGTTGCCACACCCACATTCAATACCGCTGCCGTGCGGATACCGGCAAATAGCACCGGCAGCGCCAGCGGCAGTTCCACCCGCGTGAGCAGTTGCCAGTCGGTCATGCCCATGCCGCGCGCCGCTTCTTTCACCTTTGCATCCACCTGCGTCACGCCTGTAAAGGCATTGCGAATAATAGGCAGCAGCGAGTAGAGAAACAGTGCAAATATGGCGGGTTTCGGGCCAATTCCCAGTACCGGAATCAGGAAGCCCAGCAGCGCTATGCTAGGAATTGTTTGCAGTACGCCCGTAATGCCAAACGTTGGCCCGACGCCTCTTTTATACCTGGTAATGAGCAGGCCCACCGGCAGCCCGATGAGTATGGCCAGGGCAAGGGATATGAAAGTAAGGCTGATGTGCTCCAGTGTCTGCTCCAGCAACGTGTCGGCCTGTAGCTGCAAAAAATCCCAGAGGTCCAGAACATTAGTCATTTGCGTAGCGTGAGGGTTAGTTGTTCTACAGCAGCCATCAGGTCCGCCACGGTAGCTGCCTGTGCAGGCGCGGCAGTAGTTGCATTCAAGGTGAGGCATTGTTGCGGTGCGCCGGTGGCTGTTAATATTTGTATGGCCTCCAGCACACTTTCCATTTCGGGTATAGCGATGGCATTATGAATATTAGAAGGAGAAACAGCAGGCAGGTAAGGCCTTAGGTGCTGCAGTTGCAGCACCTGTAGCTGTAGCTGGAAAAGTTGGTCTTGCAGGAACCGCATTACAAAACCATTTGCAGGACGGAATACCAGTTCCTGTGTTGTGCCCAGTTGCTGAATTTTTCCGTCGTCCATCAGGCAGATGCGGTCGCCCAGTTCAAAAGCTTCCAGCACGTCGTGCGTCACCAGTACCTTGGTTTTATGCCGCAGCGCCTCGATATTTTTAAATTCACGCCGGATGCTGATGCGTGTAAAGGGATCCAAGGCCCCAAAAGGTTCATCCATCAGTATCACGGGCGGGTCCGAAATAAGCGCGCGGGCCAAGCCTACCCGTTGCTGCTGCCCCCCACTCAATTCATGCGGATATTTTGGAAGGTACTGCTGCGCTGATATTCTGAGCAGATCCAGCACTTCCCGTGTGCGGGCTTCGATTTTCTCTTTTGACCAGTGCAGCAGGCGCGGCACCACTGCGATATTCTCTTGAACGGTATAGTGCGGAAACAGCCCTGCGCCCTGTATCACATACCCCATCTGCCGACGCAGTTCCTCCGGTTTCTGATGCTGTATATCTGTTCCTGCTACTTCAATAGTGCCTGCGGTGAGTTCCTCCAGCCGATTGATGAGTTTAAGGGTGGTGGTTTTGCCGCAGCCACTGGTGCCTAGCAGCACAAGCGTTTCACCTTCTTTTACATCCAGTGTCACGTCATCAACCGCCAGCAGTGAACCGAATTTTTTTGTTACGTTACGGAGGCGGATCATGGTACTTTGGGTGCTGCTTTGATCATCATCCTCCTTCTACGAAAATATGCCGTTTTCGCTGACTTGAGTTTAAAACCTAGTCAAACACGATCACCTTATCTTTATGCTTGCCGCGCATGTGGCCTCTGATAATCTGCTGCACATCTTTGTTGTCGTTATAGCGCTTGATGGCTCCTTTGAAATCCTCAAGGTTACGAGCGGAGAAAGTCTCATCGACAAAGCCGAAGCCGAGGTAGGTGCCATGTTCTATTACTACCAATGATTTTTCGCCGGGTTCGCGCCCTTTGCCCACAATAACGAAGCTGTTGTGTTCAAAGGAAAAGGATTCTATGGCGGCATCCACCCGCTTGTTATACTCCTCCGGGCTCTCTTTGCCCACGCAGGCACCTTGGCACTGGTGCACCTGGTAATCGAAGCAGGCACCGTTTGTCTTATACAGGTCGCAGAGTTTCTGGCAGAGGTTGTATTTGCCCACCTTGTGGTACAGGAAGCCCTTCGCCTTAAACTGATTCGATAAAGCGATGATCGGCGTCATGTTCACGTTATCGGCTTTATTTACGCTACCGAAAGTCAGGCGCTTATAGCCGCTGCTATCTTCATACACATAAATGCCGGTGTTGAACACAGAGCGGCGCTGTTGCCTGTTGTACTGGGGCTTCATCCGCTTTATTTCAGCAGATTCAAACAGTAGCGCCACCAGTTCATTGCCCATGGTCTCGTAGGTGATGTCGGAGATGCTGTTCTTGAAATCAAGCGATTTTCTGCTTTTATAGTCAATGTTAAAGTGCTGAATAATACGCTTTTTGATGTTGATACTCTTGCCGACATAAATGACTTCACCCGCTTCATTATAGAAATAGTACACCCCTGGCACCATTGGCAGCGCATCCACCTGTTCTTTCCTGATATTGGGAGGAAGTAGGGAGGTTTTGATTTCTTCTTTAAGTACCTGAGTGGTGTTGTCGGCAGCCATTTGCATGTTGCCATCTACAACAGGCCTATCTATTTTAAGAAGCTTATCAAAAAGAACAGCCGTTGCCTCAGCATCGCCAATAGCGCGGTGGCGTTGTGTCAGCTCAATATCGATGCTCTTGCAAAGCTTACCCAGGCTATAGGAGGGCAGGCCGGGAATAAGTGCCCGGCTCAGACGTACCGTGCACAGGGTTTTGCGCTGAAAAGTAAAGCCTAAGTCAGCAAATTCTTTTTTAATAAAGGAATAGTCGAAGCGTACGTTGTGGGCCACAAAGACTTTACCCTCAGTAAATTCCACAATTTCTTTGGCTACCTCATAGAACTTAGGAGCATCCTTTACCATCTCGTCCGTGATACCCGTTAGATTAGATATGAAGTAGGGGATGGGGCGCTGTGGGTTTATCAGCGTATTGTACTTGTCTACTATTTTCTCTCCGTCATGGATGAAAATGGCGATTTCTGTTATTTTATCCTGAGCAGGCTGTCCGCCTGTGGTCTCAATGTCTATGATAGCGTACAAAATGCTAAAATTTAATGCCTGTGGGTTAAGTGCCATGGCGGGTGCCATGAGCTTCCTCTACAACCAAAAATTTTAGTATTATGTTTCAAATCCGCCTTTTTCTAAGGTAAATAAGCAAACAGTATTAGCAAAACCTATTTACGTGATGTCGTCGTTTTTCTTTCCCCGGCCAAGTCCGTTTACAATTTCATCAAACCAGTTCTTGATGCGTCCGGGCTTTTTAGGTTTTAGATCGTCTATGTCAGCGAGTAAAAACCCGAATGGCCGCGTGGGGGGGTAAGCATCAAAAATGACTTTTAGCATGGCAATTACAGGAATGGAAATAATCATACCGGCTGCTCCCCATATCTCTCCACCAATCAATAAGGCAATGATGGCAGCAAAAGGATTAATACTCACTTTTGAACCAACCACAAAAGGTGTGATAAAATTACCCTCCAGGAACTGAACAAACATGAAGATGAGCACGACCACCACCGCATTTAGGAAATTACCCGTGGTGGCGAGTATAAACAGAGCAGGTAGTGAAGCCCCGATTAAGATACCTATATAAGGAATGACGGTTAGAATAGAGGCAAACACACCAAAGAAAATAGCATACTTCACGCCTACTATTAACAAGCCGGCAGAGTTTAGCAGTGCCACTACTACAATCACAATCATGAGGCCGGAGATATAACTTTGCACCACGTGCTGTATGTTGGTCATGGCCGTGGTAAAGTCGCCCCGATGATCTTTGGTGGTAAATTTAAATATAAACTGCTCGAGGTGGTCGCGGTAATAGAGCAGGCAGAACACAAAAATGGGTACGATAGTGATAAGTGTTAAAGCGCCTGTTGTAACGGAGATTGTACTGCCTAGGAAAGTGGCAGAAATATCCTGTATACTGCCAATGGCGTTCCGGATAATCTGGTTTCTGTTGGAGGGAGGAATTTCAAAATGCCTGTACAGGAATTCCTGAACGTTTGCCAGGAGTGTCTCCAGGTTTTGCCCCACTGTATCCAACTCTGATGTCAAACTCATTAACTGCATCGACAAGAACCAGATAACCATACTGAGCACTATAATTACCAGCACAATGCTCAAAAGAATAGCCAAGGGGCGCGGTATTCCCCACCTTTCCATATCCCTGTTTAGAGGCAACAGCAGCAGGGAGAAGAGCAGCGCAAAGGCCAGTGGCATTAAAATAGGCTTGAATGTTTGCAGCCCTAAAATTAACAGCGCCAGCGCCAGTAGTATAAGTGTAAATTTAAAGTACTTGGGTAATTTTATTTCCATTTAATTGTGCTGTCTTCTCCTTTCACAAGCTCCTGAGGTACAGTTATTGTACCAAGTTGTTAGCAAATGTAAGGTAATAGGATTCAATAATTTTTATATTTATATGCTAAAAATATTAGCTTAATTAGCTAGTGATTTTCTTTCGCTAGATGAACTTCTACCCTTAATTAAGAGTTATTAATTGACTATTAGCCTCTAAATTTGTATATTTGGCTAATATATTTAGTAATATTGAAACGAATAGGGTGTATAGTATAGGAGTCGGAACTTTAGATGGTGTCTATACTCTTATTATTTTCTATATTTCCGGTTGAATTTACCACAACATCTACACTTACGCTTAAAGAATGGCAGAGTTAGTTCAAAATAACTACAACGAAGACAGTATTCGGTCGCTGGAGCCGCGGGAGCATATCAGGCTGCGCCCTGGTATGTACATTGGTAAACTAGGCGATGGGTCATCGGCTGATGACGGTATTTATATCCTGGTAAAAGAGGTGATTGACAACTCCATTGACGAACACGTGATGGGGCATGGCAAAACCATTGAAGTCAAAATCTCTGACCATAAAGTGCAGGTGCGAGACTATGGCCGTGGTATTCCGTTGGGTAAGGTGATTGATTGCGTAAGCAAGATCAATACTGGCGGCAAGTACGACAGCAAAGCTTTCCAGAAATCAGTTGGTCTGAACGGTGTGGGTACAAAAGCTGTGAATGCCCTTTCCAGCCACTTCAGGGTGCAGTCGGTGCGCGACGGGCAGATGAAGGTGGCTGAGTTTGAGCAGGGGGTACTGGTGCAGGATCATGACCTGCAGGAGACAAGCCAGCGCAACGGTACGCTTACCTCCTTTGTGCCGGACGAAGTTATCTTTAAGAACTTCCAGTTTAACCCGGATTACCTAGAGAACCAAATCTGGAACTACGTGTACCTGAATGCCGGGCTTACGGTAAACTTTAACGGCAAGAAATTCTATTCTGAGAACGGCCTGCTGGACCTGCTGCGCAATAAGGCGGACGAAGAAAGCATGCGCTATCCGATCATACATTTAAAAGGGGAGGATATAGAGCTTGCGATAACCCATGGCAACGATTATGGCGAGGAATACTATTCTTTTGTTAACGGACAGTATACTACTATGGGCGGTACGCATTTGGCGGCTTTCCGTGAGGCGGTAGTGAAGACGGTGCGCGATTTCTATAAAAAAGATTATGATGCCGCCGACATACGGGGCTCTATCGTCGGTGCCATCAGTATACGCGTGCAGGAGCCGGTGTTTGAGTCGCAGACTAAAACAAAACTGGGTTCTATCGAAATGGGGCCTGAGGGCCCGGCAGTGCGTGCCTTTATCAACGACTTTGTAAAAGAGCACCTCGACAACTACCTGCACAGAAACACAACCACAGCCGAAGCGCTGAAGAAGCGTATTGAGCAGAGTGAGCGCGAGCGTAAGGACATGGCAGGCGTGAAGAAACTGGCCAACCAGCGTGCCAAAAAAGCGAACCTGCACAACCGCAAACTCCGCGACTGCCGCATGCATTTTAATGAGGACAAGCATGAGAACGCCCTTCTTTCTACACTCTTCATTACTGAGGGTGATTCGGCAAGTGGTTCTATCACCAAGTCACGCAACGTGGACACAGAGGCGGTATTCAGTTTAAGGGGAAAGCCGCTCAACTGCTTTGGCCTGAAAAAAAAGGTGGTATATGAAAACGAAGAGTTTAACCTGCTGCAGCACGCCCTGAACATTGAAGAGGGCTTGGAAGGCTTGCGTTACAACCGCGTGGTAGTAGCCACGGATGCCGACGTGGACGGTATGCACATTCGCTTACTGCTGCTTACGTTTTTCCTGCAATTCTTCCCTGACCTGGTGAAGAACGGACACGTGTACATATTAGAGACGCCATTATTCCGGGTGCGCAATAAGAAGGAGACGATCTATTGCTACAACGAGACGGAGAAGCAGGAAGCAATCAATAAGTTGGGCAAGCGGCCAGAGATTACTCGTTTCAAGGGTTTGGGTGAGATTTCTCCAGACGAGTTCGGCAAGTTTATCGGTGACAACATTAAGCTGAAGCCGGTTATCCTGCATAAAGACACCACTATACAGAAAATGCTGAGCTATTTTATGGGCAAGAACACGCCGGAGCGACAGGGTTTTATTATCGACAATCTGAAAATTGAAAAAGACATAGTAGAGGAAGTGTATGCATAACGACGAGTTGAATAACGAAGAATTAAATCACGAAGACGAGTTGGAAGTAACCTTCAACGATGGGGAAGGAGAACTGATCCATAACGTAACGCCTGTAGCCGGCCTTTATGAGACCTGGTTCCTCGACTATGCTTCTTATGTTATTCTGGAGCGTGCGGTGCCAGCCATTGAAGACGGCCTGAAGCCGGTGCAGCGGCGCATTCTGCACGCCATGAAAGAGATGGACGATGGCCGCTTTAACAAAGTAGCCAACGTGATAGGGCAGACCATGCAGTACCACCCGCACGGCGACGCCTCAATCGGGGACGCCATGGTGAACCTTGGTCAGAAAGATTTGTTGATTGAAACGCAGGGTAACTGGGGTGATGTGCGCACCGGCGACAGCGCTGCTGCCCCGCGTTATATAGAAGCCCGGCTTTCTAAGTTTGCGCTGGATGTGGTGTTTAACCCGCAGACTACTTTATGGCAGCTGTCTTACGATGGTCGTAAAAATGAGCCGGTGACACTGCCTGTGAAATTCCCGCTGCTGCTGGCGCAAGGTGTGGAGGGGATTGCCGTAGGATTGTCTACTAAAATTATGCCGCACAACTTCCGCGAGCTGATCAAAGGGTCTATCGATGTGCTGAAAGGCCGCAGTACACAGCTGCTGCCAGACTTCCCGAACGGCGGCTTGGTAGACGTAACGAATTACAACTCCGGCATGCGTGGCGGGCGTATCCGCGTGCGCGCCACCATTGAAAAGGTCGATAAGACCATGCTCATTATACGGGACGTTCCTTACGGTATAACGACTACCGGCCTGATGGAATCGATCGTGAAGGCGAGTGAGAATAACAAGATCAAAATTAAGAAGGTAATTGATAATACAGCGGCCAATGTAGAAATACAGGTACACTTGCCCGCCGGTGTATCACCTGACCTGACGATTGATGCCCTTTACGCTTTTACAGACTGCGAGGTATCCATCTCCCCGAATACCTGTGTGATAATCGACGATAAGCCACACTTTCTGAATGTGGATGAGCTGCTGCGCATTTCTACTTTTAAAACAGTAGATCTGTTGAAGCGGGAGTTGGAGATACGCCGGGCAGAACTGGAAGACAAGTGGCATCATTCTTCCCTTGAAAAGATATTCATAGAAAACCGAATTTACCGCGACATAGAAGAATGTGAAACGTGGGAGGCGGTGCTGGAGGCCATAGACAAAGGCTTGGAGCCATTTAAACCGTTGCTGCGCCGCGAGGTGACAGAAGAGGATATTGTCAGGCTGACGGAGATCAAAATCAAGCGCATTTCTAAGTTTGACTCCTTCAAGGCTGACGAATATATCCGAAAGCTGGAAGAGGAGATGGCTGAGGTGGAGGACAACCTGGCGCACCTTATCCGCTATGCCATTGGTTACTTCGAAGCACTGCTGAAGAAGTATGGGCAGGGCCGTGAGCGAAAAACGCAGTTAAAGACATTTGATGTAATTAATGCACAGAACGTTGCGATTGCGAACCAAAAGCTATACATGAATGCCAAAGACGGCTTTATTGGTACAGGACTTCGCAAAGATGAGTTTGTGTGCGATTGCTCCGACATGGACGACATCATTGTGTTCCGCAAAGACGGCAAATTCACAGTGACGAAAGTAGCCGAGAAAACATTCGTAGGCAAAGACATCCTACTTGCCGGTGTGTACAACAAGAACGATGAGCATATGGTGTATAATATGATTTACTTGGATAGTAAATCAGGTGTCTCTTATGCCAAGCGCTTCTCAGTGAAGTCTATCACCCGCGACAAAGAGTATGACTTGACCAAAGGCAACAAAGGCTCTAAAGTACATTACCTGACGTCTAATCCTAATTCTGAGTCTGAAGTAGTAACTATCTCGTTATCACCTCAGGCCAGCGCACGTGTTAAAGTTTTTGATTATGACTTTGCCGAGCTGATGATTAAAGGAAAAGGCTCAAACGGCAATATCGTGACGAAGTATCCGGTGAAGAAAGTGGTGCAGAAGAGCCTTGGCGAGTCTACTCTCGGTGGCCGTGAAATATTCTATGACGAAGTGATTGGTCGGCTTAATACCGAAGGCCGTGGCCGTTACCTCGGCTCGTTTAATACGGATGATACCATTCTGGTGGTGTATGAAGACGGTAGCTATGAGTTGACCTCGTTTGACCTGGCCAACCACTATACTGTTGAAAAGATTAAGGTGCTGCAGAAGTTCTATCCGGAGTTGATTGTCTCCTCCATTTACTACGAAGGCGAGAACAAAATCTATTACGTGAAGCGCTTTAAAGTAGAGACCTCTACAGTGGGTAAACGCTTCCCCTTCATTCCAGAAATGAAGGGCTCCCGTTTGGAGGCAGTTTCCACACATCCGGAGCCACTGGCTACCATCTCCTTCAAGCGCGATCGCCGCAGCGAGAAAGAGACAGAGAAGCTGCTGCTGAATGAGTTCATCGATGTGAAAGGATGGAAAGCTTTAGGTAATAAACTCAACTATTACAAGGTGCTGGATGTGTCGCTGCCGAAAATGGAGGCAGTAGAGCAGCCGGACGATGAGAAAGCCAAGAGCAGGAAATCGGCACCTAGAAAGGCCCCTGCTACGGTTCCCTCTGAGTTAAAGGTGCTTGCCGAAGAGGCCGCCAGGCTGAGCGCTACCCAACATCACGAGTCAGATTTCGTAGAAAAAGGTGTAGACGATAGCAGTGAGATTTCGGAAAAAGAGGCGCTTCGAAGAAAAAAGCAACTTGATCTTTTTTAGATTATAATCAATTTGTTTTTTCCGAAAGGTTGCTCTTGCTAAAGTCTTCCGCAATACGTAGATTGTAGGGTGTATAAGTATATATGAGAAGACTTTTTAAAATATTTCTGTTAGCAAGCATACTCTGTGCAGGAGCGCCTGCTGCTATGGCAGGCGCCCCCTTCTCAGGAAATGAGCAACTGCTGCAACAGGCAAAGCAGCTCCTGAACAGCTACAAAGACAGCGAAGCGCTGCTTTTGTATGAGCAGGTGCTTGCCGCCGCACCGGATAACTACGAAGCGCTCTGTAAAGCCAGCCTGCTGCATTGCCGTATCGGCGAACGCTATAGCAGCGACGAGACTTCCAAGATGCAGCATTTCTCTAAGGCGAAGAAGTATGCGCAGAAAGCTTATGAATTAGATCCTGTTGATGCTGAGTCTAACTTTGTCATGGCGCTCTCAATAGGTGCTGAAGCGATGGCTTCCGGGGCTAAAGAACGTTTAGTAGGCATTAACGAGGTGAAGACATTTCTGGATGCTGCCCTGGCTTCCAACAGACAGCATGCAGAAGCCTGGCATATTATGGGGCGTTGGTATTTTAAGATGGCGAACCTCAACCTTGTAGAAAAGGTAGCATCTAAAATGCTCTTTGGAGGAGTATGTGATGAGGCTACAAATACGCATGCCGCAGAAGCGCTTGAAAATGCTATTGCTAATGACCCGAATAATATCCGGTATTACTACGACCTTGCCTGCATTTATAATGAAATGAAGGATACAGCAGCCAGAAATAAAACTTTGGAGAAAGCCGTCTCGCTCACCTATGAGACGAAGGAAGAACTTGAGTTAAGCAGGCGCTGTAAGATTATGCTTCAAGAGTAATAATACCTAAGCATTTAATTTGCTTATAAAGCCTGCTTCCGAACGGTGGCAGGCTTTTAGTTTTTAGTGCTGCCACCTGAAGGTTATTTCAAATTGGTTAAAATGTCTTAATTTAGCGCTTACGTGTTACGGTACCTCTTTTTAAATTTCCTTTTTAAGCGGATAATGGTTTGTTTCCCGCGTTTGCTTTTACTGTTGCCTTTCTTTTTTGCCTCCTGCAGCCTCGAAGAGGATAATAGGGAGCAGATGGTGAATCTGCAGCAAGTTAAGGACGACCCTGAGGCGCAACTGGTAAACCTGAACGCGGCCATTGAACAGACGGGCAGCGACGGTAGCCTGTATGCCCGCAGAGCGGTTGTATTGCTGCGTAAAGGAGAACTGGAGCAGGCTTTGGATGATGCGAACAAAGCGGTAAAGCTGTCCCGGAATGAGCCCTCCAGCCTTTTTGTAAAAGCGCAGGTACTACGCACCATGGGTAATACAGAGGAGGCGCTGCCGCTGGCTTTACAGGCTGAGCGGAACTCGTATCAGAGTTCCTCGCTGTACGTGCTTCTGGGTGATTTATACCTCCGGCGCAACGATTATCAGCAGGCACAGGCGTACCTGAACAAAGCGCAGGAGCTTTCGCCTAACGATGAATTTGCTTTCTATTATGAAGGGCGGATCCAGGAAGCAACAGGCGATTCTGCTAGAGCCATGCAAAGTTACCTGCATGCGCTGGAACAGGCGCCAGCCTTTGTGGAGGCACAGCGTGAGCTATCGGGCTTGCTTGTTGCGGAAGGAGATTTTAATGCAGCAAAACCATATCTGGCGAATGCCTTGGATGCGGCACCTGCAGATGGGCTTTTATGGTACTACAAAGGGCTTGTATTTAAAGCAGAGCAGAAACCGGATAGTGCGTTGCAGGCCTTTAAACGGGCAGTAAGTTTAGATGATACCATACAGGGCGCACATTACTGGTTGGGGATACAGCAGCATGGTCTAGGTAATAATGAGGCTGCTATTTCCCATTTGCAAAAAGCTGCTGCCAGCTATCAGGGAGAGCTTAAATACATGACTACCTTGGCCAGTGCTTATGAGCGCACGGGGCAGAATAGATTGTCCCTGGCCACTTACCAGCGCTTGGTGGAGGCAGAGCCAACGTATACGTACGCGTACCAGGCCATTAGCCGCATCAAAAGTAAATTAATGAAACCCATACCTGACAGCACAGCAGTGCGGCAGGTACAGATAGAATAATAGATAAGACATGATTGACATCACACTGCCAGATGGCTCCGTACGCCAGTATGAACAAGGCGTAACAAGCTTTGAAGTGGCACAGAGCATCAGCGAAGGGCTGGCGCGTAACGTGCTTGCTGCTAAAGTAAACGACACTGTTTGGGACCTGTCGCGCCCCATAAACGAAAATGCAAGGGTACAGCTGCTCACCTGGAATGATGACCTGGGGAAGAACGCTTTCTGGCACTCGTCGGCTCACTTGCTGGCAGAGGCACTAGAAGAACTATATCCGGGCGTGAAGTTTGGAATAGGGCCTCCGGTTGAGAACGGCTTTTATTACGATGTGGACCTGGGCGAGCGTACTTTCTCGCAGGAAGACTTTGCTAAGGTAGAGCAGAAGATGCTGGAGCTGGCCCGCAACAAAAACGAGTTTAAGAGGCGTGAAGTGTCCAAAGCGGAAGCCATAGAATATTTTACTCAGAAAGGAGATGAATATAAGCTTGATTTGATAAAGGACCTGGCGGATGGTACTATCTCTTTCTATGAGCAGGGGAAGTTTGTAGATCTTTGCCGTGGGCCGCACATTCCAAATACAAGCCATATCAAAGCAGCCAAAATTATGAATGTAGCCGGTGCTTATTGGCGCGGTGATGAGAAGAACAAGCAGCTGACTCGTATATACGGTGTTACTTTCCCTAAACAGAAAGAGCTGACAGAGCACCTGCAGCGCCTCGAAGAAGCCAAGAAGCGTGACCACCGTAAGCTGGGCAAAGAGCTGGAGCTGTTCGCCTTCTCTGAGAAAGTAGGGATGGGCTTGCCACTCTGGTTGCCAAAAGGCACACTCTTACGCGAGCGCTTAGAGCAGTTTATGCGGAAGGCACAGATGCGTGCCGGCTATCAGCCGGTGGTAACGCCGCATATTGGCAGCAAAGAGCTTTACGTTACTTCCGGTCACTATGAGAAGTATGGAGCCGATTCGTTCCAGCCAATAAAGACGCCGAATGAAGGGGAGGAGTTCTTTCTGAAGCCGATGAACTGCCCGCACCACTGTGAGATATACAAGACTCGCCCGCGCTCATATAAAGAACTGCCCGTACGCCTGGCAGAGTTCGGTACTGTATACCGCTACGAGCAGAGCGGTGAGTTGCACGGCTTAACAAGGGTGAGAGGCTTTACACAGGATGATGCACACATCTTCTGCCGTCCGGACCAGGTGAAGGAAGAGTTTATCAAAGTGATTGACCTGGTACTGTATGTGTTCCAGGCACTCGGCTTCGAAGACTATACTGCACAAATCTCCTTGCGTGACCCGGAAAACAAGAAAAAATACATCGGTGGCGACGAAGCTTGGGAAAAAGCAGAGACCGCTATTATTGAGGCTGCAGAGGAGAAAGGCCTGCGCACTGTAACCGAACTGGGGGAGGCTGCGTTCTATGGACCGAAGCTCGACTTTATGGTGAAGGATGCCCTAGGCCGTAAATGGCAGCTTGGAACCATCCAGGTTGATTATCAGTTACCAGAACGCTTCCAGTTGGAATACATTGGCGCTGATAACCAAAGACATCGCCCGGTTATGATTCACCGTGCGCCTTTCGGTTCATTGGAGCGTTTCGTGGCCGTGCTGATTGAGCACTGCGGCGGTAATTTCCCGCTGTGGCTGAGCCCGGACCAGTTCGCCATCTTGCCAATTTCTGAAAAATACCAGGATTTTGCGCAGGAAGTATATGAGCGCCTGCAGCAGCATGACATCAGGGGCTTTGTAGACAACCGTGATGAAAAGATTGGCCGTAAAATACGCGATGCAGAAGTGCAGAAGGTACCTTACATGCTGATTGTGGGAGAGAAAGAGCAGGAGAACGGAGCCGTATCTGTGCGCAAGCACGGAGAGGGAGACTTAGGCGCTATGTCTGTGGAGGAGTATATCAGCTTCTTCCAGGGTAAAGTTGCAGAAGTATTGAATAAATAAGGAAAGTAATTTTCTTTTTGATATAAAAAGTGCGATATTCGCACCTTGATTGTAAAAACTAATTTAAAGGAGGTAATACTATAGCTACTCAAAACAGGCGCTACATCCCACGAGGTAAAGTGGAGGAGCCTTACAAAGTCAATGAAAAAATAACTGCCAGAGAAGTACGGGTAGTTGGAGACAATGTAGAGCAAGGTGTGTTCTCGACCAGAGATGCGCAGCGAATGGCCAACGAGCAGAATCTTGACCTGGTTGAGATTTCGCCAACAGCCAGTCCTCCCGTATGCCGCATCATCGACTACTCTAAATTCAAGTACGAGCAGAAGAAGAAAACGCGCGAGATGAAGGCCAAGGCTCAGAAGGTTGTCATCAAAGAAATTCGTTTCGGTCCAAACACGGATGATCACGATTTCGAGTTCAAACTGAAGCACGCGAAAGGCTTTCTGGAAAGCGGTTTCAAAGTGAAATCTTATGTTCACTTTGTGGGTAGGTCCATTGTGTTCAAGGAAAGAGGAGAAATCCTGCTTCTTAAGTTCGCTCAAGCGTTGGAGGAAGTGGCCAAAGTAGAGCAACTGCCGAAGCTGGAAGGAAAGCGAATGTTTCTTATTCTCTCTCCTAAAGTTGCTCCTGTCACTAAGAAGTAATTTTTTTAATCAATTATATAATCATGCCAAAAGTAAAAACAAAATCTGGTGCAAAGAAGCGTTTTACTTTGACAGGTACTGGCAAAATTAAGCGTAAGCACGCTTTCAAGAGCCACATCCTGACGAAGAAGACGACAAAGCAGAAGCGTAACCTTACTCATACCGGCCTTGTTAGCTCCGCTGATACGGACAGAGTAAAACTTATGCTTAACATTTAATTATTTAAGGTTACCTATTAGTACGAACCCAGTGCCTGGTCTTTTTAAAGATTTTATAATCACCAGTCGCTAAAACTCAAAAACATGCCTAGATCGGTCAATGTCGTAGCAGCACGACACAGAAGAAAAAAAATAATGAAAATGGCCAAAGGTTACTTTGGCCGTCGCAAGAACGTATGGACTGTAGCGAAAAACGCAGTTGAAAAAGGTTTAACCTATGCGTACCGCGACAGAAAAGCAAAGAAGAGAGACTTCAGAGCACTGTGGATCCAGCGTATCAACGCCGGTGCACGTGAGCACGGTTTGTCTTACTCTGTGTTGATGGGTGCCCTGAAAAAGGCTAACATCGACCTTAACCGCAAGGTACTTGCTGACTTAGCAATGAACCACCCGGAGGCTTTCAAATCAATCGTTGAGAAAGTAAAGTAAATTTACTTGAACATATAGAACAACAGGGCTTGGCTAACGCTAAGCCCTTTTTGTTTTACCGGCTTCTGTAAAAATTTACCGTTCCTATACATTCAGAAGATGCTATAGCAACAGTTAAATTTTTATAACAGGATTCCCTTCTCCCATTCGTATCCTCTTAGCCAAAGATCAGTACATACCTAACATGCAAGCTATCATCTTTTGCGGAATACAGGCTAGCGGTAAGTCTACGTATTATAAAGAACACTTTTTTAACACCCATCTGCGCATTAGTATGGATTTGCTGCGCGCACGTAACCTGGAGCGTCTTTTTCTGGAGGCATGCCTACGCTCTCAGATGCGTTTTGTGGAACACAACACAAACCCTACTGTAGCAGAAAGGCAATTGTATATCGAAACCACAAAGGCAACTCAGTACGAAGTTATTGGCTATTACTTCCATTCCACCACCAAAGATGCTGTAGCCCGCAACAGTCAGCGCAATGGCCGCTTTTTAATACCTGAAAAAGGTATCTACGGCACACCTAAGAAGCTTCAAAAGCCCTCTCTGGCAGAAGGTTTTGATTTGCTCTATTATGTCGCGCTACAACCTGATAGCACCTATACTGTTGAATTGATAAAGGCAGCGGCAAACAGTTGATTCCTGCTTTTACAAGTCACTATTGTTGCGTCAGTTTTGCACTGTTTTCAAATTGATTGGCTGCAGGATGTAAATTTTAACGGCAGCCATGTTATATTAGGCAAATTTTAAGAGTATGATACAACGAAGCGACAGGTTGCACAATGTTTCTTACGAACTGCGGGGGCCGGTATATGAGAAGGCTAAAGAGCTTGAGTTACAGGGGCATAAAGTTACCAACCTGAATATTGGCAACCCGGCGCCATTTGGATTTAATGCGCCGCAGGCGGTGTTGCAGCAGATAGTGGAGAACCTGAGCCTGGCACAGGGCTACTCAGACCATAAAGGACTTTTAAGTGCAAGGGAGGCTGTTAAAGCATATTATGAAAAGGCGGGAGTAGAGCACATTCATGTAGATGACATTTTCTTAGGGAATGGCTTGAGCGAGCTGATTATGCAGTCGGTGCAGGCACTGGTGAATAATGGAGACGAAATGTTGATCCCTTCGCCGGATTATCCGCTTTGGACTGCTGCCGTTAATTTCTCGGGCGGTAAAGCAGTGCATTACATGTGTGATGAGGCGTCGGATTGGTATCCTGACGTAGCCGACATCAAAAGCAAGATAACGCCTAAAACGCGTGCCATTGTTATCATCAACCCAAATAATCCTACGGGTGCTGTATACTCTAAGGAGATCTTGATGGAGATAGTGGCGCTGGCGGAGGAGCACGAATTAATTATCTTCTCGGATGAGATATATGATAAAATTCTGTATGATGGCGTAGAGCATGTTCCTACTGCCACTCTTTCTGATTCAGCGGTTTGCATCACCATGAGCGGCCTCTCTAAGAATTACCTTGCGGCCGGTTTCCGGGCCGGTTGGATGCTTATCAGTGGAGCCAAATCAAAGGCGGCAGATTACATTGATGGGCTTAATACCCTGGCCAGCCTGCGGGTGTGTAGTAATGTGCCTGCCCAATATGCTATACAAGTGGCGCTTGAAGGTACGCCATCGGTGCAGGATTTGGTGTTGCCAACAGGCAGGTTGGGGAAACAGCGGAATGTGTGTTATGAGAAGCTTATAGCCATACCCGGAATTACCTGTGTTAAGCCGATGGGAGCCTTTTACATGTTCCCGAAGATAGACGCCAAGAGGTTTGATGTACACAACGACCAGCAGCTTGTGCTGGACTTGCTGGCGGCACAACATGTTTTTGTCGTGCAGGGGAGTGGCTTTAACTGGCACAAGCCCGACCATTTCAGGATTGTTTATCTTCCGGAGGTAGCTGTGCTTGACAAGACAATAGATAAACTCTCCCTTTTCTTTTCTACTTATAAGCAGGCACCTAAATCCCCCTCTGAAAAAGAGCCTGTGCTCACGCTATCGGTGCAGTTATCGGATTAAGCAGATTAGAATATTATCTAAAAGAAAGAAGCCTCCCCACGGATTTTAATTATCCAGCGGTGAGGCTTCTTTCTTTTAGAAGTTGCTGAACCCATTCATAATTCAGCATTCATAACTCTTCATTAGATAGTATATTTCCTGCCTTTGTTCTGCTCTTTCAGGTAGTCCATTAACGGCTGGAAATAGTCTACCATGGCACGGGCACTAAACTCTTCACCTGTTTTTTCCTTTAACATCTGGCGCCAGTCTGCTGATGCACCCGGATACATAATGTCACGCAAGAAGTTCCCTACTTCTTTCTTGCCATAGTAATTAGTGGCGTGCGGGTCCTGGTTCAGGATATTCTTCGCGATGTGGTCGTGCAGTTGGAAGAGGATAACGTAGCTTAAGGCATAGTCATAGTATTGTGCTGCGTCATCATTTATATGCGTTTTAGTAGCTGGGTCCAGGTACTGCTCTCCACGCTCAGTCGGCGGTACAATTCCCTGATACTTCTTAGCCAGTTCCCACCACCGCTCGTTTAGCTGGTCAGCCGGCAGGTTTTTAGCATAAAAATCATGCTCCCACTCGCTCATAACACCGGCAGAGAAAGGAATGAACGTCACGTAACTTAATGCTTCCTTCAATAGTGCCTGCACCTCATCTGTCTGCGCATCTTTCTCAATTAGATTCAACTCTGCCAGGAAGGGCTTCTGCATAGCCGCCAGCCCCATTACGCTACCGATGGCTTCATGGTAGGCCCGGTTGGCACCACCACGCAGCAGCACCGGCACGTCAGGGTTGGTATAGGTCATGTAGTAGTAAATGTGGCCCAACTCGTGGTGCGTTGTCTCATACCACTCCGAGTTTGGCTCCACACTCATTAGGCTACGCACGTCCTTGTCCAGGTCCATGTGCCAGGCAGAAGCATGGTTGTTCTTTTTATAGTTGACTCCCTCCGGCAGCGGGTACAGGCTAGACTTGGTGTAGAAGGTTTCAGGCATAGCAGGGAAGCCCAAGCTAGTATAGAAACGCTCTCCCTGCTGCACCAGCCATTCGGCCCCCTTTGGCTTCAGGGCTGCATCCAGGTCAAGGCCCTCTACGTTCACCATCGCACTCCAGTCCTGGCCCCAACGGTTAGGCAGCCAGTGAGCGGGCAGGTACTCCGGTACTTCTTTCACCCCATATTTTTTCGCCAGTTCATAACGGGCGTAGGTGTGGAGTTCTCGGTAGAGTGGGCGCAGTTCTTCGTTTACCTGCTGCATCAGGTCCATCATCTCTTCGCGTGTCATGCCATAGTCCGAAGCCTGGTAAGAAAAGTAATCGTCGTAACCCAGGCTCTGCACGGTCTGGTTGCGCAACTGGCGCAGGTTCAGTAGGCCTTCTCTCAGGCCCGGCCCAACTTCTTTGCTTGCCTCCCATGCCGCCTGTCGCAGCTTCACATCATTCTCGTTCCGAAGCATGTTATCGATGTCGTTCGTGCTGACATCCTTTTCGTATATCCTGTAGTTGAAGCCGTACAGTTTCTCCGTCTGCTCTGTTTCTGCCTTGATGCGGGCTTTTACCACGTCCGGAATTATCTGTGGGTTATTGGCGCCGGTATAAAGCACGGCCTCCAGCTGTTTTACCTGTAGCGGCGTTAGTTGGTCTTTCTGATCCAGCAAGGCCTGGGCTTTCTGTAAGTTTTCAGCACTTCCCGTGAATGCGGCAAAAGCTTCGTTGGCACGGCGCGTGGCCGCCGCATTGGTTGTGTCTCCTTCCACAATCCTGGTGTTTGAAGCCCACTCCGCCTCTACCGATTGGGTATAGAGGTCCTGGTATGTTTGGGAGTATTGGTTTAAGAAGGCCTGTGCATCCTGCTGCACAGCAGTTGCTTCTGCAGTTGATTCTGTACCAGCTGTTTCAGTTTTCTGACTGGAGCAGGACGAGAAGAGAATAGCGGCAGTGAGGCCGGTGAAAATGATTTTTTTCATGAAATGTATTTATCGTTAGTAGAGCTAAATATAAATTTCTTGCACAGGTAGTGCAAAAATCATGCAGCAGCTATTGTGTCTGCCTTTGATGGGTGTTTAGGCTAAATCAAAACAGTCGTAGTAGTGCTGAACAGAGTATAAATACTTCTCCCATATCTATTCAGCTTCATTTGGTAATTCTTTCACCTGGGCTTCCTGCAGCAGGTGGTCATCAATCGTCTTGCTTGTTTTAGCGCCTAATTCACGAAGAATTTCCACACGCCGTACCAAATTGCCCTTGCCTTCTATGAGCTTATTCATGGCAGCATTGTAGGAGCTCTGGCTATTGTCCAGGTGCTTGCCAATGGTCTTGAGATCGTCTACAAAGCCCACGAATTTATCATAGAGCTTGCCACTTTCCTCCGCAATTCTGAGAACATTGCGCTTCTGGTCTTCCTGGCGCCATACGCCTGCTACTGTGCGCAGCGTTGCCAGTAGGGTAGAGGTAGTCACCAGCACAATGTTCCGGTCGAAGGCGTCGGTAAATAAATCGTGGTCGTGCTGAAGCGCCAGACTGAAAGCGGGTTCCAGCGGGATGTACATCATCACAAAATCCGGGGAGTTGATGCCGCTGAGGCGGTGGTAGTTCTTGCGGCCTAGGTCGGTGAAGTGCGTTCGCACCGAGTTAATGTGGCTGCGCAGGTATACTTCCTGCTGGTTTTCGTCTTCACAGCTGCAATAAGCTTCGTACGCCACCAGCGACATCTTGGAGTCGATGATGAGGTGCTTGCTATCCGGAAGCCGCACAATCACGTCTGGGCGGTACACTTTGCTGTCGTCGTTCTGGCGTACTTCCTCGCGCTCATAATGCACGCCTTTGCGCAGACCAGACTTCTCCAGCAGGCTCTCCAGCAGGTATTCCCCCCAATTTCCCTGTGTTTTGTTTTCGCCTTTAAGGGCACGGGTCAGGTTAATTGCGTCCTGGCTCATTTGCTGGTTCAGAGAGGCAAGCTGTGTTATCTGTTCCTTTAGTGATATGCTGTCTTTCAGTGTTTTCTCATACGTCTGGTCAACCTTTGCTTCAAAGTCTTTGATGCGCTCTTTCAGTGGCATCAGGATGCGCTCCAGGTTTTCTGAAGAGGATTTGTTGAAGTGCTCGGCATTGGTCATTAGCACCTGATTGGAGATGCTTTGGAACTGCTGCAGGAATTTTTCACGCAGTTGCTCCAACTCCCGGCCCTGTTCCTGAAGGCGGGATTTCAGGTGTTCGTAGTCTGTCTCTGTTTTAGTAAGGGCATTGGTTAGATCCAGTGTCTCCGTCTGAGCTTCACGCAGCAGCACTTTCAACTGCGCCAGTTCTTCTGCCTGTTGCTTTGCCTGCGCCTCCAGCACGCCCTGCGTTACAGCCGCCTGGTTGGCAGCTTGCTGCAGTGCCTGCTGTTTCCCCTTCAGCGCCATATAGGCTACCACCAGTCCTCCTAAAAACGCAGCTATTCCAATGAGTATCTCCATAGCGTAAAGGTAAGCGATTTTAGTATTCGCTGCTACAGATTTGCTAATGTTGTTAGTTTAGGTAGGTCGTGAGGCATGTTGAGAAATAACAGCAGGCTGAAAAAGTAGAAAGCGGAAGACTGTTGAATAATGAGAGCCAAGGGCAGGTATCAGCTGCGCTTTTTTAAGTTCAGCTAAATTATCGAACAAAAAAAGCGGCTATACCTACTTGTGTAAGTATAGCCGCTTTTACCTTAAAAAGTGAAGGTGTTACTTCTCTTCTGCTTTCTTCGCTGCGATGATGAGTTCTTTCTGGAATAGCTCTCCTCTCTTGAAGGCTTTCTTCTCCTGCTTCAGTTGTTTCTTCTCAGCCTTAGTGAGTTGCTGGTACATGAGCTTGTCCATGTCGGGCTTGCCACCATCAACCCAGGCTGTGTACCAGAAGTTGGCTACCTCTTGTGCAGCGGCACTCATCTGTTGTTCTACCATACTTCCTAATCTTTCCTGGTAGGCCTTTGCAAAGTCATCAGAGTAGTACTGGCGCATTTTGCCGTAGCGCTCCACCGTTTCGAATTTGGTTTCGTTAGTGAAATTTTTGCTCACCTCACGCTCATACTCCAGCGTGTTAGGAATCAGCGAGTATGTATTGCGCACCACTTTCCAGATCTGCTTTTCAGCGTCCGGCAGGTATTGGGCCTGCTTAGCATCCAGCTTATAGGATTGGGCAAACATCTCCGGCAGCTTGGACTCCCAAAGACTGTGCATGCCTTTCTGCGCTGTCAGCTGGCCATCGTAGTTAACGGTTGTGTGCAAGGGCACATGGGCATCCGCGATGTAATGCCCCAAGTCAGCAGAGTAGTACAGGATGCTGTCAACATTTTGCTGCTTGAATGCATTGGTCAGTCGTTCCTGCATCACTACTACGTGCCACGGCACAATGCCATATTTCAGCAGGGTATCAGTGGAGTATTGCTTGGCTGCGGCCTCCCAAGCCTCAGGCATGGTATTCACTGCTTCTTCCCCATATACATCAATATCTATAAAATGCCGTGGTGCCTCTGTTGGATCGTTATTCCGGCGCTCGTCAGGACGGATGGATTTAGCTACCATGTAATTTTGATGCTTATAATAAAATCCCTGTAGCTGCTTTGGCAGGTTATAAATAGCCAGCTGGTGCACGATTTTATGGCCAAAAAAGCCCCACCCGTAGGAGAGGACACTACAAACCAGAAAGGTTATAGCAAGGAGTGAAATCTTTTTCATTTGAATTGGTTGTGTAAATCAGGTGCAAAAATAATGCATCCGCTTTGAAAAGAGTGCAAAAGCCGTGCAAAACAATTGTTAAGCTATAGGCTATTTCACAAGGCCGACTTTGAATTTGCGGCCTTTTATTTTGCCGCTGTTCAAACTTTCGATGACTGGTTTAACAGCGCTGGCAGGAACAGCTACAAAACTCTGCCGGTCCTGTACTTCAATTTTGCCAATCTGGTCAGCTTTCATTCCTGCTTCGGCTATCAGGGCGCCGACAATGTCTTTCGGGCTGATTTTGTCTTTGCGGCCGCCATTGATGTAGATGGTAGCAAAAGCTGCTGCATTAGCTGCCGATGGTTTTGCAGAAGATTTTACCAAAGCATTCACAGGGAGCCACTCGTCCACCTGCTGCAGGTTCCATTCCCGCAGCTTTTGCTCATCCCGCGAAGTGATGACGGTGTAAACAGTGCCGTCTTTTCCTGCCCTGCCTGTGCGCCCGCTCCGGTGCAAGTAAGCGGCTGCGTCATCAGGAAGCTCTACGTGGATGATGTTTTGCAGTACATCAATGTCCAGTCCCCGGGCTGCCAAATCAGTGGCTACCAGAATCCGGGTGCTGCCGTTACGGAACAAGGTCATAGCCTTATCGCGGTCTGGCTGTTCCATTCCGCCATGCAGTGCCCTGGCCGAAAGCCCCTGCGCCTGCAACTTTGCAGTGAGTTCATCGGCTGTGGCACGCGTGTTCACAAAAACAACGGTGCCACCTGCCTCCATACTGTGTAAGAGTTTGGATACAACCTCCTGCCGTTGGTCATGCTCCACTTTGATGCCGATGAGCTTTACCTGGTCAGGAATGGTGGTGGCAGTGGCTTGGATAAACTGTGGGTTGCGTAGCGAATTGGCGATTAGAGCTTTTACACCTTCCGGCATGGTAGCCGAAAAAAGTATTGTTTGGCGCCTGCCAGGCAGGGAGCCGATTACCTGATCTATCTCTTCCTCAAAGCCCATCTCCAGCAACTTATCACCCTCATCTAGAACGACTTGTTTTGTATAATTTAAATCTAAAGTTCTGCGGTTGAGGTGATCTGTGAGGCGGCCGGGCGTGCCAATCAATACTTGCGGCGGATGGGCAAGCGAAGCACGTTCTTGCGAGAAAGCATGACCACCGTAAAAGGCGCTTATCTTGAGGTTTTCAATGTTTTTGCCCAGTTGCTTGAGTTCCAGGCGCACCTGCACGGCCAGTTCACGGGTGGGCACAATAACCAGCGCCTGCACCTGCTGCAGGTTTGTGTCGATGTTGTGGAGTATAGGCAATCCGAAAGCTGCTGTCTTACCGCTGCCTGTCTCGGCCTGTCCCGCCACATCCTGCCCCTGCAAAAGCGCAGGAATAGCGCTTTCCTGAATAGGAGTAGGTGCTGTAAAATTCAGGTCCTGGAGGCTTTGCAGCAACTCCGGTTTAAGCGCTAAATCTTTGAAAGAGGCCATAAGTATTGTTTATGAGCGCAAAGGTACGCATTTAAGCGGCGTATTTATGGATAAGAAGTTTCACAGCATCCATTCTTCATCAGCAGACTGAACAGCAGATTGTAGATTTTTTGAATTTCATGCTACATTTCTTTTCAACAAACTTTATGGATCTTACCCTTTGTAGCACTGTGGATCCCTTTCTTTTATACGATTCTAAAACTCTTCAAAAAATATATATAACAAAAACACTACTAAAAGCAGTAGAATGGATATGGAAAATAAGCGAAGCCGACTGCAGCAATTCACCATAATCTTGTTATTTGGCCTTCTGCTGGTCTATGTGCTGGTGGAGGCCCGGGATTTCCTTTACCCGGTATTTATCGCTGTGCTGTTTGCGTACCTGCTGTACCCTGTGGTAAAGAAGTTAGAGGACTGGGGAGTTCCTCGCATTCTGGCTAATTTTATCACGATTATTACAGCCGTGGCTGTTTTTGTAGGTCTGGTGTTCCTGCTCTACAAGCAGTTGACTACATTTCTAAGCGATTTTCCTGCGCTGCAGCAGAATGCCATGCAAAATGTGGACAGGCTGCAGGAAGCCATCGATGAAAAATTTGGTTCAAGTGATCCCGATGATGAACAGTGGCTCCGGACGCAGGTAAACAATGCCTTGGAGGTAAGTGGAGGCTTTGTTGCTGATTTGCTGATGACGATGACGGACACCCTTACAAAGGTTGGATTGATGCCAGTTTACATTTTCCTGATGCTGTATTACCGTAATAAGTTTGAGAATGTCATTTACCGACAGCTGTCATCTTATAAGCACACGAAGGCAAAACGCCTTATAGATGAAGTTTCTAACGTGACGAAGAATTACATGCGCGGGATCGTTATTGTAATTCTTATTCTGTGCGTCATCAATACGTCGGGGCTGCTACTGATAGGGGTAGAGTATGCCATTATGTTGGGTATTATGTCCGCTCTCATGAACTTTATACCCTATTTCGGTACACTGATAGGAGGGGCTATTCCTTTAACCTATACGCTGCTGGTGCAAGGTTCCCCTCAGAAAGCACTTTGGGTGTTGCTGTTTTTCCTGCTGGTTCAATTCACAGAAAACAACATTCTTACACCCAACATCACAGGTAGTCAGGTAAACATCAATCCGATGGTTACTATCCTGAGTATTGTGTTAGGAGCCATGATCTGGGGCCTGCCCGGTATGTTTGTTGTCGTTCCGTTTTTGGGGATGTTTAAAGTATACTGCGATTACCAGGATGATATGAGAGCCTGGTCTTATATGTTGGGTACAGAAGGAACAGAAGAACATGCCCTTACTATCGATAAGATAAAGAAATGGTTTAAATCAAAATTTTAGGATAACTATACTCCGGAAGAACCTGAAGGAGTAACTGCCGCATGAACTGGTGTGGAAGCGGTAGCGCTTCCACTGCCAAGTAATATTTTGCGCAGCGAAAACAGGTGCAGTGTGTAAGCCATCGGAACGAGCACTGCTGGTAAAAACACGATAGGAAACTGTGCAACAAGTGTATTTGCAGGCTCGTTCATGAACACCCGGAATGGAGATGGGGTAGACAGGATAGCGGTGGCCACAATGTTGAGCAGCAAAGCCAGGCCGAATATATTCCAGGCAAAGGCAAGGCCTTTCAGGTTACGGCCCCGGCCGTAGCAGAGCCAGGCAACAACAGGTGCTGTCAGTCCCGTGAGCACATCCCAGTTTCGTCCCTCAAACGTCATTTGAACTGGTGTGAGCCCCGCAATGAACTGTAGCCACAGGAAGATTTCTACCGGCACCCGGAATACCTGCAGCATGATGAGCCAGTAGGCTGGTACATGAGCCAGAAACTGCCGGAACGAAGAACTGAATGTGAGCCAGACAATAGAGATGAGGGGAGGTATAATGATGAGCAGCAGGCGGGGAGGAGTAACGGAAAAATCACTAAGTATACCTTGCAGCGCCAGTGCACTGGAATACACCAGCCAGGCAAAAAGCACGGCAGCTATCAGCATGGTGCGTCTGGTCGCTCTTTCCGCCCCCCAGTCCATACGCAGGAGCGTTTCTCTTGATCCATAAACAATCAGGCCAAGGCATAAAGTAGTAAGCACTAAAAAGCCTGCCTGCGCGATAGTGAAATAAATGGATTCCATAGCTTTTTATGGTTAGCTCAACTGTTTATCTGTAATTTCATTACCATAGCTAATATATAGAAAATCAAGATGATTAACAATGTTAAAATACTTGATAATCAGCACACTGAACCTTAAAAGGAAGGCAAAAAAAAAGCAAATGCCCGGTATAACAGCCGGGCATTTGCTTTTGATGAAATGAAGTATAATTATTAGTTACGTGGTCGGCCACCGCCCCATTCACGGTTTCGCTCACCGCCGCCATCTACACCCTCAGGTAATTTGCCGCTATAGTTGCGGATATTGTAAGTAAATGTCAGCATGAAGTAGCGTTGCAATACGTTTGTCTGCACATCCTCTATATAATCGGAACGCACATTACGCTGCACGCTCACATTTTGGTTCAGGAGGTCGTTTACGCTTAAGCTAACTTCGCCTTTCTGATTCTTGAATACCTTTTTGCTGATGCTCATGTTCCAGAGCAGAAAATTTGGATCAAGACCGGCAGATAATCCGGAGTTATACTGGTGGTTCAATTCTGTACGGTAAACCATCCCCTTCCAGAATATCCAGTTATAGCGCAGTTGTGTTGACTGGTTGAAGTAGTTATTGTCCTGGTTCGCTAGCTGTGTGTTTTCAATAATGTTGTAGCTGGATCTGGTTGAGATATTAAAGTCTATTTTCTCACTGATGTTGCTGCTAAGAGAAATGCCTAACCGCATTTCGGTATCGTTGGCATAGTTCAGCTGATCGTTATTCAAGCCAGGTATTCTGGAATAGCCTAAGCCGCCGTTTACGTTGAAATTCGCATTTACAAAGCTTACCGGTTGGCCATAGTTGAAAAATGAACGGACATTGTAGTAGCCGTCTAAGTTAACAGGCCGGGTTAAACGGGCACCCTGTCCTAAGGAAAAGTCATCGCTTAATCTAACCTCATCCCGTAAAGTAAAGGTGCTGTTAGCAATGTAGTTCTGCGTCATCGAACTCATCAAAAATACAAAGAAGACTTTATTTGTTTCCGGGTCAAAGTTTCTGTAGCGCATCATCAGCCTGTTCTCAAACGACTGGTCCAGGTTTGGATTACCAATGCGGGCCCGTACCGAGTTGGAGGGGTCATATACATCCTGCAGCTGCTCTACGGATGGGGCATCTGTATCTGCACGATAATCAAGGAAGAGTGTTCTGGTTTTAGAGAATTTATACTCCAGTTGAGCCGATGGCAATATGCTATGAAAAGTACGCGCAAAGTTCAGCACCCTTGGGAACTGCTGGTCATTTTGCAGCTGCGCATGCTGGTACTCCACTTCCACCTGCAACCTCATTTGCTCTGTATTGTACTGATAGCCCAGTTCTGCTTCCTGCGTCAGGTACTGGCTTTTAAACGTACTGGTGAAGATAGTATCCAATTCGCTGTATCTGCCTGTCTGCTCTTCAAAGCTGTAGGTTCTTCTGTCAGAGTCATTGTCCCTGTTTCCGATTTCATACTCCAACTGTACCCGGCTGTTTTCACCGATAGGCTCTGTGTATGAAACGTTACCTTCCCAGGAGAAGCCTCTTCTGTCAGTGTCCGAGTATTGTCTCAGATCAATGTTCCTGCTTTCACCATCAAAGTAAGTCGTGTTAGATATTCTGTAATAGTCTCCGTTGTTGGAACTGTAGTCTGTTCTGAGTCTTGTAGAGAAAACGCGCCCAGGCTTTGTAAAGTTGTGGCTGTAGAAGATGTTATTGTTTAGACTTATACTCGCGTTATCTGAATTGGAAATGTCCTGCGTTTCATTTAGCAGGCCTTCATCCCAGTTTGTTGTACCAAAGAGGCTGGAATTGGATCTGTTCTGCTGAACCGTTATGTTAGGTGTAATCAGCAACCTGTTTCTTTCATTTATTTTGTAGTCGAGGCGCATGTTAAACCGATGTGAATTTTCTACATTGATGTTGCTACTGTTTTCGGTGTAAGTCTGACCAGGGAATATGGGCTGTGTAAAATCTTGGAAGATGTAGCTTCTCTCATCAAACTCTCTGTTCATAAAAGAGTAGTTGCCGCTTACCTCCATTTTGTCACTCCACATGTCGCTATAGTTCACACCAATCATGTTCGTGGAAATAATGCCATTTGGCGTTCGGTTACCCCAGCCGCCTCTTCGCCCACGCATGCCACCCCCGGGCGTTTCACCAACAGAGAAATCGAGCATGTTAATGTTGTTAGAAAGCCCAGTTACAGTAAAGCGTCTTTCTTCGTTAAAGAAGTTAACAGCGGCTCCCACCATATACCTTTCATCGGTGCCATAACCAGCTGACACTTTACCAAACTGGCCTTTTCTCTTGTCTGGCTTTGTGACAATGTTCAGCGTTTTTTCGCGGTTGCCATCGTCAAAGCCACTCATCTCTGAAGCATCACTTCTTCTGTCAAAAATCTGCACGCTTTCAATCACTTCTGCCGGAAGATTACGCAGGGCAGCGTCTGCATCTTGCCCGAAGTAGCGTTTTCCGTCTACAAAAACCTGCTTTACATCCTCTCCCTGTGCCTGTACCTTGCCATCCTGTATGGTTACGCCAGGCATTTTAGTGACAAGGTCCTCGGCGCTGGCATCGGGAGCAGTTTTGAAGGCCCCTGCGTTATACTGTGACGTATCTCCCTTTTGGTCTCCCATCGGAACCCGACCCACAACCTGTACCTCTTTTATAGCCGTAGCTTCTTCCTGCAAGGAAAGTGTACCTAAATCAACTGATTTTCCCTGTTGCTGCACGGTGCGTGTGAAGTTTTGAAAGCCCAGGTAGTTTATTCTGAGTGTATATTCCCCCGCCGGGACACGCTCTAACCGAAATTTACCCTCCGAGTCTGTAATAGTGGTAGTAGGAGTATTTGAACTGCCCTGGAGAATGACGGTGGCGCCTGGCAATGCTGTGGCGTCAGATGCACTTTTAACTGTTCCAAATACGGCGGCACTCTGTGCATACGCATTTACAACAGCGCTAATCAAAAGGAGGGTAAGTAGTAATTTTTTCATGCAGACTGGTGTTTATCTGTTTGTTTAGTTTTAGACATACCGTTTTTATAAAAGTTTAATTTGGTTCCAAAATATTATAGAAAATTTTAGGTTTAAACTCTTAATTAGAGGTTTTGTTTTTGTAATAGTTTGATTATCATGTTATAGTATGATGTGGGTTAGGTGTGGTGGGGGAAGATACTTTTAAGAGCGAGAATATATTAAATCATGCTCTTTTCATTATATCAGCTCATATTATTTCCAAAATCGCTTTACTCAGGTTTTTTACCCGCCTTTCAACTTTTGGAGCAAATGTACTGTTGGTAAAATAAATTAAATGCTGGTAGGTTACTTTTGAGTTGATATAGTATAATAGTTGCTATACCGGCATCATTTGGATGACTCGGCTATTTTTGTAGTTTCTCATAAATATTGCCGTTCAAGTGTCATATTGCTCAATCTAAACTCATTGTCCATTTCAGGCGTTATCTCAAACTTTTTTAAGCGGAGGGTTGGTCTACCTGTGCTCAACCTGCTAAGGCAGGGCATGACGCCACACAAACTGGCTGCCACAGTAGCTGCAGGCACAGTGATTGGGATAATGCCGGCGCTGGGGCTTACCACCATCCTTTGTACTGCCGTTGCAGCACGCTTCCGGCTTAACATAGCCGCTACCGTTCTGGTGAGTTACCTTGTGCAGCCGCTGCAGTTGCTGCTGGCGCTTCCTTTTATCCGAATGGGCATCAGCCTGTTTGGCTTGTCTGAGCTTCGGCTTTCTTTAACTGAGATGCAGGCTATGTTCAAAGCAGATTGGCTGCATGCTCTGAATAAACTTTGGCAGGCCTGTTTAGCCGGTGTTTCAGTATGGGGACTTATGGCATTGCCTTTGGGAGGGCTACTGTATGTGTTGCTACTGCCTGTATTAAAGCGCGTACTGCCAAAACCACAGGAGTCAGTTGTTTAGGAAGAGGAACTGAATTAACGTGAGTTAGATAATCAAAACTTAATAAAAGCAAAGGCCGGCTTAAGTGTAGCCGGCCTTTGCTTTTAGGGGACACAAGTCTTTTGTGCTATGTCAGATTACCTTTGTCAATATCATGTTGTCTCCAGAATCTGGAACAGCTCATCCAGTTTAGGTGTGAGGATAATTTCTGTGCGGCGGTTTTTCTGACGTGCCTCTTTAGTGGTGGCTTCGTCGAGTGGTATGTATTTGGAGCGGCCAGATGGTGTTACGCGCTGTGGGTCAACGCCGGCATTAGCCAGTATGCGCGTTATCTCTGTGGCGCGAAGCACGCTGAGGTCCCAGTTATCCTGCATACCGACCGTACCTCTGGCAATCGGCACATCATCGGTATGGCCCTCTACCAGTACATTCACGTCTTTCTGTTCTTTAAGCACAACTGCCAGCTTTTTTAGGGCATCTACTCCCTTCGGGTCCACTTTGGTAGAACCAGAGTTAAACAGCAACTGCTCTGCCAAAGACACATATACTTTTCCGTTGCGCACGTCGATGGTCAGGTCTTTGTCATTGAAGCCAAGGAGGGCGTTGCTCACTCTGCTGCGCAGGTTGGCCACGGCTTTATCTTTTTCATCCAGGATGCGCTGCAACTCTGCCAGGCGCTGCTCGCGTGCCTGTAGGTCTGCATTCAGCCGCTCGATCTGAGACTTACTCATGTTCAGGTTTTCCCCCAACGTTTTCCCTTCTTTCAGGGCCTGTGCCAGGCTCTGCTGGTACTCAGCTTTTTCCTGCTCCAGCAGTGCACGTTCCTGCTCCAGGTTAGCCTTTGCCTGCTCAAGGGATGCTTTTTGCTGCTCCAGCGTTGCTTTCTCCGTCTCTAAACCAGACTTGTCTACCTCCAAGGCATTTTTACGGGCCATTAGGTCCTCGTACTTCTTTTTCGATACCACGCAAGAGGATAGGGCCATGCTTCCTGCCAGCAGGTAGACAGACACTCTCAGTAGATTCTTTTTCATATGTTTTGGCTAAAAGTTTATCATAGGATGATGAACAAATATAGTAAAATATGATACACCTGATCAGGAAGGTTTTCCACAATTTTATTTCCCTTCAAGCAACTGTCAGACCAGCGATTGTGTGTGAAAATGCCTGTGCCAGCGGCATGGTCCAAAGCTCCTGCACGATAATAGTAGTCTCTTGTAATATTTACCTTTAAGGTTTGTTCAATAATCCGTTAATCAGCAAGCTGTTATTTATAACAAACAACAGCGGCGGAATTGGACTGCGGAAGCATACTCTTTACTTCATTTTGCATAAGTACTTTCCTCAAAGAGGGGCAACTGCTGATTTGCTGTTGTTTCTGGCATTTCCTCCCGGTGCTGCGCTGCTTCCCAGCCAATCATAGCCATTTTGCGCTCACTTCCCCAACGATAGTCTCCAATACCGCCCACACTTTTAATGACCCGGTGGCATGGTATGAGGAAAGCAATGGGATTGTTGCCGATGGCGGTTCCAACTGCCCTGCTGGCGGCTGGGTTTCCGATTTCCCGGGCGAGAGCGGAGTAGGAGGTAAGTTGCCCTTCCGGTATACGCAACAGTGCCTCCCATACTTTCAGTTGAAAAGGAGTTCCCTGCAGGTGCAACGCAAGTTTCTGCTGTGGCCTAAGCTGATATTGGAAGAACTGATGCACCTGTTGGTGTAAAGCCTCCTGCCGGAGGTGTAAAGCCGCCTTTGGCCATAGTGCCTGTAGATCTGTCAGCGCCTCCTGTTCAGACTTGTAGAAGTGAAGGTGGCAAATTCCCTTTGCGGTGGATGCTATGATATAATCTCCGAACTGGCAGGAGCCCAGGCTGTAACTGATGTGCAGCTGCTCGCCTTGCCTTTTAAAATGGCCCGGGGTAATGCCTTCTATTTGCAGGAAAAGGTCGTGCAGGCGGCTGGTGCCGGAGAGACCGCTCCTATCTGCCGCCTCTGCAAGCGTGGCTGACTGAGCCAGTGCTACTTTGGCATGGTGCAGTGTGAGGTACTGCAGAAACTTTTTAGGGCTCACGCCAGCCCACGCAGTAAACACGCGCTGAAAATGGAAGGGGCTCATGCAGACATGTGCAGCTATTTCGTCCAGGTCAGGCTGCCCCTTTGCCTGCGCCCGAATATAAGTCAGGGCCCTGGCTACTGTTTCATAGTGGTTCATGCTGTGAAGTACCAAAAACCATGCGTCACTTTCAACCCGATTCTTGCTGATTTCGGGGTACTAAAAAATAAGCCCCTGCATGAGTGCAGAGGCTTTAGTTTTATTCGTTGCTGCTGGTTGGTATGCCAGACCGGAAGAAGCCTTTCGGGTCCGGCATCTGGTCTGTCAATTCTGTTATGTAGTTATAGTCAATTTGGGTCATGTTTATCGCGCGGCTTTTGTGCAGGTAATCCCAAGCATCGCTGTACTTCTTCTCATAGAATTTTACTTTCGAGAGGTTGTAAAGCGCAAAAGCATTTGCTGTATCTGCTGTGATAGCTTCAGAGAGATACTTGTTCGCTTTTTTAAGGTCTTTCTTTTTCTTTTTGCCCTCACTGTATACTTTCAGGTAAGTTGCAGCGATGTCTGACAGCAACAAAGAGTTTGTTGGGTCATATCCAAGCGCTTTCTCATAATGTATGATTGCCTCTTCGGTTTGCCCTTTGGCTGAAGTAACCAATCCAAAAGCCCAATGTGTGTCTTTGTTGTCAGGGTTCAGGAGCCAGGCCAGGTTAAAACGGTACACTGCGGTATCAAGCTGCCCCTCGTTCATATACTCCCAGCCACGCTCCATAAAGAAGCTGCTGGCTTCCTGGCGGCTGGCAAAGCTCTTGTCGCAACTGGTCAGGAACTTCTCATCCTTTTTCTGCTGCTCTTCTGTTTTCGCTTTTCCCCCGAACATTGGCAGCACCTGCGGGTTCTGCTCAGCTGGCTGCTCCTGTGCAAAGCTAATGGAGGTGGCACAAAAAATGGCGACGGCGGCTAAAAGTAATTTCTTCATTTTCAGATTTATTCGATATAAAGCAGTTAATATGGCTGCTGAAATATAAAAGTAAGTTAATGTCTACTATTTCGCAAGCTACAGCATCTGTTGCGGTGTATACACCCTTTGTGGGTCTTGCTTCTTCTCTAACAAGGCGGCAATAAAGGTTTTATCTGCAATTTCTTTGTCGCGTTGGATGCTCTTGTGCAGATAAGTCCAGGCGCTGCCATACTCCCGAAGGTAATAACAGTTTATGGCTAGCTTATAATAAGCATCCGCCTCGTTCGGGGAAAGTTGCACGGCCTGTTCCAACAACTTTCTGCTTTGCATCAGGTCCTCCGGATCCGCTTTTGCATAAAAGCGGCTCAGATGGCTGGTGGCCACATCGTTGAGCAGGCGCGGGTTTTGTTTGTCTTTCTCCAGCGCACGGTAAAGCAGGAACAACGCCTCGTCATACTTTTGTTCCCGCCCATACACAATGCCATATCCCCAGAAGATGTCGTTGTTGGTGCTATCCATCAGGTAGGCACGGCCAAAAAGGTAGGAGGCTGAATCCTGCTTCCTGTCGTTGAAAGCACGCTGGGCTTGCAGCACATAATACTCACTTGCCAGTTTCCGGCTCTTGAACCGGTCTGCATTCTCCTGCAGAAACTTCTCCTGCTTTGCCTTCGCTTCCGGCGTTTCCGGCTCCATTACCGGCACAACATCGGCCATGGAGAGTGTTGGGTGCTTAGGCATATTATTACTTTCCGTTAGCGCATTTTGGGTGTTGCAGGCACTTATACCTAAAGCAAGGCCAACTGCCACCACCATATATTTTCGCATTGATACTACTGGTTGTTTGGCCTACGTAACGTCTGACCAGCAGAATTAGTGCTTCTTCAATTAAAAACAAGCTTGCACCTGCAGGATTATGTAGCGCATGATACATCTTTTAGTCACACAATCGCGTTCCCTGAAAACTATTTTGCGACAATTGGCGTTAAAATCATGACAAGTTTCTTATATTTGAGACATAAAGCATTTTAACCATGGGACAGGCACTCACCAACGATCTTAGCTACAAGCAAATTGACGACCGGGACGTATTTATGCTTATTAGCACAGTACGGGAAGGCATAAAGTATGCCCTGTTTCAGTACATAGCCGACAAAAGCCCTTTCAGCACCACAGAGTGGTCTAATTTTTTGCACCTGTCGGAGCGTACGTTCCAGCGCTATAAGAAAGACAAGCGCACCTTCGACCCACTGCACTCCGAGAAAATACTAGAGATAACGCTGGTATATAATAAAGGCGTAGAGGTTTTTGGCGATAAAGCAAATTTTGATGCCTGGCTGGGTGCGAAAAATGTGGCCTTGGGAGGCATCAAACCCAAAGAGCTTTTGGATAGTACCTTTGGCATAGGGCTGCTGAAGGACGAACTGACACGCATTGAGCATGGTGTATTGGCATGATCGTATACCGGCTCAGCAGGGGTAAGTTTAGGAATGATCTTTCTGGCCGTGGTGCCGAACTAGCAGGCGGCCGCTGGAACAGCAAAGGCATCGCCATCCTGTATACCAGCGAGTCAATTGCCCTTTGCACCGTGGAAATAGCCGTGCATATGCCCTTAGGCATCGTACCTGCTGATTACTATCTCGTGCGTATCCACATTCCGGATGACGCCCCCACCAAAGAACTTGCTCCCGAAGAACTACCTGCAGACTGGAAGAGCTTTCCGCATGCCAACAGTACACAGGAAATAGGGGATGCTTTTGTGCTGAAGAGCGAACACCTGGTGCTGAAAGTACATTCGGCCACTGTACAAGGCACCTATAACTACCTGGTAAACCCCCGTCACGCAGATTTTGGAAAAGTAGCGGCTATAGAGGCCGTGCCCTTTGAGTTTGACAAGCGCCTGTTTGTAAAAGAAGCCTGATTACCTACTATTCAAAAAAGCTGCTTCCTCAACAAGACGCTGCTATTGCTGCCCCGCCATTGCCTGCACGTTAATTAAAATTCACTGGCAAGCGAACTTAATTCTAAAATAATACAAGGTGCAGTTTTGCAAAGAATTTTGGAATTACCTTTGTCCTATGAAAAAGTACCTCCTCCTTTTGTGCATCTTAACAGAGGTAGCCACCGCCTCCGCACAGGTAGACATCACCCAAAAAGTAATTCCTAACAGGCAGAATAGCCCAGAGCAACAGCAGAAGCCGTACGTGATTATGATTTCGGCAGATGGCTTCCGGTACGACTATGCTGATAAATACCAGGCTGAAAACCTGCTGACTTTGCGGGAGCAGGGCGTGCAGGCGGAATCGATGTTGCCATCATTTCCTTCCAAGACTTTCCCGAACCATTACACCCTTGTTACGGGTATGTATCCGGCAACACATGGGCTCATCAACAATTACTTCTATGACCCGCAGCGCAGAGAGAGCTATTCTATGCGTGAGAGACATAAGGTGGAGGACGGGAGTTGGTACGGCGGTGTACCGCTTTGGGTGCTGGCGGAACAGCAGCAAATGCTGAGTGCCAGTTTCTACTGGGTTGGCTCTGAGGCTCCGATTCAGGGTGTGCTGCCTACGTATCATTACGAATATAACGAGGCTATTCCTTTTAATGAGCGGGTGCAGGTGGTGTTAGATTGGCTGAACCTGCCGGAAGCGGAGCGGCCGCACCTGATTACCTTTTATATGCCGGAAGTGGATCATGCGGGTCACAGCTATGGCCCTGATGCCCCGGAAACAAGAGCAGCAGTGAAGGAACTGGATGAAAACATTAAAAAACTGACGGATGCGGTGGCCACAACAGGCTTGCCTGTAAACTATATTTTTGTGTCGGACCATGGGATGACGCAAATAGATACTGAAAACACCTTGCTTTTGCCTGCTGCCGTAGATACGGCGAAGTTCCAGGTATCGGGTGGTGGTATGGTGGTGGAGCTCCACGCTAAAGATGAGAGCGCCATCAAAAGCACGTACAGAAAGCTAAAGCAGGAAGCAAAGGATTATAAAGTATACCGCAAAACGAACATGCCCGCCCACCTGCAATATGGAGCCAAAGACGATGCATACAATAGGGTGGGGGATATTCTGCTGCTAACAGAAGCGCCGAAGGTCTTTCATTTTTCAACGCGCAAACCTGCACCGGGAGCGCATGGTTATGACCCGGTATCGGTGAAGGACATGCATGCGACCTTTTACGCATGGGGGCCAGCCTTCAAGAAAGGAGAAAGAGTAGCATCTTTTCGGAATATACATGTTTACCCGGTGGTGGCGGAGATACTGGGGTTAAAGTATAACCATAAGATTGATGGTAAAAAGAAGCTGGCAAAGGAAATACTGCACTGATGTAAGGCAAAAAAGCTCCGAAAGCCTTTTAGTCAGACATAAAAAAGCCGGCTCCATCATTTAATAGAGCCGGCTTTTAATTTAAAGCATGTAAACTTCTGTTACTAGTTGTTTCTGCCAGGCAGGTAAATCTGAAGACCTACTGCTAATGACAATCCAGTTTGAGCAGCATCATCGATGTCGACATTAGCACTACTTCTTATTAAGTTGAGCGTTCCTTCCAAGGCCACGTTACTAGCTACAAAATGAGCGTAACCGGCTCTGACACCATATACGCGGGAAAGAATGGCATCACCATCACTGTCTTCTTCAGAGCTACCTGCAAGACCAATAACAGCCTCACCAAACCATCTGTTAGTAGCTGATGCTCCTTCTGGGAAGTAGTAACGTATAAATGGCGTTAGTCCATAACGCCAGCTTTCACCTCCATCATAGATGGAAAGGCCAAGCTGAGCAGACGCACCAATGGCTGCATTATCGCTGATAAAGTAACCTGCTCTTGGTGAAACGTCAAAGTTGAAGGTTTCAGACTTAAAGTTATGGCCGATGTTACCAATGTCTGCTCCAACAAGCCAGTTACCCTCCTGTATAGCTTCACTAGAAACAGGTGCACTTGTCTGAGGCCTTGGTAGGTCTTGTAATGTTTGCGCATTTGCACCTAATGTAAGTGCTAGCAATAATGCTGGGAGTAAAAATAAGCGTTTCATAGTTTTCTCTTTCATGGTTTTAAAAATTGTATTCATATCTTCTATTTACAATACATATATGTAAACGCCAAAGAGTCATAATTGTTCGGAAAAATGGGTAATATGCTTGTTTTAAAAGGTTTTAGCCTTTAAATGAGAGGCTAAGAGAGAGTTAGGTTAGCAAAACCAAATTGCATAAAACCTGCGCCGCTGCTCTTGGAGGTCGGTCCGGAAACTATAACAAAGGATAAAGGTTTTTACGGCTCCTTGAAAAGTGTGATGAACGAATTAGCCAGAAATAGCACTCATCTGCTGGTGTTCTGTTTTAAAAATGTATGGTGCCGCAGCTGCGGTTATACCTCAGTTACAGAGCGAACAGACCGTGCTGATGTGGTGCAGATGCACGTATAGAAAAGCGACCTCGCCTGGCTTTCTTTATTTTGTTTGGAGGCTTAAAATTTGCGGATATTAGTCACAGTTTATACACCTTGTCTAACTCTGTTGCGGTTACAGCGCAGTCGTAGGTGTCTCCTACTTTCTTCTTGAGAGCTTCTGTAGCCCCTTTCTCCCCATGGATGAGAAAGATTTGTTTGGGGGTTTCCTTGAAATGGCCAAACCACCAAAGCAGATCCCCCTGTTCGGCGTGTGCAGAAAGAGAGCCAATATGGCTTATCTCAGCATGTACTTAGAATTGGAGGTTTGTAGTAGCCTTGCAATTAAAGACGGTTAAAATCAGAAGGGCAGCCCACTGCGGCTGCCCTTCTGATTTTATCGGGACTTGTAATCAGCTATAATGCCATCGCTAATCCAGTTGGCAAGTGCCTGTCTATTGTTTGCTATTACGAATCGCCTTTGATCCAAATCATTGCGAATATTGCCAAGTTCGATGAAAACGGTAGGCGGATGCGTGTATTTAATGACGTACAGGCTACTGCGGTGGGACACATTACCGAAGTAGTCGCGGTTTGGCTGGTAGCGTTTGTACTTAGATGTAAATGTCTGGTGTATTGTTTCTGCCATTTTCTGGCCCAATGCGCTGTTCTCGTGGTGGTAAAAGAACACATCAATATTCTGGCTCTTGCTGCGGCTATCCACGTGTATCGCCAGCATGCGCTGGTAGGCACCTTTGTGCTGTGCATACAGGTTATTGATTGCGCGGGTGCGTTGGCGGAGGCGTTCCCTCTGGCTGTAGGATATTTTTTCGTTAGGATAATTTATCTCATCGGTATCCATCACCAGCACATTTTCATCGCGGATGCCGTCATTCGGGTCCTGCACAATCATGTACACAGTCGCGCCATGCTCCATCAGCACCCGGGCCAAACGAATGGTGACATCGTAGGCATATTCATCTTCGGCAAGCTGGTAAGAGCCGTATTTTCCAACAGCGCCCGGATCCGGGCCGCCATGCCCGGAAGTCAGGTAATAGACAGCCCCTTTTAGTTGCTGGTCTTTCACTTCTACATTCGCATATTTATCGCCGAACAGCGAAACGTTCATCCCTTTATGCGCTGCTGCTTTGCTTTTTGATACAGCACTTGCAGGAGCATCGGCAGCTGTGCCAGAGGAAACTGATGGCAGTAAATAAGTTTTACCGGCAAACAGGCTGTTGTCTTTGCCAATGTTGCCCTGGTTTAGCTCCAGAAAAGAGTTCAGGTGATTCGAAAAGTCTAGCCCATGCCGACGAAGCAGGGTGTAAATTCCGTCCCCTTTCTTTGCCACAACCTTCAGATAGGTGTCCTGGCCATAGGTTGTCAGGTTGATAACAAGCAGGAAAAACAGCGTTAAATATGTTTTCAAAACATCAGATTTTTTCGGCACACGACATATTTCATGCGATAATACTAAGAAAAATCAAGGAAGGAAAATTTAGAAACTTTACGAAGTGTACCTGTTCTATAGCCTAATGCACCTGCTTATACAATCTAATGAATTGCTTATCAGAAGGATGTAAGCCAGGCGTGTGTGGCAAAACAGAATTTTAGCGGATGCTTAATTTTCAAAGCTGATGTTCAGGAGTCCTGAGCAGAAATGCACCCCCAGCAATGGTGGTAACAGTACAGTATGGCTGGAGCTAGCGTAGCTTTACAAAAAATAAGGTGTGGAATAAGCCTGAGTGATTATGTCCAGCGACTGAGAAACTGGTTAAATGCCTCCTTGTATTGGTCACTGACGGCAATGTTAGTCTCGCCGATCTGTACTCTGTTACGGGAAACAGCGCTTATCTTATCCAGCGCCACAATATAGGAGCGGTGGATGCGCATGAATTTTCTTGCCGGCAGCTTTTCCTCCAGTGCTTTCAAGCTTGTAAGTGACAGGATAGGTTTAGTATCGCTCTCGAGGTGCACCTTCACATAATCCTTCAGTCCCTCAATGTAAAGAATGTCGCTAAAAGCGATGCGCACTAACTGGTATTCCACCTTTAGGAAGAGATACTCTTCCTCCGGCGCTGCAACTGAAGCTTGCAATGCTGCCGGCGCTGGTTTCTGAATCAGACCGGCATAAGCCTGGGCCTTACTGGCAGCCTTCAGGAAATCGGCATAATTGAAGGGTTTAACCAGGTAATCCAGCGCATCTACTTTATACCCCTCCAGCGCATATTGGCTGAAGGCGGTTGTGAAGATAATGCGTGGGCCGATGCCATACTCTCCTTTGTCCAGCACCCGCGCTAGCTCAATGCCGCTGAGGTCAGGCATCTGGATATCCAGAAACACCAGATCCACCGGCTGCTGATGGAGCCCCTGCAATGCCTCCACGGCGCTGGAGTAGCGTCCGACCAGCTGCAGGAAGGGTGTCTGTTCTATAAAGGCCGCAATCATTCCCAGGGCCAGCGGTTCATCGTCAACGGCAATGCATTTGAGCGTCATGATAAGTTCAGCTTTAAGTTTACCCGGTATTCATTTTCCGGTGTCTTTTCTGTTACAGCAAGGGTATACTGCCCAGGATAGAGCAGGTCCAGTCGCCTGCTCGTGTTGGCCAGTCCAATACCACTGCTTTCCTCCAGTACCGTTCTCTTTTCAGGGAGCACCGTGTTGCGCACATCCAACTCCAAGACCTGCCCATGCTGCTGTATGGCTATATGTATGTTGCTAGGTAGTAAAGCGCTTACACCGTGTTTAAAAGCATTTTCCACATAAGGGAGAAACAACATCGGCGCCACCGGCACATCACGCAAAGGCATTGGTGGTTCAAACGTTACCGTCACTTTTTCTGTTAATCGCAGTTTCATCAGGTTGATGTAGTCCTGCATAAACTCAATCTCTTTGCTGAGCAGGGTGGTGCCGGACTGTGTCTCGTACAGGACATACCGCATCATTCTGGATAAGGTATGGAGCGCCTCCCGTGAAGTTTCGATGTTTATCATTGTGAGGGCGTAGATGCTGTGGAGGGTATTAAAGAAGAAGTGCGGGTTAATCTGCGCTTTCAGAAATGAAAGTTCAGAGCTAATCTTTTGCCGCTCCAGGCTTTGCCTTATCTCGGTGTCTTTCTGCCATTTTTGTACGGTTTTAATGCTGGTGCTTATTCCCAGCACCAGCAGGGTGGCCAGCAGCATCACAGGGTTTATGTGCATGCCTTTACGATGAGGCTGCGCAGCTTCATCTGGATTGAAAGCCCGGTGCATCAGTTCAGGCAAATTCAGCCATGTGTCTATGACGAAGCCTGCCAGCATTATGAATACAACAGCTCCCAGAACGCTTGCAGTAAACGCACCCAAACGGTTCTTAAACAGGAGCCGTGGTACCAGCATGAGCGTGTTCAGGTAAAACAAACTCACCCACATGACAAAGACAAGTCCCTGTTTTACCCAAAACTGTATGGGAAGTTCTATATCCCAGGCCAAAGGCTGGCAAAGGAGCAGTAGTAGCCCCAGCAGTACCAGCAACTGAATCAGGAGGTACCCGTGGCGATTTATGAAGGTGTTTGCCATTGTAAGGCTTAAGTTATCATTATATAGACAAACATAAAATTATTGTACTACTGAAGCCTTTCTTATCTGCCGTTCAAGCGTTTTCACCGACCGTTTGCCGGTATTTCATCTATACTTCACTACATGGGCAGGATATTCAACGGATATATAAAACCATCGGCTGTCAGGAGTCATTCGTCGGCGTTTAGTCGCTGCCAATCTATTCTGTTTTTTTATCCGCTTAAGAAAGATTTGCTTTGTTCAGTTCTTTTTGAAAATCGACGCCATGAAAAAAACATATCTCTCTGCTCTCGTGCTAGCCTGCCTGTGCCAGGTCGCCGTTGCGCAGTCTCCCTCAGACGGAGGGGGGCTTTTAGCTTCCAGCAGCCCGGTCAACGCGGCTGCTTCACAGAAAAATGTAGCCGGCCGTATTACGGGTACAGTGGTTGACGCTGACACGCAGCAGCCGGTTCCGTATGCGACTATTGCCTTGGTGAACCCCGCTACAAGCAAACCGGTGGATGGCACGATGGCCGACGACCAGGGCCGGTTCTCTCTCGAAAAGGTAGCCAGCGGTACCTATAGGGTAGCCATTTCCTTTATCGGCTATGAGGCAAAGACCATAGACATAGAGGTAACAAATGCAGCCGTTGACCTGGGAAAAATCACCATCAGCTCTACTGCAAAAGCACTTCAGGAGGTAGTGGTGGAAGGACAGCGGGCCATGATTGAGGAGAAGGTAGACCGCACAGTATATAACGCCGAAAATGATGAGTCGAACAGGGGCGGTGATGCTGCAGACGTGCTGCGCAAAGTGCCAATGCTTTCTGTTGATTTAGACGGAAACGTGTCGATGCGCGGCAGCCAGAATATCCGGGTATTGATAAATAACCGTCCCTCTACCATCACAGCCGGTAGCGTGGCCGATGCCCTGAAGCAGATTCCGGCGGACATGATTAAGTCTGTTGAGGTTATCACGTCTCCATCTGCAAAATATGATGCGGAAGGCTCAGCAGGTATCATCAATATCGTCACCAAAAAGAACACCCTGCAGGGCGGTACCCTGAACATTGACACCGGCGTTGGTTTAAGAGGGTCCAAC
Organism: Pontibacter pamirensis; assembly: GCF_010015475.1. GTDB lineage: Bacteria > Bacteroidota > Bacteroidia > Cytophagales > Hymenobacteraceae > Pontibacter > Pontibacter pamirensis. The sequence continues at coordinate 91,354 of NZ_SSNI01000008.1, forward strand.
CTGGGCCTGAATGGCAGCTACCGTGTTGGTAAAATGGGTTTCTCTCTGGGAGGGTTTGGCCGTGCCGGCTATAACATGCCCGGCAGCTTTGAAAACGAGCAGTCAACAGTAACAGATAATCAGCAGAATACTATTCGTCAGGAGTCGGATATGCGGAACAACATGATGTTCGGTCGCTATACATTTGGCTGGGACTATGACATCAATGAAAAGAACTACATAAATGCCTCTGTGCAGTATGGCCTTCGCAACGGTCATAATTTCCAGGACGGTCTGCTTACGCAGCGTTACCAGGAAGGCACCTTGTTTAGCAGCACGCTTCGGGATGTGGAAGTGACGGATAATTCCGGCACAGTTGACGTAAACCTTAACTATACCCACACCATTAAGCCGCAGCAGGAATTCAGTATCCTGACGCAGTTTAGCCGAAACAACCGCACCAACGACTTCCTGAACGAAATATACAACAGTAGCGGGAGCGATTTGGAGAGCCGCCTGAAAAATATAAACGAAAGCTTTAACCAGGAGTCTACTGTGCAGCTGGATTATACCAACCCGATCGGCAAGAACCAGATGGTGGAGTTGGGGGCGAAGCAGATCATGCGGCAGGTTACCAGCGACTATGAAACATTTACAGCCGGTGGAACAGGGCCATTCACGGTAGTGGAAGGAACTAACCTGAGCAACGTTTTCAACTATAATCAGAATATTTCAGCCGGTTATCTTTCCTACACCCTCACAACAGCCAACAACTACAGCATGAAAGCGGGTGCCCGTTACGAGTACACCACCATCAATGCTGATTTTGAAAACAGCGACGAAGCGGTGAATATCCCATCGTATGGTGTGCTGGTGCCAAGCATCAACCTCTCTAAAAGGCTGCAGGATGGTAACACCATCAAGCTGGCTTACAACCGCCGCATACAAAGGCCTTCGCTGCAGTTCCTGAACCCGAACGCACAGAACCCGAACCCTGCCTTCAGAACGGTGGGTAATCCAGAGTTGGACCCGGAATATACGAACAACTTTGAATTATCATACAGTACGTATTTCAAATCAACTTCCCTGAATTTCTCGACTTTTGTACGAAATACGAACAACTCTATACAGGCTGTTCGCACCAGAGCGGAGGATGGCGTGCTGGAAACTTCTTACTATAACATTGGTCAGGAAGAGGCTTATGGTGGAAGCGTGTTCGGCAGCATTAACCTGAGCAATAAACTTACTCTAAACGGCGGAGGGGATGTTTACTACGCCGTACTGAGCAACAACGTGGACGACCCGACCCAGCGTGCCAACAACAGCGGACTAGTGTACAACATACGCGCGATGGGTAATTATAACCTGGGGCAGGGCTGGGGCATACAGGGCTTTGGCTTCTACCGTGGCCGGCAGGTACAACTGCAGGGGGTACAGGGAGGCTTTGGAATCTATAGCCTGAACCTGAAAAAAGAATTCAACGAGCGGAGAGGCAGCATCGGCTTTGGTGCAGAGAACTTTCTGTCACCAACCATTAAAGTAAGAAATGAGCTGAATTCGCCAACCTTCAGCCAGACAAGCACCAATGTGATGCACAATATGAACTTTAAGGTGAACTTCAGCTACCGCATCGGTAAACTGACATCAGATGCGCCACGCAGGAGAAAGAAGTCAGTTAACAACGATGATTTGAAAGGTGGCAGTGAAGGCGGAGTGCAGGATGCCGGCGCACAGCAAGGTGGAGGAGCCCCTCAGGGAGGAGCACCAGGCATGACGCCGGGCGGTGCTGCAAGAACTGCCATGGGAGCAGGACAGAAACCTATGCAGGCACCAGCAGGAACACCAGCCGCACAACAGGCAGCCACAGACAGTGCAGCGACGCAGGCAGGCGGAATTACCGGGCGCTGGCAAGGTAAAATGGGAGAGCGTGACATCATACTGGACTTAGTTGCTGATGGCACTACATTGACTGGTACTGCACAGTCTCCTATGGGGCAAATGCCTATCTCAGATGGTACAGTTGCCGGTGATGCCATTTCGTTTATACTTTCCTCTGGCGAAGAAACAATCCTTTACAAAGGCATAACAGAAGACGGAAAGTTGTATCTTACTGTAGACTTGCAGGGCCGCGCAGTGGAAGGAATGTTGGAGCGGGTGAAGTAAAGCTTAAAGCAAAGCACCAGGGTAGTTTCCCCTGGTGCTTTAAATATTTATGATTGCAGACATTGTTTCTAAACCTTAAACTTTCCTCTATATGAAAAACTATCCAGTACTTTTAAGCACCCTGGCGCTTGCCACAGTGCTTTACAGTTCCAGCGTAACAGCAGCAGACAACCCTGCTAAAAAGGCTGCAACCACTGCAGTAGCTGCTACCACTTTACCGGTGAATACTGCCAGCAGCACCATGACCTGGAATGCAAAGAAGTTTGGCGGTGAGCATACCGGTAACGTGAAAATTGCAAATGGTAGTCTGGAAGTGAACGGACGCAAATTGGTAGGAGGCAATTTTGTAATTGACATGACCTCTATCACGGACACCGACATCACAAATCCTGGTTCCAACAAAAAGCTGACTGACCACTTGAAATCCGAAGATTTCTTTTCAGTGGAGAAGCATCCGAATGCCACTTTTAAGATAACCAGCGTAAGCCCTGTCGCAAAACCAAAAGCGGGAGAGCCCAACTACTCTGTAACCGGTGATCTGACCATAAAAGGAATAACAAACGCCATCACATTCCCGGCTAACGTTAAAATCAACGGGAAAAAGGCAGAAGCAACTGCTAAAATAGAGGTGGATCGCACGAAGTGGGACATTAAATACCGCTCAGGCTTGCTGGGTACAGCAGCTGATAAGATTATTGACGACACCTTTACCATAGATCTGATGCTTGTTGCGGGTGCCGGAAATCAGATAGTTGAAAGTAAGTTGTAATGAGTTAATCCTTTGAGGGTTGCTGAAACGTACAATAGAAGGAGGTTTCCTCTTTAAATCTTACTAACGTAAGGGTACATGAACATCACAAGGCGCCGTTTTTTTGCATTTATGTCCGCTTTGCCACTTATTGGCCTGGTTCCGGCGTTTCCTTTCTTAAAACGAATGGACGTGCTGGAGCCTACGCCGGAGTGTGATGACCATGACGATCCTACTCCCTCCCAAACAGAAGGCCCCTTTTATACCCCACGCTCTCCTGAAAGAAGTAGCCTCCGCGAAAATGGCATGAAGGGCATACCTTTGGTGCTGACCGGGCAGGTGCTGAATACGAAGTGCCAGCCTGTAGGAGGGGCTTTGCTTGATTGGTGGCATGCCGATGATAATGGCAACTATGACAATGATGGCTTTAACATGCGCGGACACCAATACACCGACAAGCAAGGCTATTTTAAACTGGAGACTATAGTGCCAGGCATATATACAGGGCGCACACGACACTTTCATGTAAAGGTAAAAGGACCTGGCAAATCTGTTCTCACCACGCAGCTCTACTTTCCAGGTGAAACAGGCAATGAGCGCGATTACATCTTCAAACCAGAACTCCTGATGAATGTTTCTGAAGGCGCACAAGGCACAAACGCCAGATTTACTTTCGTGCTGAAAGCATAGCAAACAGAGACTTTATATTGTCTCTGATAGATTTTCTATTTCATACAACCTAAACGAGGAACCTGGTTTGTTGCCAGGTTTTTCTTTTTCTAACAATGTTGAATCAGAAATCTTAGTCCAATACTCACTGATCCTGCAGAGTATATTTTATAACTTGACATATTCTTCTCCACGGAAGCGTGAGGGGTGGGTAGCTTTCCAACACCCAGACAAATTGCAACCTGAGTAGAGTGGCTTACTGACAATAGTTGCTTCTTTGTTACTTGGGGCAAACTTAAAGTGGAGGCGAACAGACATCTTTGGTGCAACAAATGCGTAAGCCAACGATGCTTGTAAGCAAAATAAAAGTATTGGCCGTGGGATCCGTTCTGGCACTTTGGTTTTAGCGCACCCTGAAGCGGGTTTTTAATATTTGAATGGAAAGTCTAGAAAATTATCTGAGGGAACTGGGGCCTGTTTATGCCGCTCTTATTGCTACCTTATTCACCTGGTTTTTAACATTGCTTGGGGCCTCTATGGTCTTTTTCTTCAGGTCGATGAGCAGGGCGTGGCACGATGTGATGCTGGGCTTTACAGGAGGTGTGATGCTGGCAGCCAGTTTCTGGTCGCTGCTGGCCCCATCTATTAGTTTAGCGGAAAAGGACTATCCGGGAATTAGCTGGTTGCCGGCAGCCGTGGGCTTTCTGGCAGGTGCGCTTTTTATATTTGGCTTAGATAAGCTGGCCCCGCACCTGCACATTAATTTTAAAGAAAATGAAACCGAGGGCTTAAAAACAAATTGGCATAAGACAACACTGCTCATCTTAGCCATCACGTTGCATAACATTCCGGAAGGCCTGGCTGTGGGGGTGCTCTTTGGTGCAGCGCATAATGGGATGGACGGTGTGACGTATGCTTCTGCTATTGCCTTGGCGATTGGTATAGGCCTGCAGAATTTTCCAGAGGGTTTTGCCGTGGCGATGCCCTTGCGCAGGCAGGGAGTCAGCAGAATGAAAAGCTTTGGGTATGGTCAGCTTTCAGCCGTAGTAGAACCTGTTGCCGGTGTGATAGGAGCCGCTGCAGTTATTACGGTGCAACCCATTCTGCCTTACGCGCTGGCTTTTGCGGCCGGAGCTATGATATTTGTAGTGGTGGAGGAGGTAATTCCTGAGACGCAGCGCGATAAAAACACCGATGTAGCTGTGCTGGGCCTTATAGGAGGTTTTGTGCTGATGATGGTGCTGGATGTTGCCTTTGGTTGAGAAAGGAATGATGACCTTAAGCTAAGGAAATATAGTAGACATGATATTAAAATGGCACGTTGTTCAATAAAGTCTTTCTTCACGTGTCTCTCCTTATGAACCGCTACAGTATAGCTGAACTTCTTGAAATGAACAGGTGTATGAATGTTGTCTGAGCTCAATTGAGTCAGTGAACAGAAAAAAAATTTGCCTTTTGCAGTAAAACTTTAAACTAAAATTAGTTTTTAGTAATTTAGTAAGAAGGCATTGTCGCAAAATACATTCATTATATCTATTCGTTTTGAATTCTACCAATATTGCTCTTACCGGAAAGCCAGAAACCATTGTTCCCTTAAATGATAAAGAACGTTTAGCAGCACTGTTTCGCTATGAGCTTCTGGATACACCGCCAGAGGCTTTTTTTGATAGAATTACCAGGCTTGCTTCCAGATTACTTAAAGCGCCCAGTGCTTTTGTTTCGCTTGTCGATAAGGACAGGGTATGGTATAAATCTAATTTTAGCTCGCTCGAAGTATCATGTGTAGACCGTGAAGACAGTCTTTGCTCGCTTACTATCATCAATGACGAAGACGTAACAGTTTTCGAAGACACCCATCTGGTACCGGGCCTGATGACAAGCCCTTATGTAAGTGCACCGGGTGGAATAAGATTTTATGCCGGTGCCCCACTTATCACCCGAGACAATTTTAACATTGGTACTGTGTGTGTTATAGATTCTGAGCCCCGGAGTGTAAAGGAAGAAGAGAAGGAAATATTAAAGGATTTGGCTAATCTGGTAGTGGAGCAAATTGAACTAAGGGCGCTCACGCGCAAAGCTACCAGAAAGCACGACGAACTTTACACGAATCTGGCGCATAATATTGCGGAGCCCATCAAAGAGCAACAAGTACTTTTAAATGAAGCATTGGTGTCGCCTGACAGTACAAATATCATCAGAAAGTTGCATGCTACTGTTAACGTTTTGCAGGAAAACCTGCAAATTATGCTGCAGGAGTCATTGCAGGAGGAGGAGTTAGTCGTGCGTCCGCAGCAGATAGCTGTATCCGAGATAGCTCGTTCTGTTGCTGTTGAATTTGAACCGCTGGCTAAGGCGAAACAGCAGGAATTGTTTTTTACAGTGGCCAGCAGACGCGAATTGTTTGTAGACCCTGATCTTATACGGGAGGCCCTGAGTAACCTGGTGAGCACCTCCATCAAGTATACTCCAAAAGGCAGCGCCATCGGATTGGATATCTACGAAAGCAATGGCATCTATAAAGTGGAAGTCAGTTCCGAAGATTCCGTGCTGACAAGACAGGATCTTCGTAAAGTTTTCTTCAAATATGCTGTTCTTACAGGTAAGACTACAGGCAACGAAGATGCATCAGGTATGGAATTGCCCAGAGCCAAGAGCATCATTGAACTAAACCAAGGCAGGATATGGGCAGAACCAATAGGCAATGAAAGCGGTAAAAAATTTGTAGTAGCTTTTAATGTTGAGTAACTAAACCTGGTGCTTGTGGCAAGCGAGTGCCTACGCCAACTTTATTTGTTTTACGGGATTTTGCCTTTCTGTTTCAGCCACTATGCGGTTCAAATCAGTCAGGATGCTCCCCACGTCACGAAGCGTTTCCAGCGATGAGATCCGCTTGAAATCCTGGAGGCAAAGTGCCTGCTCTGCGCGGGCCTTCAGAATGTTGTGCTTGAGAAGAGACAGGTTTTCTTCTGAGGTCACAATCATTGTATTGCCGAAAGCAGCGATACAGTCTGCTGTTGCCCCCATCGCTCTTTTCAGCTGCTGTATGTTATCATACTCCAACTGAAACACTTCGTTTAGTTGTAAGTCTGCAAGGCCTCTACGTATTCCCCTGATCTGAACCGTAATATGCTCCAGTTTACTTATGCCAACTGCTAACCGGCTCAGCCTGGTTCTTTTGTGCGTCAGAAACAGGTTATATTTCAGACTTTGTTCTGCCAGTTGCAGCGTCTGATGGCATCTGTCAGTTTCCTTAATCAGCGCATTTACTTCAGAGCGTCCTGTTTTCCTGTTTTTCCCGTTGTTGTCTAGCAGCACATTCAGGCTCTTTAGTGTTGTTGCAGACAGTCCGCTAAATGTGATAATGCTTTTCTCAACATCCGGTATGGCATTCTGAGGCACGATCAGCGCATTTATAAGCACCGCTATACCTGAACCTAATATTGTTTCAATAATTCTGGCAAAAGCGTAACCTTCTTCAGTTTGCCCGAAAGCAAGTACCAGAAATGAGCTGATGGCTACTTGTGAAATTACCTGCGGGTTCATCCGGAGCGCTTTAGAGATCCCCATGCCAAGCAGTATCACGAAGAAGATAGAAACAGCCCCCACATCAAACCAGTGCCCCATCAGCATGCTTAGTATCACGCCGCCCACTATCCCTATAAAGCGTTGTGTGGCTTTGTCGACAGAGTCTGCCACCGTGACCTGCACAGTGAGAATAGCGGCCAAAGCGGCGAAAAAAGGATATTCCGCTTGCAAAAGATTCTTGGCCACAAACCAGGAAAGGGCAGCTGCCAGGGCTGTTTTAAAAATCTGTAGCGTTAGCCCATACCGTGCTAATATGTCTGTTACTCTTTTCAATCAAATATTTTATGAAGCTGCTAAACTTTATATTACAGTATGCAAAGCTACTGTTTATTCCGAACGTGTGGCCCTTTATAGATGAAACTACCTATGTCTGATCCAGCTGATCAGGCACAGGTGGTAGCCAGTGATGCTCCAGGTGTTGCAGAACCTGTGCCTGGTCGGAGCCAGGAGTGGAAGTGAAGCTGGATGGCATCCTGAACTCGATGGGATACTGCGATCATGGCCATTTTGGAAAAACAGAGTATGTAGTGCTTTATTTCTCCAGAGATGCAGATCCGAACAACATCAAACGGACACTTTAGATAGGCACAGAAGAAATGGTGGATGCGGACGCTCAAAAGATGTCGGGAGACGCGCACCGCGATACCATTCAGAACCTGCTGGAATTTGATTACTGAAAGATTCAGGTATAGTCGCCACTTTCATACTAGTGAACACTTTAAATAAAAAAGGAGCAAATGTGCTTACGTTTGCTCCTTTTTTATTTAAAGTGTTCACTATGGAAAATCATCAGTTTAGATATGTCTCATGTAGCTATCTGAAACTAGAGCATTCATTACTTTCAGTAGCTTTTCTCAATTAGTTATATGCAGCCCTAGCATTTCTAAATACCTCTGCAAAAGAGAGGAAATGAAGCGTTGAGATTTAACCATTTATTATTTTAAACGTTAGTATTGTAATATATAATACTTAAAAAGTTTTATTTTAGGCTCCTTTAGTTTAGATTGGCAGATTTAACACTTAGTGAAATAGTTTTCCTTTTAAACTGCTGATTTTGATTCCTCTACTGCTTTTTGTGATTACGGCAATGTAAAGCTGATCTACATTGCAACGCAACTTTAAATAATGCTTATTATGAAACCAACTTACCAGCACAAATTTATCTTTTCTTTGATCCTGCTGCTTGCCACGTCTTTTGGATGCTCAAAAGAGGATGACTTAATGCCTGATGGTACACTGCGGCAAAGCACGGAGAGTGCCGCAAAAATGAGCGACACACGGACTAATGTCACATTGCTGTCAGATCGTTACATCATCATCTCATCTACTAATGCTATTCCATCCGAGTTGAAGAGCAAAATGGGCGCTTTAAAAGGAAAATTAACAGCTACGATAGACGAAGTAGGACTTGCTACAGCGACCTCCTCTGATCCTGATTTCATCGCCAAAGCCTCCAAAATAAAAGGTGTTAGTGCTGTTATGCACGATTTCAATGTACAGTGGGTAGATCCTTCTAAAGAAATCAAGGTTAAAGCTAACTACGGTAATCCTCCTGCTAGCGGTGATGATGATTTCTTTTTTGATCTGCAATGGGGGCACGATGCGATTGATGCCCCGGAAGCCTGGAATGCAGGTTATAGAGGGGCGGGTGCCAGAGTAGCTGTGTTAGATACAGGATTTGACTTAACACACCCGGATCTGGAGCCTAACATCGATATGGCTGCAAGCAAAAGCTTTGTGCCCGGGGAGGACCTGCAATACTCTTTACCCGATCCCTTTAGCCATGGCACCCATGTGGCAGGAACAATTGCCGCCGCAGACAATAGTTTTGGTATTATTGGTGTAGCACCTGAGGCAAAGCTGATTTTGGTAAAAGTATTAAGCGACGAAGGTTCAGGAGCTTTTTCCTGGGTAATGGATGGGATAGTACATGCGACTGATCAGGGTGCTGATGTTATCAATATGAGCCTTTCTGCCTACTTTCCCCGCAATGGCAAGTTTAGGGACGAAAATAATAAAGTAATATTTGATGACAAAGCTTTACAGAAAACCGTTGTGGCACTAAGCAAAGTAACCACTTATGCTTTTCAACGGGGTGTTACTGTCATAGCTGCCGCAGGAAACGATGGGATAAATCAAAACGAAGATCGCAATTATGTAGTGATGCCGGCAGAGGCGCCGCATGTTATTTCTATCTCAGCTACAGCACCTAGAGGCTGGGCTTTAGCTCCATTCACGGCATTCCTTGATTATCCGGCTTCCTATACTAACTATGGTACACCAGAAGTTGACTTAGCAGCACCTGGCGGCGATGTAAGTTATGCTGGCGATGAAATAGTGACAATTGGCTTTGTTACCGCGCCCGCCTATGTTTTCGATTTAGTTTTTAGCACCGGAAATGGTTCCTGGTATTGGTCGGGAGGGACCAGTATGGCAGCGCCGCATGCAGCAGGCGTGGCTGCTCTCGTGATCGGTAAAAATGGGGGTGATATGAAGCCGGCGCAAGTGGAGACTACCCTTCGTAATTCCGCGGAAGATTTAGGAAAGCCAGGCCGGGATCCTTTTTATGGACACGGAAGAGTGAATGCTTATAAGGCTGTAACAGGCGTAAAATCACCTGCTTCTCCTGCTAAGGGTAAACCTATTACCCGGAAGTAGCTACTTTGTGATAAAGTTTTTTAAAAGCACAGCACCTTTCTATTTCTTGAAAGTGCTGTGCTTTTGCTCTTATGCGGCATTTACCTTACCGCGCACAAATCCCCCTATATGGGCACCACTGGCATACTTCCAGATCATTTGTTTTTCGGATTGGCTCCTCCGGGTCCAGCATGCGGCGAACGAAGTCGGAGAGGAGTGTCTCAGAGGCGACGATGAAGTCCTTGGGGGTAGCGCCGTCTGCTTCGGTGAAGTTAAATTCAGAACTCATCACACCTGCGTCTAAATTCCTGAAGGAGAGAATGCCGGAATGGGGCTGAATACTCCACGGAACTACGTGCTGCGCATTGCGCAGTATGGTTTCCGGCTGCTCTTTCAGCGTACGCTGCAGCACATACTGGTACAGCCAGAGTTGGCGGGCTTTGTCATACTTCGGATCAGTGGTGAACTGCAGCTCCACTTCTTCAGGCTTTACCTTTAGCTGGCCCGGCTCCACCTTACCTGTTTTATAGTCTATTACCCGAAGATCGTGACCCGTCAGGTCAATGCGGTCAGCTTTACCGGCAATACGCACCAGAACCTCTTCGTCGCCCACCTGCACGGGTAGCGTGGCCGAAAGTGTTTCTTCGAGGCGCAGCACGTAAAGCGGCAGTTCGTCTGAATAGAGCAGGTTCTGCAGGTATTTCTCAAGCACCTGCACCGCTACTTTATAGAGCAGGCGGTTCATGCCGCGCTCCGGCACTGCCCCGCGTGTTACGCGACTGAACTCCATCTTCACCTGCCCAGGCAGCTGCGTCAGCATCGACTCTACATCAGCAGATTCAATGGGCTTGCCTGTCTGTTCAAACTCCCTAAAAAAGTCCTCCAGTACCTGGTGCACCAGCGTTCCGAATTTATCAGCCCCTAACTGTTCCTCCACTTCCTCCACCTCCTGCATTTTAGCAATGCGTGTGAAGTAGTACTGCAGCGAACAGTTGATGTACATGTTCAGGTGCGAAGGGTAGAGCCCCCGTTGCAGTTCCTTTTTAAACTGCTCTATTGTCTGCGCATCTTTCTCTATCAGTATCTCCTCGTTATACTCCCTTGTCTTTTTCTGCTCCACGGCAGCAGTCATGTCCCTGAATTTAATGTTAGAGTTGCGCAGTGCGAGGTCGTTTTGCAGTTGCAGGATAAATCGGCTTTTCTCGCCCGAACCATAAGTGTCAGAGGGCAGCACGTAGAGCAGGTTCACCCGCTTGGCACGCTGCAGCAGGCGGTAAAAATTATAAGCCGTCGCTCCTTCGGTTTCGGAGTAGGTTGGCAGGCCAAACTCCCGCAGCACATCGTAGGGCATCAGCGACTGGTGGCGTTTGGGTGCCGGCAGCGTGTTCTCGTTCACCGAAAGGATAATCAGGTTCTCGAAATCCAATGCGCGCGTTTCCAGCATACCCATGATCTGCAGGTCCGCGATAGGTTCGCCGCTGAAGGGGAGGCGGGTGGATGCGATGAGCTCGTAGAGGAACTTGCGGAAACTGCGCACCGATATTTTGTGCTCCCGGCAGTCGAAAATGGTGTCAAGGCGCTTGACGAGGGTATAAAAGATGTACAGGTATTCTGTCTCGATGGTGTTGTGGCCGTGGCTGTAGACTTCGCGCAGCAATTCTATGAGCCTGTACATGCTGGCAATAATGTCATCGCAGTCGCGCCAGGTTTTGAACAGCACTTCGAAGAGCGGGTGCTGCTGGCCCAGATTCAAGAGTTCCTGCGCTGACACCATAACTTTGTTGTCTTCAACAATCTTGTCCAGCACCTGCTGAATCATGCCGTGGTACTTCGCCTGCTCCGGCTGGTCGTTCAGGTAAAGTTCGTAGCGCCTGATAAAGGGGTGTGTGAGCAGTTTCGTGACGGACAGGTGGTGGTACTGGTATACCTTATAACCCGATTCCTGCAGTTGGGTGATGCCGGTCAGGTGAACTTCAAATAACAAATCGATGAGGTTGAACAGGGGAGTGCCATTAAAATTCAAACCCATCGTCACGTTATAGCTTGGTATGTTTTCCGGTATGGAGTGCAGCACCGGCAGGAGCAGCGTTTCGTCTGGCAATACAATTGCTACCTGTGCGTATTTGTCCTGCTTCCTGATTTCCTGCAGCAGCTGCCCTGCCAGTTTGCCCTGCATACTGGCATTGGCTACCCCGATAACGTTGATCTCCTTTTCATCTGTCAGGAGTAGGTTCTGCTGCCAGCGCCACTCCGGTAGTTTCCAGGTGCTTTTATATTTCCGGAGGAAGCTTCCGGCACGGTTAGGCGTATTCTCCTCCATATAGAAATCATCAGAGTCGAAGAGCACCTCCGCCTTTTCATGCTTCAGCAGTGTTTTGATGATTTTTTCTTCCGAAGCGGTCAGGGCGTTGAGGCCGATAAAAATGTATTGGGCACAGTCAGATTCTTTGGCAATGGAGTCGATATTGTCCGCCACTTTACGGAAGGCCATGCCGGTATAGGCCTGCTTTTTCTCCAGCAGGTGCTTTTTCAAGTTATGATAAGTCTTCTCAATATTGTCCCAGAGGCTGAAGTACTTGCGCATAGTAGGGGAGAATTCCTTACCCAGGAACTTCGGGTCCCAGCGCTCCAGCGCCTTGGCTTCTCCCAGGTATTCAAACAGTTTTCCTGTATTCACCAGGTTCTGGTCGATGCGGCTGAAGTCATCTAACAACGTGGCGGCCCACGTCACGAACTGGTCGAAGTCCAGCGTCGGGTCCTGCTCCCGCATGAGGTCATATAGTTCAAGCTGCAGGTTTATCGGTTCCAGCACATCCGTCTTTGCCAGGCGGCAGATGAAATCCTCCATCGCCGACACCTCGGGCGACCAGATAGGCTCTGTGGCCGCTTGTGCCAGCGCATTTTTAAAGAAGAAACTCGCACGCCGCGAAGGCAGCACAATGCATAAGTCACTGATATTCTCTTTATACTTTTCGTAAACGTATTTTGCCGATAGCTCTAGGAAAGTCTGCAAGGGTGTTTGTGTTGTATAGGTGGACTTTGTTCCAGGAATAATTTCTATAAAAAAGAGCTAAACAATATCAGCGCCTTTTTAGATAGATAAACTACCCATCCCTAACCCCTCCAGGCAAGGGTTAGGGATGGGTAGTTTATTTTGCAACCAGATTCAACGTATCAGGTCGATTTGTCAGCAATTAATGTATAGAAGCGCCAACTTCGGATCCGTCCATTGGTAGGAAAGGATTGTAAGCAATCTCCCAAAGGTTATCGTCCGGATCAGCGATGTAGCTGCTGTAGCCGCCCCAGAACACTTTTTCCGGTTGCTTCACCACTTTGGCTCCTTTCGCTTCCAGCGATGCCACCAACTTATCCACTTCCTGCTCTGACCGCACATTGTGGGCGAGCGAAAATCCTCTGAAGCCTTTACCATCAGCCGCTACTCCTGCGTCGTCAGCCAGCGATTCCTGCGGGAACAGTGCCAGCTGTATGCCATTCAATTGAAAGAACACAATGCTTTCGGTGCTGCTTTCCAGCGGCTTCCATCCAAATACCTTCTGGTAAAAGTCTCTTGACCGTTGCAGGTTTTTAACGCCTAATGTAATGAGGGTTATGCGATTTTCCATCCGGGGTTTTTATACACGATTTGTGAAATATTATGGGGTGGTATACTTCAAATTTTACATTGAGTACAAATGAAGCGAGTTTTTCCGCCATTTCTTACAACTCCATCTTCAACTGCTCCTGCTTTCCGCCATAGCTCCATTCTTTTACCTCCTGTGTCTCGAAATAATAAAGTACGCACTTCACTTTCTTGTAGCCCAACTGACGGAAACGGACGGCGTAATGGTCTAAGCGGTTGCGGTGTCCTGGCTCTGGTGGCGGCACTTTAAATTCTATCAGCACCACAGCATCCCCATCGAACACAATGCGGTCAGGTTTATAGAGATAGGCACGGGCATCCAGCACTTCCTTCTCATGCTCTACCACTACATTTTTAGAGAAGTAGTGTGCCATCTTCGGGTGGTGCAGCACCTCGTTCAGCTTCTGCCTCAGTGAAGGTTTGTCCCGGTCGCTGATGATGCCTTCGTAAACCATCTGGCGCAGCACCTGGTCAAGTTCCGTGGCGAAGGCCGTACGGGCGAGGGCGTAATGCAGTTTCCGGTTTTGCTGTCGCTGTATGGCCTGCGTCTCGAAGTCGAATACGTTGTTGGCGTGTTGCTTTATCTTCAGGCGCTGCTCCCAGTCGGTGGCCGTCAGGTATTCCAGGTGGTAGGTGTGGTTGTTGTCAGTTGGACTATGCGTCCTTTGATTGGTGCCTTTGGACAGCTGATAGCAGAACTTATTCGGCTCCCACATATCCTTGTGCACGAGGTAGCGGTATAGCAGGTGGCTAACATTTTTGGCAGAACCCTCCAGCGCTCGCGCTGCCTTTCTATCTTCCAGCAGATCTTTGCCATTCCCAATCAGGTAAAGGCGGTCGATGGGTCGGGTGAGGGCCACGTACAGCATGTTCAGGTTTTCAATAAAGGTTTTCTCTACCTCCGTACTGTATTGATCCGCCAGTATCGTTTTCTCCAGTTTAGAACTTATGTTAACTGCAACGCTGCGCAGCTTGCCCGTTACGCTGACTTCTTTTGGCAATTGGCTCCACATCAGGGAGCGTGTCATAGGCTCTGTGCCCCAATCCGCAAAAGGTATGATAACGATAGGGTAGGCCAGCCCTTTGGATTTATGGATACTGGTGATGGTGATGGCGTCACGGTTTTTGGGTGTGTTGATGCTCAGCTTCTCTTTCTGCACATCCCAATACCCCAGAAAGTTGTTGAGGTTATTGCTGTACTTGAGGCTGTACTCCAGCACCAGGTCCAGGAAGCGGAAGAGGTATTCGCTCTCGTTGTTCTTGTCCAGCAGGTTAAATATGCGTATAAGCTTTTCAGTGAGTTCATAGATGGAGAGGTTGCCAGATTCCCGCTCCTGCACATCAAAGCCAAACACCCGCAGCTGTTCAAAAAAGGGCAAGCTGTCCGGCACGTTGGCTATTTCGGCAATTCGCTGTGTCATGCCCACATCCGGAATCGTTTCCAGCGTCACTTTGCACACCAGGTACAGCGCCTCTGATTTAGCCAGGGTATCGTTGGGGCGGTTGAAGACTCTAAACAGGGAGATGATGAGGTTGATGACCTCTGCAAATTGCAGTGAAAGCGAATCCTGTGAAATAATATCAAACCCTCTTTCTTTCAGGAAGTTGGCAATGAGCTTACTTTTAATGTTGGTGCGGCACAACACGGCCATGTCCTGCAACAGATATCCTGCGGCTCGTGCCCCTTCTACCAACTGCAACACTATGTTCAGCGTGCTCTCATCGTAGCTCAAAGTTTTGGGGTGCGCGTAGCCCATGTATAACTCGTCGGTACGGCCGCAGCTGTTCAGGTCATACTTATAGTTGGTATCTTCGGGGTACGTGAACATGATTTGGATATGCCCACCCCGTTTGTCGTTGCCCACTGGCACCTGCTGCTGAAAATTGTCATCATAAATGGAGGCGAACATCCTGAACTCTTGATGTCCCTGGCTGATGTAGGTGAATAGTTCGTTGTTAAAGTCGATGATCTCAACCCGGCTTCTATAGTTCTCTTTCAGCGTATCCGGCTGAAGCGCATGATCCACTGTTTGATAACGTTCCTCAATCAAATGCCCGTGCCGGCGGTTTTGATACAGATATTTTGTGTTCTCCTTGTATAGATGCAGGATTTGTTCCATCTCGCCACCACGCCAGCGGTAAATGGCCTGCTTCGCATCACCTACCACCATGCTGAAGTGCCCGGAGGCGAGGGCGTTGTCAACGAGCGGGAGCAGGTTGTTCCATTGCAGCACTGAGGTGTCCTGGAATTCATCAATCAGGATGTGGTTGTATTTCTCACCCAGGCGCTCATAAATAAACGGCACCGGTTCCTGCAGCACAATATCAATAATGCGCTTATTAAACTCCGATATATGTATGGTGTTTTTGTCGCGCTTAATTTCCTGCAGGCATTTCTCGAGTTCGTTCAGCACCGACACCTTATACAGGTGCGGTACAATGGCC
Source organism: Pontibacter pamirensis (assembly GCF_010015475.1). Classification (GTDB taxonomy): domain Bacteria; phylum Bacteroidota; class Bacteroidia; order Cytophagales; family Hymenobacteraceae; genus Pontibacter; species Pontibacter pamirensis. The sequence continues at coordinate 107,220 of NZ_SSNI01000008.1, forward strand.
TGAATCAGTGTGAAAGTTTCGGCGTATTGCTCCTTTATATTTTCTATCTGCTGGTAAAGCGCTGTCAGTTCCGGCTTTACCTGGTCTATCTGCGCTTTGGTGGCTGTGTTAATTTTCCCGGCATACCACTTATCTTCTTCAATGGTTGTGCGTGCGTAGTTGTTGCCGTAGTTCAGGTCCACGTTTTTTTGCCAGGTGTTAAAATAACTGCAAATGCCACGGGTGCTCTGGTAAAAGTCGGCGGGGGAGAGGCCGGCATTGCGGATAATCTCTGTTGCCTCGCTAGCAGTCGCCTGTACCGCGGCCTCCACATCCTGCACTACCTGCTTCAACTCCTCCCTCACTTTTTTGAAGTCCTCCAGTGTCAGTTGCTGCAGGTCAGTTACGGCCTCGTATACCTGCTCATTCAGCAGGTTTTTTGCAAAGTCCATCAGGTCGTCGGGAAGCATCGTCCAGCTTTTGCCTTCCCTGGCTTTTTCCAAGGCATACTGCTCCAGCGTCTCCGAGAGCAGATCACCTTTGCGGTCGCTCACCTTGTCGAGCAGCAGCGATACTGCCGTGCTCACAAGGGTGTTCGAGTCCAGGTCCACCTCAAAATTATGCGGAATGTTCAACTCCCTCGTAAAGGCCTGTACAATCTTGTTCACAAAGCTGTCGATGGTGCTAACGGAGAAGTCGCTGTAGTTATACAGAATCTGGCGGAACAGCGCTTTTGCCCGCCTGCGCACTTCCTCCTTGTCCACCAGGTCTTCCGGATACGCCTCTCGTAAGTCTGCCGTTATGCCCTCCAGCAAATGTTCGCTGTTTTTCTTGTCCTTTTCTGATATGTCAGGGTCATTGAAGTTGCGCAGCGCCCCCAGAATGCGTTCCTTCATCTCGGCAGCGGCATCGTTCGTGAACGTGATAGCCAGGATAGAACGGTAATAGTCCGGATCAGGGGTTTGCAGGGCCAGTTTGAGGTATTCCTTTGTCAGGTGATAGGTTTTGCCCGAACCGGCCGAGGCGGAGTATATTTTAAATATAGAAGGCATAAAGAAGGGGATCTATAGTATAAAGATACACCTTCTGAGTGCGTACAGGCAAATCATCCTTTAAATCTTTCGGCGGATTTGTTGTAAAGGCTATAGCATCAGGCACATAAAATAAAGAGCCTCTATCCTGGTGGGACAGAGGCTCTATCTGTGGATTTTTAAAGGTTAACTGGCGTAAGCTAAATGACCTGTCTGCTCACTGTTGAAAGGCGCAAAATCTTTCACACAAACGTGGTACATGATACGCGCCATAGAAAGCGAATATTCTGTTATCAGGCACTGCTGCTGCTCTGCACTCATAAGGGCTTTGCTATTGCCAAGGTTGAATTTATTCAGTTCTATCACTTCATCAAAATTCTGGCGCAAAGTTTTAAGGGCTTTAAAAGAAGGCTCGTTGTAGTATAAAGGTATCACCTGGCACACAGCATAACTGCCCTTTGCACGTTCCTGCCTTATCATACTGCAGAGCGATTCTATGTTCATCTTGTCAAGGTCAGAAATGATCACATAGAATACGTTTCGGCGGTCCTGGTTCAAAGCTCTTGCCGGGGCGCTCCCGAGCAGCATATTGCGTTGGATTTTAGAGCCGTGCTGAAAAGCCTCATCTTTAAGAATCTTGTTGTGGATCTTGAAAGCAAGCGCACCGGAAGCAATCAAGTTAAAGTCTTTGCCCTGTGTTGAAATCTTGGAGAAATGTAACATAAGAATAGGTGGTTAAGGTTAGGGTATATTTTTCATATCTTTTAAACCTGTATTAACCGTTGCGGCAAAGCTATCAACTGTTAATGGAAATTGGAAAACGCGTACTTTTACACATTGTTTAGTGTTGGAATGCCTGAAAGCATCACAGTAACTGTTCAACTTTATTCGTAACTTTTGCCATTATTTAAGGGGCTGCAGCTACTGTTTGTTTCGTTAATTACGTCAACTTAATCCAAAAAATTCACGATTTTATTTCAAATATGGCCAAGTGGGCTATATGCTTGGTAAACTGGTTCTTGTAACGGGTAAGTGGCTATTATGTTACTATTTTACAACGATTATTTATGATTTTGCGAATGTTGGTACACTAAAACGAGTGCAGAACTAAACAAAGTATAATGTTTTGTGGTAATAGAAGATCGAGGATGGCAAGTCTCTTAAAACAGTACAAAAGAGATGTAAATTATTTTTTTCTAAAGTGTTAGCTATACTGGTATTAATTGTGTACTTTTGTACCCGATTTGGTACAGTCTGAATTACTGATAACTGGATACTCCCACCGTAGGCTAACCTGGTTGTTTATTGTTTTTGTGTCGTTCTCATAGAAAGCAGAGAAATAGGTTGAATAGCAGGCTGGCCCAGGTTATAAAGTATATATTAGTAAATTAGATGAACAAAATCAGATTTGACGAGCTTCCGCTATCGCAGGAAGTACAGCGTGCTATCGCTGACATGGGCTTCGAAGAAGCCTCTCCCATCCAGACACAAGCCATCCCGGTTGTATTAGAAGGACGAGACATCATTGGCCAGGCCCAAACGGGTACTGGTAAAACGGCTGCCTTCGGTATCCCGACGATCGAGCAGATCGATGCGAGTGACCGCAGTGTGCAGGCACTTATTCTGTGCCCTACACGCGAACTGGCTATACAGGTTTCCGGTGAAATCCAGAAACTGGCAAAGTATAAAACAGGCATCAGCGTGGTTCCTATCTATGGCGGGCAGCCATATGATCGCCAGTTGCGTGCCCTGAAGCAGGGTGTACAGATTGTAATCGGAACGCCAGGCCGCGTAATGGACCACATCGAGCGCGGCACCCTGGTACTGGACAATGTGAAAAAGATTATTCTGGACGAAGCAGACGAGATGCTCGACATGGGTTTCCGTGAAGACATCGAGTATGTGCTGGAGCGTATTCCGGAAGACCGACAGACAATATTCTTCTCTGCAACCATGTCGAAGCCGATCATGGAGATGACGAAGCGTTATCAGACTGACCCGGTTATCGTGAAAGTGGTACACCAGGAACTGACAGTAACTAATATTGACCAGGTATACTTTGAAGTGCGAAGCAGCGTCAAGCAGGAGGCGGTGTCGCGCCTGATTGATATGTATAACCTTAAGTCTGCCATTGTTTTTTGCAATACAAAGCGCATGGTCGATGACCTAGTAGCCGGCTTGCAGGCACGCGGTTATTTTGCCGATGCATTGCACGGTGACTTAAACCAAAATCAGCGCTCTAATGTAATGGGCAAGTTCCGTAACGGTACGCTGGAAATACTTGTTGCCACGGATGTGGCCGCACGTGGCCTTGACGTAGAGAACGTAGAGGCTGTTATAAACTATGACCTGCCGCAGGACGAAGAGTCTTACGTGCACCGCATTGGCCGTACAGGGCGTGCCGGTAAGTCTGGTAAAGCCTTCTCTTTTGTAGGAGGCCGTACAGACGGGTATAAGATAAAGGACATCATGCGCTTTACTAAAGCGAAGATTGTTTTACAGCAGATACCTTCTCTGGAAGATGTAAATGAAATCCGCACCACACTTTTCTTTGATAAGGTGAAAGAAGTGCTGGAAAAAGGCCATTTAGCTAAGCAGATAGCACGTATCGAGCGCTTTGTGAACGAGACGGATGGTTATACCCCGCTTGATGTAGCGTCTGCTCTGCTCAAAATGAGCATGAAAGAAGCTAAAGTGAAGGAAAAAGGTGCAGAGGCTGAAAAAGGACTTAGCGCTACAAAAGATGGCATGGACCGTCTCTTCATTACAATCGGCAAGAAAGACCAGGTGCATCCAAAAGACTTGATCGATTTTCTTGCTCAGAACGCCAGCATCCCAGCCGGCAAGGTAGGAGACATTGACCTGTACGACAAGTTCAGCTTTGTAGAAGTACCTTCGGAGTATACGGCAGAGATTGTTGCCAACTTAGGCCGCGTTGAATACCAGGGCCGCTCAGTTGTGGTAGAGAAGTCGCAGAAAAAAGGCAGCGGCCCCAAAGAAGGTGGCCGTGGCGGCGATGACTTCGGCTTCAGCGGTGGCGGCGACAGAGGCGAACGCAGAGGCGGCTTTGACCGTGACAGAAACCGTGGCGGAGGCGGAGGTTCTTTCAGAGACCGTGACCGCAGAGGCGGCGGCGACCGTGACAGAGGTGGTGACCGTGATAGAAACCGCGGCGGTGGAGGCGGTGGCTTCCGTAAAAGAAGATTCTAAAAAAAATAAACTTTGTGGCTTTGGCTCCGTATAAATTACCATACAGAGTTTAAAGTGTAAAAGCTTTCAAAGCTGTTAGAAAAGGCCGACTTGAAACGTCGGCCTTTTTGTTTTTGCAGAAGTCTTTCCTTCGATTAATAACGATGCAGGATGAGAGTGTGAGAACCTAGACATCAGTGAGTACGCCTTTCTTCATGAGTATGAATATGCAAAGAGGGTATGCACAAAAAAAGGAGCCGAAGCTCCTTTCCCTGTTTAAATAGTTGCCTTAGTTTATTTATTTGCTTTCGCAGCATCTCGCAGTGAGCGGATGTGATCGTGAGCGCTTTTAACATCATTGTACTGTTGCTGTACAATTGGCTTCAGATCTCCTGGCAGGTTTTTGTCCATGGCTTCTTTGTATGCTTTAACGGCATAGTCTTCGCCTCGTTCACACTCTTCCAGTACACGCGCTCTGTCTTGTGTGCTGATTATTGATTTGATGTCTATCCAGGCACGGTGAATGGTTCCTTCTATAGAGCTTGACTCATCGTCGGTCGCGCCCATTTTGTGCAACTGGTCCTGCAACTCCGTAATCATGCTGTCGCGCTGCACAGCGTATTTTCTGAAAAGGTCTTTCAGGTCTTTATCATTGATATCTTCCGATGCTGTCTTGTAACCTTTCGCACCATCTTTACATCTTTCTATCAGGTGATGAATGGTTGATTGTACTTCTTTATCCATTTTCATAGTTATACGATTTTAGTTTCTAATATGCAGATGTACTGATATTATACTAAAATAGTTACCAAGGCGCTAAGATGAAACTATTCAATCTAAAGTGCCTGCCATGGCTTTACCTGCCAGATAACCAGTGGTCCAGGCGGCCTGAAAGTTAAAGCCGCCTGTAATGCCGTCTATATCCAGTACCTCTCCTGCAAAGTAAAGCCCCGGCTGTACGCGGCTCTCCATTGTTTTCATATTTACAGAATTAAGTTCTACGCCGCCACAGGTTACAAACTCCTCTTTGAAAGTAGTCTTGCCTTTCACTTCTACCGGTAGGCGCAAGAGCGACTCCACCAGTTTATTTGTGTTTTTGCCCGGCAACTCGGCCCAGCGGATTTCAGCAGGTACTTCGGCTAAACTTGTAAGCACTTTCCAGAGGCGCTGCGGCAGCCCGAACAGCGGATTGGTACTCACCACCTTTTTGGGGTGAGCCTGCCGGTAAGCCTGCAAATGCTCCCGCAGGCTTTCTTCGGTATAATCCGGAATCCAGTTGATGAGGGCGGTAAAAGTATACTGTTGCTCATGAAAAATACGGGCACCCCAAGCAGACAGCTTTAAAACAGCAGGTCCGCTGTAGCCCCAGTGTGTGATGAGAAGCGGCCCCTCATACTCCAGTTTCTGGCCTGCCACACGTACTTTTGCTTTCGGCACAGACACTCCTTGTAGTTCCTTTAAGGGTGAGGAGGGCACGTTAAATGTAAACAGCGACGGTACCGGCTCCTGTATCTTGTGGCCCAGTGCCCGCAGCCAATCATAGCCTGCAGCTTTGGGGTTGCCTCCTGTACTTACCAGTACCTTATCCGCTCTTAAATTTTCGCCGGAGCTAAGCTGCAGTGTAAACATTGGCTGGCCTGCTACAGTTTCTTCAGGCACTATACTTTCAACACCAGAGCCGGTTCGAATCTGAACACCCACCCGTTTTGCCTCTTGTAGCAAACATTCTATAATAGTTTCGGAGTTGTCTGTGATAGGGAACATGCGGCCGTCGGTTTCTGCTTTTAATTGCACCCCGCGATCCGAAAACCAATCCACTGTTTCCTGTGCCCCAAATACTTTAAAAGCGTCTTTCAACTGCCGGGCACCCCGTGGATAATGCTGCGACAAGAGAGTTGGCACAAAGCAATGGTGAGTTACGTTGCAGCGCCCTCCACCGGATACCCGCACCTTAGCAAGCAGTTTGCCTGACTTTTCCAGCAGCAGCACCCTGGCTGTAGGGTCAGTGTGCGCACATGTTATAGCTCCAAAAAAACCGGCCGCACCGCCACCTATCACTACAATTATAGACATTATTTTTTGTTGATTGTTCGTTGTCAATTGTTGATCTTCTATAAGATTGATATGAGATAAAACCAATGTGCTTGTATCAACGTGAATACACTTTTCTGGCACTAATCTTCATCTGATAGCAATCAACAACAGACAATCAACAATCAGGTCAAAGATACTAAAAGAAGCCCATAGGGTCGGGATGGAGGAAACTATAAGCCAGAGCATCCTTGATTTTCTGGCTATTGATGAGCTTGAACCGGGTTTCATCCATGTCATTAAACTCCGGAGGAGTAAGACTGAGTGCAAGAGCAGCCTTAGTGTAAAACTCCTTGCGCAGCGGGTGCTTATCGGCACAGGCGTGAAAAACCTGTCCCCATTTATCTTCTTCTATAAGGCGGTGTATAATAGTCAGGCAATCGTCCAGGTGAATGAGGTTTACAGGGGCATCACCATTTGGCACATTTTTCTTTCCGGCCAGGAAGCGACCGGGCCTTCGGTCTTCTCCCACCAATCCACCGAAGCGCAGGATGGTCGTTAGCCAGCCGTCGTTTTCCTGAAAAAGCTTTTCGGCCTGCAGTAACATATGTTCTGGTTGCTGCTCTTCTGTGAAAGCTATGTCTTCCTCGGTTACCACCCTGTTCAGGTCAAGGTAAACGGATGTGGAAGAGACAAACAGAATGCGGCTAACAGGAGAATCAGACAGGAATTCCAGCAGGAGGTGCATTTGTTCCAGGTATCCTTCGCCACCGTCGGAGCGCAGGTGCGGCGGGATGTTCAGTACCAGCACCTGTGTCTTTAAAAAATCTTTTAGGGCCACCCGGTCCAGGTTTTTGTCCTGTAAGTTGAGCAGGTATGGGCTTATGCCTTTCTGCTGCAGCAGTTCCAGTTTCTGAGGCGTGGTGGTAGAGCCTTTTACTCTGTAACCGGCCTTCACCAGTTGCGCTGCCAGCGGCAGGCCCAGCCAGCCACAGCCCATTATACTTACTTCGTCTTTGTTACCCACTCTTTTAATGTTTTTATACTGTCGTTGTCCCTTCTAACAAAATCAGGCACGTGCTGTTTAAGAAAGCAGTGCGATAAGAAGATTACCGTGTAAAGTAAAGCATAAATGAACTATGATGTTGTCATAATTGGCTCTGGCTTTGGTTCGCTGACGGCGGCGGCACTGCTGGCGAAGCGGGGGCTTAAGGTTGGAGTGCTGGAACAGGCAAAATATCCCGGAGGGTGTTCCTCTTCTTTCAAGCGCAAAGGTTACTGGTTTGAGACCGGTGCTACGACACTTGTTGGTTTGGATGAACATATGCCGCTGCGCTACCTGCTGGATGAGATAGAGGTGGAGGTACCTGTTCTGAAACTGGAACCCTCGATGCAGGTACACCTGCCAAACGGAGAAACGCTCACGCGCTACGGAAACCTGGAAGACTGGATTGCAGAAGCAGAGCGGGTCTTCGGCAAGGACAACCAACGGCCCTTCTGGGAGCACTGCTACAAAATAAGCCAGCAGGTATGGCGAACCTCGCTGCAGCAACGCAGCTTCCCTTTCTCCAATATCAAAGATATGCTGCTTTCTGCTGCCCGTGCACGACCAGCACAGCTAAAGCTCCTGCCAGGAGCATTCCGGACGATGGAGGACATGCTGCGCCATTACAAATTGCTGCAGCATAAACTTTTTGTGGATTTTGTGAATGAGCAACTGCTGATAACTGCCCAGAATAATCTGGAAGAAGTTAATGAATTGTTTGGGGCGACGGCCCTGTGCTACACTTTATATAGTAATTACTACGTTCCGGGTGGGCTTATCAACTTAGTAAAACCCATTGTCTCCTATATCAGCGAGCAAGGTTCCGAAGTGCTATATGGGCACCTGGTGCAGCGTGTATCGAAAGAGAAGGATGGTTATACCACAACTACAAGCAAAAGCAGCTTCAAGAGTCGGTTTGTGATCAGTGGCATTCCGCTGAACAACACGCAAAAGCTGTTTGAGGATGACAAGGTAGGGAAGAAGCTGCAAAAATATGTGATGCCCTCAAAAATGCTGAACGGAGCCTTTACGATGGGACTGGTACTACAGGGGCAGCATGCTCCGGAAATACTGCATCACCAGGTTCATGTCCCGAAAGGACTGCCCATCATCGAAAGCAAAAGCATTTTCATCAGCTTCAGCCATCCGGAGGACCGGCAGCGGGCTCCGAATGGAGAAGTAGTTGCCAGTATCAGCACCCATGTGCAGCACCCGGAGCAAAAAAGAATAGAAGACAAAGCAGTCATTGAAGCTGCCATTTTAGATGCACTGGTTGCCAGGGGACTCATACGTAGAGAAGACATAATCTATAACCAGTCAGCTACGCCCGGCGCCTGGGTTTTCTGGACTGGGCGCGCCTATGGTGCTGTCGGAGGCTACCCGCAGTACAACCGCGTAAAACCCTGGCAAATGAAAGATGCCCGCCTCGACCACAGTGGTGCCTATCTTTGTGGCGACACCGTTTATCCTGGGCAGGGCATTGTTGGTGTTTGCCTCAGCGGCATTGTTGTCGCCGGTAAACTGGTACAGGATCACGCTGTATAACGAATTATTCCTCATTTTTAGTGTAGCGAACTGCAGCTTATTCTAAAGAGGCTTCATCCTCTACTATCATGGTGCGCAGCCCGGCGTAATTGCCGTCTTCTGCTTTGCCAAGTATGAACACCTGTGTGCCTATTTCTGTGATCATATATACTTTTACATCCTCTAAAAGCTCATTGAGTTTGGACTTTAGCATTTGGTAACGCTTTTCATTTGTCTCCCCTTTGTTTCTGGCATCAGCTGAAACGCCTCCCATCTCTTGGAAGAACTCGTCCAGTTCTCTTGTTTCTACATCCTTTCCGGCCGCTTCTCCTGTCCATTCCGTAACTTTTTCAGAAGAAAACTGTTCCCCTGGTTCAAGCTCCTGGTAAAAGACTTCAAAGGGTGCTTCTATACCACTTTTCATTAACAGGCCGTCAATAGCCTGGTTTAGTTCTTTTTCTAGTTGGTCTTTGTTCATATGCCAAACGCTTTTTCGAATCAGGAATACTTTTCTGTACAAATTCAGAGCTATTATTATCTTTATATAAATCTGTTAGCGGTAGCTTAGCCTCCGCATGAACCTTTATACGAATAAAACTATGCTGAAAGCAGAACCGATGTTAAAAGAGGGCGCCTTAAAAGGTAAAACCATTATTGTGACAGGTGGAGGTACGGGCCTAGGCCGCTCGATGGTGAAATATTTTTTAGAACTTGGTGCGAACGCCGTTATCTGCAGCCGGAAAATAGAGGTGCTAGAGCAGGCAGCCAAAGAACTGGAGCAGGAAACAGGCGGTAAAGTGCTGGCCGTGGCCTGTGATGTGCGTAAGTATAACGAAATAGAGGAGATGCTGCAGCGTGCGCTGGAAAAATTTGGAAGCGTAGATGTGCTGGTGAACAATGCAGCGGGCAATTTTGTGAGTCCCACAGAGCGGCTGAGTCATAAAGCATTTGACGTCATCACGGACATTGTACTGAAAGGAAGCTATAACTGCACGCTTGCTCTAGGAAAGCATTGGATTGAGCAGAAGCAGGAAGCAATTATTCTAAACATTGTCACGACCTACGCCTGGACCGGATCGGGGTATGTGGTGCCTTCTGCTTGCGCCAAGGCTGGTGTACTGGCATTGACACGTTCCCTGGCATCAGAGTGGGCTAAGTATGGCATCCGATCCAACGCCATTGCTCCCGGCCCTTTCCCGACTGAAGGTGCCTGGACGCGCCTGTTCCCGAAGCAGTTGGCGGACAAGCTGGACCCGGTGAAGCGAATTCCAGTTGGACGCTTCGGAGAGCACCAGGAACTGGCTAACCTAGCGGCGTACCTGGTGTCAGATTATGCTGCTTTCGTAAATGGTGAGGTTGTGACCATAGACGGAGGCGAGTGGCTGTACGGCGCCGGTGAATTCAACTCTTTCGACCAGATACCGCAAGAGATGTGGGATGCAATGGAGAAACAGATGCGCGGAAAGGGGCAGTAAGCTTGCACCGACTTTGGATGCAAAAAAAGCCTCTGCTTTACGGGCAGAGGCTTTTTTATTTGAATATTGAATAGTTTTTTTTGTCAGCTATTACTGAGAAGCAAGATCAATGCTACGTTTGTGCCCAAACCAATAGCCCAGTTTGTCCAGACTTTACCAGCTTTGATTTTACGTGCTTTCTTGCGATACCCGGATGCATAATCCGGCTGTTGTAATAAAGAATTATCTGGAGCATCTAAATTCTGTTGTTTTGGAGTAGTAACGGAAGTTCCAATAGCAGGGGCAAGACCTAATACGGGGGAAAGCAAGCTTGTAATTAAGACTGCTGTCCCAGCCGACTTGTATCCGTCATAATAGGTAATGGCATCCGTCTGACCCTGGTTGTAAAGCTGTAAGGCGGTAGCCTTTGAAGCGGCAGGTGCCTCAGCATCAGCAGAAGCTAATGCCACTACAGGTGCGGCTTCCGTCAGCTCAAACGTTTCGCTGGTATTGTCCGGGTACTGGATCAGCATGATTTCAGATTTTGGCACAACATAGGTTGGCCCTTCCATATTTGAAAAGAGCTTGTACTTTACCTCCAGTGTAGAGATCTCTAGTACTTTGGCCTCAACCTTTTCACCTGTACGTTTGGTGATCAGATCCTGTGCCTGTGCAAACTGTAGTGAAAACAGGCACAGCAGAATGGATAAAATTTTTGTTTTCATAGATATACTATCATTTTTTAGTTTATGAATATCCAAATATAGTTTAGGTTGAATAATAAGCAAATTTATTAATTGGTTAATATGTTGATGATTGAGCAGCTTCTCATTCCATGTTTTGCTAATCAATCTGAAAAAACAAAAAAATCCCTGGCCACATTGGCCAGGGATTTTTTATGCCTCTGCAACAGGTCAACTATGCATGCGGATTCACATACGCTGGGTCACCGCCTTCGTCTTCTCCTGGTTTGTAGTTTTCGCGGAGCCTGGCGAGTTCTTTCTTACCATAGGCTACTCTCGTAATTATCACGTATAGCACAGGCACCACAAAAATTGCCAGGAAGGTAGCTGCCAGCATACCACCTATCACAACCCATCCAATCGTTTGGCGAGATACAGCACCGGCGCCAGTGGCCAAAGCCAGCGGAACCACCCCCAATATAAAGGCCATGGAAGTCATGATAATCGGGCGAAGACGCAGCTTCACGGCTTCTATCGTTGCCTCTATCAGTTCCATGCCACTGTCTACACGCTCCTTGGCAAACTCCACAATCAAAATCGCGTTTTTGGCAGCCAGACCTATCAGCGTGATCATACCAATCTGGGCGTATACGTTATTGTCCAGCCGTGGCAGCAGGGTAAGAGCCAGGATAGCACCAAACATTCCCAATGGTATGGCAAACAGGATGGAGAATGGCACAGACCAGCTTTCATACAAGGCAGCCAACAGCAACAGCACCAATAGAATAGACAGTGAGAAGATGTAGATGGTGCTATCACCAGCAGCGAGCTCTTCGCGGCTCAGGCCAGAGAAGTCGTAGCCGTAGCCACTAGGTAGTACCTCTGCCGCTACCTCCTCCAAAGCAGCCAAAGCCTGGCCACTACTGTAACCGGGTGCGGCGCTACCCATCACCTCTGCAGAGCGGAACAGGTTATAGTGTGATATTACGGAAGCGTTTTCCACTACGGTAGATGTTACAAGCGCACTAAGTGGCACAGATTCGCCCTGCCTGTTCATGACGTAATACTGGTTCAGGCTTTGGATGTCCATACGGTAAGCTGTATCGGCCTGGGCCACCACCCGGAAGTTACGTCCGTAGCGGGAGAAATCGTTTACATACCGGCTACCCATCAGGGAAGACATCGTGGAGTATACATCTGCAATATTTATACCTAGTTGCTTCGCTTTTTCTCTATCCACCTCTACATGGTATCCGGGTGTTCGGGTATTGAAGAAGGAATAAGCCCTGGCTATTTCCGGGCGCTGGTTTACTGCTCCTACAAACTGACCAAGCACTGCTTCAAAATCCTTCAGGCTACCGCCTCCGGCGCGTTGCTCCAGCATAAAGCTGAAACCACCGGAGTTACCAAGCCCAGGTATGGCCGGTGGAGCCACTACCACTACGTTCGCATCCCTCATTACAGCAAGACGCTCGTTCAGGGTAGCCATTACGCCAGCCAGCTGCTCCTCTTCATTCTCTCTATCGGCCCAGGGGTGTAACTGCACGAAGATGGTACCACTGTTCGATTTAAAGGAGAAGTTGATGGCATTCAGGCCACCTATGGCAGTATAGTTTTTTATAGCAGGTATATCCGCCATGATAGTACCCATTTCAGCGAGTACTGCCTCCGTTCTGGTGGCAGAAGAACCTTCTGGCAGTTCTATAGATACAAACACACGTCCTTCGTCTTCTGTCGGGATAAAACCTGTTGGCTTTGTCGCAAATAAGCCAACGGTACCTACATATAAACAAGCCAGCAGCACGAGCACCAGTGGGGCAGCCTTGATGCTTCTGCGCACACCGCTGGAATAAGACGCTGTTGTTCTGGCAAACCAGTTGTTAAACTTGTAAAAGAATTTGTTCAGGCCCCTCGAGTTCTTGTCCACATTCATCGGCTTGAGCATGATGGAGCAGAGTGCCGGCGTAAGCGTAAGCGCCACAAAAGCGGAAATTAGAACAGAGATGGCAATAGTGATAGCGAACTGCTGGTAAAGCCGGCCCACAATACCTGGGATAAAGCCCACTGGAATGAACACAGCGGCAAGTATAAGCGCAATGGCTATAACCGGTGCTGTAATGTCTTTCATGGCCTTGCGTGTTGCTTCCTTCGCTGAGATACGCTCGTGGTCGATGTAATGCTGTACTGCTTCCACCACCACAATGGCGTCGTCCACCACGATACCGATGGCCAGCACAAACCCGAACAGCGTCAGGGTGTTGATGGTGAAGCCAAGCGGAATAAAGAACACGAACGTACCGATGATGGACACCGGTATAGCCAGGATCGGTATCAGCGTTGCCCGCCAGCTTTGCAGGAACAGGAACACCACGATTATCACCAGTATAAGCGCCTCTACGAGCGTATGCACTACTTCATTAATAGAAACCTGCACCACAGACACGCTTTCAAAAGAAACAACGTAGTCGACATCGGCAGGGAAAGACTCCTTCAGCTCATCCAGGGCAGCGTAAATTCCTTCCGCTGTTTCGAGGGCATTGCTGCCGGGTGCCTGGTATAACAGCAAAATGGCCGACGGATTACCGTTGATAGTGGCGGCTCTTCCGTAGTCAAACCTGCCGAATTCTATCCTGGCCACATCCCGCAGGTACACAATAGAGCCATCTTCCGGGTTAGTGCGAACAATAATATCGCCGAACTCTTCTTGGGTAGACAGGCGGCCTGTTACTGTAATAGGATATTGAAAGGCCTGTGTGTCGTACTGCGGCTTGGCACCCACCGTGCCGGCAGCAACCTGTAGGTTCTGTTCCTGTATAGCGCCAGTAATTTCGCTGGCACTGATGCTGTACTGCGCCAGCATATCCGGTTTTAACCAGATACGCATACTGAAGTCCTGCCCCAGTGCATTGATATCACCTACACCATTTACACGCAACAAGGCGTCGCGCACAAATATGTTCGTGTAGTTGTCGAGGTATTCAATATTATGTGTTCCGTTAGGGGAGAAGATACCCACCACCATCATAATACTCGGATTGCGCTTTCGCACCGTCACCCCAAGGCGCCTTACCTCCTCGGGCAGGCTTGGCTCCGCAATACTGGCTCTGTTCTGCACATCCAGCGTGGCAATGTCGATGTCGGTGCCTACTTCAAAGGTCACACTCATGTTCATCTGCCCCGTGCTGGTGTTGGTGGAGGTGATGTAGGCCATACCCGGCGTACCGTTAATCTGCGTCTCCACAGGCGTAGCCACCGTTTGTTCTACCGTCTGCGCATCGGCACCCGTGTAGTTAGCAGATACCGACACCACAGGAGGGGAGATGTTCGGGTACTGCGTAACAGGTAAATTCATCATGGCCAGCAGGCCAACCAACACGATCACGAGCGAGATGACGATGGAGGTGACGGGCCTTTTTATAAATACATCTGATATCATGTTTCTTCTGAAAGTATTTCTTTATAAAAAATTATCTGACAGCAGCAGCGGGTTGTGCCTGAGGAGCATCTGCCTGTATTTTGGCGCCCTGGCGCAGCTTTTGAGTGCCTTCCACCACAATGGTATTGCCTTCTTCCAGTCCTTCGCGCACCACCACATCAGCCCCGAATCTTGTGCCCAATATTACGTTCCGCTGGTTCACAGAATCACCCTGCACCAAATACACATAGTATTCTCCCAACTGTTCTGTCACTGCCCGGAAAGGTATCACCAATTGCTCCCCTATATCCTGGTTCAGCACACGCACCGTTACAGTCATACCGGGAATCAGGGTGCGGTCCCTGTTAGGGAACTGCAACCGTACAGTAGTGGTGCCAGTCTGGCGACCGATGGCACGGTCAATTGCTATGATTTTTCCTGGGTAAGGGTATTCCCTCTGGTTGTTGAGCATAATGGTAAACAGAGAATCTGGCTGTTCTCCCTGCATCAGCAGACCAAAGCGGCCTAATTCCTGCTGGTTTATTACAAAGTCCACGGCAATTGGGTCGGTAGAAGAGATAGTATTCAGGAGCGGCTGGCCCGGCGATACCTGTGCACCCACTCTCACCTGAGAAATACCTATCGTGCCATCAAAGGGAGCCCCGATGGTTGAATACCCTAAATCAGTAGAAGCACTCCTTACCTGGGCTTCGGCCGCGGCTACCTGTGCGCGGGCTGTTTCCACGTCGGTGCGGGCATAGTCTACCTGCTGCATGGCTATTGCTTCGCGTTCGGCAAGCCGCTCATAGCGCTCCAGGTCTTTCTGCATCCTTGCCAGGTTGGCTCTGACACTTTGCAGGTTTGCCTGCGCCTGCTGGTAAGATGCCTGGTACCTTGTCTGATCTATCTCATACAGCGGCTGGCCCTTGGTTACGCGCTGCCCATCCTTCACATAGTAATTGGTAATGTAGCCCGAAACCTGCGGGCGCAGTTCCACCTCCTGCAGGGGAACCACAGTGCCCGGGTAAGTATCGGTGCCTGTTACACGCTCTTCTTCTACCGTGTAGACGTTAACAGGTACAGCAGCGGCTGCAGGGTTCTGTTGCTGGGCGTTATTCTCACCGCCACAAGATACGAGCACCAGCGGCCCGATGATGGCAGCCATTAGCCATGGTAAATTCCTTTTCATTATATATCGAGGTTGCTGTTTCTTATCTGTTTATGTCAATGTTTCCTAAAGCTCTCTGGTAGTCCAGCTTGCTGGAGAGCACATTATAGAGGGCGTTATAGTAGTTTAGCTGCGTTGCCCTGAGGTCTGTTTCTGCCACCACCAACTCAATATAAGCTTTTATACCTTCTTCGTATTGCAGCTGAATGATATCGTACACCTCCTGGGCCACTTCCAGGTTAGCCCGAAGCGTTAGCCACTCATAATAATCGCTTTTGTAATTAGCCAAGGCTGTTAAGTATTCAGTATTAATGATGCTGCGCGTGTTTTCAACTTCTACTTCGGCCCGCTGTTCCTCTAACTGGGCAGCCTTGAGGTTCTGAAATCTTCTGCCACCCTGAAACAGGGGAAGGGAGATTTGCAGACCCGCCGCCGAAGTTGGATAAGCTTCATTGTAAAGCGCTGAGAGTTCGTTATTGAAGTAGAGGGAGTTGTAGTTGATGAAAGCTGATGCTGTAGGCAGAAAACTCCATTTCTGGAAGCTTGTGTTCAGGCGCAGAAGCTGCTGCTGGGCCTGTAGCTGCTGAAGCTCCACACGGTTTGCAAAATCAATTATTTCTGTGGTATCCACCAGCACAGCCTGCTGCATAGCTTCATAATCATATGCCAGTTCCAGCTCCGTTTCAACAGGAAGGCCCATCACCTGTTTCAGGAAGGCCTGCTTTGCACTGATGGCCTGCCTTGCCCTGTTGCGGTCGCTGCGGATATTAGCGAGTGTGATGGCTGCCCGCTGGTAATCTGTTTTATCAACAAGACCTACTTCAAACCGGCTGCGGGCATCGTTGTACTGCCGCTCCTGCCGGACGAGGTTCTCGTCCAGTATCCGAATTTGCTCCATGGTGAGCAGCACATCGTAAAAAGCCTTACTCACCGCTACCACCGTAATTATCTTTGTGTTGATGGTGTTCAGGTCCAGTTGCTGCCGTGTATAGCGAGACGCCTTGGAGGCCAGCAGTAACTGGCTACTGAATATCGTCTGGTTTGCCTGTAGTAAAATGTTGGACGTATAGTTTCTGCCGAAGGTCACCACCTGATCCCCAAATGGCTGCTGCTGGAGCTTCAGGTTTTTGGTGCCGCCATACCCTAGTGATACCTGCGGAAACCAGCCAGCGAGTTCGGCTTTGATTTCACGTTCTCCGATAGCCTCATCGAGTACAGCCTGTTCAACCGCCGCCCTGTTTTGCAAAGCATAGTCTATACACTCCTGCAGCGTGAACGCGTCTTGTGCTGTAACCGAAGCTGTATTGCCTTGTGCCAGCAGGAGTGTGGGGTACAGCAGGCATCCCAGCAGCAGTGGCTTTAGTCGTTGGGTTAGTTTCATGAAATAGTTCGGTAAAAATTTATATTTGATTGGGTCGATTGCGTATGGAGCTTGCTATATGGTAGGGTGGTAACATATACTGAATCAGTGATAATTAAATCATAGCTAAAGAACTCTAGTGGCTTCATGTTAAAACATTAGTTAAAATGTATCATGAATGTTTGGTAAGATGCTGGCGATAATACGGAAATCTGCCCGTGGTTATCGCACCGACATACCATCCCACAGTATCTGGGCTATTTGTTTCAATTCCGCATCACCCAGTCGTACTTTGCCCCTGCCGTACACTTTAGCGGTAGTGATGATGCTACCATGTGCCAGAACGCCTAAAATTTCCGGGTTTACTGGCCGCAGGTGGCCTTGTTCAATTCCTTTTTCAAAGAAGAGATACAATAAGCTGTGGAACTCATCATGTCTTACCTCTACAATGTTCGTGTTGTAAGGGGAATTCACAAACTGCTCAAAGAACCTCAGCACATTCGGATTTTTAATGTAGAAGGTGTACAGGCTCATCCAGATAGCGAAAAACCTATCCTGATAAGGCAGGTCTTCATTATCTCCGGCTTGTAAGGCATCAATTGCCCGCTGCTTTACATAGCTGTATAACTCACAAATCAGCCGTTCTTTGCTGTCGAAGTAATGGTATATAGTGCCGGCAGCCACGCCTGCCTCTTTGGCTACCATACTCATCGGGGTGCCGTGGAAACCGTTTTCCTTCACCAGTTCTAAGGTACTTTCCAGTATTGCTTTTTTCTTCTCTGCTAAAGGCTCCATGCCGGTTTTGCTTTCAATTGAATATTCATTCGGTCGGCAAAGGTAGTTTTATTTTAGTGAAAGGAGCCAAATGAAAGAAAGTTTTTCATTTGGCTCTGCATCATCAGTAGCATCTCCCAGCATAACAGCCCTGGGCAAGAGCGGGCGAGATACATTAACCTTATATAGCGGCTTTGGTATAAACAGAAACAAAGTAGGTCAACTTAAACATTCTGCCGGGGGTGTGAATGATGCTTCCAAGATAGCCACTATGTGCTGTATATGAAGCTGCCGTATAAAAGGGTAATGGGGGGCGGTGTTAGTAACGCTGTACGTCAGGCATAAAAAAAGAGGCAAGCGTATGCTTCCTCTCTTTTTATAGGTTTCAGGTTTACTTACTTGTCTGTTTCGTAGCCTGAAAGCTTAATCATCTTATTATAATTACCTAAAAGTAAAAATGATGGAGCCCATTGTCCTACGAACAATGCTTCCTCATCTTTCCTCATAATTTTTAATGTAGCAGAAATAGCCATAGAGCCTAATGCAGCCCATAAGAATATATCAGATGGAATTTTAGAAGTATAGTTTTCAATAGCTGATGCTACCGGTCCTTCTTTGTGATCTGGGTTAGCTCTGTCTGCTTTCTCTTTTAAATCTTTTGCTGATGTGTCCATAGTTTTATTTTATTTTAAGAATTTGTCTAATAGATATGAAAACGAATTCTTAGTCCTATTGTTTAGAATTTCTATATTTAAGTTGATTCAATTGTTCACGGGCTGTATAAGCAGCGACCTGAATTCAATTTCTTATTATTAGAAAAAAGTGCTGTATGAGAGGTGTTAGTGGATAAAGCATTCTCATCCATGACAAATCAGAGGATGCTCTATAACAAAATTTTCAGCTACGGCGGAAACTGGAAGTGAAGTTTGTTTGATTAATTTGGATTAGTATTGTTAACAATTAAAGATTAGCTTCAATATAAACTGTTTTATACAAATTCATCTTGAGTATATGAGAAAACAACACATCATTGCCTTCTTCACAATCTTCATGCTTTTTCCGGCTGCTTTATTCGCGCAAACTACCGGTAAAGTGATGGACAACCTGACCATGAAAAGTAAAATCCTGAAGGACAACCGGAAGTATGCCATCTACCTGCCGCCGGACTACGACAGTTCCAAGCGCAGTTATCCTGTCTTGTACCTGCTGCATGGCGCCGGTGATGATCAGACGGGATGGGTGCAGTTTGGGGAGGTGTTGAGAATAGCAGACAAAGCCATAAACGAAGGAAACGCAACCCCTATGGTGATTGTGATGCCCGATGCCAATACTGGCCAAAGGGGTTATTTTAACGATGTGACAGGGGAGTGGCGCTATGAGGATTTCTTTTTTGATGAGTTTATGCCTTACATAGAAAAAGAATACCGCATAAAAAGCGAAAAGCGTTTCCGGGCTGTGGCCGGTTTATCTATGGGCGGCGGCGGTTCCTTTATGTACGCGCTGCACCGACCGGATCTTTTCTCGTCTGCCTGCCCCTTAAGTGCTGCGGTAGGGCCTCTTTCTCTCGCTGATGCCAAAACGTTCATGGAGCGGATTGGCAACAAACCTGTCACAGCATCTGAAGCTGAGATTGAAACGCACTATAAGCGCCACAGTGCGCTTGAGCTGATTGCCAATATGCCGGAAGACCAGAAAAAGGCAGTGCGCTGGTACATTGATTGTGGCGACGATGATTTTCTTTTTGAAGGAAATGCTTTAGCCCATATTGCGATGCGCAAAAATAACATTCCGCATGAGTTCCGGGTAAGGGATGGCGGACATACCTGGACCTATTGGCGTGAGGCGCTGCCAACGGTGCTTTCTTTTGTTTCAGATGCTTTCCACCAGCATTAAAAAACCAGCGGTTTCTTGAAATAGCACCTTTCTTCAACAAGCCGGGAGAGACACAATACGTCGAATTTAAAATAGACATTATTCCACAACAAAGGCCGGCTCTCTCAAGAGAGCCGGCCTTTGTTGTGGAAGCTGGTTCAGCTTCTTGTGCACGAATTCTTACTCCTGCACACCTGCCATAGTGAAATTGCTTATAGGGAACCGATGCGCGAATCGTCAAAGTTCGTGTCAGATTCCCATTGTCTGAACTTGTTGATTTCAGTCTGAAAAGCATCGATAAACCAGGCCATCAGGCTTAAGTCATCCAGCAAACCTATCACAGGTATAAAGTCAGGAATAATGTCCAGGGGAGTTACTAAGTATAGCAGCACCGCCACGCCAATGAGCAGAGACTTGCTGGATACATTGCGGTATTGCCCGTTTATGTAAAACTTAACCAGCCGGATGAAAGTGAGCATGAATTCCTTCAGTTGCTCAAACCCGCTTTTATTACTGTCTACCACTACAAGTTTGCCATAGGCAGATGTTAATAGCAGGCCAAGCTTGGCGGGTTTTGCCAGCAGTTTGCCTGATTTTCCAAGAATACTTTTAAAGATCGGATTCTGTGAGTATTTTAATCCTTTATGTATCCAGTCGTTCAGCATATCTGTTATTGTTGGTTTTTATTTAATTCATTACCCTCTACGTGCCTAAAGCCTTTTAGGCTGAATTAGGTAAAACAGCTCTTGCAAAGCTCTTAAAAAAGAGTGAAAAAAATATCATCCTGTAGCGCTTGTTTCATATCTGAAAGCTCATTTAAATTAGTGTAATTTACTCCCTCTAATATATAGAATAGAAAAACGAAAAATGAATCTCCTATGAAGCTGGTCACAATCGTGATTTCATCGCTGCTTGTGCTAACAGCAGCTTTGGCCGGTGCCTTATACCAGTTACCTACACAGCTCGAGGTGCAGCAAAGCATTGTGCTGGATGCCACTTCTGAAGAGGTCTATACATACCTCGACAATCCGATGGAGTGGGAGAAGTGGACTATTTTGAACAAGCAGACGGACCCCAGCATGATTTACCTGTATGGTGGCCCAATGGCAGGAGCAGGGGCACGCATGAAGTGGAGCGGAGATAAGGTTGGAAACGGGCAGGTGGTGTTTACCGGAAGCACCAGTCCAACATCACTGCTGTATCTTGAAAGTGATGATGCCGACACCAGCAGGTTGCACGGCTCTTTTACACTGACAGCAGTGGAGGGAGGCACTAAACTTGTCTGGCGGCAGCAGGCAACTTACGGGGAGAATCCATGGGACAGATTCAGTTGTTTGCTGAGAACGTACAGGAAGCAGGATGCCGCGGAAAAGGGGCTGCTGGGTCTGAGAACTTTACTTTTAAATAACAGTAAAAAGAAAGCGCTAAAGTAGAACAAGCGTATGCCTATCACCATTAACAGACCTACTATAGAGGAGTATCCTGATTACTACCAGCAGTACATGGACCTCCTGCCTGAAGGCGATATTCTTTATATACTCGAAAAGCAGGGGTCAGACCTGCGTTACATGTTCAGGAAGATTTCTGACGAGCGAGCAGAAGAAGCGTATGCCGAAGGAAAGTGGACGATGAAAGAAGTGCTGCAACACCTCATCGATTCGGACCGGATTTTTGGCTATCGTGCCCTTTGCATTAGCAGGGGGGAAGAAGCCACTCTGCCTGGTTGGGACGAAGGGAAGTATGCCTATAATTCGCTGGCCAACATCCGCCCTCTGGAAAGCCTTCTGGATGAATATGAGCTGACAAGACGCTCTAACATGGCGATGTTCCGCAGCTTTACCTTTGAAATGATGAACAATCGTGGGGTAGCGAACGGCCGCGAAATATCTTTGCGGGGGCTTATCCATGTAATAGCAGCGCATGAGCTGCACCACATGCACATTCTGCAGACAAGGTACTTGAAACGGAAGTAGGTTGTTTAGGAGAAAGGAAGAAAGAGTTAGGACGAAAGACAAAAAGAAAATTCTTTATTTCCAAAAACAGAAATACCTGCATTAGCGATAATACAGGGATTTCTGTTTTTGGGATACTTATGTTCAGCTACAACAACTCGTTTGCCAGGTTGGCTAGTTCAGAGCGTTCGCCTTTCAGCAGCGTGATGTGCGCGTATAATGGATGATTCTTGGCACGGTCAATCAAATAGGAGAGGCCGTTACTCTGTGAGTCGAGGTATGGGGTGTCTATCTGGTAAACGTCTCCTGTGAAAACGATTTTCGTGTTCTCACCCGCACGCGATATGATGGTCTTTACTTCGTGTGGCGTCAGGTTCTGGGCTTCGTCCACGATAAAAACAATGTTCGATAAACTGCGGCCACGGATATAGGCCAGAGGCGTAATCATCAGTTTTTCCAGGTCCACCATGTCCCGTATCTTCTGGTACTCCTTGCTTGACTCGGCAAACTGGTTCTGAATATACTTCAGGTTATCCCAGAGCGGCTCCATGTAAGGGTTGAGTTTTGACTTAATATCGCCGGGCAGATAACCGATGTCTTTATTGCTCAGCGGCACGACAGGCCGGGCCAGGTAAATCTGCTTGTACTCCCGGCGCTGCTCCAGGGCAGACGCAAGTGCAAGAAGCGTTTTGCCTGTGCCTGCCACCCCTTGAACAGTAACGAGTTTTATCTGCGGGTTCAGCAGTGCATGGATGGCAAACGCCTGCTCCGCATTGCGGGGCTTTACACCAAAAGACGTCAGCTTGTCAACCCGCTCCAGTTTCTTTTCCGCTGCGTTATAAAAAGCCAGGATGGAGCTCTTAAAGCTCTTTAAGATAAAGTAATGATTATCTGTAGGTGTTTGTTGCAGCGCCTTCTCAGGTTCACATTCACCTTTCTCATACAGTTCACTTATCACGGCCGGCGATACATCTTCTATTGTGTCGTTACCGGTGTACAAACCGGCTACATCCTGTATCTTACCGGTTTCATAATCTTCAGCGGTGATATTAAGTGCCCTGGCTTTCAGCCGAAGGTTAATATCTTTGGTCACCAGCACAATTTTGTTGTCCGGCTTTTCCTGTTTCAGGGACAGGGCGGAGTTAAGGATGCGGTGATCGTTCTTGTCTCCAAAAATAGCCATGGCATCAATATCAGCCGACTCATCCATCAGCACCTTGAAGTAGCCCTTGTTTTTTCCGTTTAATGGGAGCCACTCCTGCAGGCGGTGCTCGGCAGAGAGTTTGTCGATGAAACGGATAAATTCCCGGGCTTCAAAGTTCTTGATGTCGTTCCCTTTCTTGAAGTTATCCAGTTCCTCCAGAACGGTGATGGGAATGGCCACATCGTGTTCCTGGAAATTCTGGATAGCACTATGGTCGTACAGGATAACAGAGGTATCCAGCACAAAGATCTTCTTTGTTTCTACTTCTGATGCTTTTGTTTTTGCCTTTGCTGTTTTGCTTGCTTTAGAGGTGCTGCTTGATTTAGAGACTTTCATTCTGCCGTCGGTGGCAGTGGGGGTTTTGCTAGGGCTGGCCATAGGCTTAAGGCTAAGGGTGAAAACTAAAAAGTTTTATCTACTTCGCAATGCTTCTGCTCTCTCAGGAATAAACATTTTACGTGCTAACGGATGGTGCGGCTACGTTAGAAACAGCCCAGGAAAGCGGAGCAGTAAACACAGTAGTATATTACACTTAAAGAACAGCATATACAAGGCTAATTTTCAAAACTTTACTAATAATATCCTTTAAAACTAAACGTTTAGTTATAAAGAAAATATTTTTTGTTTCGTTCAGTATTTCAGCAATACACTTAAAGCATTATACTTATGAAGAAACAGTTTTATGTCTTATGTGCATTTGTTCTTTTGCCATTTCTGGCAGAGGCGCAGCTTATTGCTAAAGCACCGGATGGTGACTATCAGAAAGGAAACTGGCCCTTCCGTATTAACCGTTTTGATAACAGCGGCCGCTTCCATGGCAGGTGGAAAGTGTTGGGGCTAGATGATAAGACAGTGATTCGTAAAGGCCGCTTCAGGCACGGAAGGGAAAGGGGCACCTGGCGCTACTACTACCCCAGCGGCAAATTATATATGGTGGAGAAGTATAAACGGAGGTTGGATCATATTCTGGTAAAGCGGTATCACGAGAACGGGGCCCTGGCCAAGGTGGGGCAAGCGAGAATGGAAGACACTACTGAAAAGACCCGCTACTTTTGGTTCGGCAATTGGAAAGTATATGACGAGCAGGGGAACTTCAGCAACAACGAATACTATGAGAATGGGCACCAGGTACTGAATCAGTAAGCAGGAGAGGCAGCGCGCTTGAGCCCGCTGCCGCTTTTATATATGTTTAAGATATAATTTATCTGAAGCTGATGCAGCTATAATACATTTTCCTTAACTCAGGGTATAATATTCTTCTTTCTCTTTGTCATGCAGGCGCAGGTAACCGTGTATCACCAGCTTTACGAGGGTGCGATAGGCGCGGCGCTCCGAAAGATTGGCCAGCTTCATGTACTGTTTCAACGTAATGCGGGGGCTCAGCTTTAAATAGCCCAGTACGGCATTTTCGTGCCGGTCCAGCGGCAGGCGCTCAAACTCGTCCGGCTCTTGCTCCAATGCCTTATTCACCATCTTGCTTGTCTGCACGCTGGTGTCCTTCACGCGTACAAAGCCACGCCAGTCGTCTTCTTTAACCTTGGCAAAGTGAGGCTTCACTTTACTCTCCGGTATAATTACTTTCAGTACTGTCCGGTGGTCTTCCTCCACTTCTTCGTACTGCACATGCACAGGAGGATCGCAGTAAAACTCCGCAGCCATTTGCAGAATGTGTTTCTCTTCTTCAGGGTCAATACCTGAAATGGTGCCATCGTCTTTTACTCCTATCAGGATAATCCCGCCCCGGGTATTCGCAAAGGACACAAGGGTACGGGCAATTTTTTCGGGCTGCGTTACCCGTTGTTTAAAATCAACGGTGTCGTTTTCGCCTAGTAAAATCAGGCGCTGTAGTTCGTCCATAGGTTTGGGAGGCGCTGAAAAAATTAACTGAAATCGGAAATTTTAGTTCTGCTACTTCGTCAGAAATATAGCGGACTATCTTCTATTAGAGAGGGTTGCATGAGCTAAAACCTAATGAAACTTCTCAAATATCGTGCTACAGTATAAGAGCTAATACTACATATACCAGTACATAAGCTTAATGTTTTTGATAGATATTATTGATGAAACAGAGCATGATACGAGCGAAAGGGTGAAGGAGACATAAAAAAAGCGAGCTTCACAGCTCGCTTTAAATTTATTTTAGACTTATTTCCTTAGAAAGGTAAATCATTGTCTGCTTCGCTGCTATAGAACGAAGGAGCATCCTGCTGCGGAGCTGCGCCTGGCGTATTGGCTCCTGCTGGTTCTAATCTCCAGGCCTGCAGGTTTGTGAAGTACATGGTAGTGCCGTTTTTAGTGAATGGCTTACCAGTCAGGTTAAAGGTTACCTTCACCTCATCGCCATTTTTGAAAGCTTCTAACAGGCTGCACTTGTCCTGCGTTAACTGAAACTTTACATACTGCGTGTATGAGCCATCCGGAATCTCCAGCACGAATTCGCGCTTTTTAAACTTATCACTTACCTGTTGCTCCTCAAACGTTTCGTACAGCTTACCTTGGATATCAAACGACATAATTTATGAATTAAATAGGTTATCTTGATTAGAACAAAGATAACTATTTTTCATCTAATTCAGGTTCACTGAAGCCCTAAATCAGCCATAAAAATCAGCGCTAAACAAGCCATATCCCTTCCAGGCAAAAGCGTTTCTTCTTAAAGTGCTCCTGCCGAATTAAGAGTTAAGTTCTTTTATAGCAGCCTGATGAACATTGGCTAGCGCCTCTTGCTCACTTCTACCGGAAACAGCTGTCTGAGTTCTTCCGGTAACTGAACGTCAATGTCTTTTTAAACACAGACTGTGTCCTTTTTTAGCAGTCTCCTATAGAACAGCGGAATGGGGAGCGGCGTACAGGATAATGAACTAATAGTGAACCCATACTTAATATGAATAACTTAGCCATTGCCATACATGGAGGAGCTGGCACCATTACAAAAGCGTCTCTTACTTCAGATCAGGATAAAGCGTATAAAGCCGCACTGAAAGAGGCTGTAGAGCTGGGGTATAAACTGCTGCAGGAAGGGAAGTGTGCCCTGGATGCTGTGGAGCAGGCGGTTGTGAGCCTCGAAGATAACCCTTTGTTTAATGCTGGACGTGGCTCTGTTTTCTCGAAAGAAGGCAGGCACGAAATGGATGCAGCTATTATGTGTGGGCAAACACTGGAAGCTGGAGCAGTAGCGGGCGTACAGGGAATCAGGAACCCTGTCAGGCTCTCGCGGGCGGTGCTGCAGCACTCCGACCATGTAATGCTGAGCGGCTACGGGGCAGAAGAGTTTGCCCGTAACAACGGCTTTGCCTTTGCTCCTGAGTCATACTTCTTCAGTTCTCACCGCTACAAACAATGGAGTGAAGTACGGGACTCCGATGTTTTCATGCTCGACCACACGGAGCAGGTGGATGAGAAGTATGGTACGGTAGGAGCGGTTGCCGTAGACAGCAAAGGGAACGTGGCATCTGCCACCTCCACCGGCGGAATGACGAACAAGCGCTATAACCGTATTGGCGACACACCAATTATTGGCTCAGGTACTTATGCTAATAACAATACCTGCGCTGTCTCCTGCACCGGACACGGGGAGTTCTTCATGCGTGCCGTAGTGGCCTATGATGTCTCCTGCCTGATAGAGTATAAAGGTTACTCCCTGCAGCAGGCCTGCGATGCAGTAGTGATGGATAAACTGGTAAAATTCGGGGGGGAAGGAGGATTGATAGCCTTGAACGCAGCAGGAGAGGTAGCGCTGCCCTTCAATTCAGAAGGAATGTACCGGGCCAGTAAGCGAAATCAGGAAGAAACTTTTGTCGGCATCTATAGAGAAGGGTAAAAAACATGGCTGATGCCCCCAATACCGCCGCCATTGCTTACTTAACATCCTGTAGCTGCGCATGGTGTAAAGCTTCTTCGCTTTTAAAGAAGCGGCGGGAATTAAAATCATAGAGGTTGCCTTTCGCCAGCACGTGCATCACCATGTTGTCGATGGCGACAGGGCGGCCCTTTTCTACTTCATGCACGTTTGTGTATTTCACATCGTGGCCATCTACCACCACCACCAGGTTTGAGCCGATTGTCTCTATGATATGTCCTTCAGTCAGAAGTACTCCGGTGTCTTCACCTAAACCAATGCCTACTGTTTTAGGGTGCGTCACCACCGCTTCCATTAAGCGGCCAAAGCGGCCTCTCACCACAAAGTGCGTATCAATGATAACACCTTCGATCAGGTTAAGCCCTTCACCTATTTTTACAGAGCCACGCAAAAGCGATTCAGGGGCGCTGCCGCCTTTAATCATGATTCTGGACATGGCCATGGCCCCGGCGCTGGTTCCTGCTATTGTAAAGTCTTCGTTCCAGTAGCGGTGCTTCAGTACATCCAGGATGTCAGTGTTCAGGAACATCCGGGTAATGCGGGACTGATCGCCGCCACTAAACATCACCCCGTCTGCTTTTTTTATCCGCTCCAGGTACTCCGGGTACTGCGCATCATCTTCGGTGCGAATGTGCATCAGGCCAACATTCTCCACCCCCAGGATTCTGAAGGCGCTCAGGTAGCGCTCCCCAACCTCTTCGGGTATCATGGATGCGGTTGTAATAACCTCTATCTGTGGTTTCCGGGCTGGGATCTCCTGCAGAAAGCGCTTCAGTATACCTAGCTCAAAAAAGTCGAGGTAATACTTTTTCTTTGATCTGGGATTCGGGTAAGTACCCTTATCCTCGTTTCCGCCTATCGCAATAAGTTTTCCTTTGGGTTTGTCCACGGGTGCTGTATTATTTATTTTCATCAGAGTAGCACGGCAATTTACAAAACATGCCACCACCCCCATAGGATTACCGCATTTAATAAAAATCGTTTCATGAGAAACGCTGAACGATGACAGGTTCTACAGGTTCAGCGGCTTTTTTTATATAGCTCACTATTTAGGTATATAGATTAATTTATATTTAATACTGTTACAGCGAAATAAAACAACTATTTGGATAATAAAAAATCATATATTAAAACTCATGTTTTAGTGTGTCGTATAGGATGTACATAGGCTGATAAGCCATTATATTTTTAACGCGAAACCTTTCCAAGCTATGAAACTTAATAATTTAAAGGATCTTATGATCCACGAACTAAAAGACGTTTATAACGCAGAACAGCAAATCACCAAAGCGCTTCCTAAAATGATTAAGGCAGCATCATCTGACAAGTTAAAGCAGTCTTTCCAGGAGCACCTGGATGTGACAAACCAGCAGATTGAGCGCCTTGAGGGTATATTTGAAACTATGGGTGAGAAGGCCAAAGGTGAAAAATGCCTGGCAATGGAAGGCATCATCCGTGAAGCCGAATCTATGATGAGCGAGAAGGCAGATGCAAGTGTTATGGACGCTGCGCTTATTGCCAGTGCACAACGGGTAGAACACTACGAAATTGCTGCATATGGTACTCTTTGTGCGTATGCAAAGCAGTTAGATTTGAAGGATGTGTTAAAGCAACTGACGACTACACTTGAAGAAGAGAAGAAGACAGATGCTATGCTTACGAAACTTGCGGAGCAGGCTATTAATATTAAGGCCGAAAAATAAGTTAACATTCTGATTTGATATAAGAAGGGCTCTGTACCTTCGCTTGGCTCAACCAGCAGGTAAGAAGGTAACAGAGCTTTCCAACACAAAACAAACTTAATAAGAGAGGCGCAGCTATACTTTAGCTGCGCCTCTCTTTTTGCTTCTACTTCAGGAGGTCATCCAGTGTTACAGTAGACACTGCATGATAATTCGGTCTGGCTTTCGCATAAATGGCGAGCGCCTTCTTCTTTCCCTCCGGCGTCTTAATAAGTTCCTTGTAAATCGGCACCAGGAATTTGCGGCGGCCCACGTTTGTAAGGAAAGTCTCCAGCGCCTGGTCGGCAGTGGTATAGTTGTTACGGATGGCATGCAGGAACCAGGCTGCTAAAACCTCAGCATTACCTGAGTTAGTGAAGTTAAAGGCTTTATCAAGCTCCGTTAATTGTTGCTGCGACATCTGCTCAGGCAGCATCCGGATAAAGTGCAGCCATTCGTGGCTCGACCAGTCAGCAGTTTGCAGCTGTGCGGCAGGTTTTCCGCTTTGCCAGCCCTTGTATGCTTCTTCCACTCTCGCGAAGCGGGAAGATGTCGGTTTTACAAAGTCCTGTGGGAGGCCCGGTGAGAATACCCATCCTTCAACGTTAATCTTTTGCGCCAGTTCCTCGTCTCCCTTTATCAGCTCTGTGCGCAGGAAGTCCAGAAATTTATCTGTGTTGGTGCTCTGGAAGGCAAAGGTGCTGAAATAATTGTTTAGGAAGGCGTCAAACCTTTCGCGGCCAACGGCCCGTTCTACATTTCTTAAAAAGAAATTCCCTTTCTCGTATGCAATATCTGTCAGTCCTTCGTCCGGGTCACGTCCTTCCAGTTCGAGCTGCAGGCGGGTATCCTCATGGTTAGCACCTAGTTCTTCTATGGTGTTGGTGAGGTCCTGGTAACCGAGCACGTTCAGCATATCTGCATACTCTTTGCCGTAGAGTTCTTCCATAATGCGACGCTCAAAATAAACAGTAAAGCCTTCGTTCAGCCAGAAGTCGTTCCAGGTGCCATTGGTAACCAGGTTGCCGCTCCAGCTGTGCGCCAGCTCATGCGCAATCAAACTGGTGAGGGAACGGTCTTTTGCCAGCACGGTAGGCGTCACAAAAGTTAGGCGTGGGTTCTCCATACCGCCGAAAGGGAAGGAGGGCGGCAGCACCAGCAGGTCATACTGGTCCCAGCGGTATTTCCCGTACAGCTTTTCGGCAGCCACGAGCATTTTATCCATCTCGGCAAATTCGTAGGCTGCTGCGTCAATGGTAGCAGGCTCTGCGTAGATGCCTGTCTGCGGACCAATTTCACGGAACGTCAGGTCACCCACTGAAAGGGCCATCAGGTAAGAAGGAATCGGCTGCTTCATCTCGAAAGAGTAAATACCAGTGTCGTTCTTCGCTGTAGGGTTCTCTGCGCTCATTAACGCCAGCAGTTCCTTCGGCACTTTTACATTTGCATTATAAGTGATGCGGATGCCGGGGCTGTCCTGGATCGGGATCCAGGTACGGGCTAGTATAGCCTGTGACTGCGTGAACAGGAACGGATATTTTTTGCCGGCTGTCTGCTGTGGGCTCAGCCACTGCAGGGCGGCCGCATCCGGCGAAGTGCTGTATTGTATAGTTACTTTCTCTGTATCAGGTTTTATTTGCACAATCAGCGGTTGGCCAAGTGTTTGGTCGCCTTCGCCCAGACGGAAGGTGGTCTCCTCCAGTTCATCACCTAAGAAAACCTTTTCAATTTGCAGGTTTCGCGTGTCGAAGATAATCTGGTCTGTGCCGGTCTTGTTCTCTATCTTGTAAGCTGCCCGGCCACTCAGTACTTTCTGGTCAAAGTCAACGGCAATATCCAGGTCAAGGTGTTGGGCTACTGCCTCTGCGGGCCTGGCATAGCTGTGCACATCAACAGGTGCTGTTTCCTCAGCGCTTTGTTCTTTTGTCATAGTCTCGTTGTCATTAGCAGGTTGCGTTGAGCAGGAGGCAAGCTGCAGGCTTCCTGCCACACCCAGCCCAAGTAGGCATCGTAGGTATACGTTCATTTTTTCTTTTATAGCTTTTAGGTGTAAGATAGGCATTAAAGCCAAATGACGAAAGCTGAAGCAAAAGCGAGGCCGAACTCACTTAGGCAGCCGTTAACTATTTTTTGTTTAGTGTTGTTATTATGTAAAACGAGGTGAACAGGAATGTACAACAGGGGCTGAACATTTATAATAAAGCATCCGGAATCCTCTATCGAACATTTTGTGCCAATTTGTAGTACATAGTGCAGAAGTGCCTATTTTAACCTATTGAGATGACTTTAATTGAATTATACTAAGATTGTTGTAGGATTAACTATAGCGGTGTTCAGGCAGATTCAGTTAAGAAGCACATAAACCAACTAAACCATAATTATGAACCCTTATATTCGAAAGTACCTTATAGTCCCGCTTGTTGCTGCATGGGGCGTGATAGGAGTGAGCAGTTGTAGCCAAACCTCATCAGAAGAAGGCGATGAGGAGGGAATAGTCTCTGGCCTATTTGGTGATAACGCGTTGCCACAAGCCTCTACCGACAGCGCTTTTGTAGTTAATTATATAGAAAAAGAGCCGGAGTTCAAGGAGCATGAAGAGTTCATGTTCCTGTTTTACGGCGACCGCGACTATGAACTGGCCTGGTTCCGCGACAACGAACTGGTGCCTGAAGCAGAAAAATTTCTGGCTGTTATAGAAGGCTCTTCCAAAGAAGGGCTGGAACCGGCTAAATACCGTATTGTGGACGTCGAGAAGTTGATTGAGCAGTACCGGCAGGTGGAGCCCCAGGATTCTGCCAGGCTTACGCTGCAGCAGGAAATTGACGTAGCGCTCACAGCCTCCTACTTTAACTATGCGTCTGACTTTTACCGCGGGCGCATCATCCCACATCAGGAAGGGAACATGAAGTGGGACGTTAAGAAAAACAAAATTAAACTGCACAAGGCCCTACAGACTATTCTGCGCGAGCGGGAGAGTACATACCCCTACTACGAATTTGAGGCGCTGCACGCGGGCTATACACGCCTCCGCGACAAGCTGCAGGAGTACCGCACACTTGAAGAAGAAGGCGGTTGGACCAGAATTGAGTTAGGTAATAAAAAAATGCTGAAGGAAGGGGATACGGCAGCGGCTGTGTTATTGCTGCGCAAGCGGTTGAATCCAGATATGAAAATCGCAAAAAACGATTCTTCCCTGTATGTGTATGATGCCAACCTGGCAAAGCAGGTAAAGCAGTTCCAGATGCTGCACGGCCTTACAGAGGACGGCGTTGTGGGAGGCAATACCCTCTCCACCATGAACGTGCCGGTGGAAGAACGCATCCGCCAGATAACGATTAACATGGAGCGCTGGCGCTGGATTCCGAAGCGTCTGGTGCCGAAGAGCCTGGAACAGAAATATATATGGGTGAACATTCCGGAGTACAAGATGTACATTTATGAAGACCCGGATAACGATCCTGAAGCTGAAAGAGCGTATAAGAAGGTGATGGATATGCGCGTGATTGTAGGTAAAACTATGCATTCTACCCCCATCTTCAGCGACAAAATAGAGTATGTGGTAATGGCCCCTTACTGGAACGTGCCCAATACCATCATGGAGGCTGAGATTAAACCGAAGTTGGTGAACAACCCGAACTGGCTGTCCACACAGAACATGGAGGTGGTAACGAAGGAAAAGAACCCAAAAAATATTTCGCCTCATTCCATCAACTGGGCCAGTGTTACGAAGGAGAACTTTAGTTACATGGTGCGCCAGAAGCCGGGACCGAAGAATTCACTGGGAATGATCAAGTTCCTGTTCCCGAACGAGTATAACGTGTACCTGCACGACACGCCTGCGGATGCCCTCTTCAGCCAGACCTCCCGTGACTTTAGCCATGGTTGTGTGCGGGTGGAGCAACCGGTGGAACTTGCTAAATACCTTTTGCAGGACCAGCCGGAATGGACCGAGTCTAGAATAAGAAGTACCATGACCAGTGGAGAGGAAGAATGGGTAACCTTGCCTACTAATGTACAGGTGTATATTGTTTACTTTACCAGCTGGGTAGATGAGCAGGGGCAGATACACTTCCGGGAAGACCTCTACGGCCACGATAAAAAACTGGCACAGGAATACTTTGGGTAATTTAGGCTATTGCTTTAAGAATTGAGGTGGCTGTCGTCTCTGTCCATTTAGAAGAGTAGTAACCATAAGCAATAGCACTTCAACTGTACTGGCTTTAAAGCCGCTCTGTTGCTTACTAACTGATGTTACGCAAAAATTTACTTAAGCCGGAAAAGTCCCCCTTCGATGAGAGACAATGAACTGCTTGCGTAACGTCAGTTACTAAATGAAACACAAATGAAAAGATATTTTTTGAATGGAAGTTTGGTGTGCTGTTGCTTTCTCCTCTGGAACTGTAACCCGGTAGATTCTACGTCAGAGGATGCCGCTTCTTCTGAAGAACTGACGGCTGAAGGTGCCGTTGATAGCGCCATTGCCTATGTGGTGGAGGAGCAGGATACTACGCTGCAGCCAGTGCAGGAAATTACCTTGCATGCCATCGGGAATACCCTGGAGGAGATAGCCTACAAAGAGGATACCCTTGAGGTTAAAGCGGAAGTTTTGGTGAACCTGACATTCATCAACGAAGGAGTAGATATGCCCATGATGCACAATGTAGTCTTTACTGCCCCTGGCATGTACAAGCAGGTGGCAATGGCCGCTGCAGAAGTAGGCGCCTCCGGAAACTATGTGCCGGAATCACCTGCTGTAATTGCGGCCTCACCCATGGCCTTGCCCGGGCAGACTGTTATGCTTGAGTTCATCTCTCCCTCAATACCGGGTGCCTACCAGTATGTATGTACCTATCCTGACCACTGGCATAGGATGCATGGTGTTTTGCTTGTCAAATAAAGTTAAGTTATTAAATATTTCCCAGGCCGGTAAGAGAGCAGCTTTAGAAAAAGCCTCCTTACCGGCTTTTTGTTTCCTTCCTCTTTCTTATCAGCAATGCATCTAAATTTTGTTGGTATAGTCCAATTTTAACAATAGTTCATATCAAGGGTTTACTGCTTCTTTTAATTAGCCATTTATGTCATGTCCTGTTCAGAACCGGCAAAACAGGCTGAAAGTATAAGACCTGCCCATAAGCGTTAAAAGGTTGAAAAGTAAGCTATTGTGGATAACTCGACTTATCCACAATAGCGCCTTCTTTGCCTGCCATTGTGTCACTTCTGTAGATTTAGTACTCTACCATTTGTACTTATAGCCTTATATGCAGCGCTTAAATTCAAACTTCCTGATAAATGTATACAAGCAGGAGCGAAGACTACTTCAAATAAATAGGCATTCCTGTTTACAAATGTATATACAAATGTAAACAGTAGATGTTCGTGATGTTGAAATATGAAATAACATTCTGATTAATAATTATATAAAGCTTTATGTGAACAGTAAAACAAGAAGGTGTGTTTTGTCTGTTTTACGTTTGTTATCTTATAAAATATTTTGTAAGTTACAAATGTAAAGTGCTGAAAAAGCAAAATAACGCTTTCCTATGGTAGATAGAATAAGGCAACTAATGGATTATAAGGGATTTACCTCTACCCAACTGGCTGATGACATAGAAGTGCCTCGTGCTATAGTCAGCCATATCCTTAGCGGCAGGAATAAACCGAGTCTGGATGTTATGCTAAAGATTATAAGCTCCTACCGGGAAATAGCCGTCAACTGGCTTTTGCTTGGAGAAGGTAAGATGCTAAAAGGTTTAGCCTCAGAAAGTAAGCCTGACAAAGCTGCTGCAGCAGCAGAAGAAGTGCAGCCTAAGGCAAGTGCTGAAACACCAAAACAATCGCCACCACCTGAAAAAGTACAAGAACCATTTCCTCCTGTGAGAGCGCCATTGGCAGACGGTAAAGCCATAGAACAGGTCATGATTTTCTACACCGACAAGACCTTTACTTCTTATATGCCTGGAGTTTAGACAGGACATAAGAGAGCGGATGGCGCTGTGACAGGGTAGCTTTTTCCATTCTCAAATGCCTCACACGGAATGGTCGCAACCTGTCCAATCGATCCCGAATCAAATTGTCTGGATCAGAATTTTCAGAATTTGACGTTTGACAAGATGAACATTCATCACCATAGCAGTCACTCCTGTATCATCCACAGGCCGATGTAGGGTAGGTTGAGACCATTCGGTACGAGTAGGAGTAATGCGACACCTTTAAGATTTACTCTAAAAAACACCTGGCTAAAACCGACGTATAACTCCTGTTTTATAACCTTTCACTCTATGTATTACTAAATGAACCAGAATAAATAGCTGCTTCTTTTGCAGCTTTTTTTAATTTGCAACATGGATAAGATACTGAGTCAACTAAAGTTTGCCTACCAATACATCGTTAACAGCATTGGCTTTTACCCTACACTGATCTCTATCTTTTTTTTCGCGTTGGCCCTGCTCATGCTCTACTTAGAAGCACAAGGGCTAAGCTCACATTTTAAAGAAGATCTGCCTTTCATGATTATTACGAACGGTGAAACGGCAAGACTCATACTAAGCTCCATTACTACCGGCGTTATCTCGCTCACAGTCTTTTCTTTCACGATGGTGATGCTGGTGCTGAACCAGGCAAGTGCCAATTTTACACCCCGTGTTATTCCCGGTCTCATATCCTATAAATCGAACCAGCGTGTGCTGGGCTTATACCTGGGCACACTCGTTTATACCTTGATTATCATGGTGAATGTCAGGGCCGAGTATTATAATAGCTCCCTTCAAGATAACTCGCTTCCCGGCTTTTCCATTTTCCTGGCCATGTGCTTTACCTTCCTGTGCCTCAGCTTTTTTGTGTACTTCATACATTCTATCTCTCAGACAATTCAAATAGAAAGCATACTTGAAAGTATTCACACGGTTACCCATAAAGAACTTTCTAAGGCGATAGAAGAGGATAATGGCCCCGAAGTGCCGAATGTATTTGTAAATTCCCATACCTGGCATTACATTGAAAGCCCTAAAACCGGCTACCTGCAAAGTCTTGACGAACAGGCTGTTCTTGAACTTTGCTGCAAGTATAATGTAGTCCTGGATTTTGAGCTTTCTTTGGGTAACTTTCTGATAGTCGGTATTCCCTTTGCGCGTATCAACAAGCGCCTCGACAATATGGACGAGTTCAAAGAGAACTTCTTTGAACTGGTGGATTTCTACAGGGAGGAGCGGCCGAGTGTTAATTACCTCTTTGGTTTCAAACATATCACAGAAAGTGCCGTGAGGGCGTTGAGTCCTGGAATTAATGACCCCGGAACGGCCATCAAAGCCATTGATTACATCACAGACCTCTTTGTGCTTCGGATGCAACTGACTGATCAAAAGGTGTTGTGTGACAAAGACGGTGCTGCCCGCATTCGCTTTCAGCACGAAACGTTTGAGAACCTGTATGCTCTTTCCCTGAGCCCGATCCGGCTTTATGGCAAGGGCAGCAGTGTTGTTGTGCTGCGGCTGTTGTACTTGCTGCGCAACCTGTTGTTTAAGGTGCAGGAGTATCCACATTTAAAGCCTGTACTTTCTCAGGAAGCTGAATTGCTGTTGTTTGATGCTGACGAAGAAATCCATAACCCAGGCGACCGCCAGAAGATAAATGTGCAGGTGCAGGAGCTGAATAAGATGAACGTACTGTACACTGCCCTGCCCTTGCTTCAGGTGAAGAAGTAGACGCTTTCCGTTGGCTTTAATTCAGGGTTCGGCGCTGATATCATCAGAGCCATGTTAATCTCTCCGCTCATGTCGCTTATCCTGGGCGTGGGCTTATCGGTAGGTATCAACGACCGCGAAATGCTGGTGGCCACTAAGCTGCAGCGGGATTCGGTGCAGATTGTCTCTTCTTTTTAAGCAGGTCAGCAGCAGGAATGTGTCTGGCTTTAATATCAGCATTCTTTTCCGTATACTGTAGCAAATAAGCACTATTATCCCATCCATGACGTCAAAAGAGAAAGATAAACTCAAGCATAAGATTTATACCCTCATCTTTGAGGCAGAAACTCCTGCAGGAAAGGTTTTTGATGTTATTTTATTGCTGCTCATACTGCTGAGTGTGCTGGTTGTTTCCCTGGAGAGCATTGAAGAACTGTCCTATCACTACCTTCCGTTTTTTCGGTTTCTGGAGTGGACGTTTACCATCATTTTCACAATTGAGTACGCGCTGCGCATCTATAGCACACCCCGTCCGTTCAAGTACATTTTCTCCTTTTTTGGAATAGTTGATTTACTTTCCATACTTCCTACTTACCTGAGTCTCATCATATTTGGAAGTCAATCCCTGTTAGTGGTGCGGGTGCTGCGACTGGTTCGGATTGCGCGCATATTTAAACTGACCAGGTTTATCAATGAAGGGAATGTGCTGTCGAAGGCGCTGCGTGCCAGCATGAACAAAATCCTGGTGTTTATTGGGGTAGTTCTCCTGGTGGTGGTCATTGTAGGTTCTATGATGTACCTGATTGAGGGGGAGGCAAGCGGGTTTACCAGCATACCGAAGAGCATCTACTGGACCATCGTCACCCTGACCACTGTGGGATACGGAGACATTGCGCCTGCAACGCC
This sequence comes from Pontibacter pamirensis, assembly GCF_010015475.1. GTDB lineage: Bacteria > Bacteroidota > Bacteroidia > Cytophagales > Hymenobacteraceae > Pontibacter > Pontibacter pamirensis. The sequence goes on from NZ_SSNI01000008.1 coordinate 144,066, forward strand.
GCTTGGCCAGATGCTCGCCAGCTGTATTATGATCATGGGCTACGGCATCATTGCAGTGCCTACAGGCATTGTTTCCGTGGAACTGGCAAAGTCAGACCGTGAGACTGCCAACACCCGCGTATGCCCCAACTGCCACGTAGAAGGGCATCCTGTTGGCGCCAAATACTGCTTTAACTGCGGGTATAAACTTTGATTCTGAATGGCGCTACTCTTTCGGACATCCCTACAAGAAAGCCATCTGCCGGGGATTTCTTGGTTTCCTGGTTGTCGCTCACACTGATTAGTAAATTCGGTTCAGGCTTTGTCCCGGACTGATATGCACGGAACAGCTTCGACAGCTATACTTTGCCTTCAATTCGTTTTTAAAAATCAGCTCACGCTACTACGATGCGTGGTATGTTCAGTGGCAGCCTTGTCAGTAACTCGTAGTTCAGTTGCGAGCTGAGTTCGCTGAAAGAGGCGACGGAAATGCTTTGGCTGCCCTGCTTGCCGAGTAGCACCACCTCGTCCTCTTTCTGAACATTTGGTATATCGGTCACATCCACCATCATCACATTCATATTCACGATGCCGACCACACCCGCCTGTTGCCCCTGGATCAGTACCTGCCCCTGGTTGCTGAGGGAGCGGCTGTACCCCCAGGCATACCCGACGGGTACTACCGCCATCACCATATCCCGGGGAGCCTGAAAAGAGGAACCGTAGCCGACGAACTCGCCCTGCGGCACCTGCTTCAGGCTCATGATGCGGCTTTTCCAATTGATGAGGCGCTGCAAAGGATCTGTTCTGTCTTTTTGCCGGCTCACATACTGGCTGTACACCTCCGGGCTGGGCCAGAAGCCATACTGCATAATGCCCACCCGTACCATGTCCATGTGCGTGTCCCGGTAACCCATCATCGCTGCCGAACAGGCCGTGTGCGTTTGATTTGGAACAAGGCCTCTTTCCTCCAACGCTTGCCGCTGTGCCTGAAAGCTTTGCTGCTGTGCCATTACCCTTTCATGGTTCTGATAACTTTCGGCCCCGGCAAAGTGCGTACACAGCCCCTGGAGTACCACATGCGGGCGGCATTTCTGCAGGATAGTCTTTAGTTGCTCAAGTTCGGATAGGCTAAATCCGGTCCGGTTCATGCCTGTTTCCAGTTCGATATGCACGCGTGCTGGCTTGCCAATCTTCTCGGCTGCTTTGGCGGCTTCTGTTAATCTGTCAGGTTCGAAAACAAAAAACTCAATATCATGCTGAATCGCCCACTCCAGTTCAGGATTGTCAATATAGCCCATAATCATAATGGTAGCAGGCCTGGGGAGTGCATCCTGCAGCCGCAGTGCCTCATCTGCACTGAACACAGAAAAATGATCGATACCACATGCCTGTGCCAGTGGCCCAAATACTTCAATACCGTGGCCGTAGGCATTGCCTTTGATGACAGACGAGAAGGTAACGTTTGGTCCGACCTGCTGCTTCAGGAATCTGATATTGTTTTGAAGTGCTGATTTACTTATTTCGATGTAAGAGGAATGAAACATAATGTGTTATACGCTCAGTATTTCTTGTGCAATACGATGGAACATAACTGCTCCTGTTGGGATTAGCTTGTCCGGGAAGTCGTAATCGGAGTGGTGCAACTGTGGTTGTGCCTTCCCGGACCCGAGCCCGAATAAGGCCCCTTTATACTTCTGTGTGAAGTGCCCGAAATCCTCTGACCATCTAAAAGGGTGTTCAGCTTCCCTCACCTCCAGGTTCAAATGGTCAGCTGCTCTCTGTATTAACTGCACCGCTTCCGGATGGTTTACCGTGGCAGGGAATTCTTCTGCAAAATGCAGCTTATAACTTAGCCCATACTTTTCTGCCATACGGGCTACATCCTCTTGTGTTAGCGTCTTAAGCTTTTTGAGATCCGCAGGCTGGTAGGAGCGGAGCGTAGCCATGACTGTAGCGAAGCCGGGGTTTGTGCCGAAGGCCACCTCACCTAAGCGGGCATGAATGACTGTCAGCAGCGTGAGGTCCTGAAACTGTGCTTTCTGCTGTACTATCTGGTTGAAGTTCAGTACGATTTTAGCCATCGCCTGCCCGGGGTTTAAACCTTTCTCTGGTTCAGCTGCATGCGAGGATTTCCCCTGCAACTCCACCACCATACCCGTAGAGGCAGCGGCAAAAACATCCTGCCGCACCACCACCTGGTGCATCGGCACTCCCGGCAAATTGTGCAGGGCAAACACATAATCCGGTTGTAATGCTAAAAACGCTTCTTCCTGCAGCACATCCCAGGCCCCTGCGCCTGTCTCTTCCGCTGGCTGGTACAACAGTATCACTTTCCCACTCGCGGGTTTGTGCTGGTGTAAGAGACTTCCCAAACCAGTCAGTATGGTCATGTGTCCGTCGTGGCCGCACTGGTGGCCGATACCTTTCTGCTGTGAAGTGTAAGCCAGATCAGTTGTTTCTGCTATGGGCAGGGCATCCAACTCCGCCCTGAAGAGCACCACCGGCCCCTCCGGATTTTTGCCATAAAAGACAGCGGCTACGCCAGTACCTCCCAGGCCAGTCAGTAGCTGGTCAGGATTGTACTGCTGCAGGTGTTGCACAATGCGTTCTGCTGTCTGCTTTTCCTGGCCCGATACCTCCGGGTGCTGGTGCAGGTCGTGGCGTAACTGGATAAGAGAGGGTAGGTCAGGGAGTTTGTTTTGAAGCATGGGTGGGTTGTAAAGTAAAAAAGGTTTAGCGGGAATTATATTATACCCTTGAGTGTGTTTGTGAATTCTCCCCTAGACGAAAGAGACGTTCCATGCTCTATCTTACTGGCGCAAGTTTTCAAACTTGTATCTATATTGATGTCGTGTTTGCAACCCGACTGGGTCAGAGGCCCAAGGATAGTAGACCCGAGCAAAAAAGCTCGCGCCATAGACATAGCTAGGTTAACATGGCAATTTCTTCTCTCAAGGGCTGTGATCAAGACACATTTCCTCATACTCCAAGTTGAAAACTTGAAATATGAGATTGGGCATTTGGGTCTTGTGTCCTAATTGAAGCCCTTGAGAGAAGGGATCACTGAAAGAACGTTTTAGAAAAGCAACAGCGGTTACCTGTAAACCGGCAGATACTTGGCGCGCATAAACATAAACACACCGTAGCAAATCAGCCCCAAGGCCACAGCGCCGAGCAGATAGGAGCCATAGGAGGCTTCTTCCAGGAAAGCAAATGCTCTGCTGCTGCCTCCGGCCTCCTGCGCGTTGGAATGCAGGGCTGCCTGTAGAAACATATAGCCAATCACCAGCCAAACGATGCCGCGTGCTATAAAACCGGCCATACCGGCGCGAATCATCGTGTCTTCCACGTCATTCTTCAGGCCCGTGCTCCGGATCTTCTTCTTATAATCCTCAGAGTATCCATGGTAAATCTGGTATAGCCCGGCTATCATAGTGCCCACTGCCACAATGCCTACCAGCCACTGGCCGAAGGGTTGCTGCAAAAGCTCACTGGCCAGGGTTTGGCGGGAATCGCCACCGCTGCCTCCGCCGTTTCCCAAAGCCATATTTGCTGCCAGGTATGCCAAACCAGCATATATCAATCCGCTGAAGGCATAGCGCAGGCGTTTGGCTATACCTTTGGCGTCGGAGCCCTCGTGTTCAGTATCCTGTATTGCCTGTATAAAGCGCCAGAGCACATAACACGCCAAGCCTGCTGCCACTATTCCTAGAAGCCACTTGCCGAAAGGCTGCTCCAGTATAAATTGAAAGGTACCTGATCTATCCGCACCTTCAGTAGACTGCCCTCCAAGCTCGAAAGCAGACATAAAGGCAAGGACACCAATCAGGCAGTACACCACACCTTTGGCACTTAACCCGAATTTAGCAAAGTTCTCCACCCACTGTGGGGGAGCGGACGGTACTTGTGTTGAAATATCAGCCATTTTCTTATAATTTAATTTTTCATAGATTCTACCTCTCTTACAGGTAAAATGTTTTTTTCGTTGTACAGCTTTATACCTAGACGCTATAGCGGTATATACATACGAACGGCAGACAAATAGAAAGAAGTTGTATTTTGATTTGGCTGTACTTTAGAAGAAAGGAAAGGCATTGATTGGGAAAAAACTGATAACGTTATCTAGATGAAGCGGCCAGAGGCCGTGTAATAGTTAACACGATCGTAGACGCTCGCGCCATAGTTTTGGCATTCTGATTGCATTAGGATGACCCCTGCCTTTTGCGTTTTACTTAGTCCCAGCGGGACGACCTGTAATAGCCAGAAGTCTCAAAACACAACTAGTTCCAGAGGAGCGGCTTGTTGAGTATCAGGGAAGCCCGCTTCCTTTTAGCTGAAAAATCAAGTTGCGATGAATATTTTTGTAGCTGAAATAAACCCACCCCTTACCACTCTGAGGAGGGGAGTCTTTATTATAGGCTAAATTCCCCTTTTGGAAGGGGCAATGTCGTCAACTTTAGCTTCTTTTGTCATTTCGAACGCTGTGAGAAATCTGAAATATTGTGGGGTAATGAAATAACACAGATTTCTCACAGCTTCGCTGGCTCTTTTCGGCTCGCGCCTCAAGAATGTTCGAAATGACAGTTTAGCCACAGTTTCCTTTAGTTGACGGTATTGGGAGTAGGAGTGGGCCTTCAACGGAATTGAAATCTGCACACCGCAACTTGAGCTAAAAGTGAAGAAAGAATCTATACAAGCTTGCTGTCCCGCTGGAGCTAAGACTTAGCCTTACATTTGCAGACAACAACTCTTACTATAAATGCCGGAAACGCTTCAACGCTTCTTCCTCCAGTCGTTCGCGGTGGTCCGGGTGGGCAATGCCGATGAGGGCCTTGGCCCTTTGGCGCAGGTTCTTGCCGTATAGGTAGGCCACGCCGTATTCGGTTACCACATAGTGTACGTGCGCGCGCGTAGTCACCACGCCGGCTCCCTGGTTGATGAAAGGAGTAATGCGGGAGATGCCTTTGTTTGTAACAGAAGGCAGTGCAATAATCGGCTTTCCTCCTTTAGATAGGGCAGCACCACGCATAAAGTCCATCTGGCCACCGATGCCGGAGTATTGGTAGGTGCCGATAGAATCTGAAACCACCTGTCCGGTCAGGTCAATCTCGATGGCACTGTTGATGGCTGTCATTTTCGGGTTAGTGCGTATCACCGTCACATCATTTACGTAATCTGTCCGAAGCATTGTGATGAGGGGGTTATCATCTACAAAATCGTACAGCTGGCGGTTACCTACTATAAACCCTGTGGCGATGCGGCCGGGATGTTTCTTCTTGTGTTCATTCGTGATAACTCCTTTCTCCACCAGCGGAAGGATGCCGTTTGAAAACATCTCGGTATGAATGCCGAGACGCTGGTGGTTTGTCAGGTAACCAAGTACCGCATCCGGAATGCCGCCGATACCCATCTGCAGCGTGGCACCGTCATCTACCATTTCCGCGATATACTTCCCTATCTTTTCCTCTGCGCTGCTTATCTTCTGGCTGTAGTCTACTTCCGGAAGCGGGTCGTTCACTTCAACCAAAGCATCAAACCGGCGGGTATGGATAAGGGCATCGCCATGCGTGCGCGGCATCTGTGGGTTTACCTGCGCGATCACATGTTTCGAGCTCAGCACTGCTTCCCGGGCTATGTCTACGGATACACCCAGCGAGCAAAAGCCATGGCGGTCAGGAGGGGAAACGTGAACGATGGCCACATCCAGGGGCATGATGCCGCTGCGGAAGAGATTGGGGATTTCGCTCAGGAATATAGGCACGTAATCGCCGCGGCCACTGTTTACCGCTTCCCGCACATTGGCCGACACGAAAAGGGAGTTAATGTAAAAGGAATCGCTGAACTTAGGGTCGGCCACGGGCATGTCGCCAAAGGTGGTAATGCTCACCAGCTCAACATCGCGCAGCTCGCCAGCGCGCTCTGCTAACTTCTTGATGAGGTAGGAGGGAGTCGCCGCACTTCCGTGCAGAAAGACCCGGTCTCCTGACTTGATAACGGAAAGCGCTTCTTCAGCTGATTTATAGGTTGTGGGTTGGGTATACATAATTGTTGCTTTTATAGTAGCTATACTTTGTAAGTATCTGGTATGTTCAATGAATTGTACTTGCGATGCTGGCAGCTTCCTCCTAAATTTGTTTTTGTACCATTTATGCAAACCTACTGGTTCAGTTGGTTGGGAAAAATGATACTTATCACCTGTTGTGTGGGGAGGAATTATCATGTACGGCAGGTCGCGAACTGTTCCTACGAAGGAATGTGTCGTCCTATTCAACGTTAATCTACATTGACTGAAGCCGTTTGGTGAAAGGCAACTTAGGTATGTTTTTCTTTAACGATTATCCGCAGGTGTAAACATCCCCCTTACCCCCTTCAAAGGGGGAGTAAAGAGTTTACATTTTGCTTAACACCAGTCACTTAAACCCATTGTGTTGCATCTTTACATAAATCTATTCTTTCCAATTAATGACAACAGCTACTAACCGCCTGATAGTCCTGCTTTGCCTGATGATGTGTTTTATCGGATTAAACTCCTGCGTTACAACATCCGGGGCAGTGGGCGCAAGCGCCATCAAAGCACCCTATGCGCGCATGGCCACCTATAAAACCTATGCCTGGTTTCAACAACAACCCGTAGCTGAACCAAACTATGAAAAAGGCTACAACGCGAACCTGGACAGGCACATTCGGCGGGCAGTGGAGGAGGAGTTGCAGGAGCGCGGCTACAGGAAAGTTGAAAGCAATCCGGATGTGCTGGTGGCCTATGATGTCAGTGTGTCGGTGCCGGAGGAGAAAGACAAGCCGGAGAACTTCAGTACCGGCTTTGGCTACAGCTACGGCTACATGAGCGGCTACCGCTATAATTACGGCCATGCCGACATGCCCGGCTACCGCAGTGTCGACCTGTTCAAGCAAGGCACCCTCATCATCGACCTCATCAGTCCTCAATCAAAAATGCTCCTCTGGCGCGGCTGGGCTGAAGGAGGCATTCCCAACTTTAAAGCCGGCTATAAGCAAGTGCAGAACCAGGTGGAGAAAGTGTTTGTGGAGTTAGAGAGTTAGAGAGTTTGGGAGTTAGAAAGTTAAGCAGAATCTGTACTTGTGCGGGGAAGTCCCCCTTTGAAGGTAGGGCCGTTTCATACTACCTTTTTCATAGCGCGAGCGAAGACGCCTTATCTTGTTCCATAACTTTTACAAATTCGCCCTTCATTAAAACTTAATGCCCAGCGCTTAGGAAGAATTGTCCCCTTGAGGGGACTATAGGGGTGTTTACACCTGCTGGTTCATCAGTATTTACTAGCAAAAGTGATCTGCTTCGTAGCTTTACACCCCTGCGGTCCCCTCAAGGGGACAATTTCTCAAGAAGAGATGCATTTACAGAAAATTTATGGAACAGGATAAGGCGTCTTCGCTCGCGCCATACGCGCCTTTATTAGGACAGTAATATCTTTAGAATGAGAATGAAACAGCCCTACCCCTTTGAAGGGGGTGGGGGGATGTTTACACCTGCGGACAATTTTCGATAAGAATCATCTCCTCCAAAGCTGCTCGTAGATAGCAAAGGCTGGTAGAAGATTTTTACAGCCTCTCATCCCCCTGCCCCCTTCAAAGGGGGACAAAAAAAACAACAAAATTCAGATTGCGGCATTGGCATTTCTTTAAGAATGCTTGAGTTGTGATACTTAATACGAATGTCCTGATACAATTTTAAAACCCGTCTGCTTTGAGGTAATTGTTGAAGCGCATGATTTCACCCGGTTTGCCGACAACGTATAAAATATCCTTTCTATGGATATAGGTGTGGGCGTCGATGTTCAGGATTGTCTCGCCGTCTCGCTTTATAGCCACTATCGTGACATTAAAGCGGTGGCGAACGCCAGACTCCAGCAAGGGCTTCCCGATTATTTCGTCCTCCTTTGTTAAAACCCGAAGGCTTGCCACTTCAATCTCAGGCAGGTCCAGGTTAAAATTTGTGGAGACATTGTTCTTCATGCCAGCCATACTGCGCAGCATATCATAGTTATCAGAGCGGATCATCTGCGTAAAGCTTTCTATCTCATCGCGGGGCATCAGGTATTTATTCAGCACGCGGGTAAAAATTTCGATGGAGGTTTCGAACTCTTCCGGAATAACTTCATCGGCCCCAAGTCTATAGTTCTCCTCCATCTCCTGCACAAAGCGGGTGCGCACAATCAAATGCAGCCTGTCGCTGATTTCCCTGATGCTGGCGATAATGCGCCGCGTGGCTTCCGGGTCGGAGATGGCCACCACCACCACCCGCGCCTTGTGGATGTTAATATGAGAGAGAATCATCGGGTGCACAGCGTCTCCGTACACAATCGGCTCGCCCATCTTTCGCTCGTTTTTTACAGTGACGGCATTCAGTTCAACTATTACATAAGGTATCTGGGCATGCCGGGCAGCCTTGGCAACATTTCGACCGTTCACACCATAGCCGATGATCACTATGTGGTCGTCGAGAGGCGGAAGGTCGCCATGTTCCTCTGGTGAAGTGACAGTATAGGGCATGGGCTCCTTGCCGGAGGAGAAGGGCGCGCCGATAACACCTGCAATCTTCTGGTAATATTCAATAACGAACGGCGTAACACTCATCGTCAGCAAGGATACTGACAGGAAGTACTGGTACGTTTCCGCAGATAGCAAGCCGTGGGTGATGCCTGTGTTGGAGAGGATAAAGGCGAATTCACCCACCTGGAAGATAGACAAACCCACCAACAGCGATATACGCAGCGGGTACTGCAGGATGCGGGCGGCCACCGTGGCGACAGTGCCTTTGATAATAACCGTTAGAATGGTGAAAAAAAGAATGATGGCAAAGTTCTGCAGCATGAAGTTGAAATCCAGCAGCATACCAATCGACACAAAGAAAAAGCTGGTGAAAATCTCCCGGAAAGGCAGAATATTGCTGGTCGCCTGGTGGCTGTATTCTGATTCTGAAATTATCAGACCTGCCATAAAGGCCCCCAGCGCCAGCGATAAACCTAAGCTTGAGGTAAGCCAGGCGACCGCGAAGCAAATCACCACCACACACAGTATAAAGAGTTCCTTGCTTTTCGTTTTCGCCACCGCATACAACAGCATCGGCACCAGGTAACGGGCGCTTATTAACACAAACACAATTACAAAAATGCCTTTCAGCGCCATCCACAGCAGGGCAGAGCCAATGTCTTCGGTGCCTCCCCCCATCAAAGGCGTCAGCAGCATCATTGGCACCACGATAATGTCCTGGAAAATGAGAATACCCAGGACCACCCGCCCCTGCGGACTGTTAATTTCTCCTTTATCCTGTAATATCTTAAGCACAATGGCTGTGCTACTTAAGGCAATCAGGAACCCCATAAATACGGCCTCTCCCTGGGTGAAACCGAACAACAGCATCACCACCCATACCAAACCAATGGTGGCCAACACTTGGGTGGCACCTCCCAGTAGCACTGTGCGTTTTATCAGGGCAAGGCTCCGTAGCGAGAACTCCATACCAATAATGAAGAGCAGCAGGATAACGCCTATCTCCGCCAGGATCTCGATGTCATGGATGGCAGTAATCAGGCTCAAACCGTAAGGTCCCGCAATTACACCTGTGGCCAGGAAGCCTAATATAGTCGGAAGCCTAAAGCGCTGGAACAGCAGAATTACTACAACAGCCAGTCCTAAGATAATGACGATGTCTGAGAGTAAAGGAATTTCCATAGGTTGGTGGTGAGTGGTTGTGTCAGAAGCTAATTTAAGGATTATTACGGATTGATCTGAATGCTACAACAAAGCAGGTAACGTAGCAAGCTTACAATGATCTTTTATTCCCCCTTTAAAGGAGGTTAGGGGGATGATTACAACTGCGAAAAATCTTTTAATAAAAGTAAATGAATTGTGCCCACTATAATCAATTACCAGTGAGTAATATTGGGGTTAGGGGCAATGCCGTCAACTTTAGCTTGATTTTGTCATTTCGAACGCTGTGAGAAATCTGAAATATTGCGGGGTCATGGAATAACCCAGACTTCTCACAGCTTCGCTGGCTCTTTTCGGCTCGCGCCTCAAGAATGTTCAAAATGACAGTTTAGCTACTGTTTCCCCTTAAGTTGAAGGCATTGGGGGCTAAGGGTGGGTAAGTCTTCAACACTGTTATAAAGCCGAAACTTGATTTTCTTACCAGATTAAGGTTTATGCACAGCGCTCATTTATTTAAGTCAAAAAAGGGTATTCTAAAGCTGCTTACAAATTAAAAAGGCTTTTAAGTATATCTGACTGCCTTTCATCCCCCTACCCCCTTCAAAGGGGGACTTTGTGGTGTGCTTTTGTCTTTTAACCTTTTGTGTTGAGCCTGCATCAAACGTCATACGTATCTTGAAATTTACTTTTCCCCTTCCCACTCAGCGTAAAACTGGTTCAGAAAACCTTCCATATACTGGTGGCGCTCTTCAGCAAGACGTTTGGCAGTTTCGGTATGCATACGGTCTTTCAGCAATAATAGCTTCTCATAAAAGTGGTTGATGGTAGGAGCGGTGCTGGCCTTGTATTTTTCGAACGAGTCGTGCAGCTCCGGTTTGATGTGCGGGTTATAGAGCTCGCGGTTCTTATGGCCACCATAGGCGAAGGTGCGCGCAATCCCGATGGCACCGATAGCATCAAGTCGGTCTGCATCCTGCACCACGCAACCTTCTGTGGTTGGCATCGAAGAAGAAGTGCCGGCACCTTTAAAAGATAAGGCTTTGATGATGTCGCAGACATGGTCTGTGGTTTCAGCTTCCACTTCATGGTGCTGCAGCCATTCCCGGGCCATGCGCGGCCCCACGGACTCATCGCCGTTATGAAATTTATGGTCGCCGATGTCATGCAGCAGGGCTGTTAGTTCTACCACATACATGTTAACGTTTTCGTGTGCTGCAATACTTTTGGCGTTGTTCCAGACCCGGTAAATGTGCCACCAATCATGCCCGGAGCCCTCCCCGGATAGCAGGTCTTTCACATAACCAGCAGTAGCAGCTATAATTTCTTCTTTTTGCGGCTTCATTCAAATAAAGTTTATTCCCTCAAAACTGAAGATAAATAGCGGAAGGGGCAAGTGTTTTTGACTCGTTCTACAGAAGCAGCTGATTTTAATGAAAAACGTTTCACTGACCTCGCAGCGTGCGCAGCTCCTGCGAGCGTCTGAACCGGTGTTGTTGCTTCGTAGCAGACAAGACACTCACAGGTTTGGAAAACACTGTGAGGTCAGAACGGGTATCTAAGTTTTAGTGCCATATTGTTTTCAAGTCAATTGATTAGATTTGTTTTGAATCAAATAACCTTTTATGTCTTTACCTCTTCCCGATCTCATTATTCGTGCTGCGCTGGAGGCAGGCGATAAAATTATGGAGATTTATAGTGCTGAGAATTTTGACATCGAAATAAAGCAGGATGCATCTCCACTTACCTCAGCAGACAAAGCATCTCACAATATCATCCTACAATATTTAGAGCAGACGCCTTTTCCTGTAATCAGTGAAGAAAGCAAAAGTGCAGCGTATAGTACCCGAAGCAAATGGATGCAGTACTGGCTAATTGACCCGCTGGATGGCACAAAAGAATTCATCAAGCGCAATGGCGAGTTCACCGTGAACATTGCCTTCATCGAACATGGAGTGCCTACCATGGGTGTAGTTTATGCTCCTGCCAAGCAATGGCTTTATATTGGTGTGGATGGTGAAGGAGCCTGGAAAATGGATTTAAATAATGAGCGCTTCTCAAGCAACTGGAAAGAAAAGGGGCAGCGCTTACCAGTAACCAGACCGGAGGGAAAGAAGTTTACAGTGGTCGCGAGCCGCACCCATGCCTCCAGGGAGACAAACGAGTATGTGGCAAAGCTAGCGGAAAAGCACGGGGAGCTAGAGTTTGTCTCGATGGGGAGCTCCCTGAAAATTTGTTTGGTAGCGGAAGGAAAAGCTGACATCTATCCGCGTTTATCCCCGACAATGGAATGGGACACTGCCGCCGGAGATGCTGTGGCACGATGTGCAGGTTGCAGCGTTGTGCAATTCGAGCGTGGAACGCCCTTGCAGTATAACAAAGAAAACCTGCTGAATCCCTGGTTCATTGAGCAACGTTAAGGATTGAAATGCCTTCGAGGATACAGCCGTACGTTTAAGCACATCAGCTTCAGGCAATATTATTATATGGATGAACAGCTACACACCATACCCCATCTGCACCAGGTAAACAGGACCTTGCGCAATGCCATGAAAGCGCATGCCTCGCTGGTGGTGTGGTTTACCGGTTTTTCCGGCAGCGGCAAATCGACACTTGCCAGCTCCCTGGAGGCGTATCTTTACCGCAACGGATACCATACCTATGTCTTGGATGGCGACAACGTACGCAAAGGCCTGAACAAGGACCTGGACTTTACAGATTTAGCACGCAAAGAGAATATCCGGCGAATAGGAGAGGTGGCAAATTTGATGGCTGATGCCGGCCTCGTTGTTTTGACCGCCTTTATTTCTCCTTTCAGAGCAGACAGGGAGCGGGTGAAGTGTGTGGTGGGGGCAGAAAACTTCGTTGAAGTGTTTGTTGATTGTCCCTTAGAAGTGTGTGAGCAACGTGATGTAAAAGGTTTATATGCGAAGGCTCGTAAAGGAGAAATTTCTAATTTCACCGGCATAAGCTCTCCTTTCGAAGTGCCTGAGAACCCCGATATACATATCCGTTCAGGTGAGGAAGCCCTTGAAGATTCCCTGCAAAAGCTTATTGCTTACATAGAACCCAGGTTGCGGTTGTCTAGTGAGTAAAAAGCTTAAAGCAACCGCAGCCAGGTTCAGACGCTCACAGGAGCTGCGCACCCTGCGAGTTCAGGGTTGCATCGCTACTTCTTTTAGTAGTCTGTTATTCCATGACGGCAGTTTTACCTTTTCAGCCAGCTCTTCCTCCAGCACTTTTGCCCATGTCTCCAGGTATAGCACCACGTCCTCCCGCCGGTTGTGCTGCAGGTATTTTCGGTTTTGTGGCAGGCCTTGTGTGATGGCAGGGTGGGACAGGCGCTCCAGGTGCTCCAAGTCCTGCCGTGTCAATCCGAAATCTGTCATCTGGTCTATAATCTCATCTAAAGGCAGGCCGCTCTGGGGGCAGTAGTCGCGTAACTGCTCCCGCCAATCACCATAGCGCCTCATCGCTGCGCCATGTATGTCACCTTTACTGTGCTTTGTGATAGTTTGCGCCAGGTGGCCGCAGTTGCAGCTTCCCATGTGGCCCCACTGGTACTTATCGCCCTGTGCGAGGCGCTGTGCTGTTTCCCGCAGCGCCTGTATGAGTTGGATGGATGCTCTTGCCATAGCTGTTTTAGTTTTCCTTTTGCCAATGTTCTATAAAGCGCTAGGACTAACAAAATGTTTGTTCCGAATGTAAATGTTTTGCTCTGTGACATCTTTATATGACGTATTAATTAACTTATTGCTACATCTCAATGAGGTGAAACTTGTATATAAATCAAATAGCATATAAAAAAAGGAGCCAGACAGCTTTTGAAAGCATTCTGACTCCTTAGAATATGTCTTGGCAATCTTATCTAGTCAGAACAATTTTAAGGCTTTTAGCAAATGAAGGTGTTGTTAACCGAGTGATAAAAATGCCATCTCTCATACCCACACTCCTAAGTTCATACTCATAAAGTCTTTTCGCCTCGGCAGTACCGCTTGCGACTTTTTTAACCAGAACACCCTTCATGTCAAAGACCTCCAGCACATAGTTTTCCTCTCTTTCTAAAGAGAAGGCAATTGTTGCCCTGTCAGAGAAGGCTGTAGGATAACTGTATAAGCTTCCCTGTAGTTGCTCTTGTATTGCTGGAACTGCGGCAATAGCTGCGCCAACTGTGGAAGCTTTTTTAACTTGATGAATCACTATAGATCCGCCACCCAGTACTGTAGAAGGAGCCACATTTAAGTCATAGTTCTCATCGACTTCAGTTCCGTCTGTGTTCATCAAGTTGTCATATACAAGCTTACCAGAAGCTTTCTCAGATATTTTAATCCGGAACTTATCGATGTTGCCTCCTCCGTTAATCTGCCCGTCTACTACCGAAATCATAAATTTATATGTGAATTCAGAACCCTCTATGCTGCCCTCACCTTTATAGGTGGCTTTACTTGTAGAGACTACCAGGGTTGCAGCAATATGGGTAGAACTCTTGAACCGAAGGCTTCCGTCGTTGAAATGAAAAACTGTATTGCCCTCAACAACTGTAGTAGATCCTTTTTTGTATTTAGAAACAAAGCCGAAATTTGCTTTACCTTCCGGTGATGCTTCTCCGCCCCTGTACTCGCCGTTTTCATCTAAAGGTGTATAAGCCCCTGCAGGAGAATTTATCCAACCCCCGCCAGTCACAAATCCTGCGCTTGGATCGTACACTGCCACGTATATTTCTTCGTACTTTGCCATGCAGCCTGGTATCCTTGAAACAACGCCCACCTTGTAGACTCTGGCTATATCACTAAGCCAACTTGTCGACATTTGAGTACCATTCGAGGATGTAGTAAATGCAACAGGCTCTTCACGTCCATCTGAATTATATGTTACACTCCAGTAATATTCTACCCCAGACTCAGGGCTAACTATTTCGTAGGTTGTTGGCGTTGTTGTTCCCAGAGCGACAGTTGTGATGGGGGCTCCACCGGAACTTCCTAAATTAAGTGCACCCAAGGAATTTATTGCTACTGACACAGGGGCTTTAGAAGAGCAAGATGAAACATTATCAGTCGCCTTTATCCAGTATGTGCTGCTGAAGTTAACGGAAGAACTGGTCAGTTCACTGCTTTCAGTTAAATCAGGGTCACCGTTCCAAAATGTTAACTCCAGTCCTTCTGTGGAATTAGTGATAGTGCTTACAAGGTCAACTGCTCCAGGTGAGCAAACTGCTGCAGGATTCACAACATTAAGTGTAGGAGGTGTGATTGCTTTAACTTCAACAGCTGTTCTTGTACTTTCACAACCTGTATTGCTGTTATACACACTGATGTAATATTTTGTAGCTACACCTTCCTGTAAGTCTGAAAGGAAGAACTGATTATTTGGCACACCTGGTTGGGAGTCAGCAGGTGCTTCTGCAGTTTCACTTGTATACCATCGGTACGTATAGTTAATGTTTGTTAGTAAAGGGGCTGTAAGTGTTACATCTCCTGCTGAGCATCTTATTCCACCACTTACATCACTTACTAACAATGCTGCAGGCGGGGCACTAATAGTTAGTTGTTCCACTTGAGAAGCTGAACATAAACCACCTCCTTGTGTAATTGTTAGTTTTACATCATAATTACCCGCTTGTGGGTAAGTGTGGGAGATGGACGCTCCTGAATAATCAGCGTCATTATCGGCTATACCGTCATTATCTGAGTCAACGTTTGTGTTAACGTCCCACTTGAAGGTTGCATCAGAGGCAACATTGGTACCACTTGCCACAAAACCTATAGCATTTCCTGTACATTTTTTTTGATCTGAAATAGTGATAACAGGCACAGGATCTAAACAGTTAACAGGAAACAGCACATGCACCTGCACAGGTATAGCAGATCCATTTGGAGGGGAGGTATAAAACATATCGTCACCTAATTGCCCATAAGTTCCCTGCCCCCAAGCGAAAACTTTGTCGTCTGTACGAATAGCTATGGAGTGATACTCGCCAGCGGCAACAGCTTTCACACCTGACAACCCTTGCACTAATTCAGGCACGTGTGAATTATTATATGTTTCACGACTTAACTGCCCATACGTTCCCTGTCCCCATGCAAAAACTTTATCATCTGCGCTGATTGCCGTGGCATGATATCCACCGGCGGCAATAGCCTTTATTCCCGTCAGGCCCTGAACCTGCACAGGAATGGGTGAGTTAATATAGGTATCTAGGCCTATCTGGCCATACGCGCCCTGTCCCCAGGCAAAAACTTTACTTTCTGCGCTGATTGCCATAGAGAAATAACCGCCGGCGGCAATAGCTTTTACACCTGTCAAGTTTTTCACCTGTACAGGAACAAAATAACTGGCAATTTCATTATTTCCTAACTGTCCATCCACCCCATAACCCCATGCATAAACTTTATCGTCTGCGCCAAGTGCCATGGAGTGAAGAAAGCCGGCTGCAATAGCCTTCACACCCGTTAGGCCCTGAACCTGCACAGGAACAGATGAGCCATAATGAGGATTGGTAGGGTAAGCAGTGTTGTTTCCCAATTGCCCAAACGCTCCATGCCCCCAGGCATACACAATACCGTTCACACCTATGGCCATAGAATGATACCCCCCGGCGGCTATAGCCGTTATACCAGTCAAGTCTTGCACCTGCACTGGAACAGATGAATCAGCAAAGCTACTATTACCTATCTGGCCATTTCCCCCATATCCCCATGCATATACGGTTCCGTCAGTGGCAAGCGCAAGTGTATGATAGGCCCCATTAGCTACACTTTTGATTTTTTTGCCAATAAGTTCACCAACAGCTGATACATCTATAGGTATTTTTGTGCTCCCAGTAGCGGTACCATTTCCTAACTGCCCTTTCGCGTTTCTCCCCCAGGTATAAAGAGTGCCATTAATAGAGATAGCGGAGGCGTGAATAGATGTAGCTCCAGTACCTAAAGATTGAGCCTGTACAAAAACACTTGTACACCCTAACAACATTATGCCTAGCCAAGTGCATACTCTAACGGATGTCATGAAGTGAGACATCCAAGCTTGGTACCATGGTTTATCTTTTTTTATTGTATATGTAGAAGTCATAAAAAGATGCTTTATATGAAGATATTTATTCAGTTGGACTCAATGTGGCAGTGATTACAAGCTGTGACAGAACAGTGTCTACACCTGGCATTGGAATTGACATATGTGGTTCTGGCATGCTACAAGAAGCTACTTTTTCGCCGCCTCCCTCCAATGGCATCAGTATTCCCGGAAATAGCAGTTTACCATTACTTGTTTCTATCTCAAGCTGCCATTGCCCTGTTACTCTGTGAGAGCTTCCGTTAAGTATCCGCAGAAAAATTACCTGGTGCCCATTGCAGCTAGCTACCTGGTAATAAAAACTGACGCCATCTACATCTTTTATCAATGTCCAATCTAAAGCAGATTTAGTATCTGCCCTTACTGCTGAATTAGCAAACAGGAAGGAAAGAATAAAGAAAAATGCAAAGCGAGATAGCTTTTCTTTTGATCGTGTAATTACTTTTTCTATTAGCATATTATTATAGGATAATTTGTGGATTTTCTTACATTGTAAAAGCCGTAGCGATAAATTGTAAAGGGTAAAGCGTGTACTAAATATTTAAATATTAAATAAAATTAATAAAAATATACTAATTAAAATGCTTATAAAAATTACAGTTTAAATTGTGTGCACCAGTGTTAAACTTAGAAACAAATTTTATAGATATATCTATTCTCCTGCCACAGCAGTGTTACATAGACAACTCAGTAATTAAGTTATTAGTTATTAACTATATATACCTTTTATGCCTTTCAGTTTAAGTCTTATAAGCCAGGAATAAAATCATTAAAAACTTATACAAAATCTATAAGATATAATTACAACAGTACATAAAATTTATTGTTATATTAAGATACATTGTATCTTAATATTATATTTTTGAATAATTTTAGTATATATAGCTCTTTTCTGGGTGAATCTCATTAAAGTTATAGTCTAAGTAAGCCTAAAAATAGAAGGTGACGTTACTGAGAAAAACTGCTCTATTATTTTAATTAAAAAATATATTATACTTGCCCCAAGTACACTGGTGAAAAAGGATTATGTGCTGATTGTCTATTCTTTAGATTAAAATACTAGAGCGATACAAGCTATGATGTGATGTGCTCTATTTTAATAGTACTGTTTTTTTTTTATAATTCAAGAGGTAGGTGAACTGCCTAATTTTTTACAAGGGTTAGATAGCCACTCACGGAACTTTAACGAAGTGAATCTCTCATTTTTGATTAGATTTGCTGCTGCGGAAGTTGTGTTAGAATATGGATCGGAATATGCTCTCTCAATTCAAATGGACTTTTTTGTAAAGCACTAGAACAAGCAGGCATGCGGAATACATGTACAAAACAGCAAGGGGGTCAGTTAAAGATGCACATTCTTGTGACCGGCATTAAATTATCTAGACTCACATATTGAATAAAAAACTTGATTACCCCATAATGTCACTTTTACTTGAAATACGTTATTTCCTTATCTTATTTATTTCAATTGTATTTCTCGTACCGCATGCAGATGCTCAGATACTTAACATAGAGCGTTCGAGGGTGCAGCGTGACACTGCTAACTACTTTACGGGCAAGGCGGGGCTGAACTTTTCTATGTTTAACCGCAACGCGGGCAAAGACAACCCTAATAACTACCTGCAGCTTACTTTTGATGGCAACGTGGCCTTTATTTCAGCAAGGCATAGTTACCTGTTGCTAAATTACTACAACTACCTGCTGGTAAACTACGACTCAAAAGCTTTGCGCAATACCGTTGCCAGTACAGGCTATTCGCATTTTAGGACTAACTTTTATTTTGAGGAGCCTTTGTCTTATGAGTTGTTTGCGCAGGTGCAGACAGACCAGGCAAGGGGACTGGAGCTACGTGCGCTGGCAGGAGGGGGAATTCGTTACCGGCTGCTTCGAACTAATAACTCCACTATATATGTTGGCACAGGTGTCATGCACGAGCACGAGGAGTGGGAACATCCCGGGGAAGAGGCGAATATCATTGTCTCTGACCTGCTGAAATCTACGAATTACGTGAGCCTGAAGACGAAACTGAATGAGTATGTGAGCACGGAAGGGATTATTTATTACCAGGTGGGCTATGCCGACGTGATAGAGAAATTCCGGAACCGGGTGAGTGGGGATGTGACGCTGCTGGTGAAACTGACGAACCGGCTGAACCTGCGCACTAATTTTAACTGTGTCTATGAAGATGAGCCAATTGTACCCATTACGAACTTCGTTTACAGCATCTCAAATGGGGTGGAGGTGAAGTTCTGAAAAATGTTATAGTTTATTTTTCGGCTAAAGCAGTGGCTGAGACATTATTTGCTTAATTTAGCCAATTGAAGAGAAAGGATAGCGTATTCTCGCTACTTTGATCATATATGAGATTACGTGTACACAATTAATATGCGCAACACCCTTACTGCTCTTTGGATTACGCTCGGAATATTGCTATTTTCCGCTTGCGTTCCTCAGAAAAAGCTGCTATTGTTGCAGGAGAACCCGCCTGCCGGAAACCAGCATAATGCAGATGAACTGCTTCGGACAATAGACCTGAAGCTTCCTGTGTATACGCTGAAAAAAGGAGATGTGTTGTCTATTAATGTTAAAAGCACAACGCCAGCGGAATTTAATTTTCTAAGTACAGTCGCGGCTGGTGCAGGAGACCCTGTTTTGAGCGGCTATACCATAGATGCAGAAGGAAATATACTCCTACCTGTTATCGGTAAAGTCAATCTTGGTGGTTTGACAGTGTCGGAAGCCAGAGAGAAAATAACAGAAAATCTACTACCGCATCTGTCTAACCCTACAGTTACTGTGCGCCTATTGACCTTCAAATATACCATATTAGGTGAGGTTAGTGGGCAGGGCCAGTATACTACCTATCAGGATAACATTAATATTATGGAAGCTATTGCTACAGCAGGTGGCTTTAGCCCCTATTCTAACCGTGGGCGCATCAGATTGGTACGTTATGAAAATGGTCAGGCAAAACTTTACACACTCAATTTGTTAGCAGACAACACTTTGGCTGCTTCTAATTTTTTCCTGCAGCCTAACGACATGATAGTTGTAGATCCCCTTCCTGCCAAATTTGTACGTGAGAATATTGTTGCAAATGTTGGTTTGACCCTAGGACTTGTTTCTACTATGTTTTTTCTGATTGATAGACTTACAAGATAATATTACCTAATTCAATTTTTCTATTGGAAACAAAGAAACTATTACAACAGGACACAGGGCTGGATATCAAAAGGCTCTTACAGTTAGCAGTATCTAAATGGTACCTGTTTTTAGCTTCTATCGCTATTGCAATTGCGCTTGCTGTTGTTGTCAACCGTTATACTGTGCCGTTATTTGAGGTACAATCTGCTGTTATGATCAATAAACCCGCAGATAACGGCGCATCTGCAGCAGCACTATTATATGGTTCTGAAGTTTTTCGTGGGGCACAGAGCTTAACGAATGAGACTATTCTTCTTAAAACGAAATTTCTAGCCTATCAAACTTTAAAAAAATTAAATTTTGAGGTAAGCTATTACCAACAGGGTAATATCAAATTAACAGAAGTATATAAAGATAAATCGCCTGTACAGGTAATAGTAGATACTGCTTTCAACAACATTCCCTACAATGTGCTTTTCAAAGTGAATTTTTTAGAAGGTGACAAGTATGCTCTTACTTCTGAAAACCTAACATGGAATACCTTTTTATCCGGGAAAGAATTTTTTTCAGGACAAGAGAATGTAGTTGAAGGTTTTAGATTTTCAGTGATTATAAAAAGTGAAAACACCTCTTCTATTCCTAATGAAGTTTTATTTAAAATTAATAGCCTGGAGGAGCTTGCCTACCAGTATGCTGGTTTATTAGATGTGTCTCCTTATCCTGGAGGTGCTTCTGCTCTTGTTTTGAAGTTAGGTGGTCCTACCCCTGAAAAAGACAAAGACTTTTTGAATGCGCACATGCTCACCTACAGGGAAAATAACCTGGAGATCAAGAACACAAATGCTACCAATACCTTACAGTTTATTGATGACCAGCTGCAGCAGATAAGTGATTCGCTCTACTTTATAGAAAGCCGCATTGAGGCTTTCCAGAAGAAGAATGAAACAATGAATATCAGTGTGGAAGGGACTAAAATTGCGTCAGAACTTAAGGCTTTAGAAACCGAGAAGGCCTCATTGCAGATGAGCCTGAAATATATTGATTATTTGAAGGGGTATTTACAAAATGGGAGGGAAATGGATGAAGTAGTTGTACCGGCCATAGTTGGTGTTTCTGATCCTATACTTAATGCCCTAGTAAATAAATTAGTTGCTAAACAATCAGAAATTAAGATACTTTCGCAAAACGAGAACATCCAAAATCCTATTATAGCCAGCCAGCTAAAAGTGTATACGCAGGAGCTAAATAATATCCGTGACAACCTGATGGAGAGTATCTCTAATATTGTTGCCACTAATAATATAGCTTTGATTGAACTCAACAGGCGTATCAGTTCTGCTTCCGGTGCCTTGGAAAGGTTACCTGCTGCTGAGCGACAACTCATTAATGTACAAAGACTTTACGGGCTCAGCGAAAACCTTTATGTGATGCTGATGGAAAAAAGAGCCGAAGCAGGTATTGCCAAGGCTGCAAGCACTTCGGACGTTACCATTTTAAGTGAAGCTTATGTGTCAGGACAAACAGCACCAACTTCGTCTAAGAACTTTGTGCTTGCTATTTTCATCGGTTTAGCTTTACCATTCGCTTTTATTTTTGCGAAAGATTTCTTCAACAATAAAATAAGTACAGTAGATGATCTTTCCCGCCTTACCACGCTGCCTTTGCTGGGCCTGGTGGGCCATAATAAAAAGCAGGGCTTTAATTTAATACATCAGAATTCGCGCTCTGCTTTAGCAGAGGCCTTCAGAACAGTACGTTCAAACCTTCGGTTTATGGTTGGTGCAGGTGACCAGGTACAAGGGAAGATTTTTGTTATTACCTCCTCTATAAGTGGAGAAGGCAAAACTTTCTCTGCCAAAAACCTGGCATATATTTTTGCTATCTCCGGAGAGCGGACACTTCTCATCAACGCAGATATGCGAAAGCCAAATAATAATACTGAATTCGGGGTTAACAGTAACCTTGGCCTCAGCAATTTTCTGGCTGGATATGCTGCTTTAGAAGATGTTATTCATTATACAGTACAAGACAACCTGCACATTCTTCCTTCCGGGGATATACCGCCTAACCCATCTGAACTCCTGCTCAATAAACGTATGGAGGGGTTGTTACAGGAAATCAAACAACGATATGATTACATCATCATGGATACACCACCAGTTGGTATCCTATCCGATGGCCAGGAATTGATGCAAATAGCGGATGCTAATATTTATATGGTTCGGCACGATTATACGCTCAAATCTTTCATAACGAACATTCAGCAACAGTATGAGTCAGGTAAAATCAGGAATACGGCTATACTATTCAATGATGTAGATTTCGATAAATTAAATAATGGCTATGGTTATGGCTACGGTTATGGCTACGGGTATTATGCCGAAGACCAGGAGCAAAAAAAGAAGTGGTGGAGAAGAGTGCCGATGCTGAATGACTGAGGTAATGTGTTTTGGTAAGTGTATAATTGTTTTACCCTTATAAGAAGAACTTATTGCTTCTACAGAATTGTATTAAAATAGATACCCCCCGTTGCCAGTTCTCACCAAATTCTTTTAAAAAAGTCTCAAGAAACAACTTTACACTTTCGTGTAAAGGGTCTTATTATTTTTAAATTGCATCAGGAAGCTTAAAAGATTAATTAGAGAATTGTACATTTACAGATGAATAAAAGTTCTAAGATATATGTGGCGGGGCACCGCGGAATGGTGGGTTCAGCCATTGTGCGGAAGCTGAAGGCAGCGGGATATGAAAACATCGTGACACGCCGCTCTGATGAGCTTGACTTACGGGAGCAGGTGGCTGTTCGGGCCTTCTTTCAGGAGGAGAACCCGGAGTATATTTTTCTTGCTGCAGCTAAAGTGGGAGGGATTGTGGCCAATAACACCTATCGGGCAGAATTTCTTTACGATAACCTCATGATGGAGGCCAATGTAATTCATTCTTCTTATGAGAAAGGTGTGAAAAAGCTCATGTTCCTGGGTTCCTCCTGCATATACCCGAAACTGGCACCTCAACCTTTGAAAGAAGAGTACCTCCTGACAGGGGAGCTGGAACCAACTAATGAACCTTACGCTATCGCGAAGATAGCCGGCATCAAGCTCTGCGAAGCCTACCGCGATCAGTACGGCTGTAATTTCATCAGTGTGATGCCTACCAACCTTTACGGACATAACGATAATTACCACCCACAGAACTCTCACGTGCTACCTGCTCTTATACGCAGGTTCCATGAGGCAAAGGAATCTGGAAAGGAAACAGTGACTATTTGGGGTACGGGTAGCCCCAGGAGGGAATTTCTTTTCGCTGATGACCTTGCAGAGGCTTGTTTATTTTTAATGGAAAACTACAGCGGCAGAGAATTATTAAATATTGGCACAGGCGAGGATACTACGATCAAAAAATTGGCTCTACTGGTGAAAAAAGTGGTTGGTTATGAAGGGACTTTAACATTTGACACAAGCAAACCAAACGGCACCCCCCGAAAGCTTTTAGATGTGTCGAAGCTGCACAGCTTTGGCTGGAGACACAAAGTTGACCTGGAGCAGGGCATTGCCATGGCCTATGCTGATTTCAAAGAAAAGTACATAACTATATAAAGTGCATAGGCAGTTTTACATACCTTTGAAAGGAACCAGGCTTAGTTTTATAGCAACGTACTTCCACAACCTACTGTAGAGCCTGCGGTAGTTGACATAAATTTTTATTTCGTAAATAATCAACTAGTAATACTTTTTAAATGAAAACAGCACTCATCACTGGTATCACAGGACAAGATGGAGCCTATCTGGCAGAGCTATTGTTAGAAAAAGGCTACATGGTGCACGGGCTAAAGCGCCGTAGTTCTATGTTCAATACAGATAGGATAGATCACCTTTACCAGGACCCACACGAGAAAAACATTAACTTAAAGCTCCATTATGGTGACCTGACAGATTCTACCAACCTGATCCGCATCATTCAGGAAACACAGCCTAACGAGATTTACAACCTGGCGGCGATGAGCCACGTGAAGGTTAGTTTCGACACGCCGGAATATACTGCTAATGCCGATGGTATAGGTACACTTCGCATACTTGAGGCTATAAGAATACTCGGACTAACGGAGAAGACAAGAATTTACCAGGCATCTACCTCTGAGTTGTATGGATTGGTGCAGGCTGTACCGCAATCAGAGACAACTCCTTTTTACCCACGTTCACCTTATGCCGTAGCTAAACTTTATGCTTATTGGATAACAGTGAACTACCGCGAGGCTTATGGCATGTATGCCTGCAACGGTATACTTTTCAACCACGAATCTCCGCTAAGAGGAGAGACCTTTGTAACCCGTAAAATTACAAGGGCGGCGGCAAGGATAGCGATGGGGCTGCAGGAGAAAATTTACCTGGGCAACCTGGACTCCCGCAGAGACTGGGGCCACGCAAAAGATTACGTGGAGGCTATGTGGAGAATATTGCAGCAGGACACACCGGAAGATTTTGTTATTGCTACAGGCGTAACAACAACTGTACGTGATTTTGTGAAGATGGCTTTCTCAGAGGTAGGCGTAGAAATCGAGTTTAAAGGTGAAGGTGTAGAGGAGAAGGGTTACGTTGCGGCCTGCTCCAATCCGGAGTTCCAGCTGGAAGTAGGAAAAGAGGTAGTGTGTGTGGATGCTAACTACTTCCGTCCTACAGAAGTGGAACTGCTGATAGGCGATGGCACAAAAGCTAAAGAGAAATTAGGTTGGGTGCCAAAATATGATCTGCCAGCCCTGGTGAAGGACATGATGCAGAGTGATGTTGAGCTATTCAAACGCGATACATACCTGGCTGAAGGTGGCCACCGAATCCTGAATTACCACGAATAATCTATCAAATTGCCAATGCAACCTGTCTTAACAGAAAAAGAAGAGAAGCGGAATACGGTTATTGAGCCAGAGGAAGAAAACTGGGATCTGGTAATTGAGCCAAAACACAGCTTGTTAGATCTCAAGCTAAAAGAACTTTGGAAGTACCAGGATCTTTTATGGCTGTGGGTACGGAGGGAGTATGTAGGTGCCTATAAGCAAACAATTATGGGTCCACTTTGGCATTTTTTCTCTCCAATTTTTGGTACACTAACTTATATACTGATTTTTGGTAAAATTGCTGATCTGTCCACTGGCGGTGTACCTATGTTTTTGTTTTATAATGCTGGTATTGCCATCTGGAATTTTTTCAACGGTTGCTTCAGTAGTTCTTCGGGTGCATTCTTAAGCAATGCAGGTATTTTCGGAAAGGTCTATTTTCCGAGGTTGATCATGCCTATGGCTAGTGTAATCTCTACATTGATAAAATTCGGTATCCAAATATCTTTATTTTTGGTAGTATACCTCTATGTAATACTGGCACAGGATTACAGGCCTGATGTGGGTTTGGGGTTATTTTATGTACCTCTATCACTGTTTTTGTTGGCTGGCATTGGCTTTGGCTTTGGAATTATTGTATCGTCCGTTACAACTAAATACAGAGACTTGAACATGCTTGTAGGGTTTGGTATGCAATTGTTAATGTATGCTACACCTATCATTTATACTTATTCTTCTGTAGACCCTGACTTAAAGAAATATCTTGCTTTAAATCCGCTTGTAGCTCCTGTAGAGGCTTTTAAACATGCTGTTTTCGGTATTGGAGACTTTTCTGCCTATTCATTACTTTACAGTTTCTGCTGGATGGTAGTTTTGCTACTTCTTGGAATTGTGTTGTTCAACAAGGCTGAAAAGAATTTCATGGATATTGTGTAAACATCATGATATTCTTTCGCCTAAGAGCGATGTAGATTTAAATTTTATTCATAATCAAGTAGAAGATGTCTGTAGTAATCAAGGCTGAAAACATTAGCAAACAATACCGCCTGGGGGAAGTTGGTACGGGTTCATTGAAAGATGACTTCAAGAGGTGGCGCTATCAATTGATGGGAAAAGAAGATCCCTTTCTTACAGTTGGGGAAGAAAACGACAGAACAATAAAATCAAATGCTGATTATGTCTGGGCTTTAAGAAATGTGAATTTTGAAGTTAACAAGGGTGATATTTTAGGCATCATCGGAAAAAATGGTGCGGGTAAGTCAACATTATTAAAGATACTTTCCCGCACAACCGGCCCTACAACAGGTTCTTTAAAAATGAAGGGGCGGATTGCCAGTTTGCTGGAAGTAGGTACAGGTTTCCATGGGGAGCTTTCTGGCAGGGAAAATATTTTCCTGAATGGGGCCATTATGGGCATGGGAAAAGCTGAGATAAAGAAAAAGTTTGATGAAATAGTAGACTTTGCAGGGGTAGAGAAATACATTGATACACCGGTCAAGAGATATAGTAGTGGTATGTATGTTCGCCTTGCATTTGGTGTAGCTGCTCATCTCGAACCAGATATTATGATAGTAGATGAAGTGCTTGCAGTTGGAGATGCAGAGTTTCAGAAAAAAGCGTTAGGAAAGATGCAAAGCGTTTCAAAAGGAGAGGGAAGAACAGTGATATTTGTAAGTCATGATCTTAATGCAGTATCTCAGTTGTGTACCCGTGGGCTCTTGATGAAGCATGGGCAAGTTTCGCATGTGGGTCAAATTAGTGAGATAATATCCCAGTATTTAAGTGATGATGTAAAGAAACCAGTCTATATCAATTCATTTCCTTCCGCATCAAAGCCTCTAATAATTCAAAAAGTAGCAGTATTGAAATCCAATGGAAAAATTGCTAGTGACTTTTTCCATGATGAACCTGTATCTTTAAAATTCGAGATTAAAATAAATGACCCTCACATCAAGGCTAATCTATTTGTGATGATATTGGATGGTAAAAAAAGAAGGGTATTTGCATGTGAGTCAGAAAGTGTTCATTCTAACATGTTATTAAAAATTGATTCTAATTTTCTTGTAAGAGGTAACTATTCGATTCATGCCTTCATTAATCAACCTAAAATAAAACAAATAGATGTAGTTGAAGATGAATGCCATTTTAACATCATTGATTCTGGTTCTATAATGGCTAAGCATTATGAGTATGATTATGGTGTTGTATTTGGTAAATATAGCTGGTCGGTATAGCTTTAATCATCAGATACTGATTTTATAAAATTAAGTATCTATAGTAATCGAACTATTAATATTTATTTACATCAATAGAATATATAATAATAAAATATTATTTAAGATGCATTCTCTTACTCTGCTCTTATAAATCTAATTTATGAAACAAATTGTTAAAAGTGTATTCTCAAAACTTGGGTACAACTTACAGCCAAAATATCCTCAAATGAATGGTGGTGAAGATGTTTTGGAAGGTGAATTAATCAGAAATAGGTTTGAACCTTATGAATGTACATTTATGGGACATACACTTTATGTACATGATTATGCTTCGTACAACCTTGGCAGTTCTGAACTATTTGGTGAGAACATTTATAAATTTACAGCTACACATGATAAGCCTTATATAATTGATTGTGGAGCTAATTTGGGAATGAGTGTTATATATTTCAAGAACCTATACCCCAACTCTGAAATAGTTGCGTTTGAAGCTGATCCCCATATCTATTCCTTCTTAAAAAAAAATATAGATTCTTTTGAACTGACTAAAACTAGTTGTATTAATAAAGCAGTTTGGAATACTTCTGGAAGCCAATTGTCTTTTTTATCAGAAGGAGGGGCAGGAGGAAGGTTGGAGACAATTTCAGGGGAGCATAAGTTTGTTGAAGTGGAAACGGTTAGATTAAAAGATTATTTAAATAAGAAAATTGATTTCTTAAAAATAGATATAGAGGGGGCTGAGTACAAAGTTATTGAAGATTGTGCTGATAATTTACACTTTGTTGAAAACCTGTTTATAGAGTATCATAGTTTTCCTAGTGTTAAACAGAATTTACATCTTATCCTTGAAATAGTTACTACAGCTGGCTTTAGATATCATATTAAAGAAGCTTTTGTGAGCAGTGAACCTTTCGTAGAACGAAGGATTAATTTTGGTATGGATCTTCAGTTAAATATTTTCTGTTACAGAGATTAAGTGTACGATTTATGGAAGCAAATATCATTAGTTTAGTACAAAAAGTAGTTAGAAAATTTCGTGTAATTGAAAGTGTAGACGAAAAGCTTATCAATCTTTTTAAACAAAAAAAAGGAATAGAAATAGGAGGGCCTAGCCCTATTTTTTCATCTGAATTACCCATATATCCAATTATTGAAAGTCTTGATGGGTGTAATTTTAGTAATAATACAGTTTGGGAAGGTTCAATACTCGAGGGTGAAAACTATTCTTTTTTTTCAGATAAAAAAGGTTTCCAATACATAGCAGAAGCAAGCGACCTTAACAAAGTTGATTCGAATAAATATGATTTTTTGCTTGCTTCACATTGTTTAGAACATTGTGCAAATTCGCTAAAAACTATCGAAGAATGGTTAAGGGTAATAAAGCCTGGAGGTATTATGCTTCTGATTCTGCCAAAGAAAGAAAATACGTTTGATCATAAAAGACAAATTACATCCTTCGAGCACTTGTTAGCTGATTATGCCAATGATGTTGATGAAACTGATTTGACTCATTTAGAAGAAATCATTGCTTATCATGATTTGGTTCTTGATATTCCAGCAGGAGATAATGAGAGTTTCAAGTGCAGATCTTTAAATAACTATCAAAATAGGTGTTTACATCATCATGTTTATGATTTTGAATTGCTTAATCAAATTTTCGATTATACAAATACTAAAGTCATATATCAAGAGTATAAAGATCCTTATCATCAAATAATAGCAGGCATAAAATCTTAATACTTTTTAATAAATTTTATTTGTCTGTGGCTATTAGACCTCCCATTCCTGATTTATAATTAGTGATAGCTAACCTCAAACATATTGTAATTTGTTAAATAATAGCTGCTTTGCAAGATTAAAAATTTTTTCCATTCTAAATAAGATTATCACTAAATGATATCCATTATAATATGTTCAGTAAACTCAAATATGCTTAAAGAGGTTGCTGAAAATGTAAAAGATACCATTGGGATTTTGCATGAAATAATAGCAATAGATAACAGAAACGGAAAATATGGAATATGTGAAGCATATAATATTGGAGCTTCAAAAAGCAAGTATGATGTCCTCTGTTTTATGCATGAAGACTTAATTTTTCATACTATTGATTGGGGAAGGCGGGTAGTCGAACATTTAAATGATACTACAATAGGTCTGATAGGTGTTGCTGGAGGCACTTATAAGTCTAAAAGTTTAGATGCATGGGGTATTGATCCTATAGAGTTTGCAAGGATGAATGTTCTGCAAGACTATAAATCAGGAAGACCACAAGATCATTTATATTCTAATCCTTTCAATGAGTTTGTTGCAGATGTTGCTTCGGTAGATGGACTTTGGTTTTGCACTAGAAAAGAAGTATGGCAGAATAATAAATTTGATGAAACTACTCTCAAAGAGTTTCACTTTTATGATATAGATTTTTCTCTACAAGTTCTCCAGTCTTACCGTGTCTGTGTAGTATATGATATTTTATTACAACACATATCCGAGGGTAGTATAAATAGATCTTGGCTGGAAAATGCAGTGCTTTTTCATAATAAATGGAAGCAAACACTTCCTTATTCTGTAGATGGATTATATGATGAGAAGAAAAAGGCAATTGAAATCCGTCGTGCTAAAAACATCCTTCAACTTCTGAAAAAATATAGATTTAGTCAACTTATATATCTTCAGCATTACTTTCGGTATGTGATTTTATATATATCAAGTGAGCAGTTTATAATTGATAAAAATATTTGTAAGAATAATATAAGATATAGGTTGACTGCTGCTTATAAAAGGTTGATTAGGTAATCTTAGTTTGATCCTTATAATAAGTATTAGTTTTGAATTTTGCAAAATGAACGTAGTTTTTACAATTTGTTCCAACAATTATCTAGCTCAAGCTAAGGCTTTAGGTGATTCTGTTGTTAAATATAATCCAAGTTATATTTTTGCTATTGGCTTGGTAGATAAATTAGATGCTGAGGTTGATTATAATTTTTTTAATCCTTATGAAATAATCCCTGTTGGTGATATTAATATCGAAGGATTTAATGAAATGTTTAATAATTATGATATAACAGAACTTAATACTGCTGTTAAGCCATTTTTATTTAATTTTTTATTTGCAAGAAACTCTAATATCAATACAATCATATATTTAGATCCAGATATTTTAGTTTATGATTCTTTTGATGTTCTTGAAGAAGCTTTTTCTAAATATAGTATTATTTTAACCCCTCATTTTTTTACACCTATTTATGATGATAAACTATTGTCAGAACCAGATGTACTTAATGCTGGACTTTATAATCTTGGCTTTATAGGACTAAAAAGGAGTGAAGATGCTTTACAATTACTGAAATGGTGGATGATAAAATTAAAAGAACAGTGCCTGATAGACTTTAAAAATGGCTTATTTGTTGATCAGCTCTGGATAAATTTCGCTCCATTGTATTTTGAAAATGTTCTTATTTTGAAGCATTTAGGTCATAATGTAGCATATTGGAATTTTCATGAAAGAGAGCTTTCTTATTCAGATGGGAAGTATCAAGTTAATAATCAATTTGCCTTAGTTTTTTTTCATTTTAGTGGCTATTTGTTTTCTATACCTGAAATAGTTTCTAAATATCAAAATAGATTTACTTTTGAGGATAGGCCTGATGTAAAAGAGTTATTCGAAGATTATCATGAAAAAATAATTGGTAATAACTTTCACCAACTCTCTAAAATAGAATGTCATTATGTAAAACTGAAGGAAAAGCTTAGGTTTGAAGAAGAGGAAAAGCTGAGGATTGAAGAAGAGAAACTGAAGCTTGAAGAAGAGAAACTAAGACTTGAAGAAGAAATACAAAAGAAGAAAACTTCAAGTACGACTACTAATATAATTCGAAACTTAAAAAGAAAGTCGAAGAATATAGCTAAAGCAATTTTATCTTAAGTTTTGTATAAACATCTGTTATATCTATAGAGACCAGTTTTTTAATAAATTAAAATATAGTCAATATAAAAGAGAAAATATTTAGACTTTATCAAGATATATATAATCTAAAATTCTTATATGAATCTTATTAATGTTCATTAAAAATTTTAGAAGTTTCAGCAAGTAATCTGACAACTATAGTTTGATTTTATGCGGTAAAAAATAACGGTCTAATATGAAAGTATTATATGATATTACTGTTTTAGGGTTAGGGCATATTGTCCCCAAAGCACGTACAGGGATATTTAGAGTAATTGAAAATGTTGCTGAACAATTAGTTATCAATCAAGAATGTGAGATGTTATTTTGCAGTGGAACAGACATTGATACGATCAATAATTCCTTGAAGTATTTGAAAGATAAAAAGTCTTTTTCTCATATTCCTTTTTCTGTTTCTAGCATTCTAAAAAAAAATGATTATAAACAAAAAAGATTAGAATTAATTAAATCAATTCATAGTAGTGAACATAAAAGTTTGATAACTATATTTAGCAGTAAAGTTAGAGTTAGAAACTTTATGTTTAAAGAAAAAATCATTGATCTGACTCAAGGTGATGATTGTTTTATAAAACCAGCAGATCTAAAAAGTTCATCTATTTACCATTCATCCTTTTACCCTATACCTACACAAGTAAAAGGATCAGCCATCAAAGCCGTTTTCTTAACTTCTTATGATCTGATTCCTATTCTTTATCCGCAATTTGCAGAAGAGTCTGTAATCGAACTAATACAAAAGGTGCTACAAAGTATTACCCCAGATACCTGGGTTCTTTGTATATCAGAAGCTACCCGTAATGATCTTCTGAATTATTTAGGTAACAGGGTAGATCCTAACAAAGTTAAAGTAACGGAGCTAGCTGCCTCCGGCACATTTTATCAAAGCAGGAATAAAGCAGCTAACAAAGAAGTGAGGGGCAAATATGGTATCCCGGATGCACCTTACATACTAAGTTTATGTACTCTGGAGCCCAGAAAGAATATTGACCAGGCGATAAGGGCTTTTGTCAAGATCGTATCCCAGGAAAATGTTCCGGAACTGAACCTGGTGCTGGTTGGAACAAAAGGCTGGATGTTTGACAAAATCTTTGACGAAATAAAAGGGAGTGCAGGCATCAAAGATCGTATCATTATAACAGGATATGTACCAGATGAAGATCTGGCTGCTATTTACAGCGATGCTTTATTATTTGTTTACCCCTCCTTTTATGAAGGATTTGGTTTACCGCCTTTAGAAGCTATGCAATGCGGAGTTCCGGTTATTACCTCCAATACTTCATCATTACCTGAAGTAGTAGGTGATGCTGGCATTATGGTAGCTCCTACAGACCTGGATGCACTTTGCCAGGGAATGCTATCTATATATAATAATCCAGCTTTAAGAGAGAAGATGGTTGAAAAGTCTATAGAGCGTGCCGGAAGGTTTAGCTGGGAGCGATGCGCTAACGAAACTGTTGAGGCCTATAAGTCATCTTTAAATTAATAAACAACCTTAAATGGAAAAATACCTTGTAACTGGTTTTTCAGGCTTTGTAGCAAAGCATTTTCTTGATTTTCTGGACGAGCAGGAAGTACCTGCTTATGTGTTAGGTGTAGATATTCATCGACCGGAGTTCAATATATATGGTTTTAAATACGTTAGGTGTAGTTTTGAAAGAACAGATCTTTTAGACAAAGACCAGGTAGACAATATAATCTACCAGTTTCAGCCTTCCTACATCCTTCATTTAGCGTCATTCAGTAGTGTTGCCTTCAGCTGGAAAAACCCGGTAGCTAGCTTTGCAAACAATACAAATATTTTCCTAAATCTCCTGGAAAAGGTACGTGGCATGAACCTGGACTGCCGGATTCTTTCAATTGGCTCTTCTGAAGAATACGGTAACGTACATGCTGAAGATATGCCACTCAAAGAGGAGCATCCCCTAAATCCAATAAGTCCCTATGCAGTAGCAAGAGTTTCACAGGAAATGCTTTCAACTGTATATGTAGAGGGTTATGGAATGGATATAGTGATGACCCGTTCTTTCAATCATATAGGTCCTGGTCAAAGGGATTTATTTGTTATTTCATCTTTTGCCAAACAGTTGGTTTCCATGGCCAGGATAGAAGGTAAAGCACATTTAGTTACAGGTGATACCTCCATTATCCGGGATTTTGTTGATGTCCGTGATGTTGTAAGAGCATATTATTTATTACTTAAAAAAGGTAAGAAAGGGGAAATTTATAATATCTGTAGCGGTACCGGAACTACCTTGAAAGAAGTCCTGGACAAAATGGGAATGATTTTGGGTACTGAGGTGGAGAATCAGGTTAATGAAAAGTTTATAAGACCAAATGATAATCAAATCATTATAGGGTCGAATGACAAAATAAAAGAAGCTATAGGTTTTGAGCCAAGTATACCCTTAGATGAAAGCTTAAGAGACATTATAGAGTATTGGAAAGAGCAAATTGAGCAAACGCATGAAAATACTTTATGACCACCAAATTTTTGTTGCTCAAAAGTTTGGTGGTATAAACCGTTACTACCAAGAAATAATGCAGTTGAAGGGAGCTGCAACAGAAGTTGCCTCTATCAATCCTGAATTGTTCAGGCCAGTAAAATCAAAAGTCAAAACTGATTTAGTCTCGAGAGGTACCCGGTTCCTCAAAAGGACAATGGGTTTGCATGAACAGAATAACACCCCTCTGTTTCCTGAAGAAGCTTTTAACATTATTAAAAGTGGAGAATACGATATTTTCCACCCCACTTATTATGATCCATATTTCCTGGATTTAACAGATAAGCCGTTTGTATTAACGGTTTATGACATGATACATGAGATTTTTAAAGAATATTTTGCTTTAACAGATCGTACATCACATAATAAGTTGCTGCTTTGCCAAAAGGCAAAACATATCATAGCCATTTCTCAAAATACTAAAAATGACCTTATAGATATCTTCAATTTGCCTGAAGATAAAATCACGGTCATTCCATTAGCATCAAACTTTGATTCCGTGATACCTGTGCAACCACAAAATACAGAAGGATTAAAAAAGTATATTCTGTTTGTCGGTACCAGGCACATATACAAAAACTTTTACTTTCCTGTAATTGCCTTATCGGAACTACTTAAAAGCGACGAAGAGCTACAATTATTATGTACAGGGCACCCGTTTACTAGTGATGAATTTTTATTTTTTAGAGATTTAGGTATTCTGAACCAGGTCCTACATATTTATCCTGAGAACGATAATGAACTTTCCTGGCTCTACAGACATGCTGCCCTTTTTATTTTCCCTTCTTTATATGAAGGGTTCGGCTTTCCAATGCTGGAAGCCTTTGGAACTGGCTGTCCGGTTATAGCTAGTAATGGAGGATCTTTACCAGAAGTCGGTAATAATGCCGCTCTTTATTTTGACCCGAAAAGTATACAAGAGATACAGGATGCTGCGCAAAAGGTGCTGTATGATACAAAGCTAAAGGAATCTCTTGTAAAGAATGGAGAAGCCCAGTTAAAAAAATTCAACTGGGAAACCTGTAGAGCTGAAACTTTAGCAGTTTATAAAAAGGTGTATAACATGACATAAAAGCACCTGCCAGTTGGTTAGGTTTGATGTAATGTGATTCTAACGTAAATTTAAAGTATCATAAAATTTTAGTTATTATAAACTGTGAAGGCAGACATAATAGCCATTTTGCTATTAGAACTACAGGACTGCTGCAAAATTTTCCGAGATCATTAAACATTTACGTTTTGTACTTACCTAAAATATCAATCATCACACCGAGTTTTAATCAAGGGGAATACATTGAACAAACTATTCTATCAATAATTGAACAGGATTACCCAAATTACGAACTTATCATTATTGATGGTGGAAGTAAAGACTCCACTCTTAATGTAATCAGTAAGTATGAATCAAAAATTGCTTATTGGGTAAGTGAACCAGATAATGGTCAGGCCCATGCCATTAATAAAGGAATAGCCATGGCTACAGGAGATGTCTTTAACTGGATTAACAGTGATGATTACTTAGAACCTGGTGCTTTACATATTATAGGAGAATTCTTTTCTAAACATCCTGAAAAAAAATCATTATGTGGCTTCACGCATTGTTTTTTTGAAGAAGATAAAAAAACAAGTCATACCTATAGAATGGGTGTAGAGGCTACAACTACCGATACTATAACTCATTTTGCTATGAACCAACCCGGAACATTCTATAGGATGAGTGTTATCAAACAGCTGAATGGTGTTAACGACTCCTTGCGCTATGTATTTGATAATGAACTATGGTTTCGTTATTTGTCAAAATATGGTGCTGACAGTGTAGGTGTTACAGATAAATTATTTGCACATTTTAGGCTACATCTAAGTTCCAAGAGTGTGCATGAAGGCTTTGAATTGTTCTGGTATGAACAGAATGATATCTGGGTTCACCTGGCTGAACAGTTAAGTTTTTCTAAAGGTCTGCTTGAATGTTTAAAAGAGTTGCCACAAGCCAATAAGTACAACAGTGAGTTTTGGGATGTGAAGGAACTTGATAGGGGAGTATTAATGTCTTTTTGGTACGAGAAGTTTATTAACACAATTTTTCTTAAAGGATATCACCAGGAAGCAAAGCAGGCAATGAAGCTTTTAATCAGGAGTGGCAAATTTAAAATCTCCAGGCTTTATTTTTCACTTCTTTTTAAATTGTTTGTTGTACCGAGTGCCATACAGAAAAAGTAATGCCTATAGTTTACATAGATTGCTCAATGGCCAAGAGCGCAAATCTTTTATTCCGGCTAAAGAATAAGTGCCGTAAATTATTTGCAAAAACAGAGACTGATTACAAAAACATACCTATCATCATCAATAACTATAACAGGTTAAATTATTTGACCAGGATGATCTCCTGGTTTGAAGAAGCAGGGTACAGTAACATTTATATAATTGATAACAAATCAACCTTCGCACCTTTACTTGATTTTTATGAGCGGACGCCGCATACGGTTTATAAGTTAAATAAGAATGTAGGTTTCCTGGCCTTATGGAAAACTGTTATCTATACTCGTTTTTCTGATGACTATTATGTCTATACAGATCCAGATATTCTTCCCATTGATACTTGTCCTGATGACGTGCTTTTTCACTTCAAAAATATTCTTGATAAATATGAGCAGGTCAACAAAGTTGGGTTTGGATTAAATATTGATGATTTGCCGGATTGTTATCCTTTAAAAGAAAATGTAGTAAGATGGGAGTCTAAGTTCTGGGATAAGGAAGTTTCGCCAGGTATATTTGATGCACCCATTGATACAACTTTTGCCCTCTACAGACCAGGAGCAAAGGGTGGTTCTGAGTTGACAGCTCTAAGAACGGGATATCCATATGTTGCACAGCATCTTCCATGGTACATTGATCCTAAGAACTATAGTGAAGAAGAAATTCATTACCAGTCTTCTAGTTCTTCTGCTAGTTCCTGGACAAGTAAATTATTAGGTAAAAAAACTATATCGAACTATTGAAAGGAACATCTGCTCAATTGGGTATAGTTATTCCTGCTTATAAAGGAAACTATCTTTATCAAACTCTAAATTCTTTAGCAAACCAGACTGATAGAAGGTTTAATGTATATGTAGCTAATGATGCCGGAGACGATACTATTGAGCATACAATTGATTTATTTAGAGACCGTCTGGCAATTACGTACAAATTTTTTTCAAAAAATATTGGGTCCAAATCTTTAGTAAAAGCCTGGCATAGAGCTATAGAACTTTCTCAGGATGAACCCTGGATATGGGTGCTTCCTGATGATGATTATATCTCTGATAATTGTGTCGAGGCTTTTTATACTGCATTAGATAACAAATGTGACTTGTACAGATTTAGGTCTATTGCAGTAAATAACAATGAAGAAGTAATCTTAGCTAATGAGGATTTTAGTGGCTATGAACCTTCTTTTATAGCTTATCATAAAAAGATAAAGTTAGAAAGAATGAGTTCGCTAGCTGAATATATCTTCAGGAGGGAAAAGTTGCTTCAGATTGGTGGTTTTCCTGACTATCCTTTTGCGTGGGGAAGTGATGATATAGCCTGGTACTTGATTGGCAGAGATAATGGGATTTATGCTTTACCTAAGGGTGTAGTTTATTTAAGGCAGAGTGAACATAACATCTCTAATAATTTTGATAACAAGATTTTATTGAAGAAAATTAAAACTCAGTTTCAGATTTTCTCTGATCTAAAACTTACATCATCTTTTGAGACAGATATTTCAAAGTATGCTGACGCTGTATCATTTCATAAGGATTTAAGCTTCTACCTGTTTCATACAATCAGGTCACATAAAATAATATTCCCTATGAAAGAAGCTTTGGAAATGGCTCATTTATCGATGAAAATCTTTGGGGGAAGTTTTATGAAAAACCTGTACCGAATATTTTTGAGTAACTATAGAATACGTAAAGAAAAGTAACATGACAAAATTATCTCTCGGTGTCTGTATCTTATTTTTCGAAAAGCTAGACCAGACGATAGAGTGTATTGAAAGCTTTTATTCTGAACACTGTAATCTTTATATATTAAATAATGGTTCTCAAGCCCTAGCTTTTGAAAAACTGAAATCAAAATTCTCTCACATAAAGAACATCATATTTTTCCATTCAGATGAAAATTTAGGTTGCCCCGGCGGTAGAAGTTTTTTAATCAAAAGTACCAATGAAGATTGGTTAGTTTTTCCTGATAGTGATATAACGGTTGATCCTGCTAATTGGATAGATATTTTACAAAGGGAGATAGGGGATAAACCTGCTATAGAAGTTTTTATTCCTAGGCTATTTAATGTGCATGAAAATTCATTCGCTGCACTGAAGAAGCTGGAACTTATAGAATCTAACATTGTAGAATCAATTCCATTAGCTGGAGAAAATATCAACTGGTTTCCTGGTGGGGCCTCCTTTATAAGAAGAAGCCTATTCGATGAGGTAGGAGTTTATGATCCTAAATTATTCTGTTTCGAAGATTATGAAATGGGAATTAGAATGCTGGTTAAGAAACGCCCTATTCGCATGAGCTTTATTGAAGATATAAAATTTATACATGATCATAAGTATCAAAAAACAACACGAGATAAAAAAGCAGTTTTAGAAAGGTACAATAGTAAAAGACTAGCTGATAGTTTAGAATATTTATCTCATAAGTATTCTGTTTTTTTTGATCATAATTGGCAGTATTGGACAAATGCCCAGGTAAATCTTATGACAAAAAGTAAGAAGCGGAAATTTGTAGAAAGAATATTAGCTAAACTGATAAAGACATTAAAATATGCTAAGGCTTAAAATAGCTTTTATAAGTTATGAATACCCTCCTGATATAGGACAAGGTGGTATAGCAACTTATATCGGTCAGATAGCGTCAGCGATGGTCTCTTTAGAGCATCATGTTGAAATATTTTCCGGTAGCTACCAAAGAGAATGTTCCGAAAATTATAAAGGAGTTCTAACACATAGAATATTATGTAAGAGCCCTGACGAGTTTAGAGCAAATGTAGTTGATAAATTTAAAGAGCGGCATCATCTTGTAGGTTTTGATGTTTTTGAATGTGCCGAAATCAATGCTGATGGAGCAAAAGCCAAAGATGCATTTCCTGATTTGCCTTTAGTAGTAAAATTACATGCTCCTACCTATTTACTCATCAACCTATTGAATTTTTATACTCCTTCTTTCAGAAAGCTGCGGTTTCTTATTGGTAATCTTAGGAGAGGTGTTTGGAGGCCCTGGGGTAAACCAGATTTAACCAGAGATAAAGATTTTCTTTTTACCTCTAAAGCAGATTTAGTTCTTAGCCCTTCTTTATCATTAAAAGATATCATTGTTAAGGATTGGAAAATTCCAGAGCATAAAATAAAAGTTATACCGAACCCTTACGAACCTGCTGAAAGTGCTTTGGCGATTCCTGTCTCCAAAGAAGATAAGAAACCAATCAATATATTATTTATTGGAAAATTAAATATTCAGAAAGGGGTACTTAACCTTGCTAAAGCTATTCCTGGTGTGGTAAAAACTTATAAGGACGTAAATTTTATTTTTGTTGGTAATGATGGTCCTTCACCATTAGAAGATAAATCCATGCGATCTTATTTAGAAGGTGTTTTAAAAGGATTTAATAACATACACTTCAAAGGAGCTATCAGCCTGGAAGAAGTACCAGATTATTTAGCAGATGCTGATATCTGTGTTGTTCCTAGTCTGTGGGAAAATTTCCCCTACGTGTGTCTGGAAGCTATGAGCGCGGGCAGAGCAGTAATAGGTTCTAACAAAGGCGGCATGAGTGAAATGTTAGCTAATGATGCAGGAGTTTTAATAGACCCTACAAGTTACAAGCAAATAGAAGAAGCAATCAAATTTCTTATTCAAAATCCTGGTTTAAGAAGAGAAATGGGGAAATCAGCTAGAACAAAAGTGCTAAGGCAATACAACTTAAATAAGATTGGCAAAGAAATGGAAAAAGCATATGCAGAGGCAATTAGTTTTAAGGCAATAGGACCAAAAGTGATAAATCTATAGTATTACTTTTCCGTTACTAAAAATGACATTATTGGAGCAAAATAAACTTAAAGTTTATCATTTTCATAATGGAAGTGGGGGTGGTGTTTTATCCGTTATCATTAATATAATTAAGTATTCTGTAAATCCACTCATTGAACACCATATTATCCATGTCATAAATAAAAATAAACTTTCTGAGTTCAGGTTACTAGATATAGATGGAGCGAAAAGCGAAAACGTCTTCTTTTATAACCCCAAATCAAATTTCTATCATATTTGCAAAAGACTATCAAGATTATTGCCAGATGCCAATGCCGTAGTTGTAGCACATGACTGGTTTGAACTTGGAATGGCAACTAATTTAGGCCTTCAAAATCCTGTTGTTCAGTTTTTGCATGGGGACTATGATTATTATTATAAACTTGCTAAGAAGCACGTTAGCTCCATTGACCGATATATTACAGTTAGCAAAGTTATATATTCTAATCTATGCTCAATTTTGCCTCATGAGGCACCACGTATTTCCCGTTGTAGATTTCCTGTGCCACCTGTAAAAAGTTTAGAAAGGAATAATCAATTTCTTAAAGCTTTTTTTTGTGTTAGAAGATTAGATGACACTAACAAGCAATTTGATATCTTACCTCTCATCAATACAAAATTAAAGGAAAAAGGCATAACAGTTGAGTGGACTATTATAGGTGAAGGACTAAAGAATAAAGAACAGGAAAAAGTTTGGGGTAATAATCCTATTGTTACCCATCATTCAAGTCTTAGCAACGAGGCTGTAGTAAAACTATTACCTGAGAACGATATTTTTCTCTTACCTTCGATCAAAGAAGGCTTTCCCGTTTCCTTAGTGGAGGCGATGAAGGCTGGTCTTGTACCTTTAGTAACTAATTGGGCCGGTGCAACTGATGAGTTGATAACTCCAGGGGAAACAGGTTATTATGTAGAGGTTGGTGATATTGATGCATATGTACACTATATCACTATGTTAAATAATGATAGAGCTTTATTAAAAAAATTATCTCAAAAAGGGGAGAAACGTGCAAGAACACTGTTTGATCCATTTCTAAACGTAAAAAAAATCGAGGAGATTTTTTTTGAAGCTTTTGATACAAAAAAGAAAGATAAATTAGCTTCAAAAACCTACGGATCTAGGCTAGACCAACACTTGATACCAGATTTTGTTACTAGTACCTTTAGAAGTTTACTCGCTAGATTAAATTAATAAATAACTGAAATGGAATTTGTTAAGCCTGCTGTTAGTGTGTTGATGCCTTCTTATAACAGGGAAAGGTATATTGAAGCAGCTATGGAAAGTGTGTTGGCATCTTCCTTTCATGATCTAGAATTAGTAGTGGTAGATGACTGTTC
This sequence comes from Pontibacter pamirensis, assembly GCF_010015475.1. Classification (GTDB taxonomy): domain Bacteria; phylum Bacteroidota; class Bacteroidia; order Cytophagales; family Hymenobacteraceae; genus Pontibacter; species Pontibacter pamirensis. The sequence continues at coordinate 184,845 of NZ_SSNI01000008.1, forward strand.
TACGGATAGAACAGCTGACATAGCAAAGAATATCGCGGCAAAAGATCCTCGGGTAAAGGTTTATGTAAATAAAATCAATAAAGGACAATTTAGTAACAGGAACTTTGCCATAGAGTTGGCAAAAGGCAGGTACATAAAATTTTTAGATTCTGACGATATCATTTACCCGCATTCCTTACAGTACATGATTGACGCGTTAGAGCTTTACCCTCGTGCAGGTTTTGGAATTCAATATGAAATTGCTCCGCCTGCTAAGCCTTTCCCTTTTGAAATAAGTTCTGAAGATGCATATAGGCTCCATTTTTTGAAGGGCGGCCTATTATTTCCAGGACCAAGTGCAGTTATCTTTAGAAGAGAAGTACTGGATGAGTTTTCATTTAATAATAACTTTGGGTCTGTAGGTGATACCCACCTGCTATTGCAAATTGCTGCAAAATATGATGTTGTTGCTTTACCTACAAATTTAATTTACTGGAGGATTCATGATGAGCAGGCTTCAGAGGAGCAACGCACTTATGGTAAAATATTGTGGGAGAGATACCTTATGAACCAAGACATCCTGAGTTCTTCTGAAGTGCCTCTTGATAAGAGCGAATCGAATTTAATTTTACAAAAGTACAGGCGAATTTTATGCCGAAATATTGTGAAGCATAGCTTGAGACATCTAGATATTCGTTCTTTTAGTAATTGTAAAAAGAGTGCAAAGTTAGAGTGGCACGATTTTGTTGATGCCCTTGCACCAAATAGGCAACTTAAGCTAAAATAATAATCTACCCTACAGTATTAAAGCTGTTATACTATTATGCCTTACACTCCTCTGATCAGTGTTATCATTCCAGCTTATAATTCTGCAGCTTACATCTCCGATGCTATAGCATCTGTCCTTAATCAAACCTACCAGGAGATTGACTTAATAGTGGTTGACGATGGTTCAACTGATGGCACACTCGAGGAAATCAAAAATTTTAAAGATAGTCGCCTAAGATACTTTACCATAGTTAATAGTGGGCAATGTGCAGCTGCTAATTATGGATTAAGCCTTGCTAAAGGTGAATATATAAAATTTCTTGATGCGGATGATCTTATGAACAAAGACCATATAGCGGCCATGCTTAAAGCTGCTATTGAGAATGAGGGGGATCTTATTTTATGTAAGTGGGCCAGATTCTATCATAGTGTTGAAGATGCAAAGTTTGGCATCCGACCTGAATGGTCAAGTTTTGACAACTCCATTGATTGGTTTAAAGCAGCTCTTAGCGCCGGTCCAGATATGTTGCCCGTCTGGCAGTGGCTTATACCAAAAAGAATCATAGAAATCAGTGGAGGTTGGGATGAGAGTTTAGGCTTAGGTAACGACTTTGAGTTTTCTTCCAGGCTTTTGATGGCTTCCAAGGGTGTTAGTTTCTGCGAAGCTGCAAGCGTTTATTACCGTTCAGGTTTAAATTCCAACATGTCTACTGATGTCTCACCAAAAACATTCATGTCTGTTTTAAATGCTATACATAAAAGCGCCAAGGTAATATTAAGTGAAACATCCGATGCTGAAGTCAGAGATGCATTTGCGACTAAATATTTTTCATGGTTAATAACTTATTACCCTTTTTTAGATGCTGCTATAGTTAAAGCCGTTGAAGCAAAAATTAAGGAATTAGGAAAGGTGAATTATCCATATAAATGGGGCTGGAAATTTCAGGTGATTTGCAAGATTATGGGTTGGAAGGTAGCCAGAAAGCTACAATTTTATTACTATTCTAAAAGGTACAACATATAATGAATATTCTTATAGTGATGGATCCTGGTATCCTAGTACCACCCAAAGGTTATGGAGGTCATGAACGATTAGTGTACATGTTTGCAAAAGAGTATAGACGTTTAGGGCATAATGTTCATTTATTAGTAACAACAGGCTCAGAAGTAGAGGGGTGTGTGGTGCATGATTTTGGAAAGGAAGGGTTTCCTCCAAAAAAATGGAATGCTAGGAAAGCTATTCCTGTAGCTTGGAAGTTTCTATGGAAGCATCGAGACCAATTTGATTTGATCCACAATTTCGGTAGGCTGGTGTACCTGATTCCAATACTAAATCATCCGGTAAAAAAGATTATGACATACGGTAGGGAAATCAGTAGGAGAAATGTCAGTATAATTAACAAGTTACCTAATAGAAACTTAATCTTTACCGGATGTAGTAACAATTTAGTTTCCAGAGGTAATATAGCTGGAAAATGGCAAGCTGTTTACAATGCCATTGAATTTGACAATTACATTTTGAATGAATCTGTTCCGCAGGACGCTCCACTTATTTTCTTAGGAAGGTTGGAAAGAGTGAAAGGTTGCCACACAGCCATAAAAGTAGCAAAAGCTACAGGTAATAAATTGATTATTGCAGGCAACGTGTCACCTCTTCCTGAAGAACAGGAATATTTCAAAAATGAAATTGAGCCTCATATTGATAATGAAAAGGTAATTTATGTTGGCCAGGTTAATGATGAGCAAAAAAACCATTATCTTGGGAAAGCAAAAGCATTCATTTTTCCTTTAGAATGGAATGAGCCATTTGGTATGGTTATGACAGAAGCGATGGCGTGTGGCACTCCTGTCATTGGCTATAGAAGAGGATCAGTACCTGAAGTAGTAGAGGACGGTATCACTGGATATGTGGTCAATGACGAGAAGGAGATGATAGAAGCCTTACCAAAGACAAAACAAATAGATAGAAAACTTTGCAGAATCACTGCTAAGAATAAGTTCGACGTTTCTGTTGTTGCCAAAAATTACCTCAGCCTTTTCTCATAGTGGCTTATTCTGTTACTCTCATCTCATCCGGTCAACCGTCTGCCAACCCTAGATTAGTTAAAGAAGCAGTTGCTCTATCTGGTTCTGGTTATACAGTAACAGTAGTATATGTGCCCATTTCTCCCTGGGCAGATGCATTTGATGAAGTATTATTTCGGAAGCATCCTCAAATAAAATTTGTCAAAGCGGGTTACCATTCTATAAGTCAAAAGAACGGTTATATTTGGGCAAGGGCAAGGAGAAAAATCTTGTCTAAGGTATATGCTTATGCTGGTGATGTATTCAATGTAGCAGACTTCAGTACCATATTGTTTGGGCAGGAGCTGCTAAAGGCAGCAAAACAGTTTAAAGCAGATCTTTACATTGCACATAACCTGGGTGCACTACCTGTTGCTATAAAAGTCGCCCGTAAGAATCGGGTAAAAGTCGGGTTTGATGCGGAAGATTTCCATAGAGGTGAATTTAGTTCTCATGGTCTGGAAGCGCATCAAACAATTTACCTGGAGAATAAATATCTCCCTCAAATAGACTACTTATCCGTAGCAAGTCCTTTGATTGGGAAAGCCTATAAAAGTCTTTTCCCTCAACTCAAGCCTGTTGTCTTAAATAATGTGTTTCCAGCGCATGTACTTCAGCAAAATCCTTCAAGGAAAGATTTATCAACATTAAGTTTATTTTGGTTTTCACAAACCGTTGGGAAAACAAGGGGAATAGAAAATATTATCAGGGCAATGGGCCTTATTTCCGAAGTACCTATTTCATTAACTTTGCTCGGCAATGTTTCTGTCGCTATAAAGGATTATCTTATATCCATTGCCACTGAGGCGAAAATTAATCAAAACAGGATCAACTTTGTTGATCCTGTTCCTGAAGAAGAAATATTTAAACTTGCTGCTGGCTTTGATATTGGGATAGGGGCAGAGACAGTTCATTGCCTCAACAGGGAATACTGCCTTTCAAACAAAATTTTCACTTATTTGCTAGCAGGAAATGCCTTGGTTCTATCAGAAACACAGGCTCAGGAAAAATTTTTAAAAGATCATCCCTCCATTGGTTCTCTGTACAAAAATGATGACCCGGAGAGCCTTGCTTTTGTATTACAACAATATGCTCAAGACCGGAAACTTCTGAAATTACATCAACGAAATGCACGAGATTTGGCTGTGAGGGAATTAAATTGGGAGGTTGAAAGTAAAAAGTTACTAAACACTGTCGCAGCAGTTCTTGCTACATGAAAACCCTCCTTATCATATATCCCCATTGGGTGCCTTCCAACCTGGCGGGTGTGCATCGACCAAGACTTATTGCGAATTTTCTCAAAGAGTTTGGCTGGCAACCCATACTTCTCACTGTTTCTCCTGATTTTTATGAAGAAATAGCAGACCCTGATATTGCCAGAACAGCATCAAAAGATATAGAGGTGGTGTATACTAAAGCATACAATGTTACAAAGCCCAGAGTTGTGGGTGATATTGGTCTCCGGGCTTTCCCCTTCCTCTACCGAAAATCAATTGAAATAGTAAACTCAAGGAAAATAGACTTTATTTGGATTCCTATACCTTCCTTCTATAGCGCCCTATTAGGAAGGCTAATTCATTCCAAAACAGGAGTGCCTTATGGTATCGATTATATCGACCCCTGGGTACGGGATATCAGTAACCGGCAAGACTGGCGTTCAAAATTCAGCCTGTTGGTGGCAAAGTGTCTGGAGCCTATTGCTGTGAAAAAGGCTGCCCTGATATCTGGAGTTTCTACTGCTTATTACGCACCTGTACTGGAAAGAAACTTCAAAGATAATGCTATTGCGCATGTAGGCATGCCTTATGGCTTTGATCCAAACGACCACGATATCATCATTGATAAACTGAAACTTCCCTGGTCTGGAATAGATTGTGAACCTTTAGTATATGCGGGGGCTTTCCTTCCTAACTCACATCTTTTTGTAAAACTTTTATTTCAGGCTATAAAAGAACAGTTAGCGCAGGGAGCTTGGGATAAAAGGAAGCAGCTATTCTTTTTGGGGACCGGACTATATGCAGGTACCACGATTGCTGATTATGCGAAGCAGTATGACATTGAAGACATTGTGCATGAGGTGAGAGAGCGTTTTCCTTTTCTGCACGTGCTCAACTTTTTATCAGCCGCTTATGCTGTCATGATCATCGGAAGCACAGAAAAGCATTATACTCCCTCTAAAACATTTCAAGCCTTATTAAGCAAGCGTCCTGTGTTTGGCATTTTCCACCATGAGAGCAGTGCAGTTAACGTGTTGCAGGAGTGTCAGGCAACAGCCTTGCTGGTGGAGTACCAGGAGCAGGCAGATGAACAGCAATTGCGTGCAGATATCTCAGCTAAGCTTCAAGTTTTGCTCAGCGGGCATTTTAAGTGGAAGCCGGAACTAGACAGGTTGGAGAAGTATTCGGCTAAAGCGTCAGCAAAGGCCCTTGTCCAAAAGTTAGACCAGTTAGTATGAAGCGCCTCGCCATTATCACCACGCACCCAATACAATACAATGCCCCGGTATTTAAAATGCTGGCCTCGACCCAGGAGCTCGAAGTAAAAGTGTTTTATACTTTGGGCAAACCCTCTGGAGGTATGGTAGATAAAGGATTTGGCAAAGTCATAGACTGGGACATTCCGCTGCTGGAGGGCTATGCCTACCAGTTCCTTATAAATACTTCAGTAGAGCCCAGCACTTCCCACTTCAAAGGTGTTATCAACCCGACTATCATCGAGGATGTGGAAGCGTTTGAGCCAACTGACCTGTTGGTGTTTGGCTGGAGTTTTTCAAGCCATCTCCAGGTACTAAAGCACTTTAATAAGAAAGTTAACATCTACTTTAGGGGCGATTCCACCTTGCTGGATGAGACGAAAGGTTTGAAACTACTTCTGAGACGAATGGCTCTGACATGGACCTATCGCTACATTGATAAAGCTTTATATGTCGGCACAAACAACAAAAATTACTTTCTAAAGCATGGCGTAAAAGATCAGAATCTTATATTTGCACCCCATGCGATTGATAATGAGCGTTTTGGAGATGACGCACTGCATGCGAAAGAGAGCTTGCGAATCAGGAAGAACTTGGGCATTCCGCAAAATCATGTAGTCTTTATATTTACAGGTAAATTTGAGAAAAAGAAGAACCCGCTCCAGCTGTTGATGGCTTTTCTCAAATTAGATACAACGAAGAATAGCCTGCTATTTGTAGGGAATGGTAACTTAGAGTCTGAACTAGAAAAGCAAGCAACCAAACATCGCAATATATATTTTCTGCCTTTTCAGAATCAATCACGGATGCCGGCTGTTTACAGGGCTGGAGACGTACTAGTGTTGCCTTCCAGCGGACCTGGCGAGACCTGGGGGTTGTGCGTTAATGAAGGTATGGCTTGTGGCCTTCCTGTTATTGCTAGCACAAAGGTGGGTTGTGCTGTAGATTTAGTGCAGGATAGTAAAAATGGGTTTATCTTTGAAGCAGACAATGTAGAAAGTTTAGTAGGAAAGCTACAGGCTTGCTCTTCTATGAATAAAGAAGAATTAGCTAATATGGGTAAAGCATCTAAAAAAATAATTGCTAACTGGAGCTTCAACCATATTTGTGAAGCAGTAACTAGTGCTTTAGATGATTAAGTTTAAGGTATAAATGTTTTGTAGAAATCAACTTCAAAGTCAATACTTTTAAGAAAGTCCCCCTTTGAAGGTAGGGCCGTTAAGTTCTACTTAACGTAAACTAAATGGTTTGGCAAAAGGAGGTAAAGATGGAAACGAGCGGAGTTAGTTTACTGTCATGTTTGCGGGAAGTACCAGATTTTCGTCGTGCACAAG
>NZ_SSNI01000009.1 GCF_010015475.1 Pontibacter pamirensis
GCCGGCCACCATCGACATCGCGGCCAACGCCTCCGATGGAGACGGCACGGTTTCTAAGGTGGAGTTCTACAACGGCACCACAAAGCTGGGGGAGGACCTGACCAGCCCCTACAGCTATAGCTGGACTAATGTGGCGGCTGGTCCGTATACGTTGACAGCACGGGCCACTGACAACGGCAATGCCGTCACCACCTCGGCTGCCGTGAGTGTGACAGTCAACAGCTCTACGAGCACTAACTGCCCCTGCTCGGTGTTCCGGCCAACGGATGCACCTGCTAACGTCCTGTACAACGACGGGCAGGCGCTGCAGGTGGGGATGAAGTTCCGCTCCTCGTCGTCGGGCTCTGTAACAGGCGTGCGCTTCTACAAGCAGAGCGGCAACACGGGCACCCACGTCGGGCAGCTCCACAGCAGCACCGGAACCCTGCTGGCGCAGGCCACCTTTGTGAACGAGACTGCCTCCGGCTGGCAGCAGGTGCTTTTTTCTTCTCCTGTTGCCATCTCCGCCAACACCACCTACGTCGTCTCCTACCACAGCAGCGCCGGCTACTACTCTGCAGTTGACCAAGGATTTAGCCAGGCCGTTGTGAACGGGCCGCTGACGGGTCTGGCCAACGGGGCGGACGGCAGTAACGGCCTCTACCGCTACACCGGCACCCCTGCCTTCCCGACCAGTGCCTACCAGGCAAGCAACTACTGGGTGGACGTGGTGTTCAACACCAGCACTACTATTTCTTCTTCTTCTTCTTCTTCTGTGATTACATCAAAGACAACAGAACTACAAGAAAAAGAAGATATAAATGTTTATCCAAATCCTTTTTCCGGAAAGGCCACAGTAAGTTTTATTCTCAATGTCGGAGGCAACTACACGTTGAGCCTTTATGATACGAAGGGGGCAAAGGTGTCTGTGCTGGAGCATGGAAAGGCCAATCCAGGCGAGCGGCATAAAGTGGAGGTAGATGGCTCAAAGCTTTCTAGGGGAATATATATCGTGCGACTACAAACTATTTCAGGAGTGAGAACTACACAGCTTTTGTTGGAGAAGTAGTTACACCAGGAAAATGTAGCAAGTCTAGTATTTCAAAGTTAATTAAAATAGAGTATGTCAGAAGCTGGTAAAAAGCGAACCACCCTTTCACCAGCAAGGCTAAATAGCAGCAGTCCACTTGAAACCAAGTGGACTGCTGCAAACATTATAAAATTTGAGTTTAAATTGGCAGTGACTCCTAACACTAAGTAGGAGCGGAGCCGCCTGCTACGATAGTCTTTGTTTCGAATCCTACAGTCAAAGTCATCTTATTCCTGCCCGCCTTTCCGGGTAGCAGGTCTTGGGGTGGGCCATACCATTTGCTCACCGGTTCTGGGGCTTAATGGCAGTACACTTCGCTCGCGAGAAGTTGTTTCAGAGTCCTCAGAGGCCATGTAAACAAGTATGGCAGCAAGTATGGCGTTGTTGCGCACATCGTCGAACACAATCTTGTCATAAGTGTCTCTGTTGGTGTGCCAGGTATAGGTGCCATAGTCCCAGCTCAGGGAGCTTAGTGAGAATGCCGGTGCACTTGCTGCTACAAAAGAGGCGTAATCAGAACCGCCGCCACCGGGAGTGCCCGGGAAACTTGTCTCTATTTCAGTGGTTATCTCACGCGGCACGGCACTCAGCCAACGGCCCAGGTAATCATAGGCATGCAGGAACCCCTGGCCTGAGATGTTGACCACTCTGCCCGTGCCATTGTCCTGGTTAAAAAGTGCCTGTAAGTTATGCACTATCTCCGGATGATCCTCAATAAAAGAGCGGGAACCGTTCAGGCCCTGCTCCTCACTTCCCCAATGGCCCACCAGGATAGTTCTTTTCGGATTAGGATATACCTTCTGAAGAATACGCATGGCTTCCATCATCATAATGGTGCCTGTGCCATTGTCTGTCGCACCGGTAGCACCGTCCCAGGAGTCAAAGTGAGCCGACAGCATCACGTACTCTTCGGGCTTTTCAGTTCCTCTAATTTCGGCGATGGTATTGAATGTGGGAACATTTCCTAAGTCCTTGGATTCTGCCTGAATTTTTATCTGTGGCTTGTCGCCGTGCTCCACCATGCGGTACAGCATACCGTAGTCTTCCAGGGCCATATCAATGCTTGGTATTTTGTTGGTATAAGCACCGAATATTTTATTTACACCAAAACCGCGCGACCAGTTAGAGGTAATAATGCCTGCTGCTCCGGCTTTTTCCAGTGCCTGTGGTAAAGTGCGGGTGGTATAGCCTGTTTTATTGATGCGCTCACGCCATGCCTGCTCTTGTGCGTTACGCTCCTGTTTCATTTTTTCGAAGGAAGCCGGCTGAGCGAATTTTTCCCAGTTATAGTCTGGTCTACCGGTAGGCTGGTACATCGAGATCATAATTAACTTCCCTTTTGCATTTGGCAGCCATCGCTGGAAAGCAGCAGAGTCCTGTACATCCGGAAGTAAGATGAGTTCGGCTGTTACGCCTCTTCGGGGCGTGGCAGGGCTCCAGGCCAGTTGCATCGCCTCCAGCGTTCTTACTCTAGGGTGCACCATATCAACATGCGTGATGCCTCTTTGCCAGCCGCGCCATTCGCCCCACTGCTCGTTACGGGCCGTGATGCCCCAGCCTTTGTATTTGTTTACAGCCCAATCGTGCGCTTGTTGCATTTGTGGTGTTCCCACCAGGCGCGGTCCGATTACGTCCAGCAGCTCATGCCCCAGCAATTCTAATTGCGAGTTCTCATTGGCTTCTTTGATGATGCTTTCTACAACGGTTTTTTTTCCTTGGGCAAAACTCAGGCTGCTGGAAAAAAGCACCAGAAGAAATAAATAGGGTAATGTCTTTTTCATGTAAAGATATTTAGGTGAAAGAACGTAGAATTCGCTGAAGCAAAAAGCAGAGGTAAAGTAACGGCAAATTAGTTTTATAAGAGCAAAATTCTAATGTGGAAGGGGGGATACCAAATGCTGCTAACAAGGTTTAAGTTGCCGTTGTTGTGTATTTCACCAACAACTTAAAATCACGGAGGTTGTCATCTCGACGTTAGGAGAGATCTATGGGGAATTACAGATAGATCTCTCCTAACGTCGAGATGACAGTAAGTATGTTACTTAAGTTAACGGCAAAGAGGACAGGTTATGAAAACGATCATTTGCAGCTCAGAAGGTAAATTCCAAACATGCTCTTATAGAATTAAAGGGCTGCGCTAAGCAACACAATTACTTCTTTTTTGTTAACAGGGAAGCGGCGCTTTCATCAACAAACCAAATTAGCTCCCCTTGCTTCGGTTGAATCAGCTGCGAAGGGTATTTCTCCGGGTTTCTTTCTCCTTCCAGCACCTGCTGCAAGGCCGGGGCTTTTTTGCTGCCAAATGTAAGAAAGCAGATGGTTTTAGCTTGATTGATAAGCGGGGCAGTCAGTGTGATGCGGTGCATGGACTGTGGCTTCAGGTAATAGGCCTGCACCAAGCGTGAGGTCTCTTGCAACACCTCTGTTCCCGGAAACAGGGAAGCCGTGTGCCCGTCGTCGCCCATGCCCAGCAGGATTAAATCAAACTGAGGGGGTTGCTTGTTGAAATGCTGCTGTAGCAGCTGCTCATACTGTTGAGCGAATGCCTCGGGTTCAGTGTCTTCTTCATACATAGGGTAAACCTGATCCTCCGGTACCGGCACTTTGTTCAGTAAGATTTCCATTGCCATTCTGGCGTTGTTTTCATTTGCTGTTAAAGGCACCCAGCGCTCGTCGCCCCAGAAAACAAACATCTTTTCCCAGGGCACCTGCTCCCGGTAGGGTAACTGCGCCAGCAAGGTGTATAGCTGAACTGGCGAAGAGCCTCCTGTTAAGGCTACTGTAAAAAGGCCGTGCTGCTTTACAGCCTCCTGCGCTTTTTGTATAAACAGCTCTGCGGCTGCTTTGCTCAACTGCGCTTCATCTTCAAATATCTTTACCATGTCTTTATATATTAATGAGGAAAAGTAACTGTCCATGTATGGCCTTCGCGGGCAATCAGGGCCTCCGCATTTTCCGGTCCCCACATACCTGCCGCGTAATTTGGGAACTCCAGAGACGGCCGTGACTCCCAGGTTTCCAGGATAGGCGTGATGACATCCCAGGCGGCTTCCACCTGGTCTGAGCGCATAAATAGTGTGGCGTCACCCTGCATGGCATCAAGTAACAGGGTCTCGTAAGCCTCCGGAGACTGTGAATGGGAGTTGTTACCATTAAAATCGAAAACCATTTCTGCCGGAGTCAAGGCCATGTTCAGGCCTGTTTTCTTCGCCATAAAACGCAGGCGGATGTCCATCTCGGGCTGCAAGTTAATGATAAGGCGGTTCGGCATCAGGCTCTCCGCCATGGTGGTAGGGAACGTTAAGTGCGGCACCGGACGGAATTGAATCGTAATGGAAGAACTTTTCTCCTGCATCCTTTTACCAGTGCGGAGGTAGAACGGCACACCTTGCCAGCGCCAGTTGTCCAGGTAGAACTTTACGGCCGCGTATGTTTCAGTTCCGGATTTAGGGTCTACACCAGATTCTTCACGGTAGCCGGGCACCTGGGTTCCCTTCATCCAGCCCGGACCATACTGCCCGCGCACGGCAAACTTGCCTACGTCTTCCCGCGAGTACCTTTGTACGGCATGCAGTACATCCACTTTCCGGTTCCTTATCTCTTCGGCCTCAAAGGTTACCGGCGGCTCCATAGCCACCATGCACAGTAGCTGCAGGAGGTGGTTCTGGATCATGTCGCGCAAGGCGCCTGAACCTTCGTAGTATCCGCCGCGGTCTTCTACCCCTACTTCCTCTGCCACCGTAATCTGGACGTACTCTATATAGTTCCTGTTCCAGAGTGGCTCAAAGAGGGCGTTGGCAAATCGAAAAGCCAGAATGTTCTGCACGGTCTCTTTCCCGAGGTAGTGGTCGATGCGGTATATCTGCGATTCCTGAAAAGTACGGGTAAGGAGCTGGTTCAGGTCCCTGGCCGACTTCAGGTCATGCCCGAAAGGTTTCTCCACCACAATCCGGTCCCGTTCAGGGTCACTGGCAATGCCCGCCTGGCTTAGGTGAATGGTAACGGGTTCAATGAACTTGGGAGCTACTGACAAATAAAATAAGCGATTGGCGCGTGTGCCCCAGGCTTCTTCTAAAGCGTGAATCTTGTCTGCAAGCCCCTGGTAAGAAGCCGGGTCGTTGATGTTAGACCGCAGGTAGGACAAGGAGTTGCGGAAGATATCCCAGGTTTCGTCAACAGGCTCACCGCTGCGTGAGAATTCAATCACTCCTTCCCGCAGATGGTTCTGGTACTTGATGTCATCGGTATCCGTTCGCCCTAGCCCGATCATGGCGAAGGGCTCAGGCAGCCATCCATCCAGAAACAGGTTATAAAAAGCAGGAACCAACTTCCGCTTTGCTAAATCTCCTGTTCCTCCGAATATAATGGCAATGGTGGGTGCTGCTTTACTTGCTGGTTTCATATGGGTTATAATGATGTAAAAAAGAATAGGAGGGCCTTCTTATTGAAGTGTCCTTTCTTTTTTAAGGATTTTATTTAGTAGATAAAAATAATGTTGCAGATAAAGCGCCACATTTAAAGGTAGGCTTTTATACATACTCCTTAATCCCACTCTGTATGGAAGAAGCCGGGCTTATCCACCCGTTCATAGGTATGCGCTCCAAAATAGTCGCGCTGTGCCTGGATGATATTAGTAGGTAAGGTCTCTGTGCGATAGGCATCAAAATAAGAAAGGGAAGCCATGAAAGCGGGCACAGGGATGCCTTTATCAATGGCTGATTTTACGATGGCCCGAACATCTTTCTGTCGGGACAGTAAATCATCCCCGATTTTAGAGTCCAGCAGCAGGTTCGCCAGCGAAGGGTTCTGCTCATAGGCCGCACGGATATCAGACAGGCAAGCTGCCCGTATGATACAACCGCCCCGCCAGATTCTGGCCACATCCTGCAGTTGCAATCCATAGTTATAAGCTTCGGAGGCCATTTTCAGCTGTGCCATACCTTGCGCATAAGTAGAAATCATGGCAAAGTAAAAAGCATTACGCATCTGGTTTAACAACTCCTTGCGGTCAGTACCCACGCTAACCTGGAGGGAATCATTTGGTAACAATTTGGCGGCTTCCACGCGTTCTTCTTTGAGTTTAGACATGTCGCGCATCAGCACGGCCATATCAATGGAAGGAACGGGTGCCTGTAAATCCATGGCATTTTGTGAAGTCCATTTTCCGGTACCTTTGGAACGGGCTACGTCAGAAATGAGGTTTACCAGTGGCTGACCCGTTACATCGTCTTTTTTCTGTAAAATTACCGCGGTAATTTCAATCAGGAAGGACTGCAGTTCTGTTTGGTTCCAGTCTTGGAAAACGGTTTGCAGCTCGACGTCGCTCAGACTAAAGCCGCGCTTCAGTAGGTCGTATGTCTCGGCAATGAGCTGCATGATGGCATACTCAATGCCGTTATGAACCATCTTTACATAATTACCGGCAGAGCCGTTTCCTAAGAATGTCACACAGGGCTCACCGTTTACTTTGGCAGCCACAGCCTCAAAAATAGGGCGAAGTCTTTCGTAGGCCTCGCGGTTTCCGCCAGGCATCATGCTCGGTCCGAAACGGGCTCCTTTTTCACCACCGGAAATACCCATACCAAAGAAGTGAATGCCTTTTGCTTCCAGCTCCACCACGCGGCGGTCGGTATCGGGGAAGTATGAGTTGCCACCGTCAATCACAATATCACCGGGCTCCAGCAGGGGCAACAAAGAAGCAATAACAGCATCTACAGCTTTGCCCGCCGGCACCAGCAGCATCAAAGCCCGAGGCTTACGGAGCGATTGCACAAATTCTTCGGCGGAGGTGGTGCCGCGTACTGGCTTTCCGGCGCCCGCTTCTGTTTCAACTGCCGCCGCTTTCTCGGGATCAAGGTCAAGGCCTATTACTGAAAAGCCATTGTCGGCGATGTTGAGCATGAGGTTTCTGCCCATAACACCCAGGCCAACCATTCCAAATTCATATTGTGTGTCGTTCATAAGTAGGAATAATGTGTAGAGGTTATATGTATTTATACAGGTATAGGTTTGCTAAATATTCTGATTATTCAAATTTCTACTTCAACCTGTCATGTATACTGCGCTTCTTTGAATAAAGTAAAGCTACAACTTATATCATACTCTTGCCAACAGAACCTCTCCTGGTAATTCTACACCCATGGTTGTTCTACCTGAGCAGATGACTCTTTATGATTACAGCAGATAACTTCTTTTAGGGAGAGTGTATTACCTGTTGCGCCAGCGTAGCATCAAACTTCAAGAAGCTGGCGGGACGTGACTTGCTACATGAAGCGATAGAGGCTACTATTGTAGCAAGCGTTTAGCGGAGGAGACTTGGTTTGATTCTTTCAGGAGAACAGGAGGAGTGTTGAACACAAGGACAAAAAAAACAGGCACTGCATTCAAAGTGCCTGTTTCAGGATTATCAGTTCCTGATAGGAGCGTTTGAGTGGCCCCTGAAACTGAAGCAACATGTTGTTTAAGCCTCCGGCATAATGCGCACCACCAAACCGTCCAGCTCCGGATTTACCCGCAACTGGCAACTCAGGCGGCTGCTTTCTGTTGCATGCGGAAGCGTTTCTAACATATAAGCCTCGTCGTCATTCATCTCAGGCAGTTCGCCGCTCTGCAACACCTCTACGTGGCAGGTGGCACAAATGGCCATGCCACCGCAAACAGCCTGCACATCAAACTCATTTGCTTTAAGCACTTCCATTACTGAAAGGCCCATATCAGTAGGAGCTTCAAGGGCAATACGCTCGCCATTGTCCTGCTCCACATAGATGTTTATTGTATCTGTCATGCCTGTAGTTCCTGAATACCGTTTACAGTAGTGTATTTCAGTACGAATTTCTTACCTGGATTCAGGATGTTGTACGCGCTTTGTGCCATTAGGGCCGCCTCATGGAAACCACACAAAATCAGCTTTAGCTTACCAGGGTAGGTGTTGATGTCGCCGATAGCGTAAACGCCTGGTATGTTGGTAGAGTAATCTTCTGTGTTTACCAGAATCGCATTTTTCTCCAGCTCCAGTCCCCAGTTCTCCAAAGGCCCTAACTTAGGTACCAGGCCGAACAGCGGAATAAAGTAATCCGCTTCTATTTCATGTGGCGTAGCATTATCTATCAGCACTGTTACCTTCTCCAGGTTTTTTTCCCCGTGCACTTCTGTCACGTTAGATTTCAGCAGCAATTTAATCTGAGCTTCCTCTGACAGTGTCACTACTTTCTCCGCAGACTCCGGGGCTCCTCTAAAGGAAGTGCCGCGGTGCACCAGCGTCAGTTCTTTGCACAGGCCAGACAGGTAAATCGCCCAGTCGAGGGCAGAATCGCCACCGCCCGCCAAAACAACGCGCTTATCGCGGAAGTGCTCCGGGTCGCGCACCATATAAGTTACACCCTTGCCTTCATACCTCTCCAGGTTCTCAATAGCCGGTTTGCGCGGTTCGAAAGAACCTAGGCCACCGGCTATCACCACCACTTTACAGGCTATCTCAGTACCATCCACTGTGGTGAGTATAAAAGAGCCGTCCTCCTGTTTGTCAAGGTGCTCCACACGCTCGCCCAGTGTAAAGGTAGGGTGGAAAGGTGCAATCTGCTGTTCCAGGTTTTTAATCAAATCGCCCGCTAAAATCTCCGGGAATCCGGGTATATCGTATATCGGTTTTTTAGGGTATATCTCCGAGAGTTGCCCGCCTACGGCTGGCAGCGCATCTACCACGTGGCAACGCATCTTTAAAAGGCCGGCCTCAAATACGGCAAACAGGCCTACCGGGCCAGCCCCTACAATGCATATATCAGTTATAATTTTATTCATTACTTTGATTTTTGTTGCAACAAATGTTGTGGTGGCAAATTTACTATCGAAATGGCAGCTTACATAGTAAATCTATGCTTTTTAAGACTTCTGTAGCTTTTTTATACAATTTTCAGGGACTATGCCTGTTGACGTTCCCTTACAATTTCCTGCAGCCGCATAGCGTTAAAGGCAGCGTAGCCATTCTGGTCGTTGTCGAAGTAGATGTAGACCTGCAGGCCCTGGTTTTTCCATTCCAGGCACTGCCAGGCCCAGTACTGCAGGGCATCGTCGTGGTAGCTGCCGGAGTATTTTCCCTCCGGCCCGTGCAGCCGCACATATACAAAGTCTGCCGTTACCTCCTTCGGCGAATTGTGCCATTCCAGTTCATAAATACAAAAAGCGACATTAAAGAATCGGAG
This sequence comes from Pontibacter pamirensis, assembly GCF_010015475.1. Taxonomy (GTDB): domain Bacteria; phylum Bacteroidota; class Bacteroidia; order Cytophagales; family Hymenobacteraceae; genus Pontibacter; species Pontibacter pamirensis. The sequence continues at coordinate 9,268 of NZ_SSNI01000009.1, forward strand.
CAGGTCCAATACCTCTGGCGCATACCAGCTGTGGTGCCTGAACTCGAAGGTATACTTGTAGTACGGGGGAAGCAGGGTAAGGAAATCGCGCAGCCTATCGATGTTAACAGACCAGCCCGGGGGCAGCTGAAAAAGGACTGGCCCCAGTTTCTCTTCCAGTGCATTCGCATTGTTAAAGAAGCGGGCAATGCTTTCCTGCGGGTCCTTCAGCTTTTTCATATGCGTAATGTACCTGCTCGCTTTTACAGCGAAAAGAAAATCATCGGGCACAGAAGCACGCCATTTGGCAAAGGTTTCTGCGGAGGGTAATTTATAAAAGGAGTTGTTAATCTCCACACTCTTGAAAAAGCGGGTATAGTAATCGGTAAAGCCTTTCTGCTTTATCTCCGGAGGGTAAAAAGTACCCATCCAGTGCTTGTAATGCCAGCCCGAAGTTCCGATATGAATCTGTTTTTCCATGTGTCTGTCATCGCTATCTTCAGCCGTTATACTTCTAAGTACCTGCCTTAGTTAATCGGGTGCTGTTTTATGGTTTCGAAAGCAGGTAGTGGAAGAACAGGAGCAGGACCTGCACATGAATAAAAATAACAAGCCGGGGATGCACTGCGTTATAAAAGGTAAGTATTTGACACTAAAAAAATTGAAAGCTATGAACAGAGACAACGATAACAATAACCGCACTTACCGCAACCATTACGCCGACTTCAACGAAGACGGGTCGCGCCGCGACAGGAGACAAAATGATAATGACAATGACAGAAACAGAGGCGGCGGTTTTTTAAACCGGGAAGGAAGTCGTAATGAGGGCAACCGCGATAGAAACAGCGAATTCACCAATAACAGGGAGAGGTATAACGACAGCAACCGCGACAGTAACTACAGCCGCTCTACTTTTGGAGCCAGTGCACAAGGCGACTACAGTGGCGGCACCCGCTATGGCGAGGGGGGAAGCACCTACGGCGGAGGTTCTGCCTATGGCCACTCTAACTATGGCTCGTCCCGCATGCAGGGGCCACGCAACTCAGGCGGTGATAGAAACCGCTCAGAAAATGTGCAAAACGGCTACGGAAACTTTGCCGATTATAACAGCAGAAACTACGGTAGCTTTGGGGAAGACCGCAACTACAACGATTATGTAGACCGCAACGGTGAATCCCGCAACCGCGGAGGCATTGAAAGGTCTGGAAATATAGGTTCATTTGGAGACACTGGGCGTCGCAGCACCGGGTACGATAACAGCTTTGATCAGTACAGAAACACAGGATACGGTTCTTCAGGCTACAACAACCGCGACGAAGACCGTTCGCGCAGTGCCTATGGCCGCGGCAACGACAGAAGCTCCTATCAGGAAAGCCGATCCGCCTACGACCGCGACTACGATCAGCGGGGTAGCAGAAGGGAAAGTGACTTTGACAGAAGCCGCTACAACCGCGACAGATAATTACAAAATACAGAAGAAAGGCCTGCATTCTATGCGGGCCTTTTTCTTATAGGCTTCAAATAAGCACAAATAAACCGAAGCCAGTTCTCTTCGTTTAAAACGATTGAGATTTACTTATTTTCTAACCTATAAAGAAACCAAACACTATGGAAAGAAACGACAGAGACCGCTACTACAGAGGTGGCTACAATAACGAAAACAGAAATGATTCCGACTATGACAATAACAGAAACAGTTATGACCGGGACAACAGATACGACTATGACCCGAACAACAGGTATGACCGCAACGACAGGCCGGGACGTGAACTGAAGCAGGAGTTTGAAAGAGACTACCGAAGACAACGCAACGACCGCTATTCAGACAATGACCGTTTCTCTGGCAGCGACCGTACCAGTGACTACCGCAACCGTGACTATGACATGGAGCGCAACTATTACGAGAATACCAGAGGCAACAGGGGCGAGCTTGGCGATATCCGGCAAGGGTATGGCATGTCCGGCTTTACAGGTACCTCCGACCGCTATGATACCATGAACGATATGGAGCGAAACAGAAGCGCACAAAATGAACTGGGCTATGGCAGCGGTACAATCGGTGGTTACAGCGGCTCACGCTACGGCGGCTCTAACTACAGCGCCCACGGCGACTTTGGCGGTTCCTCGAACTATGGCTCAATGAGTGGAAGCGGCGGCGATATGGATGACTTATCTAATTCATCAGGATACGGAAGCTCTTCCACTTCGTACTCTGACAGGGGGCAGCCAGATTATACTGCTCGTAATTTTGAGAACAGATACGGCGCCGGAGCCGGTAGTACCTATGGTGAAAGCGCGGGAAATACCAGAGGCTATGGTAGTGGTAATACAGAACGCAACTCCTATGGTACTTCTTATTCAGGCAATGCCGAAGGGTATGGCTCCGGTAGCAGCGATAACACTGGTTATAGCGGCAGAACCATACTTGATGAAGACCGCTATTCAGCCAACTCAGACCGGGGTGGTTATGTTAACAGCGATCGCAACCGGGACTACTAATCGAACCGTCACAGGTAAGGAGACTTCAGTAGAAGCTGTATAATGGTCTTCATACTTGTTCCATAAAATACAAAGGAAAGCCTGCCCTCATGGGGCAGGCTTTTTACTTTTGAAATATTGTTCTTTCCGGTATTATAAGCAGAGCCTCTGAGTGCTGCGATAGAACTAAGGATGCTTATTTGGTGCCATCGTTTTAATAGCTATTTCAGCGGTAACCTGGCAGACGATGCCGTACACTGTAGCGCTTCTTCCCGGGTAGCGGTTTCTGTAATGATTTTATCTAAACCAAGTATGGCAAAAACATTCTTTATTTTAGGCTGCAGACCGTAGAAGATGATTTGAACCTTTTTTTCTGTGCAGGCATGTAAAGAAGATAACAGCACACCCACGCCTGCAGAAGAGATGTACCGTAATTCCTGGCGGTCAATTAGCAGATACTTAAAAGCAGCCATCACAGCCTTGGAAAGTCCATCATCAGCTGCAACAGCTGTATTTGCATCCAGTTCTCCTGCAAGTCTAATTACAGCCACTTTGTTCAATTGCTCAACCTTTACCAGTAAGTCCTGTGTACCGTACTCTTCTTTTTTCTTTTTGATATACTGCCTAAGTTGTGTCTTCTTTAAACCTGTTTCTCTTTACTTCCTGTTTGGCCTTTAAAAAACAACCTGTTCCGAATATATCAGTTCGCTATGGCCTAGATAAGCCTGGCGCTGCACAAAAATGCAATTACACAAATCAACTTAGCGTAATGGAAAAATCAGCCTTAGACAAATATAGTTAGTCAGAATGAGCAACATTGTAGCGGTAAATACTTAATCATAGGAAGTTTAGTACGTAAAGTGCCCGGTTGAACTGGTAATGTGAATGAACATAGCCATATAATTGCTAATATTGCAAAATTTAGATATAAACTTACTATTCGGAAAGTTCTATAGCAGGCAGCGTGAGCAGGTGGAGTTTTCCCTGCCATGACTTTTTTAACAGGGAGTTAAGGTATTATATTTGTAGTGCTCTGTATGCGCTTTGTTTTGGGTGTCGAAGCACACTGTTATTCCGACGTTTTTAGATTACTATGATAAGATTGGTTCTCACTGATGACCACAAAATAATCAGGGAAGGCATTAGGGCATTATTGACACAGGATAATTCCATTGAGGTGGCTGGAGAGGCTGCCAGCGGCAGAGAACTGCTGGAATTACTTGTGCACACGCCTGTTGATATTGTATTGCTCGATATAAGCATGCCGGACCTTGATGGTTTCGAGACCATGAAGTTGCTACACGAAAACTTCCCGGATGTAAAGGTACTGGTGCTAACGATGCTTGATGACGAGCGGTATGTGTACCAGATGCTGGAGATTGGGGCAGCCGGATACTTGCTGAAAGACACGAGCACAAAAGAGATGCAGGCTGCCATAAAGCTGATCGCAAGCGGCATGCAGTACATCAGTCCTGCCCTTACCTTAAACCTTCTTCAGAAAAGTAAAAGCACTCCTCATGTTTTTGCAAGCCAGGGAATAAAAAAACCTTACAAAGAACTCTCAAAGCGGGAAGTGGAAATACTTCAGCTCATATCTGAAGGCCATACAAACGCTGAAATATCGGAGGTGCTGTTTACAAGTAAACGCACGATAGAAACACACCGCCAGAACCTGCTGGAGAAGACCAAAACTAAAAATACAGCGGCCCTGATTAAGTTTGCTGTTCTGAACGGTATTATCTCCTGATACAGCACCCCAAAGTAACATTTCTGCCGATAGGCGCTTTAGAAGCCAGTCGGAGTTTGCTCATCCAGCCGTTTCTCAGGTAAAAGCGCTTTGGCAAGCTTATAAAGTGCTATATTGCTATGCTACTTGCAGCTATTCCATGCGCAGCCAGTCGAAAGCAGCCTCAAGCGAGGAAAACTGTGCAAGTTCAACAGTTATCTCATATTCCTCTCTGATTTGCTGTATGATATTCTCTAACCAGATATAGTTAAATACATCTTCTGTCAGAACCCGTGCAATCCGCTGAAGGCTGGAGGATTTTAAGAGGGGGCCGATTTCACGCTTAAGCCACTGTTGATCTGCAAACAGGATAGTATCCAGTAGCCGGGAATCGGTTAGCCAAAATGATACCTTGTGATGAAGGATATAATTTTTCATTAAAGTAACACCTTCCCTGTACTCATCGCTGGTCACATTCCGGAGCCATGTGGAACGCAACAGCTGCTCTTCCTTATCCAGGGTTAACAAAAGAAAATCATGTACTTCAGAGCTCATATCCATCATGTTCGTGGTGAATATACATAAAAAACTCTATATTTCCAGCGCAGTATATCCAGGTGCGGTAAGCAGGTCAGCTTTGTTAGCTAAGCAAAGTGTGGATGATATTGTGTGGATTGTTTTAGGCTATTCTCACTGCACATTTGGTATTATCAGTAAGCAGAGCTGTTGAGGCTTACTGCTGCTTTGGCACATTATACTGTATAAACGCCTGGATAATGGTATTTATCGTTAAACTATATTATGGCTACTATAAAATTATACATTAAAAACATGGTCTGCGACCGCTGTAATCGTGTTGTGGCAGAAGAGCTAAACAACCTTGGCTATACTGTGTTACAGGTAAGACTGGGGGAAGCTGAAATAGCTACGACAGGCAAAGAAGCCGACCTGGAGGAGATACGGACGGTGATGCGCGAGAACGGTTTTGAACTGCTGGATGACCGCAAAACGAAGCTTATAGAGCAGGTAAAACTGGTTATAATTGAGCTGGTGCATCAGGATGAAGAGGCTGAACTGCATGTGAATACCTCCGATCATATTGCTGGAAAGCTGGGACTTGACTATAACTACCTTAGCAACCTGTTCTCGTCTTTTGAGGGCATCACCATTGAAAAGTATCTTATTCTGCAGCGCATTGAGCGCGTAAAAGAACTACTGGTGTATAATGAACTGAGCTTGAAAGAGATTGCCTATAAACTGGGCTACAGCAGTGTGGCGCATCTCTCTAATCAGTTTAAAAAAGTAACCGGCCTTACGCCAAGCCACTTTAAACAGATTAAAACAGAAAAGCGAAAAACAATAGATAAGGTACAGGAGTAAGAAACCCACACCCGCCAGCGGTGAAACGAGGCAGGTGTGGGTAAAGGAAATAAATCTAAATTTAGAGACGAGAAAGGATCTACTTTTTACATAGAGGAAGTCACAAGCTCTTTTTCCTTTGCAGGGGCAGGTACCTCCATATTGTCCAGGCTTTCGTCATGCTGGCTCAGGTCAAGGCCTTCAAATTCCTCTTCAGGTGTTACACGAAGTGCTGAAATCAAATCTGTTACTTTAAGAAGCACCCACGAACCTCCAAAGGCGAACACAGAAACACCTACCAAAGCAACCAGGTGCACTATAAACAAAGTAGTCTCTCCAAAGATAAGCCCGTTACCTGTTTCATTGCCCGGGTTAACAGCCTGGCTCGCGAAAACACCTGTCAGTAACATACCCACCATACCACCTACACCATGGCAGGGGAATACATCCAATGTATCGTCGAGGCTGGTGCGCGTACGCCAGTCTACCACCAGGTTACTTACAACAGCGGCAATAACACCTATGGCCAGCGAGTGCGGTATGGTTACGAAACCAGCGGCAGGCGTAATGGCCACCAAGCCTACGACAGCGCCAATGCAGGTGCCCATGGCTGATGGTTTGCGTCCTTTTATGGCATCAAAGAAAATCCAGGCAATGGCAGCAGCAGCAGAGGCAGTAGTAGTAGTAGCCAGGGCAACAACGGCCAGTGAATTGGCTCCGAGGGCCGAGCCTGCATTAAAACCGAACCAGCCAAACCAGAGCAGGCCGGTACCCAGCATCACGTACGGAATATGGGCTGGCTTGTGGTTGCTGGTGTCACTGCGTCTTTTCAGATAAATAGCAGAGGCGAGCGCCGCCCAGCCTGCCGACATATGCACAACGGTACCACCTGCGAAATCCAGCACGCCATAGTTAAAGAGTAAGCCATCCGGGTGCCATGTCATGTGTGCCAGGGGCGCATAGATAAAGACGAAGAAAAGCCCGATAAATACAGTGTAAGACGTAAAGCGAATTCGTTCTGCAAAAGCCCCTGTAATAAGCGCTGGTGTGATGATGGCAAATTTTAGCTGGAACATAGCAAAAAGCAACAGCGGAATAGTAGGGGCTGCCGGCCATGGAGCACCATCAATAACACCCCGCATCATGAAAAAGGTGGTAGGGTCGCCAAACACACCACCTACTGATTCACCAAAAGCAAGGCTGAAGCCGAATACAACCCATAGAACTGTTACGATAGCCATGCAGATAAAACTCTGCAGCATAGTAGAGAGCACATGTTTTTTGCGTACCATGCCCCCATAGAAAAAAGCCAAGCCAGGCGTCATAATTAGCACCAGGGCCGTTGCAGCCAGCATCCAGGCAGTGTCTGCCCCATCAATCTCTGCAGCATTTTCAATGGAGGGCACAGAAGGAAAAACCAAAGTGGCCACCACAACCAGCAGCAGCAATAGAAACGGGATTCGGGATAAATTCTGAGTCATCTGTTAAAGGTAAAAGTCTGAAAATAGGCTAATGAATTTTCTTTTTAGTTATAAATATGAGATAACAAGGCGTAAATTATTAATAAATTACTTTTAGTGCAGCCTATTTAATGTATTTATTTCAAAAAATGTTCCTTTTGGTTGAATTAGCGATGAAATACCTATTGGATTACAGCATACATATAGAATATACGCTTGCTGAAGAGAAGTACTGCTTATTGATTCAATGGTTTAAATATTATGTTAAATACTCGTGCGGATATACGGTGCAATAGAGATGGAGGGAAAGTGAATGGCGGAAATTCAGATAGGATGAGGTACAGAATATCAGCTGGAGATGGTAATTAGAGGGTGTCCCACCATCAATTTAACTTAAGCGAGCGACCTGTAAGGTTCTGTTAAGAGATTGCTTTGCTGGAGTTAAAAGTGGATAGGGGACGTCAGGCTAAAACAATCCGCTTTGCTTATGATTAAGCCCATATGGGCGTGGCACTCTTATTTTGAACAGCGCGTTTTTTGTGCCAGGGGGAGGTGGCTTTTTACTTCTGCCAGATGAGTTCCTGCACTGCACGCTCCACTTGTTCATATACAGGTGAATGAGGTGCTACTAAGTCAAAGTGCCCTGCTTTTTCAATTAGTATAAGTTCCGCATCGTCACCTTTGGCTTTGGCATGGGCGGTAAACTCTTGGCTCTGAGTAACCGGCACAATCAAATCTAGGGCACCTTGTATTAACCTGGAGGGCACACGCAGCGGCAATAAGGCTGTGGGAGAGGCATCTGCATAACGTGCAGGCTGTTCTGCTGGCATGCCACCCATTAGCTCAGGCACCGCCTCATTACAGCTCCCTTTCTGATGGCTATAGGTCGCCAGGTCAGGTATACCTGCCAATGAAACAACACCTGTTAACTTCAGTGGCTTTTTCATATAAAGCGGGCTGCTTTTGGGCAGGTTGTGGCGTGCGGCCAGCCAAAGTGCCAGATGGCCGCCGGCAGAATGCCCAATCACCACTACTTTTTTGGTGTCCAGTGGATGTTTCTTTGCCAGTTCACGCACATAGTCTGTGCCTCGGGCTACATCCAGGAAAGTCCCCGGCCAGCCGCCTCCTGCATCACCCACCCGCCGGAACTCAAGGTTCCAGGTAGCATAACCTGCCTGTGTCAACTGCTCGCTCAGGTGCGCCATATATTGCCGGTCATACGCTGAGAGCCAACACCCGCCATGCACCACCACCACCACCGGAAACAAGCCTTCTCCTTCCGGCAACCGAAGTTCCCCGAACTGTAGCGTGTCCGGCCCATAAGAGACGGTTTGGTCAGCAGGAGGAACAGGTAGTGCGGCTATTTCCTTCCAGGTAATCAGGTTGGGCTGCTGTTCCTGTGCAAAGAGAGGAGTAGTGGTCAAAACGTTAAGGGTTACAATGAAGATGCTGAATATACGTAGCATGGAAATTCTGATGAAGCAGGTTCAGCGCAAAAGTAACACTTAAACAAAAATAATTTTTCTTTCATAAAAAAGCCTCAACAAGAGATCTCCTGCTGAGGCTTTCTGAAAATTAAGCTAATGCTTACTGTACAGTGGCTGTTACAGCTTTAAAAGCATTTACACGGCCATAGCCATAGTATGGGTCACGGCCTGGCTTGCCTAAATCATCAGCGGAAGCACGCATTGCGGCTTCTACCTGCTTAGGATGCATCTTACCACCATTCTGGCCAATGATAAGTGCAGCAACACCCGCAGCATGCGGAGAAGCCATACTAGTGCCTGCCACCCAATTATAGCTGGTAGCTGTGCCGGTACTTAGTATCATATCAAAAACCCATACTGGTCTTACTAAACCTGCTATTACACCATCTTCGTTTCCAGGATATCTGGAATCTCCACCAGGAGCAGCAAAGGTGACATCAGGAGTACCATAGTTGGTGTAAGAAGCTACACCGTCAAGGTCAGCACCTAAAAGATTTGCAGCCCAGCCAGATGGTGCAGTAGAGGATATAGAAATTACATTAGGCATACCGGCAGGTATACTGATACCAGACTTATCGCTATTACCATCAATTGCGCTGTTACCAGCAGAAGATATGATAGTTACACCTTGTTGAGTAGCATAATTTGTAACTCTTGTGATAGCAACAAGCAGCTCTTGTGTTGCCTTAGTATCATTGATTACATTGCCGTTTGCATCCAGATATTTACCATTACGAGGCAGGTAAGCTCCTAAGCTCATGTTGATAACGTCTGCCTCCTGCTCTACAGCATGCATGATACCCTGTATCATCCATCCAAAAGAACCTGACCCGGAATCGCCTAGCACTTTAAGTAGTATCAAACTTGCCTCTGGAGCAATACCAATCACACCTCTGTTATTATCAACTGCTGCGATTGTACCTGCTACGTGTGTCCCATGGGTAAAACCTGTACCTACAGGTTTTACTGTTTCGCCTGGCACAAATGATTTGCTATAGATAACGTTATCCTTCAGATCAGGGTGATCCAGGTGAAATCCACTATCTAAAACAGCTACTTTAACACCCTTGCCACGTGCACCTGTATTCCAGGCAGCCGGTGCCTGAATAGCGGTAGCACCCCATTGGAACGCAAAGAAAGGATTGCTATCGCCGGTGCTTGCTGGGTTAACATTTGTCGCATCAACTTCTGCTGTTTTGAAGCCGTCAGGGTTGTACCACTGAATCTCCACATCTCTTATTACAGAGCTTACTCCTTTGATTTTACTAGCTTTTGCCGCGAAATCAGCATCAGTTGAAGAAACAGTAGCAATACCCACTTCTTTCATCTGTCCCGTAATTTTTCCCTTAAGAGACTTTATCTGTCCCTCTAAGTCAGCAGGAAGACTACTTGAAGACGAGATAATAATGTAATCGTTAGACTTGAATCTTACTGAAGGATTCTCTGAGCCAACTAGCGCTGCACTTGTAGCTTCGGCGTTCATTGTTGTAGTAGGTGTTACCTGCTCTTGATCAGGAGTACAGCCAAAGGCCAAAGCCGCTGCAAGCACTGGAAAAGATAGTTTCTTGGTAAGATTTGTTAACATAAAATGATTTAATTTGATATGAAGGTTAAATATGATTAAACAAAGAAAGTAATAAATAATATTTAGTTATAAAATTCTTGGACTTGTATAACACTAAAGATAGTGATTCTTAAAGGCTAAACACTATATTTAAGTTCATGGATTATTATTAAAAATGTGAAAGGTTAATTTTGTGATGTAAACAACTAATATTTGTTAGTTAATGAAAATTATAATAACAGATTTAAGATTAACTATAATTTTGTGGATTTGTAAAATTGCACTAAAAATAAAATAAAATATGCTTGTAACAAATTGATTTATAATATATTAAGCTTATTTATTTATTGTTTTCCTGATACAAGTAATGTATCAGAGGTTCATAGCAAAGTATGTGCGGGATGAAAATTAGTTTTTGATGCTTGGATAGGTCAAGTGTAGTATAGGCACTGTTTTAGCTCAGCACCAGACCCCCATAAGGTTAGTTTCTTGCTTCTGTTTGTGTTCCTTTTAAAGGTAAGCTTAATATACTAAGCGACTACCTTTTTTACTTTTGAACCTAGAAAGCCATAGTACATGATATAGGTATAACAGGCCATTGGTACCAGGAAGAAAAGCTGCAGGCTACCAGAGGCGTCGGCTATCCAGCCTTGCAGAGGGGGATGATGGCACCACCCACAATAGCCATCACCAGCAGCGATAAAGCCTGGCTCGTATGTACGCCTAAACCCTCTAATGCCAGAGTAAAGATAGTTGGGAACATGATGGTTAAACAAGCCAATAGCAATAACGGATCACATTGCCACCGGGCCTGTAACAAAGCTAGTCAGGAGGAGCAACACGATAACAGTGGCTGCAAAGAAGCCAAGCGTTCTGCCGGGCAGGAAACTACGCCTTCAAAAATAAGGTAACCCCCAATAATAGGAGCCACAGTTGTACCGAGAGAGTTCAGGGCCTGTGTTATATTCATACGGCTGGCTGCACCTTCAGGCGAGCCAAGTATGGCCACATAAGGGTTAGCAGCTATCTGCAGAATTGTAATACCTGAAGCAAGTATAAAGAGTGCCAGCAGGAAAAAGACATAGCTCAGTATACTGGCAGCCGGATAGAACAGGGCACAGCCTGCAGCAGCAGCTACCAGCCCCACCATAATACCATTTTTATACCCAATCTTCTGGATGGGGTCTCCTTTTGTAATGGAGAAAATGAAATATAATAGCGTCACGATGAAGTACGTCCCAAGGAACGCTGTTTGTATGAGCATCGCCTGCCAGAGCTGCAGCGTAAACACCTGCTGCAGTTTTGGTATGATGATGTCGTTCATACACGTGATAAAACCCCGCATGAAAAATAAGAGGGTCACAATGATCAAAGGACCATGGTAATTGCGCGAGGGCGCTGCAGTGTAGTCCTTTTGTGCTTTTTTTTAAATTCCGGGCATAAAATAGTTGCTGTTCAAGTAAAATGTTTGTTTCGATTCCCGGATGAATCAATAGGAGTGTCTCATAACAATACACCCTTCAAAGCAGGTGCTTTTCCCGAAGCGGTGTGTCTGTCGGTGGCATCTCAGCCAGTAAAACAACAGCAGGTAAAATCTGAAGTCAGGGGGAACAGGTCCATGGCTTTTTCTGGTATTAAGCTTCTCATACAGGTATTGCATTTGTGAATTTCAGATTCGGGTGTTCAAGTTAGAATGGTTTATTTACAATTAACAACGCCTTTTACTGAAGCCGGAGAATAAAACTTCACCTGCTACAGCACATCTTCAGGCGTTGATGACGGACAAGCCTCCTGCATGCAGGAACACTACCACCCGGAATATCCGTAAGCAAAGGAAAACAATGCAACATGCGTAGAATAAACTTGTGGCTAGAAGAGAACACTGGCCTAACAGCAGCGTTCTATCACGACCTTTTTTATACGGTGGGAGTAGTACTGGTGCTGTGGTTGCTCAGCAGATTACTGTTGTGGACTATCTTCCGGCGCGAGAAAGATTTGCGCAAACAGTACCAGTGGCGGAAGTTTACAAACTATGCAGTCACTGGTTTAAGCATTCTGTTGCTCTCGAACATTTGGTTCAACGGGTTTGAGTCTATTGCTACTTTTTTAGGGCTTTTATCGGCGGGACTGGTGCTGGCTCTGCGTGAGCCGCTGCTGAGTATGACCGGCTGGCTCTATATCCTCTGGAAGCGTCCTTTTCGGATCGGTGATCGCGTACAGGTAGGGGACACCATCGGGGATGTCATCGACATCCAGCTGTTTCAGTTCACCCTGAACGAGATCAGGGGTTGGGTAGACGCCGACCAGGCGACAGGCCGGGTGGTCAATGTTCCGAACGCAAGACTGTTCACGGTGTCGCAGGCCAATTACAACTATGGGTTTCCCTTTGTGTGGCACGAAATTCCGGTATGTATTACGTTTGAAAGTAATTGGCAGAAGGCAAAGGAAATTCTGGAGGAGGTAACAAAACGGCACGCGGAGCAGCTAAGTGAAGTGGCGGTGCAGCAGGTAAAGCGGCAGTCGCAGCGGCACCTCATTTTTTACGAGGACCTGAAGCCAAAGCTCTATACTACAGTTCGTGAAAATGGCATTCAACTTACGATGCGCTACCTGTGCGGCATTATGCGCCGCCGCCAAAGTTCTCACCTCATCTGGGAGGAGGTGCTGACACAGTTCCTATCCGCTCCTGATATTCAGTTCGCTTACCCGACTACCCGTTTTTATCAGGGCTCGCCAGGACAGGACACAGAGCCGCCCTCGCCGGCCATATAAATTAAATTTGCAGCCCGCCCATTATTATAAGACGTACGTTTCTTATCTGAGAAATAGCTGCAGCCGGATACCCTTTCAAGTTGATAATATCCGCCAGTACCCCTGCTTTAGTGCGTCCGATGGTGTAAATACATCGGCGTTTACAGAAGTGGCCGCGCGTAATACCTGCACCGGTTTCATGCCATAGTGCACCATCATCTCCATATAAACTCTAAAAAGAACGATGTAAATTTAATATTTTTATGTTTGTTCTGGTAAGTGTCCGGGCAAGAACTTGTATATGCCGTTAAATAAGTACAACATTGTAACACTACTTTGCAGCAAAATTATTAGTGCGATGGGTAAACCAGACTAAAAGCGGAGGTTTGGTAGTATTCGGAATTAAGCAAGGCGGGAAGCCACCGCCGTAGGTATCATGGCTTCTTCTTTTGTTGATGTAATTCGCAGTAGGTTATCGATGCCTAATGCTTCAAAGAGTTCTTTAATTTGGGGCTGCAAGCCGAATAGGGTCAGTATGGTGTGCTTTTCAAGAGAGAGGTGGTATACAGAAAGAATGACACCAATACCTGCTGAGGAAATATAGGAGAGCTGGCTGCAGTCTAAAATTAAATTCCCCGCACCGGATAAAACCATACTTTCCATAATATTGATTGCCATGAGAGACGAACTGGCATCGAGTTCACCTTTTATACTTAAGATAATGCCATTCTCAACAGGCGTAAAATCACTGATAAAACGGTGCTTGGTATTGTTCATAGAAGACTATGTATGTTGTTTACAGTATTAATAAGCTTCTTTTAAGCTCAGAACAATGTGTCATACGGAATTTAATCCTGTTTTGTCTATAATTTCCTGCGTTTTTGTATTAATACGATAAAATAGTAAATTTATTCTGGCTATCTCAGCGTGTGTGATCTGAGAAAGCACTATGCTTCAAGCTTCAATTGTAACAGACATTATGCCTTCACAATCTACCAGCACATGCCTGATGTACCGTTCCTTTGCATCTGCAATCACCTGCCTAAGCTGGCGAGGCGACGTTGTCAGCATTAAAACAACCGCTTGCTGTTACGAAGTGACAATCCTACACCTGCTTCAATAATAATACTACTACTACTACTACTACTACTACCATGGCCCCATAATTTAGTGGTGAAATTGGAGTTCAGTTGAATGAAAGCTGCTGCGCTGCTTAATTAAATACAGCAACACTTCTAACGGTATGGGAGAGAAAAATTGAAAGCAGCAAAAATTTCTGCTTAAGAAGGTTGTTCGATAATATTTTCTGGAAGAGTTTATGCTATTTTGTTATAAGCGAATGGTAGGGGTGCCTCAGGCACCCATCTTCAGCACCCCTCCATCAACATTAAACAAATAAACAACTGGTTGCAAACAAAAGAAATTAACTCCTAAACAGGAGTAAAACCAACCAAATCCACTTTATCTATTGTCTGCTGCCAACACCTGAATTTACGAACGCAAAGCTTTGTAGCTGCTTTTTTAGGGAAAATTGGGTGTTAATACTCTCTAAATACCAGTTAGACACAGCTACATAAGTATTAATGCTGATATAAGGGTGTACTGCATCAGGAACAGTAGAGGAGAAGCTTCTGCAGCTTTTTAAACGCTTAGCAGGTGCAATTTACTGGTATGAAATACAGGAGCAGATAATCTGGTCTGTCAGGCTCCGTATTTTAAAGTAACATGTTCGGATAAACACGTGATCTTCAGGGTGGAACACACTTTAATGGCAGGAAGGGTGTACTACGAAACAAAGAGTAAAAAAAGCAGAAGAACAGCTGAAAGAATTCAGTTAGCTGTCGAAAACCTGTAAAGTTATAATGGAGGCCTAAAGGTTCGCCATACCCATTTGGGTGCTGAGGGTGGCTTCCTTTAGCCTTTGCTTTTTTTACAGGCCTTGTTAGGATGTCGCTTTTGCCGCCGTTACATAAAAGTTTCGGTCTACCTCCAGTTTCGCTTTTTTTGGCGCACCTTTCAGTTCCTGCCAATTGGTGGTCGGCTCCAGCCATTGCGCTTTACCGTTTACATGTACGTTCACAGGCATATTAAAGTCCGCTACACTATTGTTCCAGCGGTACATCAGCTTATTTCCTTCCATCCGGTACTGAAACTCAGGTATGCGCACATCGCGGAGATACTGGTCAAAGAATGGACGAAGGTCCCGTCCCGTCTGCTTACTTAAATAGTTCTCTACCTGGGCAGTGGTGACTGTTTGGTGGTAGAACTCCTTGTTGAGTCCTCTTAAAATGCCCCGCCACTTTTCGTCGTCGTTCACAATCTGGCGCAGGGTGTGCAGCATGTTAGCACCCTTCGGGTACATATCTCCGGAGCCCGTCTGATTCACACCGTACGCTCCTATAATGGGGCGGTCATTCTGAATCAGGTCGCGTTGCCCGATTACGTATGCAGCGGCAGCTTCTTTGCCGTAGTGATAATCCAGGAAAAGATTTTCTGAATAGGTGGTAAAGCTTTCATGTATCCACATATCGGCGTAGTCCTGGTACGTAATGTTGTTGGCGAACCACTCATGCCCGGACTCGTGTATGATGATGTAATCGAACTTATCTCCCCACCCGGTGCCGCTCAAGTCGCGGCCCAGGTAGCCGTTCTGAAAATTGTTGCCATACGTAATCGAACTCTGGTGCTCCATGCCGAGGTAAGGAGCCTCTACCAGCTTATAGCTGTCCTCATAAAAAGGGTAGGGACCAAACCAGTGCTCAAAGGCTTCCAGCATACGCGGCACGTCTTTGAACTGCTTTTTTGCTTTTGCAAGGTTGCCGCGCAGTACATAGTAGTCGAGATCCAGCTCCCCTTTTTCGCCCTGGTATTTCTCAGAAAAGTGAACATAATCAGCGATGTTCACATTCACGCCGTAGTTGTTGATGGGGTTGCTTACAAACCAGTGGAAGGTGCTGGTGCCATCGGCATGCTGTTCTACTTTGCGCAGGCGCCCATTGGATACATCAGTCAGGCCTTTGGGTACTTTAACGCTGATCAGCATACTGTCGGGCTCATCATACATATGGTCCTTAGCAGGCCACCACAGGCTAGCGCCGTCGCCTTGGTTCGAGTTGGCCACAAAAGGTCTCCCGTTGGAGTCATACCGCCAGGTGAGCCCACCACTCCACGGCGGATTTTCGCTTACCTGGGGTTTTCCGCCATAGTGCACCTCTACGCTGTTCACACTGTCTGGCTCTTGCTGTTCTCCCAGTTGTACAAACCAGGCGTTGCCATCCTGCTCAAACTGTAGATCTTTCCCGTTCTGTACCACCTTCTGTATGCGCATTGGAGGCTGCAGGTCTATCTGCATCCGCTGATGTGGTTCCAGTACTTTGTACTGTATTGTATTGGTACCCCATATGGCGCTGTCGGTAGGGTTTACCTCAACATCCAGATGATAGTAAGTCAGGTCCCACCAGGCGCGCTCAGGCGTAATGCTTCCGCGCAGTGTGTCCTGGCGTGTAAATTCCGGGGTCTGAGCATGTGCCTGTACAGCGCCAAAGCATAAGCCTGCTCCTAATAGAAGGCGGGTGAATATCGTTGTTGATGGATTTCTCTTCATTAGATAAAATGTGCAGCAGGTAAAGCCGAATAAATTTTCTCCTGATGCAGGATGCATAGAAGCTAATGTACAATTTCGCAAGGTTTATGCCAAATGTGCAGTAGCGTGATAGGTTTTAAAAGGACAAAAAAAGCTGTTGGTTTAGCGCCAACAGCTTTAATGATCTTATTCAGGTTGTACCAAATCCCTGTAATCCGGGTGGCGCTTAATATATGCTCCTACCACCGGGCAGGAGGGAATCACCTGGTAGTTTTGAGAGCGGGCATAGTCCAGCCCTGATTTTACAATTTTATCAGCAAACCCTTGGCCCCGGCTGTCTTCCGGCACAAAGGTGTGGTCAAAGTCCATTACTCCGCTTTCGGGGTAAGTATAGGTGAGTTCTGCTTCGTCTCCTTCAATAACTGCATAAAAGCGCAGATCTTCCTCGTCGTGAATGATATTTAAGTCCATTGTTTCTTCAAGTTTAAATATCCCGTTTATACGGGGCTGGCAGTGTGGCGTTTCTTCTTTCCGCCGGCAAGGTATTCATTCCCCGCCTGTGCAGCGTCCTTTTGTTAATATCAGCTACATAATCAGCCTCTTCCCTAATAGTAAGTAAAAAAACTGAAGCAAGAGGGATAGTATAAGCTACAGCAGGCTATTCCTTTTAAAAGAATGATGTTTTTGATGGCTTTTCTGCGGGTAATGCTGTTGCGCGTGTGTCGCAGGGGCCGGACAGGGAAGCTGCAAAGAGCGTATTCTTAAACTGAGTTTTAATCTAACCTTACTTACAAGCCTATGCACCTTTTTACGACCAGAAGAAACTTTACCTTTCTGCTTTTCTTGTTCTGCTTCTGCCTGCAGGCTGCAGGGCAGGTGATGACCACATCCCCCACTTTTCCGACGGCAGATGAGGAGGTGACACTGACCTTCGATGTCTCCGAAGCGTCAGATGCGCGGGCAGCGGAACTGTTGGGCAAAACCAGCGATGTTTACCTTTGGGCCGGTGCAGGAACCACAGAAACAGGCAATGCCTTTGAGTATGTGCCTACTGGCCAGACAAACTGGGAGCAGCCTTTTGAACCGGGCAGAATGACTTACCTGGGCGATGACCGCTGGCAAATTAAGCTAATACCCCGTGAATACTTCAATGTGCCCGACGATGTGACGATTCGCCGGTTAGGGCTGCTGCTGAAGAACAGAAACGGAACCGCACAGACAGAAGATCTGTACGTAACCATATATCCTGACGAGCTGACAGCTGCCTTCATCACCCCAACGCAAAAACTTCTCTTTGCACAGGCCAACACGACCATTCCTGTACAAGCTGCTGCATCCGCACAGGCAAACCTTACGCTGAAACTTGATAATACTATAGTGGCTACGGCTACAAACGAGGAGGCACTTAGCTATACCCTCAACACCGGTACTCAGGCAGGCAGGCGCCGCCAGGTTGTTCTGGAGGCTACAACTGCCACGGAAACAGCCAGCGATACCTTTTACTTTATCGTGGAGCCGGTCCCGGTAGTGGCGGCGCTTCCGGCGGGCGTGCAGGACGGCATTACCTATATCAATGCAGAGGAGGTGGTGCTAACGCTGTTTGCCCCTGAAAAGGAGTTTGTTTATGTGATAGGGGAGTTTAACAACTGGCTGCCCTCAGAAGACTACCTCATGAACCGCACACCCGATGGAGACCGGTACTGGCTCCGTCTGACAAATTTACCTGCAGGTGAAGAAGTCGCTTTTCAGTACCTGGTGGATGGCAAGATAGCGGTGGCAGACCCTTACGCAGAAAAGATACTGGACCCCATCCATGACCCATATCTCACCGACGACAATTACCCGGACCTGAAGCCGCACCCGACCCGCGCAGAAGGAATCGTTTCGGTGCTGCAGACAAACCAGCAGGAGTATAACTGGCAGGTAGAGAATTTTGAGCGCCCGGATGTGGAGCGCCTGGTGATATACGAAATGCTGGTGCGTGATTTTGTCGCCACCCGCAACTATAAAACCCTTGCTGATACGCTTTCATACCTGAAGAGCCTGAACATCAATGCCATTGAGCTAATGCCTGTTATGGAGTTTAGCGGCAACGACTCCTGGGGCTACAATCCCACCTTCTTTTTTGCCCCGGACAAAGCCTATGGCACAGCGGAAGACCTGAAGGCTTTTATCGACGAGTGCCACAAAGCAGGTATTGCTGTTATTCTGGATATCGTGCTGAACCAGGCGGATTATGAGTTTCCTTATGTACGCTTGTACTGGGATGAAGTGAATAACCGGCCTGCTGCCAACAGTCCTTTCTTTAATCAGCAAGCCACACATCCCTTCAGCGTGTTCTTCGATTTTAACCATGAGCGTGAGGCGACGGAGGAATTTGTGGAGCGTGTTACCCGCTACTGGCTCGAGGAGTATAAAATCGATGGCTACCGTTTCGACTTATCAAAAGGCTTCACTCAGAACAACACCGGAAATAACGTAGATACCTGGAGCGCCTACGATGTCAGCCGGGTGGCCATTTGGAAAAATATTTACGACCACGTCCGGGAGGTGGACCCATCTGCCTATGTGATACTGGAGCATTTTGCCGCAAACCAGGAAGAAAAAGAATTGGCAGCGTATGGCATGCTTTTCTGGGGAAACCTGAACCACGATTACCGTGAGGCCGCTAAGGGAAACAGTGCCAACCTGGAGTGGATATCTTACCAGGAACGGGGCTGGCAGGTGCCGCACGTGGTAGGATACATAGAGAGTCATGATGAAGAGCGCCTGATGTATGATTTACTGCAAAACGGACGCTCTGCCGGAAGCTATAACACCCGAAACCTTACTACTGCACTGAACCGTGCCAAACTGGCGGCAGCTTTTAGCCTCACGGTGCCAGGCCCGAAAATGATTTGGCAGTTTGGCGAGTTAGGATACGATGTGTCTATTGAAGAAAATGGAAGAACAGGTGCGAAGCCTATCCGCTGGGAATACCAGGATGACCCGGAGCGCCAGAAACTATTTAACGTGTACGCGGAGCTCATTAAGCTGAAAACCACAGTGCCTGCCTTTGCAACCGATGACTTCGATATGGCTTTAGACGGTATGGTCAAGCGCATTACCCTGGATGGTGAGGATATGACGGTTTTACTGATTGGTAACTTCGACGTTCAGCCACAGGCACCTGTTGCAAACTTTCCGTCTGCCGGTACCTGGTATGACTACTTTTCCGGTGATGAGGTGAATGTGACGAATACCGCCGAAGCCATTGCACTGCAGCCAGGGGAGTTCAGGTTATTCACAACAGAGCCATTGCCTGCTCCGCCGGCAAATCTGCTGCCATGGCAGCAGGTGGTGCTGGATGCTGAGGAAGAGCTAGCCGATGCACTCTCGTTGGTGGTGTATCCAAATCCAATACAGCGCGCCACAGTCATTGAACTGAACAACAGCTATCGTGGTGCTGTGTCGCTGCAGGTGGTGGACGTTACGGGACGCACACTTAGAACAATGAAAGCGCAGAAAGGACAGCAAACACTGCAGCAGGAGCTAAACCTTCAGAATTTAGCGGGTGGCTTGTATTACCTGCAGGTAGAGCAAGGGGATCAGAAAAGCACCAGGAAGCTGGTGAAGCTGGGACAATAGCCTGTTTTTACTTTAGATATAGTTTTAAATAGGGAAAGTTCTTGTACCAATCCCTGCCCCTCCGAGCAGGGAAATTCCTGCAAGAGTAATTTTATTCCCCTCCTCGGAGGGGCAGGGGTGGGTTCTTCTTTCTCTTTGTAAATGAATAAATTAATATGATGAAGAAAATACATCGATTCAGCATTAAGCTGCTCCTGCTTTTTACACTTCTGCTAACGGCTAACACAGAAATTTTCAGCCAAAACAGGGAAGGCGTTTACGTGGACAAGCAAGGCGTGTTGCGCTGGCAGAAAGGGAACAAAGAAGCAGCCTTTTTCGGTGTCAATTATACAGTGCCATTTGCCTACGGCTACCGATCACACAAAGCCCTTAACGCAGACCTTGAGAAAGCGATTGACCAGGATGTATACCACTTTGCGCGCATGGGCCTGGATGCTTTCCGGGTGCATGTATGGGACACCGAGATAACTGATTCCGTGGGAAACCTGCTGGAGAATGAGCACCTGCGGCTATTCGATTACCTGATCGCCAAACTGAAGGAGCGCAACATCAAAATTCTGGTGACGCCCATCGCTTACTGGGGGGCAGGCTACCCGGAGCCAGACGTGAAGACCGCCGGTTTCTCCAGCATCTACAACAAGCGGCAAGCTGTGACCGAAGAAGAGGCCTTTCTTGCCCAGGAGAGATACCTGCAGCAGTTCTTCCAGCACGTGAACCCCTATACAAAGCTTACCTACCAGGACGATCCGGACATTATCGCCATGGAGATAAACAACGAGCCGCATCACTCCGGTCCGAAGGCGCGTGCAACTGAGTTTGTGAACCGCATGGCAGCAGCCGTGCGCGGCACCGGCTGGACCAAGCCCGTTTTCTATAATATCAGCGAGTCGCCCACCTATGCCGATGCGGTGGCGAAGGCAAACATCGATGGTGTTAGCTTCCAGTGGTACCCGACGGGTCTGGTGGCCAACCGCACCCTGGAAGGTAATTACCTGCCGCATGTAGACCAGTACCGGATACCGTTTGATACCATACCGGAATATGTCGGCAAAGCGCGCATGGTGTATGAGTTTGATGCCGGTGATGTCCTGCAGCCAATCATGTACCCGGCTATGGCGCGGAGTTTCCGAGGGGCTGGGTTTCAGTGGGCCACGCAGTTCGCATACGATCCGCTGGCGACAGCTTACGGCAACACCGAATACCAGACGCACTACCTGAACCTTGCCTACACGCCATCCAAGGCATTAAGCTATATGATAGCTTCGGAAGCCTTTCATAAACTTCCAAGGCTGAAGAACTACGGTACCTATCCGTTAGACACTGTGTTTGATGTTTTCCGGGTGAGCTATACAGAAAACCTGAGCGAGATGAATGCGCCGCAGAAGTTCTACTACTCCAACACCACCCGCACCAAACCCGCCAGCGTCTCCAGGCTGATCCAGATTGCCGGAGTAGGTTCCTCGCCTGTGGTAGCATACAAGGGCACAGGGGCATATTTTGTAGACAAGCTGGAGAATGGCGTGTGGCGCCTGGAGGTAATGCCGGATGCCATACATGTGCGCGATCCGTTTGCGAAGGCATCTCCACAGAAAATCGTCACCCGCATTCAGTGGCAGGATCATCTTATGGAAATCAGCCTGCCCGATTTGGGTGCTGACTTCAGCATCAAAGGGCTAAACCCTGAAAACACCTATACCACCACCGCAAACAACAGCAGTTTCCAGATTCGGCCCGGAACTTACCTGCTGACCAGACGCGGGAAAAGCAACCGAAATGTAAAGCGCGGTGCCTTGGGGACTATTGGCCTGAATGAATTCCTTGCGCCCTTGCCACTTAAAAATGAAGTGTCTGTGTCGCATGAGCCTAAGAATGAGGTTTCTTCCGGAAGTCCTTTTACCATCGAGGCAAAAATAGTAGGCATTGATACGGCTGCGAAAGTAAGCATTGCGGCAAACAGCTTGTCAGGTGCCTGGAAAACAGTGCCGATGCAGCAGGCAACGCCCTATACCTTTCAGGCTAACGTACCTGCAGATATGGCGACGCCGGGACTGATCCGATACCGCATTATAGTGGAGACGAAGGAGGGAGAGTTTGTTACCTTCCCTGGAGGGCACAAAGGGAATCCGTGGGCCTGGGACTATGTGGAGAGCGACACCTGGCAAACCTATGTAGCATCCGAAAATGGGGCGCTGGAGCTGTTCAACCCGACGCAGGACCAGAACATCTTTGTATACCCTAACTTATGGCGCCCCGAAGAACGGCAGTATTTAACCGGAGAAGAGCCGGGCCAACTGATTCTGCGTTTAGCAGCCAAAGAGCTCACGGGCGAAGGTGTAATGGGCATGCAATTTTATTTCGGTGACAAAGTAAAAGGCCGACAGGGGGAGTTGCCTACATTTGACCGACTGGTGATCAGAGCCCGTACCACAAATCCAGAGCCGGTGCAGGCGAAAGTGTCCCTCATCACAGATGATGCTTCGGCCTATGCTGCTAACATCACCTTAGACAATACCTTCAGGGAAATTGAGGTGCCGCTGAATAGTCTCCAGTCGTCTTCCTTTATGTTGTTGCCAAGGCCATACCCCGGCTTCCACCCGTTTTGGTTTAAACCCGGCAAAGTGGAGCCGTTTAACCTGAACCATGCAGAGAAATTCGAAATTACAGTTGGGGAGGATTTGTCTCCGGCAGAAAAAGGAAAACCTTTTAGTTTTGAGGTGGAAGGCGTGTGGCTGGAAAAGCCTGTGAAGTAGCTAGGCAAGCTACCACTGATAGGAGGGTATAAAGCGCCCACACCGCAATTCATGCCAGAGCAGTAGAGCGTAACCTGTGGTTTAAGAATAGCCACTTGATGATGGATGATATTCTAAAGTTCTTAATCAGATAAAAATACAATGAAGAAAACTAAATTTTTACACCTTGCTCTGGCGGCTTCTATTGTCTTTGGCACAAGTTGTAGTACCGGCGAGAAAACAACTCAGGCTGGAGCGGTTGCCACTGCGCAGCAAACCCCGGTAGCCGAACAGGAAAAAGCCAGCAAATGGCCGAGAGGGGTGACTTATGAGATCTTCGTGCAGTCCTTCTGTGACTCGAATGGCGATGGTATAGGAGACATAAAAGGCATGACCTCCAAGCTGGACTATCTCCAGGACCTGGGCGTGGAGGGGATTTGGTTGATGCCGATGAACCCTTCCCCTTCTTACCACAAGTACAATGTAACCGACTATTACGACATCCACCCCGACTACGGTACACTAGAGGACTTCAAAGAGTTTATAGAGGAGGCACACGAGCGGGGTATTCATGTGGTGATGGACCTGGTGGTGAACCATTCCGGCAGCGATCACCCCTGGTTTCAGGAAGCTGCCCGAAATCCGGACAGCCCTTACAGGGGCTATTATGTGTGGGCGCATAAAGATGACCCTCAGACACAGAAAGAAGGTAAGATTCTGGCCGGAGATTCTGATAATGTGAATCGGTGGCATCAGGTGCCCGACAGCGACTCCCTTTACTACGGCTATTTCTATGGAGGTATGCCCGACCTGAATTTTGACAGCCCGGAACTGCGCGAAGAAGTTTACAAAATCGGCCGGTTCTGGCTTTCAGAGGTGGGGGTAGATGGTTTTCGTTTGGATGCGGCCCGTCATATTTTCCCGGACGACAGACCGGAAGACAACCACCAGTTCTGGGTGGACTTCCGGAACGAAATGCGGAAAGCGAAAGAAGACGTGTACCTGGTTGGGGAGGTATGGGCAGAGGCTGATGTGGTGGCCCCTTACATGAAAGGACTCCCGGCCTTGTTCAACTTTGATATGGGCT
Organism: Pontibacter pamirensis; assembly: GCF_010015475.1. Lineage (GTDB taxonomy): Bacteria > Bacteroidota > Bacteroidia > Cytophagales > Hymenobacteraceae > Pontibacter > Pontibacter pamirensis. Next base: position 33,098 of record NZ_SSNI01000009.1, read on the forward strand.
ATGCCATCACTGAGGCTGTGAACAAGGAAAATGCGGGAGTGCTTGTCAAGAACCACAAAAAGATAAGAGACTTTTATAAAACCATTAATCCTGATTTTGTGGACGCCACTTTCCTGACGAACCATGACCAGAACCGTATCATGAGCGAAGTGAACGGGGATGAAAACAAAGCAAAAATGGCTGCAGCGCTTCTGTTCACACTACCGGGCTCTCCATACATGTACTATGGAGAAGAAATAGGCATGAGGGGCAAAAAGCCTGATGAGCTTATACGGGAGCCTTTTATCTGGGATAAAAAAGAGGCCGATGGTTGCCGTGCCACCTGGGTGGTGCCGCAGTACAGCACAGAGCAAACCGTTACCCCGGCTGCCATACAAATGGAAAACGAGAACTCTATATTAAGCCACTACAAGACTTTCATTGAACTCAGAAACAACAGCAAAGCACTGACCTATGGAGAGCTGGAGCCGCTGAACCTAGGGACGCAGGAAGTAAGTGCTTTTTTAAGACAGTATGAAGACGAGTCGCTGCTGGTGCTGCACAATCTTTCTGGCCAAGAGGTATCTGTTAACCTGCCTGCTAACCTGACAGATTATGACGATGTGCGCTTTCAAAGCAAGGCTTCTACTAAAAACAATAACACCCTGAAGCTGGCCCCTTACAGCACTGTAGTTTTAGAGGAGTAGCGTCTGCCTGTTCAAAGAAAATCATAGCCTCTCTGTTCTATCATTATGAAAGGAGCTTGTGATTAACCTGTAGTAATTTACAAGCTCCTTTCAGTTGACAAGAATGGACAACAGCACGTACATAAGGCAATCTGTGATCCATTCACCGTCTATCGCGTAAGGCCTAATACAGTATTTTTATTAGCTTTATCAGATATTTAAATTAAAGAACCCAGGCCTTTAGTGTCCTGGAGTAAAGCAACAGGAAAATGTTAAAAGAGATTACTCAAAAGTTCAGAGAGTTATATAGCCAGGAGCCAACTGTTTTCCGATCGCCGGGGCGGGTGAACCTGATTGGTGAACACACCGACTATAACAATGGCTTTGTGCTGCCTGCGGCTATCAACAAAGAAATTTTTTTTGCCATAGCTCCAAACGCTACAGATATCTTCCGGGTGCACTCCTTTAATTTAGGCGAGAGTGCTGAGTTTATTTTGGCTAATGTGCAGCCTTCTGACATCAGTTGGGCAAATTACCTGCTGGGCGTAATTGCCCAGTTGCAGAAGGCAAACTATAAAGTAAAAGGCTTCGACCTGGTATTCGGCGGTAACGTACCCATTGGAGCAGGACTTTCTTCTTCGGCTGCTGTGGAGTGCGGCATCGCCTTTGGCCTGAACGAAGTCTTTGGCTTCGAGATTGATAAGTTTGCGCTCGTGAAAATGGCGCAGAAGGCGGAGCATGAGTATGCAGGCGTGATGTGCGGCATTATGGATCAGTTTGCCAGCATGTTCGGCAAAAAGAACCATGCCATCAAACTCGACTGCCGTTCGCTGGAGTACGAGTTTTACAACTTCGACATGCAGGATTACCGCATTGTGCTCTGCGACACGCAGGTGAAGCACTCGCTGGCTTCCTCGGAGTATAACACGCGCAGGAAAGAGTGCGAGGCGGGTGTAGCTATACTGCAGCAGTACTACCCGGAGGTGCAAAGCCTGCGCGATGCGAAGCTGGACATGCTGGCGCAGCACCAGCAGGAGTTCGATCCGGTGGTGTATAAGCGTTGCACCTACATCGTGAGCGAAAACAATAGGGTAGAGGCAGCCTGCGCCGACCTGGAGAAAGGCGACATGAAGTCCTTCGGAGACAGAATGTACGCTTCGCATGCCGGGTTGCAGCACGATTATGAGGTAAGCTGCCCGGAACTTGATTTCCTGGTGGTCCAGGCAAAGCAATCTGCTGATGTGTTGGGTGCCCGTATGATGGGCGGCGGCTTCGGGGGCTGTACTATCAATCTGGTTAAAGTAGATGCACTGACAAATTTTGTGCAGCAGATGGAAAAAGCCTACCAGCAGCAGTTTAATGTGCAGCTTAAAACGTACATAGCAGAGATAGTGGAAGGAAGCAGTTATGCAAAGTAATATAGTGTTTGAGGTATAGCTCCGCCTTTGACTTTTGTATCTAAAATAAGAAGACATGTCATCTTTTGATTTAGCGGAACACCCGCATCGTAGGTATAACCCGCTCAGTGGCGAGTGGGTACTTGTATCCCCGCACCGGTCTAAGCGGCCATGGCAGGGGCAGGAGGAGGAATTAAACAAAGAAACGCGGTTGGAATATGACCCCTCGTGCTACCTGTGCCCCACCAACGAAAGAGCCAGCGGCGAGCACAATCCCGATTACAAGACCACCTATGCCTTTGATAATGATTTCGGGGCGCTGCAGCCTACCACCCCTGAGGGCTCCTTTACAAAAGGAGGGTTGTTGCGTGCTGAAAGTGAACGTGGTATTGCAAAGGTTATCTGCTTTTCGCCCCGCCACGACCTTACGTTACCTGATATGGAAGTGGAAGACATCCGGAAGGTGGTGGACCTGTGGCAGCAGGAGTATGAGGAGCTGGGCATGCTGGATTTTATCAACCATGTACAGATATTCGAGAACAAAGGCGCAACCATGGGGTGCAGCAATCCGCACCCCCACGGTCAGATATGGGCGCAGAGCTCCATCCCCGGCGGCCCGGCCAAAGAGACGCAGCACCAGGCTGAATACTATGAAAAACATCAGCGTAGCCTCCTGCAGGATTACCTCGCAATAGAGTTGGAAGAGAAGACAAGACTAGTCTACCAAAACGAGCACTTTGTGGTGCTGGTGCCATTTTGGGCGGTCTGGCCTTTCGAAACCATGATCCTGCCCAAGCGCCACCTGCAGCATATTGGCCAGATGAAAGACGCAGAGAAAGATGCTTTCGCTGATGCTATTAAGCGCCTGACGATGGTTTATGACAAAGTCTTCCATGTGTCGTTTCCATACTCATCAGGCATACACCAGCGGCCAACTGATGGGCAGGAGCATCCTGGCTGGCACCTGCACATGCACTTCTTCCCGCCGCTGCTTCGCTCAGCTTCCGTTAAAAAATTTATGGTTGGCTATGAGATGATGGGTGACCCGCAGCGTGACATCACTCCTGAAGCAAGTGCCGAGCGTTTAAGAGACCTAGTATAAACCCCACAACCATATAGTTTAATTTATAGCTGTCAAGCCAAAAATATGCGACAAGTGGGAAGTCCGAAGCAGGAGGAAAGCCTTAATTGTTTCAGATTTCTCACAATAATAGGCCTTGCCTTCAGTACAATTTTTCCTTCCATTCCTGCTATAAACACTTGGTAATAAGTTAGATAATGCTTCTGCACAATGCTTAAGGTTAGCTACTTTTCCTGAACCTTTGTCATACTTTAACTTCAAGACCAGTAATGCCTAAAATGCTCTAGTGCAGTTAAATGTGGCAAGACTTCTTTTCAGTACTTCAGTCAAAACATTTACGTGGTCTTAAAAATAGAAAAACAAACAAACACTTTCGCTTTTCAGCGGTTTAACTGATGAAGTGACTTGTCACTCACTATGGGCTTGGAATTGATCTTTAATATCATGAATTTTGCACAGGAAATGGAAGCGAGCCTGCAGTTTGTAAAGATGTACATGAAGTTGGGGGCGTTCTGACGCACCTTTCAGGAATCAAATCTGTAACAGCAGGCAACTTGTTTCGTATTCTTAGCAGCCACTTACTCTAAACCAATAGCATTCTATTTGACTATCACAGATAATCTTAGTTTTCTTTGCAATGAATGAGCTGGAGTTGTGGACTAATTTTAAAAATGGCAGCGAAGAAGATTTCACACTCCTTTACAGGAAGTATGCGCCTACCATGTTTCGCTACGGCTCTAAACTTTCCAAGGACAGAGAGCTGGTAAAGGATGCGATTCAGCAAATCTTCTTTACTCTCTGGAAAAGCAAAGAAAATATCTCCACTCCCTACAGTATTAAAAATTACCTTTTAAAATCGCTGCGTTGCGAAGTGATTAAGAAACTTACCCGAGGCATTGCATACGAAACATTGCCGGAGGAGTATAGTTATGAGGAAGCAACTTCCTTCGAGGCAGACCTCATCGCGTTGCAGACCTCCGAAACCAACCGGGAAAGAATTGCCTCCGTTCTCGCTCAATTGCCCCCCCGTCAAAGAGAAGTCATTTTCCTGAAGTATTACTCTAATCTTAAGTATGAGGAGATTGCGGCTGTAATGGGTATCGGGCAGCAATCGGTCTATAAACTCACCTACAAAGCCATAGATAAGCTGCATCAACTGCTGGCGAAGGTCTGTGTCGGCCTATTTTCGCTCTATGGTTTAAGTGAGCAAATCCAAAACATTTTATACTGATTACGGCTTTGTCATATAGAAACAAAGGCGACGCCAGACCTTCTTGGATTTAGTTTTAGTCTGGATTAATTGGTTACTTTATGTGCTCAATTATATCATGACTTTTCTAGACATTTTTTTAGAGATATGAAGCTTCTTTCAGTTCTGCTGGTGCTTTTTATGTATGCTATCCCAGCTTTATCAGCAGAAACCCCAGACAGCTTGCTCCAGGAGTTAAGCCAGGCGATAGAAGACAGGGAAGCTTATATTCAGGAAAAGCGTGAGCGTATCGACAGGCTGAAAGGTATATTAAAAGAGAGAAGTGATGCTTCTCTTCTTCGTGAGTTTGAGGTATATAAAAGCCTTTATGACGAATACCGCTCTTTTAAATATGATTCTGCCTTCACCTATGCGCAAAAGCTTCAGGAAACAGCAAGGCAAATGCAGGATTCCACCAGAATTACCCAGTCCAGGTTAAGTATGAGTTTTATTCTGCTGTCGTCGGGTATGTTCAAAGAGGCCTTTGATACACTGGATTCAGTCAGCATCGCCAACAAACCTGACAGCATAAAAATTGATTACTATGCTCAGAAGGCGCGTGGTTATTATGATTTGGCCAGTTATAACCAGGATAAACACTATGCCAGCCAATACATAGCACAGGGAGGTATGTATGTTGACTCTGCACTTGCGCTCACGAACCAGAACAGTCTGCAGTTTTACTCTTTAAGAGGAATGAAACACGAGTCGAGTGGTAACTATGAGCAGGCAAGAGCTGGTTTCCAGGTGATCTTGGATAAGTTTACTCCCACTGTGCATCAGTATGCCATGGCGGCCCATTCGCTGGGCAATATACACAGAGCTTTGGGTAACACAGACAAAGCAATAGAGATGATGGCAAAGGCAGCTATCGCAGACATCGAGTCCTCTACCACGGAAGCAGTTGCCCTGATGAACCTGGCGGAACTGCTGTATAACAACGGGGATGAGGTCAGAGCCTATACCTACATTAAGCAAGCGCTGCAGGATGCTGAATTTTATGGCGCTAAGCAGCGTAAAATGCAAGTGGCAGCCATATTGCCTGTCATAGAAGGAGAGAGGCTGGTGACGGTGGAAGGGCAACGCAGGAGTTTGTTTCTGTACGCGATTGCTGTAACCTTACTGTCTTTGCTCGTGGTAGCGTTTGCCTTTATCATATTCAGGCAGTTAAAGCAGCTGCGGCAGGCAAAGCAGACAGTTACAGACGCAAACCAGCGCCTTCAGGAAATAAATGATAAACTGCTGGAGGCAAACATCATCAAGGAAGAATATATAGGACACTCCTTTAATGTTTATTCTGAGTACATCAAAAAGCTGGAGAAGTTCAAAGAGTCGATCGAGAATAAGCTGAGGGCGAAGAAGTATGATGAAATACCGCATGCGCTGAAGACCATCAACCTGAAGAAGGAAAGGGAGGCGCTGTACACAAACTTCGATATGATTTTTATCAAGCTCTTTCCTGATTTTGTGTCCGTGTTTAATTCCTACTTTCCCGAAGAGGATAAGATTATAACCAAAAGCAGGGACTCCCTAAATGTTGAATTAAGGATTTTTGCTTTGATTCGGATTGGTATACACGACCATGAGCAGATAGCCCGTATTTTGGAGTACTCTGTAAGTACTATCTATAACTATAAGACAAAAGTGAAGAACAGGTCCATACTTCCGAATGAGGAATTCGAAAAGAAGATAATGGAAATCAAACCCTTCTAACTCATCGCATACTATTCTGCCTATTCAATAAGGCAGGTTTATCAAACTATATTCTAGTATTCTCACCCGCTCTTCCGGATGCTCTTCCGGAGGATTTTTACACAGAACATCGTTCTTCACCTTTACCTCTTTTATCACCGAACAAGGGGTGTTAACTTTGGGCAGTCTCACATCATGTAGCCGATTTCAAAGTATTCACTTAGGTACCAGCTATCACTTTCTAACTGAATAACTCACTTGCAACAGATGGATCAGTGGTGTAACAATGAGTAGTATTTACCCATTAATTGTAATCATTTTCCTTCTTCAGGTATAGGTATGCCTATATTTTACCTACTTTTAATCTGAAATTTTACGTAAATAACTAACTGTATACCAATTATTTACCTTATTGTATGGGCCTTTATATTCTACATTTAGAATGGGTAAATTGCTGTTACCTGTAATGTGCTGTTTTTTTGTAAGTGAGTACTAACCTCTGTTGGTTGCTTCACTTATCATAAAAAGAGAAGAGGCCAACGGTACTCGTAAAGCGAAGCACCTTGTCATAGTGCTAATGATACGATAACAGAGGGCATCATTCGATTTGATAAAACCTCACTTAGATGAAGACATTCTCAATCCAAGCAAGCATACCTTTTACGCTACTGGCCCTGAACTCCTACCAAACGCAGAAGCCAGTAGAAAGCCCTGCCAGCGTTGGGGCCACGCCGATGTGGCAGTCGGAGGCGTATGCGCTGTACCCGGACAGTATGGTGCAGGGGGAGCATGTGGCGCGAGCGTTTTCTCCAACTCATCTGACCTCCAGCTACCGGAGCCCGGCCAACGAGTTCCAGGACCCGCGCATCACGTTTAAGTTCGCCATCAACGGCCGCGACAACGAAAAGGCCTCCGGCACCGGCGAGTGGAGCAACTGGGGTTATACCAATGTAGTAGAAGTTCCGCTTCAGCAAGGCCGCCACACCATCTCCCTCACCTTTGAGCCGGCCAATGAAAACATGCACGGTGAAATAAATCAGGCAATGGTTGACAATATGCGAGTCATTAAAATCAGGTAAAAGGCCTGCTGCTCTAAAGAACGAGCGAAGGCTTAGGACTAAATACAGCTAAAACTGCCACCTGTAGACGACAGGTGGAAATCAGATTAAAAATTTTGCGTGAGGAGGGATAGTATGTGTGCGTGCAGGCTATTACTGGTATAGAGGGATAACCTCAAATACAGTAACGAAATTTTTAGATGAAGTATCAGTACGAAAACGCATCAGATCTTGCCGTAGACGAAGACTTTATTCAATGGGTGAAATCGCCTACACCTGAAAGGGATTTGATTTGGAAGACTTGGCTGCAGCAGTATCCCTTTCACCGTGAATTAGTGGAAGAAGCCAGGCAAATGGTACTGCTGCTGTCAGAAGATGAGGACGAGCTGCATGACTTTGAGTTAGAAGCGATGTGGGAGCAACTGAACCAGACGATAAGAGAAGATGATCCCCGACATTTGGGTGAGGCCAGTGTGGTGTCGCTAGACTTCTGGCAAAGGAACAGAATGGCAGCAATAGCCGCCTCTGCCAGTTTACTGCTCCTGCTATCGGCCTTCTTTATATATAGTAGCCTGCAGAACAACACAGTGGAATATGCAACGGCCTATGGTGCAAAACGCACCATACAGCTGCCGGATAAGTCTGTGGTAGTGCTGAACTCTAATTCAAGGATTTCATTCCCGCATGAATGGTCCGAAAGTGAAGTACGCTTCGTGCAGCTTGAAGGGGAAGCTTTTTTTGAAGTCACTCATAAAGAAAACGATCAGAAGTTTGTCGTGCAAACTGCAGACGGCGTACGGGTGGAGGTATTAGGGACAGCATTTGATGTGTCGAGCAGGGGAGCCAGGAGCCGTGTGGTATTAGCCTCCGGTAAAGTCCGGCTCAATTATGAGCAGGGCAATGAGGAAAAACAACTGGTGATGAAGCCAGGGGAGCTGGTTGAAGTATCTGGAACCACAGCGAGTATTACCAGAAAGGATGTTCGAACAGAACTCTATACCTCCTGGAAAGAAAATAAAGTCGTTTTTGAAAACACCTCCCTGCAGGAGATAGCCGCCATGCTGGAGGATGTTTACGGATATGAAGTAACGATGAAGGAGGCCAGCCTGGTAGATATGAAACTGACAGCGCACCTCGACGACAGTGGAGTAGATAATATTCTGGAAACAGTGTCTGAAACACTGGGAGTAACAATTGAAAAGCAGAATCAGGAAATAACAATAAGTCTTACAAATAAATAAGTTCTATGCAAAATAAATACACAAGGCGGATCAAGGCCCTTGGCCTTTCCACTGCGTTATGCTGCTTAGTTTTACCAGGAACTGCACAGGGTCTGAGTAACTCAGATATGCAGGTGGAACTGGCGGCTAACTATAGCAGAAATAAAACGAACTACGTTCTTAAATCGCTGAACGAAGTTCTGACAGACATTCGAAGCAAGTTTGGTATCCAGTTTTCTTTTAAAGCGGATGTGGCTCAAAACCTGCAACTGCGCGTGCCTGCGTCCTTGGAGGGAGAAAAAGATGCGGAAGCTCTTTTGAACAGCGTGCTGCAGCCAGCCGGACTGAATTACAAAAAGGTAAATGAGGTGTACATCATTCAGAAGGCTGTTGCCGCACCTGCTGCAAAGGGGGAAAGAAGCTTTGCCCCGGTGCGGACGGACTCCGAAAGCCGGCGTGCGCAGGCGGATGTAACGGTGACAGGCCAGGTAACAGATGAGACCGGTGTAGGATTACCAGGTGTAACGGTTGTGCTGCAAGGTACTTCCCGCGGTACATCCACAGACTATGAAGGTAACTATTCCATTGCTGTGCCTTCCACTGGTGCCACCCTCGTTTTCTCTTATATTGGTTACACAAACCAGGAAGTGCAGGTAGGCAACCAGTCTACTATCAACGTGACGCTGAGCGAGGATGCGGAGGCGCTCGATGAGGTTGTGATAGTGGGTTATGGTACACAGCGTAAGAGTGACCTGACTGGTACTGTTACTTCCGTCTCGGAAAAGGAGTTTCAGAAAGGTAACATCCAGACGCCGGAGCAGCTGATTGCCGGCAAAGTGGCTGGTGTACAAATTACCTCTAGCAGCGGCGCACCTGGGGCAGGTAGCCAAATCAGGATTCGTGGTGGCTCTTCCCTTAGTGCAAGCAATGATCCGCTTATTGTAATAGATGGTGTTCCAGTTGATAACCAGGGTGTTGCCGGCGTGGCAAATCCGCTGGCCCTTATTAACCCGAATGATATTGAGTCATTTAATATTTTAAGAGACGCTTCAGCCACTGCTATATATGGTTCCCGTGCCTCGAACGGCGTTATTATTATCACAACCAAAAAAGGTAAAGCAGGAGAAAAGCTAAGTGTAAACTTCAGTTCGCTTGCTTCTGTCTCTTACAACCCGAGCCAGATTGATGTATTGACGGGTGATGAGTACCGGGCTGTCGTAAACCAGTATGCGGCCCCTGCAAACAGAGCGTTATTAGGTGACGTCAACACAAACTGGCAGGAGCTTATTTACCGCAACGCGTACAGCTTTGATAACAACGTGAGCGTTAGCGGTAGTATTAAATCAGTACCTTACCGCGTTTCTATTGGTTATTTAGACCAGGACGGTGTGCTGCTTACCTCTAACCTGGAGAGAGCATCTGCCGCACTCACTTTAAACCCGACCTTCCTGGACGACCATTTAAAGGTTAACCTGAATGTGAGGGGAATAAAAGCGGAACAACGCTTTGCAAATGAAGGCGCTGTTGGAACGGCCGTGAGCTTTGATCCGACGCAACCTGTTTATGCTGATAACGAATTCGGGGGTTATTTTGAGTGGGTCGATTCGAGAGGTGTTATCAATCCACTGGCACCGCGTAACCCACTGAGCATGCTGGAGCAGACAAATAACACCAGCGATGTAAGAAGGAGCATTGGAAATTTACAACTTGATTACAAATTTCATTTCTTTCCTGCTCTCCGGGCCAACCTGAACTTGGGCTACGATGTTTCAGAGGGTGAGGGTGATATTATACTTCCTACCACCCTGGGTTCTGTATTCTTGCAAGGTGGAAGCCGCTCACATTATGAGCAGAGCAAAAAGAATAACCTGCTCGACTTCTACCTGAATTATACGCAGGAGTATGAAGAAATCAGAAGCCGCGTTGATATGACAGCTGGTTATTCTTACCAGAAGTTTAATACAGAGATACCAGCTTTCCCGACGACGAACTTTGCAGGTGATGACACGCTCAATACTCCACGGCCGGATGAATTCACAAACGTGCTGATCTCTTACTTTGGAAGAATTAACTACTCCTTCAGGGACAAATATTTGTTGACGGCTACTGTGCGTAGAGACGGATCGTCCCGCTTCAGCCCAGACACACGCTGGGGAACGTTCCCTGCTTTGGCACTTGCCTGGAGAATTGCGGAAGAACCGTTCATGAGAAGTATAACTGCTTTATCTGATTTGAAATTAAGGCTGGGTTATGGAATTACCGGACAGCAGGACATACCAGGTGGTAATTATCCATACCTGCCCCGTTATGCTTACAGTAACAACGAAGCCAGTTATCGGCTGGGTGACCAGGTGTACACCACCTTACGCCCAGCGGGTTACGATGCGAATATTAAATGGGAAGAAACTGAAACCTACAACATCGGTCTTGACTATGGTTTGCTGAATAATAAAATATCAGGTACTGTAGACTATTACTTCAGACGTACAAACGACCTGATATCCTTTATTACCGTGCCGGCAGGCTCAAACCTCACAAACCAACTGTTCACGAACGTAGGTAGTCTGGAGAATAGAGGGGTAGAAGCAATGTTAAGCTATGCTGCTATCAATACAAACGACTTAACCTGGGATTTAAGCTTTAATGCTACCTATAACCAGAATGAGATTACAAAGCTTAACCAGATAGAAGATCCAAATTTCCCTGGAGTCCAAACAGGTGGAATCGGTGGCGGTGTGGGTAACACTATACAGATTAACTCCGTTGGATTCCCGCGAAACACATTCTATGTATATCAGCAGGTTTACAATGGAAACGGCATGCCTATTGAGCGTTTGTACGTGGACCAGGATAGAAGCGGAAGTATCACAGATGAGGACTTCTTCCGTTACCAGAGCCCGGACCCGGATGTATTCCTGGGCTTTACATCGCAACTGAACTATAAGAACTGGAACTTGGGCTTTGTGTTCCGCGGGTCAATCGGCAACTATGTGTACAACAATATCAACGCGAATACTTTCTACAACAACGTTGATTGGCCAGGTTATCTGCTCACTATACCAAGAAGCATCCTGGAGACGAATTTTGTTAGTGAAGATGCAGAGCGCCTATTTTCGAATTACTTTGTAGAAAATGCTTCTTTTCTGCGCCTTGACAATATTAACCTCGGCTACAATTTTGGCAGAGTATTCAATGATAAGGCAAATTTACGTGTGTCGGCTACGGGGCAAAACCTATTTATAATTACAAATTACTCTGGTCTGGATCCTGAAGTGGCAGGTGGCATCGACAACAGCTTCTATCCAAGACCACGCATTTTCTCGCTGGGCGTGAACGTTGATTTATAATCAAAAACAAAAAAGAATGAAGACTAAATATTTAAAGAAGATATTATTAGCAGGAATAGTAGCCTTTTCTGTAACTGCCTGTCATGACGACCTGGACCAGGTGCCGCCTTATGAAATAACATCGGCTACGGTTTACAATGATTTTGCTAATTACAAGAGTGTACTGGCCAAACTTTACGCAGGCTATGCGCTAACCGGACAGTCGGGACCGGCAGGCAACGCTGACATTACGGGCGGTGACGAAGGTTTTTCCAGCTATCTGCGCCAGTACTGGCAGCTACAGGAACTACCAACCGACGAAGCTGTGATAGGGTGGGGCGATGCCGGTTTACCTGATTTGGTTGAGATGGATTGGACGCCAAATAACCAGTTTATCAGAGCTATGTTCAGCCGCATCTATTACCAGGTATCGCTTACAAATGAGTATATTCGTGAAACAACTGACGGTAAACTGAGTAGCCGTGGTATCTCAGGTTCACAGGCAGAGCTTGCAACGGAGTACCGTGCTGAAGCTCGCTTCCTGAGGGCCTTAAGCTATTGGCATGCGCTCGACTTATTCGGAGGCGGTGTCCCTTTTGTAACAGAAGAGGACCCGGTGGGTGCCTTTTTCCCGGAGCCAATCGCAAGAGAAGAGCTGTTTAACTACATAGAGTCAGAACTGCTTGCTATTGAAAACGACTTGGTTGCCGCAGGCCAGAATGAGTATGGAAGAGCCGACCAGGCTGCTGCCTGGACGCTGCTGACGAAGCTTTACCTTAATGCGGAGGTGTATACAGGAAATGCTCGTTATACAGAAGCTGTTACGTATGCTAAAAAAGTAATTGATGCAGGTTTTACCCTGGAAGATGAATATCAGCACCTGTTCCTGGCTGACAACAACACTGCAAATGGGATTATCTTCCCCATTGTTTATGATGGCTTGAGAACCCAGACTTGGGGTGGTATGACCTATCTGATACATGCTCCTTATGGTGGGGCGACTATGAACTTATCAGATTTCGGCATTGAAGAAGGCTGGACTGGTCTGCGAACCACAAAAGCGCTCGTGGAGAAATTCCCGGATGTGACAGCCACCATAGATGAGCGGGCTATTTTCCATACCGAAGGCCATACACTGGAGATTGAAGATTTAAGTCAGTTTACACAAGGGTTCGCAATTACAAAATACAGGAACGTAACCTCAACCGGCGCGCGTGGTTCTCACCCTACCGGATTGTTCCCGGACACAGACTACCCGATGTTCCGTCTGGCTGATGTGTACCTGATGTATGCAGAAGCTGTGCTTCGTGGTGGCGGTGGTGATATAGCAACGGCGCTGCAACTCGTGAATCAGTTGCGTGAGCGAGCTTATGACGGACCGGAAGGTAATATTACCTCAAGTCAGTTAACGCTTCCTTTTATACTGGATGAAAGAGCCAGAGAATTGTACTGGGAAGCACACCGCAGAACTGACTTAATCCGTTTCGGCTTGTTTACGGGAGGAGAGTATGTGTGGCCATGGAAAGGTGGTGTGCAGGAAGGAAGAAGCGTACCGGAATTCAGAAATTTGTACCCAATACCTGCAGTAGACGTTATCGCTAACCCTAACCTGGTGCAGAATCCGAACTACAGGTAACAGAAACGGGTAAGCAGCGAACAGGCAGCTTACCCGTTTTATCCACTAATTTTAAAAGAGATATATGAAGACTTGGATAAACAGAGTATTTATACTCACCCTATGTTCCTTAGCTCTGTTCTCCTGTGAGAAGGATGAGGATCGTGCTATTCTTAGAGTAGGCACAGCACCTATGCTACAGGCCTCTATGAGTAGTATTGTTTTAACAGAGGAAGATGCAGCTAACGACGCTGTTGCCCTTTCATGGAGCGAAGCTGACTTCGGCTATGGTGCTGCTGTAGAGTACACACTACAGATAGATACTGCCGGGAATAACTTTGCTACACCCTACACTGCTTCTATGGGTAATGATTTGGAAGTGGCCTGGACAGTAGAAGAGTTAAACACGCTGCTCACAAGATTGAATTATACCCCGGATGAGGCGCAAGACCTTCCTATTAGAATTATGGCCACTGTTTCTGATATGGTAGATCCTGTATATTCTAACGTTTCTACTATCAGTGTTACGCCCTATTCTACTTTTGTAGAGCCAGGATATCTTTATGTTCCAGGGGCTTACCAGGGATGGGCTCCGGCTACCGCGCCCGCTCTTACTTCGGTAGAGGATAACGGTATCTATTTTGGTATTATTGACTTCTCAGACGCTGAGGACCTGAACTTTAAGTTTACACCTGAAAGAAACTGGGACACAGACTATGGTATGGGAGATGCTGAGGGAACCTTAAGTCCGGGTGGTGGCAATTTATCAGTGCCCACCGCCGACACCTATAGGATAACGGTTAACCTGAATACTAATACCTGGTCTTTTACCAGATACTCCTGGGGATTGATCGGCAGCGCCACTTCTACTGGATGGGATGGTGACCTGGACATGGAATATGATTATGAAGAAGGAGTCTGGAGACTAACAACTGATTTAACTGCAGGTGCCATTAAGTTCAGGCTAAATGATGACTGGGCACTTAATTATGGTGATAATAATGCTAACGATGATCTCCTGGATGAAGCTGGCAGTGACATTATGATTGAAGAGGCAGGCACTTATGAGATTGTTCTCGATTTAGAAACCGAAGACGGCACGCCTACCTACTCTGTAACCAGACAGTAAGCAGCTTTGCAGCTACATTTTTAAAGCACCTGTGCAACCAAAAAGCGCAGGTGCTTTTTTATGACCATACCTAAGAGTAGAACCATCATACCAATTTGTCTTTCCAAAAGTTTTGCTTCTATCTGGCGGCGCAGGTATAAAAGCCATGCCGGAGATGCTGCATCTTCGGCATGTTTTGTTTAATTACGTATGCCTCCACAAGTATCAGGAAGAAGAGAAAGAAGTACATCAACAGTTAACTATTAAGAAGACATGCTGAAATTAGGAATGATAGGCCTGGGCGACATTGCCCAAAAAGCGTACCTGCCGGTATTAAGTAACAGGGCAGATGTGGAACTGCACCTGTATACCAGGAATCAGGAAAAACTTGCACGGATCGGCCAACAATACCGATACCAGCATCTGCACCAAAACCTTGAATCGCTGCTTAACAGTGGCATAAAAGGCGCATTTGTGCATGGGACTACGGAAGCACACTCAGAACTGGTGGAGCAGTTGCTGCAACACGGTATACATGTGTATGTCGATAAGCCGATTACGTACAGTTACGATTCAACTAGGCGGCTGGTAGCGTTGGCAGAGAATAAAGGCTTAACGTTGATGACCGGCTTTAACAGGAGGTATGCACCGGCGTACCAGAAGCTAAAAGAGGTAAAGGAGCCAAATATGGTTATCATGCAGAAGAACCGGTTCGCCTTACCCGCAGCTGCGCGCACCTTTATCTTCGACGATTTTATTCATGTAGTCGATACGCTGCGGTACCTGTTCCCGTACCCGGTGGAGCAGCTTCTTGTAAGTGGCAGAATAGAGCAGGAACTGCTGCATCATGTAACGGTACAGTTTATCTCCACTGGTGCCACCGCCATCGGCATCATGAACCGTGACAGCGGTACAAATGAGGAGAAGGTGGAAGTAATGAGTACCTCCGAGAAAAGAATAGCTTATAATGTATCGGATGTCGTGGTGCTGCAGGGCAAAAAAGAGACCCGCCTGGGAAGCAGTGACTGGGAGCCCACCTTATACAAGCGCGGATTTGAGGGGATTGTGGCTGATTTTATAAAGGCCGTGGCAACAGGCACTCCTCCAGGCATTACAGCAAATGATGCCCTGGCCACGCATGAGATTTGCGAAAGGATAGTGGAGGAACTGTCAAGAAGCTGATGTGATGCCAAAGAAGAAGGCACCGTAACTGTAGCTGACTTTCTTTCATTTGGCAGGAAATGTATTTTTTAAATGGTTGCTTCATAAGTCACTCTTCGTTCTTTTCCGTTTTTTATTTCCTAAACTGAATACTTGTGCTTTTTCTCCGTATAGGCTTATATCTCAACCAGAATTAATAATAGTAATATGCAGAACAAAGTTGAATTAACATCTCTTGTCTCAGTACTCGCTCAAGTGAAGAAAGAAGGATATAAACTTGATTTTAGAGTAACGGAAGACGGCATGCTGAGCACCATGGACAGCAAACAGCAGTTCAGGCCGGACGAGGTGCGGATCGTGAACTTCTACCGTTTTGAAGGAGAAAGCAATCCGGATGATATGGCCATCCTATACGTGGTAGATACAACCTCTGGTGCCAAAGGCACCATCTCTGATGCATATGGTCTTTATTCGGATGAAGCAACTGAAACCTTTATGAAGCAGGTCCAGGATTTAGGAAAAAACCTGGACACTAGAGTTTAACCCGGAAAAGCGAATGGTTTGATGCTGCCTCACGTTTTCACTTACCTCTCACAGCGCCTGCGTTATAGTATTTCATTTAGTTAGAAGCTACAGGTGCAGCACTAGCAACTGCCTTGTATTTGCCTGCAACTTCAGGCTGGAGTATCAATGTTGTTATAAGCTGGTATATTATCTCCGGATAAACCTTTGTCTGCCTCAGGCATTGTCTTATATCATTCCTATAACAGCAGCAGCACTGATTCGTAGAGTTATGTAAGAATGCCAGGCATTGTTTAGTACCTGATTAGTTGCGCCTCTCATTCTATTTACGAATAACAGCATACGCTCTTCTTGCAGGCTTGTGAGACGATAGCAAACCTCAGTTAAATATGACCCACCATACAAGAATAGAACATATAGGAAAACCACGTGTACTAATTATCGGTGGCGGTTTTGCAGGTATTGAACTGGCAAAGTCGCTTCGGGATGTTGATGTGCAGGTGGTTCTGGTAGACAGGCAAAATTACCATACCTTTCAGCCACTGCTCTACCAGGTGGCAACCGCCGGTGTGGAGGCAGATTCCATTGTGCACCCTTTCAGGAAAATTTTTAAAGGGCAGGATAACTTCTACTTCCGGCTGGCAGAGGTGGAGTTTATAGATACAGCAAACAACCTGGTGGAGACTTCTATCGGACTGATAGAGTACGACTACCTGGTGATGGCAACCGGCGCCACGTCTAACTTTTTCGGTGACAAAGCGATGGAGGAGAAGGCCATTTCCATGAAGAGCTTGGATGATGCCTTAACGCTTCGGAACACTATTCTAAAGAATTTTGAACAGGCTTTACAGATTGAGGACGACGAGCAGTTGAACAGCCTGATGGATTATGTAATTGTGGGTGGCGGTGCTACAGGAGTGGAACTGGCTGGCGCGTTGAGTGAGCTGCGCAGGCATGTGCTGCCAAAGGACTACCGGGAACTCAATTTCAAAGAGATGGATATCCACCTAATACAGAGTGGGCCCCAGCTTCTTAAAGGAATGTCAGCAGAGGCATCAGAGAAAGCGTTGAAGTTTCTGGAAGACTTTGGCGTAAACGTATGGCTGAATCGGCGGGTGAAGTCCTATGACGGTTATACAGTAACATTAGACACAGGAGAGACGCTGATCACCCGGACCCTCATTTGGGCGGCAGGTGTATCAGGTGCACCTATAAAAGGTATCCAAAATGAAAGCGTTTTGCGTGGTGACAGGCTGAAGGTGGATGTTTACAACCGCGTGTCGGGCTATGATAATATTTTTGCTATTGGCGATATAGCCGCCATGATTACGGAGGAGTACCCGTATGGGCACCCCATGCTGGCGCAGCCTGCCATACAGCAAGGCGAAAAGTTAGGAAAAAATTTGTGCAACATATTTTCAGGAAAACCTTTAGAGGCATTTACCTACGACGACAAAGGTTCCATGGCAACAGTGGGGCGTAACCGCGCCGTGGCTGACCTGAAGATCTTAAAAAAGGAGTATAAAACACAAGGTTTCTTAGCCTGGCTCATCTGGATGTTTATCCACCTTATTTCCGTTGTTGGTTTCCGGAATCGTCTGGTTGTTACCGTTAACTGGCTTTGGAGTTATTTTACCTACGACACGGGTAACCGTTTAATCGTAGGCAATAAGCAGGAGAATATTCCGGTGGAAGAAACCATTTCACGCAAAGCGGTGGTATAAATTGCATGTTCGTTCCGGGGAGCAGAGGCGTTATCCGTATATAACAAGCGCTGCCTGTTCAGTTTTCTGGACAGGCAGCGCTTGCGCAAAGCTAAGCTTCCTTAAATTGGATAGCCTCTATATTCATCCTGGTAGCTGATCCACTGCAGGGTGGTGAGTTCTTCCAGAATCCACTGCCCACCGAAACGTCCTATTCCGGAATCCTTTTCTCCTCCAAACGGTGTGTTCATCTCATCATTCACGGATTGGTCGTTAATGTGCACCATACCTGCTTCTATCTGTTTGGCAAGCCATATACCTTTCTGCAGGTCTCTGGTATGCAGTGCTGAACTCAGGCCGTACTGCGTTGCATTTGCCAGCCTGATTCCTTCCTTGTCGTCTTTGAAAGTAGTCAGGCCTACAACCGGACCAAAAATCTCTTCCTGAAATACCGGGTTATTTTCCGTTACCCCAGATAGCACCGTTGGCTGAACCACATTGCCTTCTGCTTCGCCTCCTGTTTCTATTTTCGCACCAGCCTTCACAGCCCTGTCAATTAGGTCTAGTACGCGCTTCACCGACTTGTTATCAATTAAAGGTCCTATAACAGTTTCCTTGTCGGTTGGGTCACCATAAGGCAATGCCTTCGCTCTTTCTACAAAACATTTTCTGAACTCTTCATACACCTTTTCATGTAGGAGTATCCGGTTCGTGGACATACATATCTGCCCCTGATGCATGTACCTGCCAAAAATAGCGGCATCTACGGCATTGCCAATATCAGCATCTTCCAGAACAACCAGCGGGTTGTTTCCGCCTAACTCCAGCGCAAGCTTCTTCAAGCCTTCTCCACCTACACGGCCTATACCTTTTCCCACCGGTGTAGACCCAGTAAAGGAAATGAGGTTGGATACCGGATGCCCTGTAAAGTAGTCGCCGATGATACTGGACTTGCCCACCACTACACTTATGACTCCTTTAGGCACACCTGCTTCTTCAAAAAGCTTGGCAATAAATGTTCCTCCGGTTACCGGCGACTGAGAAGCAGGTTTCATTACAACCGTATTCCCAACTGCCAAGGCAGGGGCGACCGTACGCATTGAAAGGTACAGCGGGAAATTCCACGGACTAATCATGGCCACAACTCCCAGGGCTTTCCTGAAGACCAGGCTCTGCTTGCCTGACGTCATAGATGGGATAGTGTACCCGTGCATTCTCATCGGGAAGGAGGCAGACTCAATCAGCATCTGGTACGTCTGCATAAATTCTATCTCTGCCTTTTGGTAAGTGCCTCCCACCTCCTTTGTCAGCCAGTCCATTATCTCATCTTTGCGCCCCTGTAAAAGTTCCGCAGCTTTCAGCAGTACCTTTTGCCTTTCTGTTGGGGGAGTTACGCTCCATGTTTTGGAGGCTTCTTTAGCGTTATTGAAAGCGCTATCTACGTCATCTGTACTTGCACCTTTGAATGTGTTAATTACAGATTCATCATATGGGTTCAGGTTCTCGACTGTGTTGCCCTCTGTTCCGTCGAGCCATTCACCATTGATAAACTGCTTGTTAAGTTCTTTGTATGCTTCCATAGTTTTTTGTCGTGTTACTACATGCGTTTAGACAAGTTTACACCCAAAGCAGCTTGATTGTTTAAAGTTTTCTCTAATGCTGTGGCACTACACGACTCAGGTTAGCTGATCTGTTGCCTGTTTACGGTGCTGAATAATCCGGAAGCTCTCCACCATTTTAACCGCCTCGGTTATATTTTCGGCAAGAAGTGTGATGAAGGCGCCCTCCGGGGCATACTCCAGCGCATAGGCAAGTGCGCGCGCTTCCTGGTTTATTTCTTTGGGCTCCATCTCTGGTTTCACCGAAAAAATTCCCTCTTTCAGTAAGTTGTTTATCTCTTTGCCATTGCGGCCCCGCAAGTCAGTGTCCTGCCGGATAATGATTTCGTCAAACACCGAGGCGGCAATTCTTCCAACATCCCGCGTGTCTTCATCGCGCCTGTCTCCGATACCTGCTATTATGCCAATCTTAGGCTGCCCCTCCATCTGACTGATAAAGTCGCTGATAGCCTGCATGCCTGCAGCATTGTGGGCATAGTCAATCAGCACGTCACACTTTGGCAGGTGAAACAGGTTCATGCGGCCCGGTGTGGTTTCCGCTGATGGAATAAAGGTGCGCAGCGCCGTCTTTATCTCACCTACCTCGAGGTGGGCGATGTAACCTGCTAGTGTGGCAGCCAGCACATTCTGGATATTGAACCTGGCTTTGCCCCTGAAGGTAAGCGGCACGTCCGCCACCCGGTCCACTCTTATTTTGTAGGTGTTTTTGAAGATAGAGATGTAGCCGTCTTCAAAAACGGCAGCCAGTCCGCCTTTCGATATATGTTCTTTAATGCGAAAGTTTTCTTCATCCATGCTGAAATAAGCAACTTTGCATCGTAAGCCGATTGCCATGTTATAGACAAGATCGTCGTCGGCATTTAGGATAGCGTATCCGTCCGGGTAAACAGTTTTAGGAATAACGGCTTTCACTTTAGCCATTTCCTCCACGGTATTGATGTCCTTTAAGCCAAGGTGGTCCGCTGATACGTTGGTTACGATGCCTATGTCGCACTGGGTAAACGCAAGGCCTGACCGCAGCAAGCCGCCACGTGCGCACTCCAGCACCGCATAATCCACGGTCGGGTCTTTCAGCACAAACTCACTGCTGAAGGAACCGGTGGTATCGCCTTTCACTATTTTTCTGTCTTGTATGTAAATACCGTCTGTTGTGGTAAAGCCGACTTTTTTCCCTTTAAACTTCAGCATGTGTGCTATCAGCCGGGTGGTGGTGGTTTTACCGTTAGTGCCTGTTACTGCTACGATCGGGATGCGGGAAGGGCAACCGTATGGGAACAGCATGTTGATGATAGGGTCGGCCACGTTACGAGGCAAGCCTTCGGTAGGGGAGATGTGCATGCGCAAACCCGGAGCAGCGTTTACTTCTATCACGGCGCCTCTTGTTTCGGGGAGTGGTATGGCAATGTCTGAAGTCATCACATCAATACCGCAGATGTCTAACCCGATAATGCCGGCTATCCGCTCTGCCATCAGCACGTTGTAAGGGTGCACGATATCCGTTACGTCTGCGGCGGTACCGCCTGTACTCAGGTTAGCGGTGTTCTTAAGGTACAATGCTTCTCCGGCTGCTAGTATCGACTGTAACGTAAGCCCCTTTTCCCGCAGGATACCCCTTGTTATTTTATCAATCTTGATATGTGTCAGTGCTTTCTCATGCCCCACGCCACGGCGTGGATCTTTATTCACGGCATTCACCAACTGCCTGATTGTGGACTGCCCGTCTCCGGTCACCATGGCTGGTGTGCGTCTGGCAGCCGCTATAAACTTGCCGTCAATCACCAGCATGCGGTAATCGTGGCCCTGGATAAACTGCTCTACCATCACGGCGTCAGAGAAACGCTTCGCCTCAGCGAGTCCTTTCAGCGCGTCTTTCCAGGTCAAGAGGTTGATGCTGGCGCCTTTGCCCTGGTTGCCATCCAATGGTTTTGTTACAATC
Source organism: Pontibacter pamirensis (assembly GCF_010015475.1). Lineage (GTDB taxonomy): Bacteria > Bacteroidota > Bacteroidia > Cytophagales > Hymenobacteraceae > Pontibacter > Pontibacter pamirensis. The sequence goes on from NZ_SSNI01000009.1 coordinate 54,450, forward strand.
GGGTAGCCAAGTTCCTCCACAGCTTCCTCCAGTTCAGCGGCATTATACACAATATGGCCCTGTGGCACCGGTATACCAGCTTCGTCTAAAATCAGCTTTGTGGTGTTTTTGTCACCGGCACACTCCACTGCAAAGAAGGATGTCTTATTTGACATGGCCGCCTGTATACGCTGCTGATGTACTCCGTAGCCCAGGTGTATGTGATCGCTTTTCCTGTTTTGGATGTAGGGAATGTTTCGTGAAACAGCCTCCTGTATGATGGCCTCCGTGCTGGGTCCAAAGTATTCATCTTCCCGTATCTGGTGTAGTTTGGCGACATCCTGTATTACGCTCACCTTTTCTCCCATAGCGAGAGCTTCTGTAATGCGCACAGCCGCTTCGGCCGCATACTCCCCGGCCCGTTCCTGCTGATAGGTAAATACAACCCAGTCCATACCCGACTCATTTGCCGCATACCGCCTGCCATACCCGCACTCCATACCAGCCATTGTCTGAAGTTCGAGTGCAATGTGCTGCACCACTTTGCTTAAGGTGGTGCCCTCGCGTACTAACCTGAAGAAGCCTCCATCGGTGCCCACTGAGGAGCGGTGTTTGTACATGCCCGGAAAGAGTTTCTCAAGCCTTTGTGCCAGGTTCTGCACTTCATTTGTAAGGGTGTCCTTCAGTTCTTCCAGGTCCAGCTTCAACACAATTACTTTCGGATGCTTTATGGACCAGTAATTAGGACCACGCATAATTTTAAGCTCTGCTATTTTCATACATTATGTTTGATGCGCTTCATAAAAGCAATATAAATGCGTAGTGGTGATGCCATAAAAAGAGTTAAAAGGATGGGATTTAACCATTAAAACTCCTTATACGTTTCGGGAGGCTGCATGGCAGTATATAGAAGCTGAAAAAATATTCAGTCACTTAAAACAGTTGTAAGGAGGAGGCACTGTCTCTTCTTTATGGAGAGAAGGACGGTATGTGTTTTGATGCCAAGGGCAAATGAAAAAGAGCTTACAGCAGTGTTAAAACAGAAAAACCGCTTCGTCTCAGAAGACAAAGCGGTTTTTCTGTTTTAACACAAATGGCGCAGTTTATGGCGCACCGGAGAAGCTAATAGTCCAAACAAACCGGCATTGATACACGGTAAAAGTATGTTATCTGTACAGCACCAGTTTGGAGAGCTCTTTAGAAGGCAAATCAGAGGCACCCATCATGTAAATGTCAATGGCACGTGCTGCTTCCCGTCCGTCAGAAATGGCCCATACCACCAGCGACTGCCCACGAAAGGAATCGCCGGCTGCGAATATGCCAGGTACATTTGTCTGCCAGTCCTGCAGTTTAAAATTCCCTCGCTGGTCTGTCTCTATATCGAAGCTTGCTTTGAAAGCATCGTGCATCGGGCGCTCATAGCCGATGGCTATCATACCCAGGTCGCAAGGAAGTATCTTTTCGCTTTCTGCTTTCTCAGTGTACTCACGTCCGTTTTTCCATTCCAGTTCTACCACCTTCAGGCCTGTGACATGCCCGTTCTCGTCGCCTACAAATTCTTTTGTAAGCCAGCCCCAGCTACGCTCACAGCCTTCTTCGTGTGAGCTGGAGGAGGTGTAGGTCATAGGCGTCTCCGGCCATGGGTTATCTGGAGGGCGAACGGTAGAGGGCATGGTGCGATACTGCAATTGGCTCACAGAGGCTGCAAACTGACGGTTGGCTGTTCCCACGCAGTCAGAGCCCGTGTCGCCACCGCCCACCACGAGTACATGTTTGTCGCGGGCATACAAGTCTTCTTCCGCTGGTATATCCTCCCCAGCCACTCTTCGGTTATGCAGCGTCAGGTAGTCCATCGCAAAATGAATTCCTTTCAGGTGGCTACCAGGAATATTCAGTGGTCTTGGCTTGGTTGAACCAATGGCAAGCAGCACGGCATCATACTTCCTGTGTAGTTTCTTCAGGCTAATGTCTTTTCCTATTTCCTGTCCTAAATGGAATTGAACGCCTTCTTCCTCCAGAACAGCGAGGCGGCGGTCGATCGTCCACTTCTCCAGCTTAAAGTCAGGTATACCGTAACGCAGCAGACCGCCGGCCTTATCGTCTTTGTCGTAGACATCCACCTTGTGCCCCGCCTGGTTCAGTTGGGCTGCGGCTGCCAGACCAGCAGGTCCGGAGCCGATAACAGCCACCTTTTTGCCTGTTCGGCGCACGGGAGGCTGCGCTTTTACAAGCCCCAATTCAAATGACTTCTCCGCAATAGCTTTCTCAATATGCTCGATGGCTACAGCAGGCTTGTTAATAGACAGCACACAACTGGACTCGCAGGGAGCAGGGCAGATGCGGCCCGTGAACTCAGGAAAGTTGTTCGTGCTGTACAAAATCTGCGCGGCACGTTCCCATTCGCCGTCATAAACCGCGTCGTTGAAGTCCGGAATCAGGTTGCCTAAAGGGCAGCCGTTGTGGCAGAAAGGCACGCCGCAGTCCATGCAGCGGGCAGCCTGTATCTTCGTCTTTTCCTCCGGAAATTCAGTGTATATTTCGTTTGAGTCGTTTATTCTTTGTTTCGGATCGCGCGCTGCTGGCAGCTCACGGTTATATTTCAAAAATCCATCTTCTTTTCCCATCAGGCTACTTCTTTAAGCATTTCACTTTCTTTTACTTTTAATGCCTTCTTCAGGTCGTGTGGCATCACCTTCTGGAAGAACTTCTGGTCGGCATGCCAGGCTTTCAGCATTTGCTGTGCCAGCACACTACCGGTATAGAACGCATGCTCCTTCAGCTTCAGCTCTATCCAAGCCAGGTCTTCCTCATTCGGTTGCTCCAGGTCTACCATATCCAGGTTGCATTGATCTGCGAAAGCATTCGCAGGGTCATAGACGTAGGCCATACCACCGCTCATACCAGCCGCAAAGTTTTTACCTACCGAACCAAGAACCAGCACCTTACCACCAGTCATATATTCGCAACCGTGGTCGCCGATGCCTTCCACTACTGCTTCTGCTCCGGAATTACGCACGCAAAAACGCTCTCCTGCCATACCGTTGATATAGGCAGTACCGGAGGTAGCACCGTATAAGGCTACGTTGCCGGTAATGATATGCTCATGCGCCACATACGTGGTGCCCTCAAACGGCTGCAGAATCAGCTTGCCACCAGATAGCCCTTTGCCCAGGTAATCGTTGGCTTCGCCAATAAGCCGGAAGGTGAGGCCAGGTGCCAGGAAGCCGCCGAAGGTTTGCCCGGCAGAACCATGAAAGGTTGCCTTGAAGCTGTGTTCCGGTAAACCTGCCTTTCCGTGCTCCAGGGATACCTCATAAGAGAGCATGGCACCTACCGTGCGGTCTACGTTGATGATGCGGTGTTCTACTTCGGTTTTGCCTTTCTTGTAGTCACGGATTAGCTTTCTGTCCAGTATCTGCTCAATATCATGCACCTGGTGAATCTGGTTGTAGATACCCACATTGTTCGGCACTACCTCCTTGTGCAGGATAGGGGCGAAGTTTAGGTTCTTCAACTTCCAGTGGTTCAGGTTGTTCCGTACTTTCAGTACCTGGCTCTGGCCCACCATCTCGTTGATAGTACGGAAGCCCAGTGATGCCATGATCTGCCGCAACTCCTCGACCATAAACTGGAATAGGTTCACCACGTACTCCGGCTCGCCGGTAAACAGCTGCCGCAGCTCCGGGTTTTGCGTTGCAATACCCACAGGGCAGGTGTTCATGTGGCACTTGCGCATCATGATACAGCCTTCGGCAATCAGGGCGGCGGTGGCAACACCGTATTCTTCTGCGCCTAATAGTGTGGCCACAGCAAGGTCATACCCCGTCATCAGCTTACCGTCTGTTTGCAGCACCACGCGGCTGCGCAGGTTATTCTTCACCAGTGTCTGATGTGCCTCAGCTAAACCGATTTCCCAGGGCAGACCGGCATGACGAATAGAACTAAGAGGGCTTGCACCAGTACCTCCGTCGGCACCGGATATCATGATGGCGTCTGCTTTCGCTTTGGCCACACCTGCAGCAATAGTACCCACGCCTGCCTCTGCTACCAGTTTCACATTGATCCGGGCATTCGGGTTGGCATTTTTCAGATCATAAATCAGCTGCTTCAGGTCCTCTATCGAGTATATGTCGTGGTGCGGCGGCGGTGAAATCAGGCCTACACCCGGTGTAGAATGACGCACCCGTGCAATCCAGCCGTCTACTTTATGTCCAGGCAGCTGTCCGCCTTCTCCAGGCTTGGCACCTTGTGCAATTTTTATCTGTATTTCATCAGCGTTCGCCAGGTAATGGCTTGTTACTCCGAAGCGGCCGGAGGCCACCTGCTTAATAGCTGATCGTTCTGAATCGCCATTAGGCTTCACAACATAACGCGCCTCGTCTTCGCCGCCTTCGCCGCTGTTGCTCTTTCCGCCGATGCGGTTCATGGCTATGGCCAGTGTGCTGTGCGCCTCATGCGAGAGGGAGCCAAAGGACATTGCCCCGGTGGCAAAGCGTTTGAGTATAGTCTCTGCTGGCTCTACTTCTTCAATTGGCACCGACTGGCGCTTACGGAATTCGAACAGGTTGCGGAGTGTTATGGTGGACTCCTGGTGCTTGCGCACATGCTGCGAGTATTCCTGGTACAGGCGGAAGTCATTCAATCGCGTAGATTTCTGCAGCAAGTGAATAATCTCCGGACGCAGCAGGTGTTCTTCGCCTCTTCTTCTCCACTGGAAGAAGCCACCTGTTTCCAGCAGGTTGTTTTCTTCCAGGTACGCAGACTGGTGCTTAATAAGCGCCTCTTTCTCCAAATCCTCGAAGTTCAAACCTTCCAGTCGGCTGGTTGTGCCTTTGAAGCATTTCTGAATTACTTCCTGCCCGAACCCTAAGCACTCAAAAATCTGGGCGCTCTGGTAAGACTGAAGGGTACTGATACCCATTTTGGAGAGAATTTTCAGCAAACCGTTTCCGACAGCATAAATAAAGTTATCCGCGTAGGCTGCAAAAGGCACCGAGGTATCCAGTTTTTCCTGCTGCAGCAGGCTCTGAATAGTATCATACACCATATATGGGTATACACAGCTGGCGCCATACCCAATTATAGTAGCGAAATGGTGCGTTTCCCATGCGTCTCCGGCCTCAACCACCAATCCCGTTTTCGTTCGGATGCGCTTGTGCACCAGGTGATGGTGAATGGCACCTACAGCTAAAAGCGAAGGGATAGCGGCACAGGTGGGGCCAATGGCACGGTTAGATATGATGAGTATTTTCTTACCGTCACGCACGGCTGCCTCTGCCTCTTCACATATGGTATCCAGTGCTTTTTGCAAGGCACCTGTCTCTGTAGTAGGGAAGGTGGCCTTTATATAAGTGTGCTCAAACCCTTCCGAGCCAAGGTTGATGATCTTATTAAAATCCCCGTGGCTCAGTACCGGATGCGAAATATGTATCTGGCGCGTGTGGGCAGGCGTTTCATCCAGCACGTTCAGCGACTCTCCTAAACGAGTGAAAAGCGACATCACCAGGCGTTCGCGGATAGGGTCAATCGGTGGGTTACTCACCTGCGCAAAATGCTGCTTAAAGTAATTGGACACGTGCTGGCTTTGCAGCGAGAGCACTGCCAGCGGAGCATCAGAACCCATGCTGCCCAAAGGCTCTTTGCCTGTGGTTGCCATCGGTTTAATGATCAGCTTTAAGTCCTCGGCCGTATAGCCGTAAGCCTTTTGCTTTTGCAGCAGCTCGTCCGGTAATATCTCGTTCAGACAGAAGTTAGGTTCCGGCTGCTGGTGCAGCTTAATACGGTTTTGCTGAATCCACTCAAAATAAGGCTTATCGTTGCAGACAATGCGCTTTATCTCCTCATCCTCATAAATCTTGTTCTCTTCAAGGTTAGCCAGGAGCATCTTACCAGGTTGCAGTCTGCCCCGTCGCACAACGTCTTTCGGGTTAACAGGGAGCGCACCGGCCTCTGATGCCATGATCAGGCGCCCTTGCTTTGTCACGCAAAAACGCACGGGGCGCAGACCATTGCGATCCAGTGTGGCGCCAATCTGTTTGCCGTCGGTAAAGAACAGGGCGGCAGGACCATCCCAGGGCTCCATCAGGGAAGCGTGGTATTTATAGAAAGCTTTTCTGTAAGGGTCCATAAAAGGGTTGTCCTGCCAGGCTTCCGGCACCAGCATCATCATCACGTGGGGGAGAGGCCTTCCGGCTAACGTCAGCAACTCCACCATTGCATCCAGGTTGGCAGAATCTGAGTTCTCCGGGTTTGTGATAGGTAGCAGCCATTTCATCTCCTCTTCTGTGAACAGGGGAGAGTACATCAGGGCCTCCTTCGACTTCATCTTGGTCACGTTTCCGCGGATGGTGTTTATCTCGCCATTGTGCGCGATAAAACGGAAAGGCTGTGCCAGTTTCCAGTTAGGAAAGGTGTTGGTGGAGAAGCGGGAGTGCACCACCGCCAGGGCAGACTTAAAGTCAGGGTGGCGAAGATCGTGGTAATACTTCTCAACCTGGTCTGTTTTCAGCTGACCTTTATATATAATAGTGCGCGAGGAGAGACTGGCAATAAAAAAGGTGCCGTTCTCGCCACTCACTGTTTTTTTTATTTCGTGTGTTATCAAGCTGCGCAACACAAACAGCTTCCGCTCCAGTTCATCCTCCTTAATGTTCGGATCAACGGGCTTTACAAACACCTGCTCAATGTACGGCTCTACCGCTTTCGCTTCGTGACCGGGAACGCGACCGTTTACAGGTACTAAACGGTAGCCCAGCAAATCAAAGCCCATCTTGCGGATGCACTGGTTCATGGTCTGGCGGCATTTATCCCTTACCTCGTACACCGACGGGAAGAAAATCATCCCGACACCATAGAAGCCAGGCTGAGGAAGCTGAATGGCAAACTCATCCAACTGCTTTTTGAAAAACTCATGCGGTAATTGCACCAGAATTCCGGCACCGTCCCCCGTCTCAGAATCACTTCCTGTAGCACCGCGGTGCTCCATATTCGTTAGCATGGTCAATGCATCCTTCACGATGCTGTGTGCTTTTTTCCCGTTCAGGTTTACAACACATCCCACTCCGCAGGAATCATGCTCAAACTCGGATCTGTACAACCCTGGATTTATTGTATTATCTTGATTCATCTAACATTAACTGAGGTAAACATTTACTTATTTGTGTAAACGAATGCATAATTTACTACAAGAATCGTCAAAAAACAAATTATTCCTTATAGATATCGTATTAGAACTACGTTTTTAGATGAAAAATCAGCAAAAAAGATGTACTTTATATAAATTAGTTTAAAAATGCAGGTGCCTATCAGGACAAACTATTGCCATGTTCGCAAAGATTAAAATTTTGAGTTTTTGTTAGAAAATGTAAGTTACTTAACCGGATTCGGTACGGTTCAAAGAGAAGAAGTGTAAATCCTGCCAAACTGTTGATAGGACATCGCTTAAGCATGACTTCGAACTATTCTCTCCTAAATGTAAGCCACGATCCTTACTATAGTCACAATGGCAGTGACAGAAGCTATTTGTAAAAGTTAAAATGTGATATGTCAATCTTTTCTGTTGTATATTGTTAAATTGTTAAGTATTATTGATTACAGATAATCAAATGGCAAAATATAACCTAATCTGATGGAAACATTCTTGCCTATCTTGTTTGCCGCGCTGGTTGGGATGGGGCATGCCTTTGAAGCGGATCACCTGATTGCCGTCGGTAACATCATTACGAGGCGCGATAGCCTGGTACTGGCAGTGAAGGATGGCTTCTACTGGGGGCTTGGCCATACAACAACACTGGTCATAGTAGGATCGGTGATTTTGTTAAGCCGCGCCACTTTTCTGAGCTCAGGTTACTTCGAGGCCTTTGTGGGACTGATGTTAATCATAATGGGCATTAGCAGGCTCACGAACAGGCGTAATTTTGCCGGAGCAGGCGCTGCCCGCTACCAGCACAGTGTAGCGTATACTGTTGGCCTGCTGCACGGCCTGGCCGGTAGCGGTGCCCTTGTACTACTGGTGATGAGCGAAATCAGCGACATAATGTTAGGTATCACTTACCTGCTTGTTTTTGGTATGGGCTCTATTGTTGGTATGTTCATAGCGGCGGGTCTGTTTAGTATTCCGTTTACACAGCGTATGAAGATCAACAAGACCTTTCGATCAGGTATTGTGGTCGTGTCTTCGCTGATCTGTGTTCTTTATGGCAGCTGGATGATATACCAGAACCTGATTGCTTGAACCTGGAGGCATAAACGCAAAGTCATTATTGATAGTCTGTTCATGCCAGGAGAGGCAGCTATTTCAGAAAGCACTGTTTTTCTAATTACTTAGCTGCTTATTTATATATATAGCATCTTCAAGTTTTAACGCCACAACAAATGCACCTATCGCCTAAAGACATTGACAAGCTGGTTTTGCATAACGCAGGATTTGTGGCCCAGAAACGACATGCACGGGGACTGCTGTTGAATTACCCCGAAGCGGTGGCGTTGATTGCCACACAATTGCTGGAGTTTATCAGAGACGGTGAGAACGTAGCCACACTCATGGACAAAGGTAAAAAGATACTGGGGCTGTGTGATGTGATGCACGGTGTGGCCGATATGGTGGCCGAAGTGCAGGTGGAGGGTACTTTCCCGGATGGCACAAAGCTCGTAACGGTGCACCACCCCATCTGCCGCGAGCGTGGCCTCCCTGAGTTGGCTTTGTATGGCTCAGGCCTGAGTTATGATAAAAAAACCATAACGCCGGAAAATACAGTGAATGAAAATCCGGGGGAGTATATGCTGGCACCGGAAGAACTCACCTTAAACGAGGGGCGCGATATCATAGAAATGGATGTGACCAACATGGGTGACCGGCCGGTGCAGGTGGGTTCTCACTATCCTTTTTTTGAAACTAACGCCCTATTGCAGTTCGACCGAGGGAAAGCTTTTGGCTACCGCCTGAACATACCCGCCGGTACAGCTGTGCGCTTTGAGCCCGGCGAACGGAAGAGGGTGCAACTGGTGTCCCTGGCCGGTGAGCGGACGGTCTACGGTGGCAACAATTTAACTGGAGGGCAGCTGACAGAAAAGCATAAAGCCGATGCCCTGGAAAGAGCCAAAGCAGCAGGCTTTCTGTCTCGTTGATTGTTAATCGTTGTTCGTATTCCGAAACTCATTCATTATAAACCAATTCAATCAACACACAACAAATAACAATCAACAATTAAACAAACAATCAACGCTATGAGCTTCCAAATAGACCGCCGCGCCTATGCCGACATGTATGGCCCTACTGTAGGAGACAAGGTGCGCCTGGGCGATACCAGCCTGCTGGTAGAGGTGGAGAAAGACTACAGTGTCTATGGTGAAGAGTGTAAGTTTGGAGGAGGTAAGGTGTTGCGTGATGGCATGGGCCAGGCTGCTGGTATAGCACAGGCCGATGCCCTGGATTTGATGATAACCAATGCGCTAGTGATTGATTATACAGGTATATATAAAGCTGACATCGGCATCAAAGACGGACGCATATCGGGTATAGGAAAAGGTGGCAACCCACACATAATGCCGGGTATAACCCCAGGTATGGTGGTTGGCGTAACAACTGAGGTGGTAGCTGGAGAAAACCAGATTCTGACAGCCGGTGCCATAGACTGCCATATTCACTTTATATGCCCGCAGCAGATAAATGAGGCGCTGGCTTCCGGTGTAACCACCATGGTGGGTGGGGGCACAGGTCCTGCGGCAGGCACCAACGCGACCACCTGCACACCGGGTGCTTTCTTCATAGAGATGATGCTGAAGGCAACGGAGGCATACCCGCTCAATTTCGGTTTTCTGGCCAAAGGAAACTCATCCAAACCAGAAGGGCTGATAGAGCAGGTGGAAGCCGGTGCCCTGGGTTTTAAACTGCACGAGGATTGGGGCACTACACCGGCTGCCATCGATAACTGCCTCACTATAGCAGAGCAATACGATGTGCAGGTGTGCATCCACACCGACACACTAAATGAAAGCGGCTTTGTGGAAACCTCTACAAATGCCTTCAAAGGCAGGACCATTCACGCCTATCATACTGAGGGAGCGGGTGGAGGTCACGCACCGGATATCATCAGGATTTGCGGAGAGCCTAACGTGATTCCATCCTCCACCAACCCGACGCGCCCTTTCACGGTGAACACCATCGACGAGCACCTCGATATGCTGATGGTGTGCCATCACCTCGATAAGAACATACCCGAGGATGTGGCCTTTGCCGAAAGCCGCATTCGGGGAGAAACAATAGCTGCCGAAGACATTCTGCATGATATGGGTGCTTTGTCTATCATCGCTTCCGACTCACAGGCCATGGGCCGGGTTGGGGAGGTGGTGACACGTACCTGGCAAACAGCCCATAAAATGAAAGAGCAACGCGACCTGCTACCTGAGGATGCCGCTTCAGAAGGCAAAGCGGATAATTTCCGGGTAAAGCGGTACATCGCTAAGTATACTATTAATCCGGCGCGGGCACATGGTTTTTCAGAGGAGATTGGCTCTGTGGAAGTGGGAAAACTGGCGGACCTGGTGCTGTGGAAGCCTGCCTTTTTCGGTTCGCGGCCTGAGATGGTCATCAAAGGCGGTGTTATTGTGCTGTCGCAGATGGGTGATGCCAACGCGTCTATTCCTACGCCGCAGCCTTATTACTCAAGGCCAATGTTCGGTTCCTTCGGTTCCGCCATTGGGAAGACGTCTATGGTGTTTGTGTCGCAAGCATCGGTGGCGCATGTGCAGGAAAACTATGGCTTGCAGAAACAGGTGGTAGCGGTAAAAAATTGCCGGAGTGTTTCTAAAAAAGATATGGCGCTGAATGATTTCCTGCCCAATATTGAAGTAGACCCAGAGACCTATAAAGTAACAGTGGATGGTGTGCACCTTACCTGCGAACCAGCCACAAAACTGCCCCTGGCGCAGCTTTATAATCTTTTTTAAGAGCAGGGAACGACACAGTCTTGTGTCTAATATCATTTAGCTTTTAGCATTTGAACAATGAAATTCGCCCGTTTGCTGCATTTAGTTGACTCTTCCATTCCTACAGGTTCTTTTGCCTATTCCTATGGTTTGGAGAGCAGCATTACGTTTGGGTTGATTCAAAACCAGTTTGAGCTGCGCAATTACCTGTACGCCTTCTTGCAGCAGGTGGTAAGCATGGAATTTCCGTTCATGAACTCCTGCTTTTGGTTGCAAGAGCCGGAACTGCAGGAGGAACTTTATACTATAGCGGAGGAGTATGATGCAATGATGCTGGTGCCTGTTATTCATAAGGCGAGTGTGGTGCAGGGGAAAAACTGGCTGAGGTTGCTGGAGTCGTTTTACCCGGAAGCGAGCATGCAGCATATTCGGGAATGGTTTACGGAGAAGGAGCTTCCGCTGCATTTTGTGCTGGTGTATGCGCTATGCCTGAAACGGGTAAACTTTACCTTAGAAGATGTGCAAACGATGTACCTGCACATGGCCCTGCGCGACCAGGTGAGCGCTGCTATCCGGCTAGGGTTTATCGGGCCCATGGAAGGCCACAAACTGCAGCACGCGTTTTATACCGTTTTCGATAACCTGATGGAAAGCCATGGAGATATGACGTATACTCAAGCCACACGGTCTGCTTTTATATTAGATACTTCTCAGGTTTTCCATGAAGACATCTACTCCAAATTATTTCAGAATTAAACAGTTTACAACGATATTTTGACCTGTTTATCACTATGTACAGCAATCAACAATGAAGCAATTAATTAATCAAAACAATGGCCTTCGTCGATAAATTAGCGCTCCTGCTACACGGGCATACACACGAATTTTATGAATCTCCCGGAGATTATGACCTGCGGGATACACGGAAGCTGCCTTCTTACCGGAATTTCAGGAAAAGAGCTTTTACCGTGGGAATAGGTGGCCCGGTGGGTACAGGTAAAACTGCCCTGCTCAAGGCGCTTTGCGAAAGGCTCCGGAATACTTACGAACTGGGAGTCGTAACCAACGATATCTTCACCCGGGAAGACGCGGAGTTCCTGATCCGGAACAGCGCTTTAAGTGAAGACAGAATAGTAGGCGTGGAGACAGGCGGCTGCCCTCACGCCGCCATCCGAGAGGACATATCGCTGAACATGGATGCACTGGAAGGGCTGATGGCCAAGTTTAACTATAAAATTGATTTCCTGTTTGTGGAGAGCGGCGGCGATAACCTGGCAGCTCATTTCAGCCGTGAGTTGGTAGACTATTCCATTTATGTAATTGATGTATCTGGTGGCGATAAAATACCGCGCAAAGGCGGCCCCGGCATCACCCAATCCGATTTGCTGGTCATCAACAAAACTGACCTGGCTCAATTAGTTCGGGCGGACCTGGACGTGATGGACCGGGACTCCAAAAAAATGCGCGGGGAAGGTCCTTTCGTTTTTGCCCGCGCACTGCACGGAGACGGCTTAGATGAAATTATAGATCATATACTTAAAGCCAAAGAAAAAGCATTGCTGTCGGTGCGGGAGGATAGGAGGTAATAAGCTTTATTTATTTTCTAAGTAGTCAAAGAGCCAGAAGTAACGTTCCTCCTGAACGTGGTGTTGCAGTGTTGTTCAATCCTAATACTTCCGCTTCATTGGGTTGTAGCCCAGGAACATATCAGAAGAAAGTGCTTTGAGAATGGCATCGCATAGTGGTTGCAGGTCCATCCTGCTCTTCGCCATAGTGCGCAGGATGTACACGCCTTCTCTTGCTTTCACCACTGTGAGCACAAAATCCTTGGCTGTCATGTTAAAGTTTAGGACGGTACTTTCGGGCATCCGGAGTTGGAGTAGTTGCTGACTCAGGCATTCAAACTTTTCCTCACCCGGAGTGCCAACCAAATAGGCAGAGAACATAGTCTGGTATTGGCCGAAGTTGGCAGGGGAGGTGGCAATGTGCTGCTCGGGGCTAAATGAAAAGCGGTCGAGGAGAATTGGCTTACCTTTGGCGGTTACTTTTAATTCTGAGAAAAAAGAACTGAAAGCAAAGCGTTCGCCCATATCCATTCTGCCGGAATGGAACCAGTCGACTACCAACAGAAGAGATTTTGGCTGCATCTCCCAGTGCTGCACCTGCCTGTATATACTGCCCTCCTGCAACACCACCGGATCCGGGAAAACCACGGCTAGCGCATTTTCTTCCAGCGTACCCTTAATGGTTTGTTCGGCTGCTGCGCCATCTACCGATTTAAAAATCTTGGAATTGGACTGTGAACTGAGAAAGAGGTTTGCTTGGGTGCCACAGGTTACATGCAGGTTTATCTGATCCCCTGATACCATGCCGCCACCAAAGTTAGACAGCACTACATGGCAGCTTTTGTTATGGGAGGCGGGGTTGAGAATCTTAAGCGGCTGCACGTTTTTGCAGGTTACCAGCTTTGACTTCTCCTGTACCTCACAAACTTCTATGTGGCTCCAGTCCGGGGACAAACTCATAGAGGTATTTATATTTATTTACTGAAGTAATATGAGTAGCTATACTAATGCCTCATAATGAAGAAAATATTAATGACAGTTCAGGAGTAGAGGCCTATACTAAAGTATAAAGCTGCCACCCGGCAAGGATGGCAGCTTTTATGTTCTACTCAGTTAGAATTCTTTAAGCTGAATTTCGTTCTGCGTTGATGATACCGAAGGAGCAACGCACCACCAGTTTCTCATACTTGGGTTTGTACTCCGTCTGCTGGCCCTGCTCTTCCATCTCCCGTATCTTTGTGAGCGCGTATTGCTGTATGGTTAACAAAGGCAGCTCTATTCGCTGGCGCATTTGTATAGACTGCAGGTTAACCGGCTTATCTTCCATCAGTTCAGCAGCTCCTGTCAACCGCAGAATATAGCTTCTCGTCAGTTGGAACTCATCATGAATCATATTCCACAACTCGCCATAGTTCGGGTGGTTCGCCAGGAAGGCAGTCAGCGGGAAGAAGCACTTCGTCATCGCCATTTCGCAGTTGTCCATCAGCGTTTTAAAGAACAGGGAACGCTTGTATAACTGAGCGATATCTTCCCACTTGCCGGCTTTCTCCATTCTCTGAAGCGCCGTGCCGACACCATAGTAGCCAGGCAGGTTCTGCTTTAACTGGCTCCAGGACCCTACATAAGGCACAGCCCGCAGATCGTCGAGGTTAAGTTTGCCTGGTTTGCGCTTCGAAGGCCTGCTGCCAATGTTCGCTTCCCCGTAATAGCGTAACGGGCTAACATATAGCATATACTCCAGGAAGTTTGAATGATTCTTAAGCGTACTGTACTTCTCAAAACTCTCTTTCGACAGATTCAGTAGCAGCGCTTCCTCATCAGGAGTCAACGTAGAATCTTTAGAGGCAAAAAGGGCACTGTGGATACCGGCATGCATCAGTTGTTCAATGTTGAACTGTGCTGCATCCACTGTTCCAAAGTTAGAGCTGATTGTTTGCCCCTGAATCGTCAGCTGAATTTCCTTGTTAGAAATGTTTGGCCCCATGGAAGCGTAGAACTGGTGCGTGCGCCCGCCGCCTCTTGCCGGAGGTCCTCCTCTGCCGTCGAAGAACACCACCTGCACGCCGTGCTCCTTTGAAATGGCACTTAGCTCTTCTTTGGCTTTATATATACCCCAGTTTGCCATCAGGTAGCCTCCGTCTTTGGTCCCATCCGAGAAGCCCAGCATGATTGTCTGCACGTTATCGCGGCGCTGCAAGTGCTGGCGGTATACCTCATTCTGGTATAAAGCAGCCATTACGTCGCCGGCATTGCGCAGGTCGTCAATTGTTTCGAACAACGGCACTATGTCTACGCTAAGCGATTCCTTTTTCCAGCCACTCAGCAGGAACAGGCCATATACGTGCATCACGTCCAGGGCGCTGGTGCTGTGGCTGATAATATAGCGGTGGCAGCCATTTTCGCCATTTGTTTCCTGTATTGTTTTAATGGCCGCCATACTTTCCAGTACATCCCGGTGCAGTTCGCTCTCCAGAACTGCTGGATCAAGCGTGCCTTTTGCCTGTAGCAGGGTGGTCATTTGTTGCTCCGCCGGAAGGTCCGAATAATCCGGAGGCAGCACATCTGTTGTTTCTGCTATAGTTTGCAGAAGCTCCACATGCACGGAACTGTCTTGCCGTATATCCAGGGTGGCGAAATGAAGACCGAACAACTCCACTTTGCGCAACAGGTTATCGACCATATCCAGGAACAGGCTGTTATGCTCCTCTATCAGCGTGGTTCGAATCTGCTGCAGTGTCTGTATAATTTCCTCGCTCGAAATATCCAGCTCATGGTTCGGCACGAACAGGTTGTTGTAAAGCTTCTGCTCCATCGCCAGCACCACATTAGACACGTTTTTAAAGGTTAACCGTCGTTTCAGCCGGCGCACATCCAGGTAGTAAGACTTCAGGGCGGCGCCCCGCAAAGCTTCAGCTACTCTTAAAGTAATCCCTGCATTCACAAAAGGGTTTCCGTCTCTGTCGCCTCCCGGCCAGAAGCCGAACCGAACGAGCGGGTTCTTTTTGCTTATTTCGTCCGGAAACTGATCTTTAAGGTATGTCAGGATATGCCCCGCTGCCGAGTAAAACACATTCTCCAGGTACCAAATCAGGTTTACAGCCTCATCGTAAGGGGTGGGCTTCTCGTTCCGGAAGAAAGGAGTCTTTCCTAGTTGCCGCAGGTAGCTGTTTATTTGGGAGGTGTTGTCGTTCACCATCGCTTTAGATAAGTCGTTGATGATACCGAGCACCTCGCTTGGGTAAAACTGCGTAGGATGGGCTGTTAATACCAATCGAACAGAAAAGTCTTCCAGCTTCTCTTTTAGTTGGGCCTGGTTCTGCTTTTGCTGCACCTCCGACTGCAGCTGCTTTAGCGTACCCGGGCCATGCATATCATGAATATCGCGGTAAGCGGCATCCTCCAGGGCATCGAACAATACAACCTGACGCTCTGTGTACTGCACAAAACGGAACAGCAGGTCCAGCATTTCTTTGTCTTCTCTGTACGATGTATGCTGTTTAAAGAAAGAGTCGATAATTTCAACCGGGCTTTGCTCTTTACTAAATCCTTCTTCGCAATGCAGCAGGAAGATAGTCAGCAACACGCCGGTTCTTTCCATTCTATGGAATGGAAGGGCGGTGAATAAACTATTGTATAACTGAAACCGGAGACCTACTTGCTTATTGTAAACCTGTAATATGCTGTTGGCAGAACCATTCATGTATGTTTTCCTTTATAATGCTGATTTAGTCAATAAAATTTGTGATTCTCGCAATATAATGAAGCTTTTGTCAAAATTGCTACAATAAGATTGCCTTTTTGATAAAATAATATGTGTTTTAACTCTGTTTCTGTTGATTGTGGTATTGTAATCAAATTTAATTTATCATCGTCTTAACTCAATTTTTCCTTTTGCTCTTTTATGTTTCGTTTATACTATAGCTAACTAAAGAAGCCACATAAGAGGGCCAAGCTAGTAGGTTAAAAGGCTAAGAAATATGTTCTAACAATAACACATCTACGGATGTGCCGGAGGTGGTTATTCGCCTCCTTGCGCTAAACGGGTAAGCAGGAAGTAAAGTTGAGCGGACATAGTAAACAGTATAATGTCGGTGTTTCCGACCAAACAAGTGTTAGGGCTTGTAAAAATTTTATAGTAAATTGTCGAATAACCAACACCAATGCCCTCACCCATGGCAGAAGAACCAAACTACAGGCTACAGTATTACATGTTCCTGCTCAGCAAGCATTATCGCAAGATACTTCTAGGTCTGATACTGCTCATTATTGTATTTACCTCCATCAAAACGGTTGGCCCCGAGGAAGAAGGGGTCGTGCTGTATGTGGGGCAATATGACCGTACGGTAGAACCGGGTCTCCATTTTATCCTGCCTTTTGGTATAGAAGAAATGGAAAAGATACCTGTGCAGCGCCAGCTGAAGCAGGAGTTCGGCTTTCGCACGGTAGAGGCAGGCACCAGCACCCAATACTCCAGAGAGAACTTTGGCGATGAATCACTTATGCTGACCGGTGACCTGAACCTGGCCAACGTGGAGTGGGTGGTGCAGTACCGTATAGTGGATTCGTACCGTTACCTGTTCCAGGTTAGAAATGCCGATAAAGCGCTTCGAGATATGTCAGAGTCTGCTGTGCGCAAGGTGGTCGGGGACCGCACCGTGAACGAGGTGCTGACCGTAGGCCGCCAGGAGGTGGCTACCAGTGTGGAGGTGCTGCTGCAGCGCATGTGCGATGAGTATGAAAACGGAATTCGGATTGACCAGGTGGTGCTGCAGGACGTGAACCCGCCGGAGCCGGTTAAGCCGTCCTTCAACGCGGTGAACGAGGCGCAGCAGGAGCGCGAGACCCTCATCAACCAGGCTGAGTCGGAGTATAACCGTGTTATTCCGCGTGCACGTGGTGAGGCTGATGAAACCATTCAACTCGCAGAGGCTTATGCCCTCACCAGGGTAAACGAGGCTACCGGTGAGGCTGCCCGCTTTAACTCCCTCTTTGAAGAATATGTGAAAGCGCCTGAGGTAACCAGGAAGCGTATGTACCTTGAAACGATGGAAAGAATACTGCCTAAGATAGGAGGCAAGGTCATCGTAGATGAGA
Source organism: Pontibacter pamirensis (assembly GCF_010015475.1). Lineage (GTDB taxonomy): Bacteria > Bacteroidota > Bacteroidia > Cytophagales > Hymenobacteraceae > Pontibacter > Pontibacter pamirensis. The sequence goes on from NZ_SSNI01000009.1 coordinate 72,014, forward strand.
GAGGCAATAATGTCCTCCCTTTATTAAACCTAAATCAGCCTGAAAAGCAATAAGCCGTGAACATAAGAAGTATACTCTCGCTCGTAGTCGCTATTATCATCCTGACGCTTGCCTTTACCAGCATCTTTGTGCTGGACGAAACGCAGCAGGCCATCGTGACCCAGTTTGGAAAGCCTGTAGGTGCTCCTCGCACTGAGCCCGGACTTCATTACAAGATTCCGATTATCCAGAAAGTGCAGTTCTTTGACAAGCGCTATCTCGCGTGGGATGGTGATGCCAACCAAGTGCCTACCAAAGACAAAAAATTTATCTTCGTGGATACGTATGCCCGCTGGCAGATTACGAACCCGCTACAGTTCTTTATTCGCCTGCGGGACGAAAACTCCGGCCAATCCAGGCTCGACGATATACTGGATGGTGAGACACGCAATGCCATCGCCAGCCACGATCTGCTGGAAATAGTGCGGTCTACCAACCGTGAGCCTGAGGTGGAAGAGGAGTTTATGGAAGACATGGAGAACCTGGATGATATCAGCGTGGGCAGAGATAAAATTGAGGCGCTCGTACTGCAGCGGGCAAATGAGAGAACAGCTGACCTTGGTGTGAAAATCCTGGATTTCCGGTTTAAGCGCATGAACTACGTGGATGAAGTAAGGGACCGGGTGTACGAAAGGATGAAAAGTGAGCGTAACCGTATCGCCGACCAGTTTAGGTCTGAAGGACAGGGAGAGGCCCGGAAAATTCAGGGTAACAAAGAGCGCGACCTGGCCAAGATACAGTCTGAGGCAACCCGTGAAGCAGAGGTGATACAAGGTCGGGCAGACGCCCAAGCCACCACAATTTATGCGGAAGCCTATAACAAGAATGCCCAGGCAAGAGACCTGTACAGCTTCCTCCGATCTATGGAAACGCTGGAGAAATCCTTTGACGAGAAAACAAGTATTATCCTGTCTACCGACTCTGAGCTTTACAGGTATCTGAAGAGGGGGAATTAATTATTTAGCAGCACAAATCCAAGAAACTACCATATGCTTTTAAAGAGAACCTTCACGCTTTTGTTGTGTTTATGCAGCTTATCTGTTTGGGCACAGGAATGGAATAAAAAACAGGCTGCAGTAGTCCTGACCTATGATGATGCTCTGAACGTACACCTGGACAATGCTATTCCAGCCTTGGACTCTTTAGGATTAAAAGGGACCTTCTATCTGACTGCCGCTTCGCCGGCTTTTACACAGCGATTAGACGAATGGAAAAAGGTAGCTGCTAAAAAGCATGAACTAGCGAATCATGCCCTCTTCCATCCCTGCGACGGAAGCCAGCCCGGAAGAAGCTTTGTTAGCCCTGAATATGATCTGGCTACCTATTCTCTTCGCCGTATAACGGATGAAATAAAAATGACCAATGCTACGCTGCAGGCACTTGACGGCAAGACAGAAAGGACGTTTGCCTATCCGTGCGGAGATACAAAAGTTGATGGCGTTACTTATATAGATGCTTTAAAAGGTGATCTTGTTGCCGCACGTGGTGTGCATGGCGAAATGGTGCAAAACAAAAGCACAGATATATACAATGTTGGCTCCTATATGATCAATGGTCAATCCGGAGAAGAATTGATAGCACTGGTGAAAGAGGCAATGCGCACAAACAGTATGATCGTGTTTCTTTTTCATGGCGTGGGGGGAGACCATAGCCTGAATGTATCGCTTGAGGCACACAGCAAACTGTTACACTTCCTGAAAGCCAACGAAAAGAAAATCTGGAATCCCACTTTCATCGAAGCCGCCAAGTACATGAAAACCGCAGGCACCGCTAAAAATACAAATGGCTAACATGTTGGCAAATCAGCCATTCAGAAATATTGGTACAGGGCTCAAAGCGTGAAGTTCTTATGTGGCAATGAGTACTTCGATGCCTCTTTCCTCCAGCATGGCTTTGTAAGTTTCAGAGATACCTTCGTCTGTGATGATGACATCTATGTCGTCTATTTCACAGATTTTCCCAAATCCTTTCCTTCTGAATTTACTGGAGTCAGCCAGGATGATTGTTTTTTGCACTGATTTGATCATCTTGCTGTTCAGATGGGCTTCCATCATATTGGAGGTAGTCAGTCCAAATTCAGGACTGATGCCATCTACACCCAGAAAAAGCTTACTGCAGGCAAAGCTTACCAACATGTCTTCAGCATAATGCCCCACTACCGAAGAGGAACTTTTTCTTACCACTCCTCCCAACTGTACAATTTCCATGTTCTGGTTATCAAGAAGTGCCATCGTCACATTCATCGCTCCTGTGAGCACCGTAAGCTTCATGTTCTTAGGAATTGCTTTCGCCAGCGCCATTACCGTAGTGCCGGAGCCAATAATAATGGCTTCGTCTTCCTGTATCAATTTTGCAGCAAGGGAGGCAATTTTTTCTTTTTCATCTACCTGTACCAGTTTCTTCTCATTTACCGGCCGATCATTTACATAGGGCGAGACAGGCGTAGCACTTCCGTGTGAGCGGTAAAGAAGCCCTTTGTCCTCCAGCAGTTTCAGGTCTTTTCGCACCGTCACCATGGTCACATCCATTTCTTTGCTCAACTCGGCTACACCCACAAAGCCCTCACTACTAAGTTTATCCAGAATTAATTTGTGTCTCTCAGCAATTGTCATATTACGGTTCATTTCCAAAAGTATTCTTTTTTAACCTTTTATTGCCTATCTGTTAAAATTTAGTTATAATTTATAAATATATGATTTAGTATTGAAATTAATTCATTTTTAATAGTTGTATTTGTTTGTTTTGATTTCTTTTTATTTTCTTTTTTGCTACATTTAGCTGTGGGGGCAAGTTAAATGAATGCAATAACAAAGCAATGGATAGAAATAGAAGTATAAACGAAATTGAAGACAAGCAAAAAGTCTGGGACTTGGCTGTGATAGGTGGAGGCGCATCCGGTTTAGGGGTTGCCCTTGATGCGCTGTCAAGAGGGTTAACAGTAGTGCTGGTCGAAAAATCTGATTTCGCTAAGGGTACATCCAGCCGTAGCACCAAACTATTGCATGGGGGCGTGCGCTATCTGGCACAGGGCGATGTAACGTTGGTTTTGGAGGCGCTGAAAGAACGTGGACTTATCATGAAAAATGCCCCGCACGTATCCCGGAAACAGGCCTTTATTATTCCCATCTATTCACTCTGGGATAAGTTAAAATACGGTGTCGGGCTCAAAGTCTATGACTTAATGGCGGGCAACTTAAGGATCGGAAAGTCTCAGTGGCTCCCCAGAAAAGAGGTAGTTCAAAGGATTCCTGCCATTATGGAAGAAGGGCTTAATGGAGGCGTCATCTACTACGACGGGCAGTTTGATGATGCGCGTCTTGCGCTAAATATTGCACAGACCTGTTCGGAAATGGGCGGATGTGTCTTAAATTACATGAAAGTGACGAGCCTGACCAAAGATGAAAACGGTATTATTGATGGTGTAAAGCTCACGGACCAGATAAGCCAGCGGCATCATGAAATAAAAGCAAAGGCAGTGGTGAATGCGACGGGTGTTTTTGCTGATAAGATTTTGCAGATGGATAATCCCGAGGCCAGGCTTTCTATTATGCCAAGCCAAGGCGCGCACCTGGTGCTGGATCTTTCCTTTCTGGGAGGCAAGGATGCCCTCATGATACCCGAAACTTCTGATGGTAGGGTGCTGTTTGGAATTCCCTGGCATGGAAAACTTGTGCTGGGCACTACCGATACGGTCATAAAAAATCCAACGCTGGAGCCAAGGGCACTGGAACAGGAGATTGATTTTATACTGAATACATGTGCCCAATATCTTGTCAGGAAGCCTACCCGAAAGGATGTACTGTCAGTTTATGCAGGGTTAAGGCCGCTTGCAGCACCGAAAGAAAAAGGAGCTAAAACGAAAGAAATTTCCCGCAGTCATAAGGTATCCGTTGCAGATAGCCACCTTATTTCTATCATTGGAGGCAAGTGGACCACCTTTAGAAAGATGGGAGAAGACACCGTAGATGCACTTGCCAGGCTGAAGGGTTTGCAATTAGCTAAGAGCACCTCCTCAAAAATCAGGATACATGGCTACCCGGAGACAACCGTTGAAGAGGGGCACCTGGCAGTCTATGGAAGTGATGCTGCGGGCATCAGATATTTGATTGAGCAAAATCCTGATTTAGGGCAGCAACTCCATCAACATTACCCCAACACAAAAGCTGAAGTGGTATGGATGGTGAAAAATGAGATGGCACTTAAAGTGGAAGACATCCTGGCCAGGAGGATGAGGATACTGTTCCTGGATGCACAGGCAGCAATAGAAATGGCCCCGGCAGTGGCTAAGATAATGCGCGAAATATTGGGTTTAGGTGAAGATTGGGAGAAAGCAGAGATTTACGCATTTCAGCAATTAGCGGAAGGCTATTTAATCAATCAGAAAATCACTATATTACCTACCAGCCTATGAACCATGAAACGCAGTATTTGCTAGCGCTCGATCAGGGAACAACCAGTTCCAGAGCCATTGTCTTTAACCAGCAAGGCAAAGTAGTGACGGACGCGCAGCGCGATTTCGAACAGAAATTTCCAAAACCCGGCTGGGTGGAGCATGATCCGATGGAGATATGGACCTCGCAGGCTGCAGTAGCCACCGAGGCTATGATGAAGGCTGGCCTGTCTGCCCATCAGGTAGCAGGTATAGGCATCACCAATCAAAGAGAAACAACTATTCTCTGGGACAGAAATACCGGAGAGCCACTTTATAACGCTATTGTATGGCAGGATAGGAGAACTTCGGCATACTGCAATGAACTAAAGGAGAGAGGCAAGTCGGAGCTGGTTCGTGAAAAGACAGGCTTGATAATAGATGCCTATTTTTCAGCCACTAAAGTTAAGTGGATACTGGATCATGTAGCGGGTGCCAGGGAAAAGGCAGCCAAAGGAGAGGTTTGCTTCGGAACGGTTGATTCCTGGCTTATATGGAAGCTATCCGATGGCAATACACACTGTACGGATAGCACCAATGCCAGCCGCACCATGCTTTACAACATCCATAAGCAGCAGTGGGACCAGGAACTACTCGACCTTTTTGATATTCCAGCAACCATATTACCCGAAGTTAAGTCTAGCAGTGAAGTGGTTGGCACCACCTCAGGCAGAATTTTCTCTGCTAAAATTCCTATAGCTGGTATTGCTGGAGATCAGCAGGCCGCTTTATTCGGGCAGCTTTGCATGGAGAAGGGAATGGCGAAGACAACGTATGGCACGGGCTGTTTCCTTGTGATGAACACCGGAGAACAGCCTGTTAGATCGAATAACCAACTCCTGACCACCATTGCCTGGAAACTGGATGGAAAGGTAACGTATGCACTGGAAGGAAGTGTGTTTATCGGGGGAGCCGCTATTCAGTGGCTGCGGGATGGTATAAAAGTTATAGGCCATGCCAGAGAGAGTGAAGGTATGGCTACCAGCTTAGCCAATAATGAAGGGGTATATTTTGTGCCCGCTCTTACTGGCCTGGGAGCACCTTACTGGGATCAGGATGCCCGGGGGGCTTTCTTCGGTATTACGCGTGGCACTACCTCTGCCCACTTTGCCAGAGCCGCGCTGGAGTCTATCGCTTACCAGGTACACGATGTGCTCAGGGCCATGGAAAAAGACAGTGGCGTACCCATGCGGGAGCTCAAAGTGGATGGAGGAGCAACTGAGAATAATTTCCTGATGCAGTTTCAGACAGATATTTTAAACTGCACTGTAAAGCGCCCCAAGATGCGGGAGAGTACGGCGCTGGGGGCAGCTTATCTGGCCGGGCTTGCCGTAGGCTACTGGAAGGATATGGCCGAACTTAAGTCGCTGGGGCAGGAAGCGGATGTGTTTGAGCCAAGCATGGATGCTGAAACAGCGGAAAAAAACCTGCACTTCTGGCACAAGGCGATAGAAAGAACCAGAAACTGGGCTGTTAACCCTAACCAATAGAATAATGCATCCACTGGTAGCAGAATATATCGGAACATCCTTGCTCATTCTGATTGGAGCAGGCGTGGTAGCCAATGTTATTTTAGAGGGCACAAAAGGGCAGGGAGGTGGCTGGATAGTTATCACCACCGCCTGGGGGCTGGGCGTATTTATTGGTGTGGTAGTAGCCGGCCCTTATAGCGGTGCCCACCTCAACCCCGCCGTAAGCGTGGGCTTGGCACTTGCAGGTCAGTTTGAATGGGCAAGCGTGTTGCCTTACTGCCTGATGCAGCTTTTAGGAGCCATCACCGGATCCACTTTGGTTTGGATAATGCACAAAGACCATTTCGACCTGACGCCCAACCCAGGCACAAAACTAGGCGTGTTTGCGACAGCGCCTGCTATTCGTAATTACCCCATCAATATGGTGAGTGAAGTCATCGGCACATTCGTGTTAATTTTTGTCATCCTATATTTTACACCTGCAGCCATGGGAGACGAAAATAACACTCCCGTAGGGCTGGGGTCATTAGGAGCCATTCCCGTGGCTTTTTTAGTGTGGGGCATTGGCCTGGCACTCGGCGGCACTACAGGCTACGCTATCAATCCGGCCAGGGATTTAGGCCCAAGGGTGGCACACTGGTTGTTACCCATCAAAGGGAAGGGACACAGCGACTGGGCCTACAGTTGGGTGCCTGTTTTCGGGCCTCTTTTGGGGGCGGCATTAGCAGCTTTTGCCTTTATGTTTATTAAAATTTAATGCTGTTAAAGTCTCTGGGTGAAGAGAATATAAAGAGCAGGCACTTCAAAGTGGAGCATAGGACAATTATTTATTTCAAGACCTCGTAAAAAAGCATGACATTCTTTTTACGCGTGAAAGATGGGCATTTATAGTCTTTGTAATCGATTTTAAACGAGGTTATGAAGCTGCGAAAATGCGCTTTAGCCCTGATATCCTATGAAAAATGATCCGAAATATTTAAAGTTACTGTCGAACCGCTTTCCCAATGCCGCACAGGTTGGGAAGGAGATCATTCTCCTGGAGGCTCTGTTGTCACTCCCTAAAAGCCCCGAACTATTTATAAGCGATATTCATGGGGAGCACGAAACGTTTCAGCATATGCTCCGGAACGGCTCAGGGCTCATTCGGCAGAAGATCAGTGATTTGTTTGGTGAAACATTAAGTGAAAAAGACCTGCGAAGGCTGGCAGCACTCATATACTATCCCCATGAAAAGCTGCAGATCATTAAAAAGGAAAACAATGATTGGGAAAGTTTCTATACCAGTACCATTGAAAGGTTAATTTCTATCGCCTACGAACTCACTTCCATCTATACCAAAAGAAAAATAGACCGCCTTTTGTCGCGGGAGTATGGCTTAATTATATCTGAATTGTTACAGGGAGAGGCCTTGGGCGAAAGGAGGAGCGCCTATAATGAGCGGTTGTTAAAAGCAGTGATGGAGATTGGGGCCTGCGATAAGCTGATCATCGCCCTGGCTGAGTTCATCCAGCGGATTGCTATTTCTAAAATCCATGTGATAGGCGACATTTACGACAGAGGTCCCGGTGCTGAAACAGTCATGGACAGCCTTATAGATTACCATGCCGTCGATATCCAGTGGGGCAATCATGACATCGTTTGGATGGGAGCAGCCTCAGGCTCTCTGGCCTGTATGGCCAACGTGATAAGGCTCTCGCTCCGTTATGCAAATACCGACACCTTAGAGAAAGGCTACGGCATCAACCTGATACCGCTGGCCTCCTTTGCGCTTGAGCATTACAAAGAAGACGAAAGCCTGATTTTCAATCCGAAGGTGAATGCGGAAGACTTGCTGAATGAAAGTGAACACTGGTTGAACCGCATCATGCATAAAGCCATCAGCATTATACAGTTCAAACTGGAGGAACAACTGATTGACCGGCGTCCCGATTTCCGGCTCACACACAGGAAAATGCTGTCTAACATCAATTTTGCCACTGGTGAAATATTGATTGAAGGCAAGAACTACAAATTAAAAGACTCTTATTTCCCTACAATTGACCCTGCAGACCCTACTAGGCTTTCGAGGGAAGAGCAGGATCTGGTTGAACAGCTCTCAGAGTCATTTCAGCAAAGCAGGAGGCTGAAAGAACATGTCCAGTTCCTGTTTGAAAAAGGGTCGATGTATCATATTTCAAATGACTGCCTGCTGTTTCACGGGAGCATTCCCATTGATCAAAACGGAGATCTGGCCCTTGTGGAAATGCTTGGGAAAAAACTGAAGGGCAGGAAGTACCTAGATTTTCTGGATAAAATAGCCCGTGAAGCGTTTTCAGGAATGGTGGGAACGGCCGAAAATGATTTGGCAGTCGATATGATGTGGTACCTGTGGGCAGGTCCACAGTCGCCCTTATTCGGGAAAGACAAAATGACCACTTTCGAGCGCTATTTTATCAACGATCCAACCATCCATCAGGAGGCAAAAGGCTATTATTACTACTATAGGGATGACGCGGCAACCGTTAATAAAATTTTAGAGGATTTTGGCCTGGAGACTGAAAACTCAATCATTATAAATGGCCACGTTCCCGTGGTGGTAAAGAAGGGGGAGAATCCTATTAAAGCAAACGGAAAGCTTATCGTGATTGATGGAGGCTTTGCCAAAGCTTACCAGAGTCACACGGGTATAGCGGGTTACACGTTGATATTTGATGATCGGGGAAAGCAAATCATCGCGCATTTACCTTTTGAGTCCACTGAAAAAGCGATAGAAGATGAAATTGATATCCTTTCAAGCGAAACGCTTTATTCATATTCAGATAAACCCTTAAAAGTAGCAGACATCAGGGATGGGGACAAGATCAAGGACATGATTGAAGATCTCAAAGACTTGCTAAGCTGCTACCGGTCAGGACTTCTCACCGAACGATTTCAACCTTTGGAAAGCTGACATTGGTATTCAGTATGGTAAGATATTACTTTCGATAAAGGTAAATTGTGAATGTGATTATGTGAATTTTTTTAACTTACTTATAGTCTAAGAGTTATGAGTGTGTGTGTAGCGCAAAAGGAACTCCTGTTTATCAACCGAAAATCAAATTAGATGAAATTGTTGCTAGGACTTTTATTATTGCCACTTGGCTTTCTTGTAAGTGTCCTTCCTGAGCCTACCAGAACTTCTGAGGATTACACTTTTGAAGTAACAGTGGAATCGCCAACGCAAAAATCGGCGCTGTTCAATTTATCAGTAACTGGTGTTACCCTTGCACAGAATGGAGCGCACGAACCTTTCAAAATGGAGAAGAAAAGGTTAAAGACCCCATATAAACTCAATCTAAAAGATGGGAAATATACCGTTACCACTAAAACAAAGAAAGGTGTTAGTATAACTAAAGTGGAGGGGATTCAAAATGGTATGAGTATGGGCTCGGCTAGCAGTGATTCTGATTTAACCATTTTAAACTTCGGATTTGGAGGGATTTATTCAGTCCGAGAAAAGTAAAATTTTGCATTATAGCCCAGGTACATCATACATTATTCTAGAGAAAAGAATCATCCATCATTCATCTCAATTGTTCCTTTACTGATTTTGGGACTTAGCACTACTTACTGCTCAGAACGGCATCCGGCGCAGCCGCCCTTCGTATAAGGGTAGCTATGATAGAAGAATTAATAATCCGGTCGCTCTGCGACACGCTGCCGGATGAGCCTGCAGATGCCCTTTTCCTGTTTGGCCAAACGACAGATAACCAAGAATCAGTGTTTGCAGCTGCACGACAACTACTGCAGCAGAAGAGAGCTAAAAAAGTGTTATTTATGAACACAGAACCCATTAGCGGCTATCCCGGCTTCAATAGCTGGAAAAATGCGCTGATCAGTTCCGGAGTGGAGGAGGGGTTACTGGAGCCGGTGTCTCGTGTGTCGGCAGACAACGATATTCTGCACACAGGCTTTGAAGCTGAGTCGCTGATGGTGCATGCCAGAGAGAAGCAGTATAAGCACCTTATCGTAACGGCTTCGCCTTTTCAACAGCCACGGGCTTTTATGGCCGCCGTAACGGCAGCGCTTAGAGTTTACCCGGAGTTGTACCTTTATAGTCAACCAGGAAGTACCATGCCGTGGAAGGAGGAAGTGGTGCACTCACAGGGGAAGGTGCAGGCTGCAAGGGCCGGACTGATTGCCGGAGAAATGACGCGCATCCGGAAGTATCACGAGATAGGTGACCTTGCCTCTGTAGAGGATGTGATTGTTTACCTTAACAAACGAGACACAGGCTACCTCTCTTCATAACTGGTAGCTGTGGGAAGCGCTGGAGCATATGTTCAAGAAGGCGCTATCTGATAGTGCTCCATGGAAATGTTATCTGCATTTACTTCATGCAGTCTTTTCAGAGCGTACCCAAGGAGCAGTTCATATCTGAGTTAATTCAATTTTTTTTTCTGAAGTAAAATTAGACCACGAAAAAAACACCTTGTAAAAAAACGTACTATACTGCAGGGAAAGGTTTTCTTCCAAAGGATAGAGAAGCATTTCTCGTATATCAAGTCGTCTATGATTTGTAAGCACGAGCATGTTTAAACCGTATGAAAGAAGCTGCAAATGCGCACTTTCAAAATCTGACCACAGCTATTGTTAGCGCCAAAGTACCTTATTCCATTATAAAGAGGCCATATCAGAGCCTGAAATTATGCATAATTATATTCAATCATAAAAAGTATACATGCTCTTATCACATGCGGCGCATAACATGAAGTTAAAAACATCCAAGCTCCACCTTTTTCTGATATTCGGACTTTTATTGGTTTTATGCGGGTTTACTTTCCTGGAAGTCAAACATAATGCTTCGACTAGAATCATAGAGGGACATGCTATGGAGAAAATAGCACGGCTAACGCAGGACCGCGCATATGTACTTTTACGAGAGACGAGGCAATTCATAAACGGAAACCAGGAATCTGCTTCTGAGGATGCTCCTGTTTTACTTCCTTCCGGAAGGTATAAGGGGGTACTACCCTCTGAGTTTATTCAGGCCTACCACCTGAGCCACAGCAAACAGCAGGACGTACAGAAGCTGTTTGACGGTGATGTAGATAACAGTGTGGTACTGGACTGGAAACCGCTCGTGAAGCCTTCTGAACTGTGGGTGCGGATTCCGGAAGAACTGGAGTTTAACCTGCAGAACATGGAGTTCTATGACGGTAACGGAGACATAGTAAAAGGAGCAATGCGAACGTACTTTGTTCGCAGAAGTGCTGTTGCAGATGGCACCTGGAAGAGGGAACCAGGCCCTGTGTTTGACGGGAAAGACTTCAGGAAATGGACTACAGGAAAGGACCCGCTGGCCTGGTCGCCGGAGAATACGGATGCAAGGTATAAACTGGCTGAAGCAATAGACGTGGCCTATATCATCTTCCAAATAGACACTCATTTGCCCAACGAAATCAGGCTGACAGGCAACTGGCTTCCTTATAAGGCGCCTGCGCCATACGTACCGGAGATGGCACCAATCGGCAACATGCTTGGTATGGTGATACTTTGGCCGGATGTGGTAGACCCACAGAATATATGGGACGGTGTGGCAGAACATAAATGGGAGGCGCTAAAGGGGTATACCTGTTTCCGTGACTATACCGACTGGAAAACTTTTGAGGATAAAGAGGGGGAGTTTACTTATGAACCTTCCGCCTGGGGTGGCGCTTTAAGAGACACGTATTATCAGCGCATGCATGATGAGGGAAAAGAGGTAATGGTGTGTCCGCAGAAAGTTCCCGATTGGTTTCAGGAAGCCAATTATCCCCCTGAACAAAGAGGAGAGAGTAATGTGCCGAAAGCATGGGATGCAGATGGAGAGAATTGGGACTCTTACAGGAAAGTAGCACACCTTTATTACCGGATTTCCGCCCGCTACGGCAGAAACAAAGATATTCCGGAAGAGTTTCTTTCTGTAAAGGAAGAGCCATTTTACCCGAACCAACCGGCTAACAAATCCAAAGCGGGACTGGGTACTGTTCAGTATATGCAGGTAGACAATGAACCGGATCGCTACTGGCATGGCAGGCAGGCGTATCAGAATGGCCGGGAATATGCTGCTAGGAGCTCTGCCTGCTACGATGGACACAAAGGCAAAATGGGGCCGGGCTATGGCGTTAAAACGGCCGATCCATCGATGCAGGTCGTGGTAGGAGGCCTCGTAGGAGACATCGGGTTTATGAGGGGCATGATAGACTGGAGCAAAGAAAACAGGGGGTATAAGCTGAATGACAAAAGGCAGAAGGTAGTAGATCTTCCTTTTGATATCATTGATTACCACGTGTACCATAATACCGCTAACTCAACGCAGGACCAGCAGGCAAACACCACTGGAATTTGTCCGGAACTATCCACCGCAACTGAAAGAGCAAAGTCCTTCCTGCAGCTGTCGTATGAAGAATGTGAAGGCATGCCAGTGCAGATTTCTGAAACAGGCTATGATGTTCATTCCGAGTCTCCCCAAAGAGCGATGGCTACACCAACCAGAAGCATCTTACAGACACAGGCCGACTGGGGTATCAGAGCAGCACTTCTCTATGCACGGCTGGGGATTTACCGAATCTACACTTATATGGCTACCGATGTGACTAACCCAGGTCCCGGTAAGTACTCTACCTCTGGTGAGATTGATAAAGTGAATGGCTACAAACGCCGGCCAGCGGCTGATTTTAAAGCGCAGTTGAACAAACTAATGGGCAGCTATACCTATAAAAGGACCCTCAGTTCTGACCCGGCTGTTGATGTGTACGAATTAAAAGATGATGAAATATATGTCCTCTGGATACCGGACCAGGTGAGCAGAACAGGAGAATATGAACTGAACCTGGGAACTGACAAAGCCGTCATTCATTCATTAGTGGAAGGCGCCGGGGAAATGAAAAAAGTAGCGGTAAAGACGAAAAACGGAAAGCTGAAAATTACTGCAACGGAGACGCCTGTATTTGTGTCGAGGCAATAAGAGGAACAATAGCAGCACCACATTGGTTGGATTTCAGCCCCAGAGGGACGAACTGCTTATAGCCTTGTGTTATCAATAACCTAAGGATAAAAATAGCTCGTCCCTCTTTTGGGGCTCATTGCTTAACCAAAGTTTGAAATTTAAAAGAGCTACTTCATCCCCTTATGCTTTCTTTTGATAACCTCCTGAACCGGAATGCTTTCTATTTTGCTCTCGAGCCAGGAGATGATGTCTAAGTAGAGGAAAGGCCTTTTTTCGTAAGGGTCCAGCGATATGGTCATTAGTTTTTCCTTTAGTGACGCAAAAGCGTCCTTTAACTCGCCTGGTGTAACGTCCCCCAAACTGCGCAGGAATCTGAAAATCTCTACCTGCATTTGCTGCTGATTGTTCATCTTACCCAGGAAGCGATATACAGACCTGATCTGATACTCCAACACCTCGTCCTCACCGGCCTCATAGTGTGCAATAAGGTTTAAGATGCGGGCAAAGCACTGCAGGTCTTCCCGCAGGCTGATGTCTTTGTAGTAGATAATCTTCTGGAGATATTTAATGGCATGATGATAGTCTCCGCTCCCAAAGTAGAGGCTGGCGATTTTATAATAAAACATAAGCCTGCGGTGCGGGTCAAGGTGCGATTTAAAACGATTCAGGTTCTCAAGCAGCTCAGGTATAATTTCTAAGCCTTCGGTAAATTTCCCTTCCAGAAAGTAATTGTTAATCTTGTTTGTATAAATGAAGAGAAACAGCAGCATCTCTGAGTTGGGGCTGGAACGCCTGTTGGTGTCAGCGGCAAAGTCTTCCAGTTTCTGCAGTACTTCCTTGAACTTGCTGTAGTACAGCATATTGTATAAAGCTAGCAGCAAGTTGTGCAGGCCTTTGATATAAAGCATGTCCTGCTTGTACTTCATTTCAGGATTATCCTCAAACAAATCCACCCACTTCTGAGCATACCTGTAGCAGGCTTTAAAATCCTGAACTATATAATTGTACCAGACGTGAGCCTGGTAGTAGTATAATCTTTCCGTAAATCCGGCACGTGCCAAATCTATCACAGGCAGATTTTCTTTGAAGAAAGCTGTTGTGCTGTTATAATCTTCCACATTGCGGGCGTGCCCTACCTTTATATACAAACCGTAGAGGCGCAGCGCAGCATTGGAGAGAGCGTGAATCTGCGACACATGCAGGGCAGTGTCAACCGCTTCTGAAGATAGTGCTTCTGCCTTCCCTTCCAGGCTTCGTGTAATGTACTGCGACTCTATCAGCTTCTCAAAATCAATAGCGGTTAAGGCAATGTGGGGCATTTCTGCCTGTAATGCGCCCGTCTTTACCTTTTCAAGCATTTTCAGGCTTTGCTGGTAAAAGCCTTTATTATACAGCACACGGGCATAGTCCAACTGCTCGTGTAATTGGATGTCGAGGTTCTGGTTAGCGTGGTACAGGCGAAGGCTGGACAAGAGCTGCTTGTACAGGTTGGCCTTCATGTTTGCCAGTTGTACTTTCTTAACGGAGGGGGCCAGAGCCAAAACTTTCTCTTCATCATACTGTGTCTGGCTGTCCATGGCATCGAAAAGCTGCAGAAACTTCAGTCCATCAGAAACGCCCTGTCTCTTGGAAAACAACCGGAAATGGCGCTTCTCTGATTTGGTAAGGGATTTGACCAATTGAAAAACAGGATCATTCGTTTTGGTAGACATCGTATCAATTAATTGATTAATTGCTTATTTATCAGCAAGTTGTATGGATGAGCGCTTGAGTTAGAAATAACAGGCTGTACCTTAAATAGTTTTGGTAGCTGCTGTTTATACCCTTATTTACGCTTCTATAAAGAATTCTATCTGCAATAATAAATCAAATAAAGTATGTCGGCTCAGAAAATACAAATCTTTGACACCACCTTACGGGATGGCGAGCAAGTGCCTGGTTGCAAATTAAACATGGATGAGAAACTGGTAATAGCTCGGCAACTCGAACTTCTGGGGGTAGATGTGATTGAAGCTGGCTTCCCGGTATCAAGCCCTGGGGACTTTGAAGCAGTGAAAGCAATAGCGGCACAAACAAAGGAAGCTACTGTTTGTGGATTGTCAAGAGCTGTGGAGCAGGACATACGGGTAGCAGCAGCAGCGCTTGCCACTGCAAAAAAACCAAGAATACATACGGGAATAGGTACTTCCGAGTCTCATATACAATATAAGCTGCGCACCACACAAGAGAAAGTGATGGAACGTGCAGTAGAGGCTGTTCGCCTGGCGAAGAGCTTTGTGGAAGATGTGGAATTTTATGCAGAAGATGCCGGGAGAACAGAAAATGAATTCCTTGCAAAAATATGTGAGGCAGCCGTTAAAGCGGGTGCTACCGTATTGAATATCCCGGACACAACCGGTTACTGTCTGCCGGAAGAGTACGGTGCAAAAATAAAGTACCTGTACGAGAACGTGAAGGGAATCGACAGAGTCCGCCTTTCCACGCATTGCCATAACGATTTAGGGCTGGCTACCGCCAACTCTATTGCAGGTGTGGTGAATGGTGCCCGCCAGGTTGAGTGCACCATCAACGGGGTTGGGGAGCGCGCCGGAAACACAGCCTTAGAAGAGGTAGTCATGATTTTACGCCAGCACCCGTACCTGAAGCTTGATACTAATGTCAACTCAAAACTGTTGGCGGAAACTTCGGCTATGGTGTCGCACATGATGCGCATGCCGGTGCAGCCGAACAAGGCCATTGTCGGATCAAATGCTTTCTCCCACTCGAGTGGTATTCATCAAGATGGGGTCATCAAGCACCGCGAGACATACGAAATCATCGATCCACGCGATGTAGGTGTGCCGGATTCATCAATTGTGCTGACAGCACGATCAGGGCGCGCAGCTTTGGCTTACCGTTTGCAAAAGATTGGGTATAATTTCGATAAGAACACACTCGATAAAGCCTATGCTTCTTTCCTGCAGGTAGCAGATTGCAAGAAAGAAGTTGTGGACAATGATTTGCACGCCTTAGTAGAACAAGAAAACCTGGTTGCGGCCAGCTAATATGAAAAAGACATTATTTGATAAAATATGGGATGCCCATGTGGTTCGCTCTATTCCGGGGGGGCTGGATGTTTTTTATATCGACAGGCACCTGATACATGAGGTAACAAGCCCGCAGGCCTTTGATGAAATAGAAGCCCGCAACCTGCCGCTATTCAGAAAAGAAAAAATAGTAGCTACTGCCGACCACAACGTGCCTACAAAAAACCAGCACCTGCCTATACAGGAGCCGCTTTCGCGGTTGCAGGTAGACAAGCTTACCGAGAACTGCAGCAAGTATGGTGTAGAGCTTTTCGGTCTGGGGCATCAGAACCAGGGCATTGTACACGTTATCGGTCCGGAACTAGGCATTACCCAACCGGGTATGACCATCGTGTGTGGCGACAGCCACACCTCTACCCATGGCGCATTCGGTGCCGTCGCCTTTGGTATTGGTACCAGCCAGGTAGCTCAGGTTATGGCTTCGCAGTGCTTGCTGCTTAGCAAGCCTAAAAAAATGAGAATCACTATTGATGGCCCACTGCACAAAGGCGTGTCCGCCAAAGACCTGATCCTCTATGTTATTTCAAAATTAGGAACAGGCGGCGCGACAGGCTATTTTGTAGAGTATGCCGGCAGTGCCATCCGCTCCCTGAGCATGGAAGGACGCATGACAGTGTGCAATATGAGCATCGAAATGGGCGCACGTGGCGGTATGATTGCGCCTGACGAGACAACCTTCGACTATGTAAAGGGCCGCGAGCATGCACCGAGAGGCGAACAATGGGAGCAGGCACTGGCTTACTGGAAAACCTTATACACAGAAGAAGGAGCAACCTTCGATAAAGAATACTTCTTTGATGCCAGCGATATCACGCCGATGATTACGTTTGGTACGAATCCGGGTATGGGTATTCCGATTAGTTCCTCTATTCCGGTGAATGTACCGACAGGTGAGGCTGCCAGCTTCGACAAGTCGTTGCAGTATATGGGTTTTGCGCCGGGAGAGTCTTTAATTGGCAAAGAAATAAACTACGTGTTTATTGGTAGTTGTACCAATTCACGCATAGAAGACCTTCGCATAGTGGCAGACTTTGTGAAAGGGCGACAGAAGGCAAGTCATGTAGAGGCAATCATTGTACCCGGTTCCAAGCAGGTAGAGCAACAGGCGAAAGCGGAAGGTTTGGATAAACTGCTGGCAGAAGCAGGCTTTGAGCTCCGTGAGCCGGGGTGTAGCGCCTGCCTGGCTATGAATGAAGATAAAATACCTGCCGGAGCTTATTGTGTTTCTACCTCTAACAGGAACTTCGAAGGCCGCCAGGGACCAGGTTCCAGGACATTACTGGCCAGCCCTTTAGTAGCAGCCATTACTGCTGTGGAAGGAAAGATTGTTGACATAACCCAATACCTGAATTAATGGAGAAGTTCGAGATAGTACAATCGGGCGCTGTTCCGTTACCGATAGAAAACATAGACACCGATCAGATTATACCTGCCCGGTTCCTGAAAGCTACTTCCAGAGAAGGATTCGGAGAGAATCTTTTCAGAGACTGGCGCTACGAAAACAGCGGCAATCCCAAAGCAGATTTTGCCCTTAACAACCCGCGTTATAGCGGTCAGATTCTAATTGCAGGTAAAAATTTTGGCTGCGGTTCCAGCCGCGAACATGCCGCCTGGGCTATCTACGATGCCGGTTTCCGGGTGGTGATATCCAGTTACTTCGCAGACATTTTCCGGGGCAATGCCCTGAATAACGGCCTGCTTCCTTTGCAGGTGTCGGACCAGATGCTGCAGCGGCTTTTTGAGCAAGTAGAAAAAGACCCGCAAACAGAATTAGTGGTAAACCTGCCAGACCAGGAGTTCTATGTTCCTGCCTGGGACGAGAAGGTTACCTTTGATATTGATCCGTATAAAAAAGAGTGCCTGATAAACGGCTACGACGATATTGATTTTTTAGTGAGCCAGAAAGAGGCGATAGAAGCATACGAAAGCACAAGACCATGGGCGTATTAAATAAGAAGATAGTAGTATTGCCGGGCGACGGCATAGGACCTGAAGTCTGTAATGAAGCCATTAAAGTACTGGAAGCTGTAGCTGAAAGGTTTGGGCACCGCTTTCTGTTCGAAAAACACCTGATGGGCGCCTGCGCCATTGACGCAACAGGAAACCCGCTTCCGGAGGAAACAGTGGATGCCTGTATGGAGGCAGATGCTATTTTGCTGGGTGCCATCGGCGATCCTAAGTATGATAATAACCCGGCGGCCAAAGTGCGGCCAGAGCAGGGCCTGCTACGTTTGCGCAAGTCTTTGGGACTTTTCGCCAATATCAGACCTGTTACAGCCTATGATGTACTGCTGGATCACTCTCCTTTAAAGAACACACGCATTGCAGGCGCTGATATGCTTATTTTCCGTGAGCTGATAGGCGGCATTTACTTCGGTGAAAAAGGACGCACAGCCGACAGCGCGTACGATAACTGCACTTATAGCAAAGAAGAAATCGTGCGCATCGCACACCTCGCTTTTCAGTCCGCAGCTATGAGGCGCCAGAAACTGACGCTGGTAGACAAAGCCAATGTGCTGGAGACCTCCCGTTTATGGCGGGAGGTAGTACAGGAAATGGCACCGGCTTATCCTGAAGTAGCGGTGGATTACCTGTTCGTGGACAATGCGGCGATGCAACTTATACTTAACCCGCGCGCCTTTGATGTGATACTGACAGAAAATATGTTTGGCGACATTCTTTCTGATGAGGCGTCTGTTATAGCCGGTTCTCTTGGCTTGCTTCCGTCTGCCTCTGTAGGAAATCATGTTTCATTGTTTGAGCCCATACATGGTTCCTATCCTCAGGCAAAAGGCAAGGGAATAGCCAACCCTATTGCGGCTATTCTGTCTGCGGCGATGATGCTCGAGCATTTCAACCTACAGAAGGAAGCTGACTTAATTAAAGTAGCTGTACACAATGCCCTGGAGAAACAGGTGCTGACGCCGGAACTGAACCCAACTTCGCCTTACAGCACAGAGCAGGTGGGAAGCTTTATCGCCTATTATGTTTTAGAAGGGGCCTTGGTGGTTCCGCACAGGAGCAACATAGAGGTAGGATTGAGCACTATCATCTAAACCAGCCATGCAAAAGGAGACTGTCATCCGCTTCATAATTATTGTCCTTGTGCTAATTACACGAGGGGTGGAAATGGTTTGCGAACGATAAAGCGCATAGAAGCACTATATATAAAGCAGCCATCTTAACTGGGATGGCTGCTTTTTTTTTCTGTCAGGTTTTTCTGGTTGGCCTGTTATAAGAAAAATGATGAAGCTTTATAAACAAAAAGGAGAGACTCAAACTTATTAGATAATGTATTAGCTTGTTTTTTAAAGTGTTTAAAATCAGGTGTTTATATGTGTAATTAAGCCTCTTAGAAATAGTAGTGAATTTGGAGCAACATTTTGATAGTAAGACCAAAAGTAGGAAGTTGTTGAAAGTTTAATAGTGAAGAAGTACTCTTTTTAACAGAACAACAATATAAAGAAGCCAACGTAGCATAGTGACAATACTTCAATAGATGCTGCCACAGCCTCTACTTAGCGAACAAAAAACAAATCACCACAATGGCCTTAAACAAATATAGCCGCATTTATACACAAGACGACAGCTTACCTGCATCGCAGGCCATGCTCATAGGCTCTGGATTATCAGAAGAGGATCTGCAAAAACCTTTTGTGGGCATCTGCTCCACGGGTTTCGAAGGCAACACCTGCAACATGCACCTCGACGGTCTGGCAGATGAAGTAAAGAAGGGAGTAAATCAGCTGGGAATGGTAGGTTTGCGCTTCAACACCATCGGGGTGAGCGACGGCATCACCAACGGTACCGAGGGTATGCGCTACTCACTGGTATCGCGAGAAGTGATTGCTGACTCCATTGAGACGATATCGGGTGCACATAATTATGATGCGCTGGCTTGTGTGGTAGGTTGTGACAAAAACATGCCCGGTTCGCTTATCGCAATGGCCCGCCTGAACAGACCATCGCTGATGGTGTATGGCGGCACGATTAAATCAGGTAATTTCAAAGGGGAGAAGCTGAACATCGTTTCTTGTTTTGAAGCATACGGTCAGAAACTGAACAATAATATTTCAGAGGAAGATTACAGGGGCATTATCCGCAACGCCTGTCCGGGGCCGGGTGCCTGTGGTGGTATGTACACCGCCAACACCATGGCCTCTGCGGCAGAAGCGCTGGGGATGTCTATTCCTTATACCTCCTCCTCTCCGGCTGTAAGCCAGCAGAAAAGAGACGAATGCCTTCAAACGGGCCATTACCTGCTGAACCTGCTGGAAAAAGACATCAAGCCGCGCGACATACTGGTGCGGGAGGCATTCGAAAACGCCATGGTCGTGATTACGGTGCTTGGCGGATCTACCAACGCGGTGATTCACCTGATTGCCATCGCCTCTGCGGCAGGCGTGAAGCTGACGCTGGAAGATTTCCAGGCGGTCAGTAACCGCGTGCCGGTGCTGGGCGACATGAAGCCAAGCGGAAAGTACCTGATGGAAGACCTTTGCTCTTTGGGCGGTGTGCCGGCAGTGATGAAAACACTGCTGAATGAGGGACTCATCAACGGAGACCTGCTGACGGTGACAGGCAAAACGGTGGCAGAGAACCTGGCCGATGTGAAGCCGCTGGGCGAAGAGCAGGACCTGCTGCGCCCACTGTCTAACCCTATCAAAGCAGATGGCCACATACAGATACTTTACGGCAACCTGGCTACCAAGGGGGGCGTGGCGAAGATTACAGGTAAAGAAGGATTAAAATTTGAAGGCCCGGCTGTTGTCTTCGATTCAGAAGAAGAACTGAACGAAGGGCTGAAAGTAAATAAAGTGAAAGCAGGCGATGTTGTGGTTATTCGCTATGTCGGCCCGAAAGGCGGGCCGGGTATGCCGGAAATGCTGAAACCAACTTCCGCCATTATGGGTGCCGGTTTAGGCGATAAAGTAGCCTTGATTACAGACGGGCGCTTCTCTGGCGGAACGCACGGCTTTGTGATAGGGCACGTTTGTCCGGAAGCATTTGACGGCGGTAACATTGCTTTCATAGAAGAGGGTGACATTATTACGCTGGATGTTGCGACCAATAGCGTTCACCTGCAGGTAGACGATGCCCTGCTGGCACTGCGCCGCGACAAATGGGTAGCGCCGGAAGCTAAAGTGAAGAGAGGAGTGCTCCAGAAGTATATCAGAACGGTGAGCGATGCAAGTAACGGATGTATAACAGATTTAGAAGAGGAATATGCTAACGCAAGAGAAACTAGTGCCAGAACTGCTGGCAGATAAGAAGACAATAACAGGAAGTGAAGCACTTATAATTTCTCTGCTGAATGAGGGGGTGGACACTATTTTCGGGTATCCCGGCGGCGCCATCATGCCTGTGTATGATGCTTTGTATGACTACATGGATAGGTTTAACCATGTGTTGGTCCGGCACGAGCAGGGTGGCATACATGCAGGGCAAGGCTATGCCCGTGCATCAGGAAAAGTGGGTGTTGTATTTGCCACAAGCGGACCCGGAGCCACAAACCTTATTACAGGGCTTGCCGATGCCCAGATTGACAGCACCCCCCTGGTTTGCATTACGGGGCAGGTGTATGCGCAACTTTTAGGAACTGATGCTTTTCAGGAGGCGGATGTGGTGAGTATCTCAGCGCCAGTTACTAAATGGAATTATCAGATTACGGATGCTTGCGAAATACCCGGTGTGCTTGCCAAAGCTTTTTACTTAGCTAAAAGCGGTCGCCCCGGCCCAGTCCTCATCGACATCACCAAAAATGCGCAGCTACAGCCATTTGATTGTGTTGCTTATAAACCTTGCAGCCATGTCCGTAGCTACCGGCCGAAGCCAATTATCCGAAAGGAGTATGTGGCACAGGCAGCCGAGCTGATAAATCAGGCAAAGAAACCGTTTGTGCTGTGGGGGCAGGGGGTTATTCTGGGGTCTGCGGAACAGGAGTTCAAGGCTTTTATTGAAAAGAGCGGTATACCTGCCGCCTGGACAATTTTAGGAGCCGGTGCCATACCAAGCGACCACCCTCAGAATGTTGGCATGCTGGGCATGCACGGCAACTACGGACCCAATGTGCTGACAAATGAATGTGATGTGCTTATTGCCATTGGAATGCGTTTCGATGACAGGGTGACCGGGCGACTGGATAAATATGCGAAGCAGGCGAAAGTGATTCACTTGGATATTGATCCCTCAGAAATCGATAAGAATGTGAAAACAACGGTTCCGGTTTGGGGAGACTGTAAAGAGACTTTACCATTGCTAACTGCGCTTGTCGAGGAGAAAAGTCATACAGAATGGCTCCAGAAATTTAATACTTACCATCAAAAAGAAGTAGAAGAGGTGATGCAGGATGAACTGCACCCTACTTCCGGCGAGATAACGATGGGGGAGGTGATGCAGCAGCTTAATGAACTGACAAACGGTGATGCCATAATCGTGAGTGACGTGGGGCAGAACCAGATGGTGGCCTGCCGGTATGCGAAGCTGAACCACACCCGTAGCAACATCACCAGCGGCGGTTTGGGCACCATGGGCTTTGCCCTGCCTGCGGCCATTGGAGCCAAACTTGGGGCACCAGACAGAACAGTGATTGCTTTTGCCGGTGATGGCGGTATCCAAATGACCATCCAGGAACTGGGGACGATCATGCAGAGCGATATCGATGTTAAAATAGTCATCGTTAACAACCAGTTTCTGGGAATGGTGCGGCAGTGGCAGCAGCTTTTCCATGAAAAGCGCTATTCTTTTGTAGATATCACCAGTCCTGATTATGTAAAAGTAGCGGATGGGTATGGCATACCAGGAAAGAAAGTATCTGAGCGAGAAAACCTGAGAAATTCCTTGCAGGAAATGCTTCAGCACAAAGGAGCTTATCTTTTGGAGGTAATGGTAACAAAAGAAAACAATGTTTTCCCGATGGTGCCACAGGGCTGCAGTGTAAGCGAAATAAGGCTGAAGTAAAAGCGAATAAACACGATGAGCAATCAAGATCATATGGAGAAGCAGGAGTTCAATTTCACGGTGTACACAGAAAACCATGTGGGGCTGCTTAACCGGATAGCGACCATTTTCTCCAGAAGGAAAATGAACGTTGAAAGCCTGAACACATCTCCCTCAGAAATTGAGGGGATACACCGCTTCAATATTGTTATTATTGAAACAGAGGAGGTGGTTCATAAACTGGCTAAGCAGATAGAAAAGCAGGTAGAGGTTCTAAAAGTCTATTACCATACCAACAAAGATGTTATATGGCAGGAGATGGCCCTATATAAAGTTCCGACTGACATTATAGCAGAAAAGGCGCTGGTAGAGCGGCTGCTACGGGAAAACGGAGCTCGTGCCGTGGTGATAAGAAAAGATTATACTGTTTTCGAAACAACCGGCCACCGCGAAGAAACAGACAATCTTCTAAAAGTGCTGCAGTCATTCGAGTTGATAGAATTCGTGCGTAGCGCCAGAATCGCCATCATAAAAGACAGCGAAGGCTTCAACAGAAAGCTGCGGGAGTTTGAAAAAGCGGAACCGGGCAACGAGACAATAGAAAGCAGAGACCTGAATACCAGGAATAACGTTTTTAGTATGTAACGGCAGTGATAACCCGCTGCCAAAGCATATCATTTTATAGGAGATAAGGAAAGAGAGAAACGTTTCTCATTTCGCATCTCACTATCATTAAACAAAAGAAAAAATAATTTACAAATCATAAACCAGCTAAAACAAAATGGCAACTATCAATTTTGGAGGAGTAGACGAAACAGTAGTTACACGCGAGGAATTCCCGCTTGCTAAAGCACTTGAAGTGCTAAAAGATGAAGTTATTGCAGTGATTGGATACGGTGTACAAGGTCCCGGACAGGCACTGAATATGAAAGACAACGGGTTTAATGTAATTGTTGGTCAGCGCAAAGATTCTCCTTCATGGGACAAAGCTTTGGAAGACGGCTGGGTAGAGGGAAAAACGCTCTTCTCAATAGAAGAAGCCGCTGAGCGCGGTACCATTATTGCCAACCTGCTTTCAGATGCCGGCCAGATAGCTTTGTGGCCAACTATCAAAGAAAGACTTAAGCCGGGCAAGACACTGTATTTCTCTCACGGCTTCGGCATCACCTTTAAAGAGCAAACAAGCATCGTTCCACCAAAAGATGTAGATGTTATCCTGGTGGCCCCTAAAGGAAGCGGTACCAGCCTGCGCAGATTGTTCGTAAGCGGCGGCGGTTTAAATTCTTCTTTTGCAGTGTTCCAGGATGCTTCAGGCAAAGCCTATGAGAAAGCGGTAGCTATGGGCATCGGTGTAGGCTCCGGTTACCTTTTCGAGACAGATTTCAAAAAAGAAGTATACAGCGACTTGACAGGTGAGCGTGGTGTGCTGATGGGTGCCTTGGCAGGTATCATCGAGGCTCAGTACCAGGTGCTGCGCGAGCGCGGTCACTCGCCGTCTGAGGCATTCAACGAAACGGTTGAAGAACTGACGCAGAGCTTAGTGCCGCTGGTAGGTGAAAACGGCATGGACTGGATGTATGCTAACTGCTCCGTAACCGCTCAGCGTGGAGCCCTGGACTGGAAAGGCAAATTCAGAGAAGCTACGCTACCAGTATTGAACGATTTATATGATAGCGTGGAATCCGGGAAAGAAGCAGAGCGTACCATACAGCGTGGTTCAACTCCGGGTTACAGAAAAGAGCTTGAGGCAGAACTGAAAGAACTGCGCGAGTCAGAGTTATGGCAAACAGGAGCTACAGTAAGAAAGCTGCGCTCCCGATCAAAGTAAAGGCAAATGGATAAAGATATAGTCGCTTTAGACACTGTTGTTTCATTAGAGAAGGTAGAGAAGGCAGCGAAAAACCTGAAAGGCGTTATCAACAAAACTCCTTTGCTGCAGAACCATTGGTTGTCGCAGTTATACGATGCCCATGTATATCTGAAGCGGGAGGATTTGCAGGTGGTGCGCTCTTACAAAATCAGGGGTGCTTACAACAAGATGAGTAGCCTGCCACAGCAGGAGGGGCGGGAGATTGTCTGCTCCAGCGCCGGAAACCATGCACAGGGCGTGGCCTACGCGTGCCAGCTACTCGGGTTAAAGGGCTATATCTTTATGCCAGCCAAAACACCTGCTCAAAAGGTGAGCAAAGTGCGCGGGTTCGGAAAAGAAATGGTTGAAGTAGTGCTGACAGGCGACACCTACGACGACACGTTTAAGGCCGCCAAGGAATTCTCTGATAGCCGGGGCAGCACCTTTGTGCCTCCCTTCGACGATATTGCCGTGGTGGAAGGCCAGGCAACCGTAGGGCTGGAGATACTGGAGGCAGCGAACTTTCAGATTGATTACCTGTTCATGCCGATTGGGGGCGGAGGACTGGCCGCCGGAGTATCCAGTGTTTTTAAGCAAATCAGCCCGAAAACAAAGCTGATAGGTGTGCAGCCGCAGGGGGCACCGTCTATGTACAATTCCCTGAAGGCGCAGAAGCGCCTGGCGCTGGATAACATTGATTCTTTTGTGGATGGCGCTGCCGTGAAATCTCCGGGAGAGTTAACCTTCGGGATTTGCAGGGAACTGCTGGATGACGTGGTGCTGGTGCCGGAAGGGCAGATATGCGTGGACATCCTGAAGATGTACAATGAAGAAGGTGTGGTGCTGGAACCTGCTGGTACACTGTCAGTTTCTGTGCTGAAGTATTATGCTGATAAAATAAAAGGTAAGAATGTCGTCTGCGTTATCAGCGGCAGTAACAACGACATTACCCGCATGGAGGACATCAAGGAGCGGGCGATGCAGCACCAGGGGTTGAAGCATTATTTTATGATAACATTTAGCCAAACGCCCGGAGCGCTGCGGATTTTCATGAACAGAGTGCTTGGTCCGGACGATGACATCATTCACTTCCAGTATATCAAGAAAAACAACAAAGAGAAAGGCCCTGTGTTTATAGGTATAGAAGTGAAACAATCGCAGGACGTGCAGAATATTAAAGCGCGGATGACGGAAGAGGGCTTTGCCTACGAATACCTGAATGGTAAGCAGGATTTCCTCAACATGTTCTTATGACTTTTTAAGTTAGTATGTTTGTTAGTTATTCAAAAAAGCCGCTCATTCTATAATGAAGCGGTTTTTTGATTTAAGCCTGCTCTGCTTCTCCTGATGGTGCAGATGAACCCATAAATCAATTGCAGTGTGAAAGGAGGTTGTATTTGCACCATTATACCGCTTTCCCACAGTTCATTGTAAACAAAATATACTGACTCTCTTCTAGCTCGTGTTTATTCGGCGCTTGGTAAAAAAAATCTTACATCAACTAAAAATATCTGAAGAAAACGACTATTTAGCTTATTAGTAAAATTTATTATACGTATAATTATAGTGAGTAACTGTGTCTGTTCCATTGAACTAAAGCAAACACACCTACATAAAATTATAATCCTCTTTAAGTGTAGAGGGTGATTTTTTAAAGTGTTACAAGCTAAAGCGCCCTGTTTAGCTTCTTCTTCGGGATGGGTTCCGGTTAAAATCCATAGTGCTGCATCAACGTGTATAACTGCACTGGTGTAGTTTTGCAGAGCAGGTATGTCACTGTTTTGAGCAGATGTCATGAAAACCCTTCACCCTCTCTTTATACTCGTTAGCCTTTTACTGCTGTCCTGCTTAAATCTGTCTTCGGCACAGCAGGTAGCCTTCAAGCGGGTTGCTCCTTTGGAGGGCCTAAGCTATGGCGGTTTTGTTACAGGTATGACACAAGACCAGCAGGGCTACATGTGGTTTTCAAAGCAAACAGGTTTGTTCCGCTACAATGGCTATCAGTGGGTAGTCTATAAAAATGATGTAAACGACCCTGGATCACTGGCTGCTAACTGGACAGAATGCGTTCATGCCGACAAAGAGGGTTCTATCTGGATTGGCACCTTCGGACATGGGCTTGACAGGTTGAACCCTGCTACAGGAAAATTTACGCACTTTACTCATAATCCCAGCGATAAGAAAAGCCTTAGCAGCGATACCGTTACCGTTATTCTAGAGGACCATGAAGGGGTGCTGTGGATTGGTACTCACAACGGGCTTAACCGTTATCACCCGGCTACAGGCACCTTCACACACTACATGCAAGATAAAGATGACCCTTACAGCCTAAGTAACAACCAGGTGCGGGCTCTTTATGAAGACCGGCAGGGCACACTCTGGGTTGGTACCGGAAGCCCTTTCCCTGGAGAGACACCGAAAGGTGAAGGCGGGCTCAACCGCTTCAACCGTACTACAGGCAAGTTTCAGCGTTACATGCACGACCCCGAAAATCCCAATACCTTGATTGACAACAAGGTGCGGGCTATACTTGAGGATAGCGAGGGTGTTTTCTGGGTAGGTACTTATGGCGATGGCCTGCATACCATGAACCGTGAAGAAGGTACATTTGAGCGGCACCTGTATGATCCGGAGCAGCCTGAAAAACTCAGCCGGCCATATCTGAAAAGTGGTAAAACGGAAGACGGTATCACTTTTATACACGAAGATGCGGCAGGAACTATCTGGATTGGGTCGTATAGAGGAGGCCTTAACCGGTATAATCCGGAAACAAAAAAAGTAAAGCATTTTGAGTACAGCAAGAATGTGCCTCATAACTTAGAGGACAACGGTACCTGGTACGCCTATACCTCCCGGGAAGGGGTGCTTTGGATCAGCACCTGGGGTGGAGACATTTACCGTGTAAACCCTTTTCAGAAAGTGATTCCATATGTGGAGATGGGAACATCTGTATCCGCATTCTACGAGGATTCTTCTGGAATATTATGGCTAGGTACAGAAAAGGGTATCTTCCGTAAGCAGCCGCACAGTAACAGCATGGAGCATTTCGCTCACGATGCTAAAAACCCGAACAGCCTGAGCGATAATAATGTATTTGATATAAAAGAGGATCGGCAGGGTGTACTATGGATAGGCACTGAGGAGGGCGGCCTAAACCGCTTTAACCGCAGTACAGAAACTTTCACCGCATACAGGCATGACCCAGGGCAAAGCGGCAGCATAAGCAGCAATACTGTGATTGCTATTCTGGAGGATAAAAAAGGGGCACTGTGGATAGGAACCACCGATGGCCTTGACCGTTTCGACGCTCAGAATTCTACTTTCAAACATTACTTAACCAGTGACAGCTTCACTAACAAAGGTGTACAGGAAAGTATGATTAACTGCCTGTCCGAGGACAGCAAAGGCAATCTATGGATAGGTATATACCACGGTGGAGAGGGGCTTTATTATTTAAACCAAACAACAAACAAGTTTACACGCTATCTGGAAGGGGAAGACATAAACAACGTTTATGAAGATGCAGCAGGAGTGGTGTGGGCAGGAACTGATAACGGGCTCTTCCGCCTGCATCCCGGTTCAGGTAGCTTTGAGCCTTTTTTAGATCCTTTTACATCAAAGGGAGTTTCCACCGTGATACATATTTCAGAAGACAAGCAGCAAAATCTTTGGATAAGTGCCTCGGCAGGTCTGATACGACTTAACCGGACCCGCGATGTGGTAGGAACGTATGGCTGGAACTACGGCATAAATCCAAGCGCCTTTACCTATGGAGGGCACAGAGGGCGGGGAGGAGAGATATTTATAGGTGACATGAATGGCTACTATAGCTTTCTTCCTGCCCAGATTGGCTTAAATAACAAAGCCCCCGAAATAATTTTCACAGATTTCCGTCTTTTTGATCAATCTGTGAAACCGGGCAAAGGCCAACCTTTTCAAGTGCCCCTATCAGAAGTAAAAGAGATTCAGCTGCCTTATAAAGAGAATGTTTTCTCTTTAAGCTTTGCGGGTATTCATTATATAAGTCCGGAAGCAAACCGCCATCTGTACAAGCTCCAGAATTACGATGATGTGTGGCGTATAGCCGGGCCTGACCGAACAGCATCTTATTTCAAAGTGCCGCCCGGCAAGTATGTTTTTTATCTAAAAGTGGCGAACAGTGATGGCGAGTGGTCTGAAAAAAACATTGCCATTCTTGTTAACCCTCCCTGGTGGAGCACCTGGTGGGCTATAGGTTTATATGTGCTAGCATTCGGAGGTATTATATGGGGTGCTATCGAGTACCGCTCAAGCAAATTGAAGTGCGAAAACAGGGTTTTAGAACAGAAGGTGCAGGCGCGAACAACTGAAGTGATGGCACAGAACGATGAAATCCTGGAGAAGAACAGGAAGATTAAGGCTCAGCACGATCGCATGGAGCAAACGCTTGAAGAGTTACAGTCTACGCAGTCGCAGCTGATCCAGTCAGAGAAGATGGCTTCGCTGGGTGAACTAACGGCAGGTATTGCCCATGAGATCCAGAACCCGTTGAACTTCGTGAACAATTTTTCTGAAGTAAGCGTGGAACTTTGCGCTGAACTTGGGCAGGAACTGGATTTGGGGCGGGTGGAAGTGGCGCAGTCGCTTATAGGCGACCTTGCCCGTAACCTGCATAAGATTCAGCAGCACGGCAGGCGTGCAGATTCGATTGTGAAAGGCATGCTGCAGCACTCCAGAGCAAATGCGGGCCATAAAGAGCCTACCGACCTTAATGCGCTTGCTGATGAGTACCTGCGCCTGTCATACCACGGGCTAAAGGGAAAAGATAAGGGCTTCAACGTGCGTCTGATCAAGGACTTTGATCCGGCAGTGGAGAAGGTAGAAGTAGTGCCGCAGGAGATAGGGCGGGTATTCCTGAACCTGTTCAACAACGCATTTTATGCTGTGCAGCAGCGGCAGGTGCAGGATATGCAGGGCTACGTCCCGGAGGTGCGTGTAAGCACACGCCAGTTGGAGGGCAGGGTAGAAGTGCGGGTACGCGACAATGGCACAGGCATAGCAGGAGACTTAAAAGATAAAATCTTTCAGCCTTTCTTTACCACAAAGCCCTCCGGGGAAGGAACAGGTCTTGGACTTTCGCTTAGCTACGAGATTATCACGAAAGGCCATGGCGGAAAGCTACAGGTGGATACAGAGAAGAACGAATACGCAGAGTTCATTATATCACTGCCGGTGAGAGACTTGGTTGCTGCAGAGGAAGCTACAGTATAAGGCGGGATGGCTTGCAGGATATTTTTGAATGCTTAAACAGTTAGCAAGTTGGGAAGAAAGGCGGGAATGAACAGTAATTAGAAGTAAAACATGATGGAATGGTTTCAACTCCGACCGCAGTCGATAGCAGCCCTTGCCGAGTTCACACTCTGCCTGACGTTGGCTATGTATCTGCTGAGCATCAAAGATAAATCGAAGGATGGCTTGTTGATCACAGGGATGTTTGTACTGCACACCTTATACAATGCTGTGTCATTTCTCCGTAATTCCGCTTTTGGCACAGATGCATATGCGCCTATCGTGTGGGTGCACAGTGTTATACTTGTTATTCTTGGACTCTACAATATGTTTTTTTGCTACACTTACCGGTATAATCCCTATCCGGGTGAGATGAGAGTGGCACTCGTAGTAAGTCTTGTGCTGATGTGTGGTGGCATGTACTTTCACCAAGTGGGATACCCTTGGACCTTCCCCGTGCAGCTTTTAATGGCTCTTTGGTTTGTCATTGTATTTATTAGGAAAGCCACGCTGTCCGCTCAGGCTCAATTGGAAATAGCAGGTGCTACCGGTTCTATCCATCAGGCCTCTGCTCCAGGTAAATGGAGCGCAATTTTAGAGGAACTTAAAGAACCCGCTACACGCGACACAAAAGCATACAGGGCGTTTACCCTTTGGTGCCTGCTACTTGTGGTAGCCTGGATCAATGCCAACCTTGGTATATTTCGCATCACCTCCACTTGGTGGGAACCACTTCATCATGCCATTTATCTGGTGCTGATTACAGGTATTGTCATCAACTATATGACATATGCCCAGGAGAAGACAACCTTTCTGGCAAAGTTGGTAGGCCTGTTTATGTGCCTCACCCTCGTTATATTAGGTATGCTAGGCTTCATGCTGTATGGAATAAACGATCCCGATGGCCCAGTTGATGCCCATACACAAGAGGCACTCAAGTATCTGGCTTACCTGATTCCAATTTCAACTGTTTTAATAGTGATTGTATTTCCTCCTTTTTTTCAAAAAAGTTTGCTGCGGCCTCTCAATTATGTGCTGGAAGGTGTGAAGAGGGTGAATACAGGTGAATTAAAGGTTGAGGTACCAGTAGAGGTGCAGGATGAAATAGGTACGCTGGCGCAGCAATTCAATAAGATGACAGATTCCCTGAGGCGCTATGCGGAGCAAATGGAGAGCCTGGTGGCACAGCGCACCGCAGAACTGGAGCGGAAGTCAGTGGAACTGGAGCAACAGAAAATGGAGTTGCAACACACCCTCGACAATTTAAGGGCCACACAGGCGCAACTCGTGCAGTCAGAAAAAATGGCCTCACTGGGGGAGTTAACGGCGGGTGTTGCGCATGAGATTCAGAACCCCCTGAATTTTATTAACAATTTCTCAGAAGTCAGTGCAGAACTGGTGGTAGAGTTGCGGGAGGGGCCTGTACAGCTACTGCAGGATGAGCCGAAGAGTGAAGCAACCAGCCTGCTTTCTGAACTAGCGCAGAACCTTTCCAAGATTTACGCCCATGGTCTGCGCGCTGACTCCATTGTGAAAGGCATGCTGCAGCATGCACGAAAGAGCCTCGGGCATAAAGAATTTACAGATATTAATGCTTTTGTGGAGGAGTACCTGCGCCTATCATATCACGGGCTACGTGCAAAGGACAAAACTTTCACGGCTACTGTCGTTACTGATTTCGATGAGGAGGTGGGCAAGGCAAAGATTATCCCTGAGGACTTGGGAAGGGTGCTGGTGAACCTGCTCAACAACGCCTACTACGCAGTGCAAACGAAGCAAAGGCTGGAGGGCAAAATCTATCAGCCGCAAATTGACGTTAGCACGCACCGCCTCCATGATGCTTTCGAGATAAGAGTAAAGGACAACGGTACAGGTATTTCAGAAGAAGCCGTTAAACGTATTTTTCAGCCTTTCTTTACTACAAAACCAACAGGACAGGGAACAGGCTTGGGATTGTCCCTGAGTTATGATATCGTGACGAAAGGGCATGGGGGTAAGCTGTACTTTGAGACAGTGGAAGGCCAGTATACAGAATTTATTATTCAGGTGCCGGTGATGAAGGTGGATAAAGGAATGCTGGTTACTTCCTGATAGGCAAGATCATTTATACAGGCTCAAAATACGGTAATAAATCATTTTCACTTAAACGGTAAAAAAAATGGCTATCAATATCAAAACCCCCGGTATTCACCACATTGCCTTGCGGTGCAAAGACATGAACAGGTCAAAGCAGTTCTACAAAGAGATTTTAGGTTTTGAGCTAGTACTTGACACGCCGGACCTCTTTGGCATCATGGTAGGCTCTAATTTTATCGGTTTCAGGCCGGCCAAAGTTGCGGATGACGGAGAAACAGTGTTTAATCCATTTCATATAGGCATGGACCACCTGGCAATGGCCTGTGAAAACGAAGAGGAACTGAGGCGGGTAGCGAAGGCGCTTGCCGATGCAGGCGTAGAAAACACCGGCGTGAAAAAGGATAGCCTTCTGAATAAAAACTACGTTGCGTTCAAAGATCCGGATCGAATACAATGGGAGCTTTACATGATCTGACACACATGCAGAAGATGGTGATGTCTTCCATTGCTCAAGCCACAATTAATAAAGTAGACTCCCTGAACAGCAAAGCCTGGAATCTTCGAGTGATCAACTCAAACCAAGCGCGCCTGTACAGCCAGGAGGCGCTGCAGCTCTCAGAAAGTCTCGACTACTCTAAGGGGAAAGCAGAAAGCCTCAGAACCCTGGGCTTTTGCTATCTAAGACTTTCAGAGCATGAGAAGGCCCTGCAGCACCTGGGAAAGGCGTTTCAGCTTTTCAAACTGCTGGATGACGTAAAAGGACAGTCTGATGTTTTAGAATACAGGGGAATAATAAGCCGTAGCCAGGGAGATTATGCTGTGTCTCTTGAACTCCTCTTTAAGGCGGCTGAGCTAAGGGAAAAGATTAATTACCAGGAAGGAAAATCCCTTACAAATTATCACCTAGGCATTACGTATAAATATCTAGGGAATTACAGTATAGCATTAGACTACCTGCTGCAATGCCTGAGTATATCCAAGAAAAACAAGTTCTGGATGGGTGAATCCTATAGTCTCAACAACATCGGGCTTATCTACTTCGAGAACAACGACTTTGCCAACGCGCTGGTTTGCTTTCAGAAAAGCTTAAGAATAAGAAAAGCCAACGGCGACCAATGGGGAGAAGCAGGTTGCCTGGATAATATAGGGCTTACCTTTTTTAGGCTCGGCAAATGCACAGAGGCGCTGGAATATTGTTTCAGAAGCTTGGAGATAACAAAATCAACAGGTGATAAGAAAGGGAACGGGAACTCTCTCTTTCACCTGGGAAGCATTTATTTCCAGCTTAAGAATTTTGACAAAGCTCACGGCTGTTGGGTTGAAAGTCAAAAAATAAGAATGGAAGTGCAGGATAAAAAAGGGCAGGCGGATATTCTGTACTGCCTGAGCGAACTTTACTGCAAGAGGGATTTTTCAGGCTACAGCGTTGAGCAGGCTCTATCTTATCTGGAAGAGGGAGTGCAGATTGGAGATGAAATCAAGGCAAAAGATACACTGGCTAGAATTCATGAAGGTTATTATAAAGCGTTAAAGCTGATAGGCAGGTTTGAGGAGGCGCTACATCATTTTGAGCAGCACATCGTTTTCGAAAAAGAAGTGCATAGCGAGGCAATGACGAAGAAGGTTGTAAACCTTGAGATTTCACACAAAATAGAACAATCCAAAAAAGAAACTGAGATATACCGGCTCCGCAACGTAGAACTGGCGAACCTGAACCAGAAGATAAAGGAACAGAAAAAGATAACTGAAGAAAAGCGAGATAACCTTAAAGTAGCGCTGAAAGAGCTTAGAGCAACACAGGCGCAACTTGTTCATTCGGAGAAAATGGCATCGCTGGGGGAACTGACGGCAGGCATCGCACATGAGATACAGAACCCCTTAAACTTTATCAACAACTTCGCTGAAGTAGGAGCGGAGCTGCTGGAGGAGCTGCGCCAGGGCCCTGTGCTGCAGTTGCAGGGAGAGCAAAGGAACGAAGCAAACCAGCTGCTCTCAGACCTGGAGCAGAGCCTGTCCAGGATCCACAGCCACGGCCGTCGTGCGGACTCTATCGTGAAAAGCATGCTGCAGCATTCAAGAAAGAATAGGGGAAAGATGGAGGCCACAGAACTCAATGCTTTTGTAAAGGAGCACCTGCGTCTTTCTTACCACGGACTGCTGGCAAAAGACAGCACCTTTACTGCCACGATTATCAGGAATTTTGATGACAAGGTGGGAAAAGTGGAGATAGTGCCGCAGGACCTGGGAAGGGTGCTGGTGAATCTTTTCAACAACGCCTTCTATGCTTTGCAGGCAAAGCAAAGGGAGCAGGAGCAGACTTACGAGCCCCGGATCACCGTCAGTACGCGCCGCCTTAATGATGCTATTGAAATCCGGGTGAGGGACAATGGCACGGGCATCCCGAAAAAAGCCGCTGCTCGGATCTTTCAGCCATTTTTTACTACTAAACCAAATGGTCATGGCACTGGCCTGGGTTTATCTATGAGCTATGATATTGTGACCAAGGGCCACGGTGGCAAGCTTTATTTTGAAACAGCGGAAGGTCAGTATACGGAGTTTATTGTTCAGGTGCCCGTGATGCATATGAAAGGTAAGGTAGAGGTTCCGGACTGACAAATAGCATCATCTTATAATTTACCAGGGCTATTTTCATCATTGCCACCTTAAAAAATATATTCCTGGCTATTACATTTTGAATCCTGATAATATATACCAGATTAATCTGAAGGACAACGTCTAAAAAAGAAATGCCCTTTTAAAGGAAAACTATGTTGCGTTCAAAGAACCAGACCGGATACAATGGGAGCTTTACATGATCTGACGCCTATGCAGAAGATAGTATTGCCTTCGGTTGCTGAAGCCACTAAAAACAAGGTTGATGCCTTGAACGGCAAAGCCAGGGAGCTAATGGTGATAGATTCCAACCAGGCGCTCGTGCTTAGTCAGGAAGCGGTGCGCCTTGCGGAGGGGATAGTTTATCTGCAGGGAGAGGCAGAAGGCCTGCGGATATGGGGCTTTTGCCACATCCGCCGCTCTGAACACGACAAGGCTGTTTATTGCCTGGAAAAAGCATTTCCGCTTTTCCAGGCAACAGATGATTTAAAAGGCCAGGCGGATATATGGCAGTATAAGGGAATTATAAAACGATGCCAGGGCAATTATGCTTTATCTCTCGAGTGTTTGTTTAAAGCGCTGGCTACAAGAGAAAAGCTTTCAAACCAGGAAGATATTCCATTAAACTTATACGATCTGGGAATTACGTATAAGTATCTCGGGAGCTACAGCAAAGCGCTTGACTATCTGCTGAAGAGCCTGCAGGAAGCTAGAAAAATAAAGGCTACTTTAACCGAGTCCTATGTGATGAACAACATAGGACTTATTTACTATGAGAGCAATGACTTTTATAGAGCGCTTTCGTATTACCAGCAGAGTTTAAGCCTTCGTAAATTGAGCGGCGACCAATGGGGGGAGGCAGGATGCCTGGATAACATAGGTACTGCCTATTACAAACTGGAAGACCATGAAAAGGCACTGACATTCTGCCAGCAAAGCCTGGCGATTGCTGAAAGCATTGGAGATAAAAAAGGGCAGGGCAATGCACTCTTTCATATCGGCAGCATACATTTTAAGCTTAAAGACTTTGAACAGGCACGCTTAAATTGGGTGAACAGCCAGCAGATAAGAGCGGAAATACAAGACAAAAAGGGTCAGGCGGACATTCTCTTTTGCTTCAGCGAGCTCTACTCTGATAAAGAGTTCCTGGAGGCAAACACTGAGAAAGCTATAGGATACTTAAACGAAGGTGTGCATTTAGGAGAAGATATAAAGGCAAAAGATACGCTTTCGAAAATTCACAAAGGCTATTATCAGGTTCTGAAACAGTCAGGAGATTATCAGGAGGCGCTTGTGCATTATGAAAAGCACATAGCGCTGGATAAAGAAATCTACAGCGAGGCGATGAGCAAGAAAGTGATTGACCTGGAGATCACACACGGCATAGAGAAAGCCATTAAAGAAATGGAGGCGTTTCGGATTCGCAATACTGAGTTAGCCAAACTAAACGAAGAAATCCAAGAGCAGAAAGAGCGCACAGAGCTACAGCGGGATGTACTAAGGAAAGCGCTGACAGATTTAAAAGCTACCCAGTCGCAACTCGTACAATCAGAGAAAATGGCCTCGCTGGGCGAGTTGACGGCAGGCATCGCACATGAGATACAGAACCCCCTGAATTTTGTCAACAACTTTTCAGAGGTGAGCGTGGAGCTTTGCGCAGAGATAGGACAGGAGATCGAATCAAGCCTGCTGGAGGAGGCGCAAACAACATTGGCAGACCTCGTTCAGAATCTTTATAAAATTCAGGAACACGGGCGTCGGGCCGAAGCCATTGTAAAAGGAATGCTACAGCATTCTCGCAACAGCACCGGCCAGAAAGAGCTAACAGATTTGAACGCGCTGGCAAATGAGTACATGCGCCTGGCTTACCACGGCTTGCGGGCAAAGGATCAAAGTTTTAATACGGCGCTTATTACTCATTTAGATGATAAGCTTCAAAAAATCCGCGTGGTGCCACAGGAAATAGGACGGGTGCTGTTGAACCTGTTTAATAATGCTTTCTATGCCGTTCAGCAGAAGCAGAAGCAGGCTGGGCAGGAATACAAGCCGGAGGTGCGGGTGATGACGCGGCAGCTAAGGGGCAGAGTGGAGGTGCGGGTGTGTGACAATGGCACAGGCATACCGCAGAAGGTTAAGGCTAAATTATTTCAGCCTTTTTTCACTACAAAGCCTAGTGGGCAGGGTACCGGACTTGGGCTGTCGCTCAGTTACGATATAATAACGAAAGGCCACAGAGGTAAGCTGCAGGTGAAAAGCCAGGAAGGAAAATTCACAGAATTCATCATCCGGTTGCCATTTGAAAAACCTGCAGATACCGCTGAATAAGAAACAGTGATGGTTGAGCCTAAATATAATAATGCCTTATCCGATTTAATTCTTGTCTGGATTGGCACCAAGTTGTGTTAAACTTTTTGCTTATGCAAAGAATTAAAAATACCTGTAGCTGCTTAATTTTCTTTATTTTAAGATACTTGGACGAAAATGCCTCACGAGAAGGCCTTCAGCTTTAGTTTATGACCAAATAATTTATTAATTCTGCTGATCCTTCGTATAAAAAAGGAGTATGTAAGTATTTTTCAATTATATTGTATTATACAAATTGACAGATGAAGATACTTGTAGTTGACGATGAAGCTGATGTGCAGCCACTGTTCGTACAGCGGTTCCGAAAAGAGATACGCAGTGGAGAGCTTGACTTCTCCTTTGCGCTTTCCGGAGAAGAAGCCGTTACTTATATGGAGCAACATCCCTCAGAGATAGTTCTTATATTATCGGACATCAACATGCCTGGTATGAGCGGTATTGAGTTACTCCGCCAGATTCGGGAGAGATACAATACGCCTCCTCCTGTTATCATGATGATCACTGCTTATAGTGATAAGGAAAATTACCAGCAGGCAATGCAGTACGGAGCCGATGATTTTTTAACAAAGCCGCTGGACTTCAATGCTCTAAAGGATAAATTTAAAACACTGGCATTTTGATGGCAAAGATACTCGTGGTAGATGATGAGGCTGATCTGGAACTTCTGATCAAACAGAAGTTCAGACGGAAGATACGGGAGAACACCTACAAATTCGTATTTGCCCAGAACGGTGTAGAAGCACTGAAAAGGCTTCAGGAAAATCCTGACTTAGATATTGTGCTCAGTGATATAAACATGCCGGAGATGGATGGCTTAACGCTGCTCACAAAACTTCCGGAAGTAAACCCCATTATTAAAGCAGTTATCGTCTCAGCTTATGGTGATATGGAGAACATCCGGACGGCCATGAACCGGGGTGCCTTCGACTTTGTGTGCAAGCCAGTGAACTTTGAAGACCTGGAGCTCACAATGGAGAAAACCTTCCAGCACGTCAATCAGCTGCGGGAAACCCTGAAGGCCATTAAAGAAAACAATATCCTCAAAATGTATGTGGACGAGAATGTTCTCAACTTTATGACGCATAAAGAGTTTGAGAACAGCCTGATGCTGAACGAGACGATAGAAGCCACAGTAATGTTCATCGATATTTGTGGTTTCACGGCTATTACAGAGAGTGTGCCCGCCAATAAGGTAATCAATATACTGAACAATCTCTTTGACCTGATGGTGAAGGGGGTAATTGCTCAGGAAGGCCATGTAGATAAGTTTATGGGGGATGCCATACTCGCTGTTTTCAGGGGCGAGTATCACCTGGATAGGGCGATAGACGCAGCCATAGCCATCAGGAAAGAATTTCAAGCCGTTGAGGAAATAGTGTCCAATGGCACTGTATACAAACCGCAGGTTTCTATAGGTTTAAGTTCAGGCGAAATGGTATCGGGTAACATCGGTTCAGCCTCACTTAAACGGCTGGATTATACGGTAATAGGAGATGTGGTAAATGTAGCACAACGCCTGCAGGCCTCAGCCCAGCCAGGTCAGATTGTGATTACGTCAAATGTTTATGAAAAGGTAAAGGAATCCTTTATGTGCCGCCAGTTAGGTGAAGTGAAGCTCAAAAATAAAATTACCCCTGTCATGCTCTATGAAGTGCTGGAGTAAGCACGGGTTTGATTTTAAGTCTCAGTGCCAGGTTGCTTTATTTTATATAGCTTCTTTCGCGTTTAGCATCAGAACACATCGAAGCTCTGTATTTTCTTTTATCCAGTGTTACCAAGGCTGCTCCTCATCGCTAATGCTTCCTGTGCTGTTACCAAAGCCCCTCTGCGCATTGTAGGGAGTGCCTTTACCTTCCAGGTGATCTTTCATGTCCATTTCCAGCTTTTTCCGGTCTAGCCGCATGAATTCATTCCAAAGCTTTTTATCCTGTGCTGTCATCCTGTCTATAAGCTCCCTGAGTTGTAGCTCCTTTCCCTCGCTCACTGCCTGCTGCAGGTAAGGGTCTGAACCCAGCAGTTCATTTATCTTCTGGCGGAAGTGCGCGTTCAGGAGGTTATATTTTTCGTCGTCCCATTCATTGGTGTTTCTCTCAGTAGGCATATGTAAAATTTTGTATAATAAAGTTTTAGATAAAGCAGGCAGAAAATGCTCTGGTAGTGCGTAAAACTGCGTACCGCTGCATCAAAGGCCTGAAAAGCAATGTATACGTAACGAAAATCCTTTGCGGAGAAATAAATGAACGCAAAACTCACCCGGCTGGTATAAGAACAAAGGTGATTCCTGCTGAAACAACTCTTTTTCTTTAAAGACGCTGGCTCTCAAGAAGTCTTTTGCCAAATCATAGAGGCAGATAAGCCATACACCTGATACTTTTGCTCTCTGTGGGGAATCCTGCGTTGTTTTTTGCTATATTGATCTTAATTTAATAGACGAAAGCCAATCAGAAAAGAGCAGGCCCTCCGGTATGGAGTGGTTTCTTCATCAGCTAAAAAATGAGAAAAAATCTTTTATGGGTTGTTTTACCCCTCGCCGGAGCTCTGTTCTATTCCTGCGCAACGCAACCCGAAACAGAGCAAGAGGAGCAGGAGGTTTATAGTGGCTGGCCTACGTATGCCGGCAGCAAAGCAGGAAACCGCTATTCTTCAAATGAGCAGATTACGCCTGAAAATGTAGACCAACTGGAGATAGCCTGGCGCTACAGTACGGGCGACAAAGATCCGGAAAATCACTCGCAGATTCAGTGTAACCCCATTATAGTTGATGGTTTGCTTTATGGCACATCGCCCTTCCTGAAGCTGTTTGCCCTTGATGCTGCAACAGGTGAGCAGAAATGGCTGTTTGACCCGGCAACTGCCGGAATCAACCCGGATGGGAATATGGCCTGGTTTCACCAGATAAACAGAGGCGTTGTATATTGGGAGAGTGCGGGAGGAGATGAAAAAAGAATATTGTACAGTGTAGGCCCCAGACTGTTTGCGGTTAATGCTGAAGACGGATCACTCATTGAAAGCTTCGGCAAAGGTGGTTCTATAGATCTGTCAGTAGGTCTGGACAGGGAAGGAACAGAGGATGCTTATATTGCTGGCACCACACCCGGTGTCATATACAAAGATTTGCTCATTATGGGCATGCGCGTTACCGAAGACGGAGATGCCGCACCCGGCCATATTCGGGCTTTTGATGTACGCACCGGTGAGCGCAGGTGGATCTTCCATACCATTCCCCACCCGGGAGAGAAAGGGTATGACACCTGGGAAGACCCGGATGCCTGGCAAAAAATAGGCGGAGCCAACAGCTGGGCGGGTATGTCGCTGGATGAGGAGCGGGGCATAGTGTACGTACCTACTGGTACGGCAGGCCCCGACTTTTATGGCGGCGTGCGCAAAGGCCAGAACCTCTTTGCCAACAGCCTGCTTGCCCTCGATGCCGCTACTGGAAACTATATCTGGCATTACCAGGTGGTGCACCACGATTTGTGGGACCGCGATCTGCCTGCCAACCCGAACCTGGTGACCATTAACAAAGATGGCAAGCAAATAGATGCCGTTGCCCAGATTACCAAGCATGGGTACATATTCATGTTCAATAGGAATACTGGCGAACCTATTTTCCCTATTGAAGAAAAGCCTGTGCCAATCAATGGCTTGCCCGGTGAAAAAGTATGGCCAACGCAGCCCATTCCCACTCTGCCAGAACCATTTGCCCGTCATAAGTTCGAGGAAGAGGATGTATCTGACCTGACACCGGAAACGCATCAGCAGATGCTGGAGAAGTACAGGCAGGTGCAGCACAAGGAGATGTTTTATCCGCCCAGTAAAGAGGGCAGCTGGATTTTTCCTGGGTATGATGGTGGAGGAGAGTGGGGGGGCGCTGCCGTAGACCCGGAATCTGGTATTATGTATGTGAACAGCAGCGAACTGCCCTGGATACTCACCATGATGGATGTGCCCGAAGAAGCCGGTAAAGATCTTTCGGTGAAGGGTATTGGTAAAACTGTGTACAACAAGTACTGCATCTCCTGCCATGGAACGGGGTTGAAAGGAAATGGTACCTCAATTCCGGATTTGGCAAATCTGAGCGGGCGTATGAATGAGGAGCAGGTAAATAGTATCATTGCGTCCGGCCGCAACATGATGCCGGCTTTCAGACAAATACCCGAAAGTGAGCGGGTCGCTTTGATTGCCTTTTTGCTGAACACAGAAGATAAGGAAGCCCACGCCAAACTGGAACTGGCAAAAGAAGTTGGCGGTGCCGAGGCCGATAACATAGCAGGGCCGAAGAACATTATTGGCGATATCCCTTATGTATCCACCGGCTATCACCGCTTCCTGGATAAGAACGGCTACCCCGGCATTAAACCTCCCTGGGGCACGATGAACGCAGTAGACCTGAACAGCGGCAAACTGCTCTGGAAGGTGCCGCTGGGAGAGTATGAGGAGCTGACAAGGAAAGGCATTCCTCCAACAGGCACAGAGAATTACGGTGGCCCATTGGTTACAAAAGGAGGTCTGGTATTTATCGCCGCGACAAAGGATGAAAAAATCAGGGCTTTTGATAAGAAAACAGGGAAGGTGCGCTGGGAGGCGAAGCTGCCTGCGGCGGGCTATGCTACCCCTGCCACCTACAGTCTGAACGGCAGGCAGTATGTAGTAATTGCCTGTGGTGGAGGCAAAATCGGCAGCCCTTCCGGTGACCAATATATTGCCTTTGCGCTGCCTGAGAGTATGAAATAATAAAAAGGCTGACGCCCTTGTAATTGTTTGCGATAATGGACGGCTGTTGTCTTTTGCCTCGGGAAACTTTAAATTAATGGTGAAGTAACACTAAGAAATTCTTCTGGTTGGATCCTCAAACATAACATCTTATGACTTCGAAACTACTTACCCTTGGGGTTGCGCTTTATTTTATAAGTCTTCTGCCTGCAACTGCGCAGCACTTTCGCGTCAGCGATAACGAGCGGTATATAGTTAAAGCAGACGGCACTCCTTTTTTCTACCTGGGTGATACAGCCTGGGAGTTGTTCCATCGGCTAAACCGCGAAGAAGCAGACCTATATTTGAAGAACCGGGCCGATAAAGGCTTTACAGTGATTCAGGCAGTGGTGCTGGCAGAGCTGAATGGTTTGAAGGAACCCAACCCCTACGGCGATTTGCCGCTGCATAACGAGGACCCAACGAAGCCAAACGAAGCCTATTTCCAGCATGTGGACTACATCGTGAATAAAGCAGAAGAACTGGGCTTGACCATCGGCATGTTACCCACCTGGGGTGATAAGCTGTTTAAGAACACCTGGGGACAAGGACCAGAGGTATTTAATACTTCTAATGCCAAAGTCTTTGGGGAGTATGTTGGCAGGCGCTATAAAGACAAGCCCATCATCTGGATTATGGGTGGAGACCGTGACCCACGCCAAGAGCAGGATGAAGCGGTATGGACTGCCATGGCGGAAGGCATTACAGCGGGAGCAGGTGATGGTGATCCGGCGAAAGTCATGATAACCTTCCATCCTTCAGGAGGCTCTGGTTCCTCTAAGTGGTTCCATAACAACAACTGGCTGGACTTTAACATGTACCAGACAGGCCACTGCCGTGATGCAAAGGTGTATGAGAAGATCACGCATGACTACAACTTAACGCCAACCAAGCCAACTATGGATGGAGAACCCATTTACGAAGACCATCCTGTTTGCTTCAATGCAAAGGAGCTAGGTTATTCAGAGGCGCATGATGTGCGTCGTACTGCTTACCAGGATTTGTTTGCCGGTGCCCATGGCCACACCTACGGTTGCCACGACATCTGGCAGATGTACTCCCCGGAACGAAATGCTATCAATGGGCCCAGAAGAACATGGAAAGAATCGCTTGATTTACCCGGAGCCACACAGATGACTCACGTGCGAACTCTGATGGAGTCACGGCCTTTCCTGGTGCGCGTACCAGACCAGAAGCTGGTGCGGGAAGCTTATGCGGGAGCGGAGCGCATACAGGCCACGCGGGGTGAGGATTTTGCCTTTATCTACACCACATTTGGTAAACCAATAGACGTGAATATGGGCATCATTTCTGGTAATAGAATAAACGCCACCTGGTTTAATCCGCGCACAGGGGAATCTACCTCTATAGGTAAATTCATAAACGAAGGCACTAAAGTCTTCACGCCACCTACCAATGGCCCAGACAACGACTGGGTGCTCATACTGGATGATGCGAAAAAGAAGTATGCTGCCCCAAAGAAAAGAGAAGTATAATGGTTCTGATACAGGTATAGAAACCATAACATAAATTAGTTGAAATGCTGAGGTATAGCTTATTAATATGGTTGCTTACCAAAGAAGAAGGCGAAGAATAAAGTATACCTTTATATAACTTTGTGTAAGTTTTTGATTTATAGCTTTTCTGATAGATGTTAGAAGCAGGAATACTATCACTTGACCCAACATTATTGAAGGATTGAAGCTATACACAACGAATACCTAAACACGCTACATCAGCTACTATGGAAATAGTAATTCACGTTTTCTGCGATCCAGACAATACCCCAATCACTTACAGCCATACTCCCAATAGAAGCGGCTTATATGTTCCGAAGTACCTCGCGATGCAATACACTGCTGCAAGCTACCGTTAACTGATTCCAGAACCCGGATGCGCAGGCTTGGGCGCATTAGCTTATCGGTAGAGATGGTGCTATCCATCAGTTCGATCCCTTCAACGTAGTTGCCTTGCATGCAGGCATAAGCAGCTAGCGAGGTCTATCCGGGCTTAACAGGCATTCTATAGGTGTTGAGCTGGTAAATGGAGAAAAGCTTGTGCGAAAAGGAGCAAAATGGGTACGATAGGTTGGTGGTAGGCATAAACCTATATCTAAATGTATTTATATGCGTAAGTAAAATTATATAGTAAGGTGTCACTGATAAAGGATGACGATTCCTGTGTGTGCATATAGCTTAGTTTGCAATCAGAACTGAAGGCGCTCGTCTTCTGCACATAATTTCTTTTTTACACCCGAAGTCATTTCATAAAAGCATACACCCTG
Organism: Pontibacter pamirensis; assembly: GCF_010015475.1. GTDB lineage: Bacteria > Bacteroidota > Bacteroidia > Cytophagales > Hymenobacteraceae > Pontibacter > Pontibacter pamirensis. Next base: position 116,134 of record NZ_SSNI01000009.1, read on the forward strand.
TGCTTTTAGATGCTTCTTACAGAGAATGGGCTGGCAAAGACTATACTGCCTCTCATCGCTACCCCCTCTTAACCTGGAGTAATACCTCGTACTCAGGTTCTTCTTCATGATGCATTGCTGCCATACTAAAACATTAGCTGCTACCTAGCATCCTTACTTCACAATGTTATATGGGCCGGGGACGTAATGTCAGGAGCTAAACTTATACAATAGTCAGGCGCTGGTGATTATTGGCTTGTATTGGCCTTTTTACTGCTAGAGCCTTGGTGTATTAACTGCATAATTTTATTCTACATAACATGAGGTACAAGCTGCTGACTTCGAATGCCCCTGTACCCGTGGTGATATTCTAGTATGAGCAGGCAGATCAAATGAATCATATTTAAGTTAAACTTTAATAACATGTACAGATGAAAATTGAAGACTTTACTTCGAATAATGGTTTTGTTCAGGCAGAACTGGCTGAGCTGCGTGAACGGGTTAGAGGCAAGACCTTTTCTGATGTGGTGGATGATGAAGGCCACCAGTACGTGGACCTGGTAATGGAAGGTGGAGGCATGCTGGGCGTAGCCCTGGTGGGATACGTATACGTGCTGGAGCAGATGGGAATACGGTTTCTGCAACTAGGTGGCACCTCTGCAGGTTCTATTAATGCCATGCTGATGGCAGCTGCAGGACCCAAAAATGAAGATGCCAGTAAGTGGATTCTGGAGATATTAGCCAATAAAAACTTTGAAGAATTTGTGGATGGAGACTCAGATGCCAGAGATTTTGTAAAGGCTATTACTGCAAAAAGCAGCATAAAAAAGCTCATCTGGAAAGGTGCACAGGTGGTAGATAACATGCGGGATGACTTTGGTTTGAATCCCGGAAAGAACTTTCATGATTGGCTAACAGCGCTTCTCAGGGAAAGGGGAGTAGACACCTGGGGAAAATTAAAGCAGCTCAGGCTGCAGGGTAATGAGAACCTAAAGCTTAGAGATGGCAGCGCCTATATTTCAGATACTGTAGGCCGGTTAGCCCTGGTGGCCACTGATATTACGACGCAAACAAAGGTGAACTTTCCTGCTATGGCAGATATGTACTGGACAGACCCTGATCAGGTGAACCCGGCTGATTTTGTACGTGCCTCCATGTCTATCCCTTTCTTCTTTCATCCTTTCCGGCTCAGGGACCTTCCTTATGGCCCAAATGAGCTGAAAAAATGGAGAGAAATCGGCTATACAGGTAATATTCCCGATGAGGTCTTTTTTATTGACGGCGGCATAAACTCCAACTTCCCCATCGACCTCTTTCACGACAACAGTAAAGTGCCTGAGGCGCCTACTTTTGGCGTAAAGTTGGGAGCAGACCGTGACAAGCCTAAAATAATAAGCAAATTCCCCAATTTAGTGGGTGCTATTTTCGATTCAGCCCGGCAGGTGCATGATTTTGATTTTATTACAAATAACCCCGATTATCGCCACCTGGTACACTGCCTCGATACAGACCATTTCGATTGGCTTGACTTCAGTATGCCGGACGAGGAAAAGCTTCGGTTGTTTGAGACCGGGGTGAGGGGCGCTGCAAACTTCCTGATTAAATTTGACTGGGAGAAGTATAAAGAGCTTAGATACACCATGGTAACGGTGAAACATAAATCGGATGACATGGTTGCCAACGCCGCTGTCCAGAAACTAATAAATGAAGTAAGACCTGACAAGCAGGATACTGCTATAGGCGAGCAGGATATTTAACTATTTCTTTCATAAACAAAAAGTTGAGAGCATACTCTAATACTTTATAAATTTTAATCCAAGTTGCCATCAAAACCAGCGGGTGGTCCTTAAATGTAACTTACAATAGGCCCACCCGCTGGTTTTGGTTTACTTACAGAAAATGTTCTATAATCTTTTCCTGCCGCCGGGCCTTTTGTAGGATGAGCTAACAGCCTGCCTTCAATGTTGTGGCAGTAAGGCAGTGGCAGCTCCAGAGGAAGCACTAAAAAGATTGGCCTGCAAAGTTTAGTTTTAAATTTTTTACTCCTGATTTTCTCTAGCTAAAATCTTTAGCTAACTTATAGCGGTATTAGTTTATAATTCTGATAATCAAATTCTTGATATAAAGCACGTGAATTATTACTATAATATGTAGTGCTGTCTTGCTTCTGCATTTCTATTTCTTTATGCTCATTAAGGGTTTGTATGACTGTGAAGAAAGACTGCTATCTGGGTTAGCCTGTGAACTACCAATTGTGAGCAATTCTGGTTATCTTGTGGAATATTAGAATATTTTGCCACAAACCTGCTATCTGCCTGAGTACCTTGAAAAAACATACAACTTTTTGCCTCGTTCTCATCATGCTAATGATGTTTGGAACAAATTTACTGCAGGGACAGACCTCCCGTAGTAAGTTTCGGGAGCCTGCTGCCCAGCGAGCTGATAACTCAACTTTTAATCCTGATAAAGACCCGCCGTTTCTAAATGCAAAGCAAGCGTGGGTAGATTCTGTTTTTGCAACCCTGACGCCAGAAGAACGCATCGCGCAGCTGATTATGATTCCGGTGTACTCCAACAGAGATCAGGCGCACATCGACTCTATCAGCAACCTCATCAGGACTTATAAGGTGGGAGGGGTGATCTTCTTCCAGGGAGGCCCTGTGCGACAGGCAAAAATGACAAACCGCTACCAGCGCGAAAGCAAAGTGCCCCTGATGGTGACCATTGATGCCGAGTGGGGCCTGGCGATGCGCCTCGACAGCACCGTGCGCTTTCCGTACCAGATGTCGATAGGAGGAGTAGAGGACGAGGAACTGATTTATGAAATGGGAGCTGAGATTGCCCGTCAGTGCAAGCGCATGGGCATCCACGTTAACTTCGCCCCAACCGTAGACATTAACAACAACGCCAACAATCCCGTTATCGGCTTCCGATCTTTCGGGGAAGATAAGTACAACGTTACGCGGAAGTCGCTGGCTTATATGCGGGGTATGCAGGACCAGCACGTGCTGGCCAGTGCCAAGCACTTCCCCGGCCACGGCGATACCAATGTGGACTCCCATTATGGGCTGCCCCTGATAAATTTCTCGCGCATTCGCCTGGACTCAGTGGAATTATACCCTTTCAGGGCGTTGATTCGAAACGGGTTGGGAAGCGTAATGGTAGCACACATGAACATCCCTGTGCTGGACAATACGCCTAATCTTGCCTCTACACTTTCAAAGCCTATTGTAAGTGAACTTTTGAAAGAAGAGTTGGGGTATAAAGGCCTGATTTTCACGGATGCTTTAAACATGCAGGGCGTGGCAAAATACTATAAACCGGGTGTGGTAGACGTAAAAGCTTTGCTGGCTGGTAACGACATGCTCCTGAACTCGATGGATGTAAAAATGACGATTCAGGAGGTGAAGAAAGCTATCCTGAACAACGAAATAACACAGGAAGAGGTAGATGCCCGTTGCAGGAAAGTACTGGCCGCCAAGCAGTGGGTGGGCCTGGATAATTGGCAGCCCATTGAAACCGCCCATCTAATCGAAGACCTGAACAACCCGCATGCCCTGTACCTGAACCATTTGTTAACAGAAGCATCGCTTACCCTGTTACGCAACAAAAGCAATATCCTGCCCATCCAGGGACTTGACACGCTTCGGGTGGCGGCATTGGCTATAGGTACAACGCAAGCTACGGATTTCCAGAAAGGGCTGACCCGTTACATGTCCGTGGATACCTTCTTTTTGCCGTCCACCAGTACCATTGCCGAGCTACAGCAACTGAAAGAACAGCTGCAGGGGTATAACCTGATTATAGCTGGTGTGCATCAGCTGCAGCTGAAAGCCGGTAGCGCTAACTTCGGCATCACCGCCGAAATGAACCTGTTCCTGAAAGATCTCATCCGGTCGAAGCCTACGATTGTGAGTGTATTCGGGAATGTGTACAGCCTTGCTAAATTCGAAAACATCGATAATGCCGATGCTGTGCTCACGGCCTACCAGGAGACGCCCCTGACACAGGACCTGGCAGCGCAGTTGATTTTTGGCGGCATTGGCGCTAAGGGAAGCTTGCCAGTTACTGTTTCTAATGCGTTCAGGCTGGGAGACGGCCTGAAAACAGAGGGAGCCCTTCGGTTAGCATACAGTGTGCCGGAAGCAGTAGGAATAAAGACAAGGGATTTGGCTGGCATAGACTCCCTGGTGGCCCAGGCCATGCAGGAGAAAGCCACACCGGGTGCGCAGGTGTTGGTGGCTAAGAACGGCAAAGTTATTTATCAGAAAGCCTTCGGGTACCATACCTACGACAATGAGGAGCCGGTGCACAACACAGACCTCTACGACTTAGCATCTGTCACTAAAATCAGTACTTCTCTGGCGGCTCTTATGAAGCTGAAAGGGGAGGGAAAGTTTGACCCGAACAAAACCCTCGGCACGTATTTGCCGATGGCAGTAGGGTCCAATAAGGAAAACCTGAATTATAAGGATATTCTCACACACCAGGCAAGGCTGAAATCGTGGATACCGTTCTGGAAAGAGACCGTGAGGAAGAGTGGGAAATTTAAATGGAGAACTTTTAAAGCCGATTCCTCTGCCCGCTTCCCCATCAAAGTAGCGCAGAACCTGTACATGCATCGCAAATACACAGACAAAATTTACGAGCAGATCATGGAGTCTCCGATGAACCAGCAGGCTGGCTATGTGTATAGTGATTTGTCTTTTATACTCGCGCCGCTGGTGGTTCAGAATATTACGGGCCAGGGCTTTGAAACTTACCTGAAGGAAAATATCTATGAGCCATTAGGTGCCACGACACTAACTTTTAATCCCTACAAAAAATACCCTGCCTCCCGTATTGTGCCAACAGAGTACGAGTCGCACTTCCGAAAGCAACTGCTGCACGGCACTGTGCACGATGAGGGTGCTGCCATGCTGGGCGGTATCAGTGGGCATGCGGGTTTGTTTGGCAACGCCAATGATGTGGCAAAACTGATGCAGCTATACCTCAACAACGGGGAGTATGCCGGGAAGCAATATATAGCGGGTAACACCGTGAGTGAATTCAGCAAGTGCCAGTTCTGTGATTTTGGCAACTACCGCGCGCTTGGCTTCGACCGTCCGGCTAAACCGGGTGCTCAGAATAGCAATGCCGCCCCGGGTGCACCGGTAGAAAGTTTCGGACATTCCGGCTTTACGGGCACCTATACCTGGATAGATCCTGTAAATGAACTGGTGTATGTATTCCTGTCCAACAGGGTGCACCCCACCCGCGAAAACCCTAAACTTAGTCAGCTAAACACCCGAACAAATGTGCTGCAGGTAGTATATGATGCCTTGAAGAAATCAGAAAGCAATCCTATAACTGTAAAGAGGTAATGTAGTAGCCTTTCGTTTGGTCTGGCTAGAGGAAGCAGCTGTAAAAAGAATAGAAGGTGTTATGGAGAGCTGGAAAAACAATCATTTTACTAAAATGCAGGCTTGCGCCTAACAAAAAACCTCCCGCAAGAGTAAATCCTGCGGGAGGTTTTGATTTTATTAGGGGTTGTTTTTTACCAGCCTATCATAACTACTAAATTTCAGCTAGCAATGACTCATTCCGCTGAAAATCATACAATGTCAGCCGGCGAATTCTGTAATAAGCAGACCAGAAGCTTTCGAGGGAGCTGATGTAGCTGCGAGTGGCCTTGTCCCTTTCTTCAGTGGCAACATTCAAATCCAGAAGGCTAAGCTGCCCTTTAAGGTAGCGGGCCCGAGTAAGGTTATAACGTTTCTCAGCAATTTCATTGGCACGTTTTGCTCCTGCCATTTGCTTTCGCAGCACCTTAAAACGTTTAACGTTAAGATAAATCTCCTGGTCAAAGTTTACCCTCTGTTGCTCCACATTTTCCTTCACCAGCGTCTCGTTTGCCGTGGCAGTTCCCAGCCTGGCAGCTGTCCGGCCCCAGTCCATAACCGGCATATTAAAGCCAACCCGCACGCGCTGTTGCGGAACAGGTTCCTGGTACACTTCACTAAACTCCAGTGACTGCTGTGTGAGTCCGAACGAAGCAAAGAGGTCGGCTGTAAAACCGGTTTCTCCTTTGGCCTCTGCCACCCGCCTCTCTGCTTCCAGTATTTCCCTTTTATAGCCAATTATTACCTGGCGGTTTCTATGAGCCTGCTCCAGGGCGACTTCTTCATCTATTTCAAAATCAGGAGTTGCATCAGGCGGAACCAAGGTGATGGGGTAATTATCGGTAATGCCTAGAAATACTTTTAGTCTTAGCGTGTTTGCCTCTACATCCAGTGTTGCCTGTTCCAGGTTTTGTAAAGAGTTCAGAAGTGTGAGTTCCATTTGCAGTAGTTCGTCCTCCGGGATCTTATTTTCCACATACCGAACCTTCGCTATTTTGTAAAGCGTATCATTGTTAGCAACGTTCTTCTCCGTTATTTGTAAGCTTATCTGGCTTAGCAGGAGGTTGAAAAAATGATCTGTAGTGGAGCTGGAGATATCTTCCATTTCTTCCCAGAAATCACGTTTAGCCTCCTCAAAACGGAGCGGAGCAATTTTTCTGTCCCATGCACGGTAGTTGAACCCAAATATAGGCTGGTTAAGCGTAATAGTGGCTGGGATAGAAGAGTAACGTGTTTGGTTTGTTTCTGCCTGGAAGTCATCGAGTCGCTTTAGCTGCGTGTTGATGGAAATATAACCGCCGGTAGGCCAGATTTCCTGCCCCAGGGAAAGCTGGAGAAAGGAGTTGGCATTATGCGTATTAATGAAAATGAGACTTCCTGTGTCGGTTATGCGCGGATCGATAGTTCTGTTGTATTCTGGTAAAACCCCACTCAGGTTCAACTGCGGGTAGAAATTAGAGCGATACCTTTTATACTCCCATTGCCTGTTCTCGTACCGCACTGAGGCGCTGCGGTAACGGGGAGAATTTTCCTTTGCCAGTTGTACGGCTTCGGCGAGTGTTAGCGTACGGGTAAAAGGAGCATCCTGAGCTTTAACAGGAAAAATGGTAGCTATAAATATGAGCAGTTGCAGGAAAGGGTAAAATACTTTATTCATGTTAATTAGATATCACAAAATCATTCTGGCACAGCATTAAAAGCAATGGCAGTAGGCTTTTGCCAGTATTAGCTGAAACCTATAAAAGAGGAGACAAAAGTACGGAACAGACTAGCATTAAAGCGGCCTGTAACCATATCAGGCAATATAATTTATTTTTAAAGAGAAAGCTAGTTTATGTAAGTGAGTGAACGCTTGAAATTTTTGGTTTTACTACGAAAGACACGAATAGTAGGACCTGATAAGGCATTTGGAAGATATTTTAGATACCTGTTTCACAGTGTGTGGCAGGTTCAGCACAAAAAAACAAGCACGCATTGCTATTTCAACGTACCCATCGGTAAAATTTCCGTAACATTATAAAAACGCTATATGACATTTCACTCCACCAACCAGCAAGACCTTCTTTTTGATGCTGCCCGTAAAGGGGATGTTGATTACCTGAATCAACTAATAGAAGAAGGAGTCGATATCAATGTTCAGAACGCCAAAGGCTTTACACCATTAATATTAGCCGCCTACGATGGACATGTAGAGGCATCCGAAATATTGTTGAAGGCAAAAGCGGATCCCAATGTGCAGGATGTTACAGGCAATACCGCGTTGATGGGAGTAAGCTTTAAGGGATATCCTGAAGTAGCCACACTACTGATTGACAATGGCGCAGACCTTAATTTACAGAATGGGAACGGAGGTACAGCCCTCATGTTTGCAACCTTGTTTGGCAGAAACCAACTGGTGAAGCTGTTGCTTGAAGCAGGGGCAGATACAAAAATCCAGGATGTGCGAGGCCTGTCAGCAATCGATCTTGCATACCAGCAGGGCAATGAGGATGCTTTGGAGCTTTTCCGTGTGCACGCAGAGGGTTAATATGCTGTGTAACTCAACTTGGCACTTGCCAGATTTACATCGTATCCTAAGCTTTCCTTTAGTAAGGTTCCGTCTAGCTACCTATTAGGTGGCTAGACGGAATTTTTTTCCAGGGAGAGGGACAAACAAACTAATTACCCAGCTGTCTCATCTCTACTATCGCTTCTTCTACATCAGATAAGAAGTCACTCCCGTGCGTTCGTTTACCCAGGCATCTTCTCCTTGTCAACTTATTGATTCTGGAACATTTTCTTTCAACAAAACTTGTTAAGGGTGGCGCTGCGTAAGCCTTATGAACAAAGCAGGCATTTTCTATGATCAAAAAAATACTCATTCCCTTTATTCTCATTTTCACAACAGGGTGTCAGAACAGAAACTTAGATGAAGTTGGTCTTATAACAGATCAGGCGATGGTGGTGTCAGCACATCCTCTTGCCTCGGTAGTAGGTGTTGACATTATGAGGCAAGGTGGCAATGCCGTGGATGCGGCCATTGCCGTGCAGTTTGCCCTCGCGGTGGTATACCCTGATGCAGGGAATATAGGTGGTGGTGGCTTTCTAGTTTTACGACAACAGGACGGCAGCGTCGATGCATTGGATTACAGGGAAGAAGCGCCTGGGGCAGCGCACCGTGATATGTACCTGAATGAGGGAGGGGAGGTAATTGAAGATTTAAGTGTGAAGGGTCACTTGGCAGCAGGTGTTCCAGGCACAGTAGATGGAATGGTGCAGCTGCATGAAAGGTATGGCACCATACCATGGGAAGAACTGGTGCAACCGGCAGTGCTGTTGGCTGCCAAGGGTTTCCCGCTGACCGAGAAGGAAGCTGAAAAGCTGAATGAAAACCGGGATGACTTCATTGAATACAGCACCCGGCGACCAGGTTTTATTCTGAAAGACAAGTGGGAGGAAGGAGATACCCTTCGGATACCAGACTTAGCCGAAACCCTGGCAAGAATAAGAGACAAGGGCAGAGCAGGATTCTACGAGGGTGCCACGGCGCAGTATATAGTGGAGGAGATGAAAAGGGGAGGAGGCATAATCACCAAAGAGGATCTGGCGAATTACCGTGCCATCTGGCGGGAGCCGCTTACAGCCAAAGTCGGTGAACATACCATTATCTCTATGCCACCGCCCTCCAGCGGGGGGATTGCACTAATACAGCTTTTAAGTATTTCAGAGGATTATCCAATCGATGAGTGGGGGATTAAAACGACAGAAACCGCCCATTTCATGATAGAAGCTGAAAAGAGAGTGTACGCTGACAGGGCAAAGCACCTCGGGGACCCGGCCTTTGTTGATGTGCCGGTAGAGGGCCTGCTGGAGGAGGCGTACATGAAGAGACGGATGCATGACTTTTCAATGGGGAGTGACACAGACAGCGAGGAGGTATACGCCGGAGAGCCTGCTGCTTATGAAGGCGCACAAACTACGCATTACTCCATTGTGGACCCGATGGGGAATGCTATTTCCGTTACCACTACCCTGAACACTAATTTCGGTGCGCTGGTGTTTGTAGATGGCGCTGGCTTTCTGCTGAACAATGAGATGGATGACTTCAGCTCGAAACCCGGCTACCCTAACACCTACGGGTTGATAGGAGGAGAAGCAAATGCCATTGCACCAGGCAAACGCATGCTGAGTTCCATGACGCCGACGATTCTGGAAAAGGAAGGAGAACTATATATGGTAGTAGGCAGCATGGGCGGTTCCACCATTATCACCACGGTCTATCAAATTATTATGAATGTGATAGCGCATGGTTTACCGATGCAGGGAGCCGTGAATGCGGGCAGGTTCCATCACCAATGGGAGCCGGATTGGGTGCTAAGTGAGTTGGGTGCCCTGGGACCCGACACAGGTCTGCAGCTGTGGTTAAAGGGACATAAAATAGCACCAAACCCAAGAGGAATAGGAAGAGCTGCCGGAATCCTGGTGCTCCCTGATGGAAAGATGGAAGGAGGTGCTGACCCCAGGGGAGATGATGCCGCTGTCGGGTTTTAAAAAACGGGTTTATGAGTTAGTAGTTTGGGAGGCATGGTGCCTGATAAACGTTGATTAGATATTACGTTTTGCGCTATCCCGCACCGCTATGTGCCGAAGAACATTATAAGCCCTATCTTTGTACACAAAAAGCATCAGCTCTACCACATAAATACAGGCATATTATGTCATTTTCATCTCTAGGCTTGTCGGCGCCCTTGTTAAAAGCCGTAGACGAGCAGCAGTACACACAGCCTTACCCGATACAAAAAGAAGCAATACCTGCCATACTAAGGGGAAAAGATGTGCTGGGCATAGCGCAAACCGGATCCGGTAAAACGGCTAGCTTTGCTTTGCCTATTCTGGAGATGTTCCAGGGTAACAAACCAATAAATAACAGGTATGTCAAAGTCCTGATTCTGGTGCCGACAAGGGAACTAGCGATTCAGATACTGGAAGTATTCCAGGTTTTCAACGCGAAGCTGCCACAAAAAGCCAAAGTACAGGCGGTGTATGGGGGCGTTTCCATCAATCCGCAGATGATGCAATTAAGTGGTACTGAAATACTGGTGGCTACACCTGGAAGGCTGCTTGACTTGGTCGAACATAACGCTGTGAAGCTGTCGGAGGTGGAGACACTGGTACTGGACGAAGCAGATAAAATCCTGAGTTTGGGGTTTAAAGAGGAAGTGGATAAGGTTTTTGCCCTATTGCCTGCGAAGCGCCAGAATCTACTTTTCTCAGCCACGTTGGGCGAAGATGTTGAGGAGTTGGTTTCTAAGATTCTGTACAATCCGGTCAAAATTCAGGTAGAAGAAGAAGTTTCTGTTCCAGAACTGATTAAACAGGTGGCCTATAGTATAGCCCCGGAGAAAAAGGGTCCGCTGCTCAGGTACCTGATTAAGACCGGCGATCTGCAGCAGGTACTGGTGTTCGCTTCTTCCATCAGGACGGCAAACAACGTAGTGGGCAAATTGTCGAAACATGGTATAGATGCCGCCGGGCTGCATGGGGAGAAGAGCCAGGGTGCCCGGACAGAGGCACTGAAGAAATTCAAAGCCGGTAAACTCAGGGTATTAGTTGCTACAGACTTAGCTTCCCGGGGTATAGACATCAAGTTCCTCCCTCATGTAATCAATTATGAATTACCACGCTCCCCAAAAGATTACGTACACAGAATCGGCAGAACCGGACGGGCCGCATCAGAAGGCGAGGCAATATCCTTTGTGACACCTGACGACGAGCACCACTTCAAGATTATTCAGAAGAAAATGGGGCAACGGGTCCCAAGAATCGAAACAGAAGATCTGGATTTGTCTGGTTATTAGGTAAAGATTATGGATGAGAACATAACCGCCTGAGCCAAAAACGATAGCAATCACTTGCGCTAGTCATACTTCAAATCTCAAAGCATGAAAGCTAACTATACACGACAGGATAACCCGCTGGTTGATGGAATAAAAGTCATCGGGATCGGCAAACACGGGAGCAAGCCTTTACCAGAGTCCTTGCTATATGAAATAGCGGAATACCTGAAAGATGATGAAGCCGTCGTGCCTATTCAAAAAGGGGCTTTTTATGGTGCTTTACTTGCCAAAGGACCTACTAAAATGGAACAGGAACTGCTGTTGCCTTCTGATGAAGATGCTGCTGCTACTTTTGATATAAGTAAGCTGTATGACACTCTTTGCGCTGACTCACCTGCAGAAATAAGGGAGATAGGGGTGAAGCTGTTGCAGAAAGAAACGCTATCGGAGGCTGAGGCAAAGAAGTTAGGGCACTATATCTTTTCAGATCTGCCTGGTGAAACCTTCAGAGGGATGGCAGCCAGTATGATGCGTATCCGCTACGAAACGGATGAAGAATACCAGGGCCTTTTAAATGCAGTAGTGGCTACGTATAACCTTGGTTTTCGGGAGCTAATGGTTTTTTCTGGAACCACCGTACAGTTAGCGGAGCCATTTGATGGGGTAGAGCACTCCTATATGATAACACCTTTGCTGGCTAAAGCTTTACAGGAAGCAGGCTATCGGGTGGTTGTCACCATGGGTAGATCCGCAGGTCCTAAGCTCACCTTAAACACACTGGATTTATACCAGCACCTGGGCAGTACATTCATTCAGGATATACAAGAACTTAAAGGAGATGCGCCGCCATTTGGGTGGGCGCTGGACCAGAGAGTGCTATCGCCTGCTTTAAACGAATGGGTTGACCGTAGAAGGACTATTTTCAAACGCCCGTTCCTGGCTACCCTAGAGAAAGTACTTAACCCCTGCCAAGCCGATATTCTGATTACTTCCGTTTTTCATATCACCTATATGCAGAAGATGGTGACGTTGGCCGACATGGCTGGTTTCAGGGGCGTTATCGTTTTGAAAAGGGGGCTGGAGGGAACGCTAGCGCCATCTTTAGTTAAAGCAAGTGGTATTTTATGTGCTGCCCGGCAACAGGATGGTTCTTATATAACAGAAACTTTTGAAGCCGATGATGAACGCTTTGCTTCATTTCGTGCAGTGGCCGATGATAAAGTAGAGCCACTTCATTTAGAGGAAAACCTGAAACTTATCCGGCAGTATGCGGCGCATGGCCATACGGCGAATGAAGATTTAAATCAACGTGTCGGACTGGCAGTTGCGTTGTTGCAAACTGGCTTGGCGTGGTTACAGAAAAATCTTTCTTAGATAAATTCATGGCTTCAGCTAAAACTGGTGGTTACTCCTGTCCGGGAAAAAAAATTCTCTGAAGTATACTGTGAATACAAACAGTGGGCATCAAATCTTGCTTAAATAGTAGAAAAAGTAGCTAAAACTGTACCTTTATTATTAATAAACGTATAATAAGTGTAACTATAAGAATCCTGTAAAATCACTACCTCCTGTTGATTTCTCACCTCTTCTTTTGCAGCCATTGAGCCCTCTAAAGCTTTTGGTAACTCATTGATCCCATGTGATCCCTGTGCATAACTTCTCTGTATCAACTACCATGTCAGGATTATGAAATGTCTATGTTACCGAAACGTTTTCTTTTAGCAATTACTTTACTCATACTTACCGCCACAAATTGTTTAGAGGCTGCCACATATTATGTGAGTTCCGTGGGCAAAGACAGTAACTCAGGTACATCCGCTACGGCTGCATGGGCCACACTGGCAAAAGTCAACCGCGCCGTCTTCTTACCTGGTGACATTATCCTGTTTGAAGGCGGAAAAACATTTCAGGGTGGTATTTACTTCGGCACCCAAAACGCGGGCGCCTATGCCAAAGTGAAAGGTACAGCTGAGAAGCCGATTGTGTTTGGCTCCTATGGCACAGGCCGCGCCACCATCAGCAGTGGGACTAACTACGGGTTCAGGGGCTATAATACTGCTGGTTTCAAAATTCAGAATCTCATTTTCAAAGGCTCAGGCCGGACACAGTCAACGAAGGTCGGCATCGATTTTTATACCGATGTACCTAACACGCTCCTTACCTATGTATACATTGTAAATGTGGAGGTATATGGCTATAAAGAAGCTGGTATTATGTTCGGTAGTTGGGATTCCTTAACAGCAGGCTTCGGTAACATAACCATTGAAAACAGCAAAGTGCATGACAACGGGGATGTCGGAATTTCATCGTATGCCCAGGGGAGGCTGGTACATAAGAAATTCACTTTGCGCAACAACAAAGTGTATAACACCTCAGGCATTCCGGAAAGAACTACCTCTCACAGCGGAAGCGGCATCTGCCTGGGAGACGTGGATGGCGCCGTGATTGAATACTGTGAGGCTTATAATAATGGATGGCTCAACGCCTCTCCCTCCAACGGCCCTGCAGGTATCTGGGGCTACCGTTGCAATAATCTCCTGATTCAGCGCAATGAGTCGCATCATAACAAGACAGGATCAGCGAAAGACGGCGGTGGCTTTGACTTGGACGGCGGCACTACTAACAGCATCATGCAGTACAACTACTCCCATGACAATGATGGGGCAGGTTTTCTAATAGCACAGTATTCAGGTGCTCCCGCGATGAAGAACATCACGGTGCGTTACAATGTTAGTGAAAATGATGGGCGCAAGAATGACTATGGCGGCATCCATCTTTGGTCTTCCGGCTCGAACGGGGGAATACAGAACGCCTATGTTTACAATAACACGGTTTACCTGACACCATCTGCCAGTGGCGTTCCCAAAGCGGTGATGGTCCGGAGCGGGGGATTTACCAATACCAGTATCCGGAACAATATTTTTCAAACTACGGGTGGTGCAGAGATTGTAAGAGTAAACGCCAATACTGGTATACGCTTTGAGGGCAATGACTATTGGTCATCAGGCGCTACTTTCAAAATTAACTGGGTAGGCACCACGTATAGTTCACTTACTGCCTGGCGCACGGCAACTGGCCAGGAGAAGAGCGGTGGCGTAGCTGTGGGCTACTCTCTCAGCCCGGCGCTTACAGACCCAGGCAAAGGAGTTACGATCAGTGACCCAAAGCTGTTCCATACCTTAACCGGCTATAAACTTTTCTCAACCTCCGGCTTGGTTGGGAAAGGAATGAACCTGAAAAGCCTGTTCGGAACAAATGTGGGAACTCAGGATTTCTTCGGAAACAACATTACCCTCTTGACCAGTTTTAGCATAGGAGCGCATCAGCCCGGTGGTACTTCGACTATTGCTGCACTTGCTGCATCTAACAGCGCCCCCGCTCCGCACGCCCCCGCGGGCCCTGACAACGAGGTGCATTTGTCGGTTTTCCCTAATCCTATAGCAGAGGAGGCCTCTATCAGCCTGACTTTGCCGAGAGAAGAACAATTTGTCATCACAGTCTATAATCTTAGCGGCGCCGTAGTGCAGCAGGTAGAGGAGTCTATAGCAGTGTCCGGGAACATGTATGCGTATTCTTTCGATGCCAGCGATCTTCCTTCAGGTGTATACCTTGTAAAACTAACAACAGCCTCCGTCGAAAAACAGGTGAAGGTTGTGGTGTTAAAGTGAGTATGTAAGAACTTAGATTTATCACTGATCCAGCGATAAAAATCATTATTACACCCATTCCACCGTATAGCTAACCTACACAGCATAAAACGAACCTTCAGGCATGAAAATACTTCAAGGCGGCGCACCTAAGTGCGGAAACTTCTGGCTCTACCAAATTATCCAGCAAATCCTGACCAGGAAGGGCCACGATATAAGCAATTTTATACAGCAGCACCCCATTTACGAACTTGCCAGTAACTGGGACCTGAACTACCCCAGCCAAGCCAGCATTGATGTGCTGGAGATAACGGACCTGCAGTACAGCTACCGCATCAGCAGCATCTTCAGAATGCCCATCGATGATATCCAAAGCTATCTTTCCCTTACCAACCATGTCTGGACGCATTCTCCTATCTGTAAAAGAAGCGGGGAAATTCTGAATTTGTTCGATAAGAAGGTATACATCATCAGAGATCCAAGGGACCGGGCCATATCAGCCTCCAAATACTACTGTTCAGATTACATGCTGAAGTATTACCCCCAGGAGGAAAAGGACCCGCATCGATTCCTGGAGAAAAACTTCGAAAAGCTGATGCAGGAGTGGGTGTGGCATGTGTTCGACCATCTTCGCCTGAGCCGCAGGTACAACATCCACATTGCTTTTTACGAAGGCTTCCTGCTCGATTTTCAGCAGGAGCTGATGCGGCTGCTGGATTACCTTGAAGTTGAACTGAGCCAGGCCAAGCGAGATGAACTACAGGAAGCCATGAGCTTTGCTACCCTGAAAAGCAAGAATCCAAAGCACCTGAAAAAGGGACAGTCAGGTTATTGGATGCACCAGCTGACGGATGAGCAAGTTGAGAAAGCAGAAGTCATAGCCGGTCCTCTGATACGGTTCCTGAATTATCCGGAGCAGAAGGGGCAGCCGATAACTTTTTCCCCGGAACCTGACCACCAGGATTTCGAACAGCTGAAACAGGATATCATCTCTTCGCAGGAGGTGCTGTATACTTGATTTCAGCTACCATACCCCCAACTGCCTGCCAATCGTTTTTAGCTGGCCTATATGATAACCGGTGTGGTGCAGTGTGGTCATGGCTGCCCAGGAGAGGGTTAAGCCATTTGCTTGTTTCTGAAATAGCTGTGTTTCGGGGTCCTGTACTAATTGTATCATTTCATGTAGCTCCGCCTCATATTGACCGATGGCTTCCTCCCATTCAGCCTGCGTTTCAGGCACTTGGTTTTGCGGCCAGTGTGCATCCGGCCATACGTCCAGGTTGTTTTCCGGGTCTTTCATGAAGTTGAGCAGCGTGTGCTGCCGTGCTTTTATGTGCCCCAAAAGTACCCAGGCAGAAAAATGCAGCCCATCCAGCATAATTCCAGCTTTTCTGTAATCAAATTCCTTCAAGAGGATACCATTAGGAGCAAAGCCGCCTTTCAGTAATTCCACCAACTGTTCTCTTAAGATACTTTCTGCGTCTTGATTAACGGTCATTTAAATTCTAAAAATTTAATGAGTGTTATTTATGCTATCAAAGGTTCTGAAACGGCTATACAGGCATAAAGTTGATCTTTAAGCGCTGGGTTGTGAATCCTAAATTTCAATCATTTCAGAGTTTAAGTTGAGGCCAAGTGAAGTAGTGATCTAGCTTTGAACTGCAAAAAATTCCAGCCCACAACTTAGTCCGATGGTATCAGCTTACCTGATGAGTCTATTGTTACATTCCCGGTTTGAAAATTATTAGTGCTCCTTATACTCTTCAGCATGAAGTAAGCACATATAACTGCAGTTATATTGAACAGAGGGATGATGACAATCACTGGAAATACATTATATCCTAACATAGCCATAGCGATTACCTTAGCTGTTAAGGCAGTCATCAGGATGGAGAGGAAAATAAGGTAAACAGGTGCCAGTAAATAACCGGCTGCCTTTTTCTTTACCAGTAACAGGCCTACGACAAAGGCAGCAGGTAATAGAATTCCCAGGTCCAGCCCCTGCACTACCAGTGTGGTATAATGTTCTACCTGTATGGGAATAACAGTACCATCAAAAAGTGGAGGCACCACAATGCTTAGCCAAAGTGCCCCGATGGCAATCGCACTAAACATCAGAAAGCCTCCTGCAAACTTTACAGGTGCGTTATCAGCAAAAGATGCACGAACAGTGTCTGTCTGGAAGGCACGCAGCGAAAGCAGAAAAGCAAAGAAGCTGGAAGCCAGCAGCATGACGTAGGCCAGAAACAGGACATTATACATTCCCATAACAGTGTAGAACAGGTACGTCACCAGGAAGTAACCTAAGGTGCCACAAAGCAGAAACATGCCTCTCAGAGAACCCTTCCTGAACAGCAAGAGCGAAATCAATAGCAAAGGAATGCCTACAGCAAGTGTAACCACATCCTGGGCTATACCCTGTGGGGCCACTTCCGCGGACATGTGCTGGTAAAGTCCTTTTCCATAAATTGTTATTTTTTGTCCGCGAACGGAAGTGTACTCATATACTCCAGGTCCCCCATCAGAAAAGATTCCGGTTGCTGTAGCTACCAGTGCCAACAGCGCAATGAGCAGCACAAGTACAGTGATTGTTTTAACCGTTTTCATCTTGATTTTCGTTTATATTATCAAATAAATATTGCTGTGATTCCCTTTGTTGTATGTTCTGCGTTACGTGCGAAAAAAACCAAATAATAGTATAATTATCTCTATATAAATAATATAAAAATAAAATTAATAGGAAAACTTCAAGATGACAGAGATCATGTTCCCGACTGATTTCTTTCCTGTGAAGGAAGAAATCCCTTGTCTAAGTTTAAGACAGAATTCAAATCAACCTGATATGAACGACGCTTCGAAAGCACGAAGGCTTGAGAAATACATGTTGATGAAGATCAATATTTCTACTGATGTGCATCATCGCTGAAGAATGCTGTATAACGTTACTTTGTTTTGTAAACCAGCTAATTAAGGAAGCAGCTGTAGAACATTAAACTTTAAATAGGGAAATTATGAGAACGATTTTAGTGCCCACCGACTATTCTCAAAATGCACACAATGCCTTGCTTTATGCCATAGAACTGGCAAAGGCAACGGAGTCAGACATTGTGCTGTTTCATGCATTCTATAAGCCGCTCTCTTACCCCTACCACATGGACTTCTCTACTGTAGTGCATGAGCAGGAAAGAGAAAAAGTAAAGAAACTGGAGGCGTATGTACATGAGGCCAGGGAGTCATTGTTCAAAAATTTTTCGCTCCGCTTTCTTACCACAGTTCCCACAGGTGTAGAAGAGAGAAATAAACTACATCATACCAGAAGCGGGTTTCACGCGGTTGATATTAATAATCCGTCCGCTGATAAAGCGAAGCTGAATATAAAGTGTGTGTGCAAGCATGGCTTCGCTTTTGATGAAATATTGAAAGCTGTAGATGTGCACCAGGCAGACCTGGTGGTGATGGGAACAAGGGGAGGAGGAGCGATACAGCGGGCTTTGCTTGGCCGCACGACCATTGCCGTTATGCGAGATGTGCATGTGCCAGTGCTGGCTGTTCCACAGAATGTGCAGTTTACAGGATTAAAGTCTATTGTTTTTGCCTCTGACCTGTCCAAATTGCCATCTGCCCAGGTATTCGATTCGCTTCGTGTGTTTGTGAAGGCGTTTGCTAGCAAGCTACAGGTATTGCACTTGTATAGGAAGGACATGCGGCATGACCAGCAGGAAAACGCCTTAGCTGCTTTAGACACTTTAGATAAGCACCTGCACGACATTGATTATGATGTTATTTTCCAGCAGCGGAACGACGCAGCTGAGGCTATCCAGGATTTTATGCACGATAAGCAAGCAGAACTTCTTGTACTAATGCCTCAGAAGCACTCTTTCCTGGAAACCATTCTGAGTAAGAGCATTACAGAGCGCATGATGGCGAAGGCTTTTGTCCCGCTGCTGGCTTTGCCTTCTGTTAATATGCTAAGTAATAGCGCCATGTTGGAGAACCATAGGGAGGTCCAATTTTGATATAGCTGGAAGATTCCAGAAATTTTTTACCTGAACAGATGAAAACCGTACTCGTTCCTGTCGATTATTCCCAAGCATCCATTAAGGCACTAGAGGTTGCCTTGAACCTAGCCTCCCGTGTGCGTGCGCAGCTACTGCTATGCCATGTTTACCAGTCTCCTGTGTATGTTGCAGAGGCTTATCATCCGGTGTATGCCTTGCCGGCTTATGAAACAAAGCAGGATGCAATGAAGAAGTTAAGGACATTTGTGAAGCTGGTGAGAAAGAATTCGGAAGTGGATGTGCCGATAAAATGCACCACAGTGACAGGGGGTGTGGTAGAGGAGTTGCTGGAGCTGGCCAGAAACAGAAAGGTAAGTCTGATTGTAATGGGTACCACGGGGCGCGGATCTTTAGAAAACAGGTTGTTCGGTTCCACCACAAAGCACCTGGTAAAAAATGCTTCCTGCCCTGTTTTAGCTGTTCCTGAAAAGGCTCGAATCAGCCATCTTGAAAGAATCGTGTACGCCTCTGCGCTTGACCCTGCCGAAGCAGACGCTCTGGTGCAACTGGCGGATGTGCGAAAGCTTTTCAATTCTTCGATAACGCTTCTGCACGTTAATTGTGGCCGGGAGGAAGGTAAGGTGAACATCGATGTCAGAAGGAATGAGTTGATGAAGAACTTCCCGGACGATGCGTATACCTTTTCTCAAGTAATATGTGATGATATAGCGGAAGGCATAGAGCATTTTGTAGAAGGGTATAATGCCGATTTAGTTGCTTTTACCGTTTCTAAGCGTGGCTTCTGGAAGAACCTGCTTCAAAGCAGCATTACAAGCAGACTGCTTGAAGAGTTTCATCTGCCTATGTTAGCGTTTCCGCAATATGCAGGAGCAGTAACTGGCATAGCGCAAGAAGAAGAGCAAATCGCAAAGCAGGACCAGTCTCTTAAGCCTTAAGGACCTCTCCCTGCTGGTATTGCTCATCTTTTAAAATTGTTCTCGTTTTATACCTCAACACAAACAGCAGGAATAAAAGTAGCACGGCGCCAAAGCTGTAAACTGATATGTCATGCAGGTACCCGTACAAGGCAGCACCTGTTACATCCCGGATGTTAGCTCCTATGAGAAGGCAAGCCAACACCAGGCCCGCCTTGCCTGCAAGGGAAAACTTCTGATAATGATGTATCAGGTAAATGATGCAGGGGGCCGTAAACAAAAATGCATTCTCGCTTGTAAACGCGAATAACGGAATTAGCGCTATCAAAAAAGATAACTCCGGCACTTTATGCTGCGGCAAGTGGCGCCCCCATCTGACAAACACCAGGAATACGCTTCCGATAAGGCCAAGCATGATGAGCTGGTAAATCTTTATGGCTGAAGCACTCGTCAAGACGTATTGCACCGGAGTATAGCGGGCCATGACAGAGAAAATGGTATGGTTGCCCTCTGAGAGTAGACTTTGCTTTGCCCGCAGTTCAACAAACAGCTCCTGAAACCAGCTTGTATATAAGTATTTGAAAGCAGGGATGGAAGAATAAAACAGAAACGGCAAGAGTCCCAGCAGTACGATAAAACCTACTGAATAGAGGGTGGCACGATAGCGCTGCCTGAAGAGTAGGTATGGATAAAAGATTAAACCAAAAGGTTTGATAAACAAGCTCACTGCCAATAACAGTCCGGTTAAGACAGGCTTGTCCTGCACAAAGCTTTTAATCAGGAAGATGTAAATTCCCAACAAAAGTAAGTTAACCTGCCCCAGGTGCCATTCCCGGTGTAAATGTACTCCAACAGCCAGAAAGGCCACTATAAGTACAATGTTTCGTTTTCTGTTGTCCGGGGGCGCGCTACCAGACGGTACAACTATCCTATAAAAAGTTTGGAAAGCTAAAACTGCAACAGCAGTCAATAGTACCCAGTAAAGCACTTTAGCGAACGAAAAGGGCAGTAAAAGGAAGGGTATAAAGTACAAGGCTGCTGTAGGCGAATATTTATAAATATAATGACCGTCTGCTTCTATCCGGTACAACTCTTCCCCCTGAGTGAGACGGCTGGCTGTTCTGTAGTATACCTCCAGGTCATGCATCCATAGCCGTTCATTCACTACTTCACCAATCAATAAAGCCAAGCTAATGATACTTATAAAGTAAATCCAGGTATGCCTGTGGTTGAGGAGCTTGTTCATAAATTGATATTGCTGTCGCTTGTTCTATTCACGAGTTTAGTTAAATTTAATTACAGGTGGTTATCTGTGTGAAAAGAGCTGGCAGGAATAGTATTTGCCTGCTATTTTTATAATTGAGGGATTATCAGGTCTGAAGTAAAACCACCACTATAACTCATATCTGTCTTATAATGGTCTGAAATTTGCTACAGTGTCAAGCTGTTACAAATGAAATTTTCTTCAACCTAATAAAATTCTCCGGCAATTAGCGAAATTGCGCCTCTTATTTAGACTACATGCTGGAAACACTTGTTTATACCTTTCTGCTGAGCATTTCACCTTTTGGTGAGGCACGTGCTGGCATTCCTTACGCTGTCTTAAATGATTTGCCTTTAGCCTGGGCTTTTGTGGTAGGCTTGGTTGCTAATTTGCTGATCTTCCCTCTACTTTCGTGGCTGATTGATACTTTCAGCCTAAAGCTTTGGCCTAACCGTACTTATAGGAAAAGTGTCATTAACTTATCTAAGAGAGCTAAAAGAGGAGTGGGGAATGAAGTTCAGAAATATGGCTTTTGGGGCCTGATGATTTTTGTGATGATACCCCTTCCCGGTACAGGAGCATACATGGGTACTATTGCTGCTTACGTTTTTAAAATCGGCCGCGGAAGTGCTTTTTTAGCGATTAGTATAGGCGTAGTTATTTCCTGTATCCTGATGGCTGCCGGATCCTATTTCGGTAACATCGGACTGCAGGCTTTATAAATTCCCCTTTTTCATTTATTTTTCAGCTTTTTAGATTTTCATACATTTGGCGCTTAATACAGTCTTTAAGGCATATTCAAATTTAGTACTTTGAGCTGTAAATGAACGCTTTCCGAACCTGACGGCATATTTTTCGCCGTCAAAAACAAAGTTAGAACAAGCTCCAGGTTTGGTGAAAAGTATATCTTCAAAATTTAAGAACGTTTTCATCTTGTGCTATCTTCAGTGTAGAGTATAGGTTCCCGTGCTAAAATGCTATAAATTTTTCTGCTATGCGTTCTACAAAAGGTACCATCAGGCTGGAAGTGATGCCCTCTATCATAGCTTTACCCATATGGTTGAATACAGATTTTGAATAATCACGCTCCACTTCTATATTCCCCTCTCTTAATTCTCTGCGGCCTGCGGGGTTATTGGACTTAATGATTAAATTGTTCACTAGCCAGCTCCCTGCTTTACGCAGAAAGCCAGGGTTTTCAGGGTCATCTTTATCTAGGAGTAAAATTTCGAAGTCGTTGTAGAAGAACTGCATTTGCCCGACTGCCATGTGTTCTGTAGACTTCACAGAAAAGGCCGCCTTATCTATCTGTCCATCTTCTATACTTACAAAAATCAGGTTCTTAAACAGGGGATTCAAGGCATCGAAATCCATGGGTTGAAGTGTGCCTTCGTAAGTATACATGTCTTCCGGATGATTCAGGTGAAACATAAAACGAACACTCAATTCGCTTTCACCCATCAACTGAGCAGAAGCATGCACCAGAGCGATACTATCTAGGCTTAACAGCGTAGGATCATTGGTGACATTGAAGACTTCTATGTTAGCGTCTACGAAGCTAAGTATACCTGGTTTATTGCCATTCGGTGCTACTTCTGCATAAGTCAGTGTGGCGTCTTTTACAACAATTGTATCCACATCAACATAATAATCTACCTGTCGAAGCATTTCCTGCAGGGTGGGGGGCCTTCTGTCCGGATTTTCCGGAATACGCTTGTCCCGGTAAATATCCAGCAGCGGGTTAATAAGGAGCGCTTTCCTGATGATGATGTCCTGGTTGTTAAAAAGCGCATCCAGGTCTACTCCCTTCAGTTGCACTTGCGGAACATGCACATCAAAGCGATCATTCTCATAAGTGAGCCTGCTCATAAAATCATCTCTTTCGTAGAGCGGCAACAGGCGCAGGTCCTCAATGTAGAGGGACTGATCCTCTAGTGATGTTCTGATTTCCCCAATATTCAGCCTATACAAGCTGTCGGGTAGTAAGTAGGAGTAGTCCCGTACCAGCACGTCAATTTCATCTGCCTGGAACATTTCCAGCGGATCATTGGCCTCCAGAGATACAGTTCGCAGCTGATCCATTGCCACCGACACATGTGCTATCCTCTGGCTTGTCAGTACCGTATCCTGCAGGATGTTGAAGGTGACATTGCCATCGTTAACCCGCAGTTTATCCACTCTGAATGTTTCTACTACTTCGGCTATCTGTTTCAGTGTTTCTGAATCATCTGTGTTTTCCTCTTCGTCTCGGGTATCTGTGCTACGCGAAGGCACATTCCGGTCCTGGAGAACGGCTACTTCGGGTGCTGTGAGGAACATCTCTGCCATGGCAAACTCTCCTGTTTCATACGCCTGTATTAGGTCTAACCCCCTTACATGGAAACGTTCAGCAGAGACATCAAAAAGGTTGCGGTTTGCCTGTTCAATGTGCTGGAGCTTAAGGCGTGCATTTACTTCTTTATCAGAAGCCACATGAATGCGGCGGGCAGTAAGTTCCTGCTGTTGGCTGGAATATAGCAGGCTGTCTAGCCTGATAGTGTAAATACCATCAGGCGATCTGTACGTATAATCTCCCGCTGTCAGGTTCATCTCCTGCATCGGGAGAACGTCATCCAGCGCACCTAACCTGGCAGAACCAAGGTTAAGACCCAGCACAGTGGCGGAGGCATGATCCAGCAGTTGCGTACGGGTTACGTCAGCGCTTTTATCACGATATGTAAAGGTGCCATCCTCCATACGCAGGACATTCACCTTAATAGGGTTCACAATACGGTACAAGTCATCCATTGCCCCTTGCTGCTCCTGTGGCGCAGGTATAGTCCGATCCTTCAGCATAGCAAAGTCCGGTTGCCTGAGCAACACCTGGTCCATCAAGAGCTCGCCTGTTTCAATCGCTCTTATTATATCAAGTCCGGTCACGCTAAAATGAGTGGCAGAAATATCATAGAGGTTCCGGCTGGCAACACCCATGGTCTTCATCCGGTTATAAACATCTTGGTTGGGTGCCAGTGCCAAAGACTGGGCGGAGAGCAACTGCTTTTGGGTAGAGTAGTGTATGCGGTCCAGCGTAAAGGTATAGAGGTTGTCAGGTGTCCAGAAGGTGTAATCACGCGCTGTCAGGACAGCCTCTTCCACTGGAAGGCTTTCTGCTAAAGGGGAGAAGATATAAGCCGAATCTACTTTCAGTGCGGTGGCGCTCATGGAGATGTGTTGCAACTCCTGAATTCGCTTAAACTGACTAGTTCCGGTAAGATGCGTGAAGGAAGCATCCTGTATGTTTATATTTTCTACAAAAAGCCAGCTGATGAAATCAGACACAGCAGTATAAGCCTCCTGCAACTGGGCTTCAGTATCTGCTTTCGGTATAGATTTGTCGCGCCCTATCTTTATAATAGGGTTTAAAATATTTACTGTGCCTATGGTAAGACTGTCGGTTTGCCAAGCCTGAATCAGGTCCATGTTGCTAAAGTGCAGGAAAGGCGCATTTATATTGTAAATGAGTGGCTGCGCGCTGCCGCTTTGTTTGAGTCTGTCGTTTTTCTCCTTGTCACCTACAACCTGAATGTCGTTCAGGTGAAAATAATTGCCACGGGTAGACAGTTCCAGGTTTCCGGTGTTTATAGTATGCAGACTAAAAGGATGCTGATAGGTATAGCTTTCAGCAGAAAAAAGCAGTGCTTCAGCGAAGAGGTTGTTCTTTGGTGAAAACAGCGTGCTCGAATCAAGGCGGATTTCCTGCAGGGCTATTTTCATGCCGTCCAGTTCGTGCACCGTGATAAGTTCCTCCAGGCTTTCACTTACCTTGATATTTCCTTCTGTCAGGCGCAGCTCCCCAATTTCTATCGCCGTCAGGTACTTTGATACATCCTGATACACCTCATTTAATTCAGCCGTTTCAGTGGTAGCGGAAGCAACCATGTTGCGTAGAATATTAAGATCTGGCTTTTCCAGGAGAAGTTCGGTAATGTGTAATTGCTTTTTATGGTAAGCCTCTAACAAATCCAGGCCTGTCACGCGCAGCCCCGGCACTTTAGCAGCGTACAGGGTTTGGCTAGTTGCTTCAGGGGTAGCCTGTCGGTTTGGCAGAAGTGCTATACCTTCAGCCGTTAGAGTAGCCTCTTTCGAGGAGTATGAGAATAAATTAACCTGCAGCTGGTAGACGCTGTCAGGTGCCTGATAGGTATAGTCCCTAACCGTGATCTGCACGCCATCCGCATGAAACAGGCGGGAGGAATCCGGTTCGTCATGCGGTGGGATGCTGAATTCTTGCAGCTGTAAAGAAACCTGCGGTATTTCATGCTGTGGGAGGTCTTGCTCACTAAAGGTTAGGTAGCGGAAAGTAGCATCTTGAATATCAATCTTCCCGATTTGTAAAGCGTCAAGAAATCCAGGAAGCGAGCTACTACCTTCCTGTTTGTCATCTACTGTGTCACTCTTTATACTTTCATCCCTAATCAGGGTGATAAGAGGTCTTTCTGCGGTTACCATTCCGATGTTTGCCCGGTTATGGAAAAGGGCATCCAGCAGGTTTATCCGGGAAATCTGGAAGTGTGGTGTTTCCACTTCAAAGAGTAGTGGAGTAGCAGCGCCAGTGCTGCGCAGCTGCTGGTGCACAGCCGTATCAGGGGAAATGTGCAGTTGTTCCATTGTCACTGTTCCCATCAGCAGGTTGATCTGCAAATCTTTAAAATCAAGCGAGTAAAGGCCATTTGTGTTTTCACTTACCTGCTCTTTCAGGATACGCCCTACAACAGGTTCTAAAACTGTAAGCAGTAAGATAGAAGCCAACAGAATGAAACCAACTATGCCTCCAAGTATCATTCCTGTGATCTTTAACACTTTCCGACCCAGGCTTGGCGTAGCTGGTTGTGACATGGGATATCTTTAATTAGGGTTTTCAGGCATGGTAAAAGCCTTATATATATGTTACGGTTTTTTTATAAGAACAGATTTTTTGTGCAAAACTTAAAGTAGGTTGATGGGGGTGAAGGCAGCATTCAGATTGCTTTCCGAAACCTTGTGCCCTTATCTTCCTTTAATGCAAAAATCCCAGTATTCTTTTGAGATAAGGAATTCACAGCTGCGAGGTTTGTCATTTTTACTAAGCTACGGTGCAACATATACTTATAACGGGTAATATTATGTCCTCTGTCTTTACTCCCTCTTCTTATTTAGGTTTTCGCTTCGTACCTCTTGTTGGCGGGGCTGACAGAGGGTCTTCAGGCCAGTGGTGTTTGGGGTAGCGGCCCCGCAGGTCTTTTCGGACATCAAAGTAACCGGTGCTCCAGAAGCTGCGCAGATCCCGGGTTACCTGCACCGGGCGCGAGGCGGGAGAGAGGAGGTGGAGGAGCAAGGGCACTTTGCCGCTCCCAATGGTGGGGGTATCCAGCATTCCGAACACTTCCTGGAGCCGCACAGCTAACACGGGAGCAGCGGTATCTGAATAATTAACGGCTATACGTGAACCACTGGGCACCTCGAGGTGCGTGGGGGCCAGCCGATCCACTTCCTGTCGCTGCTCCCACGGCAGGTCAGACAGCAGTATCTCGTTGAAATCGAGGCGGGCTACTTGTTCCATGGTGCGTAGGCCTGCCAGGTGCGGTAGCAGCCACTGTTCCATAGTGGCGGCTAAGGCAGCATCCGATAAATCCGGCCAGGAATCGGGGTCTAACTGGTGCAGAAAAGCAAGCCGCTGCCGTGTACGCCGAGCTTCCTCCGACCATGGAAGCCGGGACACCCCTTTCTCCTGTAAACCCTGTAGCAGCGCCTGCGCGACAAGTTCCGGATCAGGTTTGGTTTGCGTGAATTCTTCCAGTACCAGCGCCCCCAGCCGTACTATCTGTCGCGCGACTACCCGTTCGGTAGCAGCATCCCAACGCACTTCCTGTAACTCTTCCAGCTGATCAGAGAAATGCTCCAGAATATCGGACTTTGCTATTGGCGCTGCCAGCAATACCCGCGCTTGCTTTCCCAGGTCGAGGTGCGCCACGCCATAAAACTCGGCTTCGCCGAACAGTTCAGTCTGCAAGAATGCCCGCTGGCCTGTTATCAGCCGTACACGCCCGGATGACTCCCGCTGTGCCAGCCGATCTGGGTAAGCGAGGGCCGTAAGTAAGCCGACAGGGTCTAAATTAAGTCTGTTTTCTGCTATCCGCAGGCGCTGCCGCAGGTTCTGCTCCTGTTCACGCACCCTGCGCAGTGCATTTTCATCTATCACATAGCCCGGAGTAGGAGGGCGTTTTCCTGCCAGGATCTCAAGGCGCAACTGCAGGTCCGGCAGCGGTTCCTGCCAAGTGAGTTGCACTGGCTTGAGCATGTCGCGTTCGGAGAGGAGGGAAGCCAGCGCGCAAGCAGTATTCCCAAAACCTGCTTCCTGGCCTCGCACCACCAGGTGGCCCAGCCTGGGGTGAACACCCAGCGAGGCTAAGGCTTTGCCATGGCGGGTGGGTTTGCCAGCCAGGTCAACTGCTCCCAAGCGTTGCAGCAGATCCCGCGCCAGGGACATGGCCGCAGCGGGAGGCGTGTCCAGCCACTTTAGCGCTGCGGCATCTTTTGCACCCCACAGCGCGAGTTCCAGCACGAAGCCAGTCAGATCCGCTTCGCATATTTCCGATGCCTGCCTCTCCGGGAGCTGCAGCTGATCAGCCGCGGACCACAGGCGGTAGCAAATGCCTGGCTCCAGCCGCCCCGCCCGGCCGCGTCGCTGATCGGCTGCGGCACTGGAAACCGGAATGGTAGCTAACGTGGTGAGGCCGGTGCGGGGAATAAATTTTGGTACCCTCGCATAGCCACCGTCCACCACGATGGTTATTCCCTCTATAGTTAAACTCGTCTCCGCAATGCTTGTGGTCAGCACCACTTTGCGTTTTCCTTTCGGAGCCGGGTGAATGGCAGCCAGTTGTTTGGAGAGAGTCAGCTCGCCGTGCAGTAAATGCAGGTCGGTTGCGGGTGGCAGTTTGCCTTCTAATTGCTGAGCTACTTTCCTTAACTCTCCCTTGCCTGGCAAAAAAACCAGCACATCACCTTCGGTGTCTGTCGCCAATGCCTGCCGTACTGCTTTGGGCACCAGGTTGGCCAGCCTTTCCATGGGCCGGTTACCCGCGGCGGCCACCTCTGTTGGCGGCAGGTAAAACGTTTCTACCGGAAACTGGCGGCCTTCGCTCCGGATAACAGGCGCATCCAGCCACTTGCCGACGGAGGCAGCATCGAGGGTAGCACTCATCACCAGCAGGCGCAGGTCAGGCCGCAACACTGTCTGGGCATCCAGCGCCAGGGCCAAACCTAAATCAGCCTGCAGGCTGCGTTCATGAAACTCATCGAATATGATAGCCGCAACACCTTCCAGTCCCGGATCATCCTGGATCAAACGGGTGAGAATGGCCTCCGTCACTACTTCAATTTTTGTTTTGCCCGATACCACATGCTCCATCCTTACCCAGTAACCAACTGTCTGGCCGGTAGTTTCGCCCAGTATATCAGACATGCGTTGGGCTGCAGCTCTTGCAGCCAAGCGCCGGGGTTCCAGCATAATGATTTTTCCGTTGTTCAACCAGGATGCCTCCAGCAGCGCGAGCGGGACAAGTGTGGTTTTGCCGGCACCAGGCGGGGCTTCGAGCACTGCCCTGGAGCTGGTATCTAAAGAAGACAGCAGCCTGGGTAGAGCTTCTTTAACGGGTAAATCAGGTAAATTTTGCACTGAATCAGAAGATATAGCGTTCACCTCCAAAGTTCTTTATTTTAAAGCATATATGGTAATAAAGTAAATAGCGGTTAGCCGGCACAGTAGTTTATATGCGCTTAGTGTAGATTATTAATATTTTAGATAAAGATGAATTACGCAGGCATCTACAACAATGTCCTGACATACAGGTATAATACATTTATAGGACTATTGTATTTCCTGAACCTGAGCTCTTCATGAAGCTGCTTTTAGGATGACGGTCCTTCGATACCCGGCTGTTTTTTTCTAACTTTAGGAATAAAACAGTTGTAAAGCTGTTATACAACTGGGGAATATTAAAACTGATAGGAGGAGCGTATGATAAAGCAATATTGGAAATTTGGATGGGTGGGAACGGTGTTGTTAGGGCTCTCGTTGCACCTTTGTAGTCAGCAGCCCCTGCGACCGGAGGCTCCGTTAGAGGCTGAGTCCGGCGCTGTTACAGCAGGAAAAGGCTTTAGGCCACCTGCTTTGCCTGAGTCTCTAACTTTTGCAGGTGAGCCAGTACCACTTCATGTGCCCGATGTAGCTGAACGCCTTGACAAGGAGATTCTTATAAACACTTATTCCCACTACAGAACGTTGATGGGCCTAAAGAGAATGCAGCGGTACATTCCTGAAATGAAACGACTGCTCCGGGAAAATGACGTACCAGAGGATTTCGTATACCTGGCCCTTGCCGAAAGCCTTTTTGGGCATGTTACATCGCCAGCCGGTGCGGCAGGCTTCTGGCAGCTGATGCCGGAAACTGCCCGTGGCTATGGAATGGTTGTGAACGGGGAGGTGGACGAGCGCTTCCATGTGGAGAAATCCACGCTGGCTGCCATCCGATACTTAAAAACAGCAAAAGAACGTTTCGGAACCTGGACTAATGCCGCCGCCGCCTACAACCGTGGGATGGGTGGCATTTCAAGGGCGCTGAAGAAGCAGGGAGTAGATTCCTACTATGACTTATACCTCAACGATGAGACGTCGCGCTATATGTTCCGTATCCTGGCACTGAAAGAAGTGCTTGGTAACCCGCAGAAGTACGGCTTTGATTTTTCGGAGGAACATGGCTATAATCCTTTGCCAACGCGCCCGTTAACAGTCACTACTTCTATTCCCGATCTTCCTGCTTTTGCTTTGGAGCAAGGCACAAACTATAAGACCCTACGCTATCATAATCCATGGATTAAGAGCTATGATCTGAAAGTGCCTAAAGGGAAAGAGTTTGTGCTGCAGTTGCCAAAGTAGTCGCAGCTATACCTGCTGGTTTGGTTTTTTATTGATTTGCCTGTAGGTGCCAGACTTCGTTTATTTTGCTACCTGTACTGCTCAGGCCGCTGTGGTGCCAGTCGCCTTCCTTCACATTAAAATCGAATGAAAGTTGTTGGCCCACTCTGCTGGAGTCGCGGGAGAAGAACTCAATTTTTTCAGTGTACTTGCCGTTTTCTGTGGTATAGGTGCCCCCTCCAGTACCAAAGAATTCTGCTGTTTCGGAGTTAAAAGCGATCCACTGAAAGCGATTATCCGATAGCATTTTAATCGTTTTGCGCGGTCCCGGGTTCATGGGGCTCATCTGACCGTCTCTTTCGCGGGCACGTATGCGCCAGGCACCAGCCAGGGGAGAAACTTCATTTTTTACCGGTACCTTTTCCCATGTTTCGGTAGCCTGTTGTCCTTTGATTCCCTCTATACCTAATTTGTCGTTCAGAATAGCATAAGCACCTGTCGCCGTTTTTCCCACTGCGGTACTGTCGAAGGTGTTGAACTCGTATGTCATAGAGATACTACCTCTTGAAACCTCATAAGTGCCGCCGTAGGTACCCAGGAATTTTTTTCCGGCTTCATCATAGTAAGCCACAGAAAAAAGCCCGTCTTCCATAATTTTTATGGCAGTAGCATTTGGGATGGCTGCTTGCTCCATCTTTACCGGGTCAATAAGACGCCAGGCTCCTTCCAGGTCAGTGGCTTGCACAGCAGCATGGGCTGCTATGTCTGCTTCTGTTTCTGCTTCCTGGTTCAGGTGTGGAGTTGTAAAGCCTACCAGCAGCAGCAAGCCCAGAGAAAAAATACTTTTGTCGGCAAATAATTTTCTTTTTGTCATCGCTTAAAGAAGGTTGGTTTTCAGGAATTTATTTCATTGCCGCTTGTGTAACCTGACATGTCAGGCTCTAAAAATACACAAATTCGACTTTAAGGTACAACGAAATTGCGGAAATGGAGTTGGTGCTGCCAATACCTTTTGCTTCTTTGTTTAAGAAGCGAAAAGCCGCTTTCAGCGCAGGTGTAGCAGGAGGGAGGTACAAGTAGCCCTATATAAAAAGACAGGCCGCCTCTCTCACGAGAGAAGCGGCCTGTAAAAAACTCCTAAGGGATTAAAAGCAGTATCAATTAATAATTACGGATTACCTGCAAACTCAGCACATTCAAGTTTCCGGTGGGAGGTGTTGCAAATCCCCGGATGATAAACGAATAATTTCTTGCAGACTCTAACGTAATGTTAGGAACAGACAATATAACATCCTGATTCTCTGCCCTTCTTACCTGAATGGTATGGGTGCCTGACGCTACTTTTCTAAAAGCTGTAGTCTCTTTGAATTCCAAGTTGGTTGTGAAGGAGTTGCTGGTGTTGTTCTTTATCATGACAATATCCAAAGCAGGGGCGTCAGGAGAAAGCTGTACCACACGTAAACCGGCTTCACCAGTACCAAGTATTATAAGGCTATCCTGTAGTGCCAGCAGCTCTATGTTCTGCAGCCGGTTTACTGCAAAAAGGGAGTATATTTTACCTTCACTAAAAGTTAGAGCTGTGTCGATGAAAGCATTCGAAGCGTTAACGGGCGTAAACTTCAGCCGGTGATTTCCAGGTGTTATAAAGTTAAAATAATCTGAATAATTGGCATACTTAAAGGCTTGGCTGTTGATGCGGCTGTTATCTACAAAAATGTCAAACTCAGGGGCATCGGGTGCTCCATGGTAAATGGAAATATAAGTAGCAGGCTGTACTACATCATTGTCTGAATCCTGCGCATCGAGACATGAGGTTAAGGAAATGGTTAATAAACTGCATAAGAGGACTGTAACTTTACTTAAAGACAGCTTACCTGGTTTTTTTTTCATAATAATGTGTGATAGATTAGAAGAACAAATAATTGTTTGCTGTCAGCACATCACACTTTGACAAATGCTTCAGTTCAGAATGTGCTGATATGGGATAGACCCCAAAAGACAGCGGTATGGTTGCAAGTACTCTGATCTTATTTATGCCTGAGAATAGCGAGAATTAATTAGTTTATCATTTAAGTGCTGGATGAGCTGTATGACCTTCTGAAATAATATTCGGTTTCGACTATATGACGGAGATGTGCAACCCTGAAGTTGAATTTTTCATTTGGTTTCAGCAGACTCAGAACTGTTCAAAGCCTTACGCATTATTACAATATGAGGAGCCACCGTAGCCTGGTAACAAACAACCTGCACATTATACCCGTATTTATATATGTTAAACTAAATAACATTTTATGAAAATATTTACAAGCAAAGCAGTAGCATCCAGTACAATGGCTTTGTTCTTACCTATTATGTTTAGTTGCTCTGTTTTATCTGGCAACAGCGTATCAGATGATCCTTACGTAGCTGCACAGCAACAAGAGGTAAGGGCTCTGGAACAGGAGGTAAGGCAAGCAGAGCAGTATGCGGAAGAAGCGAAACAAAGGGAAAAAGCTGCCAAAAGCAGGCTTAAAGCTGCTGAGTACGAGTTAAAAGCACTTGAGCAGCAGGCTAAAAGAAGAAACAGCTACTAAAGCTGCACTTTTAATTGAAAATAAATCAATCGTTTGGAAGAGGGTGTCCCTAAAGGTCACCCTCTTTCCTTTTTAGAGACCGAAGCTTTGGGTATTCATTAGATAAGCCTGGCAATATTATATTGAAGCCGCGCGCGACGCAGGTTAGCTGCATGTTTATTCCCAATCTCCTATCAATCGCTTTAGCACTACTATTTCCCCAAGGTGGTAGGCGTTGTGCTCGGCAACAAGCATGGCTTCCCGAAGCAGGTTCTGTCCGTTGCCATGTGCGAATGGCTCAAAAAGATCATTGGCCGGATCCTTTATCAAATTTACCATTCCTTCAAGGTCAGTAGTAATAGCGTGCAGTGTTTTGTTTAATGCAGCCTCGTTGGCTGGCGCTTTTTCCTGCGGCCAGTACCCCTCCGGCCACTCCGGCGACTGGTGTTGCGAGTTGCGGCTGAATTCCAGAATATCCCATTGGGCAATGCGCAGGTGCTCGAGCAATTGCCATATGGTATAAGGGAGGTTAGCGGCTTTTCTGCCCGCCTCTTCCAGACTGATACCCTGCAGAATTTCATCTCTTGTTTTAGAGGCCTGCCCACCGCGTAAGAGCTTTACCAGTTGTTCGCGGAGCTGTTTGTCATGTTCCATAGCTGTTAAATCAATTGAGTAACTATTCAAAGGCGTTACGCTTCACCAGTTTATAAGATGTTTAAGGCACCGCTGGGACTCTTGCGTAACGTCAGCTGTTAAGTTAGCCAAATTTTCATTCCATCAATTTACCCGGACAATTGTGCCCTCGTCTCCACTTAGGTTGTTGGCATCTGTTACGGGTATGCCTTCCCTCTCAAGATAGGTGCTGATTTGGGTAGTTCCCTTGTATGTGTGATATATATGGGCTCAATAAAGGAGCACCGAAACCAGTTTCTCATCAGAGAAGTAGTGTAATGTACTACAGGTCAGTACCAGTGGCTACTACCACTGGTTTAAAATCCTATTAGCCTGCGCGCTTTCGCATTCTCAAGCATTATTTTCTGGCTGGCAGGAGATAAGCCGAAGCTAACTATTTCATGCTCCAGGTTTTGCATGTTGCCATACCCGTACAGGTAACCATTAACACGCGCTGCTGCTGTAGAGCGAATCAGGTCAGTGATGGCGGGATATATCTCCAGAAACTCTTCCAGGAGGGCAGGCTGGCGCTGCAGTTTGTACTTCTGGTGCCGATCTTCTGCAAGGTAAAATTTCTCGAACGGATATATTTCAGTATATACTTTTTCTCCTGTTGTTTCTATCAAGTGTGCTTTAGCCTGCCGGGCCTGTTGTTCCTGTTCCGGGTTATGGTAAAATATGGCAGACATATATTGCCTCTTCCAGGGGGCACGGGTAACTTTATGGCTGGAGAAAAACAGCTGCAGTAGATCACTGTAATTTGTTTTGGCAGGGTCATACTCCAGTTGCAGCGTCTCGATGTAATCTGCCAGAGTCCAATAGGTGGGATTTGCTGAGGTGCCGCCTGCATATCCTACCCGCGTGCGAACCACAGCTTTTAAACTCCCAAAAAGAGCATCGGGACTCCAGAAGCAGCCCATAGAAAAGGTTGCCAACTCTGTTTGCTCAGGAGCAGCCAGGTCCAGGGATGGTTTGATTAAGCGGATATCATACATCACTAACTGATGTACGCATAAAGCAGGCTTTTGTAAAAGGAGAGTGATGAGCATATTGTGTAACAAACGTTACATCCGTGCTTCTGTGAGTAAAACGAGGGAGGTAGGCTGCAGTATTGTGTTAAATGACCTTGTAGTGGGGCGAGTTAAGTGCTTTGGAAGAGCCGTCTCAAAGATAAGCAGCCTTACTGCCTCCTGCAGAAAAGAAGAGTGGGTGTGTCCAATTATAAAAAGAAAAACGGGGAATGATTTTTTTTACTTCAACACGCCATCCAGGTAAGCCCAGCTGATAAGCTGATAGGAATGGTTAAACCCCTTTTTTCGCATCATTTTTCGAAGGTATTCCTGCACATCATCCTCGCTTAAATTAAATTTTTCTCCAATTTGCTTGTTGGTATAGCCATCCGCTAAATAGGCTATTATAGAGCACTCCCGCCAGCTAAGGATTTGTAAATTTGCTTTCATATAAATAGTCATTTAGATACTTCATTCACCACTACTCTTTAGAATAATTCAATAATCAAATATCTAATGACATTATAACAAGGGCAATACCCAGTTCTGGTGATTTTTTATGCGCTTCGTCTCCCAGGAATAGTTGAGAGGGCTATAGGTTGAGCAGTGCTCTGTTACTTTTTTGTATCCTTCAGTAGAACAAGTAATTGAAGGGTTTTATACTTATTCCTAATCGGAGCATGTTGGTTTTTTCCTGGTAGTCAATCAGGCTTTCGGCGTACCCATGATACCATTGTAAGGTGATAAATGCATTTCCGGAATTGGTAGGTCTATAGTTTAGCTGTGCCTGTATGTTTCCATTCCAGCCACGAGCGCCCTTCCTGCCCAGAACATCCAGGATTAACTTTTCCTTTTTAATTTCTAATATATACATGGCCTGTGTGTAGCCAACATAGTCTATCAGGTCCGGATTATCTGTCATGTAAAAGAAAGGGAGCCATGCCTTAAACTGTACAATAGATTTAGGAGTAATGAGCATAGTATAGCTGCCAGAGACATAATTCCAGCTTCTGGACAGTGTGCTGTCCAGGCCATTCGACTCATGCTCTATCTGAAGCGCCAATGACCCTAGCAGTTCTCCATTTCTAAAAAGAAGTTTGCCTAAGCCTAAGCCAGGATTAAAATTTATCTCATTAAATGGGCTGGACCATGAATAGATATTCCAGAAAGCTTTTTGTGTATAGGTCAGAAACAGGTATGAATTCCAAGGTAGGCTCGCACCGGTGAGCCGGTGCTTAAAGCTAATCTGATACTTTACGTCCGAATTTTCACCTGTCGGCACCTCCGTTGGTGTGGTTCCGGTTACAATATAGTTGTCTTTGTAAATAGTGAATGCAGGCGTTAATTTTAGTATCTGCGTGGCCGAATCTCTGCTGATTCGCTGCCCATACCCTGTTCTGGCTGAAAGGATAACAATAAGAAGGCATAGGAACCTCATGTATTTTATCATGCTGCTGTTAAGTTGGGATTACTGCCCTGATAGCTAACTAATGCTTAGGTTTTATAATAGAGGGTGTCTGCTGCTTTGTAGATACTCTGCCGTTACTTTAAAGTTGCAGAGATAAAGCTTTCCTGTTTTGAAGAGTACATATAGATTCATGCGTGATGAGAAAAGCGTCTGTGGCAGATGAGTTAAAATTAGGCTTCTTGCGAATTAATATAAATACGCGCCACCTTTGTCGTTAAAATTTATTAATTTAATATTCTGAATATTAAACTTCAGGGGAGCTTCTGGTAAAAACATGGCACCGCGTGTTCATGGCAGTGATCTGGTTAACCTTAGGAATCTAAAAATAGGGCCAGAATTGTTACGCCTTCCGAACTTCAACAGCGATGCTGCCTGAATGATAGCCTGAAACTAAACTGTATGAGAAGAGGAAACATGCACTTTAAACTTTAGCTTTGAAGGGTTAATAATAAATCTTCTGAACCTAGTAAATTTAACATGGACGAATTTTT
Organism: Pontibacter pamirensis; assembly: GCF_010015475.1. Taxonomy (GTDB): domain Bacteria; phylum Bacteroidota; class Bacteroidia; order Cytophagales; family Hymenobacteraceae; genus Pontibacter; species Pontibacter pamirensis. The sequence continues at coordinate 152,282 of NZ_SSNI01000009.1, forward strand.
AAAAGTTGCTTTTGATGAGGCGCAGAAGGGGTATGCTGAAGGCGGTATTCCTATCGGCTCGGTACTAGTGCATCAGGGCAGAATTATCGGCAAAGGCCATAATAAGCGTGTTCAGAATGGCAGTGTGGTGTTGCACGGAGAAATGGATGCTCTTGAGAATGCCGGCCGGCAGCCTGCTTCTGTTTATAAAGAATGCACCATCTATACAACACTTTCCCCGTGCTCTATGTGCTCAGGTACCATACTCTTATATGGCATCCCTAAAGTGGTGATAGGAGAAAACAAGACATTTTTGGGAGAGGAAGATTTGTTACGTTCAAAAGGAGTAGAAGTGGTTGTCGTGGATGATGGTGCCTGCCTTGATCTCATGCAAAAGTTTATAAATGAAAAGCCTGCCCTCTGGAATGAGGACATTGGGGTATAACAAATCACATAAAGAACCATCTAATGCAGGGAGGCACGTAGTTTGCTCTTGTATGAAAGCGCCGATGGTAAGTTGTCTGTTTCAGTGGCTATTTTAAAAAACCTCTGTCCTGAAAACAAATCGCTGCTCTTTAAGTGGATTATTCTATATTTGGCGTGCAATGCAGGTAATGACAGAATAGGCATTTTTTGCGCAAAGCAGTATGAAAATAGAACAGGATGCTTTGGGCTCTTTAATGGTATTTCAAGTACGAATATAATAGCTAATACAATGAACAATGTTTACGAAGGTAAAGTAATGTGGTCTCACCTGGATGTTAATATGCACATGCGCCATTCAGCTTATGCTGACTTTGCCGCACAAGCCCGTATATCCGTCCTAGACAGCCTCGGCCTCGACTTCAAAACCTTTCAGGACCTGAAGGTAGGACCCATACTTTTTCGTGAAGAGCTTGTTTACCTGCGTGAGGTAGGAATTAATGAAAGAATAAAGGTAACCATAGAGTTAACCAAGAGCCGTCCTGATGGGTCCCGCTGGTCCATACGCCACATTGTATATCGGGAGGATGGCGTTAGGGCTGCCGTGGTTACTGTGGATGGTGCCTGGTTAGACGTAGAGAAGCGCAAGCTGACAGTGCTTCCAGCAGATCTTGTTGAAAAATTTGCAACCCTGCCAAAAAGCATCGACTTCGAGGAAATACGTGCTTAAAAGCGGTCTGCACGCACGAGGTTTAAGAGTAGTGTGATACTTTCTGTTCTTCCAGACAAAATACAGCATGCTCTAAAGCAGCGGTAGTTGCTTTTTGCTACTGCATATACACAAGCCTCTCAAGATATGTTGGGCAATGTAGTTATACTTTTTGCTTTCTGGGGGCTGCTGCGGCTCGAGCATAAAAGCCTCGCCGTATTAGGGCTGAGGCCTTCGCTTTTAAGGGTGCTGCAGTTGCTGCTGGGCTTTCTGGCTACGCTGTGTCTGGCCGTAATATTAAGTTATCTCCTGTCTTTTATAGCCAACTTTAGTTGGGAGCCTGCCCCTGACACAGGAAGTGGATTTTTATTTGAGGGCCTGTACAGCACCTTCCAGTCTGTTTTATTCGAGGAACTGCTTTTCAGGGGATACTTCCTATATAAAACCATTACGTTGGTGGGGGAGAAAAAGGCAAATCTTGCTAGTGCAGCTGCATTTGGTATTTACCATTGGTTTACCTTCGGAGTATTGGGTAACCCTGTTATGATGATTTGGGTGTTTGTGAACACCGGCCTTTGGGGACTTATGTTTGCCTATGCCTACTCGAGAACGGGTTCACTGGCTTTTCCAATTGGTTTGCACTGGGGCTGGAATTTTATTGATCAAATCATCTTTAACAAAGAGGGTGGCAGCCTGTTCTCATCGGTGACGTCGGTACACACCCGCTACCTGAGTAATTTAGAAAGCATGTTTTACCTTCAGCTGCCGGTCCTGGCGTTCGCCGTGCTCCTTATCGTGCTTCTCACGCAGCAGGCTCGTCCAGTTAGGTTTTCACGCCATTCCTAAATCATACCAGCCTAGCCTAGCCTTAGCCCTGTACTGGTAAAGAAAAAAGGCAGCACAGCCCGCTTCTGCAGTTAGATAGCGGGCTGTGCCGTTCTTCTGTACAATAGCTGTGTTACATTTGAGCTGCTTTTATACCACTAGCGATGACAAGCGCATCTTCCAGTGCGCCATATATTGGGTCGGCCAGGCTGGTTTTCTCGCAAAGGGTTTTTCTAAGGTAAAAGCTGCCGTAGGTGGCCGCAATGGCTGCCGCTGCACCAATTGCAGCTCCTTCTACCGCCTTTTTATGATTTATTAAATATATAGCTGCGCCTGCCACTGCTCCTGTAGCACTCCGCATGATCAGGGAAGGCAGTTCTATTCTATCAGGCACACCCGGCACTTTGTCTCCCACCAGTTCACTGGCTGCTAACCCTTTCAAAACCATGGCTACCGTGCTGTTTCCTAAAAAACGTAAAGGAGTGTTTTGAAGAGGAGAGTTCTCATCTTGACTCACAAAGTGACTGATTAGTGTAGGGGCCGCTAATGAGCGCATGCCAGCGAGGGCACCGAATGCTAGGGTTTTATAAAGTGTGTTGTTCATAGCTTTTGTTTTTAAGCCTTTACGCAGGGTATCTGATTGCAGCTAAAAAACTGACGAAGATGTTCCATAATTGGTTTTGCAGCAATTGTGGTTCAGCCTTTACTTCTTTAAAAGGTAAGAGCAATGCAAAGCTACGGCAATGCGTCTTTCCTTCGTGTATACAATAAAATTTTATCCTCTCGCTGACATTTAAATCTTTTTCAGTGTTAATATGTAATTTATGTAACTAATTTTTTAACTTATACAGTATTTTCTGATAAGGAATGCAATTTAGTTCAGTGAGATGTTAAAACTCAGCAGATGAATGTACACCTATGTATAAGCGGATTAATTTGCTTCTAAACATAAAGCCAAGCGAAGCGCGGCTTGTAGGGCACCTTTTTATCGTGCAGTACTTTATGGGTGTGGCCACTGCTTTTTTGTTTACAAGTTCGCTCACGCTCATTCTCTCTTCTTACCCTGTTGCCATATTCCCGAAAATTTATATCCTGGCAGCGGTTCTTTTATTTATAGCCAACCTGATTTATGCCAGGCTGGAGGCACGCATGTCGTCTAAAAAGCTGCTGCAGGTGATAACCATCTTTTCTGCCACTTCTGTCTGGCTTTACTGGCTCTGCCTGACCTTTTTTACAATTGAGTGGATGCCGCCGTTATTGGGTGCCTGGAATGTGGTGGTATACATGCTGGTGGGCTATGCTTTCTGGGGAATGACCGCTATTATGTTTAATGTGCGGGAGAGCAAGCGCCTGTTTTCCATTGTTGGAGCTGGCGACATACCCGCTAAAATGTTGGGTTATTTCTCCGTAACAGCGCTTGTGCCGCTAATCGGGGTGGTTAACCTGTTGTGGGTTTCTGTTGTCGCTTTCGCTGTGGCGTACGTACTCCTGCAAAGGTACATCTCTGAAGAAAAGGTAAATGGGGAGCATGACAATACGCATCATTCAGCAGCACCCCCGAAGCATAAAAGCCAATCTATTATAAGTCGCTACTTTCATAACCGACTTATTTTCAACATTGCCCTGTGGTCGTTGCTAGCTTATACTATTTACGCTATCATAGACTTTACTTTCCTGGAAGAAATCAAGCTGAAGTACAGCGCAAATGATCATGAACTGGCCACCTTTGTTGCTGTTTTCTTTGCATTAGGCAGGTTAATCGCAATTGGTATCAAACTGGTTTTCAGCAGCAGGGTAATTGCGCGGCTAGGCGTGACGAACTGTCTGCTGATTGCGCCCTTGCTGTTACTGGCTATTAACGGTTTCATTATTATATCCGGAGAGGGCTTAACAACTCACTTGTATGTTTTTGGGGTAATGGTGTTGCTGTCTGAAATTTTACGTTCTACACTGCAGGAGCCGGTTTTTTTCGTCCTGTTTCAGCCGCTCCACCCGCATAGCCGCCTGAAGGGACATTTAATTGCGAAAGGCTACACCTTGCCATTCGCGCTAATGGGTGTCGGTGTTTTTCTGACCGTGTACCTGCAGTACCACAGCGGTTTGGATATAACCTTAGTGTCAAGGCTGCTCTTTGTGTTGCTGCTGGTTTGGGCTGCAAGTGTTTTTCTGATTCGTAAGTCTTATATGCGTACTCTGATCAACGTTATCAAGCGTGGCTACTTTACAGGCTCAGAGCTGTTCCTGAACGACGAGTCAGTGACAGAGGTACTGGTGAAGAAAGCACGTAGCAATAAGCCACAAAAAGCCATTCATGCCCTTCATCTCCTGGAAAAATCCGGTTATAAGGATATCAACACGCTGTTGTTCGGGCAGCTGCATAGTAAGTCCTGTGAAGTGAAAGAGTATGTAGTTTCCCGAATTATGGAGAACAGACTGGCAGAAGCTCTGCCGCTGCTCAAGAGTCGCCTGCGAGCGAATTTCGACCCAGCCATAAAGCCTCATTTAATGAAGGCACTTTATTACCTCGACACACAAAACCTAGCGAGTCAGTCAGCTTCAATACAAGACCTGGACAAGGCCTGTAAGAAAGCAGCCATTGTTGGTCTTCTGTACCGTAACCAAGTGGAGGCAGATGCTGTTGTAGCAGAGGAAATGTTGAAGATGGTAAACAGCCGAAATGAAGAAGATAAGCTTGTTGCTATAGAAATTATTACTGAAACCAGGCGGAGTGATTATGAGCAGGTGTTGGAGACTTTTCTACAGGATGAAGCACCAGCGGTCTATAAAAAAGCTATCGAGGCAGTGGGGGAGGTGAAAGACTTTGCCTTATTGGAGCAAACGGTGCAGGTGGCGTTAGAGAAAAAAGCCCTGTTCCCGCTTCAGAAAGCCTTGGTGCACTTCGGGGATTCAGTTTTTGCGACTCTATATATCCTTGACAAGCTATATCCGGAGGCAATAACGAGCTTGCTCATCAAAGTTGCCGGTAAAATGAGGGGCGGGTATTCTATTGCCTTTTTAGAGCGGATGCTGAAGGAGGAAACGGGCTTTACTGCAGCAGTAGTGGATGCTCTCTGGCAGCAGAAAGCAATTGTGTCTGCTGAGTCGCAGCTTCTTCTTAGAAGCTGGACCCAGGTAAAGCTGGAACAGAGCCTGCTGAAGGCTACCTACTACCTGCATCTGGTATCCGATGAAGTTGTTGCACCACTACAGGATGCTGTATGTTCTGAGATTCATCAGGACATACAGATGCACTTCAAAAGTTTGTCGCTGCTCTATGACCGATCGCAGATTGAGCGTGTCATGGAGCTTTATAATGTTGGTGATGCCTCTAAAGTTTATAACGCCATCGAAATGCTGGAACTGCTTATCCCGCAGAAGTACTTTAACGGCATAAACACGTTAATTGAGTTGGAGCAGGATATTCGTAAAGGCCAGGTGGTGCCGCCGCACACGAAAGAGATGCCCGCCAGTGTCATTATTGAGGAAATTCTCCTGGAGAACAAGGCTGGGTTTAACTCATGGACTATGTCTGTTGCCTGTTATATGATACCGAGGCTTCAGGAAAAGGAATTTCCGAGGTACATCTTGGATAAAAAAGCCGGCAAAGTTGACAACCTGTTTGAGGAGACCAGGGAATATGTTTTATCGATGCTTAACTAAGAATAAAGATGTTGTTGATAGAGAAAGTATTGATCCTCCGTTCATCAGAGATATTCAGGAATACACCAGAACAGGATTTGATAGGCTTAGCTGGCATACTGGAGGAAGTTTACTTGGAGGCTGATGAGAACCTGTTTCGAAAAGGCGACAAGGGCAATTGCATGTATTTTATATATAAGGGCAGGGTGCGCATACATGACGACAACCACACCTTGGCCATACTGGATAAAAATGAAATTGTAGGGGAACTCTCTGTGCTGGACGCTGAAAAACGATCTGCGAGTGCCACTACTGAAGAAGAAACCGTCCTCCTGAAACTGGAGCAGGAGCCCTTTTATGAAGTGTTGATGGATAATGCAGAAATTCTGAAGGGGATTTTAAAGACACTCTGCAGGCGCCTGCGCATAATGGACGACAAAAGCGTTACCCACCACAAATCTAACTTAACAAGCCTTCCGTCTCTTTGATGGATTGCAGGTAGTTTGATTTAACTTTCTGCCGCCTCTTCAGAGAAGTCTTGGTGAAGTACTGGTGGCTTTCCAGAAAACGTATCTGAAGCATGTTCCACTCTTTAAAGTTCGTGACGATGCCCTGCTCCAGAAATTCTTTGTAGAGGTTATTTCCTGTTTCAAAGAACCCTGGCCTCCCCAGGTAATCTAAATCAGCATCGCAAATAATCTGCTCCAGGTGATCCTGTGGCTTCTGCGGCACCTTCGTGGCACGTATCATATTACAGACTTTTTCTATCTGAGAGGCTGTAAAACCAAAGGCAGGCAACTCTTCAGTGGCTACAACACAGCTTCTTTCTTCATGGTCGTGATAAGCATATATAAAGCCTATATCATGATAAAGTACGCTCACCTTCAGAAGCAGCAGGTCTTCAGCATCTGTTATGCCTTCTTTTTTGGCTATCGCAACAGCTTGCTTTAATACATCCAGGGTGTGCGCAACATTATGGTATGTCAGTTTTTCAGACAAGCCTTTCTGTAGCTTGCCAATGACATGCTTCTGAATCTGAGGAAATACATCCATGGTTACAGTTAACTTAGCGGACTTCACTAAGCTAAATAAAATATGTTTGTTTAACACGAAACATGTAGTTTGCCAGTTTCTGATGAATCCGATTACCTGTAGTACTACCCGCCACTTACCCGCTATTGGGAATGTTCAATTGGGGTTTTGTAATAGCTAAATGAATATAGGCAAAATAACGGTATCCCCATTATCTTGCCTTAAATATTTTCATGCTCTTCAACTGTCTGTCTTCAACACTTTTCTTCGCTCAGCAAAGGATAGTGTTGAAGACAGACAACCGTATCTAAGCGATGCTTTCTGCTGTTTACATCTAACGATGCCAGCGCAAGGAGTCTATTCCTGAAACAGCATGAGCATAGATACAGGTGGTACTTCTACCTCGTGACGAACCGTTTCTATTCCGGACTGGTTGATTGTTTTTCCTTTCACGGCAACCTGCCATGCCTCTTTTAAAGTGAACCGAACAGCTGTTTTGTTTGCGTTATAATAAACTAAAATGTTCTTCCAGCTATCGTTGTTCGCATTCCCTTTCAATTGAAAACCAACCAGACCAGGTGATGTTTTAATAAACTCAAGATGATGGTAAACCATTTCTGCGGTTGGCATACTGAAGGCTGGGTGGGCTCTTCTTAGAGATATAAGCTGCTGATAATAAGTAAAAACGTCATTATAGCTGGTTTTCCAGTTCCAGTTAATCTGGTTTATCTCATCCGGCAGGTTGTAACTGTTGTGCTCGCCCTTTTTGGTGCGCAGCATTTCCACGCCTGCATGCAGGAACGGAATACCCTGCGAGGTGAGCACAACGGCATTAGCCAGCAGGTGCATGTTTATTATTTCCTCTTCAGATGCATCGCCGCATGAAATCTTCAGTTTGTCGTAAAGTGTTTGGTTGTCGTGGCAGGAAACGTACGACACAGACTGCCACGGTTCTCTTGCCCATGCAGCCCGGCCTGAGTGCACCTCAGGATGCTGAATGCTGCCAATCACGCCAAACTTGATAGACTCTTCCATACCATGCGCACCACTTACAAAGCCTCTGGACCTTGCGTCAAAAACAGACCCTTTCAGTGCATCACGGATATCGTCGCTGAAGGCTGATACCTGCTTCAGCATATATGTGTGCGACTTGGAAGCGCGCTGTGTATAAGACAGGGGACTTCCTCCGGCAGTCCATCCTTCCCCGTAAACGATAATATTCGGGTTAACCTTTTTCAGTTCTGCCGTCAGCAGGTTCATTGTTTCTATATCATGGATGGCCATCAGGTCGAAGCGGAAGCCGTCGATGTGGTATTCCTGTGCCCAATGCCTGCACGACTCGATGATAAACTTGCGCATCATAATGCGCTCGCTGGCTGTTTCGTTTCCGCAGCCTGAGGCATTAGACCATGTTCCTTCCGCATGCCTGTAGTAGTACCCCGGCACTTCCAGGTTAAAGTTAGCCCCTTCTGTGAGGCCCGTGTGGTTATACACCACATCTAAAATCACCCCAAGGCCATTGCTGTGGAAGCCCTGCACCATTTCTTTGAATTCCCGGATGCGCACCTCCGCACAATATGGATCAGATGAATACGATCCTTCCGGTACATTATAGTTCTGCGGATCATAGCCCCAGTTGTACTGCGGCTTATCAAGGACAGACTCATCTACAGACATATAGTCGAAGGCTGGCAGTAAGTGCACGTGCGTAATACCCAGCTCCTTCATGTGATCTATGCCCGTAGGTAAGCCTTCGGGATTGCTGGTGCCCTGCTCTACCAGGCCCAGGAATTTGCCAGGTTTAGAACTGCCGGAGTTTCCACTGATGGTGAAGTCCCGCACATGTGTCTCGTACAGCACTACCTCATTTGGCGAAGCAACGTCAGGCCCTTTATCGTTTTCCCAGTTTTTAGGATCCGTAGCTGCCAGGTCCAACACCATTGCGCGTTTGCCGTTCACTCCTACAGCAGTGGCATATATACCCGGCGTCTCATTCAGCCACTTTCCTTTTACCTTTACCTGAAAGGTATAATAAACCCCTAGCAGGTCCTCCTTTACCTCCATTGCCCAGAGGCCTTCATCTATTTCCTCCAGTTCAATTTTCCCCAGATGTTCTCCTCCGTCTCCTGTTGTATAGAAGTGTACTGCTACCTCCTCTGCCACCGGTGACCATAGCTTAAAGGTAGTTTTTTTAGGAGTGTAGTATGTCCAAAGGTTTTCTTCAGCGTACGTAGGGTAATCACTGAAGCTTTTGTATACAACGGGTGCCTTGGTTGAAAAAAGTGTCATATAAATTGTAAATAGTAAAGTAAACGTAAGGTAAAGTGCGTGAATCGGCAGAAAAGTAAAAGCAATTATTGTGCAAATTTTGAGCTATGCTAGGTCCAGTTAAAATTTATTTCAAACTGCGGATTAGACCTTCTGCTGCTGTTATACCAGCCACAAATTCAGGAATAAATCGCTGCTTTTGCTTTACTTATCAGACGCATTAGCAAGTATCTGTGCACAGTAACATATACGTGTTTTATGATTAAAAAAGTCAAATATTATTATAAATAAAATAAAAAAAATCCTCTAAATGTGATAAAGAGGTAAGAATTGAGCGGAAAGTAAAGGAACAGTCCTTTCCTTCTCGCTGACCACACCTAATGTTTACCTGCTGTTTTTACTGTGATGCTTTTTATATGTGCAATTGGTAACAGCTCTCAAGCTAAAAAACATTTATATAAAGTGCAATGTTTAGCAGAGGCTTCATATATAAATATTTCCCTGCATATAAGTTACGCAAGTACCGCCTATCAGCACTCTGTCCTCTTTATCGGTGCAACACAGTGTACCGGTTCTAGCAGATACCTGCAGGGCTGTGAGTTCTTTTTTACGGAGTTGTTGGCTCCAGTAAGGAATAAGGGAGCAGTGGGCCGAGCCAGTGACCGGGTCCTCAAAGATGCTGGCCTGGGGAGTAAAGAAGCGGGAAACAAAATCCGCTGTTTCACCTTTAGCTGTGGCAATAATGCCGCCCGGATCCAGGTTGATCTGGTCTAAAACTACCCTATTTGGCTGTAGCGCCCGTACTGTCTCCTCGCTGTCATACACCAGTACATAGTCTCTGGCTTTTAAAACCTCCAGAGGCTTCCTGCCCATACCTCTCAGAATTATTTCCGGAAGCTCGGCAGTAACAGGCATACGCGATGGAAAATCGAGCGTTAGAAGACTGCCCTGTCTCGTAACATTGATCTCTCCGCTGGCTGAGCTGAAAACTACCCTATCAGCTGCAAGTCCCAAGTGTTTGAAGATAACATGTGCAGCAGCCAGGGTAGCATGCCCACAGAGGTCCATCTCAATTTCAGGGGTAAACCACCTGATTTTATAACGGTCTTGATTTGAAGAGGGCAAAAGGAATGCAGTTTCTGGCAGAAAATTTTCAGCGGCAATTTGCAGCAGTACGGTATCAGGCAGCCAGTCCTGCAGGAGGCAAACAGCAGCCGGGTTGCCGCCAAACAACTTGTCTGTGAAGCTGTCGATCTGGTAGAGAGGGAATGGCATAAGTAGGATTGATCCGGATGTTCAGTTACAAATTTAGCACAAATGACATTGCCTTCTGGCGCACTGCCCCAACTGAAGGAATACTTATTTGTACTCCCTACCGGCTTCAGGGCAAATAGCCGGCCTTGCTAGTAGTAGCTTAGCTGCAGATTTAGTTATTTTTGCAGCTTAGAAAAACGAATACAAATATGGAGAATAAGTTAGATCAGGCATATGACGCGGAGCGCTTCCGTAGTGAAGGGCACGAGCTTATTAATATGATTTCGGATTACCTGGCAGAGGCCACTACAGATAGAGAGGAGGTAAGGGCTATCCCGTGGGAGGACCCGGAAAAGCAACTGTCTTATTGGCAGCAGGATTTTCAGAAGCCTTTGCAGGAGAACCCTAATGAGTTGTTTAAAGACGTGCTGTCCAGATCTATACAGGTACACCGGAAACGTTACATAGGCCACCAGACAACACCTACCTTACCTATAACCATTCTTTCATCGGCTGTTACTGCTTTGCTGAACCAAGGCATGGGGGTTTATGAGATGGGCATGGTGGGTAACACACTGGAGAAAATACTGACCGAGCATTTGGCGCAGAAACTCGGCTACAGTACCGAAGCCTCCGGTTTTATAACGTCGGGAGGCTCCCTGGGCAACCTGACTGCATTGCTGGCAGCAAGAGCTGCTGCAACGGAGATATGGCACAAAGGCTATAAAGAAGGGCTTCAGCTGGCGGTGATGGTGTCGGAGGAGGCGCACTATTGCATCGACCGTGCCGCCCGCATCATGGGTCTCGGCGCTGAGGGCATCATAAAGGTGCCCGTAAATGATAGATTCCAGATGCGTACGAACCTGCTGGAGGATTACTACCAGCAAGCTAAGTCGGAAGGGAAGCAGGTGATAAGCGTGATAGGCTGCGCAGGCACTACCTCTACCGGCTCTTACGATAATTTGGAGGCTATTGCCGCTTTTAGCCAGAAACACAGCATCTGGTTTCATGTAGACGGTGCACACGGTGCTCCTGCTGCCTTTTCGCCGAAGTACAGGCATCTCATTAGTGGCATCGAAAAAGCAGATTCTGTTGTGGTGGATTATCATAAGATGATGATGACACCGTCTTTGTCTACTGCCCTGATCTTTAAGCGTGGCAGCGATGCCTATAAGACCTTTTCTCAGCGGGCCCAATACCTGTGGGTGGAGCAGGAGTCGGAGGAGTGGTACAACGGCGGCAAGCGCAGCTTTGAGTGTACCAAGGCCATGTCTGCCTTAAATGTATACACCATTTTCAGAACCTACGGGGAAGAAATTTTCAGGGAGAACATTGAACGGCTGTATGGACTGGCCGCGGAGTTTGCATCACTCATTAGGTCAAACAAACACTTTGAGCTGGCGTATGAGCCGGAGTGTAACATTATCTGCTTCCGCTATAAAACGGACGGTGAACTGACGCCGCTGAACCAGGCAATCCGGAACATGTTGCTGGAGCAGAGCAGGTTTTATATTGTGCAGACAGTCCTGAATGGCGAGTTTTACCTGCGCGTTTCACTGATGAATCCACTCACTACGATACAAGAACTAAAGGAACTACTACGGGAAATTGAGGAGAAGGCCGTGCGTATACTTGCGGAGGCTTAACATAACCTTTTTATCTGAGAAGCCCAGATACAAAAGAAGCTGCCCGATTACAGGCAGCTTCTTTTGTTTGCACCTAATGCTAGCTACCAGGGGGCAATAACGGTACTTCTGCTACAGCAGGTATTTTTCTATCGCTACAGCAACACCATCCTCGGTGCTTTTTAAGGTCACTTCATCGGCGGCGGCTTTAACTTCTTCGCGTGCATTGGCTACGGCAATGCCTTTTCCTACTGCTTTCAGCATGTCAATATCATTATAGTTATCGCCGAAAGCCATGGCATCCGTCATCGCTATACCATAGTTGTTTTTTAGAATAAGCTCTAGTGCCGTGGCTTTTGATATAGTGCGTGGCGCCAGCTCAAGGTACGTTGATTTAGAGCGGTATATATAAATTTCGCTACCGAACCTCTCTGTCAGTGCCTCCGCCATTTGGGCTAACTCCTGCTCGGGTCCCATGCACATTACTTTGTGTGCCCCTGTGTTGCTTGTGTGCCAGTTGTCCAGTACGGGGCCTAAGGCCCCTACTTTCGCCGACACCTTTGTCACGCGTTCTTCTTTCTCTGTCCATTTGTCAACCTGAGGGGCATACCACAGGTCTTCGGTGTATAAACTGACATGGATATCGGTTCCTGCTGCCATTTCTACTATCGCGGAGCAGGTTGGAACCGGTATCTGCACGGAATCCACAATGGTAGGTGTCTCAGCCCCTTCGTTATACAGCAGAACATAGCCGCCATTAAAACAGATCATGGGGTGGTGCAAAATCCCTAACTCGTCCTGCAGGTGGCGCATGGCGCCGGGCATACGCGAAGAAGCAAGTATAACCGGCACATCCCTGTCAAGCGCTTTGATGGAGGAAATGGTTCTCGGTGATAGTTCGCGGCGACTGTCAAGCAGAGTGCCGTCTATGTCGGAGCAAATGGCTTTGATATTCATTTGTGTAGGTTTTATTCAAAAAGCTTTACCTGCCCTAAACAGGTTTCTGTTTGCAACGATAGGGCTTATATTGCTTTTTTGCAAAAAAGCAGGCGATAGGGCATGCTACTCTTGGTATAGCAGCTTACAGCTGTTCATAATAATTGCATCAGCAAGGCGGTGATAGCAGCAAAGGGATCAGCTGATAACTGCTGATCCCTTTGCTGTATAATAATCACACCTGCCTTACACAGGCAGTTCAGGTAGTTAATCCCGGCCTTTCTTCTTTTCCTGCTTTGCAGCGCGTTTCTCTTTCTCTGTTTTAGCAGGCTTTTTCTTCGCTTCTTTTTTAGCGTCTTGTGACTTTCCCATGTGTGCTTTGCTTTAAATGTATAAGTATGTATGTAATGCTCTTTTCTCTATACTCAAAATTCTCAAAAATGGTGCCCTGAGTTGGAAGCTGTTATTATTATGTATCACAGGAAGAAGCACGTAGTGGAGAACGGCTTATCTGCTGCAGCCAATATGTATTTGGAAAGCTTGATTAAGAGCAGCATATATAGCAGGAATAAAGGAGTAAATCTATTTTCATACAGAGAAAACTTTTACCGGATGCTGATCTGCTCATAGTCAGGCATCTACCGGAGGTGCAGTCGCTTCATATTTTAGCAGAGGAGGTAAAAGGGGCAAAAAGTTCATCTAGACTAAAAACAAGGGCTTTATACATGCGTTACTATAAGAGAACAGTATCCTCACCGGCTCTTAATTATTAGATATACATGCGTTTTCGTCACCTCTCTTATTTCGTTTTTATTTGGATCATCTCAATTAGTTGTCAGCAAACTGCTGTTATACCGCGCATCTCTCTAGAAGAGGAGCAAATGCTGTTGGGCAACCCGAGTGGCGCCACTCCTGAACTAAGCAATGCGAACAATTATTTGCTAAGCAAACCACAGTATGCATTGTCTTACAGCAAAAGCAGGGGCACCCCGAATTGGGTGAGCTGGCATGTGAGCAACGACTGGCTGGGCAGTGCTCCCCGGCAGGACAACTTCCGGACGGATATGACCTTGCCGGAAGGATGGTACCGCGTAAAATCCGGTAGTTACACTGGAAGTGGCTTCGACCGTGGGCATAATGTGCCGTCAGCTGACCGCACCAAATCAGTGGAGGATAATGCCGCCACTTTCCTCATGACGAACATTATTCCGCAGGCCCCAAAAAATAACCAGGAAACATGGGCAAACCTCGAAGACTATACCCGCGATTTAGTGCAGGCAGGGCAAGAGGTTTATGTGATTATGGGCAGCTACGGCATAGGTGGCACCGGTAGCAACGGAACAGTGAAGAAAATAGATGAGGGGCGGGTGACAGTGCCAAGCCGCATCTGGAAAGTGCTGGTCGTGATGCCGGAAGGAAACGATGATCTCTCCCGCATCAACACCAGCACCCGTGTAATAGCGGTAAATATCCCGAATACCCAATCCATTCGCCCGGACTGGGGCTCTTACCGCACTACCGTAGACGCTATTGAGCAAGCCACCGGGTATAACCTGCTTTCTGAATTGCCAGCGGAAATACAGGAGGTGCTGGAAAGCCGGGTTGATAAGGACCCTGCGCAGTAAAAGCTTGTATTAAAGTGACTGAATATGATTAGGAAAATCAAAAGTACCTGGCATGAACAACTCTGATTCTGCATCTACATCGGCTCTGTTGGAACAGTTCCGTGCTGCTTCAGACGGCCTGCTCTATAGGAGCGAAACAGACTCTCCCTTTGAGGTAGTATATTTCCCGCAGGTGCAGGATAGCGGTGCCTTGCCTGCAGCAATTGCTCAGCTGCCCGATATGCCGGAAGGCGTAAAGGCAGAAGTCGTAGAGCTGCCTTACTTTTTCCGGAATATGGTGCGTGATGACCCTGATGCAGGGGAGGAGGAGGTGAGTATTGCCCATCGGTCTCGTGAACTGCAAAACTTGCTGGAGCAGTGCCTAGAGGAGGTAAAGGTCTACAGGCTAGGCAAGCGCCGTATACATGCTTTTGTGCTTGGTAAGACAGCTACCGGAGGCTATGCCGGGCTGAAGACTATACTGGTAGAAACCTGAGTGAACCTCTGGAAATAGATTCCTTAAACATATCCAAGGCTCTGATGCCATACACATGAGGCCACTTAATCTTATCTCCTTTCCTGGGCAGCTGCTATCTCTGAAAGGAGTTCATCGTCTGATAACGAATCAAACCAGTTTTTAGGAAGTCCGGGCCGCACCGATTGTGCTCCACCATTGGGCGTACATACTACTGGCACTGTTCCATTATCATTTTCAGTTAACGCTGTGGCCTTTTCGGAGGCTTCTCTATCAAGGCCTGCATAGGCCTGCACACAGGTCCAGGTGGTGTTCTGTTCGTCTGTAACTTCTCTTTGTGTCATATATGCTTCATGTTGTTAAGGTACTAGTACTGCAATCCTTTGCAATAGGATGCCTTGCAGCGGTGGTAGTTGCTGAGTTGCACACGTTAAAGCTGTAGATCACAGGTAAGAAAGTGGAGGTGAAACAGTAAGGAAAGAGCAGTTTAAGTCCCGATACGAGTTAAGAACTGGGAAGAACCAGCTTTTGTAAACAATACAGTCTGTTTTGTAACAAAATATGCTGAAATCTTCTATAGTAGAAAGTTAACTTATGTATGAACATGTAATTTAACGGGGCTATGCATTGAATATAGCCTTACAATTAATTAAAAAAATTTTAATCACAAGCTATGGCAAATGTAAAATGGACAGTCGATCCCGCACACAGTGAGGTACAGTTCAAGGTAAAACACCTGATGATTACAACCGTTACGGGTTATTTTAGCAGTTTTAATGTAGAAGTAGAGACTGTTGGGGAGGAATTTTCAAAAGCTTCTTCTATTGTTTTTACCGCTGATGTGGACTCCGTCAGTACAAACAATGAACAGCGGGACACACACCTGAAATCAGAAGAGTTTTTTGATGTTTCTAATCACGGGCAGATAAAGTTTGTTGGAAACAAATACGAAGAAACAGCGTCTGGATTAGCTAAACTGCATGGCGACCTGAACATCAGAGGTGTGTCAAAACCTGTTACAGTGAATGTAGAATACCATGGTATCGTAGTGGATCCTTACGGGCAGACAAAGGCTGGCTTTACCGTTGATGGGAAGATTAACCGGAAAGAGTTTGGGCTAACCTGGGATGCGGTAACGGAAGCGGGTAATGTGGTGGTTAGTGACGAAATCCGCCTTCATGCTGAGATACAGTTAATAAGACAAGGATAACCTGTTTCCAAAATAGAGGAGCAGCTGCTTGCATTAAAAAAATGCAAGCAGCTGCTCCTCTATTTTGGAAGCTTAGAAACATTCGCGTGGCACCATTTTATTGCCTTTCCCTGTCCGCTTTATCTACAAAAACCTTATGCTTTTAAAATCCATTTATGTGAATGCCAATTTTATATACGGACCTTTTTATTAACTTTACCAGGATAGTTTAGTTTACCTACATATAAAATTCACGCCACCAGAATGGATACTGATTTGTTTCACTTGTTTGGAAAATCCAGCAAGAAAGTATTTTTCCTATTTAACCTTGACACCTTGCGTTTCGACTATCTAAGCGAAGCAGTGAGTAAGGTTTGGGAGGCGGATCGGGAGCTTATTCTGGAAACGCCTGAACTATTGACTTCATCCATCCATCCTGATGACAAAAGTGCCATTTACAAGCGACTGGAACAAATAATAAAAAAGGGAGAAGGGCGTGAGCTGGAGATTAGTCTTACGCTGCCCGGTGCATCTCAGAAAGAAGTAAAAGTAGAGGCTTATCCAATAAAAACTGAAGCGGGCGTCATAACTCATATAGCTGGCGAAGCCGAGGATATAACAAAGCAGTCACAGTACGTTAACTACCTCAAAGAGTATACAAGAAGGAAAGACAGCACCCTCGAAATTATTGCGCACGACCTGCGTGGTCCTTTGGCTATAGTGAAAGGAATAGCCTCTCTGCTTAAGAGTGAGTATGACGAAGAAAAGAATGAGGAACTTCATAACTATACAAAAATTATTCTGAATGCTTATGATAACTGCCTCGAACTGATTGACAACCTGCTAAGTGACGAGCACCTGAAATCCCCTACGATATATGTGAATATGTTACGCTTTGATGTAGTAGAAAAGGTGCGAAAGTTGGTAGATTCCTTCAGTGTGGCCAAGGGAGTAGCGTATGATTTTGAGGTAAATTGCGAAGAAGATAAAATAATGGTGGAACTGGATGAGGTAAAGTTCATGCAGATTATAAATAACCTTGTTTCAAACTCTCTTAAGTTCACGAAGGTAGGAGGTAACATCAGCATCTCGGTTAAGAGAGAGGGCAGAAAGCTAATAATAGCGCATTCCGATAACGGTATCGGAATTCCGGAAAAACTTCAGGCTGATGTATTCAACAGGTATAACAAAACTGCCCGAAAAGGGCTGCAGGGAGAAACCTCAAGTGGTGTAGGCCTGTCGATAGTTCAGGATCTGGTGGAGATACAGGGCGGTAGCATCAGTTTCGTAAGCAAAGAGAATGAGGGCACGACTTTTTTCCTGACCTTCCCGTTGCCAGGTGAGTAGGCAACCATGAGACTTAATCCCCCACATCACCAGTCCAGGTTCCTCCTGAATAGTAATGCCACATGTCACTTAATTCTCTAAACAAACAGCACTAAAAAATAATACCGGCTCTGAGTGTTATTCGAGCAGAATTGTCGGTGGGCATTGCACATTTTGTGTGCAAACAATGTTTATAGGGCATGAAGTATTTTGTAGATGAAAATTCTATTGTGCGGGAGATATGGGGGAAGAGCGAAACCATACTCTTCATTTTTGTTGGCGCTTCCGCTGAGTTTGCCTTGAACAAGGCAGTGGACTGGCTTTATTTTACTGGCCGCCTCCCTGCCGATCCTTTAGGTCGCCTCTTTTCTACCGTAGCCTATGCCCGGCAGATCATCTTTTCTAATCTGGAAGAAGCAAACAGGGCCATTGATAAAATGGCTTCCATTCATGCCGGCGTGGAGTCCCGCCGTGGGGCAAGCATACCCGACTGGGCCTACCGCGATGTACTTTTCATGCTGATTGATTACTCTATTCGTGCGTATGAAATTATGGAAAGGGAAATGACGGAAGCAGAAAAAACAGAGACTTTCCACGTTTTTTACCGGGTGGGCAGCCGCATGGGATTAAAAGAACTTCCAGCTACTTACCAGGAATGGAAACTGGCGCGGGAAGAACACCTGGTGCAAAACCTGCAAAAAAGTAATTATACTGAAGACCTGTTCCGGCAATACAGGAAACATCTTGGCCTTTTTAGGTATACTGTGCTTCTGCAGGCACAGACACTCATTGTTCCTGAAACAGCTAAGCAAATGCTAGAACTGAAAAAAATATCGCTGCTCTCACCTGTTATCCGGGTATATAAACTGAGTAGAGCACTACGTTTGGAAGGCTTTATTAAAAATGTACTCCTTCCTTCAAAAATAAAGGCAGAGGTGAAGGATTTGGATAGTGTGCCTGTTAAGTCAAACATCAAAGCTACATCAGCGGAAGTTTAAAAGGAGGCAGCTGCGTAAACCCTGTGGGGGGCGGCACAGTAAAGAGGGGGAATCGTTGACTGAATACTGATGGACACTCTCATTGGCGTACTGACGCCGGCCTTTCTTCTTCACCTTTTCTTTCATGTGGCTGTGCCGGTGGCGATGGCTGCGCTTTTCTTCCGGAAAGACTTTAAACATGCTACTCTGCTCATGCTGTCTGGTATTCTCATTGACATAGATCACCTGGCTGCAAATCCGATTGTTGACCCGGACAGGTGCAGCGTAGGGTATCACCTGTTGCATAGTTTCTGGCTGATTCCTGTTTATGTGGCACTGGCTCTTTACCCTAAAACCAGGTTAGTAGGGTTTGGGCTTGTCATTCATATTATACTGGACACGGCAGAATGTGTGAGAACAGGTAGCCCGTTGCTGCTTCCTGTTTCTTTCTGAACATTATCTGGCGTCATTCAGCAGTCCTGCCGGGACTGGAGACAATTATTGTTTGTCCTCTTTGCCCCTGAACATTTCAGCGTCTACAGGCACTCCATCCGGGTTAATAAACTGTACCTGTTGCCGAGGGTATACAGGGATAATCTTTTCCATGTATTCCGGCTTGGCCAGCTCCTGTGTAATCCGAAAAGTAAGTTCGCTTTTCCATTTTCTGCGTTCCCGGGCACCCACTAGGTAGCGGATGGTAATGTTGGTCCAGGAATCATCAAGAGAGATAAATACCTGCGGCTTTTCTGCCACAAATTCTCCGAGACCAGCCTTTCGCAACAGTTTGCCATAACTGCGTGCCGGCTCTATCATATAATCCCCTAGCAGTTCAAGAGAGAGCCGCTCCATTACTCCCATCGACAGTTCTATGTCTGATTCGTTGGCAACGGCCACACTTAGCTCATCCCATACATAGGGGAAGTCCCCTGTCAGGTTAATGACCGTTCCGGTCACAATTTCATTGTTAGGGAATGTTACCATGCGGCCCGTTGGCTGTTCTGCCTGCACAAAGCCTGGCTGGTAAGGGGCTCCGATTTCCCAAACCGTGGTGGTTAAGAAATCAATGCGGTACACATCCCCGAAAACTTCGCCTACCCGAATGCGGTCACCTACTCTATAATAGCCCTGGAAAGAGTTTAGTAGCCAGCCTGTAAAGCTTTCTATTGGTGTCTGCAAAGACCAGGACAGGGCAAGGCCTATTAAACCAAAAGAACCGACCAACGCCCTAATGTCGCCGGCAACAACGCTCACAGCTATACCTATTGCCAGCAGCCATACCACGATAAGCGTGAGGGTTGTAACCGCACTGGAGCTTTGCCAGCGGCCGATAGTTTTATGGAGCAATGCCCGCAGTGCTTTTGTCAGGAGCCAGGCCAGCACCAGGATGCCGATGGCGATCAGCATTTTGGGCAGGTTATAATAAAAGCTATCCCACAGGTTCTGCAGGGCACCTATGGCCTGATCAGCCGACTCCTTGCTAGAGCCAGTCAAAGTACTGTCACTGGCAGCAGTGTCTGACGGGGCCGCTACTAAATCCTCTACCGCTACTTCGTCTACTATTGCCACAGAATCCATTGTCTCTTCCTGCGGAGCATCCTGTGCCAGTCCGGCTTCGGAAGGTGAAGTCATCATGATGATGAAACCAGTAATGGCTACAGCTAAGATGGAAGCTTGCCGAAAGTTCTTGAGTCTGTTTTCTGCGGCTCCTTTTACCTTAGAGGGCTGGGCCACGCGTCTTTTCCTGTTTTTCGTCCTGTA
This sequence comes from Pontibacter pamirensis, assembly GCF_010015475.1. Taxonomy (GTDB): domain Bacteria; phylum Bacteroidota; class Bacteroidia; order Cytophagales; family Hymenobacteraceae; genus Pontibacter; species Pontibacter pamirensis. Next base: position 172,301 of record NZ_SSNI01000009.1, read on the forward strand.
TTTTTGCTGCGCCCGAACACCACCACTTCGAGTTGGCTGCTGTGTAGCACTTCGTTGCTGTACAGGTGTTCTGAGACTCCTGTTACTACTGTTCTGGCTTCTGTTAAGTCTTGTGTTTCGGTTATAAAGAGGCATACCTGTGTTAGGAATATTTATGCTTGTTTTACTCTCAGTGGAAAATTCTGTTTCAGTGCTGTCTCAGTCACACCTGTGGTTTTGCAGGTTTTATATTAGTGTACGGGTAAATCAGCTTGTTTAGCTGTGGTAGAAATGGGGAGGGGAAGCAAGCGAAGGAGCCTAAGAAACTGTTTTAAAACCTATTCAAGCGGAAAAAGCATATTTCGCTAAACAGGTTATATACTATAGAAATGGCCTTTATGGCTATAATTTCTGTTTCTAAAATGACTGTTAGATAAGTTTTAAAACAGCTTCTAAGCTGCTTTAGGGTAAACTACCAATAAGCGAGAAATAACAGGGGAAGAAGATCTGCAAAAGATGAATGTTTCTTCGATTGCATTGCTATTACGTATATGCAACATGAAGGCTCTTATGGGAGCCGAAATAAACTATTTATATTCTAGATAGTATAACAAAAATATAATGATGGTGACGTAACCTCTGAACATGCTTGAAAGTGAATTTAAAGCCCTGTTTTTATTACAAACCATATTTTTTACTATTTTTTAGCTACCATGGACCTGAAAATATCTGATTCTAAAAGCAATACAAAAAAAACAACCACTACAACAGTTTATCCCGGTAGTCCTTATCCTTTGGGCGCCACATGGGATGGGAAAGGAGTGAATTTCGCGCTGTATGCTGATAATGCCACAGGTGTGGAGTTATGTTTATTTGACTCAACAGAGGATACAAAGGAATCTGTTAAAATTAAAATGACGGAGCGTTCCCACCAGGTGTGGCACGCATACCTGCCGGGTACCAAACCCGGACAACTGTACGGTTATAGGGTACATGGTCCGTTCGACCCTCTTAATGGCCACCGCTATAATCCCAACAAGCTACTAATCGACCCTTATGCCAAAGCTATTTCCGGCACAATTGAATGGCACGACTCTCTTTTCGGCTATGAGTTCGGCCATCCAAATGAAGACCTGAACCGGAACAATACCGACAGCGCTCCCTTTATTCCGAAGGCTGTGGTGGTAGACTCTTCCTTTGATTGGGGTGATGATAAGGCACCTAAAATACCGTATTACAAGTCTATAATATATGAAACGCATATAAAGGGTTTTACACAGTTGCATCCGGATATACCGAAAGATATTCGCGGAACCTATGCAGGATTAGCGCATCCTGTCACTATCAAGTACCTGCAGGATTTAGGTATTACGGCAATTGAGCTCATGCCTGTGCACCATTTTATAACTGACCGCTATCTGGTAGAGAAGGGCCTGACAAATTACTGGGGCTACAATTCTATAGGTTTTTTTGCCCCTGATGTACGGTATACCAAGGGTGGCACGCTTGGAGAGCAGGTGGTGGAGTTTAAGAATATGGTCAAGGAACTGCACAAAGCAGGTATAGAGGTGATACTGGACGTGGTGTATAATCATACGGGTGAAGGAAACCATTTAGGTCCGACGCTTTCTTTCAAGGGCATCGATAACGCCTCCTATTACCGCCTGGTAGAGGATAACAAAAGGTATTACATGGACTATACCGGCACCGGTAACACTTTAAATTCCAGTTTACCTAGCGCGCTCCGGCTCATCATGGACAGTCTGCGGTATTGGATCACGGAAATGCACGTGGACGGATTCCGCTTCGACCTGGCCTCTGCGCTGGCACGCGAACTTCACGGTGTAGATAAATTGGGTTCCTTTTTCGATATCATACACCAGGACCCCATTATATCACAGGTAAAGCACATAGCTGAGCCCTGGGACGTAGGTGAAGGAGGTTACCAGGTAGGTAATTTCCCAGCTGGCTGGACAGAGTGGAACGGTATGTACCGGGACTGTATGCGCGACTACTGGCGCGGTGAGCACAGCATGCTGGCTGAGTTTGCAGAGCGCTTTACCGGCAGTTCGGACCTTTACCAGGATGACTACCGCCGGCCTACAGCCAGTATTAACTTTATTACGGCCCACGATGGTTTTACGCTGAACGACCTGGTGTCGTACAACGAAAAGCATAACATAGAGAACGGGGAAAACAACAACGACGGGGAGAGCCATAACCGTTCCTGGAATTGCGGAGAGGAGGGACCTACCGAAGATCCGGCAATTATAGCCTTACGTGAAAAGCAGAAACGTAATTTCCTTACCACTTTGTTTTTGTCTCAGGGAGTGCCCATGCTGGTAGCCGGTGATGAAATTAGCCGCACGCAGCATGGCAACAACAACGCGTATTGTCAGGACAACGAAATCTCATGGCTCAATTGGAAGGAGGCTGATACAGATCTGCTGGAATTTACCAGAAAGCTCATCCAGTTGCGCAAGGACCATCCTGTTTTCTGCCGTCGTCGCTGGTTCCAGGGGCAGCCTATAAAAGGTGTTGGTGTAGAAGACATTGCGTGGTTTCTTCCGGAGGGCGAAGAAATGAGCGAAGAACACTGGAGTCACGACTATGCAAAATCACTGGCTGTGTTCTTAAACGGTCATGGCATCCACTCTCTTGGCCCAAAAGGAGAGCAGGTGAAGGACGATAGCTTTTATGTGATATTTAATGCGCATCATGAGCCACTTGACTATATACTGCCCGATAAAAAGTATGGCAATAAGTGGACAAAAGTTTTGGACACCCATGAAGATGTGGTGGGAGAGGGAACAGAAGTGTATAAAGCAACAGAAACTATAAAAGTAAATGCCCGCTCTGTTGTGCTACTACACCACCCTCTGACAACTAAAACCAAATAATGTTTTAAGAGGCAGTTGCAACTTTAACTGCGAATTTAATTAAAACAAGCAGGTCGCACTCCGTTACGAGGAGGTGCGGCCTGTTTGTTTTACACAGCTTTTGAGTCTGGAATGTGTAGACTATGTCAACTATTGTTTCAGTACTTTTAGCTTCAGGTTTTTGTCACCGTGGCGGGCTGAGATAATGTATAATCCAGCCGGGCGATCTCTGCCTATCTCGAGTGTTAGTCTGTTCCTTCCTTGCTGTAGCTTTACTTCTCGAAGGAGCACATGGCGGCCCACTGCGTCTGACATAAACAATTGCAGCATCTCTTCTGTCTCAGCCTTTACTTCAAGTGTAAAGCTGCTGGAGAAAGGGTTAGGGTAGGCTGTTGCTGTAAAGTGCTCCTGTTCAAAAGTCACCATTTTCACCTCAGAGTAAGTAGAGGCTCCGTCAGTGTCTATCTGCCTGAGGCGGTAATACCGGGTGCCTGTCTTGTTATCTTCCGTATCGTGAAAGGTATATTGCAGTGTTTGTTGGGAATTACTGCTTTTGCTGGCTACAAAGCTCAGTGTCCTGAAGTTTTCTCCATCAACCGATACCTCTACGTCGAAACCTTTATTATTTTGTTCTGAAGCTGTTTCCCAGTAAAGGACGGCGGCTGTTCCCTGTGTGCTAACTTCAAATATGCTCAGCGTAACAGGCAATGGCACAGTGCTTTTAACCTGGTAAGCACCAATAGAAATGTTCTCTTCGTTCTTTAGGCTGTTGCCAAAAAAGTCCTGAGTACCGGTTTTGATTCCGAAAAGAGCCGATAAATCAAGTCCTTTATCAATGAGTGGTGATGTTTCCTGCAGTTCATAGCCACTTAGCGTGAACAATTTAGTGGGGTCTGAAATAGTAACTCCTTTGCCCGGGTCGTTCAGCTGCGGATCAACAAAATAACCCACAGGCGATCCGTTTAGCGTTTCCTGCCTTTTTGCTGCCGGCCCCGTTGCTGCACGCCAAGCTTCAAGTGAAGTATAACGCTTGTTTTTCTCCCACTCAATATTCAGGTCTTCTCCTGCATTCCAGTAGCTGTTGCCCTGGAAAAGTATATCAGCATTGTCAGCTGTGTTTGTCACGGTCTTCACAGTGCCCGGAGTGGTTTGAAAAACATTGTTTCTGATCCGGACTTGTCTATACAATTCTCCAAACAACCTGATGGCAGATGGCCAGCCGCTAGATGGCGTGAGATATACCGTGTTGTTGTACACTTCCACATCCTGAATGCCGCCGCTTGAACCAGAAGACCAGAAAAGAATACCAGCGTAACTGTTCTTGCGCCCATCATTTTCACTAATATTGTACCGTATGGTCACGTTTTTCAGTGGTGGGGCGCCTCTATATTGTGAGACGAGAAAGCCAGCCCCATCATTGTCATGGGAGTAGTTGTACTGCATAACAGCATTCGTCACACCGCCATCTATATCGAAGCCGCCACCGTCTTTAGTGCCACCGGTTTTGTTGTGGTGCGCCTCATTATACTGGATTAACACGTCGTTGCATTTGTAGGCCCAGACACCTGCCGGGCCTGTGTCCCGTGCATCACTGAACTCGCCGTTGTTATAAACTTCGCAGTATTCTATCAGCACGCCGTCTACATCCCCTATGACAATGCCGTTACCTGTATGGATGTCACGGCCTTTGATGCCTGTGATGTTAAAAATTTTGTTATGGCCTACATACATGTTTTGGTGCCCGAGCTTCGCCTCTGCGTAAGTCACGATGCCCGCTTCGCCGTTGTCATGTATCGAGCTGTTGGTGATAGAGACTCCATAATAGCCTTGCGCTCCATTCCAACTTCCAATGTATATCCCTTTATCAGAGTACCCGGAGATATCCACCCCGTTTATTGAAATATATTCAAGGCGGGAGCTGCTCGGCAGATCCGTGAAAAACTCAATTCCATTGCTTTCGTTGCTCGTTCTCCCCGAGCCCTTGATGACAATGTTTTGAATTTTAAAGCCAGCTGAATTCTGTACGCTGAACCCCACATTGTCGCCGCTGCTGATGGTGGCTTTCCCTTCACCATAAGAGCTAAACACAATAGGTTCAGAGGCAGTACCACCAACTTTTTCGCCAAATACGATGCTGCCCACAAAAGTTTTTCCCCCTTCGAAGAGGACGCTATCGCCGGGGCTGAAAATAGTGCTGTTAACTTTAGTAATACTGGCCCAAGGCTGGCTCTTGTTGTTACCGGAATAAGTGTCGTTCCCGGACAGGCTAACATAGAAAGTAGCCGCTTCTAACGAGTGTGAAAGGAGGGCCAGCACAAAGCAGGTGGAATAAAGAAATGGCTTCATGTGGATGTATGCAGGTAATATGTGCATATTATTTACCTGTTTACTGCCATAAAGTTTTTGTGGTTCGGCCCAGGGAGGTCTAAAAAAGCGCTGCTTTCTTTAAACTGAAGTTATAAAGCTATTTTATTCAATTAGTTAAGGTTTTAGTAGCGACTGCGAAATCAGGCTTCGAAGAAGACACTCCTGTATATGTATACTTGTCATGTAAGAATAAGAGATCAGCGCGATTTCAGAAAGGTACATGAACGTGTATAATGTTTAAGCCACAGTTTTTGAGGTGCCCAGATCTAAACTTTATAAAGCAACAAACCCGCTCCGGTACACCGGAGCGGGTTTGATAAGTATGTGCTATAAATCTAATTAAATTTCGAGCACGATTTTCTGCGTCAGTACTTTGGAGCCTGTCACCAGCCTGATGATGTACACCCCGCGGGTTAAGCCTTCTGCCGTCAGCTCAAAGCTGCGTGTTACATTTGCCTCTGCTGTTCCCTCGTAGAGCCGGCGTACCAGTCTGCCTTGGATATCGTAGAGGTCCAGCGAAGCCCCTTCAGCGGCGGACAAGGTGAACTGCACCGTTGCGTTTGTGGTGAAGGGATTCGGGTAAGCCGTCAGTTGCGCTTCGTTCAGCTGCGGTGCTTCCTCTTCCAAGGTTGTGGCACTCATTAGGCCGGAGCCTGTAGACGTAGCCAGGTAAGGCGAGAGTTTGTTTCCTGCGATAGGGGCCTCCATTGTTCCGTCAGGCCATGCCCAGGCCACAGCCAGGTTATCGCTGCCTGAAGCTTCCTTATGCAGGGCCTCGATGTAGTACTTCTTGCCTGCCTCCAGGCGTACGGCCGCAGACTTCTGCGAAGCGTACTTGTTCCACTGCCTGCTGGAGGTATAGCCGGTCACGGAGGCAATCTTCTTTTTATTGGCCGGGCTGTCGTCGGTGCTCAGCCACAGCTCAGCGTTGTCGTCGCCTGCAATAAAGAAGGTGTAGTCCCCGGTCTGCGGCGGGCAGATGTAGCCGCTCACACGGGCACCGTAGTTGCTGCCTATGTTGGTCGGCGCCTCGAACAGGCTCAGCTGGCTGGTGCTGGTCGGCTTGGTGCCCAACGGGATGCCGACCACACTCTTGCCCAATATGTCGTTCCATTGCTCGCGCAGGATGCTGCCAGTAGCTGAGCAGATTTGCTCAGGTGGTGCTGGAGCCTGCTCAGCGGGCGAGAGTTTGTTTCCTGCGATAGGGGCCTCCATTGTTCCGTCAGGCCATGCCCAGGCCACAGCGAGGTTATCGCTGCCTGAAGCTTCTTTGTGCAGGGCCTCGATGTAGTACTTCTTGCCTGCCTCCAGGCGCACGGCCGCAGACTTCTGCGAGGCGTACTTATTCCACTGCCTGCTGGAGGTATAGCCGGTCACGGAGGCAATCTTCTTTTTATTGGCCGGGCTGTCGTCGGTGCTCAGCCACAGCTCAGCGTTGTCGTCGCCTGCAATAAAGAAGGTGTAGTCCCCGGTCTGCGGCGGGCAGATGTAGCCGCTTACTCGGGCACCATAGTTGCTGCCTATGTTGGTCGGCGCCTCGAACAGGCTCAGCTGGCTGGTGCTGGTCGGCTTGGTGCCCAACGGGATGCCGACCACACTCTTGCCCAATATGTCGTTCCACTGCTCGCGCAGGATGCTACCCGTGGCAGTGCAGGAGGTAGGGGGCACTATGGTGACAGGCGGTTTGCTAGGGCATGAGCTGTCGTTCACCACTGTGATAGTATGATGGAGTACCTGTTGTTGGTTGCTTTTATCAGTAAAAGTGTACTTTATGGCTTTATTGCCTGTTCCAGCATTAAGGGGATTAAAGTATTTGCCCTCCGTAACGCCTGGTCCACTGTAAGTTCCTCCGGTTGCCGTACCGAAATCAAGCGGTGTCGTGCCGCTATTCAGGCATAATTTACTATTTGCTGTCAGGTGGTGTGCTCCTATAGCATAACTGCTTCGTTGTACTATGCTGTTGCCGTAAAAATCGGTTGTACCTGTATTCTTGCTAAGTGTTGTAGCGAGGTCAATTCCTTTTCCGAGTAGAGGTGAGTTCTCCTCCTGCTCATAACCTTGGAGGGTGTGTAACAAGTGGGTATCGCCTAGCGTAATTCCCTGGCCCGGCTGCTTCAGTTCCGGGTCCAGGCTATAACCCGACGCAATTCCGTTCAGCTTTTCCTGGCCAGTGGCTGTGCGCCATGCTTCCAGTGTAGAATATGTGGTTCTGCCCCACTTAAATTTTGCACTGCTTCCTGTAGCCCAATAATTGTTTCCCTCGAATTTAACATCTGTTGTTACTGCTGCATTTACCAGCTCAAGGCTATTGGTAACCTGAAAAATGTTGTTTCTGATTTGAGCAGACACTGCGCCACCGCTCTGTACATAAAGCGCTTTAGGCAAGCCACTGGGGGCAGGGGTGAGGTAGACGGTGTTATTGTAGACTTCCAGATTCTGTATCCCGCCGTTAGCGCCTGAAGACCAGATGTGTATGCCGCCGTATCCGTTTTTTCGGCCGTCATTTTCGCTGATGTTGTACCTGATAATAATTCCTTTCATGGCAGGTGCCCCTACATATTGTGCCACAAGGTAGCCAGCCCCCTCATTGTCATGAGAGTAGTTGTACTGCACGATACTGTTGGTGCACCCTCCGTCGATGTCGAACCCGCCGCCGTCTTTTGTGGTACCGGTCTTATTGTGGTGCGATTCATTGTATTGGATAATAAGGTTATTGCATCTGTAACCCCAGATTCCAACCGGGCCGCCAGATGACCAGGCGTTGAGCCAGCCGTTGTTATAAGCCTCACAGTGTTCAATGATGGCGCCGTCCACATCACCTAGTACAATGCCATTGCCACTGTGTGAATCCTTTTTCTCGGGCAGGCCGGCATTGTTATAAACCTTATTGTAAGCAACATACACGTTCCGGTGAGCGAAGGGGACCTCAGCATAAGTGCCGATACCTTCATCACCGTTGTCATGTACAGAGCTATTGGTAATGGAAATATTATCATAGCCGCTCGTGCCGTTCCAACTCCCTATCGACAGACCAGTGTTTCGGTATCCATGTATCTCAACATTATTAATCGCAATATAGTCCAGTCTTGTGTTATCGGGCAGGTCCATATAGTACATAATGCCGTTGCCTTCATTAGTTGTACGGCCCGAGCCCATAAAAACCAGGTTCTCTATTTTAAAACCCGCAGAATTGTAAATGTAAATACCTGTGCTATTTCCACTATTGATGATTGCCCTCCCGGTTCCGTAAGAGCTTACAACAATTGGTTTGGCAGCAGTGCCCTTTACACCTGATTCAAAATAAATGCTTCCTGCAAAGGTGCTGCCTGCTTCAAAAAGAACTGAATCGCCGGGACTAAATATTGTTCCGTTGATTTTGTCGACGCTGGCCCATGCCTGGTTTTTGGATGTGCCTGTGTTTGCATCTTTGCCTGATGCGCTCACATAATAGTTTGCCGCCTCTAGCGAATAGCTAAGGAAGACCAGCATGATGCATGCTGCCAGGGATAATAATCTCATAAGGGGAAAAGATAGTTACTACTGTTGAAATTTTCCGGGAATAAAATGCCGCAGCCTGTTCTATAAAGCATATAGATTGCCCTGCTAACTCAGCTATACCGGCCCATTAAGGCTAAGGCTCCACTAGAAATACAAGCAGTAAGATGCTTAAATAGATTAGGTGTGATAATATGGACTTATTTATTTGATTTTATTTCATTAGGCGTTGATGATAGTACTCTTGCCCAAGAATATTCTGGCTTTTTGGTTTGGAGAGGTATAGGTTTATTCATACTAGATTGGTTAGTGGTTTCATTGTGCTAATATATTTATAATATAAATATATATGTATGTCTGCTACAGAATATTTTTTTATATTTTACATTATGCTCATTAAATGCTTGTCACAGATGTTTTTATGAGGTTTCATACAGGAGGTCAATATTGCCATTTTAAGATTTTCTGTATATGTTACAGCTATTTATTAAATATATTATATTTAGTTTAGAATTTAAAAAATCATATTATTAGGAAAATTTGATTTGTATTGTAGCTTTAGCTGCCTTTGAGCAGAGGGAAGGGGAGAATATTGTACTTTATGTTATAACATGGTTGTACTAGATAATTTTTTGGGCCGTGCGGGTAAAGAATTGAAAGCCTAACGTATACCTATGGCAGCATCAGTATATCTGTTTCAAGACATACAAAGTAAATTTGATTTTAGATAGGTTAGCATAGGAATAGAGCAGTAGAAGCTAATCATTTAAACTAAGCCACGCGCTTTTGCAGTCGACCTGAAGCTGAGTTCACGGATAGACTTTTTCACAGTGCTGACTTGCCTGAAAAAAGAAGGTGAAAACGAACCTGCTGAAGAATCATTTGTTTTATTCAACGTGCAGTGCCAAAGGATTAAAGAGAGTTGGCAGCGACATGAATGGCAGGAATACAATGCAGAAAAGTTACATCAGGCACACAATAATATGTCGTAAAAGCAGTGTAACATAGCGGGAATGATAAAGCATGCCGTAATATACCATACCTAGGCTGCTATTTTCACTTCGTGAATGTTCCTATGTCACATTGTTCTTTAAGAATGATATAAAGTAAAATGACCGGTTTAGCATTTTAATCCATTGATAAGTATAATTATAAATATGAATTTACCTATTAAAGGAAACTATTAATTCCATTTTCAGTAATGATGTACTATGTCAGCAAATGACCAGAAGCGGGATTGGGAAATCCCAAGCAGAATAAGCCGGATAAGTTCCAGGATGGAAGTGCTGTGGCAATACCGGCACCTGTTGGTGGGTTTAGTGAGGCGTGACTTTCTGCTAAACTATCAGCAGACTGTGCTGGGACCGTTCAGGATTTATTTCACCCAATCATGGCATTGGTCACCTATGTAGTAGTGTTAGATAAATTAGTAGGCATACCAACTGGCAATGTGGCTTCGGTGCTGTTTTATTTGGCGGGAATCGTACTTTGGAATCTATTTAGTGATGAGTTTATGGGGACTTCAGCTACCTATAGGGATAATGCTCTTGTTTTTAGTAATGCCTGAGTTTTGATTTGGAGGATTATCGCGAAAACATCCAGTGGTATGGGAAATGGTGAGGTGCTTTGCTTCCTAAGCTTCCTTTCAGGCTGGAGCAAACAGAATTAGTTCTACAGTATATCTTTCAACCGCTGTCATCATCCAATGCAGGCATACGCACCATACCATATTGCGCACATACACCTCAATCAGATGTCTGCACTGCCTGTGCCTGATCTGCGCCGGCAGGCAAGCTACCTTATTTTCTGGTGGGACTCTGTTGCCTTAGGTCATCTTTTTATAGGCACCGACGAAAAGCTTTCAGATGCCTCATTCAGGGATAAGTTTATTGCGGCCATTCGTCCGGCTGTGGAGCAGTATACTGCTCCCATACATAAAAGAGATGTGCAATGGGAACAGTTGCTGCAACACCGCAGGTATGAGGAGTGGAAGCGCTGGATGTGTACTGCAATGTCCGCCTGGACTGCCGCCGCAATACCTGAGAAAGTACCGGTGTCAGTTATTATCTGTACCCGTGACAGAGCTTCCTCTCTGCAGAACTGTCTGATGCAACTGCATCAATTAATATGCCTTCCAGAAGAAATAATCGTAGTAGACAATGCCCCTGTTAATGATAATACAAAAGAGGTAGTGTTGCAATTTGAAGGAGTAACGTACGTAAGAGAGCCAAGGCCGGGGCTTGACATCGCGCGCAACACGGGAGTGTTAAGCGCAAACATGCCCGTTGTCGCTTACACAGACGACGATGTGCAAGTGCACCCGCTGTGGGTATACCGGGTTTGGGAGACTTTTCAGGATGAAGCAGTGGCCGCCATGACAGGCCTAGTGATTGCTGCTAAACTGGATACGGAGGCACAGCTGATTTTTGAGAAATACTGGAGTTTTAACCGTGGATTTACGGATAAGTTATATAATTCCGTATACTTTAATGAAACGTTAGCGAAAGGTCCCCCGGTATGGGAAATAGGAGCAGGCGCGAATATGGCTTTCAGAAAAGAAGTACTGGAAAAGGTAGGTTTATTTGATGAACTGCTGGACGTGGGGGCAGCTGGCTGCAACGGTGATTCTGAGATGTGGTATAGGATACTGGAAAGCGGGCACACAATTCATTACAACCCCAGAGCAGTGGTGCATCACGAGCACCGCAGAGAAATAGAGGGCCTAAAAAAACAGATTTTCTATTATTTGCGAGGCTTTACAACTGCTGCCCTGCTGCAACAGCGGCTTCGGCGGGAGGCAGGTTACAAAAGGCACCTGTTCCAGGTATTGCCTCTTTATTACATGAAGCTTATCTGGGAAGGGTTCCCCTTTTATAATTTCCAGTACCGTACACTTTGGGCTGAGATAAAAGGCATTCTTTCAGGACTGGTTTTTTATTTGCGCAACCGCAGGCCGACTTCTAAATATTAACAGGAAGAATTTGCTGTCTTATTCTCACATGAACTCACCCCTGGTATCGGTCATCATTCCGTGTTATAACCACGGCGCATACCTGCAGGAGGCTTTTGAGAGCATATGGAGCCAAAATTATCCGTCAATAGAAATCATTGTGGTAGATGATGGTTCAGCAGACAATACGCGCGAAGTAGCTGCAAGCACGAAGGGGGTAAAGTATATCTATCAGAAGAACGCTGGGCTTTCTGCTGCCAGAAACACAGGTGTCGAGCATAGCGAAGGGGAACTTCTGGTATTTCTGGATGCAGATGACTGGCTTTTGCCTGATGCCATTAACCTGAATGTGCATTACCTGTTGCAAAATGAGAAACTAGCCTTTGTATCGGGTGGGCACGACAAGGTATTTGTAGATGAAGGGATTGTAAAAGAGGAAATCTGTGAAGTTCCCTCCGAACACTATTTCCACCTGCTGCAAGGCAATTATATAGGCATGCACGCTACAGTGATGTACAGGAGGTGGTTATTTGATGAGTTTGCGTATGACACTTCCCTGAAGGCCTGCGAAGACTATGACCTGTACCTGAGGATTACCCGTAAGTACCCTGTTCTTCACCATACCGGAAAGGTAGCAGCGTACCGGCTGCATACCTCCAACATGTCCGGCAACATCCCATTTATGCTGGCTACTGTGCTGCAGGTGCTGGACCGGCAGCAGAAGAGTATACAGTCAGCGGTGGAACAGGCAGCATTTAAAAGAGGCCATTCCATCTGGATAAACTATTACTGCGGTGAATTATACAAGAAGCTGCTTACTAAAAAGGCAACAGCCACGCCCGGTGCTCTTTCTACGTTAGTAAAGTACAAGCCTGTTTTAGGTCTGAAATATATGTTAAAATCACTCGTACATGCTTAAATCTCTTATCAAGAATAATATGCCTGCCTTTGGGTTAAGGTGGCTGCACAAAAATGAATTATATAAGGCCTATAAGCCTGCTGTAGGAACCGTGGACGCTGGTGACTTTGATCGTGCAACACCATTCAGTACCGAGTTTGGGTATGACCGGGGTGGCCCGGTAGACCGCTACTACATCGAGAATTTTCTGCAGAGAGAATCCCGCAGTATCAAAGGGCACACCATGGAGATAGGGGACAATGCGTATACTATGCGGTTTGGCGGCGATAAAATAACAAAAAGCGATATCCTGCATGTGAACGACAAGAACCCTTCGGCTACACTAATTGGGGACATCAGCCATGCTCCTCAGATTCCGAGCAACACCTTCGACTGCATTGTGCTGACCCAGACACTTCACCTAATATATGATTTTAAAGGTGCTCTGGCAACCTGCCACCGCATCCTAAAGCCGGGAGGCACCCTGCTGCTCACAGTGCCGGGTATCACGCCCATCGATCACGGAGAGTGGAAAGAATCATGGCTGTGGGCTTTCACTGATAAAGCAATGCACCGGCTTATGGCAGAAACTTTTGAGAAGGGGCAGGTAGAAATCAATACGTTTGGGAATGTGTTTGTCGCCTCGGCCTTTTTGTATGGCATGGGTTTACCCGAGGTGCCGAAAGAAAAATTGGATCACAATGACCCACACTTCCAGGTTATTATCACGGTAAAAGCGATAAAATCAGCATCTAATTGAAAGCACGGTTACGTCATATCTATTATAAATACATTGCTCCCAGGGCACTCGTGTTGATGTATCATAGGGTGGCAGAGCCGGAGTCGGATGTATGGGAAGTGGCAGTGAGCCCTGACAATTTCGAGCAGCAGCTGCAGGTCTTAAAGCAGTCTTACCATGTTGTCCCGCTAAAGGAAATGGTAGAGAGGCTTAAAAAAGGAGTTGTCGAAAGAAATACCATTGCTATTACGTTTGATGATGGATATGTCGATAACTACCAGAAGGCAAAGCCTTTGCTGAAAAAGTACAGCTTGCCGGCTACTTTTTTCATCACCTCCGGTAATGTGGGGCAGCAAAAGGAATTCTGGTGGGATGAATTAGAGCATCTGATGCTTTTTTCTGAATCACTTCCTGCTGTTATGGATATGGAGATAGCTGGAGCGGGTATAGCGTACAATCTGGAAGAGGAGGCACAGCTGACCCAAACCCTCCGGCAGCAGCACAAAGCCTGGAAAGCCTGCGAGCAGAAGCCTCCTTCCAAAAGAAGCACCCTCTTCTATCGGCTTTGGGAGAAACTAAAACCCTTGCCTGCCAGCGAGCAACAGGCAGCGCTGCAAAAAATCAGGGACTGGGCTGGTGCAGCAGCAACTGGCCGGCCGGGCTGCAGGAGTATGTCGAAGGAGGAATTGAAGGAATTAGGCCAGGAAGCGCTTTTTGATTTGGGGGGACACACTGTTTCACATGCTGCGTTAGCCTTTCATGCAGCGCAGCTCCAGGAGAAGGAAATACGGGAGAACAGAACCTTTCTGCAGGATATAGCTCCAAACAAGATAGACCTGCTGACCTATCCCTATGGCAATTATAATAATGAGACCATGGCTATAGCTGAAAAAGTTGCATTTGAAGCTGCATTTACCACGGAGGAAAAGGCTGTTACCAGGAATGCAAACCGCTATAGGTTGGGGCGGTTCCAGGTGAAGAATATTGCCGCGCCCGAGTTTAAAAAGCAGCTGCAGTTATGGAAGTACAGCATTTAATCTAACGCAATGGCAAATCTACATACACCCTTTGTTTCTGTGATTATAGCTTTTCTGAATGAGGAAAAATTTCTCACGGAGGCTGTAGAGAGCGTCCTGGCCCAAGATTACCCTCACTGGGAGCTTATATTGGTAGATGATGGCTCAATAGACAGAAGCTCTGCCATTGCTAAAACATATGCCCAGCAGCTTTCTGCCAAAATCTTTTATCTGGAGCATGAAGGGCACCTCAACAAAGGTTTAAGTGCCAGCAGGAACCATGGTATTGCGCACGCAAAAGGAGATCTGGTTGCATTTCTGGACGCCGATGATGTGTGGCTGCCCGGTAAACTGACAAACCAGGTTTCAATTTTTCAGCGTCATCCGGAGATTAGCATGGTAGCGGAGGCTTCTGATTACTGGTATAGTTGGGATAAGGCGGATGCAAAAAATGTAGCAATTGCTGTAGGGGCACCGCAGGATAAGGTGTACCAGCCAACAGAGTTATTGTATCACTTATATCCCTTAAGTGCAGGAGCTGCTCCCTGCCCTTCAGGCCTGATGCTAACAAAAGCAGCTATATTGCGAGTAGGAGGTTTTGAGGAATCATTCACTAATAAGTACCAGTTGTATGAAGACCAAGGCTTTTTGAACAAAATATACCTAAAGGAGAAGGTATATATATCGTCTGCCTGCAATAACCTTTACCGGCAGCGCACTGGCTCCATTGTGCAATGGGTGCACGCTGACGGTCATTATCACGACGTAAGAGTTTACTTTCTGAAATGGTTTGAAGCGTATCTGCAGCGGGAGCAGGTAGAGGATAAGGGCGTGAACAAACTTCTGAAACAGGCATTTCACCCTTACCGCCACCCCAGGTTGTATTATCTTACAGATGTATTACCTGGTAAGATGAAGCAGTACTTGCGTAAAAGGAACCTGATGTTGTTGAAGTAATATGCCGCAGTTAACAGTATTAATGCCGGTTTTCAATGCTCAAAAGTTTTTAAGGGAAGCTATTGATAGCATTTTACAGCAGTCCTTAACAGATTTTGAATTTTTGATCATCGATGATGCATCTATTGACGGGAGTGTGGAGATTGTAAAATCTTATACAGATCCGAGAATCCGTCTTGTTCTCAATGAGAATAATCTGGGAATTTCAGCAACTCTGAACAAGGGCATTGCGCTTGCAGCCACAGAGTACATTGCACGCATGGATGCAGATGATATCAGTTACCCGGACCGGTTAAAAAAGCAGCTAAGTTATATGCAGGCGCACCCTGAATGTGCGATGGTGTCTTCTTTGGTGAGAGTCATTTCGGAAGACGGCCAGTTTGTGAGGCAGGACAAGTTTGAAAGTGATTATTTCTATTATAACCTCACCTTTATCTGCTGGATATATCATCCTACGGTTATGTACCTGAAGAAAGCTGTAACAGAGGTAGGGATGTATACAGTACCCTACGCAGAGGATTTTGAGCTTTTCTGGCAGTTAAGCCGGAAGTATGTGATTTATAATCTGCCAGAAGTGTTGCTCGACTACCGCGTTACTAACCAAAGTCTGCACCAGGTGCTTAAGAAACAGGAGTATGAGCAGGCGCAGCAAGAGCAATTGTTGCGCAACTTTCGGTACTATGCAGGCCCGGGTTATACCATTCCTGCTAGTTTTGTGGAGTGTTTGCAGCATAATTTTCAACCCTTACTGGCAGAGCAGAGTGTTAGCAGCGTCCTGGCCTGTGTCAGAGAACTGGATAAGCTAACGAAGGCCATTTTAGCAAGGGAAAATGTGAACAGAGATGCAACAGCGATAAAGGAAGCAGCTAAGTATAAGAGGAGGTTTATTCTGGCTTTTTTTGGTAAAGAGCTGCCACGCGTTAAAGGCACTATGTTATTGCTAAGAGCAGGCTATTTTAAATTACTGTATCAAATTATTTAGTCATATCTGTTACGGCTAGCGTAGTTGGCCATCAAACTATTTTTGAACTCCTGCATCAATCGTATTGCAATATGCTGCAGATTTATGCACTTGTTCTTGTTGATATAGCTGTATTGACTTTACAGGCATTGCCCATTTTGCCAGATCAAGTTTTATATTGTTCCACAACTTAATGAAACAAATATGATGGAAAGAATTCCATCTTCTCCGCCATTTATTGAACCGCTACCATTTACACAAAACCGCCCTTTTTGGTCGGTGATGATTCCAGTTTACAATTGTGCCCAATACCTTACAGAGACGTTGGAGAGTGTACTCGAACAAGGTGTGGATTCATCGGAGATGCAGATAGAGGTGATAGATGATGCCAGTTCAGACGCCGATGTGGAGGCCCTGGTGAGCCGTGTTGGTAAAGGAAGGGTAAAGTATTTCAGGCAGGAGCAGAATGTGGGAAGCCTATGCAATTTTGCGACTTGCATCAATCGGGCGCAGGGGCAGGTGGTGCATATACTGCATGGTGACGATAGAGTGAAGAAAGGATATTACAATAAGCTGAGTGAACTGTTTCAGAGGCACCCGGAGGCAGGGGCTGTCTTCTGCCGATACACTTATATAAATGAAAAAGGCCATAGGTTGCACGACCGGAGGCCTGAGATGAACGAAGACGGTATTTTAGAAGATTGGCTTCTGAAGATAGGTGAGTATCAGCGGGTGCAGTACGCGGCCATTGCTGTGCGGCGGGATGTGTATGAAGCGTTAGGTGGATTTTATGGTGTAACGTACGGTGAGGATTGGGAAATGTGGGTTCGGATAGCTTATCATTATCCAATCGCTTATACTCCGGAGGTGTTGGCTGAGTATCGCAGACATGCCAATTCTATATCGGGGCAGAAGTTTGTTAAAGGGTATTACCTGAAGGACCTTCAGAGCGTGATGGGCTATATTCAGCACTACCTCCCGGCAGAAAAGAGAGAGCATCTGCTGAAAAAATCAAAAAAATTTTACGCCCATTATAGCATGCGCGTGGCCAATAAGGTTTGGCATTCTTCTCATAACAAAGTTGACGTTCATCAACAGGTAAAGCAAACACTTTCCATGCACAGCGATCTGCTGCTATACTGGAAAGTTGCTAAGATCTATGTTAAGATGCTTATAAACAGAAGGTAAGTTTGAAGTTATCTTTTTATCCTTCGACTGCCGTTCAAAAAAGAATCCTTTCCCTAAAGTTCTGTAACTCTTCATCAGAGTTGGTTGTCCGGCATGAAAGACCAATCCAGTACGGTATAGATAATAAATAAACCTAATCGTACTACTGCCCGAAAAGCTCTAGATAAGACGCGAGTGTCGTGTCATGAACCTAATTAACGTGAACTCGGGAATTAAGCTAATGTTCTGGAGGGTCTAAACCTTGTGTTTTGGTGGTCGAGAAAGGTATAGGCTGTCAGGCCTGAGAGGATATGGACCAAGGCGTTGAGGGGATTTCGGTGGCGGGTGTGGTCGATGTCGCACACAGTCATGAGGATGTCGTTTACAGCCTCTATGCCCCCTCTCTTCCTCAGGTTGAGCTTGTCTGAGAGCGTTAGGAGCATGTGC
>NZ_SSNI01000010.1 GCF_010015475.1 Pontibacter pamirensis
CGTTGTCCGAAGAGATAATTTCCTCCAGGCTGTCCCCGCCGCAGGGAGGCTCGTCCCGACGCAAGGCTTGTTTGAATTTCATAGCAGTAAGCAAACTAGTACTCTAGTGTTTAGCTACTTACCAGAATGAAAGTTGCAAAAGACTGGAAGTTATTAGACAGTCTGACGTCCTCTGGCAGAACGCTCTTGCTGTCTTTTACATACTGCTCCAACTCCAGGACCTTCTCTTTTTCAAGCGCAGGTATAATGGACGGGATATCGTAGGCGGCAGGAGGCGACACCATCGGATGAAAGGCATGAAAAACAACCACATTCAGGTTTGCCTTTTGAGCCATTTTAAGTGAATACAGAAGAGCGCTTTTTGAATTCGGAGAATAATCTACAGGTACCAGGATGGTTTTCATTGCTGCTGATTTTAAGTGAAACACATTACGTTAGCCTCTACTTATCTTACTGATTTACAGCATAAAGGTATACCAGCACATGCAGGATTTTGATGACCTGCATCAGTCAAAAGCAGAATCTTCATCAGTTATCAGCATCTGAAAATCGTCATAAACCAGTATAGATAAAACTCCAGCGGAGCAACCTGTTTGAACCTTCTTAACAGGTCGCTCCGCTGGAGCTAATAGTACTTACTAGATTATGCTATCAACAGGTCGTCCCGCTGAGACTAAGGCTATCTGAATATGAGTTTGTGCAACCCTGATTATTTACTAAAATAGGCGGCGTAATTTTGGGGCAGCTCCTCCAGACTTTTGATTTGAATATCTTTGTAGTATACCTCTGCGGCTTCGCTCTGTAGCTGTATCTTTCCCTTGGTGAGGGGTTTTGGTGTGCCATTGTCTATGTAGCGGGAATTTTGAAGTACCATCACCACATGCCCGTTCACAATATGAAGGCTCTTGTCCTCAAAGCAAACCAGTTCGATATCTGTCCACTCCCCTTCTGGGCTCTCATGGTCTTCGCTGCGCAGGGCAAACCCGCTGAGGTCGGTGCCAGCGCCCAGCGGCAAGAAAGGCTGCCTGGTACTTGCCACCGTATTCATGTCTCCTTCCGGTATAAAGGCGCGCACGTCTATGGCAGAGTTAGCAATCGTCCAGTAATCGCCCATGTGACCTTCCATAATCTGGAACTCCTGCGAGAGCATCCAGGCCCGCCAGTAGTCCTTCCCGCTCTCGCCGATAGAATGGTATAGTACCCCTGAGTCCTTCAACTTCTCCATACGTGGCACCCACTTTTTATCGCCCCACTTTACCTTCAGCTTCAGATGATAGTTTTCAAATTCCTGCTTGGTGAAGACGCACCCATAAATTTCACCGCTTACCTTCAGAACAGGCTCGCCGTTTTCTTCCACAACTGAGAAAACATTATTGACATTCTTATTATACCCGATGGGGGCTATGATGCTTCCATCTTTTTCTTTTGGCGCTTCTCCATTATAGCCGTCTTTATGCCGGTAGCTTAGGTATGTTTCCCACTGAGACATATCCTTATCCAGTAGCGGCACCCATTTTTCTTCTGTATTAAAAGAACTGATGCCGAACACGCATATAAAGACAAAGGCGCAGGCTGCCAGGCCCTTGTAAACTCCGGATATACTTTTCATAATTTTAAGATTTTGTTTTAACAGGATTTAATCTTCAAAAGCACTTTCTCCCTTTGCCCTGAAGGTTTATTAGCTTTATCAAAAGTAGAAAAGGGAACTCCTTAGAGCCTTGTATAAATCCATTGTTTTATGGTAAATATGCCCACTTATTTGTACATTCATTTTATGAAGCGCTATATCCAGTATGAACCCTTCAATATTTACCTGTTCGACACCAGCGTATGGGAGCACCCGGTTCACAAGCATTCTTACTTTGAAATTATCTTCATCAGGAGTGGGCGTGGCCTGCATGTAATCAATGACAATACTGTTTTGTACACAGCCGGTGATGTATTTTTACTTGGCCCGGAAGACTACCATTACTTTGACATTCAGGAGCATACTACTTTCTGCTACATCCGCTTTACAGAGGTTTACATTAAAGATCAGGACGTACAGAAGGTGCCTGATTGGATGCGGACGATTGAGTTTATCCTGAACTCACCTTACCAGTGCGAGGGAACAATTGTAACGGATGCAGAAGAAAAGGAGCACCTGGACCTGTTACTTTCGGTGCTACTCTATGAATACAACAACCGGGAAGAAAGCTCCTATGAGCTCATCATGCACAGCATTATGAAAGGCATGCTTGGCATCCTGGCCAGGAACATGGTGCGGCAGAAGTTAATAGACAAAAAGAAGACGAAGAGTTCCCGGCTGATAGAGGATATCATGCTGTACATCAGCCAACATATTTATGAGCCTGACGCGTTGCGCATGGAGCGGCTGGTGGAAAAATTCAACTTCTCACACAGTTACCTCAGTATTTTCTTTAAAAAGCAGACGGGTGAGCCGCTGCAGCAATACATCTTAAAGTATAAGCTAAAGATGATAGAGAGCCGCCTGCAGTCCGGTGACAGGAGCATTTCGGAAACGGCTTATGAATTCGGCTTCACGGATGGGAGCCATCTAAATAAGCTTTTCAAGAAGTATTATGGTGTTGCCCCGGGTGCTTTCAGGAAGCACTCAGATAAATGCTAAAGCCAAATGAATTTCCTGGGTTTGCTTTTACAAGCATTAGATTTTTCAGCTAAATATGAAAAGCTTTTATTGACTGATGTTACGCAAAAATTTACTTCAGCCGGAAAAGTCCCCCTTTGAAGGTAGGGCCGTTTCATTCTACATTTTTGTCATCCTGTAAAGGATCTTGTGGGCCAGTTGCGAGAGCTTAACCTCCCTTCTACCAAGTTTCTTAACAGAATGACAGTGAAGTTAGCTTCTTATTCTTAGAATGAAACGACCCTACCCTTTTGAAGGGGGTAGGGGGACAAAAAAATGCTTGCGTAACGTCAGTCATTAAAATTCAACGTAAGTAAATAAATCTGAAATCATGAACTGCTTCATCAGAATATAGCAGAGCTTTCAATGTCGATCGCACGCTTGAGAGACTTAAAAAAATCAGTGATCAACTTCGCATAAGGTCATGAATCTTTTTGAATTAATACTCGGCATACTTGTTACGGCAGGGTTTGGATATGCCCTGGCAAAAAACCTGAGAAAACCTGGATTTGGACATGCACTACTTAGAGTTGAAACTGTGCTGGGCCTTGCAGTCGGAATTTATATAGTTGCAAGTTCCGTGTTTTGAACGTGAAACTCGAAGTATAGCGGGTGACCTATAGCCCCTAATCCTGTACTTCAGGCATATTTTCAAATTCGATCTGTTCGCCGTTGATGATGACATCGTTGAAAAGTACGTCTTTTACATTAGAGAATTTATAAGGCACCTCCACCTGGTCAATCTTTACATTTATCAGGCGGATGTTCTCTACCGGCGACTGTTCATACCCCTCCAGCAGCACGCCTACTTTGCCGCCATTCTGCACCGTCATATTTTTCACTTCAATGTTCCGGACAGTAGGAATATGAGATCCTTCATCCTCGTAAAACATGTTTACCCGTATCACCTGCTCTGCTACCTGCCCTACTTCTATATTGCGCAGGTAAACGTCCTCTACCACGCCGCCACGCATATAACTTGTTTTAATTCTCAGAGCTCTGTCCAGTAAAGGGCTGTTCATGGTGCAGTTCTCTGCATACACATTCCGAACACCACCGGAGATTTCGCTGCCAATGACCACGCCTCCATGTCCGTTTGCCATTGTGCAGCCTTGTATGATGATGTTCTCGCTCGGCACGTTGATTCTGCGGCCATCAGCATTCCTGCCAGATTTGATAGCAATGCAATCGTCTCCTGTGTTAAAATAGCAATCTTTGATAAGCACGTTCTTACAGGATTCCGGGTCGCAGCCGTCAGAGTTTGGCCCCTGGCTCTCGACGGTTACCTTTTGTATGGTTACATTGGTGCACAGCACCGGGTTCAGTATCCACATCGGTGAGTTGATGATGGTGACGCCCTCTATGAGCACATTCTCGCAACGGTAAGGCTGCACGAACTGCGGGCGCAGATAAAAACCTTCTCCAAATTTTCGTTCACCTACCGGAACATTGTTTTCGGCCATTTCGAACAAGGCGGCTCTTTTGTCGTCGTCGGTCTGGTTTGGTGCACCCTCCGTCCAACCATACTTTTTGTTACCTTTCCAGGGCCACCAGTTCGTTTCATTTGCCTGCCCGTCTAGAGTACCCTCGCCTGTTACGGCAATGTTCTTTTCTCCAAAGGCGTATATCAAGGGCGAGTAGTTCATCAGTTCCACCCCTTCCCAGCGGGTATATACCAAAGGCAGGTAATCGTTAGGGTTAGTTGAAAACAGAATCGTGGCATCTTTCTCCAGGTGCAGGTTCACATTGCTCTTCAGATATATGGGGCCTGACAGGTACTTCCCTGCCGGCACTACCACGCGTCCGCCGCCTGCTTGGTTACAAGCTTCTATCGCCTCTTTTATGGCTGCAGAATTATCCGCCTTCCCGTCTGCCAAAGCTCCATACTCCATGATGTTGAAATCCCTCTCCGGAAAGGTGGGCGGCACAATCTGCGTCAGCACTTCCGCGGCATGTTCCCAAGCATCGGCAGAGGCTGCCGGCTCAGATTGATTGGCTGTATTGCTGCTGTTACTGCAGGAAGAGAATACCGACATAAGTATAATGGCAAGAAAAGAAATTGGGAAGCGAGCTATTTTCATGTTGGGAGATTAGGATGAGGCTTCAGGTTATTGTTTCTCCGTTGCTGCCAGCATGGGCTGCGCCCTTCTGCACAGCTGCAGGGCAAGTCCCCACGGGTCGCGGAGCATCACCAGGTGCGAGCCATCTTCCAGGCGCTGGTCAGACACTACACTGGCTCCTGCTTTTTGCAGGCGCTCTTTGTCGTGCGCAGGGTCTTCGGAAATAAAAGCAAGGTGCACCAGCAGCGGGTTCATCTCTCTATAAGGCGGCACTTCATCGGCAGGATTTAAATAGATTTCAATCATGATTCTGTCGCTGTCATCCGCCAGGAACGTCATATACGGCGGCTCCTTTACCTGCTTTACAATCTTCAGGCCCAGGTGCTCTACATACCACGCTGCCATTGCGACAGGCGCTTCCACATTCAGTGCAAAATGTTCTAGTTTCATTTTATAGACATAAGATGTTAGACATAAGACAAAAGACTTTCCCTCCATTTGTAGCTTGTGCTTCTCTGGAGCGGGCAAGCCTTGACACAAACAATAGCTTTAAGTATGCAGCAAGAGCCTGAGCATTGAAAAAAACACTATAAGTAAGTGTAAGGGACTCATGCTATCACAGTAAATTTAAAAATCAGACACAGTTAAGTCCTGTGTCCTTTGTCTTGTTTCAAACACTACTTCAACCACTTCTCCAGCCAGGCAAAGGCATCCTCCTGCATTGCAATGGTCATGGAATGCGGCGCGTCGTAGTATTTCACTGCAAACTTATCCGGGGCTTTCATACTGGAATAGATGGTGGAGAGTTTTTCTTCGGCTGCCTGCATCCCGGTTAGGCTGAAAAGCTTATCCTGCTTGCAGTTCATCAGCATCAGGGGGCGCGGCGCATTCAGAGAAGCGACATCAGGCAAATCGAGGAACTGGTACTGCCGCGGCACATACATCATCCAGGTGTGGTGGGCATGCTGCTGCAACATATGCTCGTAAGAAGTAGAAAAAGCCGCTACCACGCCTGTCTTGATGCGTGCGTCGAGGCCGAACAGATAGGTGCTGCGCAAGCCACCTAAAGAAAGCCCGATGCAGCCAATCTTTTCCGCATCAACTTCGGGCCGGGACAGCAGGAAATCTACCGCTACTCTGTCGTTCTGGGTAATGATGCCGAGCCAGGTCGTGCCGGAGGTGAGGATAGTTTTATTCATCGCCACTTCATTCGGCCCTGCCACCTGCTTGTTGTAAATTTGGATGCGCTCGCTTTCACTGGCACCTTCCACTTTCTCGTCATATCCTTTTGTATCTACCAGCACTGCCGGGTCCAGCTTCTGAGAACCAAAATATGGCGCATCAGGGCATAGCACTACGAAGCCGCGTCTGGCCAGTTCATCAGCATAGTAGCGCCCTTCGTACAGATTCTGTACATACTCTACCAGTATATCTGGCTGATTGTCTGTTAAGGTATGCTTCTCTTTCCCGAAATAGTAGAAGCCGCCGTGGTCGTGTAGTGCGATGACAGCAGGCGCTGGCTTGGTCAAATTATCTGGTATAAGCAGGAAAGCTTCCGTCTTTTGCAAGGCATTGACATTATACCGCACCAGGTACTGCATATAGCCCTCCCGTTTCGTGGTGCTTAAGATTTCAGAGTTCAGGGGCGCAGGTTCCGGATTAAAGGCGAGCAGTTCGTTTAGCTGTGCTTTGGCAGTTTTCCGCCACTTCTCCACACTCCTCCAGTTTCTTGACAAGTACGATAAGCGGCTGTTGTTTTCGCTGGAGTAGGTATCCAGCAAGGGGTAAAAATTGCCCACATCAGAGGCTACCTGCTGCGCAGAGGCAACAACACTGGAAAAGGCCAGCAGAAAAAAAAGACAAATTGCCTTTATGGTGGATAGTATATGGCGGTGGCTTTTATTCACAAATCGATTTTTTCACTTAAGCAACTCTACAAGAGAGCTGTAGGATATACTATTCTACAAGGTACTTAATTCTTCGCTGAAGCTTCTGAGGGCTTGAGTTTTTTCATCCCATTAAACACCATCTGCGCCACTGCTTTGGCACCCTCTGGTTGAAAGTGTGTGTTATCCTTCTGGCCCTCCGGATAGGCTTCATACTTACCTGCAGGCAGGTTCATGAAGTAGTTGCTCGTCACATACTCCTCTCCCTTTGCCGTGAAGGCGTTGATAGAAAGTTGTGTCAGGTCGATGAGTGGAGCATTTAGTTCCATGGCGACATCCTTTGCTGCCTGCGGATAATCTCCGTGTACATTGCTGAGTTTGCCGTCTTCCCAGGGGTAGTTCCTGTTAACAGGTGTAAGAATAATAGGCAGTGCGCCTTTCTCGCGGGTCTGCTTCACGAACAGGCGCAGGTATTCTTTGTAGGCAGGTACACTGGTATAACGCTCCGGCTTGTTTTCAGCGGCATCGTTATGACCAAACTGCATCATCACCACATCGTTTTTCTGCAGCGCTTTGTATACTTCTGCCCAACGCCCTTCTTCAAAGAAAGTACGCGTGCTGCGGCCGCCTCTTGCCTTGTCCACTACCACCACACTGTCGCTTTTGATGATGTTCCTGATATGAGAAAGACTGTCAGGGCGCATAAACGGCTGAAATACTTGTCCCCAGCCTGTTACAGGAAACCGGGTGGTCATGTAGTCCTTATCGTCATAGTCTCCGGTATAGTCCGCCACTGTAGAGTCTCCGATGAGGTATACCTTGACCGGCTTCTTTTTTATAGGCGCGAAAGCAGCAATGGCTATACTTAACAGCAAGAGTAAAAGTTTGAAGTACATCTTCATAGCGGTGTTTTCTGATATGGGTTTACTTTTTCAACAGTTTAGCCACTTCTGGCAAGGCCGTTTGCATTTCTTCTGCCACCAGGTCGCTCACCCGAAAGGCTCCGTAAGCGGATAAGTGCGTATCGTCTGTGCGACCTTCCGGCAGCGACTCATACTCATTTGGCTCCAGGTGCAGGAAGAGCGCCTTCGACTTCTCTTCGCCATAGCGTGACACTAATTCTCTAGTGCGTTTCTCCAGGTCCAGCAGTGGCACGTTTTGCTTGGCTGCTACTTGGCGTACCACTTCCGGGTATTTGCCGTGTGTGTCAGTCAGCTTTCCGTTTTCAAATTTTCTTCGCACAATAGGTGTCGCCAGCACGGGCTTGGCTCCTTTTGCCTGCGTCTCTGAAATATAGCGTTCCAGGTTCTGGCGGTAGTCTGTTTCGGGAGCGGCGTAGCGGCTGGGGTCCTGATCTTTCTGGTCGTTGTGGCCGAACTCAATGATGACATAGTCTCCTTTCTTCAGTTTTTGCAGCACTTTGTCCCAGCGGCCTTCGTCGCGGAAGCTTTTGGTGCTCCGGCCGTTTACCGCATGGTTCTCTACTTTTATACCCTCCTGCAGGTAGAGCGGGAACACCTGCCCCCATCCTTTCTCTGGATTGCCTTTGCTATAGGGTTTGTCTGCCATCGTAGAGTCGCCTATCAGGAAAATGGTTGTTTCTTTCTTCTGGATATTGCTGAGTAGTGGGAGTATCAGGAGTATTGTCACAACCCATAGAACGTATTTATACTTTAACTTTTGCGTCTTCATTTTTGATGTGATTGTGATTCTTCAGTTTACCCTGCATTGATTTATTTTGGTCTAAGCTGCCGTAGTGGCGGTTCATCCAGCGACCCATGAACAGCCTTTTCCATAGTTTGCTAATTGCGCTCCACTCCCGCGAGGGCGCGTTTTCCTGTTCGGCGCTGTGTATATTTCCTGCCTTACGGCTGCCACTAGCGTGGCACCGGAAATTTACAAGGCGCCTCTCAGAAAAACTGGATAAGATTTTCCTTCGAGCTAATGAAATGGAGCTGTATACAATGTCAAAATAATATCTCTTACCCTTCTAATCAATCTATTCATCCGTCAGCACGGAGTGAATGTGTTTCCAGTCTTTGGGTTGAGCGCCTTTGGAGATTTTTGGTGCCGCTCGCGCGGCAGCGCCTCGGCGCAAAAAACTCCCAGCGCGATGCCCAAAGACGAGGCCTCTCGGCCTGGAGAGCACAGAGCAATAGCTATTGTACAATAGGTCTGATGCCGCTGGATGTACTGTTACTACGGCAGCTTAGACAGAAAAAAACTTTGCTCTTCCATACTATGTATACCAATTCATTAGAAGCAATATCAAGCACACATAAAAGTAAAAGTGCTATAAAAGATTTTAAACAAGTGTAGGAGTAGCGTTAGAGCTCTCCCTAAACCTGCTTTTACTCTCTACTGCTCCATCGTCAACGCAGTGTTGCTGAGATCTTTTCCTTTGGACACCTGCTGTGAAGCGTTTTTGAAGTCTTTGCTTTCTAGCTTTACATTCTTCGTTAGCGGCCCTAGCACCTTTACTACCGGCCCTTGTGTCTCGTCATAGGATAAGCCCCTAACATCTATATTTTTGCTGTTATAGATAGTTAGCGCAGGACCATTTTCGGTTATCACCTTCACGTTCTTCAGTGAAATTCCATCAGTGTCTACAGCTGTTATCCCCTTCTGCGCTTTCAAAACGGAGTTCTCAATGTTCACGTTTTTCAGGTTCATCTCTGGCAGGCCCTGTAGCGCTACTGCCTCGTCTGCTCCGGCTACCCTGATATTAGACATATAAATATCCTTGAAAGAAGGTGTCTCCACTGTTACGGGAACAGGCTTTTCATCTCTTGCCTCGTCGCTGGCTCTCTGATCTTCTTCCAACACAGGAGAGTTGCCGCCATAGAACAGGTTAAAGCTGATGGCCTGGGTCGGAATGTCAATCATGTCGATGTTGGAGATGTAGATGTTTTCTACTACACCGCCCCTGCCGCGTGTACTTTTAAAGCGCAGGCCGATATCCGTACCCATAAACGTGCAGTTGGAGACGTGCACGTTTTTTACTCCCCCGGACATTTCGCTGCCGACCACAAATCCGCCGTGGCCATGGTATACCGTGTTGTTTTTCACAATCACATTCTCTGTCGCCATGCCTCTTCTACGACCGTCCTCATCTTTACCGGACTTGATGCAGATGGCATCGTCGCCCACATCGAAGGTGTTGTTATGGATAACGGCATTCTTGCACGATTCCAGATCCAGGCCGTCGCCGTTCTGGGAGTACCAGGGATTGCGCACGTTCAGGTTACGGATGGTTACATCCTCGCTCATGAGGGGGTGCAGGTTCCAGGCTGGAGAGTTCTGGAAAGTCGGGCCGTCCAGCATGACTTTTTTACATTCAATAAGGCTAACCATCACCGGGCGCAGGAAATCCCTTACGGCCTCATACTGTTCTTTAGTTTTCAGGTGTGTGGGCACGTTAAAGTTACTGCCCGGCGTATCCCCTTTCATGGAATTTGCAGAAGGGTACCACATCTTGCCGTCTTCCGTCACCACGCCACCTGATTTCACCAGGCTCTTCCACTGTGTATCAGTCAACTTGCTTTTCTTCACGGGCCTCCAGGCATCGCCGGAACCATCAAAAGTACCTTTGCCCGTGATGGCGATATTCTCCACTCCTCTTGCCGAAATCGGTGACTGGCAGCGATAGGTTTCCAGGCCCTCGAAGCTGGTTTGCACGAGTGGATAATCGTTAAAGTCTTCGCTGAAGATGACCATTGCCCCTTCTTCGGCATGCAGGTTGATGTTGCTCTGGAGCACAATCGGCCCCGTGAGCCACATACCACGTGGTATTACTACCTTGCCTCCACCCTTGGCTGCTGCTGCGGCTATGGCTTTCTCGAAGGCTTGTGTATTTTTTGTGAGCCCATCTCCTACGGCACCAAAATCTGCTATGCTGACACTGTAGTTAGAGAAAGTTGGCTCCTGTACCCGCGGCATGTCAAACTCGATGCCTTCGTATATATCAGCAGCCGTGCTTGTGGCTGCATTTGCTGTGGTTATAGCTGTGCCTGCAGTGGTTGTTGCAACTGTTGGGGTAGTGGCCTGAGCAGTTGGCTGGCGCTGGCAGGAGAACTGGAGTGCTCCGGTCAATCCTATCAACAACAGCAATCGGTTTACAGATATTTTCTTCGTATTCATATAGATTATACTTTATTTCTTGCTTTGGAAAGTGGATGATGTGTTGGGTGTAATCCGGAACCAGTCGTAGTCGGCGTAGCCGGCATCGTTAATCTTGTCTTCTCTGGTGGCAAAAACACCTACCTTGGCGCCGATCCAGCGGCCCGGAACAGCAGTAAAGAAGTTGCCTGCCTTTTTGAAATCAGTACCGTTTTCGCTGTAGCTGAACTGGCACCTGGCATCCTTGTCCACCTCTACCCGAAGGTATACTTTATTGCCGTTGAGTTTTCCCAGCAACTGCTCGTTTTCAGGTGTGCCTTTGTGTGCGTCGTCTACGGTGGTATAGGCCAGGTAAATCCCGTCTTTTTTGCTGACGAGAGAAAGGTGAGCATAGTCTTCGCCCATCACTAGCAGGCCGGTGCGCTCGTTCTGCAGTTTTGGATTAGGAGAGAATTTCAGCTTTGTGGTGGCGGTGAAAGTTTCGGCCGGGAATTTCTGCAGCAGCAGGTTCGGCACGTCCCAGAAGTTCTTATAGTCTTCTGGCAATTGGTCTGTAAAAAGGCGTAAAGCTCCTTTGCTCCCTGTAGCAAAAGCCCAGGTTGCTTTCGGGTTCGCATGCCACTGCCACTGCAGGCCAAGTCCGCTCCAATCAAACTCATCCGACTCCTGTGGCGTTACCACCGGATACGTTTGGCCAACATCAGGTTTTTTAAAAGTCATTACCGGCTCGCCTTTGCCGTCGCCGTCTTTGTCCGCGCCAATCACGGGCCAGTCGTTCACCCAATTCATCGGCTGCAGGTGCACAACACGTCCGTAAGCCTCCACATCCTGGAAGTGGAAAAACCAATCTTCGCCCGAAGGTGTAGTTACCCAGGCACCCTGGTGCGGACCGTTGATGCTGGTGCTGCCCTGATCCATCACAATCTTCTCCTCATAAGGGCCATACACGTTCTTCGAGCGCAGCACCAGTTGCCAGCCGGTGGATACGCCTCCTGCAGGCGCAAAAATATAATAGTAGCCGTTGCGCTTGTAGAACTTAGGGCCTTCTACTGTTGGGTGATTGTCATGGCCGTCGAACACCATCACGCCATCATCCAGCAGTTTGGTGCCATCAGGGCTCATCCTGTGCACCACCAGAATACTTTTGATGCCTGCACGGCTGCCGGCATAGGCATGCACCAGGTAGGCTTTTCCATCCTCTTCCCACAGCGGGCAGGAATCAATAAGGCCTTTTCCAGCCTGCACCAGCACGGGCTCCTCCCACTGGCCTGCCGGGTCTTTGGTTTTGACCATGTAGATGCCGTAGTCCGGGTCGCCCCAGTAAATGTAGAACTCCCCGTTATGGTGCCGGATAGCAGGTGCCCATACGCCGTTGCCATGCTGCGGCTTCGCGAAGTGTTCAAGGGGAGTGTTTCGGTCTAAAGCGTAGCCAATAATTTTCCAGTTCACCATGTCTCTGGAGTGCAGTATCTGCAGTCCGGGAGCAACATTGAAGCTGGAAGAAGTCATGTAATAGTCATCGCCCACGCGGCATACATCCGGGTCAGAATAATCGGCGTGAAGGATGGGATTTTTGTAGGTACCGTCTCCCTGATCTGCCACCCATACCTTCGAAACCTCAGTGGCGGTTGGTGTGGAGGCAGTTGACGTAGTGTTCATATTACTCTTGCTCTGCGTTAATCCGGACGAGCAGGAATAACTCCAGCAGGAAAGCGCTAAACAGGCATATAGAAAAAAGCGGTTGTGCGTCATGTTAAATTATTTCTGCGATGGTTATAGTGAATGGCTCCTGCGCAGAGCAGAAGCTTCTCTATTTACTGGCGGAGGCTGTTGTTTTACCCGGCACCCAGTCTTTAAAAATGTTCTCCAGGGTATAGTCGCTTGCCTGTTCTTTTGTAAGAATGTGTGCCCATTTCACGCGCTTAGCAGGTGCTGCACCCGGACCTTTGGAATTATACTCCGCATAGTAGGATGTCTTTTCAGCGTCAGGTTTGTCCCAGTTGTGCCAGCCTTCCGGTTTAATGTGGTTGCCCATGTAGGTGTTGATAAACACGGTTTTGGCATAGGGCCTCCAGGGCCTGCCCAGGTAATAGGAGTTGGCAGGCGCATTGCCTGTAAGGCGGCAATTCAGGAAAACAAAGCCGTAGGGTGTTTCTTCTAAGGTAGAGGCTGCGGTTATGTAGTTCCCACCCTCCTTCGAGTAAATTTCGCAGTTCTCAAACACTGCGGTAGACCAGCCGAAAATAAAATCAGTGGTACCTTCTATGTAGCAGTTCTTATAGTACTGGCGGCTTTTTTCGCCATGCGGGTACAGCGTATCCTGGTTTCCCAGAAAGCGGCAGTTGGTGAACATTACCTTATCGCCGTCTATGCGTACCGCCACAGCCTGCCCTACCGGGCCTGCGGAGTTTTCGAAGGTGATATTCTCCGCTGAGAAATCATCTCCAAACACATAGAAACTGGTGGAGCCGGTCGTACCCATTTCTTCGCCAAACCTGTTCTTCTTAGCCGCATAATCATCGTGCGTCAGGATGGTTTTCTGCACATCTTCCCCCACAAATTTCACAGCGGTTTTAGAAGGCGGCAGTACCAGTTTTTCTTTGTACACCCCGTTTTTGATAAATACAGTAGTTGTATTCTTCCTGAAATCAGGCACCGCGTTAATGGCCTCCTGCACCGTTTTGAAATCACCGCTTCCATCTTTGGCCACTACAAAGTCATACTGCTGTGCCTGTAGATTTGTCAGCACCAAGCAGAGTAATAAGGCAAGTAAAGAAGCGTGTTTTTGGATGGTCATAGAGTGTTTACTTAAAGTTTGATGGCAGTATATTAAATAAGATTAGTCAGGATATTTAACTCACCCCTACTCCAAATGCTGTTAACTGAAGCAATCTTTTGTCATTTCGAACATTCTTGAGGCGCGAGCAGAAAAGAGCCAGCGCAGCAGTGAGAAATCTGTGATATTGCGGGGTCATGAAATAACTCAGATTTCTCACTGCGTTCGAAATGATAACTTAATTTCTGTTTTCTTAAGTTAATGGCATTGCCCCTACTCCTCCCAGTAGAAGATATTTTACTCTTGAAGGAATTCCCCTCCTTGGAGGGGCAGGAGTGGGTTCCTTAATCTGCTATCCTTCTAATTTGATGCTGTTCTGTTTAGTTCTTCAAATTCCAGCGAAGCCATGATAAAGGGTGCCACTGCCTTCGGGTCATTGTCTCTGCGCTCTTCGTTGATGTAGTATTCATAGGTGCCGTCGCGGTACGGATCACCTCCTAGGCCTGCCACCGCACATACATTGGTGATGCTGATGGTACCATCGGGGTTTTTCTCTATGAAATTGTTTAGGATACCAGTGTAGGCTTTCTGGGCGTGCTGCATGTACTGCTGGTCGATGTGTCCTTTTTTAGCCGCTTTCACCAGGAAGTAAGTGAACATGCTCGATGCGGAAGCCTCCAGGTAATTGCCTTCTCTGCCGCCCATATCCACCACCTGCCACCAAAGGCCCGTGTCCTTGTCCTGGTACTGCGCGATGGCTTTTGCCATTTTCTGCGTAATCTGCAACACCTCGTCTCGCCTTGGATGATTTTCCGGGAGATAATCCAGCACATCCACTAAAGCCATGGCGTACCAGCCCATGGCGCGGCCCCATACGTGCGGTGATTTACCTGTCTGCGGATCGGCCCACTTTTGTTCGCGGCTTTCGTCCCAGCCATGGTGCCAGAGTCCTTTTTCAGGATTCCACGTGTACTTGTCTACCAGCGCAATCTGCTCCGCTACCTCATCGAACAAAGCCGGTTCGTTGAACTCGACCCCATACTGCGCCAGGAAGGGAGAGGCCATGTAGAGGCCATCGAGCCACATCTGGTGCGGGTAAATTTCCTTGTGCCAGAAGCCGCCCTCCGAAGTGCGTGGGTGCGTGCGCATCTGGTCGCGCAATGTCTCTACTGCCAGCTTATACTTCTCATCGCCTGTCTCCTTGTAAAGCTCCATCAGGAACTTGCCCGGGTTTACACGGTCAATGTTATAGTCTGTTTTCTTATAGGTCATGATGCTGCCGTCTTCGCTGATCATGGTGTCGGCGAAGGCCTGAATGTAGTTCAGGTATTTATCATCCCCAGTCTTCTCATAGACCCTTTCAATGGCGCTGGCGAAAAGCCCCTGCGTATAATCCCACTTTGGCTTGTCTTTAAAGTCGATCATCCAGCCCTCCGGATTTCGTTTGATGTCGGAATCGGCCATCCAGACGGAGTAGGGTTTCTCTGCAGACTGAGGCTGCTGCGCTTGCGCTTCAGCACCCGCAGCAGCCTCAGTCGTAGTACTTCCGGAGCTGCAGGCTGAAAGCAAAGTAATACAAACGGGCAGGATGTATCTGGTGATGGTCATAGTTAAGTTTGATTTGGTTGATGCTTGTTTGAATATTTTAAGTTGGGCATGAGCCTGAAAGGAAATGTTGAATTTCCTTTCAGGCATAAGCTGTATTCTTCGTTTCGCAGCAGCAAGAATTACTACAAGCTGCTACAGGGAGTGTATCTGGCGAGGCAGGTTTACCTCTGGGCTAGATTGTTACACCCATGATCAACATTAATAGCCAGGGTTTTGAGGAAAATTGCCCTCATTTAATAGCAAGGCACGTGAAGGTATTGGTCTTAGTATTTTGAATCCCCCTGTTCCTTCGAACGGGTCTATACTGCGGTTATACCAGTTTCTGATGTCTCTGTTATAGAGCCGGGTTCTCTCCATCAGGGTGCCTGTGCGCTTGAGGTCGAACCAACGCAGGTACTCGCCAGCCAATTCTCTGGCCCTTTCGTCAAGAATAAAGTCGATGTCTACATCTGCGCCAGTAATCATCATTTCATTTTCGCTTCCAGCTTTGGCCGCTCTTCTCCTTACCTCGTTTATTCTTGCAGCCGCAGTACCTGCATCACCTAACTGATGGTAGGCTTCAGCTGCGATTAGGTAAGTTTCGCCCAGACGTGCCAGGTATATATCGCGGGTACTGGTAGGGTTACCGAAGGCTGCCTGAGGATCATCAAACTTTTTAATAGCAGGTGTAGCGTTATCCAGCGCTGTGCTATTCGATGCTTCCCATGCTTCAGAATAAGGTATAACCTGTGCATTGTCGCGCCGTGTTGGGTTTTCTGCCTTCCAGGCGGCAATTGCCTCTGCAGAGTTAGCCCACTTAGGCGCATAATAATAGCGTACGTCCAGGTTTTGCCTTTCTGAGCTCTTGTCATAATAATCGTAGTAACGCTGGTAGTACTCGATCATGAAAGTGGCATCGAACCGAGCATCATTTTCATTGAACACATCGAACAGATACAAGGTTGGCACTAACCGGTAGGCTCGCTGTGGATACCCCTGCGCTGCCCCCTGTCCACCCATGTATGGGCCAAACCAGTAATTCTGATTGTTACCGCCTGTCTGTGGGTTTGCGATGGAGGCCGGGTCATACTGTATAGAAAACAAAATCTCAGGATTTCGCTCGTTACCCGGGAAAAACAGGTTCTCAAACGAGGTAGTTAGTTCCTGCCCCGCTATCGCTTCATCAGCCAACGCAGATGCTCTCTGGAAATCATCCCCAGCTGCGAAAGACTCATACCCTCTCGTTAGGTGTACTTTTGCTAGGAAATGGCGAACTGTCCGCTGGGTAACCCTTCCAAATTCAGATGATGTTTCAGGTACCGCACCGAGCGCCTCATTCATCTCGTTGATAATAAAAGTGTACACCTCCTCTGCTGTATTCCTGTTAAACTCTTCCTCCGGTGCAGTAAAACGTTCCGTTACAATGCTAACCCCTCCAAACTGCTGCACTAGCAGAAAGTAGTAGTAAGCCCTCAGGAACTGCATCTCCCCTTTCCTGACAGGCAAGGCCGTTGCTGACGCAGTCTTGTCGTTAAAGTAAAGGGCTGTATTGGTTAGCTGAATGGCAGCATACGTGTTGCGGTAGAAGTTTTCAACTGAAGCCTCTTCCGGCGTCAATTCTCTGTACTCACTTATACCTTTAGGTTGTGCATCCCTGCCTTCCACAAATAAATCTGTACCCGCTGTAAACACCCAAGGTTCGCTATACACATTGCGCAACGAAGCATAGGAGGCATTCACCAGTTTCTCGTACCCTTCCGTGGTTGAGTAGTAGGCATCTGATTGTATGTTCGAAATATTTTCCTCCTCCAGAAAGTCTTCACATCCTGTAAAAACAGCGAGCACCAGGAGTAAATTGAGTATCTTAAAATTTTTCATATCGCTCTTTTAGAATTTTACATTAACACCAAACTGATAAACAATAGAACTCACACCTGTATTGTTAAGCGAACCGTTTGTGCTGTTCGTAACCTGCGTCGTTGTCAAGTCCAGACCATTGGCAGTCTCAGGATCAAAGCCATCATAATCTGTGAATATGAATGGGTTCAGCACGTTAGCATACACTCTCAGGCCCTTCAGTTTCACCCGCTCTATTAAACCTTGTCCGAAGCTGTACCCCAGTGAAATGTTTTGCACTTTCACGAAAGAGGCATCCTTGAAGTAGCCTACCTGTGACCAATAGTCTCCGGGGCGACCAGGCAGTGGATACTCGTTCGACACACGTGTTGGTGTCACATCGTTAGGTGACATGTAATAGTTAACATCCAGCTTCGATCTGCCTCTGTCGGCCATGTTGGTGAACTCTGCGTGGAAAGGGCTGTATACCTGCTGGCCTTGTCTTGCAAACAAGGCGGCTGACAGATCAAAGTTCATAAAATTGAGTTGTGTGGAGAAACCTCCAATCCATTTCGGGTCTTTCTGACCGATAACAGCTCTGTCGTTGTTGTTGATCAGGTCGTTGCCATCCAGATCCTGTACTTTTGCCTGACCCGGGATCTGCTTGTATACCTGAGCACGGTCTCTTTCATCTTCCTGCCAAATGCCGTCAAACACATAGGTGTAGTTTACATTAATTGGCTGCCCGATAAACCAGGCGTTACCCGGCATGTCTTCCTGGCCGTTGATGAGCTCCACAATCTCATTTTTGTTTCTGGAGAAGTTGAAAGTGGTGCTCCAGGTTAAGTTGTTTGTAGCTACGTTAACGGTGCGAAGCGACAGTTCAACGCCTCTGTTTCTTACAGAAGCCACGTTGTCTACAACTGCCTGCCACCCGTTCTCCATGGCTACCTCACGACCTAATATCAGTCCCTCAGACAGCTTGTTGTAAACATCGACAGTACCTGAAATGCGGTTACCCCACAACCCATAATCCAATCCCACATTGTACTCCCGGGTATTTTCCCAGGTAAGATTCGGGTTCGGAAGCCTGTTTGGAGCATAGCCCAATGCCAGCGTACCGCCCCAGTCATAAAAGGAAGGGCTGCTGAGGTTCATTTGGGTTCCATAAGGACTGACATTATTGTTGTTACCAGAATAACCTATACTGAATCTGGCTTTCAACTCAGACACAAAGGTTAAATCACGCATAAAGGCTTCTTCAGATACGCGCCAGCCAAAGGCAGCAGAAGGGAAAGAGGCCCACTTATTTCCTGGAGAAAGTTTAGAAGAACCATCCCATCTGGAGGCCAGTGTAATAAGATACCTGTCTTTGAAAGAATAATTTAACCTGGTCATGAAAGACAGGATAGAAAATTCGGAATAACCAGTGGCGGTACGCTCCCGGTTGGAAGCAGTCTCAAAATTATAGAAAGACGAGTTAAACGGCAGGTTGGTCACACGGCTGAACAAAGATTCAGCACGGTCCTGCTGCATACTGTGCAGGCCGGTTAAGGTGAAGCGA
Organism: Pontibacter pamirensis; assembly: GCF_010015475.1. Lineage (GTDB taxonomy): Bacteria > Bacteroidota > Bacteroidia > Cytophagales > Hymenobacteraceae > Pontibacter > Pontibacter pamirensis. The sequence goes on from NZ_SSNI01000010.1 coordinate 18,476, forward strand.
TGCTCCCCGATTTCCTTTCTTGCAGTAATCACGTTGTCCAGAATATAAGAGAAAGACTCTTGATTCAGCATTTCAGCAGCAGGCTGTAAACCACCTCTTGATTCGGTTTGGGAACCCCAGTAGCGTCCGTTTCGCTGAAAAGTAACGCGCGGTGAGAAAGTAGAACGCAGGTCGAGCCAGCTTACAGGTGAGTACTGCAGGTATAAGTTGCCTACTCCAAAATAACGTCTTGTACTATTCTGAGAGTTTGCGTTATCAAGCAGCGGGTTCACAGAACTGGTCATACTGGTAACACTGGTTGTACCTGGCACTGGTATCTGGCCTGGTCTGAAGATTAGCTCTCCATTCTCATCGTAAGGCTTGAAGATGGGAGCCATACGGAAAGCATTTATCACGGCAAGGTCACTTCCGCGCTCATTCTCTGAGAGCGAAAAGTTAACGTTGGCACCGGCTGACCATTTCTCACTAATCCTGTGGTCTATGCTGGCTTTGAAATTATAACGCTCAAAGTAATCGTTTGTAAAGTTGCCTTTTTCGTTCTGATAACCTGCACCGATCACGTATTGCATGTTATCGCCGCTTAATCCAGAAATAGTGAGCCAATGATTATTCTGTGTACCTGTCTGAAGCACCTGGTCGCGCCAATTGGTGAAGTCTATTTCTGCAATGCGCCGGGCTACCTCCGGGTTCTCGGCCCCTCCTATTGTGCTTGGGTAATTACTGTTTCCTGCTAAAAGTTCAGGCACAATGTAAGCGTTCTGCCTGAATTCCCACCATTGGTCACCGTCCATGAAGTCAGGCATACGGGCTACCTGGCGCACACCTGTGTAACCGTCGTAAGAAACGGTCGTGCCCCCTTTTACCCCACTGCCTTGTTTCGTCGTTACTATAACAACACCATTCGAGCCGCGTGAGCCATAGATAGCTGTAGAGGCCGCATCTTTCAGCACGTCCATTTTGGCAATATCCTGCGGATTCAAAAAGTTAATATCCGGCACGATAACACCGTCCACTACAAAGAGTGGCTGTGCGTTCGCAAGTGAGTTCTGCCCACGTATCTGAATGTTGTAGTTTGAGCCTGCGCGGCCTGTGCCAGCGGAGATATCTACCCCCGCCACCTGGCCCTGCACACCCTGAAGCGGGTTTACGGTGCCACGCTCTGCGATAGCTTCCCCTGTCACGCTACCTACAGCCACTGAGACATCGGCTTTATTTTGTGTACCATACCCAACAACCACTACCTCCTCCAGCGCTTTGGAATCCGGAGCCAGCGACACGTTAACGGTTGAGCGGTTGTTCACCTGCACTTCCTGCGCCAGGTAGCCGATAAAGGAAAACACCAGCGTGGCATCTGATGTGGGTACCGATAGCGTATAGGCACCATCCACACCGGTGGCCGCCCCATTTGTGGTCCCCTTCACCAGCACTGTAACACCGGGCAGGCCATCGCCATTTTCATCCGTTACTCTGCCGCTGACGGTGGCGCCTTGCGCCAGTACTGTTGCAACAGAGAATAACATAAGCAGGATAGTAAGCAAGTGCCTCCCGCTTCTAAGTAATGCTTGTCCCATAGATTTATAAATTAAAAAATGAATAATACACAGTTGGTTCTTCTTTTCTATGTAAGCTAATCTTGTTCTGCTGCTGCGGCACTGTTTCAATGCTACACCCTTTTCATGTCACGGGTAGGTGCGCAATCCTTTTCCCATCTTTTTGTTATTTACTGCTCATGTATTGATGTACAGACACTTAAAGCAACCTGTTTTATGAGCAATCGATTGCACAATTTAAGAAAAAAAATTCTTATTAATCACTCACTCACCATTTATCTTCCACCCATCACCCTGAGATAGTACCTGTTCGGCCTTATACTGCTTTGCTTCACGCGCTGTTAACTGCTTCGACCATGCTACTCTTGTCTTTGGCGATGCGCCGGGGCCTTTCGATTTATACTCCGCATACAGGGTTGTTTTCTGTGCTTCCGGCTTGTTCCAGTTATGCCAGCCTTCCGGCCTGATGTGGTCGCCGAGGGTAGTGTTAATGAAAACTGTTTTGGCGTAAGATCTCCAGGGGCGGCCCAGGTATACGTTGGGAGCTTCGTCAGAAGCGGTGATGGTGCAGTTCAGGAAAACAAAGCCATACTCCTGCCCCTGGGGTGTGGAGGCCGCTGTGATGTAAGAGTTCTTTTTGCAGTGGATGGTGCAGTTATCAAACACTGCCGTGGCAGGCCCGAAAATAAAGTCCGTGGTGCCTTCTATGTAACAGTCTTTATAGTACTGGCGGCTGTTATCTACACCGGCATACAGCGTGTCCTGGTTTCCGATGATGCGGCAGTTCTCAAACACGCAGCGGTCAGCCTCCACGTGCAATGCCACGGCCTGCCCTACCGGGCCAGCCGTGTTTTCGAAAGTAATGTTCTTCGCCCTGAAGTCATTGCCCTGCACCAGCAGGGTATAGGAGGTAAAGGTGTTGATGTCGCCTTTCCCGGAGTAATCATCCCAACGGATGATCGTGTTGTCTTTGCTTTCACCGATAAAGGAGATGCTCGTTTTCCAGGAAGGCACCACAATTTTCTCGCGGTACACGCCATTCCGGATATAGATCTCCACACGCTCCAGCGGGAAAGCACGCACGGCATCTACGGCTGCCTGTATGCATACATAGTCACCGCTTCCGTCCTGCGCCACCACCAGCCGCATCTGTTGTGCCTGAACAGCAAATACGCTCAGAAAAAAAAGGAAGGTAGTTAGCAGCTTCATATTTTCTCTTTCATACTAACCAGGCTATTCAGGTATACTTCAATGTTAGTATACTGCTTGTTTAAAGTATAGGCAGCGGCATCGGCAGCGCTGTTAGCGTTCAGCTTTTGCTTTCTTTCCCATTCGTCCGGCATGCCGTCTTCATCTTTGTCGGCCGGGGCAGGTGCTGTTTTCAGTTCCGGCCATCCGCCTACGTCCTGCTGCGAATCGATGATGCCGTTCATATTCTTACCGCTTGCCGGGTTGTTCTGCCGCACTTCCTGCAAGATGCGTTCGTCTACCTTGTCGCGTTTATAGCTTGCGCCCGCGTTCGCTAAGACCAGTTCATAAGCCTCTTTTGCAGCCTGGTTGGGTATGGCAGCTGTCTTAAACGGATTCGCAACCAAAGCAGAATCGGGATGGTCCATACTTACCCCCAATGCATTATACTGCGTCACCTCCGGGTTACCCTCCATCACGTTGCCATTCATATAGAACTGTCCGTAAGGTGCGTATGGCTCCAGCATCCTGTCTTTCTTTGACTTTGGTGTGGCAGGGCCCGGCTTATAGTAGTTGTTCACCATGTTATAGCGTCCCTTTTCACCGCCATACACGTTATTCCCGCCCCAGTTGTAAATCACGTTGTTCCGGAAATCCACCAATTCGTCCGCGGAATTTGCAGTTGTCTTCGATCCGCTAAAGCGCGGCATACGACTCATGTGGTTTGCTATCAGATTGTGATGAAACGAAGCACCAACTCCACCCCAGATGCCACCATAGCCATGGTCGCCTTTCGCGTGCACGGACTGGTTCAGACTCTCTGCAATAATACTCCACTGCAGGGTGAAATTCCTGTTGCCGTAAAAAGATGCGCTTTCATCCGTGGCCCAACCCATAGAGCAATGGTCTACGATAATGTTGCTTTTCCCCTTGTTTGCCCCCAAGGCATCGGCCTGCACGCCTGCTACATCGCCCATCCTGAAGCGGAGGTAACGCACAATCACGTTATCGGCTTTTATGTTCATCGGGTAATAGCGCAGTGTTATTCCGTAGCCGGGTGCCGACTGGCCTGCAAGGGTAATATCGCTGTTGTTTATATCCAGCGGCGAATCTAGATCGATGTAGCCTGACACAGCGAACACCACTATTCTCGGGCCTTTTTTCCGGATGGCTTCCCGAAGGCTGCCAGGGCCTTCATCGTTCAGGTTCGTGACCACCACCACTTGTCCGCCGCGGCCGCCTGTGGTGTACTTTCCAAAGCCTTCGGCACCAGGAAAAGCCAAAGGCTTTTCGCTTTCAGGCTCCTGTTTAACAGCTACAGTTGTTGGCTCCGCTGTAGTTGTACTGGCTGGTTGCTGCGTACAGGCAGAAGTGCCTAACAACTGCAAGCCCAAGCAAAATGTGGCAATTCGTGTAATGGTGTTCTTTGTATACATTCTGTTTTTATCTGATTCAAGTTCAGCACGCAGCGTATGGTTTACAGCTTTGGCTTAGAGGTGAACTGTACCTGCACCGGATTTTCGAGTTCCTGTGCTGTTTTATTCAGGTATTTTATAAAATCTGCCTTTGTTTTTATTCCCTCCGGCTCCAGCTCCCAGGCTGCCAGAAAGTAATACTCCACTTTGTTTCCGGAAGGCTTTAGCTGTACCACATGGCTGAGCTCATCTTCTGTAATCTCCAGCAGGTCTTTCATGCGGAACAGCACAGCTATACCCAAGTTATCGCCTTCGCCGTTCAGGCTTTGTTTGCCATAGGTGGCGATATAGCCCCAGTGCTGGTCGTTGCCTGTTCTGGTCGTGAAGATTGCCCGTATGTCTTTAATCAGCCCTGTGCTCAGGTTCTGAGGCGCGCCTCCTTTCACTTCTACCTGGTGATGCGTCAGTCGGCTGCCTGCAGGTATGCTCAGCAGCGAGTTCACGTCCAGCTTCATGCCTGCTATTTTCCAGCCGTAGTAGTTTGTGCGGATGGAAGAGTATACATCGCCGTTTTCAGTGATCACGCTGATCATGCTGTCTGTTTCGGCCATGCGCTTTGCCTGTCCCTCGTGGAACATCGCCAGCGTACCGACACCCAAGGATTTGCCTACTTTCATCACATCCATGCCCCAGGGCTGCTCGTCGTGGTAGGAGTCGAAGCCGTCCTGCCCTACCTGCTGCAGCACCATGTCCTTTGTTTTCTTACCAAAAACGTCAGTACCGTTGCGCCAGTCGAGGTAAAACCGGTAGCCTACTTTATCTGATTCCCAGCCGGGGCCTTCGTAGCGTATAAAATACGAGTGGTCGGTGTGCTCGTCCGGCACCCGGAGCGAATCTACATTCTGAAAGGTGCCACCAATGTATTTGTGGTTCTGAAATTCGCCGCCAACTTTGTGGGAGAGTTCCGCCTGTGTGCGTTTGGTGTAGTTGCGGGGTGCGGCGCCTGTTTGGTTATAGCGGATGGTCAGGCTGCGGGAGGCTTTCGGCTCCAGCCGGTCCAGCACCACCACAATGCCCCTGTTCTCCGGGTCCTTCGTGTTATACTGGCTGGGGATTTCTTTTTTGTCATCCAGCACCACAAAAGCCTGTGGGTTGAAGTCCGGAGTACGCTTCCTTATGTCTTCTCCCTCCACTAAAACCATCACATCATCCCGCTGCTGGTTCAGCGGATTGGTGACCGTAATGGTGAAAGACTTCGGAAACTCTTTACTGAGGTTTTGCGCGTATACGCTTCCTGCACTTAGCAGCGAAAGCACCAGCAAGTGAAATATTACCCTTCCGTTCATGTTTCTTATCCTTTAAATATTACCTTCTTTCTCAATAGCAGCGGTTTATTGGCCAGACGCTCGCAGGAGCTGCGCACGCTGCGAGGTCTTAAGCCAGCTTTTATTTCTTCATTTGCTACTTCACCTGCGCCTCTGTAATGTCCTCTACCAGGCTGTTGATGTATACTTCAATGTTATCATAGGCTGTGCTCAGGCTTCTGCCATTTGCATTGGCTTTCGCCGGATCCAGCTTGTGTGCTTTCTCCCACTCATCCGGCATGCCATCGTTATCTGTGTCCTGAGGGGCAGGAGCCGATGCCAGTTCAGGCCACCCTCCCACATCCTGCTGGCTGTCGATGATGCCTTTGTCGCTACCGTTGGAGCCTGCTGAAGTATAGGAACCGCTGCGCACATTATCAATCACGCGGCTGTCTACGGCATCCCGGGTCAGCGATGCACCACCGTATGTCAGCACCCGCTCGTATGTCTCCTGCGCCGTATGCGTGGTGACATTGCTGTTGATGGGATGCGGCGCAGAAAGCCTCATGGCAGCTTTGTCGGCTTCCGGAACCGTTCCATAACTGTTATGAAACTGGTTAAAGACACCGTAGGTCCAGTTATCGGTTGTTGCTCTCGTGCTGCCTTCCACATAGTTTCCGTTGATGTAGAACTTGCCCCACGTATCGTACACTTCCGTACCGCTTGTTTTATTTTTGTCTATGGATAGTATGCGTTCCTTTTTAGTGGTTACAGGGCCTGGCTTATAGTAATTGTTCACCATGTTCACGTTCATGGCTTCTCCACCATAGGCGCTGTTGTTTCCCCAGTTGTAAATCACGTTGTTTCGTAAATCTACCAGGTCCGTCAGGGCAAAAGCTTTACCGGCTTCCTCACCCAACCTTGGATTCCGGCTGTCGTGGTGCGCCAGGAGGTTATGATGGAAAGAGGCGTTTTTCCCGCCCCAGATGCCGCCATACCCATGTGCTCCTTTGGCGTGCGCAGAGTTCCGGAGACTCTCCGAAATGATACTCCACTGCAAAGTAAAATTCTCATTGCCGTAGAACGACACACACTCGTCTGTAGACCAACTCATAGAGCAATGGTCCACGATGATGTTCTTATGGAACCGTCCGCCAAGTGCATCTGCCTCCTGCTGTGCCTCGTCGCCCATCCTGAAACGCATAAAGCGAATAATAACATTGTGTGCATTTACAGTAACAGGATAATCTTTCAGGGTAATACCGTCGCCAGGTGCGGTCTGTCCGGCAATCGTAATGTCGCCGTTGTTGATGTTCAGGTTCGACTTCAACGCGATAGTACCTGACACCTCAAACACGATGATGCGTGCCCCGGCTGCAGTAATGGCCGCCCTTAGACTTCCCGCTCCGGCATCGTTCAGGTTAATCACTTTTATCACCTTCCCACCCCGGCCTCCTGTCGCATCCCTGCCAAAGCCTTCCGCACCCGGAAAGGCCAGCGGCTGCTCGTTTACCGGCACCGGGCCAGCCTCCTCCATAGGTTCCACCACCGGCGCAGGCTCATCTTTTTTGCTCTTACAATTTGCTAATGTAAAAGACAATGCTGCTCCAATCAGGAGAACGCTGCATTTCACTTTCAGGGAGGATATGCTCATAGCAGGAGTAAATTAACAAGGTGCAGTAGTTCAGGCTGCACCTTGTTTTCATGTGGTTTAACTGTTACCTCCAACGTGGGTCACCGGCACTACCTGCTCCGGCAAAGCTCGGATCCTTGATAGTGAAGTTTCCGTTTTTGGGATCCTGGAAAAGATCAGTGGCCGTGCCGCTATACACGGTCAGGTTCGGTATCTGGTTTCCGGTCGCATTATAGTCTGAGGTAGCATAGCTGCCACTGGAAGTTATGAGCGTGGAAGAACCTGTCCGGATACCGTTTACGGCATTGTCTTCCCCTACTTTCTTGCCTCTGCCTACTATGTTGTTTCTGAAAGTAATTCCCCCGGAAACGTCATTGGAGTTATAGTCAATCAGGTAGCGGGTGGCTTCCGGTGCATCGTTGAAGGTGGAGTTTTCAATAATGATGGACGCTGAGCCTGCTTTGCTGGTCATCACCCGCTCTATTTTGTAAAAGGTACTGTTCCTGAACAGGATGTCGTTTACGTTGGCCCCGGCATTGTCAATCGTGAGCACGCCATAGTTGGATAAGCTGTCCATGACGCTGTTTACTACTGAGAACTCATCCACATTTATGCCAGCGGACTGCAGCCGGACAATTCCACGGAATATTTCGGCATGCACGGCATCAAATTTTATTTTCCCGATGTCAGTGGGCTTATTGATGTTAAATACATACTTCCCGCCATAGTCACTGCTGCGCATCACCACATCCTTGAACACCACAGAGTCAATCTGGCTGCCTTCGGCAACGTTAAAGTTGCTTGTAAAGAAGATAGTCGCTTTATCCGGGCTCACCGTATTCTCACTCATAATGGTCACTGACCTGTCGAGGTTAAGTGTGCTGGAAATGGTATAGGTAACACCCTTTTTCAGCAAAACAATGCTGCCTGACTCTATTTGCAGGAGCGTGTCCTCCAGCACAGAAGGCCGCTGTGTAAAGCCTGTTAAATCGATGACGTTTCCTACTACAGGCGCATTCGTTGTGAAGGTAAGGTAGCCCATCAGGCGACTATCGCGGAAGATCTCGGCTCTGTAGGTTGTGCTGGCATCCAGGCCCGTTACCAGTTTTGTTCTGACGGCAAGGTCTTCTCCGGTCAGATCTACCTCTATTGGCGTTCCGGCAGGCTCTCCTGCTGCACTTTGCGGGGTAAGCACGATTTTAGTTAATCCTTCTCTTTCTCTCCACTTCAGCAGCACACCTCTGTCTGTAATCGAGCTGTTCAGGAGCGCTTCAAAAATCTGCTCTCCCCTGATCATGAACCCGGAACTCACTGCCCAGGATTTAGATTCCGGTCTGTCGCCTAAAGTGTTGGCTTTGATACGGGCAAAGTACTTTTGCCTTACCTCCAGTTGCTCATCAGTAAACACCACACCAGCCGTGTCTGTCTGAACAGACAAAATGATAGGGGTTTCGAACAGCGTGTCTGCCGCCACCTCTACTGTGTAAGTTGCACCGCTGCTGTTGGTCGTGTACAGAGAAGCGGGCCACGTGAGATTTACCTGGGTTTCTCCGCTTATGGCCTTCACGTCACCGGCAGGTGTGAACATCCGCATCGGCTCCAGCTTTTCCACGTCATCTTCGCAGGCAAACCCTAGCGCACCTAGCAAGAGAACCGGAACCAGTTTAAGAATTTTATTTATAGCTACTTTCATATCTTCATGTATTTTTTTCTGTGAATCCAGTTGTCTCTGTTAATATCCGTAGTCCTGGGTTAGTCTGTAGTTCTGGTTCAGCACGCCGCTGTAAATAGGAAACAGCTCCGACTTGTTTGGTTCGAAGGCCACGGCAAAGCTTTCCACATAATCCGCATTCACGGCGGCTGCCCAGTTCACCCTAGTGTATCCAGTAGGTGTTGTTGCCGGAACAGGCGTATACATGGCATTGGCAACTGAGTTTCCGAAGAAGTCAAAGCTTTCTACTTCTGCCGGCACAGTAGTGTCAACCAAAGGGGTAGGGTTATAGTAAACGTAAAGCGGCACGTTAGTATAGCGTCCCTCCTGGTTCATGAGTGCAACTAGATTTGCTCTTGTTTCTGCAATGGCTGGTGTCAGTAAATTCCAGCGGTACAGGTCATAACGGCGTATGCCTTCGCCTCCAAACTCCAAAAGCCGTTCATGCACAATGGCATCAAAAAAGCCTTGCTTGTCTGTTGGGGTGGCTCCCATTCTGCCTTCATTACCTGTATAAGCCCTTCTCCTAACCTGCTCATAGGCCGACACCGCCTGTGCTGTAGGTCCGTTCAGCTCATTTTCAGCTTCGGCAAACATCAGCAGCACATCAGCGTAGCGAATCACCGGCCAGTTTATACCTAAGTTCTGTGCCGTGCCATCAATGCTGGTCCAGTACTTTCTGAATTTACCATCACGCATCTGCGTCAGACGGGTCAGTTCTTTGTTATCGTCCTTGTTGACCTGGAAGTAAGCGATGGTTACATCTCTTCTCACGTCAGCAATAGAGTCAAATTCGTAGAAGTAAGTTGGAATTGCCTCCAACTGCCCATTGGCCTGCCCGTATCTGGAGCTCCTGTCTATGCGAAGGCCATTACTGTAACCGAGTTTGCTGTCTGTTTTGGAGTTACCGCCAAAGGCACCTATTTCAAATATCAACTCGTTTGTTGCGCCGCCATTTGCGCCCATATGCAGGTCCTTAAAAACCTGCTCATAGTCCGGGTGCAGGCTGTGTCTGCCACTCTCGATAATATCCAGGGTTTCCTGACGGGCAATCTGGTAGTACTGCTGGTAGTTTGCCCGCCGCTCCATTTGGCGGGAGTCTCTTCGTAGGGCATAGCCACCACGCGCCAGCGCTATTCTGGCTCTTAGTCCTTTCACTGCCGATTTCGTGATGCGTGTGCTTGGGTCGCCAGACTCTGCCTTCCAGGGCACCAGCTCTGAAGCAAGCGCCAGGTCTTCCAGCAGGCGATCATAAATCTCGTCCTGATCTGTCTTAGTCATGTAAAGGTCTTCCTGGTCTGATGACGGCTCGAAAGGTGCAGGCACATCTCCCCAGTTGCGGATTAGCTCGTGGTAGAAAATAGCGCGGAGTGTCAGCGCCTCTCCATGCAGTTTGTGCATGGTGGTCTGCTCAGCGGCGGTTCCGTTGTTGTACAGGTTAGAAGCTTGGATGTTTTTTATGACGATGTTGGCACGCTCAATTCCCTGGTATAGTTGCAGGAATGGCCTGTTCAACTCTGTATTATCAGGACTTACACCAAACCCGCTAATCCCTCTTCTGTCGAGCGGGTTGTAGGTTCCCCCGATTCTGAAATCATCGGCAGCGTTCGGGTAGAGTGTGGAAACGCGGCTACCGTAAGCATCATCGCCCATCAGGCTATTATAAATACCTGTTACGGCCGAGTTAGCATAGCCCACACTTGTAAAAACGGCGTCCTGCGAGATAGTAGAAGGGTTTTCCACGTCGAGGTATCCTTCGCAGGAAGTGAAGGTCAGGAGTCCACCTAGCGCCAATGGTAAAAACAGCGATTTTATATGTTTCTTATTTATCTTCATCACCTTAAAAAATTAGAAAGTAGCATTAACACCACCTAGTATAAAGCGGCTGCGTGGATAGGCAGCATAGTCCACACCCGGGGTTAACGGGTTGCTTCTTCTGGTGCTGGCCTCCGGGTCATAACCAGAGTAATTAGTGAAAGTATGGAGGTTGTTAACAGTGGCATACACCCTGAAATTGGAGAATACTTTTGTTCTCTCGATCAGGCTTTTCGGTAAAGAGTAGCCCAGGGTAACGTTGCTGATGCGGAGGAAGGATCCATCCTCGATGGCAAAAGAATGCAGGAAATACTGTCCCAGCGGTGGTGTCCAGTACTGCGCGTTTTCATTCAGCGCTGCCAGCTGCTCTGGGTTGGTTACCTGCTGACCGTTGTCGTCGAACCTTCTCCACCTGTCGTTCATCAGCGACAGCATGTTGTTGTCGCGGTACAGGTATTGTGTGGTGAACTCAATCTTGTTGGCGTTGTACACTTTGTTGCCGTAAGAGAAGTTCATGAACATGCTCAGGTCGAAGTTTTTGTAAGTAAACTGCTGGTAAAAACCACCGATAAAGTTTGGCTGCGGCGTACCAAGCACTGTTCTGTCAGCCGGGGTGATCATGTCTCCTTCTTCGTCAGACAGCTTTTGCAGCTTCAGGTCGCCTGGCTGTGGGTCTCTGTTACCGAGGGCAACATCTTTGGTGTTCGGAATGCCTTCTTTCAGTGTGTAGCTCCAGGTGCCGTTTATTTCATTCAACGTAGCATTAAAATCATCTACGGTATAGTAGCCGTCGGTTACGTAGCCATAGTACTGGCCCATAGGCTGGCCAACCTCCACCAGGAAGTCCTGCAGGTTGTTTACCCAGCCAGACTCTACCAGGTAAGACTTGAGCGGGTTTCCTTCAGAATCCACTCCAAGGCTGACGATTTTGTTTCTGTTAAAGGCAACGTTGAAGTTAGCGTTCCATGAAAAATCATCGGTGTCGAAAATCACCCCGTTCAGCTGCACTTCCAGTCCTTTGTTTTCTGTTTCACCAATGTTCTGCAATTGGGTGGAGTAACCGCTTGTCTGAGGTACCTGGGCCAGAAGCAGCAGGTCGCGTGTGCTGTTCTTGTAAACATCCACAGAACCGCTTATCCTGTTATTAAGCAATGAGAAGTCGAGGCCGAGGTTTTGGGAGAGAGTAGTTTCCCATCTCAGCCCTGGGTTTGCCAGGTAATCTGCCACAAAGCCCGGCGTGATGGACTCTGAGAACGCGTAGCCATAGTCTGAAGAGTTGGTAAGCGTCGTTTTCCATCTATCCAGGGGAATTCTATTGTTACCAACCTCACCCACGCTCACACGCAGTTTCAGGTCCGACAGCCAGTTGTTTGTTCCGCTCATGAAGTTTTCGTCGGCAATGTGCCAGGCCAGGGAAGCCGAAGGAAAGTAACCGACGCGGCTGTCCGGAGCGAATAGAGACGAGGCATCGCGGCGAAGGTTCACCACAGCACGGTATTTACCTCTGTAACTGTAGGAGGCACTTCCGAAGAAGGAAAGAAGCCGTTGCTCAGACTGGGCAGTGCTGGGCGCATCCTGGATAAGCCCGGAAGGAGGCGTGGCCTTATCAATACCTGCCCATGCCTGGTCTGCCGTAATATCTACCGGCAGATATTTGGTGATAACGGTGCTTGACCTGTCATTTCGCTGCCATATCTCGTGCCCCAACAAGGCCGTTATCCGATGATCATCCCCGAGATTTAATTTATAGTTGAGGGTATTAGAGTTGGTTAGTGCCAGCGACTCTCCTGAGCGGATGTCAGACACTGGCATACCTGCATTCTGCCTGGCAAGGCTAGTGAAGGGGCCATCAAAATCGTAGCGGTCTCTGTTGGTGCTCGTGATGCCAAGCACTGTTTTATAGGTAAGGTTCTTGAGCAGTTCATAGCTGAACCAGCCATTCACCAATACATCGTTCCGATGGTCTTCTCTCAACTCCTGATTCGCCAGCAGCACAGGGCTTGTCAGGTTTGTCAGGTTTGCAAACTCAGGGTCAAATTCGTCTACTGTGCTTTCCATACCTGGCGCTACAAATGGCCTGAAACGTACCGCATTTCTCAGCCTGTTGTTACTTTGAGAACCCGTGTTAGAGGTACCAACTCCATCTACCTGCTGGCGGCTGTAGCGCGTGCTCAACCCTACTCTTAAACGGTCTGTTGCCCGGTGGTCAAATTTAAAGGAAGCTAGCGTTCGCACGAAGCCGGAGTTCAGCATGATCCCTTCCTCATCGGTATGGTTCAGCGTGAAGTTGAAAGATGTTTTTTCACTACCACCTGTCACACCGAGTATGTGCGTCTGGCTGGTAGCATCGCGGCCAAACACCTCTTCCTGCCAGTCTGTAAAAGGCATGTTCTGGTAGATATCCAGGTCCTCATACAGGCCATAGCGGTTTGTAAAAGTTCTTCTTGTGTCTTCGTCCGTGTTGTAGTTATAGATTTCGTGCTGATACTTCACAAATTCATAGGGGTTCATTACATCCAGCTTATTCACGATGCTTCTTACTCCTGCAAAGCCGTTATAGGTAACCTGCGTTGGCATCGCCACACCGCCTTTGGTCGTAATTACCACCACGCCGTTTGCGCCACGCGCTCCATAGATGGCCGTAGACGCGGCATCTTTCAGCACGTCAATGGACTGGATTTCCTGCGGGGAAAGAACAGACAGCGCGTTGTCCATCTGGATACCATCCACGATATACAAGGGTGAGTTATCCTGGGTAATAGAACCGCCCCCACGCACCCGGATTTGGATTTCGGCACCTGGCTGCCCCTCAGAGGTGGTGACCTGTACACCGGCCAGGCGGCCCGCTAGTGCCTCTGCAGCAGTACTAACTGGAATATCCCGCAACTGCTTGGCCCCTACCGATGAAACAGAACTTGTCAGTTCGCTTCTGGAAACTTCCTGGTAACCGACCACCACTACCTCTTCCAGCGCCCTCTGGTCAGGAGCCATGGAGACATTGATAGTGGACCGGCCATTAATAGCCACATCCTGCGGCTGGTAACCAATAAAGCTGAAGGCCAGCACACCCTCGCCGTCAGGTACTGGAATCTGGTAATTTCCCTCAACATCTGTTGGGGCAGCTGTAGAAGTACCTTTCAGCAGCACCGTTACACCTGGTAAGCCGGCGCCATTCTCATCTACCACTCTTCCTGTTACGGTAGAGCTTTGAGCAAGCGCCCCTACAATGGCGGTAAAGACAAAAGCAAGCGTCAGTAAGTACTTCGTCTTCTTAAGTAAAGCATGTCGCATAGGTAACCTATTAAGTATAAAATGTATAGTTTAGATATAGAATACTCTGTCAGTAAAACCCTTCTTAAGTGATCCTGGAGCCAAGCCTGTCATGTATGCGCTGTTGAAGCTAACCCACTCCTGCCACTGCCTCCCCTGTTATTCAGGCAGGTCAACTCCCCTCACCCTCTATTTGCTCCGATTAGCCACTCTTTCAGGCAGCTTCACCATCTCCTAATGATTAATCACTTACTATTATTGATGCAGCAAGTTGCGCAAACGATTGCATATTAAATAATATTTAAGTTTTACACAAACATATAATCTAAATATTCAGACAAAATATATTTAAAGTGCTTTAGAAGCTCCAAAAGCTTTATTTATAAAAGGTCAGCACTTACTCACCAAACGAGCAGAAAGAGCCAAAAAAATCAAAAAAAGGCACCAAGATTAGTTAAATTAAAATAAAATTGTAATTTGCGCAAACGTTTACACTAACAGACCGCTATAACTATGAGCATATCTTATACTATCCGGCACGCCACTCACCCCTCCGACAGCAAGGGCTATGACACAGCCAAACTCCGCGAGACTTTCCTTATAGAAGACCTTTTCCAGGAAAACACCATTCAGGCGGTGTACACGCTGCATGACCGCCTGGTTGTGGGAGGCGCTCAACCAACAGAGGATCCCTTAAAACTGGAGACCTTCCCGACACTGCGCTCCGAGCACTTCCTGGACAGAAGGGAACTTGGCATCATCAATATAGGGGCCGAAAGCACGGTGTCAGTAGATGGCGATGTGATCACGCTGGCCAACAAGGAGGCGCTCTATGTTGGCAAAGGAGTAAAAGAAGTGGTATTTCATCCGGCTGCTTCCGGCAAGACACTTTTCTACTTTAACTCGGCACCGGCGCACCACGCCTACCCTACCAAGAAAGTCTCTCTTAACGAGGCGGAGACAGTGGAGATGGGTTCTCTGGAAAACTCTAACCACCGCCTCATCCGGAAATTACTCATCAACTCTGTTGTAGAAACCTGCCAGTTGCAGATGGGCCTGACCGAGCTACAGAAAGGAAGCGTGTGGAACACCATGCCGGCGCACACCCACGACAGGAGAATGGAAGCCTACCTGTACTTTGACCTGCCGGAAGACCAGGTGGTGTCGCACTTTATGGGTGAGCCCCAGGAAACCCGCCACCTGATTGTGAAGAACAACCAGGCCGTGATTTCCCCGCCCTGGTCTATCCATAGTGGGGCCGGCACCTATAACTACTCCTTTATCTGGGGCATGGCCGGTGAGAACCTGGACTACAACGACATGGACAAAGTACAACCTACAGATTTGAAATAAGCGCATGAACGATTTATTTGATTTAACAGGAAAGGTTGCCTTGATTACCGGTGCCACACACGGCCTGGGAATGGCCATGGCCAAAGGACTGGGTAAAGCAGGCGCCACACTGGTTATAAACGGGAACACTCCGGCTAAAATGGAGAAAGCCCTCGACAGCTACAGGCAGGAAGGGTATACTGCCCACGGCTTCCTGTTCGACGTGACAGATGAGGCCCTGGCCCAGGAGAACATCGCGCAGATAGAGCAGCAGGTAGGCCCTATTGACATTCTGGTAAACAACGCCGGGATGATAAAGCGTGTGCCCGCGCTCGAAATGGAAGTAGCTGATTTCCGGAAGGTACTAGACGTTGACGTGACAGGCCCTTTTATTATGTCGAAGCATGTGGCCCGCCACATGGTGGAGAGAAGGAGAGGCAAAATCATCAACATCTGCTCGATGATGAGTGAACTGGGCCGCAATACGGTATCCGCTTATGCGGCGGCCAAAGGAGGCTTGAAAATGCTGACGCGCAACCTTGCTACCGAGTGGGCTAAGTATAACGTACAGGTAAACGGCATCGGCCCGGGTTACTTTGCCACCGACCAGACCGCTCCCATCCGGGTAGACGGACACCCTTTCAACGAGTTCATCATCAACCGCACGCCGGCAGGCCGCTGGGGTGACCCCGACGACCTGGAAGGCACAGCCATCTTCTTAGCCAGCAAGGCAAGTGATTTCATTAACGGGCAAATCATATATGTGGATGGAGGTATACTGGCTACCATCGGGAAGCCCAGCAATGAGCAGTAGCGCCAATGGCTAAAAGCCTCTTTCAAAGAACAAAACGGGAAATGGAAAGTAAACCCAAAGTTACCATTCATCATATTGCGGAGAAGCTCAACATTACGGCTTCTACCGTATCGCGTGCGTTAAATGACAACCCCAGAATAAGCGACCTCACTAAGAAAGCAGTTTTAAAAACTGCCAAAGAGCTGAACTACCAGCCCAACAACATTGCCGCGGCACTGCGCCATGGCAAGAGCCACATCATTGGCATTATAGTGCCTACCGCCGACAGAGCCTTCTTTTCCTCAGTGGTGAGAGGCATTGAGGACATAGCCAACAATTTAAACTATAAGGTGATTATCTGCCAGTCGTACGACAACTATGAAAAGGAAATACAAACCATTGATGCGCTGCTGAGTGCACGGGTAGACGGTATCATTGCCTCTATCGGTAAAAACACCGAGAACTTTGATCACTTCAAAAGAGTGCAGGCCGAGAAAATCCCTTTAGTGCTGTTCGACCGCACAACGGATGCGCTTGAGGTAAGCCAGATCATGATAGATGATTATCTGGGAGCCTATAAAGTGGTGGAACACTTAATTCAGCAGGGGTGCAGAAGAATTGCCCACTTCACCAGCCCTAAGAAAGTCAGCATTTTTAAAGAGCGCCTGCGGGGGTATACCGATGCCCTCAGCGATCATGGTATTCCCTATGACGAAGATCTTGTAGTGCAAAGTAATCTACAGCTCGTTGATGGAAGGGAGAGTATGGAAAAGCTACTGAAGCTAAAGGAGAGGCCTGATGGCGTCTTCTCTGCCAGTGATTACGGTGCCATGGGTGCCATGCAGGTGCTGAAGGAGAACAAATACAAGATTCCACAGGAAGTAGCCCTGGCAGGGTTCAGCAACGACCCTTTTACCTCCTTCACCGATCCGGCACTCACAACAGTAGACCAATTCAGCATGACGATGGGCAAAAAGACGGCAGAAATTTTCTTCGAACAACTGAAGTCTGGTGACAAAACGGCTGTACCGCAGAAAATCGTGCTCAAGCCAGAGTTAATTATCAGAGAGTCTTCTTTAAAAAAAGGAAGCTTATAAAATAAAATTACCCCAGGCACTGAACACCTGCGGGTAAAAATAAACCGCCGCCTGTCTAAATGGCAGGTATAAAGCGTTCTATAAAAGCAGTGACTTATTAAAGTAAAAAAGAACAAGCCCGCAGAAACTGAACTATATGAAGCCTCTCAACAGACAAACAGCCCATATCAAGAACCAGCGGCCGGTAAAGGTGCTACAGTATGGCGAAGGCAACTTTCTTCGTGGCTATGTAGACTGGATGATTGATGTGCTGAATGAAAAAACGGACTTTAACGGCACCGTGGATGTGGTGCAGCCAAGGGACAGGCACAGGACCACCATTAAAGCTCTCAAACAGCAGGATGGGTTGTTCCACGTGCTGCTGAATGGCATACAAGGCGGTAAACCTACCCAGGAGAAGCGGCTTATCACCTGCATTGCCAGCGCCCTGAACCCATACGATGATTATGCGGCCTACCTGAAGCGGGGCGAGAACCCGGACCTGAAGTTCATATTCTCCAACACCACTGAGGCAGGCATTGCCTACGATGAAAACGACAAAAGCGCCAGCACCATTTCAACCAGCTTCCCGGGCAAACTAACCGCCCTGCTTCACCACCGGTTCCAGCACTTTAAAGGAGCACCGGACAAAGGCTTGACTGTTATACCCACCGAATTGATTGAGAAAAACGGGGAAGCCTTAAAGCACATTGTGCTGCGGTACGCTCAGGAGTGGCAACTTTCAGAAGAGTTTAGCAACTGGGTGAACGACAACAACATCTTCTGCAATACGCTGGTAGACCGCATCGTGCCCGGTTTCCCGCGGGAAACCATCAAAGAAATACAAAAGGAACTGGGGTATGAGGACCAATTAGTGGTAACGGCAGAACCTTACCACCTCCTGGTGATAGAAGCCCCTGAATCCGTAAAGATGGCATTCCCTGCAACTGCAGCTGGTTTGCAGGTAAAATTTGTACCGGACCTCACCCCCTACCGCACCACCAAAGTGCGCATACTGAATGGCGCTCACACCGCTTTAGTACCTGTTGCTTACCTGCACGGTCTGCGAACAGTGCGCGAAGCGATAGAAGATAAACACACAGGCACCTTTATAAAGGAGGCAATCGCTGAAGAAATCATACCCACGCTCGATTTGCCGGAGGAAGAACTGCAGCAGTTTGCCAACGATGTGATAGAGCGCTTCCAGAACCCGTTTATCCGGCACGAACTGCTCTCTATTGCGCTAAATGGCGTTTCCAAGTATAAAGTGCGTGTGCTTCCGTCGGTGCTGGAACACCACCGTCGAACCGGGAAGCTTCCCGAAAAGTTGCTACACTCCCTGGCTGCCCTGATCCTGTTTTACAAGGGCGAGTGGCGGGGAAAAAACATCCTGCTGAACGATGCCCCGGAGGTGCTTAGCTTTTTCAGGAAGGCCTGGCTGCAGCACGAGGCAGCGGAGGTAGTACAGGCTGTGCTCTCCAACACCAGCCTCTGGGATACAGACTTAACAAAAATAGAAGGCTTATCGGCTTACGTCACAGAGCAGGTAAAGCTCCTGCAGAAATCGGGGCATACCGTGTCCACGGATTCATAGACTCAGGAATAGCACTTATATTGTCATTTACTACATCATAAAGCATATGTCTTTCTTAGACGATAATTTTCTACTACAGACAAAAACAGCACAACAACTATATCATGAGCATGCCAAAAACGTGCCCATCATTGATTACCATTGCCATCTATCACCTGCCGACATTGCCTCCGACAGGAAATTTGACAACCTGACCCAGATCTGGCTTGAAGGCGACCACTATAAATGGCGCGCTATGCGCACCAACGGTATCCCCGAGCGTTTCTGCACCGGCGATGCCGACGATTATGCCA
Source organism: Pontibacter pamirensis (assembly GCF_010015475.1). Lineage (GTDB taxonomy): Bacteria > Bacteroidota > Bacteroidia > Cytophagales > Hymenobacteraceae > Pontibacter > Pontibacter pamirensis. The sequence continues at coordinate 37,450 of NZ_SSNI01000010.1, forward strand.
AGTTTGAGAAGTGGGCAGAGACAGTTCCTTACACGGTGCGCAACCCCTTGTACCACTGGACGCACATGGAACTGAAAAGGCCCTTTGGGATAGAGAAAATACTGAAGCCTGAAACGGCACGGGAAATTTACAATACCTGCACCGACCTGTTGCAGTCAGACGAGTACAGTGTGAGAGGCATCCTGCGCCAGATGAACGTGAAGGTAATCTGCACCACCGACGACCCGATAGATACCTTGGAGCACCATCAGAAAATAAAGGCCGATGACTTCGGCATCCAGGTGCTACCTACTTTCAGGTGTGATAAAATACTGGCCATTGAGAGCACGGAAGTTTTCCTGCCATACCTCGAGCAACTGGAAGAAGCATCCGGTGTTTCTATTAGCAGCTTTCAGAATTTACTGGATGCTCTGAAGCAACGGCATGACTTTTTCCATGAGCAAGGCTGCCGCCTCTCCGATCATGGTTTAAATACCATGTATGCCGAAGACTACACGGAGGAGGAGATAAAGCATATCTTCCGGAAGGCCCTGCAGAAACAGGAACTGACGGATGCGGAAGCATTGAAGTTTAAGTCGGCGATGCTGGTGCACCTGGCCCTGCTCGACCATTCCAAAAACTGGACACAGCAGTTCCACCTGGGGGCGCTCCGTAACAACAATACGCGCATGATGCGCGAACTCGGTCCCGACACGGGCTTCGACTCCATCGGTGACTTTGGTGTGGGTGAACCGCTCTCCCGGTTCCTGGATAAACTGGATAACTCAGATCAGCTGGCAAAGACCATTCTGTATAACCTGAACCCGAGTCAGAACGAGCTTTTCGCCACCATGATCGGCAATTTCAACGACGGCAGCACACCCGGCAAAATCCAGTTCGGGTCGGCCTGGTGGTTCCTCGATCAGAAAGACGGTATGGAGAAGCAGCTGAACGCGCTCTCTAACATGGGTCTGCTGAGCCGCTTTGTGGGTATGCTCACTGACTCCAGAAGCTTTTTATCCTACCCCAGGCACGAGTACTTCAGAAGGATATTGTGTAACCTGATTGGCAACGACGTGGAAAACGGCGAATTGCCAGCCAGCGAGATGGATTGGCTTGGCCAACTAGTAGAAAACATTTCCTACAACAACGCTAAATCATACTTCGGTTTCTGATATGAATAAAAAGGTCATCACCTTCGGAGAAATTATGCTCAGGCTGTCCACGCCGGATTATGCCCGCATCATTCAATCCACCCACTTCGACGCTACATATGGTGGCGGCGAGGCGAATGTGGCCGTATCGCTGGCCCAGTTGGGCATCAGCGCCGGCCATGTTACCCGCTTCCCGGATAATGAGTTGGGCAAGGCTGCCATCAACCTATTACGAAAGTATGGAGTGGATACGCAGCACATCATCTATGGCGGCGACAGAATCGGCATTTATTTCCTGGAGACAGGTGCCAGTGTGCGTCCCAGCAAAGTAGTGTATGACCGCAGTTACTCCGCCTTTGCGGGCCTGGAGCCAGATATGATTGACTGGGATGAAGTGTTTGCCGATGCAGGCTGGTTCCACTGGACGGGTATAACGCCTGCCATTTCTGCCGGTGCCGCAGCCTGCTGCAAAAAAGCCATCGAGGTAGCCAACCAGAAAGGCCTGACCGTTTCTGCCGATATCAACTACAGAAAGAACTTGTGGCAGTACGGCAAAACAGCGGCTGATGTCATGCCTGAATTGATTGAGGGCTGCGACATCATTGTTTCGGGTAAGGGCGATGCAAAAGATATTCTCAACATTAAGCCACAGGAGTCTGGTGGCAATGAACTGGCCTCTGTGTTCACTCAAATCATGCAGCGCTTTTCGAAAGTGAAGAAGATTGTGAACACCACCCGCGGCTCTGTCAGTGCAACCCATAATACCCTTTCCGGCATGCTGTGGGATGGCTCACAGATGTTGGAGACGCAGACCTACGACATCAACCCGATTATCGACAGAATAGGTGGCGGCGATGCCTTTATGGCCGGTTTCATCTATGGCCAGCTGGCTTACCAGGATGACCAGAAGGCGCTGGAATTCGGTGTAGCGGCATCAGTGCTGAAGCATACTATCAAGGAAGATGCTAACCTGGCTACTGTGGAGGAGGTAGAGGCGCTTTTGGATGGCGACACTTCCGGAAGACTCGTACGATAGCCTTTTTTTGACTTATACTAAAATTGACTAATCAATCATGGCTAAATTTAGCAGAATAGAAGTAGCATTAAAAATGGCAGAAACCGGTATGGTGCCGGTGTTTTATCATGCTGATGTAGAAGTTTGCAAGCAGGTGATGGAAGCCTGCTATAGGGCTGGTGTCCGGGTATTTGAGTTCACCAACCGCGGCGACTTTGCCCATGAAATTTTTGGAAAACTGGTAAAGCATGCCCGGGATTCATTCCCTGAAATGATGCTGGGAGCCGGCTCTGTGGTAGATGGCCCTACGGCTGCCTTGTACATCCAGTCCGGTGCCGACTTTGTCGTGTCGCCGGTTCTGAACCCGGATGTGGCCATTGTCTGCAACAGGCGCAAGATCATGTGGTCTCCCGGATGTGCGACACTGTCAGAAATCTCCAAGGCAGAGGAACTGGGTGCCGAGGTGGTGAAGATATTCCCTGCCCAGCAGGTAGGTGGCCCGGACTACGTGGCCGCTATCAAAGGGCCCTGCCCGTGGACGAGCATTATGCCGACAGGCGGCGTGGAGCCGAAGGAAGAGAACCTGAGGGCCTGGTTTGCTGCGGGTGTGCATTGCGTGGGCATGGGCTCTCAGCTTATCAGCAAAGACCTTATTGCCTCGCAAAATTACGCGAAACTGGAAGAACTGACGCGTGAAGCACTGGAGACCATCAGAAAAGTAAGAAATAAATAATGCAGTACCACCAACTTTACCCCCGAAATAACAGACGGCCTTACCGGCAACTGCTCCTGTGTGCAGCAGCACTGCTGCTGCTGTTCACGGCACCCTCCTGCAAAGAGATAACCGATAAAAAGGAAATCAAACTCGCACATAGTCTGGAGGTGTCGCACCCGGTGCACATCGCTATGCTGTATATGGCCGACAAGGTAAAGGAAAAGTCCGGTGGCAAAATGACAATCGGTATTTACCCGAACTCTCAGTTGGGCAGCGAGCGGGAGTCTGTGGAGTTATTGCAGATTGGCAGCTTGGGCATGACGAAGGTGTCTGCCGCTACCATGGAAAGCTTCTCTCCTAACTTTAAGGTGCTCAGCCTGCCTTATATCTTCCAGGACAAAGCGCATTACTACAATGTACTGGATGGCAAGATTGGAGAAGATCTCCTCACAGAGGGAGAGCAGTACTGGCTCCGGGGCCTCACGTATTATGACGCCGGAAGCCGCAGCTTTTATGCCAACAAGCCTATCAACACCCCAAGCGACCTGAAGGGCATGAAGATAAGGGTGCAGGCAAGCAATACAGCCATCGCAATGATAAATGCATTTGGTGGCGCCGCGACACCTATCTCCACTGGGGAAATATACACAGCCATTCAGCAAGGCGTAGTAGATGGCGCCGAAAACAACCACCCTACTTTTTACCTCTCGCGCCACTACGAAGTAGCCAAAAATTACTCTATAAACGAGCATACCATGGTGCCGGACATCCTGCTTATTAGCACAAAAGTATGGGAAGACTTAACGCCACAGGAACAGCAATGGCTCCAGGAAGCGGCAGACGAGTCGTCAGTGGTACAGCGGCAGTTGTGGCATGAAGCCGAGGAGGAAGCACTGGCAGAAGTAAAAAAAGCAGGCGTAACGGTTACTTACCCCGATAAAGAACCTTTCGCGAAGATGGTAGAACCATTGTTTGAAAGCTTTCGGAATGAACCGGAGGTGCACGCGCTCATACAAAGGATACGTGCTGCCGGAGAGCAAACAGCAGAGCAAGACAACAGATAGACTGACGAAACACAACTGACATGAAGTTTAGAGAAAGGCTTGACAGTACCCTGTATTGGATATTGGTTGGATTAATGGCATTTATGGTGCTGAACGTGCTCTGGCAGGTAGGCTCCCGGTTTATCCTGAGGTCGCCAAGCTCCTTTACCGATGAACTGGCCCGGTTCCTTCTCATCTGGGTGAGCCTTTTGGGAGCCAGCTATGTAACAGGTAAAAAGATGCACCTGGCCATCGACATACTTCCTTCTAAGCTGGAAGGCAAAAAGCAACGCAAGTTGAATGTGCTGATAAATGTACTGGTGGCTGTCTTCTCTTTGTTTGCGATGGTATGGGGCGGGATAAAACTGGTGTATATCACGCTTACGTTAAATCAGACATCCGCTGCCCTCAACGTTCCACTGGGCTATGTTTACCTGGTGGTGCCACTGAGCGGGCTCATCATCATCTACTACAGCATCATGAACCTCACTGAAAGACCAGAAGACCCGGTAGAACTTGGCAAAGAGATAGCTTAGCTTTTTTCTCCTGCTTCATCAAAATTATTGTTTATACCAACAGCCATCAGGCTCCCCATAACATACAGGCTTACATGGAAATCTTAGAGATACTTGTACTGGTTATCAGCTTTGTCATTTTACTTTCCCTTGGGGTGCCCATTGCCTTCTCCATCGGCATCTCTGCTCTGCTGACCATGCTGGTTAGCATTGCGCCAGAGCCTGCCTTCACCACACTTGCCCAGCGCATGGCAACAGGCCTGGACAGTTTTGCCCTGCTTGCCATTCCGTTCTTTATACTGGCGGGGCAAATGATGAACCGGGGCGGTATAGCCACTCGCCTCATTGACCTGGCCAAAAGCCTGGTGGGCACCTTACCCGGTGGACTTGCTTACGTGAATATTGTAGCCTGTATGCTGTTCGGTGCCATTTCTGGTTCTGCTGTGGCTGCAGCCTCCGCCATCGGTGGTATCATGAATCCGCGGATGGTAAAAGAGGGTTATTCGAGGCCTTTTAGTGCCGCTGTGAACATCACCTCTGCCACAACGGGTATGATTATCCCTCCCAGCAACATCCTGATTGTGTATTCTCTGGCCAGCGGGGGTGTTTCCATCGCGGCGCTGTTTGTGGCCGGGTACATACCAGGACTCATGCTTGGCTTCGCCCTGATGATTGTGGCAGGCTTTATTGCTTATAAAAAGAAATACCCGGTAGGTGACAGAACCTCGCTGAAGGAAGTTCTCAAAAAATTCCTGGATGCTATTCCGAGTTTACTCCTCCTTATAGTCGTTATCGGTGGCATTATAGCGGGTATCTTCACGGCCACCGAGGCCTCCGCCGTTGCGGTGCTTTATACCATCATCCTCTCCATGGTGGTTTACCGCCAGGTAAAAATAAGCGACCTGCCCGACATCCTGATACATACCGTGATAACTACAGCCATTGTAATGCTGTTGATTGGTACCTCTATGGGAATGTCTTGGGTGATGTCTTATGCTAATATCCCGCAAGCTTTCAGCGATGCCCTGCTGGGAATCAGCGATAACAAAATCGTGATACTTATTATCATCAACCTGATTCTCCTGTTTGTGGGCATCTTTATGGATATGACGCCTGCCGTTCTGATTTTCACACCGATATTTTTACCGGTTGTCACCGCGCTTGGCGTAGATCCGGTTCACTTTGGTATCATCATGGTGGTAAACCTCTGCATCGGCTTGTGCACGCCGCCTGTTGGCTCTGTTCTGTTTGTGGGCTGTGGCGTAGCCGACATCAGCATCAGCAAAGTAATTAAACCGCTGGTGCCCCTGTTCATGGCAATGGTGGTAGCCTTGCTGCTGATCACGTATGTGCCGGAACTTAGCCTTTGGCTACCAAGAGTTTTTGGCTTGTAACAAGCCCTTTCCCAAACAGGCGTTTCTTTTCATCGGCCTTTTCTTATCAGAAAATAACATAAATACACAAGAAAGCCTCCTGATGCGCATCAGGAGGCTTTCTTGTGTATTTATGTAGTATGCCGGCTTTATACCAACCGGGGCTTCTTATGAAGGCAGCCTTTTAAAACCTCAGCATGTTATTGCCAAAGTTATGGTTTAGCAGTCCCAAGAAAAATACTATCTTTTATACTTCGCTTTGATCAGGTCGAGCATCTTAGTGAAGTGCCCTTTATCTTCGTTCGTCAGGTAAAGCCTCCAGAGGCCTTCTACCAGCAGCATCAGGATCTCAGTCTCCAACTCCGGCTCTTCGTAGCCCAGCTTTTTAAAAGCACCCTCCAGTTTCTGCATTACGGAATGCGAGTAACGCATGTGGTGCTTCTGTGAGATTTCCTCGTCTACCAGGCGGAACTGCATGCGCCAGAAGTTACGCTCTTCTTCTACAAGTTTCAGGGGCATGTCCAGTACATTCCCGATAAGCTTGATCGGGTCTTCTTCTACTACCAAGCCCTTACTTCTGTCTGTGATACGTCTGTAACCGGCTTTTACAACCGCCTCCAGAAGGTTATCCTTGCTGACATAGTGTTTAAAGATCAGCCCTTCCGATACTCCTGCCTCTTTCGCAATTAAGCTGGTGGGCGTAGCGTCATACCCTTTATCAGCAAAAAGGATTAAGGCTGTTTCTAAAATGAGTTCTTTTTTTGTTTTAAGCATCTTAAAATAAAATATTTAGTCGCCTCTACTCTAATAATCTGATTTGCTACTATAGCACCTAGTCCAGGATTGAAGACTTCTCAATATAAATCTACAACAAGGTTGTAGATAAAATAATGTTCTGTCTCCCTTCTGCTACTCCAGGGTGTAGCGCATAATCAGGCATGTTGAACAGAGAGCAGGTTAATGTTTTGTATATACAAACAACCGCTCAAAAATACATACTGTGAGCGGAACAATTACACAAAAGCCTTAAATAAAAATATGAAGGCCAGCTGTGTACTTATTTAGCATCTACTGCTAAAATGATACAACCACCTGATGGCATGAATACTTTTCAATTAGGCTTCTGCCACCGCTTTCTAACCTTATCGCATCTTATACGGTGAGAGAAGCGAAGTATTTACAAAAAGCAAAAAACAAAGGCCTGACCATTTGTGATTCGCATAATTATAAATTATTGTATTGAATTCTAAAATATAACTAAAACATTCCTGTAACTAATGGAAAATTCATTATATTAGATCAATAATATTACAGCGCAACTAAGAACACACATAAGTATATCTCTTGAGCGGCAAAAGTGCGCTTTCAGAACCTGACGGCAACTATTTTTATTGCACTAGCACGGCTACTGCAATAAAATGAGCCATATCAGAACCTGGAATTCCGTATGATGCCTTCATAAACAAAACTTGCGTCGTTCTGGGTCCGCTTCGCTTCTCAAAATCCTAATCAGCTCACTTTTTCTGCAGAAGTGCTGCACAGGCTGTTTTGCTATGATTATGGCAAAATCAAGAATTCAAAGTTACAACAAATAATTAAATATATAAGCCAGGGCGAAGCACGGATTATTTCATTCCATAGGCATGAGCGCCTTTTAAAATAATAAAATGTCAAATTTTTCATCTAAGTAAAACACAAGAGACCTGCCTGTACGCATTTGGCTTAGGCAAGCATTGTCTATTTTATCTGTTGGCCAGGCGATACCTGGACAATTAATCTGATTCATTGAAATACTTAAGAGTTATAACTTAACACATTTAGCCTTGAACATAGCAGTACTTAAAGAGAGCAAAGCATCCGAAAGAAGGGTGGCTCTTACACCAGATGTAGTGAAATCACTGACCAAAGCTGGCTTTAAATGTGGCATCGAAAGCGGGGCCGGCGTGGCATCAGGCTTTTATGACAAGACCTATGAGGCTGCGGGCGGCCTTATTTTCCCGGACAGAGCCGCCTTGCTGAGAGATGCCGACGTACTCCTGAAGGTGAACGCGCCAACAGCAGACGAGCTGCAACTGATGCGCGACGGCAGTGCCCTAATTTCCTTCCTTTACGCGTATACGGTGCCGGAACTGGTGGACTTATGCCTTAGCAAGAAAATAAGCGCCTTTGCCATGGATGCTGTTCCCCGCATTTCCCGTGCACAGAAGATGGATGCCCTCAGTTCCCAGGCAAATCTGGGCGGTTATAAGGCAGTGCTGCTGGGGGCCAACGCCCTGGGCAAAATCTTTCCGCTTATGATGACGGCCGCCGGTACCATTACTCCTGCCCGGGTACTTATTTTTGGGGCAGGTGTGGCAGGCTTGCAAGCTGTTGCCACCGCCAAGCGCTTGGGTGCTGTGGTGGAGGTAACCGATGTGCGTCCTGAAACGAAAGAGCAGGTAGAGTCTTTGGGAGGCCGCTTTTTAGAAGTGCAGGCAGAAGGCGTGAAAACGGAAGGCGGCTACGCTAGCGAAGTATCGGCGGAATACCTGCAAAAGCAAAAAGAGCTTGTCTCCCGGCATGTTGCCGATGCGGACATTGTCATCACTACGGCGCTTGTAATCGGGAAAAAAGCACCGCTGCTGGTCACAGAAGAGATGGTGGAAAGCATGAAACCCGGCTCTGTGATTGTAGACATGGCCGTGGAGTCTGGCGGAAACTGCGCGCTGAGTGAGTTCAACAGAACTGTTGTAAAGCACGGCGTCACGATTATTGGGGAATCTAATTTACCCGCCATGGTATCGGTAAACGCCAGCGAGCTTTACGCCAAGAACATCAGCACGCTCCTCCTCCACCTGGCTACCAACGAAGGCTTTAAATGGGAAATGGAAGAAGAGGTCACCAAGGGCTCTTTGATCACACACCAGGGAGAATTAGTACATCCGTTTACAAAAGAAATTTTAGCTAAAACAGTATGAATGCAGAAAGTTTAATTGTACTCCTTTATGTGCTGGTACTTGCCAGCTTTGTAGGCTTTGAGCTTATTTCTAAAGTGCCACCCACCCTGCATACCCCTTTGATGTCAGGATCAAATGCCATCTCCGGTATTACTATTGTGGGCGCCATTGTGGCGGCCGGTCCTGAAGACATGTCAGTGAGTAAGTGGCTGGGAATTGCCGCACTGCTACTGGCCACTCTCAACGTGGTGGGGGGCTATGTGGTGACAGACCGCATGTTGCAAATGTTTAAAAAGAAAAAGAAGTAAGCACATGGAGAGAGATTTAATTATCAAGATAGCGTACCTTATCGCCTCTGTGCTGTTTATTGTAGGCATTAAGATGCTGGGCAAAACGTCCACGGCACGCAGGGGAAACTTCATTTCTGCTGTGGCCATGCTCATCGCCATCCTCGTGACCCTGCTCGACAGACAGGTGCTGAGTTTCACAGAGATTTTTGTCACCATACTCGTCGGCTCTGTGATTGGCACAGTGATCGCACAGCGCGTGGAGATGACCTCTATGCCGGAAATGGTGGCTATTTTCAACGGCTTCGGTGGTGCCGCATCTGTGCTGGTGGCTACCTCTGAGTATTGGCGCATGGCACATGATGCCGGTTACAGCATGGAAATGGTAGTTGGTGTGACGATTATTATCAGCGTTATTATTGGCTGCGTTACCCTCACAGGTTCTTTGGTGGCCTTTGGAAAGTTGAAAGGCCTCATCAACGGCAGAGCGATTATGTTTACCGGGCAGCATGCGCTTAATGCCATCTTGTTTTTAGGTGCCCTGGCCCTATCAGTACTGGTGGTGCTGGAGCCGAATGTGGAGTTGTGGATGATGGGCGTGTTACTTATTTCCCTGCTGTTGGGCGTGCTTGTTGTCATCCCTATTGGCGGGGCCGATATGCCGGTGGTTATTTCGCTGCTGAATTCCTATTCTGGTATTGCCGCCTGCGCCACGGGCTTTGTGCTCAACAACCAGGTACTGATTATAGCCGGTGCCCTGGTGGGTGCTTCCGGTATCATCCTGACCCAGATCATGTGCAAGGCCATGAACCGCTCTTTGGTAAACGTGCTGCTCGGTGGTTTCGGACAAACCAGTTCTGGGGCAACAGCCGAAGGCGGTGAAGAGATTGTCGTAAAAGAGGTAGGCGTGGAAGAAACAGCCATGCTGTTCGATTCCGCCTCGTCTGTTATTATTGTACCGGGTTATGGTATGGCCGTAGCACAGGCGCAGCATATTGTACGCGAGCTTTCCGACATGCTGGAACGCAGAGGAACTTCTGTGAAGTTTGCCATACACCCGGTGGCGGGCCGCATGCCCGGGCACATGAATGTGTTGTTGGCAGAAGCCAATGTGCCCTACGACAAGCTGATCGAAATGGACCAAATCAACGACGAATTCGCCAACACGGACATCGCCCTGATTATTGGTGCCAACGACGTGGTAAACCCTGCCGCCCGCACAAACCCTGGCAGCCCGATTTATGGCATGCCCGTGCTGAACGCAGATAAAGCCCGTACTGTCATTGTGTGCAAACGAGGCATGAGCGCTGGTTATGCCGGCATCGAAAATGAGTTGTTTGGCTACCCAAACTGCCTGATGCTGTTCGGAGACGCCAAATCTTCTATGACCAAAGTAGTGGGCGAACTGAAAGAGCTGATGCCAGCATAGCAGTTTAACGACAGGTTTAAAACATCAACAGCCTCACAAAACTGGTTTTGTGAGGCTGTTGATGTTTTGTGGCTACTCTTACTCGCTGCTCATAAAACTCCTAGCAGTCACCCGCTGTGCAGTCAAAAAACAATTTAATCAAACAGCTGTTCCATATCAGATAAATAAACTTTTAAAATATGGATCCTTTTAAAATAATTAAATTTTTGGCCATTCCGGCGGCCGTGGTTGTACTTGGTTACCGGGTTGTGCTATTAATGAAAGAGTCAAACAGTTAAGAAGGTGGGAGTTTAACGACTCCCACCTTTGTTTTTCCCTTCTCAGATGTTTTGTATACAATAAATAACGATCAGAAAATAAAGCTCAGAAAGATTCAAATGCTTTATTAAGCAAAAGTACCCAGTGAAGCAACATAGGCCTTACTCCCATCCGTTACCCACGAGTCCAGCTGCGCAGGGTCTTTCATTTGCTGCCCCCTGTACCTTGGCACAGCTATATACCCGCACTTCACATCAGCTAAGGCTGACATATCGCTCCAAAGCTTTTCAATTTGCGCTACCGGGTAAATGTCCTCCTGCCCGTGCCCCCAGCGGTATTTTACATCTTTAATGGTTACATAGGTCGGTATACGTTGCGCTACGCTCCTTACGGCTTTTGCCAGCTGCGCCTCGTCCCCTTTTTGTAGATCCTTGCGTGTCAGGCCGAAAAGCTTCAACAGCGGATCTATTTGTATCCAGGTGGTCATGGAGTTGTAGTAGCTCAGGTTCAGCTCGTCTTCCTCGCGCGGTTGCGCCAGGCCTTCCAGCAAGCGCACATAGCCGTTCACAAGGGCCAGCCCGCCTCCCCTGTCCTCGATGCGGCGGGGCACCACTTCAAAGGTCAGCGCGTTTTCTGACTCCAAGTGATAACCCAAGGCCGCCGGGTTCACATCGGCACCCAGGGTGTCGATGTTGTGCAGCATAATAGTTTCTAGTTGCGGCTGCTCCAGCAGGAGTTTCGCCAGCGTGCCGTTGCGCAGCAGGTTTGACACCTCGTACCAGTGGCCGAGCGGCGAGAAGCGCTGGGCGGCAATGTTATCCACGTAATCGGTTCCTTCTCCCTTCGATTTGGCCCAGTTGATCATGCTCTGCCGCACAGCATCCCGCACCTTCTGCTTATTCTCATCCAGCGTTTCCTGCGGCATTTCTTCCCACATAAAACGCAGGTCGCGCTCCATCGGCACAAAACGCTGGCCAATAGAACGCCCTTCAGATAAGTAAATTGAACCGTCGTAGCCGAAGTTCTGTGTCTTCTCCAGTTGCTTTTGAATGGGTGCCTGCGTCAGGTAACTGGTAGCTACTATATGGGGAATATTGGCGTCGTACTTTTCTGCTACCTTTCGGGTCTTGGCCATGTGAATTTCAAGGAAGCTGCGATGCTCCCCTTCAATTTCCACAAACGGATTAAGGGCTTTTATCACACCGGCTCCTTTGGTCCACCTGCTTCCTACTCCGGCTGCCAGGCTCATCACGGCTACTTTGCCTGTCTTAACGGCTTCTTCACCTGTCTTTTTAGTAGGGCTTAGCTCCTCCAGTTGCACAATATCTTCAGGCCGTACATCCTCTATAGATGTTTCAGCAGCCAAACGGTTGCGCGACAAACCGATGCGGCCTTTTTGCAGTTCCTCCCGTATGTCTTCGTGCTGTATATAGTCGAAGCCGTTTTCTTTTTTTATCTGGTCTGCTTTCTCGTTTTCCACGCTGCGGTTGCCCTGCGAAGACGGGTCCGAAACTTTAAACAAGTTGCTGACGATGGTGCGAAGCAGCGGGTAAGCCAAGTTGTTTTTCTCGCAGTAAGTCGTAAATAAATCGATTTCAGCGCGGCGGATGTATGAAACGGTAGTCGGGTCTTTTCGAACCAGTTCTGACACATGAATGGCATAATACTGCTCCGGCATCAGCGCCTCGTTTCCTTCATGCAGTGTCGACCAGGTACCTTTTGGGTTGATGCTCCAGTTATACACCACCGGTTCCATGGCAAAGGGCAGCGAGTCCGATAACTCATGCTTTGTTTGACGGAGGATATCCAATACGCCTGTCTTGTATTCCTCGTGCCGTTCCGGGTTCACAAACATACCCATACCACCGCCGGACATACCGCCCAGCATTAGGAATCCATAATAGTCCTCCCCAAAAGCCTTCTTTGCTTTGGCGATGATCTGCTCGGTAAAATATGTGGAGGCCCAGGGTATAATCGTTTTGATGGGCTGCTCCCAGTTAAGAGCAGTGTTGGCGCCTAACTTACGGATATCCCCCTCCCGGATGGCTCCTAAGATATTATCAAATATCTTGTTTGTCTGCTGCCGTGCCGCCCACTCCCGCTCCCCTCTGAGAAGGTATTTCTCTGTTACCATCTCCAGGATAGGCCCTACATTAGAGGCCATACCCCCGTGCATCAGCACCAGCGAATTGATGATTTTCTCTGCAATCTCCGGATGCACTTCTTCGCCCTGCAGCACGCGATGGCGCGGCAGCAGTGTACCCCGGCTGATGCCATACTCTGGATCGCCTTCCTGCGCAAAAGTGCCCTGTATGGCTTTTATACCCGGCCATACACCACCAGAATCCTGCCAACCGCCGCCAGAGCCTCCAATCCACTCGCCAAGTATAGCGCGTGAAGCTACCAAACGTCTTTCGCTCTCCTCCAGCCCTCCCTCCAGCTTCTGTGTCTGGCCAGTGGCGCGCATGAGTAAGCTGATGATGGAACCCAAAAGGTTAGTAGAAACGGCAAAGCGGGAGCCTTTCGGGATATCGTTTACTTTGGTTACCAACTCGATGCCCATACCCGGTGCCACAATGCGGGCCAAAATATCAGGCAGGGACTGATTTGTTCCCTCAAAAGATGGCGGAATAAGCCCGGACGCAATAACGCCGGCTTTCACCAGGCTCAGGTAGTCGTTTCCGAAGTTGAACAGGTCTGCCAGATCGTGTATGTCTTTTGTCGTGTTCAGGTCGATACTCGTCAGGCGCAGCACCGGCTCCGGAATAACACGCACATAACTATGCAGCGGCGGCCGGATATCCTTGTCACGGCCAAAAACGCCTAGGTTGATGGACACATTGATGACGCGCGCGCCTTCAGGGTAATCCATCCCCAAGAAAAAGATATCGGACCAGCCGCTGTGAGTCAGGTCCATGCGCACGGAAGTGTGCTCGTGCAGGATCGGGTAAAAGAGGGAGTTGTCCTGCCGCTCCAGCAGCTTCGGGTGGATCCGGATGGGGTGCTCCTCCTGGTGCCCTACCCGGAACATCCACTGGTTTCCTTTGCTGGAACGCACACTTTTCCGCACCTGGTCCGCCAGAATCTGGAACGACAACTGGTGGTAAGCATCAGCCAGGGCGCTGAAAAGAGCGGCATTCGCTCCCTGCTTATCCAGTTCCTGCAGAAAAGTAGCAATGGCATGCTCGAAGCGCCGGGCCAGCAGGTCCTCAAAACCGGTATAGGAAATTTTCCCAACGGCAGGCGTTTCTTTTGCTTCCATCAGGAAAAACCGGAAACCAGCATACAGAAAGAGAATAGCTCTTACCTTCTCATACAGGTTAGGAGTAGTTTTCCGGAAAGTGTCCAGTTCGCGCAGGGCCGCCAGCAGTTCCCTTGCAGACAGCTTCTGGCTTATCTCAAAAAAGGAGCGGTTGCGTTCGGCGGCATCCGAAGAAGTGATAATTTGGATAAAGATGTTCATGTTGCTTTGTTCTCGCAGCACTATATGGCCCGCTTATGCAGGATAGCAGCAGGCAGATTTATTTTTTGATTCAGGTGCGGATAGTCTGTAGTTTACTGAAAAGCCTTTTACCCACCCCTGCCCCTCCGAGTAGGGGAATTTCTACAGTTGTAATATATTCCCCTACTCGGAGGGGCAGAGGTGGGTAAATCAGTCCGCAGTTTGTTTTCTAACTAGACTTCCGGCTGTTGGCTTCGGCCAGCAAATCCACCATGGACGTCAGTGTCTCGTCGTGTGCCTGCCCTGCCAGTCCCAGGGCGATCTGCGCCTGCAACCAACCAAGCTTTTTGCTCAGGTCATAGCGGTTGCCCTTTACTTCCTGGGCTAGGAATTTGTCCGTTTCGGCGAGTTCCTGCAGCGCTGGCGTCAGCAGGATGTTGCTGCCATCACGGGCGACATGCTTCTCCAGTATATCGAAAATAATAGGCGTAAACACGTGCATCCCGAAAAAGCATAGGTAATAGCCTACGCGCAAGCCTGGCGTTTGCAACTCCAGTTCCGCCACACTCAGAGAGGGTTTCTCTATGATATTGTCTATCTGGTAAACGCCTGCTTTGCCAGCCATTTGTTTCCCGGTAAGCGTGCCGTAGCGGCCTATCTGGTGCTCGATAGTTGGATTTACCGCCGATACTGAGCAGTTCTCCTGCGAGGCAAGTTCTACTAACTGGGCAGCACACCGTTTCTGAAGCAGGTTAGACACATACAGGTAATCGCCTAAAAGCAGCAGGAAAGGCTCGTTGTTTACAAATTCGCGGGCGCAGTATACGGCATGCCCATACCCTAAAGGTTCCTCTTGCTCTGCAAACTCAATACGGCTCAGCAGTTGATCTATTTTTTCAGCTTCTTCTTTTGCCCAATCCACACCTTTAAAAGACTTCACCAGGTTATCACGCAAAGAAGCAAAAGCGCTGATGTAACGCTCCCCGTCTCCCGGAGCACAGATCACACAAAGCTCTTCAATACCACTGGAAAAGGCTTCTTCTGCAATAATTTGAATAACCGGTTTATGAAGCCCGTCTACATCGATGATCGGAAGCATGGCTTTCTGAATAGTATCGGCAACAGGGTATAACCTCTCGCCACGGGCAGCCGCGGTGATGACAGCTTTTTTGATTTTCATGTTTTATAGGTGATGTTCCAGAACTTAAAGATATTCTTAATTTAGAGAAGATGCGTACTTGAATGTGCTGTTCCCTGAAAATTTCAATTGTTTAAACAACCTATACCAATGCGGCCACTTAACTGCCAGAATAACACCTTCGCAATCTAATTCTGTTACCACACCTTATAAAAAACAGTGTAGTTTGCCGCACAGAGCAAATGAACGGGCAGCTTCTAATATTATTTTTAAATTATATTTGGGAGTGCGATAGAGAACTCTCTCCCTCCGCTCCATTTAAAACATAGTTATGGTCGTAGCCGCTGCCCTCTATCTGGTCCACGCGCGCTTATTGCCTGAGACTCTCTGAAGTCTATTCATTTTGACTGCAAGGAAAGGCAGAAAGCTACCTGAACCTAAACAAAGAGACACTCTGTACCTTAACAACCAACAAGACTTCTGTAGCAGGAGGAGAAAGCAAGCCTGAACAGGAATAGACCCAGCAACTGTGTTCCTTTAAGAGTCTTCATCACACATGTTATAAGGAGAAGCAGCCGGCTACCGTTTTCATTTGTAAACTTTATAACTATATTGTCAATAATTTCTTAAACATGAATTGTTGGTGCATACGAAGCATCATTTAGGAAAAAAGTTTATACATGATCAAATACTTAGGCCAGACGAGACTATTGGTTGCCGTCGATTGTATCATTTTTGGGTTTGATGGTGAGCATTACAAACTCTTACTTATACAGCGAGGCTTTGCGCCGGAAAAAAAGCACTGGAGCTTGATGGGTGGCTTTGTTCAGCCTAATGAGAGCCTGAAAAAAGCTGCCGACCGTATCCTGAAGCAATTAACCGGTCTGGAAAATGTGTACATGGAGCAACTACACACCTTCGGAGAGCCTAATCGCGACCCAGTGGAACGAACCATTGCCGTTACTTACTTTGCCCTGGTAGATATACAGAAGTATGAAAAGCAGCTCAGCAAAGAGTATCATGCGGAGTGGTTCTCTTTAAATGAGATGCCGGAGCTTATTTTTGATCACAACGAAATGGTGGAAATGGCCAAGAACAGGCTCCGTTATAAAGCTGCGCTGCACCCTATCCTGTTCGAACTCTTACCTGAAAAGTTCACCTTCCCGCAACTACAGGCACTTTACGAAGGGCTTTATGACACGAACTTTGACAAAAGAAACTTCAACCGTAAACTTTTATCTACCGGCTTGTTTGTGAAGCAACAGGAAAAAGACAAGGAAAACTCTAAAAAAGGGGCTTTTTATTACAAACTGGACCAGCATAAGTACCTGGATGATTTCCAGGCCTTCCTCAAATTTATCCCTAATCCGGAAAAATTCCTGACTTCTTGATACGCTTGAAATAACAGATTAAGGCGACAAGTTTTTTATTTCGCATTTTAAGTGTTAATTTGACACAATTATATATAAAGCTAAGCATTGTGACAAAAGACTTATATGTTATCGGGGTAGATTACGGCACTGATTCCGTACGCTCTGTACTTGTAAATGCCCTGAACGGGCAGGAAGTTTCCTCTTCGGTTTACTATTACCCCCGTTGGAAAAAGGGGGATTACTGTGTAGCTGAGAAGCAACAGTTCCGGCAGCACCCACTGGATTATGTGGAAGGACTGGAGCAGACAGTTAAGGACTGCCTCGCCCAGGCCGGAGACAAAGTGCCGGCCTCCGCCATAAAAGGCATTTCTGTCGACACCACCGGTTCTACCCCTGTGGCCGTAGATAAAACGGGTACTCCCCTTGCGTTGCTCCCTGAATTCGAAAGTAACCCCAACGCCATGTTCATCCTCTGGAAAGACCATACGTCTGTGAAGGAAGCAGAGCAAATTAATGCGCATGCCGTTGGATTCGACACCAACTATCTGCAGTATGTGGGCGGTGTCTACTCTTCCGAATGGTTTTGGGCAAAATTGCTGCACATTCTGCGGGTGGATGAGCAGGTGCGCAACGCCTGCTACTCCTGGGTGGAGCATTGCGATTGGATGACTTTCCTGCTGATGGGCGGCAACGATGTGATGCAGATGAAGCGCAGCGTGTGTGCTGCCGGCCACAAGGCCCTTTGGGCAAAAGAATTTGGAGGGCTGCCGCCGGAGGAGTTCTTTTCTTCCCTGGACCCGCTTCTGCAAGGGTTCACCGACAGGCTTTTCAAAGATGCCTACCCTTCCGACCAGCCTGCCGGCAAACTGAGCCAGGAATGGGCAGACAGACTGGGCCTTTCTACGGATGTAGTGGTGGGCGTAGGCGCATTCGACGCACACATGGGCGCTGTGGGAGGCCAAATTGAGCCATACTACCTCAGCAAAGTAATGGGCACCTCTACCTGCGACATGCTGGTAGCCCCTACAGAAGAAGTGGCAGACACGCTGGTGCGTGGTATCTGCGGCCAGGTACCTGGTTCGGTTATTCCGGGCATGATGGGCCTCGAAGCGGGTCAGTCTGCCTTCGGCGATACCTATGCCTGGTTTAGGAAGCTACTGCTGTGGCCGGTGCAAAGTCTTCTCTCCCAATCTCAGATTATTTCCCCAGAAACAGCCGAGGCACTTGTACAGGAAATATCTGATAAAATTATACCTGAGCTGACTAAACAGGCAGAGCAACTGCCGCTCTCCGAAGAGGGCGAGTTTGCCATAGACTGGTTTAACGGCCGCCGCACACCTGATGCCAACCAGGTGCTGAAAGGCGCTATCTTTGGTTTAGGTTTGGGAAGTGATGCGCCACGCGTATTCAGAGCCTTGGTAGAAGCTACCTGCTTTGGCGCGAAAAGTATAGTAGACCGCTTTAAAGAGCAGGGAATTCCGGTGAAGGGGCTGATTGGCATGGGCGGTGTGGCCCGAAAATCACCGTTTATCATGCAGATGATGGCAGACGTAATGGACATGCCAATTCGTATTCACCGTTCAGAGCAGACCTGTGCCATTGGAGCCGCCATGTTTGCCGCCACCGCTGCCGGTATTTACCCGCGCGTGGAGGCTGCCATGGCTGCCATGGGTCAAGGCTTTGATGCGGAGTATACACCGAACCCGGAGCGCACGAAGATTTATGCGGAACGATACCTCCAGTACCAGGCCCACGGTGCTTTGGTTGAGCAGGAGACAGTGCTTGAGAAGCCAGCGCCAACAGACGTGCAGGAAAAAGTTGTAAGACAGAATCCATCTTAAATCATGAGCAAGTACAGACATATACAGGAAGAAGCATATGAGGCTAACATGCAGCTGCCAAAGCTGGGCCTTGTGCTCTTCACCTTCGGAAACGTAAGCGCCGCCGACAGAGAACAGGGCGTATTCGCCATCAAACCAAGCGGTGTGCCTTACGAGGACCTTACTGTAGACAGCATGGTAATTGTTGATTTCGACGGTAACACCGTGGAGGGAAAACTACGTCCATCTTCCGACACCAAAACACACGCGGTGCTTTACAAGCACTGGGAGAAAATTGGAGGTATTGTGCATACCCACTCCACCTATGCCACTTCCTGGGCACAGGCGCAGCGCGACATTCCAATTTACGGCACCACGCACGCCGACCATAACACCGTAGACATCCCCTGCGCCCCGCCTATGAGCGACGAGATGATACAGGGTAACTATGAGTATGAAACCGGTTTCCAGATAATGAATTACCTGAAGGAAAAGGGCATGAACTACGAAGAAGTGGAGATGGTGCTGGTAGGCAACCATGCACCCTTTACCTGGGGCAAAACAGCCAAAAAGGCGGTGTACAATAGTGCTGTGGTAGAAGAGGTGGCCCGCATGGCCTACCTGACAGAGCAAATCAGGGGAGATGTGCCGCGCTTACAGGGTTCGCTTATTAAGAAGCACTATGAGCGCAAGCACGGACCGGACTCCTACTACGGTCAGTAGCAGGTTTCTTTCATAATATATAGCATAAGTATATTCCTGAAAAATATAATTCTATTATATTGAGGGCTCTAAACTAAACCATCATTAAATGACCGTCGGATTCTCTACACTTGATTATGTAATCTTCATCGTGTACGCTATCATCATTCTTTTTATGGGACTGTGGGTATCGCGTACAAAAGAAGGTACTGAAAAAACTGCCCAGGAGTACTTCCTGGCAGATAAATCCCTTACCTGGTGGGCAGTAGGTGCCTCTCTTATCGCCGCCAACATTTCTGCTGAGCACTTTATCGGAACCTCCGGTTCCGGCTATGCCATCGGCCTTGCCATCTCTGCCTATGAGTGGCTGGCAGCTGTTGCCCTTATTATTGTGGCAAAATACTTCCTGCCTGTTTTCATTGAAAGGGGCATTTACACGATGCCGCAATTCCTGAACGAACGTTTCAACCGGGGCGTGAGTACGGCATTCGCTGTTTTCTGGCTGCTGGTGTACGTGTTCGTGAACCTTACATCTGTGAGTTACCTTGGTGCCCTTGCACTGGAGCAGATGATGGGTGTTCCGCTTGTATACGGCATTATCGGGGTGTTACTTTTCTCCGGAATCTACTCCATCTACGGAGGACTGGAGGCAGTAGCCTGGACAGACGTAGTACAGGTGGTGGTACTGATTGGCGGGGGCCTTGTTACTACGTTCCTGGCACTGGACGCTGTAGGAGCCGGAGAAGGAATTTTTGCAGGTCTGGGAAATCTTTATGAGAGCGCCCGCGAACACTTTACCCTTATTGTTCCGGAAGGACACATTATGGTGCCGGATGGGGACGGGGGCCTAAGAGATGCCTTCAAAGACCTTCCGGGTGTAGCTGTGATTGTGGGAGCCATGTGGGCCACTAACCTGGGTTACTGGGGCTTTAACCAGTACATCATTCAGAAGGGCCTTGCAGCCAAAAGTATAAACGAAGCGAAGCGGGGCCTTCTCTTTGCCGGTTACCTGAAAATTCTAATGCCTTTTATTGTGGTTATACCTGGTATAGCTGCTTATGTGTTGATTAATGAGTATTCTCCTGAACAACTGGCAGCGGTACTTAACACTACGCCAGAGGCAGTAGGCACTATACAGAAGTCAGACCAGGCTTACCCCTGGTTGCTGAAGAACTTTGTGCCATCAGGTGTGAGAGGTTTGGCCTTTGCCGCACTGGCCGCAGCCATCGTTTCTTCGCTTGCTTCTATGGTAAACAGTACCTCTACCATTTTCACAATGGACATTTACCGCCCTTACTTTAAGCCGGATGCAACAGGCCGTCAACTGGTAAGAGCAGGTAGGATTGTGGCAGTTGTTGCACTCTTTATTGCCATGACCGTGGCTCCTCAGTTAAGTTCGCTTGACCAGGTGTTCCAGTACATACAGGAATATACTGGTTATATTTATCCGGGTGTGCTGGTGGTGTTTGGTATGGGACTGTTCTGGACGCAGATTACGCCTAACGCAGCCCTTTGGACTGCCATTGCTACCATTCCGGCTGGTATCCTCTTTAAGATTACAGCTCCTGATATGCCGTTCCTGATGCGTATGGGGTATGTGTTCATCATCCTCTGCGTTATCGCCTCTGTTATCTCCTTTATGGAGAAGGGCCATAAGGTAAGCGTTGCGCTTCCTGAGCCGGCAAGGCAGCGAAAAATTGCCGGGTTCTCTTACTTCTTCCTCGCACTAGGTGTTATTACATTGATAGGAACTGCGGTGCTTGTTGGAGAATACAGCTACATAGGAATAGAGTCTGCTTACTTCCTTGGTGTTTTCTTTATTATGCTGGGCATCATTCTTTACACGAATGCTAAAATGACAGTAGCCGACAAAAAAGCCATTGTTTCGGACCCTGTGCTGTTTAATACAGGAACACCGTTCAACATAGGCGCAGCCGGTATCATACTCATCATCGGTCTGCTTTACTACTTCTTCTGGTACTAAGCAAATAACTTAAGAAGGCGTTGCACGTTTCTGTAGCAACGCCTTCTTTTTGATTTTAAACATTATTGTATAAAACACACTTAATCATATGATAGATCTTAAAAAATTCGAAATCTGGTTCGTGACGGGCAGCCAGCATTTGTATGGGGAAGAAACCCTGCGCCAGGTGGCAGAACACTCGCAGCAGATTGCCGATGGCTTAGGCCAGGCGGGTCAGGTTCCGGTAAGCGTTGTTTTTAAACCGGTTGTAAAAACGACAGAGGAAATTTACAGCATCTGCCAGGATGCGAACGTAGCGGAGAATTGTGTGGGCGTTGTAGCCTGGATGCACACCTTCTCCCCTGCCAAAATGTGGATTGGCGGCCTGAAAATCCTAAAAAAGCCACTCCTGCACCTGCACACGCAGTTTAACCGCGACATTCCGTGGAACTCCATCGACATGGATTTCATGAACCTGAACCAGAGTGCGCACGGCGACCGCGAATTTGGGTTTATGGTGTCCAGGATGCGCATCAACCGCAAAGTTGTGGTGGGCCATTGGGAAGAAGATTCGGTGCGGGAGCAGATTGGCGCCTGGAGCCGTGTAGCCTGCGGCTGGCACGACTGGCAGGGCGCTAAGTTTGCCCGCTTCGGCGACAACATGCGTTATGTAGCCGTAACTGAAGGCGACAAGGTAGAGGCTGAGATGAAGTTCGGCTTCTCTGTGAACACATATGGCATCGGTGACCTTGTAAAAGTAATAAACGAGATCAGCGACCAGTCTGTGGATGCGCTGACGCAGGAGTATGAAGAGCGCTATACGGTGGTAGAAGCACTGCGCAAAGGCGGTGAGCAGTACCAGAACCTGCGCGATGCCGCTAAAATTGAGATTGGCCTGCGCACGTTCCTGGAGGAAGGCAACTTCAAAGGCTTTACGGATACTTTTGAAGACCTGCACGGCATGAAGCAGTTGCCAGGCATTGCAGCCCAGCGCCTGATGGGCCAGGGCTATGGCTTTGCCGGCGAAGGCGACTGGAAAACAGCCGCGTTGGTACGCGCCATGAAAGTAATGGGAAGCGGCCTGGAAGGCGGCAACGCGTTTATGGAAGACTATACTTACCACTTCGACCCAAACAACCAATTGGTGCTGGGCTCGCACATGCTGGAGATAGATGAATCTATTGCCAGCGGAAAGGCTTCCTGCGAAGTGCACCCGTTGGGCATCGGTGGCAAGGCTGATCCGGTGCGCCTGGTGTTCAATGTGGCCGGTGGTCCGGCACTTAATGCCTCCATCGTGGATATGGGCAACCGCTTCCGCCTGCTCGTGAATGAAGTAGAGGCCGTGGAGCCGCAGCATGACCTACCAAACCTGCCGGTGGCGCGTGTGCTCTGGAAACCATACCCAGATATGAAGACAGGCTGTGCCGCCTGGATACTGGCCGGAGGTGCCCACCATACCTGCTACAGCCAAAACCTGAGCTCAGAGCAGCTGCAGGATTTCGCTGACATAGCCGGTATAGAGTGCGTGACTATTGATAAGGAGACACGCCTGCGCCAGTTACAGAACGAGCTACGCTGGAGTGAAGTATACTACCAACTGAACAAAGGATAGAGACATACTCTTTTTATAAAAGAAGAAAGCAGGCCGTTCGGCCTGCTTTCTTCTTTTATGGGTAATCAAAAGACGCGCTACCCACTGCACGTCCCGGGATGGATTCCGGTGCCAGGTTCATATTAGTTGCCCTGGTACACCTTGCGCTTTACTTTTTGTTTTTATTAAAGAAATTTTTGATTAGCACATCTTCATAGTCTTGTATATAGCCCACCACATTATCGTACTGCTCAAAGTCTTCTTTGGGATGTGCTGTGGTGATAACAATGCATTTCATTCCAGCATTCTGTGCTGCCTCTACTCCTTTTGGCGCATCCTCAAACACAATGCAGTCTTCCGGAGCTATTCCTAGCTTTTCGGCAGCCTTCAGAAAAGTTTCCGGGTCTGGCTTGCTACTCTTCACGTCATCAGCGCTTACCAAAGCATCAAAATATTGCCGTATGCCTGTGTTATCGACAATAAAATCAATGTTATCGGCAATGGCAGCTGATGCAACAGCCATTTTAATGTTATGTGCGGCGGCTTCTGCCATGAAACTTTTCAGGCCGTTAATCAGCTCCAGGTGCGGTTTGTAAGCTTCCTGGTAATATCTTTCTTTTTTCACGGACAATTTATCCGCTTTTTCGTCTGAAAAATGGTCTTCGCCAAAAATGCGATTTAGTACCTCACGGTTCTTCCCATACATCTGCACTTTCACCTCATCCCAGGTTAAATCAGCGCCTAAGTCATTTGTCAGTATCTGATGCCATGCTTCGGCATGATAGTGCATATCATCAATTATGGTTCCGTTCAAATCAAACAGGAACGCTTTCGTAGTATCTTTCATTTGTTTTCTATTTTAATATTGTCAGAGCCGGTTGCTTCTGGTTTATACGGGAAGGTCAAATAAGCTGGTTTGTGTTCCGTGTCTCACTATGGCTTTTGAAGGAGCCCCCTCAGCATATACAACATTGTAAACCGGTGTTTCCTCAAAACGGGATGCAACGACAACCTCAGTTCCATGGGAGTGTGTGGTAAACAGTTTCTTCACCAGATTAGGGCAATTATTGTCTTTTGAAAGGTGAGAAAGCAGCACATGGCTCATAAAAGAAGGTTTGTAGGCAGCAAACAGCGCAAGAGCCTGCCTGTTGGAAAGATGCCCTTTCCCTCCTCTAATCCGTTTCTTGAGATAATAGGGGTAATGCCCCCGGTCCAGCAGTTCGTCATCATAGTTGGCTTCCAGAAAGGCCGCATGGCACTGCCCGAAATGAGATATGAGCTGATCGCAGGGTGCTCCAATATCTGTAAATACGCCAATCTTTATACCCTGGCAATCCACCACAAAACTGTGCGGGTCTGCGGCATCGTGGTATTTAGGGAAAGCTGTAACAGAGAGTTTGCCGATTTGCATCGGCTCATGGGCCTGAAAAGACTGCACAGAAACTCCGTCGAAACTTAGCCTGCACCCTTGCAGTGTACCGGGGGTAATGTAGACCGGCAGCTGGTATTTCTTTGCCAGCACCGGAATGCCTTTGATGTGATCGGAGTGCTCGTGCGAAACGAATATTGCCTTCACCTTGCTCATAGAAAGCCCCAGGCGCTTCATCCGCTTTTCTGTTTCGCGGCAGGAAATACCCGCATCCACTAAAATGGCCTCTCTCCCGTTCCCGATATAATAGCAGTTCCCGTTGCTACCAGAGTTCAATGATGTAATAGACAATTGCATAAGGCTGCAAAGTAACCACATTTCAGCCTGTTATTCAACCTGCTGCAGCGTTTAATACCGGTAGATTGTTTTTTATACGCTTCATTCGTTCCACGGGAAAACCTCAAGAAACTGTCACCCTTTTAAACATGATAATTAAAAAGTATTATCTCCGACCTTGCATCAAAGCGCAAAGGAATAGTAGACGTACCAAAGCCTTTCGACACATAGAGGTAAGGTGCGCTGGCGTTATACCAGCCATTTACATAGTCACCAGACATACCGGGTAACACCGGTACATAGCCTGGTAGCCTTATCTGTCCGCCGTGTGTATGTCCTGCAAAGATATAGCGGATATTCAGCTGCTCAGAAACGCGACGTTCCTTGTTTATCTCCGCCATCTTCTCTTTAACAGCTTCCTGCTGAAGCGGACTATGAATAAGCAGCAAATGGTGCTCTTCACGTCCTATCTCCTTCACTGCAGCCTTAAAACGGCTATCACCTTCAATAAAATCGTCTAAACCGGTCACCATGATGCGGGTGTCTCGGACAGTGTATGCTTTCGATTTGTTGACCAGTAAATCAACATGATGCTTTTCATAGGCAGCCTTTACATGCTGTAGGCTTCTGTCTGCCTTGTAGTCGTTGTTTCCGGGAATAGCTACTTTCGTTGTATGCCGATGGAGCAGACTCAAAAATTCATCCATAGGCTCCACCTTACCAGTGGAGTCAAGCGTGTCGCCTGTAATTATGATAAGGTCTGGCTGAAGTTCGTTTACCTTTGCCGCCAATCTGTGGTACTGGGGAAGTAAAAATTGCCTGATGTGCAAGTCCGTCAGCAGGACAAGCTTAAGTTTTTTGCTGCCTCCCTTATTCCCGATATTAAACACTTTCACTTTAAAAAAGTACTTCTCCAGGATTAAAGCGTCCAGTAGCAGCAGGCCGGTTGCACCCGCTGCCAAGGTTCCTAAAATCCATTTCATATTATTCCGAATCATGTATACTTATTGTTAATCGTAACCTTATACTTCCCGGCTAAACAACATGTTCCCTCCATACATGTTAAGCCATAGGATAAGAAAGGGGTTGTAAGAAGCAAAAGCAGTGGGAAGTTGTTTGCAGTATAGCTTTTTCAGCCACTGAGAAACAGGTCTCATGCTGGCCCGTGATATAGCCTCACCTAAAGAATACATGAGAGAATATTACTTGTCAAAACCAAAGGATAACCAATATTCAACTTTTTATATTCATACGCGTAAAACACTTACACTCTAAACCTTAGCGATAGTGAGTTGAATTTCCTGCCCCACAGGCTCTCCTCATGCTATTAAGGTTCCAGCAGCTTACCTCTTTTATCAGTACAAATTAACATTTATATAATAGCATACATTTTTTAGTTTAAAGTAGCTTTTTGACCTTTATCTTATTAGCACTAAAAGTAAATCGCTGTCATGGACCTAACTGACTTTCATTTCATGACCTCAGACGTAAGAGCAGAAGCAGTCTGGGTATATGGCACTTTCCTGGCTATACGGTCAGAGGCAGACTATTATGTGGCGCTCTACCACATGGGGAATTTCTTTGTTGAAGTGTGGTATAATCCTGTTGCCGGCACACTTGCCTGCACCACTGGCTTTAGAAGCGGGGAAAAGCTGGAACCGTACCTGCAGATGATAGATATATCAGAGGCCGTGACCGCTTAACTCCTCATCTACATTCAAACGTGCTCCTTACACTCAGCATAAGCGCCATACTTCCTGCAGCTTCACAAAATCCGCTCACTTTCTCGCCATTGCCATACGGCATACAAAAACCAGCAGCCACGCTCCAAGTCTACCTCCTACTTTAACCATACATACCTCATACATATAAAAGATTTGAATTGCTGCTGCGTTAACCAGGCATCTTTACTAACTTGTCGTAAAATAGAGCCATTTAAAAACCTGTGGCTGATGCAAAGATTCTTAATTCTCATACTCCTGTTCATGACACTTTTCGAAGCGCAGTGCCAGACAATTCCCAGTACCGAAGTAGCGCAGCAAGCTTTTAAACAGCATTCGACTTACAAAGAACCCGCTATTCAGAACCGGAGGTTTAAGCACCAGGATATTGTGCCGCTTCTGGAGAAACTGAAGCAGCACCCGCTGTTTGAGGTGGAGGTAGTTGGCAAGTCCGTGGAAGAGCGTGATTTGTACCTGGTGAAAGCTGGTACAGGTGAAATCAAGGTCATGCTCTGGTCCCAGATGCATGGTGATGAGTCCACTGCTACTATGGCGCTGTTTGATCTTTTCAATTTCCTGCAGCAGTCTGATCAACTAGACCCTGTCCGGCAGCAGATTCTTCAGAATCTGACGCTTTACATCGTGCCCATGCTGAACCCGGACGGTGCAGAGCAATTCAAACGCAGGAACGCACTGCAACTAGATCTGAACAGGGATGCACTGCGCTTGCAAAGCCCGGAAGCACAGTTGCTTAAAAGCCTACGCGACAGCCTTAACCCTGAGTTCGGATTTAATTTGCACGACCAGAGCCGCCACTATACGGTTGGCACCACCTCCAAACCCGCTACCATTTCATTTCTCGCTCCCGCTTTTGATCATGCCCAAACCGTAAACACCGTCCGCGACCGGGCCATGCGCACCATTGTAGGCATGAACGAAGCGTTGCAGCAACTGATACCGGGGCAGGTGGCCAAGTACTCTGATGAGCACGAGCCACGGGCCTTTGGCGACAATATACAGAAATGGGGCACCAGTGTTATCCTGATTGAATCTGGCGGATACCAGGACGACCCGGAAAAGCAGCTCATCCGCCAGCTCAATTTTGCATCTATCGTTTCTGCGCTGCACCTGATTGCAGAAAACGGCTATACCAATTATGCCTTAGAAGATTATTACAGGATACCAGAAAACGAGCGCTACCTGTACGATGTAGTGGTGCGGAACGTGCGTTATGAAGACAACAACATGAACATTCTCCTTGACTTTGGGATCATCCGCGATGAGGTACCCTCTCCTAACGACAAAGGCTTCTATCACCGCAGCAGTGTACAGGAGATTGGTGACATGAGCGTTTTCTACGGCTATGAGGATATCGACGGTAAAGGCCTGACACTGGTGCCGGGCAAGGTATACAGCAAACCCTTCAAAAGCATTGCAGCCCTGACACCGGAGCGAACCCGGGAGTTGCTATTAGATGGCTATACCACCGTACGGGTAGAGAAACTGTCTTCCGCCAATATTACTCCTTCTGACTTGCCACTGAATGTAACAGCCCTG
The DNA here is from genome assembly GCF_010015475.1 of Pontibacter pamirensis. Lineage (GTDB taxonomy): Bacteria > Bacteroidota > Bacteroidia > Cytophagales > Hymenobacteraceae > Pontibacter > Pontibacter pamirensis. The sequence goes on from NZ_SSNI01000010.1 coordinate 65,166, forward strand.
AACAGCAAGATCAACCATACACTCCGGCTGGAAGGCGGTGCTAACTTTGTACTAAAAGGTGCTGACGGCAAAGTGAAATATGCTATCGTGAATGGTTTTGTATACAACCTGCAAGGTGACAAACCCGCTCTTTTTCATGGCCTGGTGCTATAACCATGAAGTTTTACAGCATCGCCTTTCACCTGACATGAGGTGAAATGAACGCAGTGATAAAAACTACATCAACCACTGGCTATACTTCTAAAGCCGGTGGTTTTTTTATGATGGATGGCTTTGTATCTTACAGGCTCATTCCATACCGATCTAAATTTGCATGGTTCTTAATTATCTGTGGGCAGGTTTCTTCCTGATTGCTTTTTGCATTGCTTTATTTCAGCTTATCTTTTTTCAGAATACCGGTATTTTTCAGGAGCTTGTCACCAGCACGTTCGATAATGCCAAACTTGGCTTTGAAATATCGCTGGGCCTCACCGGCGTGATGACGCTGTGGCTCGGCTTGATGAAGGTTGGTGAGCGCGGAGGCATCATCGCCATTTTTGCGAAAATAGTAGGCCCCTTCTTTAACCGCCTGTTTCCTGACATCCCGAGAAACCACCCTGTGTTTGGCTCCATCCTGATGAACTTTTCCGCCAATATGCTGGGCTTGGACAATGCCGCCACGCCGCTCGGCCTGAAAGCAATGAAGGAAATGCAGGAACTGAATCCCAGTGAAGACACCGCTTCCAATCCCCAGATCATGTTCCTGGTGCTAAACACTTCCGGCCTGACCATTATCCCTATCAGCATCATGGTGTTCCGGGCGCAACTGGGAGCCGCCGACCCCTCTGATATTTTTATCCCGATTCTGCTGGCCACCTTTTTCTCTACTATGTCAGGTTTGCTGGCCGTGACGTTTTACCAGCGCATCAACCTGTTGAACCCAGTCATACTGGCGTACCTGGGCACCCTGGGGCTGTTAATTGGCGGACTAATTTACTACTTCAGCACTATTCCGCAGGAGCAGATCAGCGTCATCTCTATGGTTGCCAGTAACGTGATTCTGTTCTCCATCATTGTCTCTTTTATCACGCTGGCCTTAATCCGGAAGGTAAATGTGTACGAAGCTTTTATTGAAGGCGCAAAAGAAGGATTCTCCGTTGCCATCACCATCATACCTTACTTAGTTGCCATTCTCGTAGCCATAGGAGTTTTTCGAGCCTCGGGCGCGTTGGATTTGCTAGTAGATGGATTAGGCTTTCTTATTGCCGCAGCAGGCTTGAATACTGACTTTGTCCCGGCCTTACCGGTTGCGTTTATGAAGCCTCTGAGTGGTAGCGGAGCGCGAGGTATGATGGTGGAAGCCATGAATACTTACGGCGTAGATTCTTTTGTGGGACGCCTGGCTGCCTCTATTCAAGGTTCTACAGAAACGACCTTTTATGTGCTGGCTGTCTACTTTGGCTCTGTAGGTGTCCGGAAAACAAGGTATGCGCTTACCTGCGGCCTTATAGCAGACTTAGCGGGCGTTATTGCCGCCATCTTTATAGCTTATCTGTTCTTTCATTAAGAAGACTATGCTATGAACATGACACAAGTTTAACATAGACAAGCCCTATACATTACCCTTTCTTCAAGTTTTCAACTTGGAGCATGGGAGATTTGCATTTTGATTGTAGCCGTTAAGAAAAGGCAACCAACGGGGACAAGGATGTCCCCCGGCAGAAAACTTCCAGACATGGATGTCTGGAAGAGCAGCAGAGCAGCAGTTGCTGACCTGGCGCGGGAATCCATCCCGTGACGTGCAGTGGGTGAGAGTCTCCAGACTCGCTTAGGCCATTGTCCTTGTATCAACCTGAGGAGGATTAATAATCCGAATGAGTACGTTTATTTGCAGGTCACTCACAAATTCATTTGCAGGACAACAGGAACGAAAAGCTTTGAACAAGCCTACTCATAAAGCGAAGCAGTGCGGAGATCTAGCGTTTCCTTTGGAGAAACGCGCTTTGCCCGCAGGAAGCGCTTCAACTCACTCTCTTCAAAATTCTGAGAGGCTGGGTTCATACTGCTGACACGCACTTTTCCGGAAGAATGGATAAACTCCTGATCGCCGCCAATCCACATGCCCACATGCACCACGCGCTCTGCCTTACCGTCTTTGGCAGGCACACCAAAAAACAGTAAATCACCGGGGCGCATGTTCTCCCAGCCTTCTGAGGTATCCACAAGTTCGCCTAAGTGCACCTGCTGCGAAGCATCGCGCGGTAACACCAGCCCATTCATGAAATATACTGTTTTGGTAAAACCACTGCAGTCTACACCTTTGAAAGAGGTACCACCCCATAGGTATGGCAGCCCGAGGAGTCCCTTGCTTGTCTGTACCAGGTTCTCTTCTGTTGGCTGGCGGCTGGACACCCAATCTTTATACCTGATGGCGCTGCTAACCGGCACATACCCTATACGCCCGTCCGGAAAAGCAACTTTGTAAAAATCCTGCGCCTGCTCCTCTAACAACATCACATCGCCATACACCAGGTCAGAAACGGTAGCTCCTGCAGCATCTGGCGTTGCATAGGCAAATCCGTAAGGGTTGGTGTAAAGTAGTTTACTGCCATCTTGCCAATTATTGAAACTGCTACTGTTCATAAGCGTAATCCCTCCTTCATCTACCCAAGCTAAATACTTATCCGGCGTCTGCACCAGGTACCAGCTACCGTCTTTTTTCCAGACCTGAAGCGGTGTACCCATAGTAGCCTGCGTAGCCAGCTCCGCTGAATGCTTGGGCTGAGAGCGCAGGTTAGCCACCGAAATGGTAACAACTGCCTGATGCTCTCCTCCCAGTTCTGCCTCTGGCAGCACCTGTATGCTATCCACATAGGGTAGATTTGCTACCTGAAGCTGCTTCAGCAAAGCTTCTTTCGCCTCGGGCATATTAGTCTCACCACGAAGCACACTGCCATGCTGCTCCACCTGGAACAATGCTACACGCTTATCAGGCGCATACTGCTGGCGTACAGCATCCACGTGAGGCTGTAAGGCACCCGCCTCCGGAGCTGAAGTTTGCAGCGTGGTACTGCAGGCAGCACATGATATCAGAAAGGATAACAGAAGTATAAATGGACTCTTTTGCATGAGTAACGGGAGTAGGTATAACGCTTAAACGAATTCTTTGGGGTATGCAGTTCATTCTTCAACTATGGGGCCACCATCTGCATCAGTATACCGCATAGATAGGCAGCGTAAGTTCCAATAGCATACCCGAAAATAGCCAGGAGCACACCAACCGGAGCCAGCGCAGGATGAAAAGCACTAGCGATGATGGGCGCAGATGCCGCGCCTCCAATGTTCGCCTCACTTCCCACCGCCAGGAAAAAGAAGGGTGCTCTGATAAGCCTTCCAACTATGACCAACAAAATTAAATGAATGATAACCCAGATAAAGCCGATCAGGAACAGGCCGGGCTGGCTTACAATAGCGGTGATGTCCATTTGCATGCCAATGGTGGCCACCAGCAGGTACAGGAAAACTGAACCAATACGCGAGGCCCCTACTCCCTCCAACTCACGGGCTTTGGTAAAAGACAACAGCACACCCAGCGTGGTGGCGATAACTACCAGCCAGAAAAAGCCGGAGGTAAGGCTGAACTGCTCCAGGTAAGGCGCGTTTGTCTCAATCCAGGGGGCAATGATATCGGCAAAAAAATGTGAGATACCCGTAATGCCCAGGCCCACTCCTATCACCATCATGGTGTCAGGCATGGTGGGGATGCGCATGATGCTGAGCCTGTACTTCTCCACTTTCTCCTGCAGTTCGTTCACAGCAGTACTGTCTGCCTTAAAGAAGCGGTCCAGCTTTTCTGCTTTACCAGCTCCGAACAGCAACAATGCCAGCCATATATTTCCCACAATTACATCCACTGCTATCATGGCCGAGAACAGGTTCGGGTCAGGCTGAAACACTTCGAACATGGCCAGTTGGTTAGCACCACCTCCAATCCAGCTGCCTGCAATAGTGGCTAAGCCCCGCCATACTGCATTAGGTCCTGCCCCTCCTACTATATCAGGGGCAAAGGAAGATACAATCAGTATTGCCAATGGGCCACCAATCAGAATACCGAAGGTGCCGGTAATAAACATGACACCTGCCTTGTGCCGCAATTTCCAGATTTCTTTCAGATCAAGACTGACGGTGAACAACACCAAACTGGCTGGCAGCAGGTAGCGCGAAGCAACATGATATAGCCCCGACTGCTCCCCTGATATCACACCAAAAGAATTCAAAAGGCTCGGAAGCAGGTAGCACATCAATACAGAGGGTACTACGGAATAGAACTTCTTGAAAAAAGGGTGCTTGCTTGAAGATGTTTTGAAAACGAAAGCCAGAATCAATACTAAAATGCCTAATACAACGGCATCGTTGGTGATAAGAGGTGTTTGCTCAGAGACTTGCTCCATAAAGTTCTAATATCAGAAAAAGGGTAAAATTCCCGAGCCTAAGCTCGGATGCTATATTGTGAAAAACAGGCTTGTTCCGGCCTATGTGGGTGCAGAGCTAAAATTGTTGATGAGATCCGTCAGGCGCTGCAGGTCTTCCCGGGTATGCAGGCTGTTCAGGATAACACGCGTAATGGGTTCATGAGCAGGCGTTGGATAGCGGAAACTGGAAATCAGCACCTTATGCTGCTGCAGATATGCGCAGAGATCCTCTCTGTGCGTGCTAAAGACAGGATAATGGTCAAAGAAGTTAAACATTTCAGGCCGTTCGAGCCTTTCCTGAAAATAAGCAATGCTGTAGAACAACTTTTGCCGGGCCTCCACAAAAACCTTTTCGCAATGGTTGAAGGCATAAAGGTAAGCTGGTACGGCAGGCGAGGCTCCACCGAAGTATGGGCTAGCCTGCAGTTGTGCTATCAGCTGTCTATCTCCCAGAATAACGCCGGCCGGAATACCAAAAGCTTTTCCGAAGGAGCTTACCACTATCAGGCGTACATGCGGCATTTGTGGCAGTTGACTGTATATGCCGGCTCCGTTCACTCCGGTTACACCAAACCCATGGGAGTCGTCGATGAGGAGCGTAAACTGCTTTTCAGAGGGCAAAGCTGTTATCCAGCTGAAGGAGTAGTTACGGGCCTGCAGTGGGTCAAGCGAGTTACAGACAAGCACAATATGCTGCTCCGGCATAGCAGGCACCTCCTGTAGCAGCCATTCTACCCATTCCTCGAACTCCTGTGTTGCATCCGGCGCATCAGCAGGGCTGCGCCACACCGCCGGATGCGTACCGGGGGCATATAGAAAATGTCCGCTGCCATGCAAGGTCTGTATCAGCGTCTGGCCTGCCAGAAAGCCGGATGACATGGTTAAGGCTGCTTCTGCTCCGGTATAGGCAGCCAGGTAACTTTCAGCCTCCTCATATACCTTCAGCTGAAGATTAGAACGGCGGGAGCTGGAGTAGTTTGTACCGTACCGCAGCATCCCCTCCACCAGCCTCTCCCTGAATGCCTCGTTGCATGAGATGCCGAGGTACGAGGTTCCGCTGCAATACAGGTATTCTACACCATCTACCAATAGCGTGCGCCCCGGCAGATGGTCAGTATGTACATGATCAGACACAGGCAAGCAAGGTCGTTCCTGTTCCGTTTTCTGTGCTAAAGCTTACTTTGCCGTAATCAATCGTTACACCCGAAGCAATATCTTCACGCAACAACAGTGCACCATCCATGTCCACATAATCAAGCAATGGCAGCAGTTGAGCGATGGCCGATATACCGACCGTTGATTCCGTCATGCAGCCGACCATTACCTTCATGCCCAGCCGTTTGGCTTCGGCAATCATACGGCGGGCAGGTGTCAGGCCGCCGCATTTTACCAGCTTCACATTCACGCCATGGAAATGGCCGTGGCACTTCTTTACATCGGCCTCCGTAATGCAGCTTTCATCGGCAATTAGTGGCAACGCAGAGCGCTGGTACACTTCCTTCATGCCTTCCATATCATCGGCCTTCACAGGCTGCTCTATGAACTCCACCCCCAGTTCCTTCAGCTGATGTGAGTTTTCAATTGTTTCTGCCACTCCCCACGCACAGTTGGCGTCTACCCGAAACACGGCATCTGTGTGTTTGCGCAGTTCTTTCACTATGGCGACATCGTCCGGCGTACCTAACTTGATTTTATAGAGGGGCCATGGGCATTCCTGCAGCTTTTTCACCATGTTCTCCATAGTATCGATGCCGATGGTATAATCCGTGAGTGGCATATCTTTCGCTTCCAGCCCCCAAATTTTATACAGCGGCTTGCCCTGTATTTTACCGAATAGGTCGTTGGCAGCCATATCGAGGGCACAGAGCGCAAAGGGGTTATCCGACAACAAGGGCTGCATCTGCGCCCAGAATTCCTCAGGGGTGGTCAGGTCCACTGACTCAATCTGCTCCTGGATATTCTCCAGCGCTTGGGACATGTTTTCAATTGTGAAGCCGTAATAGGGATTGCTGGTGGCTTCGCCATACCCTTTATGCTGCCCCTGCTGCAACTCCACAATCAGGGTTTCCTGCACATCCCTAGAGTCGTAGGAGATGGTGAAGGTGTGTTTAAGCGGGAGATTGAAATCACGAATGGTTAGTTTCATCATAGTTCTGTTTGGGATAGGGAAAATATGCACTTTTATTTATATCTGCCACATCAGGCCTGATTAAACTTACAGTTACACCTCAATTCACCCTCAATACTTTTCATGCACTTCCGTCATGATACGCACCATCTCTTCGCGGATTTCGGAAGTTGGAACAGTATAATTGTTATTCATGAAACTAAAGAGCAGCATTTTGCCGCTTTTGGTGAAGATGTAGCCGCTCTGGTTGTGTACATGCGATAGTGTACCCGACTTACCGAACACGTAAGGAACATCAGCTTTATAGATATTGCGGAAGGTGCCTAACTGACCTCCGGTAGCCAAAAGCGGTAACAAACGGTCATCGGGCCGCTCCTGCCGCAGCTTCTGCAGCAGTGCAATAATGCTGCGCGGGGTAAACAGGTTCATGGTAGATAAGCCCGAACCATCCACCCACACCGGCTTATCCGGCAGGTCAGCTAAAAACGTCTCCAGCGCGTACTCAATGCCGCGCTCCACTGATAAGGTATCGGAGATAGCACCGGAGCATAAGGCCATAAGCTGCTCTGCCAGCAGGTTATCACTCACCTTCAGCATGCGCTTGTATACTGTATCAGCAGGCAAACCGTACAGCGTCTGAGCATCTGGCGGCACAGGCCGCTTCAGCCACTCCACGGGGCGCTCCAGGGTATCTGCCAGCAGTTGCACTGTCATTTCAGGCGATGTGATAAAAGGGACTTCTACTGAGAAATCATCTTCGGTGAGCTTCGGGTAAAATGTCAGGTCGTTTGTTCGCAACTCCCGCACAAAAGCGCCGCTCCGCGATACGCCTACAGTATCTGCTTTCACAAGCGGCTTGAACAAGGCAGGGGCAGTGGTATAGGGATTGGCTTCTTTCCGGGTGAATTTAATGATGTTGCCATGTATAGGAAACACGCTCCGCTCCGGCTGGTAGTAATAGTTATAGTCATCCCAGCCCCAGTTTACGGCGAAGGGCGTGCTGGTAAATGGCGCTTCTATATAATAAAGCTTCTCCGGCCGGTTCTTCAAAAAATCGTAGGCGATGGTGTTCTTCACATCCATATGGGTGAAGGTAGGGTCACCGGTTCCCCAGAACAGCAGCGAATCGCCCCGCACCGCATACTTCAGCGCCGGGATGGAATCTCCCAGCATCTTAAGGCAGGCGTAGAAGGTAAAAAGCTTTGTGTTAGAGGCAGGCACAAAGAACTTGTCAGCATTGTGCTCCACCACCATCTGGCCCAACTCCGGGTCATACAGCGCAAAACCAACAAAACGCTGCTTCAGCACCTCCGACTCCAGCACCTGCCTTTTGATTTCAGCCGGCCCATATGGGGCAGAGGTAACAGGTGTATGTTTAGGAGTACTACATGCCAGCAACAGGCAGGCGCACAGGCAAGAGAGAACGTACTGCCGGAGGCAGGAAAGTAAGGGTTTAGATGACATCATAGATTCTTTTGCAGCGAAGATTTAAAGGTACTTTTTGTAGAGGTTATACAGCACAATTTTATCCTGCTCTGTTAGTATAGGCGTGATGTCCGTCTGAATAAAATGCAGCTTAAAGGCGCGAATAGCTGCTTCCATATCCTCTACATCATACCCAATAATCCGAAGCGCCTCCTGCGGATTGAAATGCGCCGGATAAAATTCAGGCACCACGACTTCGGCACCGTCAAGCATGGTCGTACTGTCAACCGTGGCAGTGCTGTCAGGAGCAAGCGCAACAGCAGTCGTATCTGAAATAAGCGCAGTGACTGCTGTGTCAGAAACAAGCGTTGTGGCATGCAGGAAATAATCGTCCAGAACTTCTTCGTCATACCACAGGCCATACCCGTTTTCAGCAAGGCGCTTCCAGGGAAACGTCGGGTTCGGATCTACTTTTCGGACCGGCGCGATATCGGAGTGGCCGATAAAATTGGCTGCCGGGATGTGGTGTGTCTTCTTCAGAATTGCCAGCACTTTCAGCAGGCTGTTAATCTGCGCCTCCGTAAAAGGCTCCGCACCATTGTTGTCGAGTTCTATACCGATAGAGGAGGAATTCAAGTCGGTGTTGTTGCCCCATTTGCCGGAACCGGCGTGCCATGCCCGCAGGTAATCGTTCAGCATATGGTATACAGCGCCATCCTTTCCTATCACGTAATGGGCACTTACCTGTGTAGCAGGTTCAGTAAAAGTTTTCAAGGTTTCCTCAGTAGAATTCTGAGCGGTATGATGGATGACCACATAGTTTGGCCTGCGCATGCTGAAATTGGTGGTGCCTACCCAATAATCGCCCTGCTGCAGTGTTTCCTCTTGAGGGTTCAGCGCCGGATACGTGCGAAGCGCTCGCGTATACGCCTTCACCTGCTTTTTATGTGCCCGGTTCGTAACAGCATAAGGGTTAGATGAGCAGGAAGCCGCCATACCTGCCAGCAGCAGAAAAAGCAACTTGTGTGTATTCAGTCTCATAAAGTGTATTCTTGTTTTTCTAATATAAAAATAAACTTCTATGCCACCATCAGCTGGTTTAGCTACCGCTGCCCAATCCCTTTTCTAAGGAGTTTCCGCTGGAAAAAATCTGCTGTGGCATTGCCCGCTTTCAGTGCGTTGGAAAACAGCATCCAATGGTGGGTATCGTCTACCAGCACAAGCGTCTCAAAAGGTACTCCTTTGGCTTCAAGGCGTCGTACCATATCAATGCTGCGGCTGAACGACACGTTGCGGTCATCATCTCCGTGTATAAGCAGAACCGGTGACTTCCAGGTGCCAACAGAAGAAGCCGGTGAGGACTCCCAAATCACTTTGGCCGCCAGATCAGCATCCGGTGCACGCTCATACCTATCGGGTGCAACAAGCTCAGTGATTCGCCCGAGAGAGCGATCGCTCATACCATGAATATCCACGCCTGCAGCAAAAAGGTCAGAATCGCGGCCCAGCGCCAGCGCAGTGAGGTAGCCTCCGTAAGAACCTCCATATATACCGATGCGGCTGGCATCCACCTGCGGCTGCTTTGCCAGCCAGGTAGCCGCTGCCCGTATGTCCTGGTACTCAGAAGCTCCGGCAAGTCCTGCTTTTTCGGGTTGTTGAAAGGCATAACCATACCCTATACCCAAGCGGTAATTCACAGACAGCACCACAAAGCCAAGGTTGGTCAGGTACTGGTTCATGGCATAGGCATTGGCGTAGTAGTCGGAGTAGTGCCACCCTAGGAGCATCTGCCGCGATGGTCCGCCATGCACATACACGATAGCTGGCTTTTTGGCCGCCCCACCCTTCGGCTCAAATAGCTGCGCATGAATGGTGAAACCGTCCGGAGCTTTGTAAGTAACCTGCTGCGGCGTTACCAGCTGCTTTTGCGGGAAGGAAGCAGGTATAAGATCCTGGGCGAGCACTTTCACCTTGCCCTTATCAAAGGACATAACAGACGGAAGCGGCGGACGCTGCGCCGTAGCCGTTATCAAAGCTACTGTGGCACCATCACCCGTTAACACCGGCGACCACTCCAGGCCATCCCCGGGTGTGAGTAACTCCATCGCGGGCTTGTCCACGGGAACACGTGCCACATGCCGGCGATCTATATCTGCCTTTTCTGGTCCCGTGTTCGCGCTAAACAGCAGCCACTTTCCATCCTGGCTCAAGCTGATATGTTCGGCCATAAACTCCCCTTTTGTGAGCAGCAGCGGTTCACCTCCTGCCGCCGGCATGGAGTACAGATGCGGCCACCCGTCGTGGTAGGAAAGAAACACGATGCGGTTTTGTGCTGCCCAATGCAGGTTGTACCCACCGTGTGTGTTAGGCACAGACCCAGGCAGCGTCTCCGGTGCTTTCCATAATTGTGTGGCTTCTCCGGAAGCTACGTCGGCCATCCAGATAGCCCAGGGCCTGTGGTGCTTTTCCAGGTAGGCTTCAGGAGCGCCTCCTGTGCCGGGAGTGCGTACAAAGACAATCCGCTTCCCGTCTGGTGACCAGCGTGGTGACGTGTCCTTGTAAAAGGACGGCGCCATCCACTTGATTGGTGTGTTGCTATCGGTATAGATTCCTACAAATGCGTGGCTTCCCCGGTTTGAGACAAAAGCTAACTTCTTTCCATCAGGTGACCACTCCAACGAACTTATTGAACCTCTCGCTCTAAAAAGCGGCTTCGCAGCAGCTGTTTTCTTTAACAGCGCCTCCCAGACCTGTCCGTTCCTGATAAAGGCAACCCGGTCGCTGTTCGGAGAGATGACAGGTTCATCTCCCTCCGCCAGGGCTCTTGGCTCTCCTCCGGCAAAAGGCATGGACCACAACTCCACTTTGGGCGGCACCGGATCAGATAGTGGGTTCACAGTTTCACCCTCATCCCATATTGCCCCGTGCTCCCCTCCTCTTACATATACCACCCACTGCCCATCCGCTGAAAGAGACAAACTGGTAATTTCCTGTCCGTCATCAAGGGTATAGTTTGTGAGTTTGCGGGGAGTAAAAGCAGGCCCTTCTGCAACATACACGTTACGCCTGCCCTGTTCGTCAAACACCCAGGCAATTCGGGAGCCTTGTTCGGAGGCTGTCAAGCCACTGGGGAAAGGGTAGCTACGAACAGCCTCTAGTGCAAAGCCCTGCGCCTGCAGTGGCATATCTTGTAACAGAAAAGCAAAAGCAATAAGAAAGCAATAAATTATATACCTTTTCATAGATAATTTATATAAGAGCAGGGTTTACGTGCTAATATAGCTATCTAAATGTGCTAAAACTTTAATGCTTAGTCAATATTTCACCTAAAAACAAAGTTACTGAAGCCCTTCTATTCTTTCTATGGTCATGACAAACAATGATCCAGTAACCATTGCTGCTCATATGCTTCTTGATTCTATGTTATTTTATCTCCAAAACCTCCTTGAACATACAGCGCAAGGCTAAATCAGAAATATTTTCCTGCTTCCAATAGCGAAAACCACGTTTTCTGAATATATTCCATTCCACTTAAGGCAAACACTCTTCTCAGAAAGCAACATATTTTCAGCTACTTTGGCACTTTTTTAACAATATGGCACAAAGCTTTAAGTTTATTTTAAAGTTGTAATATATTAGCAAATTATATTTACCAAAATTCTACTATCGTTTACAGTTTAATCTACTACATTATGAAAAAAATCTTTACTTTTCTCTTGCTGGTGTGTTGGGTAACCAGTGCCTTTGCGCAGGAGAGCGTAATTACCGGCAGGGTCACGGGTGCCGCAGATGGCATAGGGCTGCCGGGTGTTAGCGTGATTGTGAAAGAAACCACCAGAGGCACCGCAACCGATGCTGAAGGTAATTACCAAATCAGGGTTCCGGACAATAACGCGGTACTCGTGTTCCGGTTCCTGGGCTACAAAACCCAGGAAGTGCCGGTAGGAAACCAGTCGGTTATCAACGTGAGCTTAGAAACTGATAGTGAGCAGCTTTCTGAAGTGGTAGTGACTGCTTTGGGTATTTCGCGTGAGAAAAAGGCGCTGGGCTATGCCGCCCAGTCAGTAAATGCCGAAGAGTTGACACAGCACCGCCAGCCGAACGTGCTGAACGCGATGCAGGGTAAAGTGGCAGGAGCCGTTATCTCCAGCACAGGCGGCGCTCCGGGTCAGGGCACAGACATCCGTATCCGGGGAATAAACTCTATCGACCCGAACCGGCCTCACCAGCCACTCTTCGTAATTGATGGAATCCAGATGGACAACTCCACCTCTACTTTCGGGGAGGGTACAGAACTCCGGGGCATGAGTAACAGGTTAGCCGATTTGAACCCGGATGACATTGAAAGTATAAACGTACTGCGAGGCGGTGCGGCTACTGCTTTATATGGATTGAGAGGAGCCAACGGCGTGGTGGTTATCACAACCAAGAAGGGGGCACAAGGTGGTTTGCGTGTTAACTTTACCAGTACGGCTGGCATCGAAGAAGTAAACAAATTCCCGGATGTGCAGGACACTTACACCCAAGGTTATTTAGGTGCATATGACCCTGAGAGCTTCTGGCCATCCTGGGGACCTACTGTGGCAGAGGCCCGCCAGATAGATCCTTCACACCCTGCCGAACTCTACAACCATTTCGAGGACGCTTACGAAACCGGCAGCCAGTTCAGGAATTCGCTTTCCTTCGCAGGCGGTACTGAGCGCTTCACCTTCCTGTCTTCTATCTCACACCTGCGCCATGAGGGGGTGTTGCCTTTTACAGATTATGAGAATATCTCGGCCCGCCTGAATGCAGAAATAAAGGTCAGCGAAAAATTCAGAACAGGCGCCAACTTCAACTACATCAACTCCGGCGGAAACCGCTACAACGCAGACCGCTTCAACGAAAGCCTCAGCTACTGGTCGCCGCGCTGGGACGTAACGGATTACAGAACGGCGGACGGCACCATGAACACGTACGGCAACAACAACCCGATATATGGTGCTGCCACCAACCAACTGGAGGACGACGTAAACAGGTTTATCGGGGGTTTGAGCTTCGGCTATTCTCCGCTTAGCTGGCTGGATTTTAGCTACCGCATCGGCCTTGACACGTATAATGAGGCCCGTACCGCTACTGCGCCAGGTCCGCGTGGATTGGCCGGTGAGCGCGTGTATGAAGACAATGATCAAGGCTTTGTAAATGAGTATACTACCAAGTTCAGAGCCATCAACTCTACCTTTATTGCCACGCTGAATTCCTCGTTCGGCGAAAACTTTAACGGCACACTGCGGCTTGGCCATGAACTCTATGATAGGAACATTAAAAGCTTTGGGGTGGAAGGCTCTAACCTGGCTGTTTATGATTATTTTTACCTGACAAACGCACAGTTTCTATCATCACGGCAGGAGCAGAAAGAGTACCGGCTGATGGGCTTTTTCGGAGAGGCTTCTATTGATTACAAAGACTTCCTCTTCCTGACCCTGACGGGCCGGAATGATATTACCTCTACGCTTGAAAACCTCAACAACTCCTTTTTCTACCCTTCTGCCAGTTTAAGCTATGTGTTCAGCGAGCACCTGGAGCTACCTGCATTCATCGACCAGAGTAAGTTCCGGCTGTCTTACGCCCAGATAGGTAAAGATGCTTTAGAGTACTCTACCTCCTCTGGTTACGGGGGTTACGATGTGCTTCCAACAGGCTATACCGGCTATACCAGATCTGCCCTACTGGGTAATCCGGAACTCCGTCCGGAATTCACCAACACCTATGAAGCAGGCCTCGAAATGTCGTTCCTCAACAACCGCCTGGGTTTTGACCTTACCTATTACTATTCGCTGAGCAAGGACCAGATCCTGAACGTCAATGTGGCAAACTCTACTGGTTTTATAACCGCGGCGGTTAACTCCGGTGAAATGCGAAACGCAGGTATAGAGCTCGCGCTAAATGCCACTCCGATAGTAACCAATAACTTCAGCTGGAATTCATCACTAGTCTTTTCTGCTAACCGCAACAAAGTCCTGAGCATCAGGGAAGGACTGCAAGAGATTACGTATGCCTCGCAGTTCGGCTACGTTGGCTCAACTGTTACCATGAAACTGATACCAGGGGAAGCTTACGGTAATATCTACGGCTCTCATTACCAGCGCTACTACGGACCCGGTGAAGAAGAAGATCCGCTTTTCCTGGATGAGTCAAGGCCAATCGTTATCGGGGAGAATGGTTTCCCGGTACGGGCACCGCTTTCAAGCCAGAAAATACTGGGTAACTCTCAGCCCGATTGGATTGGAGGCTTTACCAACACCTTTACCTACAAAAACCTTAGCCTGACAGGCTTAATTGATGCCCGCATAGGCCATGAGAAATACAACCAGATGGGCAACTTCTTCTCAGCTTTCGGTATAGCGGAATACACCGAAAACCGCGACGATGTAATTGTGTTTGATGGGGTGCTGGCAGATGGCACGCCTAACACACAACCTGTTTGGTTAGGACAGGGTGTAGGACCTGATGGCGTAAACTATGGCAACGGCTTCTACCGTAACGTGCACCGCGGCGTATCTGAGAACTTTGTGGAAGACGCCTCCTGGTTTCGTCTACGTTCCCTTACGCTGAGCTACAGTCTTCCGGAGCAGTGGTTCAACAACATCTTTATAAGAAATGCCAATGTTTCGCTCACCGGCAATAACCTGTTGCTTTCTACAGACTATTCCGGCTATGACCCTGAAAACAGCTCAACGCCTAGCGGCAGCAGCGTGGATGGCTTTGCCGGTTTTACTTATCCGGCAGTTAGAAGCTATCTGTTCACCCTTAATCTTGGATTCTAATTAGAAGAGGTATGAAAAAGATATTTAGATATACATTTGCCCTTGTCATGATGGGGGCACTATTCAGCTTACAGAGTTGCGAGGATTATTTTGACCTGGATGAGAACCCGAACCTGGTAAACAATCCTCCCTTGGCTACCATGCTGGCCACCACCACTCAGAAAACCGGCCTCAACACCCAGCGGGTGGCTAATATTACGTCCTACTTTGTGCAGTACCTGGCAGGCCCTGTCGCAGGAGGATCAACAGACACTTACCAGGTAACCGATTACACCAGCACCTGGGACGCGTTGTACCTGGCGATGGCTGACATTTATGACATGAAACAAAGAGGTATAGAAGCGGGAGCCAGTGATTATGTAGGCGTAGCCAACGTACTGATGGCTTACAACCTGAGTCTGGTAACCGACCTTTGGGGTGATGCACCTTACAGCGAAGCCTTTATCAGCACCACCCTCACGCCAGGCTTCGACTCGCAGGAGGAACTTTACAATACATCTTTACAGCTAATCGACGAAGCCATAGCGGAGTTATCCCGAACAGATTCTAATGTGTTGTTAGATCCGGAAAGTGACCTGATACATGGCGGTGACAAGGAAAACTGGATAAAAACCGCCTACGCGCTCAAGGCAAGGTTCCTGAACAAGTTAAGCGAAACCGCTTCTTATAATCCTGAAGCCGTACTAAGCGCTGTTGATAACGCCTATACATCCAATGCAGATAATGCAACGATGAGCGTATTCCAGACACGGAACCCCTGGGCTACTGTTGCGCTGAACAACGAGAACCTTTTATTAGGCGGCTGGCTGTCTGAGCAGTTTGTAGAGCACCTGAAAGGCACAACTACCGGCGTGTTTGACCCTCGTATTGCCCAGATTACGGACACAACTATCACTGGAGAATATATCGGCACGCCTAACGGAGTAGGCAATGTGGGGACAGCCAGTAATACAGTCAGAGACGAGTCCTACATTTCCCGTAACTCCCCTCTCACGGGAGATGAATCCCCTCTTATTCTTATTTCCTACCCGGAAGTGAAGCTGATTGAAGCAGAGGCAGCCTTGCGCGCCGGGCAAACCGACAGAGCCTATGCTGCTTACTTGGAAGCAATTGAGGCCAGCATGGATCTGCTAGAGGTAGAACCGGCTGCCGCTGAGGAATATCTCTCTGACCCTGCCGTAGCTGTAGGTGCCTCCAACCTCACCCTAGATCTCATTTTTGATGAGAAGTATGTGGTAACTTACCTGAACCCGGAAGCATGGAACGATGCCAGACGGTATGACTATGCCTATGAAGGCTTCGAGTTACCTGCTAATGCAGACTTATCGACTTTTATTCGCCGGGTAGCTTATCCGCAGGGAGAGGCATCCAAAAACCCGAATACGCCTGAAAGTCCGGTTTTATCTGAAGAACTTTGGTGGGATGAGTAAAACCTGAATCTGTGTAAGATAACGAGTAAATAAATAGAAAAAGCCGCTGTGAGTACAGCGGCTTTTTCTATTTAGAGCATATTCCAAACTCATTCCCTGAGCTGCAAACGTGCGCTTTCAAAAACAAAATTTAAACATACTCTTAAAACACTCCCGAAGCTGATGCGTTGAAAACAGTACTTTTCTCCGGAAATCTTCATCATGAAGCAGTTTTTTATGTGTCCGGATGAAAACCACAACATAATCAAAGAACAAAAAGCAGATGAGTTTCTCTTGCTGAGGAAAACCTGGTGCTGATAAATATGATAGGAGATGCAGCATAACAACAGCGATACAACAAACGGGATGTTTGATGACTACAGTATTAATCCGGATTTTCTGGATGAGGTTTTTTCCCCTGACGGCGCAGTGAAGCCTGCGTACGCCATGATAATCGATCAGCTGAAGCAGTATTCGACAGCGGACTTAGCTGAACTTTATGAGCGCGCCCATCAGGCTTTTTTTGAACAGGGAATAACCTTCAGACTTCCTTCTGACAAGGCTAAAACACGTGAACGGGTTTTTCCTTTTGATCTTTTACCCAGATTAATCAACAGCAGGGAGTGGGAAAAACTTCAGCGGGGAGTTGTCCAGCGGAACATGGCCATCAACGCGTTCATCCACGATGTATATCACCAGCAGCATATTTTCAAAGACAAGCTAGTACCGCAGGAACTGGTCACAAACTCTGTACACTACAGCCCGGCTATGGTCGACCTGAATCCGACAGGAGGAATTTACAACCATATATCCGGCACTGACCTGGTGAAACACAGTGACGGTGAGTACTATATCCTGGAGGACAATGTGCGCACCCCTTCTGGTATGAGCTATGTGCTTTCTAACCGGGAGGTAATGAAGCGAACTATGTTTCAGCTGTTCGGCAAATACTCCTTGCAACCGGTGAAGGAATTTACAGAGCACTTTCTGACGATGATGCGCTCCGTGGCGCCAGCAGGTGTAGACGAGCCCAACGGTGCGGTGCTGACAGATGGGATGCAGGCTTCGGCTTATTTTGAGCATGCTTATATGGCCCATAGTATGGGCGTTCCACTGGTAGAAGGAAAGGACCTGTACGTAGAGCAGGACACGGTATACATGAAAACAGTGGCTGGCCCCAAACGCATCGACGTCATGTACAGACGACTGGACGATGAATTCCTGGACCCCGAGGTATTTGAAGCCGACTCAGTGTTTGGCGTGCCGGGTATTATGAGGGCTTACAGGAAAGGTAACATTAACATGCTGAACGCGCCGGGTTGCGGAGCCGCTGACGACAAAGCCGTTTACAGCTATGTACCTGCTATGATCCGGTACTACCTGGGCGAAGAACCTATTCTCAACAATGTGCACACGTACCTGTGCTCGGAGGAAAGTGACTATAAGTACGTCATCGAAAATATGGACACGCTGGTGGTTAAGCCAGTGGATGAGTACGGGGGCAAAGGCATACTCATCGGCAGCGCTGCCACAAAGGCGGAGTTGAGCGAATACAAGCAGAAGATTGCCCAGGACCGGAGCAAATACATCGCGCAGCCGATTATGGCGCTGTCGAACCATGCCACCTACATTGACGGAAACAATCAGTTTGAGCCCCGCCATGTAGATTTACGCACCTATACCCTGCTTGGCAAAGACATGCAGTATGTGCTCCAGGGAGGGCTGACAAGGGTGGCGCTGATAGAAGGCAACATGATTGTCAATTCATCCCAGGGTGGTGGGTCCAAGGACACCTGGGTGCTGGAAGAGTAAGCTACTTCTTATGAACCTGTTGGAAGCAAAGCGGGAACGCAGGAGGTGTAAAGAATTTGATTGGATACTAAAACGCAAGGCATGATGCTATCAAGAAGCGCAAAAAAGATATACTGGATGGGGCGCGACCTGGAATGGGCTGAGTTCGTCGCTCTTTATTCGAGGGTACAATATGAAAACCTGATGGATTTGCCGGCAAGGCAGTCGAAAGAAGATTTACTGGAAGATATACTGCATGTGGCAGATGCACAGGAGAATTATTTTTATGCCCATTCACAACTGAAGGCAGAGGATGTGCTCACCTTTATATGCATTGAAGAAGCGAACCCCAATTCGGTTTTGGCTTATGTAGACAGGGTTCGGGAACTGGCAAGGGGCGCCCGTGACGGACTTTCGCTTGAGCTTTGGGAGTACATTAACCGCTTCTATCATACCATGAACAGCTATAGCACTGAAAGACTACACCGGGAGGGTATACAGGGTTTTGCCGGGGCAATAGAGTCTAACAGCTGCCGTATTAAAGGCTATATACACAATAACATGCTCCGGAATGAGGCCTGGATGCTGTTTTCACTGGGCATGTATATGGAAAGAGCCTTCCTGATAACCCGGACACTTTTGCACCAGATGCAGGCCATTGCCACACAGGGAAGTTCGGGGCAGAGCGGGTCTGATGAAAGCTACCGGTTTGCCCTGCTGCTCGGAAGCATAGGGGGCTACGAAATGTTTAAACAGGGGTATCAAAAGAACGCCTCCCGTAAGCTTGCGCTCGACTTCCTGGTTTCAAATAATGAATTTCCGAAATCTGTCGTGCATACCCTCACTTCCATCCACACGATACTGAAAGACCTGCACGCTTCACGGCAGGAACAGGAGAGTGCTCTCCAATCTACTTCCCACACTATTCTTTCGCAATGTCAAGCTTTCACTCCAGGGAATGAGGCAGCAACAACAGTAGACTTTCTGAAAAAAACACTGGCTAACCTTCATGCGCTGTCCGGGCAGTTGGAGCAAACTTATCTGAAATTCTAATTTTCAGGTGCGGATAAACATACTACCAGGTGCGGCAAGACGAAGGGGAGCAAAGCATTGTGAAAAATGAATTTAGAATATATAAACTTCTGTTATATAAGTTTTATATAGACATTACCCACTTCTTCAGCTCAAAGGAAAAGTGTTTCCAGTTTTTCTTCAATGCGCCTTGCAGATGTTCCGGTGCCGTGTATTATTACTTAGTTTAATGTACTGTAAAACAGTAATATACACAATAATTATTTACATTGGGGACATTACAGGGGACAGAATGATATACTTGTTAATAAAAAGTGCTTCAATGCTTTTTAGCTGTTGTTCTACGCTGTTATTGTAAATTATTTGGTTCCAAATTCATTTACTTTACCTTTTTCTGAATAAGTAAACTATTGATCACAGGTGAATACTCGTTAAAAACGGCTGTTTTGGCTCTATCATCAACGAAGCCACCTGCGGAAATATGTCGTAAAATACCATCTTGGTCAAAGACCATACTTGTAGGGAAGCCGAATGCTGTAGCTAAGAACATATTCGAATAAGATTCACTGTCGGTAATTAATTGATATTTAAAATCATGCTTAGGCAAGAAATCTTCAACCGTTCGCTGTCGAGAGCTATTTCCGAATGCGAGAAAGACTACTTCTTTACCCTCATACTCATCTACCAACCTATTGAGAGCTGGCAGTTCTGCCACACATGGCTTACAGCCGATATACCAAAAATTCATTACCACTATTTTCCCTGCCAAAGATTGCTTACTGATTGGCTTACCATCGAGGGTTTGAGCGGTAAACTCTGGCATTGGGGAACCAACTAAATTTTTGATTGCCTTATGCGGTACAAACATTAGAGAATCTCTTTCCTTGTCTGTTGAGGCTTTATTAAAAGCCTCCCTTGATGGTGTAACAACCTTTTCCTTAAAATTACTAAAGTTAAGTACCTGAGAATTTCCTTCTGTAACACACATTAGCATGGTTAAAACAAAGGTAAATATTGTCTTTTTCATATTGGGCTGGATATATAAAATGCGTAGAACTAGCGGAAATGGGTGAACATACTGTTAACTGCACTATGTATGGAAGTGGTTTTGCCTTTTCTTCCGCTGCCTTGCAGTACTTGGTTTGGTTAAAAAAAACAATTTTGTAGGTACCCCCACACTCCATTCAAGATATAAAGATTTTGTTAATGCTCCTAACCAAAATAAATATATTTATATCTCCTATATAGAAAGCTGTAAAAGCAAAAAAACCGGTGTTACCCGGTTCTTCTTGTTGAAACCCTTCTGTTATGAATAATGCTGAATACTCTTCGCAGCTTAGAGAGTAGAGGAAGTAATCTATGGATGCTAATATTCCACTCTCTTCCCAATGTAGCTGCTCCTCTTTTGGCAACCCTTCAAAGGAGAATTCATCTCTTACTCCTCCGAACTTCCGTTAGCAAAGGGACAATTACCTGCTACTACTGCCTTCGCTATAATCTATCCTGAACTTCTCCAGGTCCGGGAGGTGCTTCTTTTTTCGTTTAAGCTCGTGCTGGTAAATCACCTGCCCTAAATCTCTCATAAAGGGAAAACCAACTTCTTCGTACTCATACTCCCCGTTGTTAAAAATTTCATCCTCATTCACAAGTATAACGGCCGTTAGCAGGAACTCCACCTTGTTTTCAAAATCTACGATGTATGCATTGTCAATCAAAAAGCCATAGGCATCCCCCACCTTATTGAAAATCCGGATGTTGTCCGGCATCCGCTCTTTTGAATCTCCAAACATCAGAAACTTTACGTAAGGGTCAGGGTACTCCTGTGGGTCGTAAGCGGGGAAGTCGCTTTCGCGGGGCACCATCGACATGTACTTATACAGAAAAGCATAGTCATCAGGCGTTAGATTAAAGCGCTGCTTTTCCGGCACCGCCTCCGGAAACAGGGCCGTCTTCAGAATGCCCTGCAGGTTATCTACGGAGATGTAATTCTTACCTGAGAAATCCATCGGCTCATTTACCAACTCGTCATCCTTGTAATGGCCTTTCCCCAACAGCACAGTGCTCAACCTGGTTGGTACAGGAGCAGGATTCCTGGTAAGTGGCTGTTGGTATAAAATGTTATCCCCCGCATAAAAAGTAAAAGGATTTGTATGGGCGTTTTCATCGGGGCTCAGGAAGATGGATAAGCGATGCACCAGCCGTACATCCTCAAAGCCTTTCTGGTGCAGCGTTTGGTTAAGCTGCTGCTGCCCTACAAACTCATACAAGCGGTTAAAGGCATCGTTATCACTCACCAGCAACACCTTTTTGATGTAATGCGCAACAGACGGTAGCTGATTTTCTGAGCTGCTGTCGGCTTTTACAGCACTTTGCCCGGCATATGCACTGTCTACCTGCAGAGGCGTGTACTTATTTAAGCCTGCAATGTTCAACTCATTCAGCTTCTCCAGCGCTACCAGCGCCGCTGGCAACTTTATGGTGCTGGCCGGGTAAAAATACTCCTTCGCGTTAAGCCGGTAATTATAGGACGTAAAATGCGGCTGGTTCTGCGCATCGCGGTCTATCTGCGTGTACAGGATCTGTACCCGGTACTTGTCGGGGTTATTCAGTATCTCCTGAAACTTTTCAGGGTGTTTCTTCAGGACTTTCTGAATTAGTTTCTTTGACTTCATCGTCTGTGCAGAGGCAGCCTCCTGGTGCAGAAATAAAATTGCGTGGAAGAATAACAAACATAAAAGCACTGGCAGGCTTAACTTGCTGCGCTGGTTAATTTTAATCATGATAGCCTTGAATATTCTAACTATTAAGGTACAGACTTTTGTGAAATTCTCCATATAGGAAGCGGAAAACGAAAAATACTGAAGAAAGAATTACGTTGTATTTTCATTGAAATCCTTGGCAGTACACCTCAATATTTAGTGCTGAAAACGTATAATTGCCGGTTCAAAATTTATTAATGGCGCTGTACTTTTGCAGTACATCAACCTTTGCTAACTTTAGAGTCTTCTCGAAGCCTGAATCTTACGTCTGTTTTCTTAATATGAAAAAAAGTATCCTGTTTTTTTCTGTTTCCTTATTGTTCATCACTAAAGTATCTGCACAGAATGATACGGTAAGAGTGCCGGCTCCTACTATTATAGTCTCTCCCCAAACTGTTACAAATACTCCCCTCAAACTTAACTTCCCGGAACAACCAAACTGGAACGTATTGAAAGAGGGAGAAAAACTTCAGTTTCAGGCCAAAGCCTCCGGTGGTGCTGATAGCACTAATACTTACACCTATGCCCTCACCCAGGGGCGGGAAGAAGGAATGGAGTTCGACTCCCTTGGCCACTTTTCCTGGACCCCCAGCTACGATTTTGTGGACCGCTTGAGCGATGGGCGCACGGTTCAGCTTCTTTTTGAGGCAAAAAACAAAAAAGGCGGGAGCGTAAACCAAGTAGTGGAGTTAAAAGTAGAACATGTTAACCGCCCTCCTGTTGTTGCCGACCTAAAGCCGTTCTATGTCCGGTATAGCACGGAGAATACCTATACCATAGAATCATCAGCTGTGAAGGACGAAGACAATGACCCCATTGTCTTTGTACCTGTTACAAACGCAATGCCGCAGGGAGCCAAACTGTCAGCACAGGGAGAATTTACCTGGAAGCCATCCACCAGCCAGTTCAGGCAGCTACAGAGAGAACCGCTTATGCTGGAGTTTTACGTAGAGGACCAGCCGGCAAAAGCCCGTACGAAAGGCACTTTTAAGATTGCTGCAACCCAGCAGGATTTACCTCCCAGCATACAGATGATTCCGTCTCAGAAAAGATTCGCCTATGACGAGAATGCCACCATTAATATTATGTTTCAGCTGACAGACGAAAACGGGGAAAGCGATATTGCATCGTTTAGCTTTATTTCTGAAAACACGAATGTTCCTGCCTCGGCGCTTGTGAAGAATACGCCTTCCCAATATGAGTTTATCTGGAGGCCGGGCTATGACTTTGTGAAAGACCCTCTGGATTCTCTTACGTTTGATGTCACCTTCTTTGTAATGGATAGATCGAACCAGCGGGATACCCGCACAGTGACTTTTTCGATAAAGAATGCTGTGAATGAGGAAGAAATGGACCAAAAGCTCTATAACGAGTATCGGTCGTCGCTGGTAAAGGCATGGGATCTGATGGAGCAGCTAAAGGAGGCTGAAAAGGACCTGAAGAAAAAGTACAACCGGGCCAAGAGAGGGAAAAAAGGCAGGTCGCTTACCAATGCTTCCCTAGGAGCCGTAACGGGCATTTCGCCGGTGGTGGTGGAGGAGCCCGGCACTTCCAAAAAGATAACCGCCGTTGGGGGCACCATGGTGATGACGATTGGAACCTTGGAAGCAACTGAAGTAATCGGACGCTCTACCAAAGACCTGATAGAACGCCTGAACTACATTATGGAGAAACGAAACGAGTTGCAGACAAAGGGCGATATTTTTGCCAGGAAGTATGCACTTAAATCATCGCGCCGCAGCCCGGAGTTTATGAAAGAAGTTGATAATTTTGTGGCCGTGATGAGCCTGAAAGGCATGGTGGCTCTGGAACTGGATGCTGGCTGGCAAAACAAATCCAAGCCAACAAATGAAAACGTGACCAAAACCTTCAAGGACTTCAGTTCAGGGAATTGATTGCGGTAAATACCAATCTGTCTAAACTGCCGTATTTATAGTTCATCCAGCGGCAGCTTACCTAATGTTTCATCTCTCTTTTCTTAGCTCTCAAGGCCAAGAGGCCTCGTCTTTGTGCATCGCGCTGTGTATTTGAAGCTGCCTCCGCGCTGCTTCGGCTGCCACACTGCGTGTGGCACCGCAACAAATACAAGGCGCTCAACACAAAGACTGGAAACACCTTCACTTCGTGCCAACCAATTGAAAAGGCTTGGCTTTATGGAACAAGCTTCATGTGAATTGGTATTAGCCAGCAGAAATGGACTTAAGCTTTATCATTCCTGAAATATAACCTGAAAGTTGTTCCCTTTCCTTCCTCACTCTCCACTTCTATTCTGCCTCCGGCATTGTCCATCATGCGCTTTACAATGTAAAGTCCCATACCTGTGCCATCTACATGGGAGTGGAAGCGCTTGAAGAGGGTAAACATCTTCACAACATTTTCCTCACTAACTCCCAATCCATTATCCGCCACGGTTAACAGTACGTGGTCCTCCACCTGCTCCGTTTTAATACGCACCTGGGGCTGCCGGTCTGGCGAACTGTACTTGATGGCATTGGTTACCAGGTTATACAGAATGCTGTAGAGGTTTTTCCGGGAGAAGTTAACATGAGTTCCCTCTTCAAAATCGGTATGCAGCTGGGCCTGTGCATGCGAGACCATGTCCTGGGTGTTAGCCGCTACATTTTTGTAAACCTCCTCCAGTTCTACCAGCTCCGCTTCGCTGTCCACATCCCGCTGTACTTTGGCAATGTCTGTTAAATCTTTAATAACATCCTTAAAACGGCGGATAGAATCTTTTGTCATTTCAAAAAGAGGCTTGGTTGGCTCCCCTGGCAAAGGGTCCGACGACTCGATTTGTTCTTCCAAAAGTAGCAGCAAACCTTCAATGTTGGCTACCGGTGCTTTCAGGTCATGCGAGGCCGTGTACACAAAAGTGTCCAGGTCAGCGTTTACTTTTAGCAAATGCTCGTTTGTGCTCTGCAGGCTTTCCTGGGTGGCTTTCAAGTCTGAGAGATCGATAAAGGAACCCAGCACGCGGTACGGAATCTGGTACTCATTCTGCAGGATATAAGCACGGTTCGCTACATAGGCGTAGGTTCCGTCTTTTCTGGCAATCCGATACTCCCCCGACCACTGGTCTTTGCCATAGTTCACGGCATTGTTTATCTCCTTTACCATCTGTGCCCTATCCTCGGGATGCACTATATCAAACCATCCCTGCACACCCGGGTTCATCTCAGTTGTCTCATAGCCCAATATGTTTGTGAGGCTCTCACTCCACCAGATTTCATTTGTCACCAGGTTCCAGTCCCACACCACGTCATTCGTAGCCATGGACACCAGCCGGAAACGCTCTTCGCTGTCGCCCAGCGCCTGTGTGCGCTCTGCCACCCTTTTCTCCAGCTCATTGTTCAACCTGATTAAATCTTCCTCTGTCTTTTTGATTTCTTCATAAGCGAGTAAGACTTTTTCTTCCGTGGTTTTTTTCACCGTGATGTCGGCCATGGTGATGGTTACCCCGTCTCCCATTTTCACAGCAGCAATTTCGTACCAGGCTTTGCGGTTGTTTACCTCCAGTTGCTGTTCGATGTGTAGTGGCTGGCCTGTCTCCACCACGCTCACAAACTTTTTAAAGAGGCCGTTTTTCTTCAGAAAGGGAAGGTCGACCAACACATTATTGTTTACAAGCCGCGCGTTTGACTTACCGAACAATTCCTCCGCCTTCCTGTTCAGCAGACTCCAGCTGAAGCTTGTTACCTTTTGCTGCTCATCCCGCACAGCCCGGAAAACCATGATATTGTTCAATGAGCTGTTCAGTACGCCCTGCACCACATTGCTGAGTTCCTTTAGCGTAGTAACGTCCACAAAGCTGAGTACAATGCCATCTTTATGGCCATCATGCTTCAGGTACGGAATAATACGCATCAGAAAACATTTGCCTTCATTCGTTTCTACCTCCCGCTCTACCTCTCCAGACGTGTTATTCACCTGCTGTATGTACTCAAGTAAATCAGCGTGCTTCAGGTTGTGAGACAGGTGATGGATGGGGCGGCCCAAATCACTGTCGATGATGTTGATCAGCTCTTTCACCGTAGGCGTAAACTTCCGGATAATGAGGTGGTGATCGAGGAAGAGCTGCCCGATGTTAGAGCTCCGGATATAATTATCCAGGTCCTCGTTCAGTTCATTCAGCTCCTTTATCTTTAACTGGTGCTCCGTGTTTACGGTATGCAGCTCCTCATTCAGTGACTGCATTTCCTCATTCGAGCTTTGCAGCTCCTCGTTAGAAGACATCAGTTCCTCGTTCGTGGACTGCAGCTCTTCGTTAGAGGTACTTAAGTCCTGCACCGTTAAATGCAGGCCCTCCCGTGCTTCCTTCAGTTCCATCTCTAGGGCAGCAAGCTGCTGGTAATAGTCCGAATCCGAAACCATGGACAAGTCGGCGGCTTTCGGCAGTAAGTTTGTCTGCGCTATCTCCTGCAGCAGGATGAGTATTACCTTCGGTTGGTTTTTGTCAGCAGCGATGGGCCGGATGGAGACATTCACAAACCAGTCTTTCTTTCCGTATTTTACAGTCACCTGCCGGACGAGCACTTTCCTGTTCTGCTTCAGCGCCTTCCGTACACCCACGCTTATGGCTACCGCCAGTTCTTCCGGCACCATTTTCAGAAGATTAAAGTGCAGGCGCTTGTTAGGGAACTTCAAGAATCGGCTGATGTCCCCGATGCCGTGCAGCAACTGGTAATTTTCATCTATATAAAGCCCCGTCACCTTAAAATCCTCCGCTACTGAATCCATAAAAGTTTCGCTGTAGCGGTTGAGCTGGGCAACCTTAAATGTAGACTGCTTTTCCGCAGACAAGGCGGGGACATAGTCTGTGATACCGTAGTTTTGCTGGATGCTACGGGTTTCTTTTATTTTCCGGTATAGTTTCCACTTGCGGTGTTCTTCAGAAAAGTAGGCTTTCAACTCCCCGATGTTCTCACTGGGCCCCAGCAACAGGTATCCGTTCTGGTTCAGGGCATAGGGAAACAGGGAAAGAACCTTCTTCTGAAGGTCCGGGTTAAGATAAATGAGCATATTCCGACAGCTGATCAGGTCGATCCGGCCAAAAGGCGGGTCTTTCTGCAGGTCGTGCTGTGCAAATACGACCAGCTTCCGAATTTCCTCCTTTAAAAAATACCGTTCCCCACGCTGGTGGAAGAAGCGTTCCAGCCTTTCAGCAGAAACGTCTTTCGCTATGGAGGCCGGATACGAGCCTTTTGAAGCCTGCGTGATAGCACGCTTGTCTATGTCTGTGGCAAAGAGTTTTATAAGAGGCTCTCTCTCCATCTCCTCAAAACATTCCTTGAAAAGAATGGCCATGGAGTATACCTCTTCGCCCGTACTGCAGGCTGTTACCCACACTTTAACGGGCTCACCCGCTGCCTTGCTTTCTATAATCTGGGGGATAACCTCCTTCTTCAGTAATTCAAATGCCTCCGTGTCGCGGAAGAAATGGGTAACGCCAATAAAGAAATCCTGACTTATCAGGTTAATCTCCGCAGGGTTTTCATGCAGATAGTTCAGGTACTCCGGCAAGGTCTTCAACAGCAGGACATCCATGCGCTTCCGGAGTCTACGGTTAATTGTCGCCTGCTTATAGTCCGTAAAATCAGTATGCGTGTGGGTATAGATCAGGTCCAGTATTTCCTGTAGTACGGCGCCGTCCTCTTCACCATTCTCCTGCGATTTCACCAACGGTACCTTACGGGTGTAGCCGATAATTTCTTCCGGCATATGCTCCGGAGACAGCACATAATCTGCAAATCCGGCGTCGATGGCGCTTCGGGGCATGCCATCGAATTTGGCTGATTTCGGTTCCTGCACCACCACCATGCCACCGGCCTCTTTAATGGCCCTGCCACCCTTTGTCCCGTCAGAGCCTGTGCCCGACAAAATAACGCCAATGGCATACCGGCCAAGGTCCCTGGCCATAGAGGCAAAGAAAACATCGATGGCAAAATTCGGCTCCCGGTCCCGTGTTTTATCTGCCAGCCGAAGCCGGCCCTTTTCCAGGGTCAGTTGCTTGCCGCTTGGGAGCACATACACACAGTTCGGCCTGGTGAGCATGTTGTCTTCCGCCTCCTGCACCTGCATCTGGGTGTGCTTCGATAGCAGCTCCGCCATCAGGCTCTTGTGGTCGGGCGAGAGGTGCTGTATAATAACAAAGGAGAAGCTTGAGTTGCTTGGGAAATGGTCGAACAGCTGATGAATGGCCTGCAAACCACCCGCAGAGGCACCTATGCCCACCAGGTAATGATCTGCCGGTCGGGGCAACTCTTTGCGTACAGGTGCTTGTTTATCTATATCAATCATAAAGCACTAACCTTGAATAAGGCAGAAATTGGCATGCTCTTACTATCTTTCTTTAATTATCTTTTCCAGTACAGCGCTTCTCAGCGCCTCCGCGGCATCTGCTTCTTCGGCCAGCCAGGGCAGTGAGGTGTATTTAACCGTCTCCTGGTATGCAGCAAAAGAATTTCGGGGGTGATATGTTTTTCCATCTGGTTCCATTTGAATGGCATTGTTCGGGTTGCCGCCCCAACTTAAGGTTTGCAGCACTTCAGGCCGGAACCCTAAGATATACTCCCCCTGCTCAGCATTAATTGGCAAAGCAATTAGCCCACTCACCAGTTCCTTATAGGCCTTGCTTTGTGCGTACTGCTTGGGCAAGGAATCCGACATGAACAAGCCGTCCTTCTTATTTCGCCGGAGCCAGGCCACCAGCTCTTTTATCTCCTGTTTTCCGGGGGTGCTCCCGCTCGTCCGGATGCCGCCCTCAAATAAAATTGCAGCACCCGTAAGGTGTAGCAGGTCATGCAAATTGGTGGTACCAGACAAGAGGCCATCCGCAAAATCAGAGCTGGTATATAACTGCTCCAGCAGCCGGGCATGTACGCCTCGCAGCTGTGCCTGTAGCAGGATAGTATGCTCTCTTTCCTTGGAGGCTATCTGAGCAGACACAATACCCGAAAGCAGCTCCAGCGCTGACCGTAGTTCATAGCTGGGGTGCATAGGCGACTTATGATGACAGGAGATAAGTCCCCAAAGCTTGTTGTCGATGATGAGGGGCAGCGACATAGAAGCCATGATGTTCAGGTTTGCCAGGTACTCCAGGTGCACACTGGCCACGCTGCGCAGGTTGCTGTCTGAGAGGTCGGTAAAGCGCTGTGTCAGCGGGTTGATAACCGGGATGAGGCGCACGGGTACGTAATCGCGGGTAGGGATAAGCCTGTAAGGGTTGCTGAAGTACAGGTCCCTGGCTTGTTTGGGCACGTCGGAAGCTGGAAAGCGCAGGTCCATGTAATCCGCCATATCATCCTCTCTTGCCTGCCCTATCACAATTCCGTTCCACTGCGGATCAAACTGGTATACTAGCACGCGGTCAAAATTGGTAAACTTCTTCATCTCATCGGCTGCCAGCTGCGCTACTTCCGCAGTGGAGTTTGCCTGTTTCAGCAAGGAGGTAATGTATTTGATTTGCTGATAAAGGCCCAGGAACGATTGACCATTTGATGCAGCTTTGTTCTCCTCCAACTCTATAATCACATACTCCTCCCTGGGGTGCACCAATGCAGTAAATGCCCGTGGCGCGTCTTGCACTGTAAACGTAAGTGTTAAGGGAATCTTCGCCTGGTTGTTCTGGTTTGCAATCTTTGCCTGGATATCGGCATACTCCCCGGCCGGCAGGTAAGCTGAAAGCGGCTGCTCCAGCAATTCATCGACAGGTATGCTTAGGAAAGAGTTGGCATTGTCACTGGCCTGCACAATGTGCAGCTCCGGCTTATTTACCACCAACAGCATGCCATGCGGCTGTATCAGGTTGACCAGGTGTAGGGGAATACTTCCGCAGAACTCCGAATCGTAGTTTTTTTCAATGCTCACATTAATTGTTGCCGCTTTTTTTTCCATGCAGTCTAGTGGGTGATGCCCTTCGTCAGGGGCTTTACAGCTGGTCGGTTTCAAGGTTGATAATTGCCATACGTGCTTTTTGCTTGAACCAGCCGTTACTTATCTTATATTTTATTTACTTACCTAGTCGAAAAAACGGACTTTCGTGCTTCCGGGGACAAGTTTCAATCCTTTTGGAATATCCTGGTGTGCCTCCTTCATGTGGTCTTTGTACCAGACGTTATAGCTTTTATCATCCTCCCAATATGTCATCACCCATATCTCGCTGCCATTGTCCTGCGGCGAGAGCACTTTCATCTCCAGAAACCCGGCTGCATTGTCTACCAGGTGCGGTCTTTTCACAAAAGCCTGCTTCACCTCATCCGCCATATCATTGGCAACCTCAAATACACTTAACGCTATAAACATGCTGTTTCACTAATTTTAGATAAAGGGGAAACTGCTTTGCAGCTATTCTAACGATACAATACCCCATGTAAATTTAGCAGTAGTTAGGGAGTAGGACAAAAATTACTGCAGGATTTGTCTTTTTATCTGATATGAGCAAATCATAGATATCGCTATCTGTTCTTTTAACAGCAGCTTATAGTTCAAATGGTATTCCTTTTGCAGGTACCTGTACCGTATCAGGCTTGTTAGTATTTTGGCTTTCTCTGCTCTACTTCAGCTGGCATTTTTAGTATAAAAGCCAGTTAGTGATTCCGCTCTCTACGCTTCTTCTTGTTTATGTCGCTGTCCCTACGGCACTAGCTGCTTCTTTACTACAGGCATTTAGAACGAGCCATCCTACATAAAAAAAGACTGCCAAAGCTGACAGTCTTTTTTTATGTAGGATGGAGTAGAGCCTATTTCCTGCTCATTGCAACACCTCCGTTTGCTTTTAGTACTTTATCGAAGAACAGCATGTGGTAGCCCAGCGCATTTTCCCAGTAGTCCCAGGTGTGGCCACCGGGGCGCTCTGTGTAGTCATGAGGTACATTTTTATATACCAGTCGCCGGTGCAGTTCCCGGTTCGGCTCTATCAGGAAATCATCCACGCCACAGTCAAAAATGAGTTTCACATCATTTGCCTTCATCTGGTCGGTCATGTTCACCACTGAGTTAGCGGCGTAGGCATCAGGTGTGGCTCCCATGGGTCCAAGTATACGTTCAAACCCGGGTGTAATTTGTTTCGCAAACTCGGGAGGTATGCGCCAGCTACCAATGTTGAGGTCTAAAGCTCCGCTCATGCTACCGGCAGCGCAGTACAGGTCGGGGTGGCGTGTGGCTAAGTATAAGGCGCCGTGTCCCCCCATGCTCAAGCCAGTAATTACACGCCCCTTCCGGTCGCGGATGGTACGGTATGTGTTATCAATTTTATCCACCACCTCTTTTGTGATATAGGTCTCAAATTGATTGTCTTTCTGGACAGGGCTGTTTAGGTAACCGCCTAATTTCTCGCCCTCCGGCGTTACAATGATAAGATTGTACTGGTCAGCCAGTTTGTGTAGCAGCTTCTTGTCAGGCGTTTGCCTGAGCCAGTCGCTGAACTGCCCTCCTCCCCCATGCAGCAGGTAAAGCACAGGGTAAGTGGCTTTGCTTTTGGTATAGGAATCAGGAAGTACCACCGCCGCCCGGTAAGTTTTTTGCATGGCCGCGCTCGGAATGTCCAATGAGTCTACTTTAGCCGCGAAGGACTGTAAACTCAGGCCCGAAAGGCAAACGAGCAGATAGAAACGAATTAGTTTTTTCATCAGGATAGGGTTTTCTGAAAGAACAATGCCTTACCTACTTCGTCTGAAGCTTGTCCAGTATCAGATAGCGTCCTCTGTTTTCTTCCGGTTTGGCTGCTGTATTTACATCAATGTACATCACCTGCACTTTATCTCCATTGCTGGCAGTTGGCCAGGTAGGCAGGCCTTTTCCGTTCGGGTTTCCGGTTTTAATAAAATTGGCGAAGTAGTTTTGCATCACCTCTGATACTATGTAGTCCTCTGGTGTCCAAGCATACACTTTATTAGAAGCTAAGTTACCCATGGCATACTCGATTTCTGCGGCATGTACCGCTCCACGGGCAGCAGGCATTTTAAAGGCGTTCGGGTCCTCCTCTTTTACGACACCTCCGGCCAAACCAGAGGAGGCATTGCCCATTTCCGCTGTCATAGGTGGCCGGGGGCGGGAGAACAGGTAACGATACACCGGGTTTCCGGAGGTCTGGCTGTGCAGGTCCATCCACTTCCAGGTGCTATAGGCAATGAAGCGGTCGCCGGCCAGATCAGTGGCAGCCTGTAATGCCTCCTCGTCTGTAGTGGCTTTGTATACCTCCAGCACCTCGTCTGCCTTCTCGCCATACAGCCTGCGCACGGCATTCTCATAATTTTCCACTGTGGGTTTCTCTCGCCCCATCACCATCATATAGTTCATCTCCTCTGAGTTCCAGCCGGCCAGCAGCGGCACCTTTGCCTGCTCTCCGGCTGCATAAATGGCCGCCGGTGATTTCGGAAAAAAGTAGCCATCTACCGTTGCGACAAAGTGTCCCATAGGTAGTTTGCCTGCAGCATCTAAAATTTGTTGTGCCGGCAGGGCACGAAGCGCTGCCAATGAATTGGCACCGAGACTTGAAGCGAATTCAACCCCGTTTTTCTCTGCTTCAGCAAGCGGAGTAGGGTCCAGGCTTGAATTAACCAATGCACCGCTCTCTCCAATTGCTCTTGCTATTAGGCCCTTGGACAAAGGAGAGGCCATCTGCGCACTAACGGATATAGAACCGGCCGATTCGCCAGCAATCGTCACTTTAGAGGGATCACCGCCGAAGGCAGCAATGTTCTGCTGCACCCAGCGTAAGGCAGCATTCTGGTCCATGTAACCGTAGTTGCCTGACGAGTTGTGCGGTGACTCCTTCGTTAACTCCGGATGTGCGAAAAAGCCGAATGCGCCGAGCCGGTAATTTACCGTAACAGCCACAATGCCTTTCTGCGCCATGCTTTCCCCATCGTAACGTGCCTCTGAGCCGTCTCCGGCTACAAAGCCGCCGCCGTAGAAATACACCAGCACCGGCAGGCGCTCGTTTTCTGATTTAGCGGGTGTCCACACGTTCAGGTAAAGGGCATCTTCGCTCATACCGTCAGAGCGGAAGCCCATGTCACCGAACACTGGCAATTGCATGGCCCGTGGCCCGAACTGCTTTGCCTGCCGCACCCCCTGCCAGTTCTGAACAGGCTGCGGCTCCCGCCATCGCAGGTCGCCTACAGGCGGCGCGGCGAAAGGCACGCCTTTGAAGGCGCGAATCCCGCTTTGCTCTGTGGTTCCTTCCACAATGCCGTTCACCGTTTTAGCTTGCGTAGCAGCCTGCTTGCCTTGGCTTGTCTTTGCTTTTTTTGTTTGGGCAGATGCCTCTGGCATTGCCTGGCCGCTCAGCAGCATTAATATTAAAAGTAGTTTAAGGGGACGTATCATTTATTTTCTATGTTTGGGAAACAATCAGACTTTATGTTATTTTGACATAATGATAGTCAATAATTTCATTATGTCAAAATAACATATTAAACTTTTTACCCTATGCCTGACACAGGAAATCTCATTGAGCAACCTGATGAAGAACAATTTCCCTTATTACCACAACTTACACTAGACTGTATTATCCTGGGCTTTCACGAAGACCAGCTGCGGGTGTTGCTGCTCCGCTGGAAAGACACGCAGGAATGGAGTTTACCTGGTGGGCCGGTTCGTCAGAACGAATCTGTGGATGCGGCTGCCTATCGTATATTAAAAGAACGAACAGGCCTGGACCAGATATTCCTGCAACAGTTCCATGTGTTCGGCGATGTGGCACGCTACAACCAGGAGGAAATAAAGAAAAAGCTGAAGCACGTTGTAGACCCGGAGAAGTGGTATGAGCGGGCAGTATCTATTGGCTACTATGCCCTGGTTGACTACTCCAGAGTAAGTCCCACGCCGGATGCCTTTACAGAAGAATGCCAGTGGTGGGACATACAGGACATACCCCAACTGCTATTCGACCACAACCACATCATATCGGTTGCCCTGCAGGCGCTCCGGGTCCAGTTAAGTTGGCAGCCTGTTGGCTATAACCTGCTGCCGGAGCAATTCACCATGCCCGAACTACAGCGGCTGTATGAAACCATACTTGGGCGGACGCTGGATCCGCGTAACTTCCACAGAAAGATACAGGGCCTCGGAATAGTTGAGCGCCTGGAAACCCGGAGAACGGGTGGTGCCCATAAAGCCCCTTACCTGTACCGGTTTAATAAAGCGCAGTATGAAGCGATGCTGACAGAAGGAAATTTGTCCTTTAGTTGATATCGGTTGTGATGCAATTTCCTAATACGTGATTCGCTATACGTGATTCGTAGTGCTGGTGTCGTTTGATAAATTATCGTGTATAGCCTGATAAATTATCGTGTATAGCCTGAATGAGGTTTGCAACCGGGTTAATAAAATCCTTATCCTCCCAATAATCTGAATGGCTGAGGGGAGTCCAGCCTGTATTTATTTCGCGGTCCTGCGTCACAATGTTATCATAAGCATTGGGGAAACCTTTGCTCAGTGGCTTGAGGGGCCAGCCGAGTATGTCGTCCCGGTCGTAAAAGTTATGCCACTCGAACAGGTTGTTTGGTTTGCTGATCGCCACTATTTTCTCCAGGCCTGAGACAAAAAGCGGGATGTTGCAGCCGGATGTTACCAGCAGTCTGGCAGTTTCCAGCTTCTGGAACTCTGTTGGCTCCCCGCTTTCCCATATTCCTTTGTTCTGCTGCGCATCCCATATATAATTTGAGATAATCTGGCAGCCTAAAGAGTGCGCTATAATCACTACTGGTCGGTCCTGGTCTTCCAACTCCACGCGCAGCGCATTTATTTGCCGCAGGATGGTGTGTTGTATTC
Organism: Pontibacter pamirensis; assembly: GCF_010015475.1. GTDB lineage: Bacteria > Bacteroidota > Bacteroidia > Cytophagales > Hymenobacteraceae > Pontibacter > Pontibacter pamirensis. Next base: position 99,741 of record NZ_SSNI01000010.1, read on the forward strand.
TCCTGTAGGAACTGTCCGGCTCACCTGGCCTGAACTCGGAAGTGGCGGCATCACTGAGAAAGTTTAGAAAGAACTTCCGCAGCCTTTCCTGATCCAGTGGATTTCCGCTCTGCACCATTTTCTCCCACACCCTGTCCTGGTGCACCTGAACATCTCCGTGATACCAGATGGACTTAAAGCTTAAATCCGCAATTGTCTCTTCACTGAGCTGCTCATAGAGATTATGCTGTAGGGCATTGGCATAATCCGGCCGCTGATTACCCATTCCGTGTATGGTCAGTACCCCTAACTTTTTTGACATGTCTTTCCCGGCTTCCGTTCGTTATTGATGGTTATGCTTTTTAAGAATCACTTTCTATGAAAGTAAAATATTTAGCTGATACGACAGAACAGCGTATGCAGCTAAGAGACCTTACACTGCTGCTTTATTCGGGCAAGATGAGAAAACGAGTCTTTATATCAAAATCATTTCTACCCCGTTATTTACCACAGAACCATATATGAGACTATCATGGCATTATCCAGCTTTTCTAATACAGTCGTTGTTGTTACAGGTGCTGCCTCTGGCATTGGCCGGGAGCTTGCTTTACAGGCTGCCGGCCGTGGGGCAGTGGTTGTAGCAACAGATATCAATTATGCTGGCCTGACAGAGATGAGAGAAACCGCCTGGCAGCAGGGGGCAGCGATGGTAATTCATGAGTTGAATGTGGCAGACAGAGAGGCTGTGCTTGTTTTTGCTCAAACAGTAATTTCCCGGATAAAGGGGCACAGACTGGTTCTCATCAATAATGCAGGTGTGGCCTTGTTTTCCGGCAGCTTCCACCACACAGACTTGAAAGACTTTGAAGCGCTGTTTCAGGTTAACCTCTGGGGCACCATTAACATGACCAAAGCTTTTTACCCATACTTCATGGAAATGAACGAAGGCCACATTGTCAATCTTTCCAGTGTTTTCGGTCTAGGAGGCGTCGCCAACCAAGCTGCTTACTGCACCTCTAAGTTTGCTGTGAGAGGCTTCACAGAAACACTCCGGATGGAACTGCTGGGCACTGGTGTCTTTACTACTGCTGTCCACCCGGGAGGCATCAAAACGAATATTGTGAAAGCCGCCTTTCCAAAAGGCCCTGTGGCGACTGCCGCGATGCACAGAATCTCAGTTAAAAGCTTTGAACAAACGGCAAAAACGACACCTGAAGAGGCCGCGAGGCTGATTCTGGATGCGGTTGAAAAAAAGAAGCAGCGACTGGTTATTGGGAGCGATGGGAAAATCATTGACTTGGTGACACGGCTTTTCCCGGTCTCTTATACCAGCATACTGAAAAAGCAGTTTGAACAAGTATTTGCCAACCCGTATAAAAACAGGAGTGAGAGAGCAAATCGCAACCGCACCTAGCACAGATATACGTGTTGTTCCCTTGCTACCACACATCGTCATTTAAAAGCATCTGTTATGTAAGCATACAAACGAAGTATGGAAACAGACTATCAGGTTGGAATAGTAGGCGCTGGTTTCGCAGGGCTTACTGTGGCTTTACGTTTGAAGAAGAGCGGCAGAAGTTGGTGGCACCTGGCGCGACGATGTTTATACTGGCTGTGCCTGCGACATTGCCTCCCCTCTTTACTTCTTTGCCGATGAGCAAAACCCGGATTAAAGTAAGCTCTATTCTGAACAACCTGAAACTCTGTGTTACACAAAAGACGTGGTCTCTAAAAATGACCTGTACCCGCACATCTGTTTCGGTTCGGACATGGTAGAACCTTGTTTTAGCAAAAGGCTGAAAATAAAAAAGCACCCTGCAGAGCAGAGTGCCTTTCCAAGCTATGAAAACAAACTTAATGTACAAACATACGATATACACGCCAGTATACCAAATCAATAATACTATCTCGTTATAGAAAAAAATTATAACACCACTTATGTAAGCGCTAAAGCATTTATGATGATATACTATCTCCAGAACCTTATGAGAAATTGTGAAGTCTCAAATAAGAAAAGCTTTTGCCGGGAACCTGCCACCTGAGAACTTTTTGATACAGCCTACTTTAGTACGTCCAGTACCTTATACATTTTCCTGACAACAGCCCCTGACGAGCCATTATAATTGTTGACAAGGAAGGCAAAAACATACTCGTTTCCGTCTTTTGCTTTATGATAGCCACTATACCCTTTTACTCCTCTAATAGTACCACTTTTCATTTTCATACCGTTGTAGAGCGGCAGCGAAGCATAAAAACCATCGAACCAAGGCTGCTTTCTGGCATGTTGCAGAATGCTGGCCTGTGCATGTGTTGTCACGCGGTTTTGCGGAGATAGTCCTGAACCATCCACAATGTTTAGTTCCGTGTCCGGTATGCCTTGTTGCTTCCAGTACTTCCTGATTTGTTCTACTCCTTTGTCTGTAGAACCAGCACCACTACTTTTAGCGGCAATTGTTTTCACCAGCGCCTCGCCATATAGGTTCACACTTTTCCTGTTAAACCAGTAGATGATGCTATCAAGTGGAGGAGATGTTACGGTATAAAATATGGTGTGCTTCGCTAATGGAGTCTTACCACCCGCTAATGCCTTTCCCAGACTCTTAACCCCCACTCCGGCTAATGCTTCCTGCAACGTGCTCACAAAGTAGTCTGAAACAACAGGTATAGCACCTGATATTTTGAACCTGCTTTCATTCACTGGTATAGTGCCTCTGATAACTCCGGAGGCGGCATTTAACGGGAAGTAAATATAAGCGTTATCGCCAGTACCCGCCGCCGCAGAAGAGAGTTCTGAACGCAGGGTATAGCCTTTGATTTCAGGCATCATACCCACAATCTTCACCGGGTCGCCTATCTTCGAACCAGACTTCAGAAGAACATCATACTGGTTTTCCCGCCAGTTTAGTTTTGCAGGTCCTGCCCCATAGTAGTTTCCGATGTCCTGCCACATCCAGCCATCGGGTATGGTTTCCTCATCCCACGCCTCATTGTCTACTAAAACAGAGCTGATAGTTTTTATGCCTTGCTTCTGAATAGCCTTCGCTATTCCCTTCAGCACGACATCTTCTTTCGTGGTGCGCCACCGCCAGCTTCCGAACGTTGGATCCCCGGCAGGTACAATCAAGAGCGAAGCATCCTCCCCTGTTTTGTGTAGGGCAAAGTTCGTTTTATACTGGAAGTCTTCTCCTAAAAGCTCGTAGGCACTTGCGCTTGTTATCACCTTCATAGTGGAAGCCGGTGCAAGGCCAAGCATACCATTTTGCTCATAAACCACTTTGCCGGTTTTAGCATCCATCACATACAACGATGCTATGCCGTTGCGAAGTTGCGGGTCGTTCTGGAATGCCTTGAAGGCCGCAGAAAGTTGCCCGGAAACGGATTGTGAGAGCGCCATAGAGTGCACAAAGGCGCATAATATGAGAAGGGCCGTTCTTAACATGAGTTGTAACATCCCCTTAAATTAAGAAAAAACAAGCTTAGTAACAGTATAAAATGCAGCGGCCATAGGTGCGAATACTCTTGAATCTCTTTAAAACCAAAGAGGGTGAAGAACTTATACCCTTCACCCTCTTTAGTTGATTATTGCTGCCTTCTATAGTCTTTTAAGGCTTCTCCTGTCTTCGCTGGTTGCCTCTTTGATGCTGATGGCAATGCCACCCCCGGCAGCTAAACGCTGTTTTAGCACACTCTTGGGAGTAATAAGCACTTTGCGGACGGTGTAGCTTTGTGGATTTTTATTCCAGCTGGCATCCTTTCCGTCAGCATAAATGGTAGCCACGTAGTTCTTGCCTTTTGGAAGATAGTTGAAAGGTATAACTGCTGTGCGAGGGTTTTCATCTGTGATGCCGCCCACGTACCACTCCTGCTTACCCTTGGCTTTGCGGGCAATCGTCACGTAATCGCCTGGCTCTGCTTCCTGCACATAGGTATCATCCCAATCCAGCGCCACATCTTTGATGAACTGGAATGCATCTGGGAAACGGATGTAGTTCTCAGGCAAATCCGCTGCCATCTGTAGCGGGCTGTACATGGTTACGTAGTAGGCCAGTTGCTTTACCAATGTGGTGTTTACACGCTGATTGCCGGTCCCGTAGTACGAAAGGTCCGTCTGGAAAATTCCTGGGGTATAATCCATCGGCCCACCCATTAGGCGGGTGAAAGGAAGAATGGTCGCATGATCAGGCGCTAAGCCACCCATGGCCTCAAACTCTGTACCGCGTGCAGACTCCTGCGCCAGATAGTTTGGGTATGTGCGGTGCAAACCAGTAGGCCGAACTGCCTCGTGGCTGTTAATCATAATTTTATAATCAGCTGCCGTTCTGGCCACATAGATGTAGTGGTTTACCATCCACTGCCCGTCGTGGTGCTCACCGCGCGGTATGATTTTGCCTACATACCCTGTCTTCACAGAGTTGTACCCATAGTCCTTCATGAACTGAAAGGCCTGGTGCAGGCGGCGCTCATAATTGGTAGCAGCACCGGAAGTCTCATGGTGCATCATAATCCTCACTCCTTTCGATAAAGCGTACTTGTATAGCTCCCTTACATCAAAGTCTGGATATGGTGTTATGAAATCGAACACATCTTCTTTCCAGTTACCGAACCAGTCTTCCCAGCCCACATTCCAGCCCTCTACCAGTACAGCATCAAAACCATGCTCCGCGGCAAAGTTGATGTGCTTCTTCACATTTTCTGTCGTGGCACCATGGCGCCCGCTCGGTGTCAGTTTGGTGAAGTCGTCGCTCAGTTTCACGTTTGTCTCGGTTCCGTAGGCCCAGGTGCTTTTGCCCGCCACAAAATACTCCCACCAAACACCTATGTATTTAACAGGCTTTATCCACGACACGTCTTCATAGGCTGTAGGCTCGTTCAGGTTCAGGATAAGTTTAGAGGCAAGTATGTCGGTGGCCTTGTCGCTCACCACAATCGTGCGCCATGGCGTTTTCGTGTCCGTCTGCATGTATGCTTTGTTACCCACCGCATCGGGTGTGAGATGAGAGCTCATCCTGTACGTTTGTGGATCTACATTCAGATGCATGGCAGAATAATTCACTAATGCCGCCTCGTGAATGTTGATGTACAGGCCATCGGCAGATTTCATCATTAAAGGTGTCTGTACCGCCAGCGTTTCAATCGGATGCTGCGCATGCACATCGATCGTTGCTTTCTCTATCAGCTGCGGTATCTCTGAAATCTTAGAAGTTGTGATGGCATACTCGTTCGTATCATAATCTCCCGGTATCCAGAAAGCCTTGTGGTCACCTGTTAGGTTGAACTCTGTATGTTCTTCTTCAACAATAAAGTAGTTCAGGTTTTCCTGCTCCGGAAATTCGTAGCGAAAGCCCAGCCCGTCGTTAAACAAGCGGAAACGGATACGGATAAAACGATCCTGTTGATCTTTCTGGGCCAAGTTTACTAGTAGCTCATTGTAGTTATTGCGTATGGTGCTCTGCTCGCCCCACACAGGCTGCCATGTATCATTCACAGAGGCTTGCTCTGTATTGGTAACGGTAAAGCCCTCCATAAAAGAACCGGCATCGTTTGTTTCCAGGCCCAGCCTGCTCGGCTTTATAACCGGCTTCTTTTTATAACTCAGCCGATAGGTTGGTGCTCCGTTTTCAGCCAGCTCAAAAGTTAGCGTTAGGTTTTTATCAGGGGAGGTAATCACCTGTGCATGCAACTGTATTATACATGTACAGATAAGGAGTAGGGTGCATAACCCGCGCATCAGTTGGCGGGAAGGGTAAATAATCTTTTCTGCTCTTTCTATACTCATTCTGTAGTTGTAATTTATTTGATTTTACTTCTCTATACTCTTAGAAAAACGCCCATGGTAGCATGAGCTATATAAGTACTCACTTACAAAGAAGCAGGACTTTACAGCCAACAGCAATTCACCTATACAGAATGTAGAAAAAACCAGTTCTAAATAAGCATAAATCACCTTATAATCAACGACTTAATCAAATTAAGAAGCCTGAACTGAGTAGCTAAAATGTAGCTGTTTTTCTGGGGTTATTACCGGTTCTCATGAACTGAACTACATCGTATTGATATGATTCTGTCTAAGCTGCCGTAGTAATAGTTCATCCAGCGGCATCAGACCTACTGTTTCATTTCTATTGCTCTGTTCTCTCTAGGCCGAGAGGCCTCGTCTTCGGGCATCGCGCTGTGCATTTGAAGCTGCCCTCGCTCCGCTGCGGGCTGCTGAGCAAGCTCAGCACCGCATCAAATACAAGGCGCTCAACCCAAAGACTGGAAACATATTCACTTCGTGCTGACTAATTTTAGTAATCTGCTTCATAACTAAAGTCCTCAATGGAAAAAGCCCTAGCCGACAAGAAAAGCAGGCTCCCCTCCTTGGACTCTAATGGGGGCCCCTGCACCCCCAGGAGGGGCAGGGGTGGTTGGACCCGGTATATAAGAAAATGCGAAGGTACTATGGAACGGTCTTGATAGGATGTAGTATTACCTATATGAAAGGCTTGAGCTCCAGGCAATTTGGTCTATGGCAGGAAAAGGAGGCTGAACAGGGGTAGGCTACCAGGAAAACAAAAACGCTTTGGTCTTATAAAAGGCCATAGCGTTTCAGGAAATGATGAAGCTGAATGCGCTGTCTTCATAACAGAAGAAGCAGTTACCAACAGTGTGCAGCTTATTTCTTCTCTTTAAAGGAACGGATAAAATCACGGGTAAAGTCAGATAAAACAAGGGTGCCACTAATGCCGGCCCGTTCTATAAGTAGTTTATCCCAGTGCTCTGTTCCCTGCCAGAACACTTCTTTCATTGCCCTGAGCGCAGCAGGGCTGTAGGTGGCCAGCCTGGCAGCAAAAGCCTGCACGGCGGCATCCATCTGTTCTGTTGTATCATACACATCAGCATATAAGCCTTTTTCTTTGGCCCACTCCGCCGAACGGAACTCTGCTGCATCAAGTGAAAGCTGGGAGAAAGCTGCCAGACCAATTTTCCGTTCTACTGCAGGTCCTACTACAAAGGGGCCGATGCCTAAAGCCAGTTCACTCAGTTTCACAGAGGCATGTTTGGTTGCAAAGCAGTAGTCTGTAGAGGCCGCTACTCCTACGCCTCCTCCTATCGCTTTCCCCTGTACCCTGCCTATGATTATTTTGCCAGAGGTGCGGCAGGCATTGATTACTTTCGCAAAGCCTGAAAAGAAGACCAGGCCCTGCTCCTTGTTCTCAATGGCCATCAACTCATCAAAGCTTGCACCGGCGCAGAACGTGCGCTCTCCCCCACTTTTCAGAACAATCACTTTTGTCTGCTCTTCCTGACTTACTCTGGTAATAGTAGCAGCAAGTTCATCAAGTAATGCACCTGGCAAAGAGTTATGCGATGGATGAAAAAATGTAATGGTGGCTATACCCTGCTCATCTATTGATGCCTCTACCTTACCTGCTGTTGTATCTGTTATGCTCATAGTTTATTAATGAAAATAGAAGTAGCAAGACATAAAATGCCAAGCTTCTCTTTTATGAACAATTCCCTTTCCAGAAGAGAGATAAAGTTCTGTAAAAGAAATACAGCCATATCTTGTGACTTGCTACTTCTGTTCTGTATGTTTTTTACTCCTGATTTAACTTTTTCACCATTGTCAGGATAGTAGCAATGGCTACCGTCTCCCCTGTTTCATCTGTTACATCTACCAGCCACTTCACAATGCCTTTTGCCACATCTTCTTCGCTGCGCTTCTCCTGCCCGACTTTCTCTTTGCAGGTAAGCTTTACGCCGATGGTCATGCCCGGGTAAACAGGTTTAGTAAAGCGGCACTCTTCCAGGCCATAGTTCAACAATACCGGTCCCTTTTTCGGATGAACGAACATGCCCGCCGCCTTCGACAGGATATAGTATCCGTGTGCCACCTTCCCTTCGAAAAGTGTTCCTTCCAGGGAAGTAGCATCCACGTGTGCATAAAAGTGGTCACCCGATACATTTGCAAAATTGGCAATATCTGCCTCTGTTACGGTGTGGTTGTGCGTGACATAAGTTTCCCCTATCTCCAGTTCTTCGAAGTACCTCTGGAAAGGGTGCTTATCGTACTCTACCTGCTTTGCGCCCTTCTGGTACACGCCTGTAATAGCCGTTACCATAGACGGAGAGCCTTGAATAGCAACACGCTGCATGAAATGTTTCACGCCACGGATGCCGCCCATTTCTTCTCCGCCACCCGCTCTGCCCGGTCCGCCATGAATCAGCATAGGCATTGGTGAGCCATGACCAGTGCTTTCCTTCGCGCACTCCTGGTTTAGCACCAGGATACGTCCGTGATGTGTGGCGGCACCTATGGCATACTCCTGCGCAATAGCAGGGTCGGCAGTAGCAATAGAAGATACCAGCGATCCTTTGCCCATTTTGGATATCTCAATCGCCTCATCTATGCCTTTATATGGCATAATTGTCGCTACTGGTCCAAAGGCTTCCAACTCATGGGTATCGGTATAGCGGAAAGGTTGCTCATTCAGCATAACTATAGGTGAGATGAAGGCACCTTTTTCAGAGTCTGCTCCAATCAGGTCTACCTTATCCAGGCTACCATATACAATAGGCGTCTGCTTTGCCAGTTCTTTTACCTGGTCCCGCAGTCGCTTTAGTTGCTCTCTTCCCACAATAGCGCCCATGCGTACGCCTTCCGCCTGCGGGTCGCCGATGCCTGTTTTAGAAAGCTCGCGCCCAAGGGCTATCTGTACATCTTCCACCAGTTTCTCCGGCACAATAGCCCGCCGGATGGCCGTACATTTCTGGCCTGCTTTGGACGTGATTTCCTTGCGTATCTCTTTGATGAACAAGTCGAACTCTGCTGTTCCGGGCACCGCATCCTCCCCCAGTACAGCACTATTCAGAGAATCTGCTTCCATGGTGAAAGGCACCGCTTCCTCTATCAGTCTCGGGTGTGCTTTCAGTTTACGGCCTGTACTGGCGGAACCAGTGAACGTCACCACGTCTTGATAGGTCACGTGGTCCAGGATGCCTTCCCCGGTGCCAGTTACCAGTTGCAGCGCACCCTCCGGCAAGATTTTAGATACAATAATTTCTCTTACAACCGCTTCTGTGAGAAAAGCCGTGATGGGAGCCGGTTTTACAATGGCAGGCATACCTGCCAGCAGGTTCACGGCTATTTTCTCCAGCATCCCCCAAACCGGGAAGTTATAGGCGTTGATGTGAATGGCCACGCCCTCTTTCGGAACCAGGATATGATGCCCCATAAACGTTCCGCCCTTCGACAGCCCAATGGGTTCATCTTCTACAAAGAAAGGTTTGTCCGGGAATTTGCGGCGCAGGGAAGCATAGGCAAATAAATTTCCGATACCGCCTTCAATATCTACCCAACTGTCGGCGCGGGTAGCTCCTGTTAGGTAGCTGAGTTTGTAGTAGTCTTCCTTCTTCGACATCAGGTGCAGGGCCAAGGCTTTCAGCATCAGGCCGCGCTCCTGAAAGGTCATCTTCCGGAGTGCTTTGTTTCCCTTGCTGCGGGCGTAATGCATCATCGCTTCAAAATCGAGCCCGCCGCTGTAGGCTGTATAAATCAGTTCGCCTGTTACGGCATCCAGTATCTGGCTTTCTTGTCCTGAACCGGGAGTCCATTGCCCTAAGGCATAGTTTTGCAGTTGATTTGCCATATAGTTATTTGTCATTTCAATACAATATTGTCATTCCGAACGAGAGAGAAATCCTTAAAAGCTTGTTGCTAAAGCCTCTACTATACTTAGACAAGCTATTTATTCTATAGTTAACTGTATTCCTCAGTTTCACATACCCTTTGTTTCATCTCTCGCCTTGGTGTGCTCACGGCCGCGGGGCCTCGTCTTCCCGCATCGCGCTGGAAGTTTTTCTGCGCCAGGGCGCTGCCGCTCCCGCGGCACCGAAAAATCTCCAAATGCGCTCAACGGGAAGACTGGAAACATTTCAATAGCAAACGCTATGCTTCTGGAACGAATAAGAAAATCATTCCTTACTCAGGTTCAATGATGGGCATAAATTATCACGCCTTACTCTCATTCCAAGTCTTATAGCTGCCTTCCTGCTTTTGCCTGTCTGCTGGCACTTCTCTTAGAGGCTCGCAGGTTTTTAGGGTGGCGTGGCAATCGGCGGGAAGCTGCATGTAGACGTGTGTACCTTTTGTCTTCCAGCCTATCATTTCATCGCTTACCTGCTTGATGATTTTGTGCGGATTGCCCACTACTAAGCTGCGCGGCGGGATTTTCTCATCTGCTTGGATGAAACTCAGAGCGCCTACAATGCTTTCATCCCCTAATTCTACTCGGTCCATCACCACGGCATTCATTCCGACAAGTGCATTCCGGCCGATGGTGGCGCCGTGAATAATAGCGCCGTGGCCTATGTGCGCCATCTCTTTCAGCAGCACCGTTACCCCCGGAAAAACATGGATGGTACAGTTCTCCTGCACGTTGCAATTATCCTCTATTACAATCTGCCCCCAATCACCCCGAATAGCAGCACCCGGACCGATATAAACATTTTTGCCAATGATGACATTGCCCGTAACTGCTGCCTGTGGGTGTACAAAAGCGCTTTCATGTATGACTGGTTTATACCCGTTGAACTCGTAAATCATAGCTTATACTTTCTCAATGATTGCCGCATACCCTTGCCCTACGCCCACACACATCGTCACCAAGGCATAGCGCTTGTTCTGCCTGTACAGCTCAATGGCTGCGGAATTCAGGATTCTGGCGCCGCTCATGCCCAGCGGGTGCCCCAAGGCAATGGCACCGCCGTTCGGGTTGATACGTGGGTCGTTATCTTCCAAACCAAAACCCCTGATACAGGCCAGGCTTTGCGCAGCAAACGCCTCGTTCAGCTCTATAAGGTCCATGTCATCCAGGGTAAGACCAGCCTTTTTCATAGCAATCTGGCTGGCCGGCACAGGGCCTATACCCATTACGCGCGGCTCCACGCCTGCCACTCCCATCGATACAATGCGTGCCTTTGGTGTGAGGTTATTTTTTTTGATGCCTTCTTCTGACGCGAGTAAAAGTGCTGCAGCACCATCATTTAGACCGGAAGCATTACCAGCCGTTACCGTACCGTCTTTCCGGAAGGCAGGGCGAAGCTTCCCCAGCACCTCCAGGGTTGTATCTGGTCTGATAAACTCGTCTTTGTCAAATATTTTCGGATCGCCTTTGCGTTGCGGAATCTCTACCGGTACAATCTCTTTATCGAAGCGGCCTTTTTCCTGCGCCACCGCCGCCTTTTGCTGGGAGTGGAGGGCAAACTGGTCCTGGTCTTCGCGATTGATGTTTTCACGCTCCGCCAGGTTTTCGGCCGTTTCTCCCATGCCATCCGTGCCGAAAAGCTCCTTCATCTTTGGGTTCACGAAGCGCCAGCCGAAGCTGGAGTCGTGCATTTCTGAATCTCTGCCGAAAGGGGTGCTGGCTTTGGAAATGACCCAAGGTCCACGCGTCATGTTTTCCACGCCACCGGCAATAAAGAAATCACCGTCGCCACACTGTATGGCCCTGCTGGCCGCTATGGCAGCTGACAGCCCGGAGGCACACAGGCGGTTTATCGTTTCGCCGGGCACAGAGAAAGGCAGGCCCGCCAGAAGCAACGACATGCGCGCCACATTGCGGTTATCCTCACCTGCCTGGTTGGCGCAGCCCATTATCACATCTGCAATCTCCGCCCCGTCTACAGAAGGGTTGCGCTTCATGAGTTCTTTTATCACGAGGGCAGCCATGTCATCCGGCCTTACGGTGGCCAGTGTACCGCCGAAGTTGCCGATTGGCGTGCGGATGCCGTCTATGAGGTATGCGTCTTTCATGGTTGTTTCTGTTTGATGGAAGCAGGTTATGATACTTTGATGAACCCACCCCTGCCCCTCCGAGGAGGGGAATTAGGTTCTTAACTTAAATTTCTTTGCTGGTGCGGTAAGAGGTGCCCTTGAATAGCGCCACCAGTACATCCTCCTGGTTCGTTATCCGAATCTGATAGACACCTATTTTGTTTTTTAGGCTTTCTTCTTTAGCCTCAACCGTTAGAATATCGCCTAGCTTGCCTGCTTCCAGGTAGTCCATGTTGGTGCTGAGTGCCATACTCAGGCGGCCGTGGCTGTTGCAGGCAAAGGCAAAAGCACTGTCGGCGGCAGAATAGGTTACTCCACCATGCAAAATGCCAAAGCCGTTCAGCATGTCGTCTCTAACCAGAAAATGCAACCGACAGTAGCCTTCCCCTACTTCGTCTACCTGCAGCCCGAGCAGCTTACTGAAGGCATCTTTCTCCAGCATACGGTGCATGACCTCTTCTGCTTTACTTGTACTTTTGTCCTTCGTGTTCATGCATTAGCGGTATTAGAGGTTGGTCCTACTGACCTTTGAAGTTCGGTTTTCTCTTTTCGATGAAGGCTTGCACGCCTTCTTTAAAGTCGGCGCTAGCTCCGGCACGTTGCTGATAAGTAGATTCGTGGCGAAGCTGTCCATCCAAGCTCAGGTCGAAGGTGCAGTTCAACAGGGCTTTGGTATAGGCGAGGCCTTTGGTCGGCATCTGGGCCAACTTTTGCACTAAACTCTTTACTTCGCTTTCGAAAGCATCATCTGCGAAAGCTTTGTAAATCATGCCCATTTCCTGCGCCTCTTTCGCAGGCACCTTATCGCCTGTCATCATCAAAGCACTGGCTCTTTGCAAGCCTATCAGGCGGGGTAGGAAAAAGGTGCCACCACTGTCGGGTATAAGGCCGATTTTGCTGAATGCCTGGATAAAGGCAGCCGACTCTTTGGCCACTACAATGTCGCAGGCAAGAGCCAGGTTAGCACCGGCACCTGCTGCTACACCATTTACAGCAGCTATAACTGGCTTGTCCAGTTGCCGGAGCAAAAGCACAATCGGGTTATAATGCTGGTCTACTATTTCAGAGATGTCCATTGCATCCTCCGCCGTCGCCTCTGCCAAATCCTGGCCGGCACAGAAGGCTTTGCCTTCCCCGGTTAGCAGTACGGCCCGCACCTCCTCGTTCTGCTGGATTTCGCGCAGGCGTTCCTGCAGTGCTAAAGCCATCTCGCGGTTAAAGCTGTTGAAAACATCCGGTCTGTTCAGGGTGATGGTGGCGACGCCAGCTTCAAAATTGTACTTGATGTAATTGTTTTCTTCCATGTTTTATTTCAGGCATTTAAAATAGTCGAATGGCTCCAGGCACTCGTTGCACTGGTAAAGCGCTTTGCAGGCGGTGGAGCCAAACTGGCTGACAAGTTTTGTATTTTCTGATTTGCAAAGCGGACAGCGCACGGTCGTGTCTCTCCCAAACAGGGCGTGAATGTCTCCGCCATCTTCTACAGGAGGAGCAATACCATATTCTTCCAGCTTTATCTTACCTTCTTCTGACAGCCAATCGGTGGTCCAGGCAGGGCTCAGTTGCATATTGATGCGGACAGACTTGAAGCCTTCTGCCAATAGCTTGAGCCTAATATCGGTGGCAATGGTGTTCATGGCGGGGCAGCCGGAATAGGTAGGGGTAATCGTTACCTGCACTTCTTCGTCCTGCACCTGCACATCGCGCACTACTCCCAGGTCCACAACGCTCAGTACCGGAACCTCAGGGTCGGAAACATCCTCTAAGTATTGCCAGATTCTTTCTTCTGTATTCAAATCTTGAATTACGTTTTAAAAATCACTTGTCATCTCGAACGGTAGTGAGATATCTGATTAATTTAAGGTAGATATCCCACTACCGTTCGAGATGACAAAGGCGTGTTTTATCTCTACCACTCCAGACCCGGATAGGTTCTTTGCAGGTATTGTAGCTCTGTTAGCACAAAGCCGAGGTGTTCTGTATGCCTGCCTTCCTTGCCTCCAGACTGCATCCACACGTTCTGTGGCACGGCTAGCGTTGCTTCTTGAAAAACCTTGGCAACGTGCGCATCCCAGCTATTTTTAATTTGGCTGTAATCCGGGATAACCCCATGTTCCAAAAGCTTTTTCTCTGTAGCTGTCATCATGAATAACTCACCGGAAAAAGGCCAGAGGTTGTCGATGGCTTTTTCGATGCGCTTCCTGCTTTCTTCGGTGCCATCACCTAAGCGGATCACCCACTCAGAACTCCACTTGATATGATAACTGGATTCTTTCAGAGACTTTTCAGCAATAGCAGCCAGGCGGTGGTCTGTGCTGTTCTGGAGTTCTTTCAGGAAGAAAAAGTGGAAGCTATCGAAGATAAACTGGCGCATGATGGTATCACCGAAGTCGCCGTTTGGCTGCTCAACCAGTAGTGGGTTTTTATACTCCACCGTGTCACGCAGGTACGCCATGTCGTCTTCTGTGCGTCCTTTGCCTTCCAGTTCAGCGGCATACTGGTACAGGCTGCGGGTCTCCCCAATTAAATCCAGCGCGATGTTCGACAAAGCCATGTCCTGCTCCAGCACCGGGCCATGCCCGCACCACTCTGAAAGGCGATGGCCAAGTATAAAGGACGTGTCCGCCAGTTGCAAGGTATACTCCAGCACCAGTTGCTTCACTTCGGGGGCATAGTCCTGTACCGGGGTGTTGAAGTGCTGCTCGTGCAGGTGCGGTGCGTTTTCGTGGTTGTGCATCATAGCTGTTACATGTTTTTGATTTCCGCCGGCACCTCATAGAATGTCGGGTGGCGGTATACTTTGTCGTTGGCCGGCTCATAAAAAGCAGTGGCATCGTCGGGGTTGGAGGCGTGTATGTGCTTTGACTCTACTACCCATATGCTGATGCCTTCCATGCGGCGGGTATACACATCGCGGGCATTCTGTACAGCCATCTCTGCATCCGCCGCGTGCAGGCTGCCTACGTGTTTGTGGTCAAGGCCTTGTTTGCTTCTAATGAAGACTTCCCAAAGCGGCCATTCTTTTGTGTTCATATGTTTTATCTTTTTGTGATTTCCCTTTAACCTGAGGCTTTTCACTTAATGGCTGTCATTTCGAACAAAGTGAGAAATCTGTGGCATTGTGGGGTCATAAAATATCTCAGATTTCTCGCTTTGTTCGAAATGACAATACGTGTTGACTTAGGCACACTGCTCCTACGCTACCTTTTGCTGTTCTCGCTGTGCTCTTTTCTCAGCGTGGGCGAGGGCGGCTTCGCGTACCCATGCGCCTTCCTGGTCGGCTTTCACACGGGTTTGGATGCGCTGTTTGTTGCAGGGGCCGTTACCTTTTACCACGCTCCAGAACTCATCCCAGTCTATCTGGCCATAGTCGTAGCCGTTTTTGGCCTCGTTCCACGTCAGATCCTTGTCTGGTACAGTCAGGCCCAGAAACTCCGCCTGCGGCACCATCATGTCCACGAAGCGCTGGCGCAGTTCGTCATTAGTGAATCGCTTAATTCTCCAGCGCATCGACTGCTCTGTATTCGGCGACTCCTCGTCTTTCGGGCCGAACATCATCAGGGTTGGCCACCACCAGCGGTTAAAAGCTTCCTGCGCCATCTTCTTTTGCTCCGGCGCACCGTTGCACAGCGTCATCATAATTTCAAAGCCCTGGCGCTGGTGGAAGCTTTCTTCTTTACACACCCGCACCATGGCCCGGGCATAAGGGCCATAAGACGTACGACACAGCGGCACCTGGTTCATAATAGCAGCACCATCCACGAGCCAGCCAATCGCTCCAATATCAGCCCAGGAAAGAGTCGGGTAGTTGAAGATGCTGGAGTACTTTGCCTTACCTGAATGCAGGTCAGCAATCATCTGGTCACGGGAGGCACCCAATGTTTCGGCGGCGCTATACAGATACAAACCGTGGCCTGCCTCATCCTGCACCTTGGCTAGGAGTATGGCTTTGCGCTTGAGTGAGGGAGCGCGCGTAATCCAGTTGCCTTCCGGCAACATGCCTACAATTTCGGAGTGCGCGTGCTGCGATATCTGCCGGATAAGTGTTTTCCGGTAAGCATCCGGCATCCAGTCCTTTGGTTCTATTCTGATGTCTTTGGCGACCTTTTCTTCAAATTGTGCCTCCAGGTTTACTTCTACCTCTTCCATAGCTTCTATATCTTTTAAAAACCTTCGTCAGGTTATATTTTTTAAATTATTACTGGTCAAAATCAACAATTACCTTCTCTGTCAGCGGACGAGCCTGGCATGTTAATATATAACCCGCCTGCACCTCTTCGGGTTCAAGCGAGTAGTTGACATCCATCTCCACTTCGCCTTCTATTACCCTGGCACGGCAGGTGCTGCAAACGCCTCCTTTGCAGGAGTATGGCAGGTCAGCTCCCATTTCTATCGCGGCATCCAGAATGGTATTGCCGTAGTACGACATGTCCAGGTTCATAACCACGCCATCCGTTTTCACGGTTACCTTGCTCTGCTTGTCTACCTCCCCGGCAGGTCGTTCTTTGCGACTTTTATTATTCCCGCTGTCGCCTGTGGTGAACAGCTCAAAGTGCACCTTTTTACTCTCCACGCCCGCTTCAAGCAGCGCATCCTTCACGCCAAAAATCATTTCCTCGGGTCCGCAGATAAAGCACTCGTCAATCTGGTCAGGCTCAATGATATTGCCCAGGAAAACCTTGGTCTTCTCTTTATCTATACGGCCAAAGAACAGTTCCGTGTCGCCGTGCTCCCGGCTCAGGATGTGGTACACGCTCAGCCTGTTCATGTACTTGTTCTTCAGTCCTTCTATTTCTTCTTTAAAGATGATGGAGTTGCGGCCCTTGTTCCCATAAATCAGGTACACCTGGCTCTTTGGCTCCGTCATCAGAATGGTCTTCATGATAGAGAGCACCGGTGTAATACCGCTGCCAGCGGCAAACATCACGTAAAGCTTCTCGTTCTCCGGGTTCAGTTCGGTGTAGAAACGCCCCATTGGCGGCATTACCTCCAGCTCCTCCCCCACTTGCAGCGCCTCGTTGGCGTAGCTGGAAAAGACACCTTCCGGCACTTTCTTGATGGCCACCTTCCATTCGTTTTCCAGCGGGCTGGAGCAGATGGAATAAGAGCGCCTCAGCTCTTCGTCGTTAAACTGCCGCCTGAAGGTAAGGTACTGCCCCTGGGTATAGCGGAAGGTATTTTTCAGCTCCTCCGGCACATCCAGCGACACGGTGACACAGTCGTGCGTTTCACGGTTAATACGTTTAATTTTTACCTTATGAAATTTGCTCATCAATGTTCAGTTCTTATATCCTATACGCTACCTGACTTGATTACTTCCCTGCAACTAACTCATATCATTCAGCGAAGTGACTCTAATCAAATATACGCATTTTTATTTAGCTAACAAACGTTAGGTAGGTGAATCAGATACAGGTGCAGTGTCTTTTTTTTTCATACAGATGCTGTATTGGTGAAAAGGGAAAAGCATACAGATGAACCGTACATTAAAAATCACCTGTCGTAAAGGACACCTCGGGATAAATAAGTATTTTTGCGCCCTAGCAAAGGAATATAGATGTTATCTAACACAACGAGAGAGGCGGATATTAAACCATTTTTAAAATGGGCGGGTGGCAAAACACAATTACTTCCAGCTATTGAAGCAAAGCTGATCCAGCGGTTAGAAAGCAAAAGTACCATAGACTTTATCGAACCATTTGCTGGTAGTGGTGCCGTTTTGTTTTTTATGCTCAGAGCATACGGCAAGTATGTAAAGCACGCTGTCATCAATGATATCAACACTACACTGACCGACTGCTACCTAACCATCAAGCAGTCGCCGGAGCTCCTCATAAAAGAACTAGCCGGACTTGAAGAGCAGTATTATACCTATGCATCAGAGGAAGACAGGAAACAATTTTTTCTGGAAATAAGGGAGGAGTTTAATCACCTGGAAGAGAACCCAACCCGGAAAAGCGCTTTGATGATTTTTCTAAACAAAACATGCTTCAACGGCTTGTACCGGGTTAACTCCAAGGGTGGTTTCAATGTTCCGTTTGGCAAATATGCCAATCCTACCATTTGTAATGCGCCAGTGATACGGGCCAACAGCGAGGCGCTTCAAAAAGTAGAAATACTAAATACCGATTTCAGAGAAACCGAAAAACACATCCACCCGGATGCCTTCTTTTACTTCGACCCACCTTACAAACCCATCAGCACGACAGCCTCTTTTAACGCTTATGCGAAAGAAGGCTTTATAGATGAGGACCAAGTCAGGCTAAAGAAGTTTTGTGATGCCGTGCATGAAGGACAGGCGTATTTTGTGCAAAGCAATTCAGATACTACCAACAACGATGAGAGCAATAACTTTTTCCAGGACTTGTATCAAGATTATACAATAGAAAAGGTAAAAGCAAAAAGAGCCATCAATTCGAAAGGCAGCGGCCGGGGTGAAATATTTGAGCTGCTTATTTCCAACGACAGCATTTTAGCTGACACTCAACCCGCTGAAAGGAAAGCTTTACGAATTTTTTAGTTTCAGAACTTTAACTCCTGCTACTTCCGCAGCAACAAGACACCTTGGCACTAGACGGCCAACAGTAACATAGCTTTTGCCGTTACCTACAGGAGTTGAAGTTTTCTTTTCGCTGAAGTCTGCTATATGGTTCTTAAACCAATCTCTTGTGGCGGGCATTGGCAGCACATGCAGCTCTTTTGCATTTACAAAATAATAGTATACATAGTCGGCTTCTGTATACATAAAACATCCGGGTGTGCCTTTTCCTTCGTTGCTGCAGGTTTCAAAAAAGTAGTTGCCGGTTTTGTACCACCTGTCCCCTTTTACCTCTATACTGATAGTCTTGATACTTCCGTCGTCAAGTTTCCTGTTCCACAACAAATCAATGTCTTTTTCCCTGTAGGATGGATCACTTTCCACATTGATAACTTCTACTGTGGCAGGCTGCCTTCGCAACAATGCTTCAATTTCTGCGGCTGCTTTATCTGCCACCTCAGAAGCACCCTCCATTGAATATTTCCTTAGGTCTGCCATCAGCTGTTGATTATTAAGGGTTTCTTCAAATTTATCAGGGGCGATAAAAGCAAGTAGCTCACTATAGTAATTAGCGCGCGGACTCAAGGAGTATGCAACGTCAACACCCTGCGACGCACTAATCCACAGTGTACGTTGTAAAAGGCTCTTTCCCCATACAGCGGAACGCAACTATCATCTTCAGGTTATCACCTATACTACCTTTTGGTGCCGGAGGAACAGCAAAGCACTATTGTACTATGTTGGTGCAATAGAAGCATTATTACAACAACACCTCCCCTGATACCTTCAACTGGTATCTAAGCATAGCGGCAGCCGCGGATTACACTCTTATATAATTTTAACTTTTTTAATAGATGTTCAAACAACTTACCCTTATTAAAAAACACTGGATTTATCATTCACGAATCAAAACACTACACTCACACCTTCTACATAGCTCATTACCAGTTAAAAAGTGGGTTTCAGAAGATTCGGTTATTAGTCCCCCGTAGGTAGAGTGTACTAAAAAAAAATATAAAATTATGAATATCAAAACTTTATTTCCAGCACCAACAAAATTTATTGCGGCAGCTGCCATGGCATTCACATTTGTTTCTTGCGAGCAATCAGATATTTCTCCTGATGCGAAACTTTCAGCACAGAATGTAGCGGAAGCGCACCAGAAAGGCGTGAACAAAGGCTCTGCTATTGAGCGTACTTTTATGGCGAACCTCCAGCCACTAAACAACTCTGGCGTTTCAGGCACAGCCACTATCACAGTGGATGCGAATGTACTAACTGTAGAGGTAATGGCATCTGGACTGGAGCCAAACCTACCCCACCCGCAACACATCCACGGATTTAAGGATGACAACAGAAACGCAACCTGCCCGACTCCTGCTGATGACACAAACGGAGATGGATTTGTAGACCTCGTGGAAGGACTTCCTTCTTATGGACCAGTTCTTCTTGAACTCTACGTACCAATTGACGAGTTTCCTGTTGCTGATGCAGATGGAAACTTAAACTATACGCGTACGTTTGAGCTTGGCGAAATTGAGTTTGAAGAAGAAGGCCAGGTTATCGATTACAAGGACTTGAAGCCGCTCCAGAACAGAGCCATCGTATTACACGGCCTGACTGTAAACAGTGTTTACGTACCTACTATGCCTGTAGCTTGTGGCCAGATTATGCCGACAAACAGTGGCAAAGGAATGGCTAAAGGGAAGAAGTAGTCTTTTGCTAAGCAGCTGAATCATAGAGTTTAGCAGAAATTGCTTTATATATAGAGGGAGCGTAGGTTTATACCTGCGCTCCCTCTGTTGCTTTTTAAGCAAAGCGGATGTTATGAAAGAAAAGACTTTGCTGCTGCCTCCTTAAAAGTAAGCAGTCACATTCAGGCAGTTTCTGTTACGAAATAGCATAAAATTTCTTACCTTCAGATTCCAATGTTTTGACTTCTAGAAGAACGAAACCAAGAACAGTACCTAATGGAAGAAGCACGTGCTGTTAATTTTCACAAAAGCGTTTAAAAATCAATTCTTATTACATGTCATTTAATATGAAAAAGGCTGTTTTAACAACCCTGAAAAACAACCAAAAGGCTTTTTGGGTCTCTGCCCTGTTTCCTGCCTTGCTTCTTTCAGGATATACTATACAAGACCCTGTGGACAGGAGAATCAAGCAATTGGCTCCTGAAGAGGCCGCTGAAATGGCTAAATCCATTGAGGCGCTCGTCACCCCTGAACTGGCTGATGGCCTGACGCTCCGCTTATGGGGCGTGGATTCCCTGGTGGCGGACCCTATTTCCATCGATATTGATGACCAGGGGCGGCTGTATTATGCCAGAACCAACAGGCAGAAGAATTCTGAATTCGATATTCGGGGTCATCAGGACTGGGAGATTGAGTCTATACAGTTGCAGACGGTTGAAGAGAAGCGCGCCTTTCTGCGCAAGGTCCTGTCTCCGGAAAACAGCGAGAAAAACGAGTGGTTGGCCGACCTGAACAAAGATGGCTCGCACGACTGGAGAGACATGACTGTTGAGAAAGAGCACATCTACCGCATAGAAGACACAAACGGCGATGGCGTGGCAGACAGATCGCAACTGGTGGTAGAGGATTTTCATGAGGAGGTAACCGATGTAGCCGGGGCTGTTATGTCCTATGGTGACGACCTTTTTGTAGGCGTGGCTCCCGATCTGTGGCGCATGAGGGATAAGAATGGGGACGGCATAGCAGATGAAAAGACTTCTCTTTCGCATGGCTACGGTATACACGTGGGGTTTGGTGGCCATGGTATGTCTGGTTTGGAAATGGGACCTGACGGCAAAATATACTGGGGCATTGGCGACATTGGCTTTAATGGCACCGGCCCTGACGGGCAGAAGTGGGAACACCCGAACGAAGGCGTCATTGTAAGAGCTAACCCTGATGGCAGTGATTTTGAAGTGTTTGCCCATGGTCTCCGGAATACACATGAATTTGTTTTTGATGAATATGGCAACCTCATCAGCGAAGACAATGACGGTGATCACCCTGGTGAAAAAGAGCGTTTGGTATACATTGTGAACGGCTCTGACACCGGCTGGCGCACAAACTGGCAGTTTGGCAAGTACCGTGACCCGGACAACAACACCTATAAAGTGTGGATGGACGAGAACATGTACAAGCCACGCTTTGAGGGACAAGCCGCCTATATTACACCGGCCATTGCCAATTTTGTAAGCGGCCCTACCGGTATGTTGTATAACCCTGGCACAGCACTGAGCCCTAAATACAAAAACACCTTTTTTATTGCAGAATTTGTGGGTAACCCCGCCAGGTCCGGCATCCATGCCTTTAAGCTGAATCCTAAAGGAGCCTCCTTTGAGCTTGGAGAAAGTGAAAAGATCATGAGTGGTGTGCTGGCAACCGGTATAGACTTTGGACCGGATGGCGCCATGTATGTGGCAGACTGGATTGACGGCTGGAACACAAAAGACCACGGCCGCATCTGGAAGTTGGATGATGAAGACGGGGCGGTATGGCCCGAGCGACAACTGACACAGAAGCTTTTAGCAGAAGACTTCACCCAACGCAAAGAGAAAGAACTGGGTGAGCTGTTAAAAAACCCGGACATGCGCGTAAGGCAGAAAGCCCAGTTTGAGCTGGCAAAGCGTGGTGCAAAAGGCGCTAGTGTCTTGCAGAGAAGCATCCGGCAAAAAAATAACCAGTTAGCCCGGGTGCACGGTATCTGGGGTATCAGCCAGTTGGCCCGCCAGGATAAGAAATATGCCAAAGTACTCCTGCCGCTCCTAAAAGACAGTGACCCTGAAATAAGAGCGCAGGCTGCCAAATGGTTGGGTGATATACGGTATAAGGAGGCTGGTGCTAACCTGATGCCATTGCTGAAAGACCAGAATAGCAGGGCCCGTTTCTTCGCCGCAGAAGCACTTGGTCGTATAGCTTACGAACCGGCTGTTATGCCGCTTATTCAATTGCTGAAGGACAATAACGACGAAGACGCCTACATACGCCATGCCGGAAGCCTTGCTTTAGCCCGCATCGGTAAAGCTGAACCTGTAGTTGCCTTAGCCAACGATCCGTCGCGTGGTGCGCGAATTGCCGCCGTAGTAGCCCTGCGCCGCATGAAGCACCCGGGAATAGCTAACTTCCTGAAGGACCAGGATGAGTACATTGTAACAGAAGCGGCACGGGCCATTAACGACGACCTGTCTATAGAGCAGGCACTTCCTGCTTTGGGCAATGTGCTGCAGGAATCTCGTTTTACGAATGAAGCGCTGCTAAGACGCGCCATCAACGCAAACCTGCGCGTTGGCAACCAGCAGGCCATGCAAAACCTGATCGACTATTCCCTTAAGGAAGGCGCTCCGGTAGCCATGCGGGCTGAAGCCATGGATGCACTGAGCACCTGGGCCAAACCATCTGTGCTGGACCGTGTGGACGGCCGCTACAGAGGTGCTATAGAAAGAGATCCGACGCTGGTTAGAAACAAGGCAGCGGATGCACTCATACAGGCATCAGGACATGCCGAAGCCCCGGTACGGCTGAGCGCTGTCAGGGCGATTGGCAAGCTTAAAGTAGACCAGGCATCTACTCCGCTTTTTACCCGCCTGCAAAACGACAAAGAAGCAGAGGTGCGAGTAGAAGCGCTGCGCTCACTGGCATCCGTTGAAGATGCGCAGATAGGAAAAGCCATTGAGCAGGCCATATCGGACCAGGAGAAAAGCGTTCGGGTAGCAGGCCTTGATATGCTAGCAGACATGGATATTTCGAAAGAACTGATGGTGACGCTGCTTTCTGACGTCATCAACAAGCGGACGACGGAAGAAAAGCAGGCTGCCCTTATGACGCTCGGAGAATTACCTGTAGAAAATACCCAGCCTGTCTTTAACGACTTACTGACGAAACTGGCGAACGGCAAGCTTCCTGTGGAAATCCAGCTGGAGTTAGCGGAAGCTGTTGCCAGCACCCGTTCCCCAAAGCTGATTACCAGACACAAAGAAATCAGCGCGAAGCATTCTTCTGGTGCTCCGGAGGCCGCTTTTGAAGGAAGCTTGTATGGCGGCGATCCGAATCAGGGCAGAAGGATATTCTTCAGCCATCAGACGGCGCAGTGCATCAGGTGCCACTCCTACGATGATTTGGGCGGCAATGCCGGTCCCCGTTTAAACGGCATATCCAAAAAACTTACCCGCCCTCAATTACTGGAGGCTTTGATCAACCCGAGCGCGCGACTGGCTCCAGGTTATGGCGTGGTAACGTTGGAGCTTAAAAACGGCCAGACAGTAAGCGGTATACTCCAGGATGAGCAGGACGACAGCATTTCAGTGAAGGTAGGCGGGCAACCTGAAACCGTCATCAAGAAAAGTGAAATTGCGAAAAGGACCAATGCTGCTTCCAGTATGCCTAATATGCAGTATCTGTTGACGAAAAGAGAGATACGGGATTTAGTGAGTTTCCTTTCTACTTTAGAGGAAGACAGCTGATGACAAAAACGGCTTAGAGTTTCACAGCTTATAAGCTGTTCCGGTTTAAATTGAATTAAAAGAGGAGGTGTTGCATACTTAACGGGTATGAAGCACCTCCTCTCCTTTTATGATGCCTGCATAGTTGCTTCATGCTTCCTGATTCTGCGTCACCAGGTCGAACCACCCCTCTCCCTCCTGCCCAAAGCGGGGAATTTAGCAAACATCGCCGGAACAGAATTCAAGTAAGTAGTATCCCATTTTCCATCGCCACTTCATCAAAAATCAGCAACAACACCGGTATAACTGTCACACTCACAAATAATAATGAGTAATTACTTGCTTATTTCATTATTTATAATAAAATTATATGAATTATGATTTTTAATTACCCTTAAAGTTCCTTTTTTGAAAAGTGGCATGTGTAAAAGCTGCCGGCGTTTACAGGAGCCCCAAAGTGGTGTAAAAAACAATAACAGCCTGCATGAATATTTCACAACTATCTTTTAGCCTGTTTCTTACAGGGTTAACTTATTTCACACTTACACCCAACACCGCATATTCCCAACAGTCTAACAAAGAGCCCTATACTCAGGAAATTGCCGGCACACAACTTAAGTTTGAAATGGTTCCTATTCCGGGTGGCGAATTTATGATGGGGAGCCCTGCTAGTGAGCCGGGAAGAGACGAAGACGAAGGGCCGCAGCATCCAGTGAAAATCGATCCTTTCTGGATGGGCAAGTATGAGGTAACCTGGGATGTTTTTGAGCCTTTCGTTTACAAGGATTATGAGATAACCCAAAGCAACGGCACCGTGAGTGCAGAAGTAGATGCTGTCGCACGGCCTACAAAGCCTTACCTGGACATGACCTTTGGCATGGGCAAAGAAAACCACCCTGCCGTCGGAATGACACAGTATGCCGCCATTCAGTTTTGCAAATGGTTGTATGCCAGAACAGGTGTTTTCTACCGGCTACCAACCGAAGCGGAATGGGAATATGCCAGCAGGGCGGGCGCAACAACAGCGTATGCCTTCGGTGATGACTCCTCCGACCTCGATGCATACGCGTGGCACCGGGCGAACAGCAAAGAAGAAACACACCCTGTCGGAAGCAAAAAGCCCAATGCCTGGGGCCTTTATGACATGCACGGCAATGTGGCCGAATGGACAGCAGACCAGTACATCCCGGATTATTATAAAAAGTTTAAAAGTAAGGCCACCAGCAACCCTGTAGCTACTCCAACAGAACTTTACCCGCATGTAATCAGGGGTGGCTCTTTTGAAGATGAGGCGCCGGCATTACGGTCTGCCAATAGGGAGGGCTCAGACCCGAACTGGAAAAGGATAGACCCGCAGATACCCAAAAGTAACTGGTGGTTCCCGGAAGCCCCCTTTGTTGGCCTAAGGCTTGTAAGGCCGGTGAACCCACCCTCAAAAGCAGAGATCGACGCTTACTACAACCAGGAACCGACACCTGATTATTAATTTGTTTATAACAAACCTTAACCTATAAAACAGCATGAAAGATTTCGATTCGAACAAGCGAAGAGAGTTCCTGAAAGCGTCTGCCATACTGGCTGGCGGAGCAGTATTGAGCAGCCTTCCCTTAGCAGGTGCCTATGCAGCAGGAAAAGGCACTATCAAAATTGCCTTAGTCGGCTGCGGCGGCAGAGGTACAGGAGCAGCCTTTCAGGCATTGGCAACGAAGCATGATGTGCAGTTGGTAGCCATGGCTGATGCCTTCCAGGACCGGTTGGACAAGAGCTACGAAAGCCTGTTTGGCAAGTTCGGAAAAGCGAAGGTCAATGTTCCGGAAAGCAAGCGGTTTGTAGGGTTTGATGGATACAAACAGGCGATAGCCGATGCTGATGTTGTGCTGCTGGCTACTCCTCCGGGTTTCAGGCCTATCCATTTCGAGGAGGCCGTGAAACGAAACAAGCACGTGTTTATGGAAAAGCCTGTTGCCACAGACTCTCCAGGTATACGCAAAGTGCTGGCTACTGCTGAGGAAGCGAAGCAAAAGAAGCTGAACGTAGTGGTGGGTCTGCAGCGCCGTTACCAGAACAATTACCGTGAAACCATCAAGCGCATAGAGGATGGAGCTATAGGCGATGTGGTATCCGGGCAGGTTTACTGGAACAGTGGCGGTGTATGGGTGCGGCCACGTGAAGCCAATCAAACCGAAATGGAATACCAGATGCGCAACTGGTATTATTTCAACTGGCTTTGCGGAGACCATATTACCGAACAGCACGTGCACAACATAGATATTGCTAACTGGGTAAAAAACAGCTACCCGGTTTCAGCACAGGGTACAGGAAGCCGCTTCCTGCGAACAGGAAAAGAGTATGGTGAAATTTTCGACAACCATACGGTGGAGTTTTTATACGCAGATGGCGCTGTTATCCAAAGCCAGTGCCGCCACTACGAAGGCACCAAAAACCGGGTAGACGAAAGCTTCCAGGGCACAAAGGGCAAGGTATACCTTTCTGCCAACAACGACGGAAAGCTGTGGGATTACAAAGGCAACTCCTTGTATGACCATGCCGGCAAAAACGACCCTAACCCGTACCAGACCGAGCATGACGAGCTATTTGCTGCCATTGCCGCAGGCCAGTATAAATTTGCAGACGCTGAGCGCTCTGCAATGAGTACCATGACGTCGCTCTTAGGCCGCTACGCGACCTACTCCGGTCAGGAAATTAAGTGGGAAGACGCCCTGAACTCTGACATCAACCTGATGCCGGATACGTTCGCCTGGGATGCTAAACCAAAGATTCTGCCAGACGCCAACGGATTTTACCCGATTCCTATGCCAGGCAAAACAAAAGTGATTTAACAAAATTCTGATTTACTTTCAGAGGAGATTGTTCCGAAAACCACGGCTGCTGAGACAAGCATTCCGGTTTGGTTGACGGGGCAATCTCTTTTGTTCTTAGACTTGCGCAACCTTGTGTCAGTATTTCTGACACGCTGTACCACTACTCTTTCTGACCTATGCGATTGTTGTTGCTGTGCCTTTTTGCTTCACTTCCTTTCATTTTCACCCAAACTGAGCTAAAACAGTATACCATCAGAGGCCTTGCCCAGGGAACAACTTACCAGATAACCTATTACGCCGAAGACAGCAGTATCACAAAGGCGCAGGTAACTTACATTCTGGCGCAACTCGACAGCTCCCTTTCCATTTACCAGCCTTATTCCCTGATTAGCCAGTTCAACCGCTCTGCTTCCGGGTTACAGGTAGACAGGCACCTTCAAAAGGTGGTAAAAAAGGCACAGCAGGTTTCACGTAAAACAGGCGGCGCTTTTGATATTACGGTACAGCCCCTGGTGCAGGCATGGGGTTTCGGAACCGAACGGGCTTCGGCTCTTCCTGATTCAGCCGCCATACAAGCGTTGTTGCAATGTGTGGGTGCAGGTAAAATACAGCTTCATCGAAACCATTTAAAAAAACAAGCACCCTGTGTGAGAATAGACGTGAACGGAATTGCGCAGGGTTACAGTGTGGATGTACTGGCAGATTTCCTGGAGAAAAAGGGTATCAGGAGCTACCTGGTAGAGTTGGGCGGTGAGATGCGGGTGAAGGGGCGGAAACCCGGTGGCAAGTTGATGGCTATAGGAATTGAAGGACCGGCTGAGGGTAATCTTTCTAATCCTTATCCCATACAGAAAATCATCACACTTGAAAAAGGGGCGATAACTTCTTCCGGCAATTACAGAAAGTTTTACCAAAGCGGCTCCAGAAAAATTTCTCACCTCATAGATCCTGTTACTGGATACCCCTTAGATAATGAACTGATAAGCGTGACCGTTTGGGCTGAAGATGCCATGACAGCTGATGCCTATGATAATGCGCTGATGGGAATGGGGCTGGAAAAAGCGCTCCGTTTTGTTGACCGCCAGAAGGGGCTGGAGGCATATTTTATATACCGAAAGCCGGATAAATCTGTGGCGGATACCGCTACAACTGGTTTCTATAAGTTAATGAAATAAGCTATACCGCTTCTTGTGGACCATACTCCATAGCATCTTTAGGCTTTTCAGGATTAAGAGTTAATGATTCTGTCTAAGCTACCATAGTGACTGTACATCCAGCGGCAACTAACCTACAGTTTCATTGTGTCTCTCTGAGCTCTCAAGGCCGAGAGGCCTCGTCTTCGGGCATCGCGCTGGGAGTTTTTGCGCCGGGGCGCTGCCGCGCGAGCGGCACCAAAAATCTCCAAAGGCGCTCAACCCAAAGACTGGAAACACCTTCACTCCGTGCTGACGAATGAGTAAGGTTATGTAGAAAAAATATTTACATAGAATTTGTACACAATATCATTTTATTAGCTCGAAGGAAAAGTGATTCCAGTTTTTCAGAGAGGCGCCGGGGGTAGGGGCCCTCTATTTGTAGATTTCCGGTGCCACGCTAGTGGCAGCCGATAGGCAGGAAATGTACACAGCGCCGAACTGGAAAACGCGCCCTCGCGGGAGTGGAGCGCTAAGTTATATCCATGCAAAAGGCTGCTCATGAGTCGCTGTATAAGCTGTAGCCACGATAGCTTAGACAAAATAGGATAAAGAGCCTACCTTAGTTACTAAAGGGGAAAACGGGCAGTGTGATTATCTGAAATCACACTGCCCGTTTTGGCATAAGCAAAATAAACTGTAACCAATTTACCTGTACCTACGCTTGCATAAAGTTATCCACTTCTCTATAGGCTTTTATAACGGCGAGCTCTCCTGCTTTGCCTTTTCCGGCGTTGCCATGCTCCATGCCCATCACACCTCTGTAGCCTTTTTCATAAATATGCTTGAACACATTTTTGTAGTTAATTTCCCCTGTTGTAGGCTCTTTTCTTCCTGGGTTATCTCCTATCTGTATATAAGCAATCTCGTCCCATGTCTGGTTCATGTTATGGATAATGTGTCCCTCATTCTTCTGCATATGATAGATATCATACAAGAGCTTACAGGAAGGACTGTTAACTCCTTTGCAGATCATGTACGTCTGGTCCGAGTTGCGCAGGAAAAGGTTTGGCGAATCGCTGAGCGGTTCCAGTACCATTACGATACCGTGTGGTTCCAGAATCTCCGCTCCCTTGCGTAAAGCCTCAATAACGTTTCCGGTTTGTACTCCAATAGGAAGGTTCCGTTCAAAATCACCGGGCACCACTGTCACCCACTTCGCATTTACCCGTTTGGCTACCTCAACGGCTCGCTTGCAGCCGTCCAAAAATATATCAACGTGTTCTTTTTTTCCTGCCGCCAGTGTATTCTGGGAGTTTCCACCTTTGTCAACCACAAATACGCCCATTGTCATACCTAACTTGGCGAGTTCTTTCCCTATCTTCTCCTGATCACTAACCGGGCGTCCCATCATGCCATTGTCCTCAAGGGCAGTGAATCCCTGATCCCGCATGAACCTGAGCTGGCTTATCAGATCATCACCTGCTAAGTCTTTAAACATGCCAAAGTGTGGGGCGTAGTTCAGGTTAAAAGTTTTGCCTGCCTGCTTCTCAGAAAAAGGGCTTCCGGCGAAGGCTGATGTTCCAGTTGTAAGGGCTACGGCACCCAGGAGACTGCTTTTTAAAAACTCACTTCTTCTCATTTTTTTTGGTGTTTAGTGATACAGCAGCAGACAAACTGAATGTTGTGATGGCTGCGGCATACACAGTGTTATGAATCAGCAAAATAACTTATACCAGATGTAGCACTTATTACAGCTTATACATCGCAGATCACAATACTTTCCCGTAGCGAAGCAAGCGGATCCCCCGACGCCGGCACGAACTCCTGTCCTACAAAACCCTTGAAGCCTGTATCAACGATCGCCTTCATGATAGCCGGGTAATACAGCTCCTGTGTATTGTCAATTTCGTGGCGACCGGGCACACCAGCTGTGTGGTAGTGAGATATGTAAGGGTGGTATTCTTTGATAGTGCGAATTACGTCTCCTTCCATAATTTGCATGTGGTAGATGTCGTAGAGGAGCTTAAACTTATCAGAGCCTATCATCTTCGCCAAATCAACACCCCATTTGGTGTGGTCGCACATATAGTCTTTGTGGTTTACCTTGCTGTTGAGCAACTCCATCGACAGCGTCACATTATACTTCTCTGCCGTAGGCATCAGGCGTTTAAGACCTTTGGCGCAGTTCACCATTCCCACCTCATCACTCATACCGTTGCGATTACCTGAAAAGCAGATCAGGTTATCGAGTCCGGCAGCAGCCACTTTTGGGATCATTGCTTCGTAGCTTGCAACCAGTTCGTCGTGGTACTTCGGATTATTAAAGCCTTCAGTCAAGCTTTTCTCCGCTCCCCAGGCCATGGCGCAGGTCAGGCCATATTTCTTCAGCATTGGCCATTCATCAGGACCCAGCAGCTCGATAGAAGACAGGCCCAGGCCCTTTGCCGCTTTGCACAGATCCTCCAGCGGCATGTCATTGTAGCACCATTTACAAACGGAATGCTTGATTTTGCCTTTTAATTTTAAATCCTTTAAGCCAGCGGCTCTCAGTGGTTCGGGCAACAACATGGCAGAGGTGAGCACTGCGGCGCCACCTGCCATATTTTTCAGCATGCTGCGCCGGGTATGTTGGTTTTTCATTTCAATGTTTCTTTTGAACTATTATCAATTTATGGTTGCCGGAGGTCCGGCATGAATTTATCTGCTCGTTATAATTTTGCTGTCGGCTTTTTGAGGGAGTACAGATACTCCACCAGGTCCACCAGTTCCTGCTCTGACATGGCTTGCTGCAGGTTAGAAGGCATGATAGAGTTATCCATTTGTTTTCTGGATGCGATATTTGACTTATCTAAATTACTCTTCATTCCTCCCGGGAAAACTAACTCCACTTCATCCTCTGTTTCGCTGGCAATGATGCCAGCTACTTCGCTGCCATCCTTCATTTTGAAAAGAAAGCCTTCGTACCCAAAGCTGATACCAGCGTCAGGGTGGAGAATGGATACATACAGGGCGTCTTTGGTGAGTTTGCTGCCAATCTGTGTCAGTGCCGGGCCAAAGTTAGCGCCTTCATCTCCCACCTGGTGGCAAACACCACAAGACTGCAGGAACACCTGCTTACCCTTTACTGCAGAACCCGGACGCATGGCCAATTCACTAATCGGTGGCAGCGGCTTGCCTCCTGTTGCATTAGCAACCTTCAGGTATTTCAGCGCTTCATCGCGTATACCCGTGCGCATGGCGCCGGCCAATGCTATCGACGCTGCCGGCTCCAGCTCCTTCGGAAGCTTACCGTCACGGACCACGTTCATCAGTCGCTCCTCTCCGCTCCAGCCTGTACCTAGCGACTTCACAGCTACTTTGCGAATGGCCATATCTGCTGATTTGTCCATCACAACAGACTGAATCAGGTCCATAGACTCGTTATTGCCCACGCGGCTCAATGCCCTTAGCACTGCCAACGCATCAGCCTGATTCTTACTGTTGATAGTCTTATTTAACAGGCTGCTTCCCTCTGAATTAAGCAATAACCTGGCTGCCTCAACCCCGAGGTTGTTATCCGGGTTAGCAAGTGCCATTTGCAGGAGTGCCTCATTCTGGTTTTTTAGTTTATAGCGTCGTACAAGGTTCAAATACTCCTGTGTCCCTTTTAGCTCCGCCAAAGTCCTATCTAGTACAGCCCTCGCTTTTGGCGATTTTTCTATGTTGGATGGGCTCAGGTGATTTAAAGCTAGCTTTGATACTTCTGCTTTATGCTGCCCCTGATCATCGAGCAAGGCTAACAGTGTTTTCTCTTTAGCAGGATCATCGATAAAATCAAAAGCTCTGAAGAACTTTGCCCGGTCCTCTGAC
Organism: Pontibacter pamirensis; assembly: GCF_010015475.1. Lineage (GTDB taxonomy): Bacteria > Bacteroidota > Bacteroidia > Cytophagales > Hymenobacteraceae > Pontibacter > Pontibacter pamirensis. The sequence continues at coordinate 131,332 of NZ_SSNI01000010.1, forward strand.
GAGGTACCCGCATTTGTGATGTACTGTGAAAGGTACGGCAGCGCAAGGCCAGTCCTGGAACGCCAGACAATATCTTGGCTGGCTTTATTAGTCATTTGGTTACCAACTTTCGCCTGGTAAGCAGTAAAGAACTTGTCCCATTGCTCGTCAGCCCCGATACCCAAGGCTTCCAAGTACCAGCGGTCCTGCCCATCATACTGCTGCGCCAGCTCTGCCCAAAGCGCAGGCACCTCTGCCGATTTGTTGTGCCGGAGCGCAATGGCTGCTTCCCGGCGCACCTGTGGGCTAGGGTCTTTCACCAGCTGCTGCACGTAAGGGATAATATTATCTACCTCCTGGCGGGCAATACGGAGGCCGGTTATGCGAATGTCAGGGTTCTTATCCTGCAGTGCCTGCTGAATGTATTTGTCGCTCTTTCCTTCGATTTTTGCCAGCAGCCAGAGCGCTCTTGCTCTCATCCGCTCGTTATCAGATTTCCATAGCTTTTGCAGCGCAGGCTCTGCTTTTGTTCCCCAGTTGTGCAGCTTCTCCCAGGCCAGGTAACGTGTAGCGAGGTTAGGGTTTTGCAGCGCCTCTACAGCTCCCTTTGGTGAGCTCAGGTCCAGCTGAGGAGTTCTGTAAGGTACTCCGGGAGGGGCAATTCTGTAGATGCGTCCCCTGTTCATGTCCGCCATCTGGTGGCCGCCCACGCCTGGGTCATACCAGTCAGACACATAGATAGAGCCATCAGGGGCAACACTCAGGTCAGAGGGGCGGAACCACTGGTCACGCACCCCATCTACCAGCGGCACAATCTCTGCTTTATACCCTGCGCCGTCGTTTGTTACAGGGTATGATCGGACCGTGTTCGGGCCAGCGTCTGTATGAATCATCTGGTTACGGTATACTTCAGGGAGCAAATTACCTTCGTACACCACCATGCCTGTAGGAGAACCTGCGCCTGTCTGAAGCAGGTTCGGAACGGAACCAGGGTCATTTAAATGCCAGTGCTGTTTTGGTATCTCCTTCTCCATGTTTGTCCGGTGAGATCGCCAGCCAGCGCCTGTCATTTCGTCGGTATAGCCGTAGTTACCGAATTCCATTACATAATTGATGCGTACGCCCTGGTTGCCGTCATCATCATTATCCGACTGCCAAAGTGTACCATAGGAATCCACAGCAGCTTCATAGTTATTGCGGAAGTTGTGAGCCAGTACCTCAAATTCTGTGCCGTCAGGGTTTACCCGGAAGATCATTCCCTGGCGGTAGGGCTTGCCGCTGTTGTTTACTACCTTGCCGTCTTTGTCTACTATGGGCTTGCCATTGCGGTCGAGTATCTGCTGGCCTTCGTTACCGAAGTTGAAGTACAGTTTGCCATCCGGGCCGAAAGTAAAAGAGTGGATGGCATGATCGTGCTGCTCTCCGCCTAAGCCAGAGTACAAAATCTCTTTCTTGTCTGCCACATCATCTCCATCGGTATCTGTAAACAGAAACACGTTCGGGCTACTGGACACAATGACCTTGTTACCCAGCACAGCTACACCAAGAGCAGCATCAATGTCTTTGCCCTGGTAAAACACCTTGGCAGTATCGGCGCGGCCATCGTTGTTGAGATCTTCCAGAATCAGAATACGGTCTCCTTCTCCCCGCTGTGGGTTGGTTGGGTTAAGCTCCGGACGGTAGTTATAAGCCTCAGCCACCCACACCCGGCCCTTAGCATCTACATCAATGTTGGTGGGGTTGCCCATCATAGGCTCAGAAGCGAAAAGCTTTACCTCCAGTCCGTCCGCAACTTCCAGACCTAAAAGCGCATTCTCAGGAAGCCTTTTTTCCTCTTCAGTTAATTTGCTGTATTGCTCCTCCCGCGATGCAAGAGTAGATTCGGTTTGATCCGCTTTAGGTAGTACCTGCTGGGCTGTGGTCGTTTGCTGCGGATTGTTGCAGGACGACGTTGCCAGCACACTCATCAGAAAAGCTACCGGAAATATATTTCTTTTCATTGGGTAATGGTCTTTTTAATGTTACTGTGCTCTGTACAAGGCACTGTTAAGAATGTCATTATATCTTTTTTCAGAAAATAAGAGTATCAGCTTTAAACGGTATAGGACGTGCTGGCAAATTTTATCAAGCCATGCATCATCTCCTTAAGCGCTCAATCACTTACTACCATAGCCGTTAATTCTTCTGTGCGACTCATGTTAAAGTATAGCAGTGTTTAACTTAAGTGAATAAAATGCAGAGCGGAAAAAGCCTTTCTACTTACCTTAAAGGAAGTTCAAGCTTTACTCCATAATTGTAAGCTATTCTAAATATATGTATATCAGGTAAGAAAACAAACATTTAGCACGAAGATCAACTGTAGCTAAAACACTATTAACAGAAATAGCAATAATACACCCTCCACCGCCACCTCTAAAATTTCAGCACATTTCTGCTCGAGCCAAAGCCTGGCCGTTCCCTCAGGGACCCGCAAAACTGAAAATGACGGCAGAAAAGTGCATTCATTTAGTTTGGATATTTCATCTTGTAAGCCTTCACATCCTGCTGATTTATACCAAACAACAGCGTGTTGTTTACCTGCAGTATACTCCTTACATCGCCATTCACTTTAAAGCCGGATTTGGCTTGCGGAATATAAGTAAACCCTCCTTTTCCATTGCCTTGCAGCAGCATACCATAGTTCGCATCATACTTGCCAAAGCGAAGACGGGCCTGGCTTATGTTGCCTCCTAACAGCAGATCCTGATTACCATCCCCGTTATAGTCAAGGCTGGTCATAGCGTACACCGGGGAATACTGCACTTCCATGGGCAGGGGCTTTTCTAAAAACTTCCCATTTGTGCCGCTTTCAAAATAAGTAGTCTTTAAATGATTGACAGTTAAATGGCCTGCTCCGGCAAGTTCTTGGGGTGTGAAAATATCCTGCATGGTGGCGTCTGCATAGCTCTTATAGTCTGTGAAGCGCGTACGCATCAGGCTTATCTGGTCCAGCAACTCGTCGCGGGTTACATAAGGGTAGCTTTTGCCCTGTATGTAGAAGGTCAGGATGGGGTCAACAGAGCCATTGTCGTCGAAGTCCTTGTAGTAGAGTTCTGCCGGCTGTTTGTCTGAAACTTTCACCTGGGCGTTCAGACCCAGATTGCCTATTACCAAATCAGGCTTGCCGTCCTGGTTCAAGTCGTTCACCAGCAACTCATTCCACCAGCCCCTGTACTTCTTGTCGAAATAAGCATCGGTCGCATCGCTTAACCGGCCATTCGTGTTCTTGAAAACCGTAACCGGCATCCAGTCCCCTACTACAACCAGTTCCTGCTTTTTGTCCCCGTTCAGGTCATGCCAGGCGGCGTCGGTCACCATACCTAACTTTTGCAGCTCCGGGGCAAGCGACGCAGTAGCATCCTTAAAGCCTCCTTTGCCGTCGCTTAGCAGCAGATAACTTTGCGGTGTCTCTGGATACCGGCCCGGTATCACGCGTCCTCCCACAAACAGATCGGCAAATCCGTCACCGTTTATGTCGGCTGCCCGGGCGCAGCTCGTGCTCGTGTGCATCGCCGGCAGCGAATTGGTGCTCTTCGTGAAATTGCCCTTGCCATCGTTGAGGTATAGCCTGTCCTGCAGCAACGCGTCATCCGGCGCAAAGTCGTGGTAGCCACCGCTAACGACGTACAGGTCCGGGAACTGATCGTTGTTGGCGTCAAAAAATACGGCATCCACATCCTCGCTCATTTTGTCGGCGTCAAAGGCTGGCGTAGGCTTATGTGCAAAGGTACCATTCCTTTGCTGAAGGTACAGTTCCGCCGACTGCCCTTTGCCTCCACCGGCAAACACATCCTCCAACCCATCCCCATTAACATCGGCTTTTACCAGGCAGGGCCCGGAGAAAGAGAGTGGATTAACGAGCAGCGGCTGCCGCTTAAAATCATTTGTCGTGTTTTTCTGATGGGCAAAGGAAACGGGTGCTTTGGCTTCTTCGAAAGCAGGGGCACTTGGCCTTAGTGAACGAGAAGGAGCGCCTGCTTCACTCTCTTTCAGGGTAAGCACCTGGTTTGATGTTACATCGCGCAGCACCTGCTGCTTTCCGCTTAGCCAGACAACCTGAAGAGAGTCTATTGTGTTCTCCTGCCCCAGGCCAAAATGCAGCACAGGCGACACGCTGGACTGGTAGCCGCGCGAAGGCATCTGCTCCTGGTACTGCTGCTTGCCATTGGCATAAAGCATCACTTTGGCGCCTATTCCGGCTGTGTTCTTACCGGCTCCTTGCAGCCTGAGTTGCAGGTAGTGGTGGTCCAGTTGCTTGTTCGATTCATTCTGGTAAATAAAAGCAGGCTGGTTGATGTTGTTGACGACCAGGTCCAGATCACCGTCATTGTCCAGGTCAGCATACGCCGCCCCATTGCTGTTGGAAGAGACGCTCATACCCCAGTCCCTGCCTTTGTTCGTGAAGGACAAGTCGCCATTGTTCTTGTAGATGTAGTTGGTGACGTTAGACGAAGGTATTTTATTTACCAGTTCCAGCACGTGTTCCCGCTGCATTCTGCCACCCTTTTGCTGCACAAAGCCACCCATGTATTTAATAAAGTCCATGTTAGTGTAGTCGCGCAGATAACCATTGGTAATGAACATGTCTTTCCAGCCGTCATTGTCGTAATCAGCCACCAAAGGAGCCCAACTCCAGTCGGTGTTAGAAAGCCCTGCCAGCTGCCCCACCTCGCTGAAAGTACCGTTGCCGTTATTTACCTGCAGCATATTGCGCATGTACTGGTAATGGAACCCGGATCTAAGGCTGAGATTGAACTTCTCATAGTTGTCCGGGGCGAACAACAGCTTTTGCCGGCGGTTGTCTTCCGGGAGCATGTCCAGGGTAAAAATATCCGGGAAGCCGTCGTTGTTGATATCGGCTATATCGCTGCCCATCGAAAAGTGAGAAGTGTGCCCCATACTCAGCTTCAGCTGATCAGTGAAGGTTCCGTTTTTGTTGTTGATGTAGAGGTAGTCGGGGATATCATAATCATTGGAAACATAAATATCCGGCCAGCCATCGCCGTTAATATCGGCTACTCCGGCTCCCAGGCCATACGTTAGGGTCGATGACTGTATACCTGCTTTTTTTGTTATGTCCTGAAACTTCCCGTTATCGTTCCTGAAAAGCCGTACCCCGCGCTGCACATCTTCCTTTTCAAGCAGTTCCGCAGTAGAGACTTCATCCAGCACAGGCAAAGACTCCGGGCTATGGTTCAGGAGAAACATGTCTAAATCTCCATCTCGGTCCATGTCAAAGAATACAGCATGGGTACTATTAGAAGAGCTGTTCAGACCATACTGTGCCGCCTGTTCTGAGAACTGCGGTATACCGTTGGCACCTGGCCCTTCATTGATGAACAGCTGATTCTCCCGCTTTTCAGGGCGCAACTTCCCGGAGTAGTTGACATATATGTCTAATAAACCGTCTCCGTTTACATCAGCTATGGTTACCCCGGTTGTCCAGGGGCCTTCCCTTCCGGCCACGCCTGCGGCGGTTGTTATATCCTCGAACAGCATGTTGCCTTTGTTCAGGTACAGCCTGTTCGGGGTCATGTTTCCTGTAAAGTAGATGTCCTGCAGGCTGTCTCCGTTTACATCGCCTACCGCTACGCCGCCGCCGTTATAGAAGTACTCGTACATTAATACATTCGTATTCAGCCCTTCGGTCAGGTTGTTGGAGAACTGAACACCAGTCTTACTGGCAGGGAGCAGGGTAAACAGAGGATTAGCGACAACGGCAGGGGCATCAGATGGCTCCTGCTCTTCTACGGAGGCATTTTCCTGGCAAGCTGAAAAAAGGGAAAGGGCGAGTAACAGGATGGTAGGTAGAGAGGCTCGGAACTTGCTCATTAAATAAGCGATTTAAATAAAAGGTAAAAAAGAGAAATCTATGCCAGTACAAGACTGGCATAGATTTCAAGTGTAATATAAGAAAATATTTCTTAGTATCCCGGGTTCTGATTCAATTGCTCATTCCGGTTTATCTCGTCCCTGTGAATTGGCAGGTAGTACATTTTATCGTCCCAGGCCCGGTTCTCAACCCCTTCTCCTAGTTCTACTACATTGTAGGAATAGTTGTAGTTCTCTGGGTTGTACTGGTACGTAGTTACCGTTTTACCTGGCTTCAGCGTGCCTATGATATCGATAATCCGAGGTTGTTGCCCAAATGTTTCTTCAGGAATCATCCAACGGCGAACATCATGGTAACGCTGTTCTTCGTAGGCCATCTCAATTCTGCGCTCGTTACGGTAGCGTTCCATCAGTGCGACGCCTGTTTCAGTTATAGCCGGCATTCCAGCACGGAAGCGAATTTTGTTCAACCATTCCTGCGCTTTGTCATATTCTCCCAATTCAATACTGGCTTCCACGTAATTCAACACACCTTCAGTATACCTAAAGAAAGCCCACGGCACCTGCTGCCACATGTTCATATCCACCAGGTTCGGGTTCGGGTCTACAAACCTTCTCATGTAATAGCCCGTACGGGTACCGTTCCAGTCTTCGATAGAGCTCTGACGGGTATCAAAGCCGAAATGAGTTGTTTTTGCACCATCAACAATCACCTCATACTGCCCTGTCTGAATCTCGTCGGCAGGGTCTGCTGTGGTCGTGAAGCGCGGCTTCCAGTCAGATGCGTCATGCAGAATAGTAGCTTCTAAACGTGGATCGCGGTTTTCGTATGGGGATGCTGCATGCTCCGGGTTATCCCAGCTAAACTCAGTGCCGTCCATCATTTCATAATCGTCCACCAGGTCCTGCAGCGGGGTGTTACCCGCCCAGTTACGGTATCCGTTAGGGCCGTTAAATAAGCCTACCCTTCCACCGCCTTCATTCTTGGACTGTATAAAATACCGGCCGAAGATCATTTCATTTTCAGCATTACTACGGAACAATGACATGTCGATGTAGTTCTGCGTTCCCTCATCCGGGCTTACCGGTGCTGCCAAATCCATCATAAACCCATAGCCTGCCAAATCCACCACCTCTTTGGCTGCGGCCTGCGCTCTCTGCCAGCGCTGCATCTGGTCACCATCTACATAACCAAGTAACTCTGGCTTAGGATAAGATGCAATCACGCTTGATTGTGCACTGGCAGTAGGGATATCATGCAGGTCGCTGGCTGCATACAGCAGCACACGGGACTTAAGGGCCAGTGCTGCTGCTCTAGAAGCTCGTCCATCAACCATTGATTCACCATCCAGCAGCTGGGCTGCCTGATCGGCATCGTTTACAATAAACTCAACAGTTTCAGCAAAGGTATTGCGGGCGATGGTATAATCCGCTTCACCAAGCTCATATGCCCGATCAACAAGTGGCACACCACCATAATACCTGAGTAACTGGTGGTACATGTAGGCTCGCATAAAGAGTGCCTCTCCCAGTAGTCTTTCCGCCATTTCCGGATTGTCAAACTGGGGCTCCTGCAGGTTTTCTATGGCTAAGTTAGCCGCTCTGATCCTGCTGTACATATTTGGCCAGTTGAGGGTGTAGTTTATAAAGCCTGGATCAGCAGGGTTAGAGCGGGCCTCCGTAATAACATTGATTCCCCTGCCCGGGTGGGTAAAAACAGCCTCATCAGTGAGAGAAGCCTGCATTTGCTCATCAAAGCCTCCTTGACCTAAAACGGTATAAAGGTCTGTTACAAAAGCATCGGCAAGGGCAGCGTCTGTCCATACAACCTCACTGGGAATAGCTGTTAAGGGCTGTGTGTTCAAGAAGTCATCATTACAGCCGGTAGAAAGCACCAGGGCAGCAATAAAACTTAAAGACAAAGTTTTTATTTTATGTATTCTTTTCATTTTCGGTATCACTTAAAATGTTGCAGTTACGCCTGTGTTTATGATTCTTGACTGCGGATAGTACTGGCCGTTCGCATTCACGTTTTCAGGGTCATACACTTTCAGTTTATCCCAGGTCGCAAGGTTCAGTGCATTCACGTACACGCGCAGCATCTCCAGGCCTATCTTTTGGCCTACTACAGTCGGAAGCGTATAACCCAACTCAATGTTCTTCAGTCGGATATAATCCGTGCTTCTCATCCAGTAAGTATTACCGCCAGCGAAATACTGGTTTCCGCGGTCTGAAATGCGTGGATGCTCCGCGCTAGGGTTCTCTATAGTCCAACGGTTCACATAAATGTCCTCTAGGAAGTTACCGATACTACCCATTTCCCAGGTTCCGATTGTGGTTACAGCACCAGCTGATCCCTGGAACAGAACGCTAAAATCGAAATTTCTAAAGGTTGCGCGGCCGTTCAAGCCACCCTGGAAAGTAGGGATGTCATTTCGAGGATCTCTTGTTCTATCGTCTGGTGTAATTGCACCATCAGGCACACCATTCGGGCCAGACACGTCTCTGTATCGCATATCACCCGGACGCAGCGTACCTACAATGGCGCTATAGTCAATTGGGTTAGCATCAATTTCAGCCTGGTTCACAAACACGCCATCATACTCATATCGAAGGCCAGTACCCATTGGGCTGCCGGTAGAGCGCTGATGAGCAGGAGCACCAGGTGCCTCATCCCAGAAAAGGATCTCGTTTTTAGCGTATCCACCATTCACACTCACGTTGAACAGGACCTCACCAATCTGGTTGTTGTAGCCTATCAAAGCGTCAAAACCACGGTTGACAACTTCTCCAATATTTTCGCGCGGCGGATCAATACCTGTAGTTAGAGGCAATGAAGCGTTTCTGAATGCCAGAATGTTTGTCCGCTTGTTGTAGAAGACGTCGAACTCGAAGTTGATTTTGCCTTGCAGCAACTGGCCGTCTAAGCCAATGTTAGCGTTGTTTGCCACCTCCCAGGTAATGCCAGGATTTGGAACTCTGTTTTCGCGCAGTGTTGACACTTCCTGGCCTCCAATGATGTAGGTATTGAAGGAGTTGGTAGACAGATAATTATAAGCGTTTCCTTCTGGTCCGAGGTTGTCATTACCCATCTGTCCCCATGAACCGCGTAACTTCAGGTAATTGATAAAGGAGACGTTGTTCTTGAAGAAATCTTCTTCAGAGATTTGCCATGCAGCCAGCACCCCAGGGAAGAATCCATAGCGGGTTTCCTCCGGGAAGATATCCGAGGCATCGTAGCGCCAAAGGAACTCTGCCATATACTTCTCTTTGTAGTTATAGGCAAAGCGGCCAAAGTGGCTCAGGCGTGCTCTTTCAGATGCGAATCCGTTATTGTTACGCTCTAAGTTGCCCCCAACACTGATCTGGTCAATGGCAGGAGATATAAAATACCTGCGGTAGGCAGAGAAACCATCATGAGCAATTGTTTCTCTATTGGTACCTGCCAGCACTGTTACTGCATGGTCGCCGAAAGTACGCTCATAGGTTAATATACCACCCAGCAAGATGTTCAGCTGCTCCTCATCCGCCATGTTAAGGTTTGGATCGGCTGGCCCTCTGCGGCCGGATGTCAGCAAAGGAGTAGTTCCGTCTGCTTCATAATCCGTTCCGTTCCAAGAATACAGGAACCACGGAATCTGCCATCTTTTAATGCGGCGGGTAAAATTATCCACTGCAGCTGTTCCGGTAAACTTCAGGCCTTCTATCCATGGGTTGGTAATTTCAATCGAGCCATTTGTCTGCAGGTAAGTGCGGTTGTCACGGTCATAGCCGGTTTCGTTTGTAGTGATAACAACCGGGTTTTGACCGTTTTCGATATCAGGTCCCGGTCTTCCGTCAGGCCAGCGGGCAGGCATAGTAGGCAGACCGCGCATCTGCATTCTGAAGATAGCCCCAGCACCCACCGTAGGGAAGAAGCGTTTCTCCTGGCGCGCTAACATACCAACACTTGCCTTTACATATTGGCTAATATTTGCATCCAGATTTAAGCGCAGGTCATACTGCTTGTAGCCGGTAGCAGAGTTTTTATAAAAGGCATCCTGGTTGATGTAGTTCAGGGAGGTCAGAAACTTGATGTTGTCGCTGCCGCCTGACAACTGCAGGGTATGCTGCGACTGCGGTGACCAATTCTTTAGCGTGGCATCATACCAATCCGTATTCGGGTGCGTCCATAGATTGGAGCCGTCTCCGAACTTCCGTATATCTTCCGGATCGTAGTGCGCGTTTACAGTAGAACCGTCTGGCAAAGTATAACTTCCTGTCTCACGGAAAGCCTCGTTGGCTTCTTCCCACAAAGACACTGGCACGCGGTTGTAAATCTCCAGGTCGTTTCGCATTTCAGCAAACTGGGTAGCATTCGCCAGATCAGGTATAACCGTTGGCTGGGCAAAACCCTGGTTAAAGGAATAAGAAATTTTTGGCTTTCCTGCTGTACCCCGCTTTGTTGTAACCAGGATAACTCCATTAGCCGCACGAGAACCATAAATAGCTGCCGAGGCATCTTTCAAAACAGAAATGTTCTCAATATCTGCCGGGTTAAGACGCTCGATACCACCCGCACGGGCCGGAACACCATCGATAACAACCAGTGCTCCGTTTTCTCCTAAAGTATTGGAGCCCCTGATCCGGATAGTTGACTGGTCATAACCTGGCTCACCGCTTCTGTTTACGGCTACAACGCCGGGCATACGGCCAGCGATGGAGTTGGTGATGTTAACCGCTGGTGACCTTTCAAGTTCAGAGCCTTTTACTGCGGCAACAGAGCCTGTAACGGTCTCTTTCTTTTGGGTACCATACCCTACTACCACTACTTCCTCTAATGCCTGTGCATCAGTACCCAATTGCACGTTGATAGTGGTGCGGTTGTTAATGGGCACTTCCTGTGCTGAGAAACCTATGAAGGAAAATATAAGTGTTCCACTTCCATCCGGTACGTTAAGAGTGTAGTTGCCGTCAGCGCCAGTTGGCGCTGCGGTAGAGGTTCCTTTCAGGAGCACTGTAACCCCAGGAAGGGCTACCCCACTTTCGTCAGTCACCTTTCCCTGCACCGTAACACCCTGTGCTAGTGCCACGGCAACAGACAGAAAGAAAAGAGGAAATACAAGCAGGTATTTCAACTCTTTCAGTAAATAATGTTGCATAGATTGTGTTTTTAAAGTGTAAAAAATAAACCAAATAGTTATAATTAAAGTGAAAGAAAAGACTCGTATTCCATTATCCCATATAGTATCGAGATTATGTAATGTTCAAAATGAAAAAACTTAACTGTGTCAGTTACACTTATTAGAGCTTAAACACTGACTGTATTGCTACACCTATATTATTTAACTTTGACATTTGTTATGTAAAATTTTATAAGTCTTTAGTGCAATATCCTTTTATTGAGAAGCAAGTTTAACTTACGCCTGAATTAAACAAGATTTTTTGAGATTCTACAAAGTAATCAAACCACAATGCGCTCCTGGGTTAAACAATCATGCTATTGAAATGGCTTCAAGCTAAGCCGCAATCGATTGCTATCTAGTACGTTATTAAAGAAAACCTCTTTAAGAGAGATAGTATGATGCTCTGGGAACGGAAAAAAGCAATGACAACAATTCATTTTCTCACGGTTAAGGTTAACTAGATAACACTTTCCCCAAGCCTGGTCCTTGAACCAACCTGTATAGATGATTAAATATAGCCATCAGTTCGTAGAAAAAAAATTATTTCCATAATAAAGTGACCAATTACTTATCAAACAAACTGATTTGGGGGCATACCGAATAAGAAGTTGTGAAATTTAACTAAACAAACTGGGTAACAGCAAGATAATAGTATGCGTCAATAGTAGTCTGATTCTTTCGTCTTTTGCTGTTCGCCCTCATACTACCAATCGCGCAGAAACGTTTGCTCATTGACCTCCGCAAAGTGCGTATTCACTCGTTTCTTTTTCTACTTCATTCACAGACATTTTATCAGGCATATCATTATTAGAACACAATGCATTTCAGAAGAGAAGCAAAAACTTCGGTTTCCTGTTTCTCATAGCATAATCAAATGGCCCGCATATGCCGTAATTTATGCGCTTTCGTCTCAGGCAAGTTAGAGTGCAACACGATTCTTTTCTCCTCCGGTAAGGGGTGTCTCTTTCCCGTTCCAGACAAGAGTGCCGCTTACACCGGCTGGTAACGTTATTTCCGCCTTCAGTTGGTTTTTCCTGTCGACACTGTACTTCACTGTTACCTGGCCTTTCGGGTGGGGAATAGAACCGCTGGCTTCTTTCAACTCCCCTAGATTAGGAGAGATGCGGACTTTGCTGAAGCCAGGGGCGTCGCTGTCTATGCCCAGCACGATGCGGTAGATCTCAATATTAGGGCTGGCTCCCCAGGCGTGGCAATCTGAACGGGACGGCTCCGGTTGCTCTGCCCAGGTGGTTAGCCCCCGCGAAAGCTGTGCACGCCACTCATCCAGTAACTCCAGATACCTGTTTCCTAAGCCTGCTTTTGCAACAGCCTGGTGCAGGTAATACTTAAAGTAAATGCTACCCTGTGTTATGCCGGGCTCACGCAGGATCTTCTCCATAACCTGGCGCGCCTCTTCCTCTTCTACCACTCCGCCCAGCACGGCAAACGTGTTGGCGTGTTGCGAAAAACTTTCTTTATCAGGCGTATCGGCAAAAAGGCCTTTGTCAGCATCCCAATACAGGTTTCTGACTGTTTGCTTCAGCTCGTTTATTTTCTGTTCGTATTGCTGCGCAAAAGCAGGCAAGCCAACTGCACGCTCTAAAGGCATTGCCGCCTGATAGGCTAGCAACAACTGCAAATCCAGCACTGCAGAGTTGCCACCTCCTGCTGCTTTTGGAGCCATACCGGCTTTCCACCCGGGTGCTTCCGCCCAATCAGTAAAGGTCCAGTAAGGCACGCTTCCCATGGAGCCGTTTTCCTGCTGCTTTGATTCAAAGAATGATATAATGGACCGTGCTACCGGCAGCTGCTCTTTTATGAAGGCCTCATCTCCTCTGTATTTCCAGTAATCATGCACCATTCCAATCCACCACATCGAGAAGGGTGGAATGTACTGGGGTAAGTGGCTCGGATAGCGGCTCTGGGTTATGCCGCTCAGGCCGTGCGAGTAGCGGATCTGATTGATTGCATTCCGCATCAGCCGATCGTCCCCGCTGTTGTAAAGGGAAACCAGCGCCTGGATGCGGGTGTCGCCTACGTATTGCAACTGCTCGTAATAGGGGCAATCGACATAGGTTTCATGGGCCCACAAACGAGCCGTGCGCCAGCCGACCTCCAGTATCTTTTTTAACTCCGGTCGTTTGGCTTCAAATATAGCCTGCATTTTAAAAGGATAGCTGGTATACAGTCCGTACAAATCATTTATTGTGAGCGGCTGGTCTTTCGTTTCTACTACTAACTCAATATAGCGGTACGTACGCCACCACAGCGGCATATAAGTGCGGGCTTCACCTCCATCAGAAATGATTCTGTCTTCGTAGCCTATAAATACCTTGCCGTCTACTTTGTCGCGGTTGCCTTTATTCTTTGTCTCTGCCACCCCCTTTCCTCCGTCAACGAAAAGAGACTCAGCATAACGAACAGAAATGCTTGCCCCCTGCCCCGCACTTACGGTCAGGACCGGGAAAGCAGTCGTTTCAACCCCTTGGTCAAGTATTAAAGTTGCTTTTGTATGGGCGGGTATTGTAAAGGCTGCCACTTGCTGCGGAAAGCCTTTCGGAGCCGGAATTCCAGTAGTTCTTCTGACACTTGCCAGGCGCTGTGGCGCAAGCTCCATTGCCGGGATGCTGCGGGGCTGCAGGTGCCAGCCTTCATACCAGGGCTCAAACAAACCACCAACAAGCCCAGGAGATATAGCACTTGCTGCAGGCCACTTGCTGTCATCATACGCTTCGGTTTCCCAACCCCAGTCGTAGGCAGCAGCATCCAGATTTTCGCCTGGCCCTACAACAAAATAAGTATGCAGGTTTGTGTTGATGGGCGCATACGCTCTGCTTCTGATGCCCTTCCAACTAGGACCGGTATCCACCATGCGTTCTGCCTGTCCGTTGCCCTGCATAATAAAACCGGTGCGAAGACTCATCTGCGCGACTGGCATTGTTTCTCCGTAATTCCACACAACGGCCGCCAGCGTATTGTTGCCCTGGTGCAGAAAGGGTGCTAAGTCAACTGTCTCAAAGTTCCAGTGAAAGACATCGCTGCGTGCGGGGCCAAAGCACACCTGCTGCCCGTTTACATACAGCCTATACCTGTTGTCACCGGAAACATGCACCAGAAAAGTGGCTGGTTTAACTGTCAGGTCAATATTTTTCCGGAAATGGTATACTCCAAAATCCTTAGCCGGCTCACCAGCTACTGCAATCCACTGGGCGGGCCAGGGCTTGTTTAGCAGTTCCTCGGGCAAAGTGGGGTTAGGGATCTGAGCAAAAACGAAGAAAGGAAGCACGGTCACTAAAACAGAAAGTATAGAAACCAGTTTTTTCATATCTGTTGCCTGTATAAGAGAGCCGGGGTTAAGTGAGCGATATCCTATTGATTAAGTTACAGCAAATTAATTAACTTCCATACCTTCACAATCCTGTGGTAACCTGCTTGGCATTTGCAAAGGGTAAAAGCTAGCTTGGTAACGAATGACGGGCTCATCAAAGAAGGCTATAACGCCACATAGATAAAGCGCATCATTTTTTTTAGTTCATGCAAAATCATACCGGCTACACTGCTTGTTTACTTTAAGCTTAGGTACACCTTCCATCGTAATTGTAACAGACTTAATGAGGCCGTTTGCGTCAAAAGACATTTCATCGATACAGGTAACCCAGTGGTTCGCATCCCTCTAATGGGACAAAGCCGGTGAAATCATCATTGAGCTTCGCGATGTTGCAGTGTCTCTATCCTCTATATATGATACCACCTCTCCTAAACATTACTCCACAGAGTTTCAGAGTCTGCATACGCTGCTGGTGCTTTATTCTGTCTGACCTGCCGTAGCAACGGCCTATCCAGCGGCATCAGACCTACTGTTCCATAGCTATTGCTCTGTGCTCTCCAGGCCGAGAGGCCTCGTCTTCGGGCATCGCGCTGGGAGTTTTTTGCGCCGGGGCGCTGCCGCGCGAGCGGCACCAAAAATCTCCAAAGGCGCTCAACCCAAAGACTGGAAACAGTCTCACTTCGTGCTAACGAGTAGAAATGCTAGAGTTCTTTAGAAGAAGCTTTACGTCATTTGGTATGAGTAGCAAAAAAATACAGTCTGTTCCTCTCCTTTGTATGGAGAGGAACAGACTGTAAAGTGAAGTAAAAATCAGAACAAAACCGGCCCTGCTTACTTGGAAGAAGCACTGCCGGCAGGGGCAAGCGAATTGATCCACCTGGCGATTTTGAGCGCGTCCTCCTTCGGCACCTGCGGCATTGGCGGCATCTCCGTGGCGTAATCCGGCCAGTTCTGCGGCTCCGGGTTGTGAATCAGTTCCACGATCCGCTCGGGCGTGTAGCCGCGCTTGGCTACATCCACATAGGCGGGGCCCACTTGTCTTTTGTCTGTGTTATGGCAGGCCAGACAGGTATGTTTTGCCAGCAGGCCCTTCACCTCGTCATAGGTAGGGGCAGTGGCCCTGGCAGTTGCTTTCTTGGCAGCAGCGGCTTTGTTTGCCGGCGCAGCCTTTCTGGCAGAGGTGCCTGCAGCTGCCTTTGCCCTGGTTGCCGCCGCGGCGGAGTTGGCAGTGCTCAGCTCGCTCAGGGAAAGTTTCTGCCCTTCCGGAATGTTGTTGAGTGTGTAGTAGGCGGTCGGGTGAACCAGCGAATGAAAGTTGTCGCGCTCCCGCACGCCGCCAACGGTGATGTTGTGGATGTGGTAGCGGCGCAGGTTGTCCACCACAAGGCGGGCCCTCATCCCGTCCTCTGACACCTTTACCCCTTTAATGACGTTCTCCTCTGTGTCGACAGGCGGGCTGCCGTAAACCGGGTGGTACTTGTAGATAAAGCTCGAAACATCGTAGGAGTTCACATCCTCCGCCGACTTCCTGTCCACGGGCTTGGTGAATTCTATCTCAAACCCGTCCGGCATGGCACGAACGGCCCTCATCTCGAAAGGCACCCTGTTGTTCCACACCAGGCGCTGCAAGCCGTAGTTGGCCTCGCCGGCAGAACCCCAGCCGCGGTTCGTCTCCCCGACAAACAGGGAGCCGTCTTTTGCCCAGGCCATGCGCAGCACGCCTGACTGGAAGCCCGTCCTGAACAGGAAGGACGCCCCCTGGTACTCGCCTTTCACCTTCTCCAGGAACACGCGCGAGATAAGGCTCATCCCTTGGTCCCCCACCAGCACCTGGCCGCCAAAAGGGCCGAAGTTCTCCTCCGGTATCTTGACAGGCTCTGAGTTGGATATTCCCAGGATGCCGTGCGGCAGCCACACCGCCGGGGTGCGCAGTTCCGGGAAGGCCTCCTTCATCTCGTACATCGCCACATATTCTTCGTCCACAATGTTCTCTGGCTTGATGTAGCGCCCCTGCTCGTTCTTCTCCTGGCGCGGGTCAAGCTTGGCGTACATCTGCTCTGTCGTCAGCTTCACCGGTGAGTTGGGCATGCTGGTCCAGCGAAGGCCGGCGGGGTGCCCGGTGAAGGCGCCTTTCGGCACGTGCCAGAGACCGCCGGAGCCCATCCACTCGCCCTGGTTATCGGTGTAGAAAAGCTCCCCGTCAATAAGACCCGGCCCTGCCGGGGAGCGCATGCCCGTGGCCCAGGGCTCCATTTTTCCGTCCTCGCTAATTTTCATCGTCCAGCCGCGCCACGGCACCCGGCTCTCGCCGCGCCACCATTCCTCATTACCGAAGGCCACGTTGCCGGTCACGAAGAAGTCACCGTCGGGCGCAATTTTAGGGCCGAAGCTGTACTCATGGTAATGCCCGGAGAGCGGCCAGGAGTAGACAGTCTTGTACTTATCCGCCTTGCCGTCCATGTCGGTGTCGACGAGCTTTGTCAGCTCCCCGCGCTGTGCGGCGTACAGGGCACCGTCCTTATAGGCCAGGCCCAAAATCTCGTGCAGCCCGGTCGCGAACTTGCGGAAATAGGGCCGCGGGCTCGTGGGGTTCTCCACGATGTACACGTCTCCGCGGCGCGTGGAGACGCCCAGGTCGCCGGAGGGAAGCACTGTCAGTCCCCCCACTTCCAGCAAGGCACCCTCAGGCGAGCTTACGCCCATAATCCTGAAGTAATCCTCCTCCATCGGTGACTCCTGGGCCATGGCGGAGGTACTGAAACCTGTTGCAGTTGCCGCTGTCAGCAGAAGGGCCAGCGCGGCGTGTCGGTATTTTTTATTTGTATGTTCCATAAGTGAAAAGGTCTGAGGTTAAAATATGATAGAATAGGCCACCTTGCCCCGTACCGGCACAATCAGCTCTTTCTGGCCGCCAGCGTCTCTCACCACGGGCTTTGCCCCACCGGCCTCGTCTATCCTGTAATAAGCCTTGCCGTCTACCAGGTATGTGTCCTTGGACACCGCCTCAATGGTGCTACCCCCTGCCAGGCGGGCGTACAGGTTCTCCCCTGGGTTCTGCACCGTCAGCTCGCGGCGAAAGCCCTTTCCGCCTTCCAGTACCCGGATAGCGTCCTGCACGGCAGTGCCATATACCCTGTAGCTGAAGGTTGGCTGATCTGCCTTGTCCACGTCATACCCTCCGGGGCGGAAGCCGCTGCCTGCTGTGTCTGCCACCCAGGCCGCCTGCGGAGAGGCAAGCCTGGCTAACGTGAAGGACGGCTGTCCGAAGTGCTGCACCGCCCCGACCGGACGGGACGAGCCGTCGCCCCGGCTGTACCACATCGGTGTGGCGTCCAGGAAGCCTCCGCGCCACACCTGCACCATATTCCCGTTGTCCATGTCGTAGGTGTAGTGCACCTGCTCAGGGCTTCCCACATTCACGGCGTGAACCACCCTGACACCTCTTCTGCCGTCTTCGTTTTCAACCGGCAGGTCCATGAAGCTGCGCAGGATGGTGTTCACCGGGGCGTCCACCAGAATCGGCCCCTGAGAGTTGTTGTTCCCGCCCGCAACCGGGTCGCCCATGAGGTACTCTCTGATACCGGGGCCCACCACGGCAACGCCGATGCCCGGCCTGCCCCACTCCGCAATCTTGGAGTACACCAGCTCGAAAGGCATCTCGCCTGCGGGCAGGTTCACGGAGGCCCTCAGGTTCCTTTCCCCTGGCGGGATAACCATCTTGTTGTTTATTTTCATCAGCGCCCCGCCGCCGCTGGGACTCAGGTTAAAGGTATACTCCCCCGGCTCCGTCACTCGCAGGGTGCCGGTGTAGCGCACCAGGAAGTCGTTGGAGAAGGGGCTGATGTCCGATGTCAGGGCAATTGAAGTTCCCTCGGCCTCCGGTGGGATGCTGTCATACAGCAGCTCCCCCTGAAACTTGCCTTTGTACACTTTGTACTGCAGATTCACAAGCTCAGGGCGGGGCTTGCCATAGTTGGTTATTTTCATGTTGCGGAAGGCCACGGCGCCATGGTCTCCCTGCAAGCGCAGCGGACCCATGGCTACTTCTTCTTTGCCCATGGCGCCCCGTGTGGGGCCAAAGAGCTCCACGTTCTCATGTATGATTACGCCGTTCAGCTCGGCGCGCAGAATTTTGGCGTTCTCTATCTTTTTTCCGCTGGCATCGAAGCGGGGCGCCTGGAAGGAGATTTTCAGGTTCTGCCACAAACCCGGTGCCCGGCTCACGTTCTGGCGGGGGGCATAGCCCTGGTAGCCTTTCTGCCCGGCGGGGCGGCTTTCGTCCCAGCGCTCATACACGGCGCCGTTGTTGGCGGAGGTCGGGTTTTTCACGCCCCAGCTGTCTTCCAGCTGCACTTCATAGCGCCCCTGCAGGTAAACGCCGGAGTTGGAGCCTTTGGCCATCATGTAGTCGAGCTCCAGGTCCATGTCGCCGTGCTCGAAAGTGGTGACCAGGTCGGTTCCTTTCTTTCTTCTGCCGGGCTCGTTCACCAGCACGCCCGTGCCCTCCGCTGTATTGAGCCTGTTCGCCTTGTCAAGCTCTGCCGTCACATCCCCGGCTATCTGCCAGCTCTTTCCCGGACTTTGGAAAACCGACAAATCGGTGAGAGGAATTTCCACTGTCTGAGGTGCCGCAGACTGCGCCAGAGACATGACTGTACTGCACATCAAGGCTAGCCCCGCCAGCAGTACGCCACGAATGGTTGCTGTTTTATTTTTAATCATATACCGTCTATTATTTGGTTACCCAAGGTTTACAAAATACAAATCACTGTTTTTCATTTAAAAGCGTGTAAGGGAAGGCGTCTGCCTTTGCCCTTTTTGTTTGTTAGGAGCGGCCGACATATAGAAAGGAAGTCAACCGGATCATTCGTATGTTTTGAAACATACACACGCACCGCATTTCTTGTTGGCTTAGTTCCTGAGGGTAGACTTGAATTTCTGTGCATATTGGGTAGAAGAAGATACTGTACACTTAAACATCGCATGCGTGAGACTTCTATCAAATAAGACAGCCTCCCTCATATGCCGCACATAGCCTTTTTCCCTCTACTATACATAGCCATGTCTTTCTCTCTGCCACAATACCACCAAGCATATCTTTGCAAATTTCTGTTATTGCTCATTAAGTGAGTTCAATAATAGACCAAGTAAATAAGTTATGGACAGATATTGGGTTTCTAATTAATACCCATCCACCATTTATATATTCAAATTTAGAGGTAATATCGAAAAACAAAAGCCTTAATAAACAATTTATTATGAAGCAAGTGATTAATCATATTTGCTGCCTCAGCATAAAAATATAAGAGTAAGCTAAAGTTTTTTATGATAGGTATAACGGCAAGATTAAACAGAAGCAGCGATAGAGATTAAACCTCTCCAGAGGCCTCAGTTCACCAGCGCAATTGAGGTATAAAAGAAGAAGAGTCTCACTTCACTCCGTGACACGTCCGCTAATGAGCGTATTTAATACCCGGTTTGCCCGCCGATGTTAACTGCAGACACTGCTGCTGACAATTTGATAATCCAGTGAGCTCCCCCTCTTCCGTATGTACTTATAGCATTGTCAATAGTAATCAATTATAGCGTTCTGTCTTAGTCCTCACGATATGTATACCTCCTGTCAATCAGCATATAGATAGAGACACTACAGAAGACTAATCTTATTCCACAGCATTTATATTGCATAAATAAAATAATTAAAGAAATTTTTGCAATATAAAAACTAACCATTACATTTAATCATTACAAGTGACTATACACTTACAATTAGTAACATTCCCTCAGTTTCAAGTTTAAAGTGCTTTAATTCTCTGTAAACCAGCATTTAAAAACCGCTATGGAGAAAGTACACCTTTTTATATAGCAGCTTTATATTATCAACAGTGAACACAGAATAATCTAACCAAGTTTTTTAGATTATTCTGTGTTATGCCTCAGCAGTATCAGTGGTTAAACATTAATGCTTAACAAGTTGGTGCTTTAGACTTTTGCTTCGCCTTCCAATGTTGAAGGGCCTACTCACCTTTGCCCAAACCACCAACAGAATCTTTGTAGATGCAACTTAAGTTAACTATTCACTTAAAATTTTAATCAGATGAAACACCAATTTACAAGTCTGTTTGATGGTGATCATGTAAAAGCAAGAGGGCGGTTCTTCTATACCGGCATTCTTACGTTTACATTGTGTGCAGGATTAACTGCTACACACAGCCATGCCGCTGAAAAGTATAAGCCGGCAACTTATATGGAGGCCTCAGCTAAGGGGGAAGAACTTTCAATAAACAGCCCACTCGCCTACGCCATTCAGGTTAGTGGTAAGGTGACAGACAGTAATGGAGAGCCACTGCCTGGAGTGTCCGTGGTGCTAAAAGGAACAACCTTGGGCGCTACGACAGGCTTAGATGGCACTTTTAGCCTGAACGTGCCGGATGGGCAGGAAAACGGGACACTGGTGTTTTCTTATATTGGTTTTACAAATCAAGAGGTGCCGATTGGCAATAAATCTGTTATCAATGTTCAACTTCAGGCAGATACCAAGGCGCTTGAGGAGGTGGTTGTAATCGGTTATGGCACCACAAAACGGTCTGACCTGACGGGGGCAGTTGCCTCGGTAAAAGAAGCCGAGCTTCGGGAGCGCCCGACTCCATCTTTAAACCAGGCGCTAGCCGGTAGAATGCCTGGCGTGCAGGTAAACACCAACTCAGGTCGCCCGGGCGGAAGAACCAATATCCGTATCCGGGGTTTCAGCTCCATTAACTCCTCTAACAATCCCTTGTATGTGATTGACGGGGTAATGATGCCGCAGAGCAACCTGGCGCAGTCAAGTTCTCCGATAGACTACATCAACCCGAATGATGTCGTGTCTGTCGAAGTGTTGAAAGATGCTTCTTCTACGGCAATTTACGGTGCCAGGGGCGCCAATGGCGTTATACTGGTAACGACTAAGAAAGGGCGCTCCGGAGAAGGCCAGATAAGCTACAACGTAGACTTTAGCACAACAACTATTGGCCCGAATCGTCCGGAAGTACTCAACGCACAGGAATACCTGGCAGTAGAAGAACTGGCCTGGCGGAATATGGAGAAATACGACCCGGTAGGTTGGGCTTCGGGCAAATGGGAGTCTCTTAATCCGGCCCTGAAGCGGGCTGATCCGAACCTGATTGCCAGAGGTGTTTTCGATGCGAATGGCAACCCCTTGCACGATACCGACTGGCTCAAAGAGACGACGCAGTCTGAGCTTTCCCAAAACCACCAGTTAAGTTTTAGCGGTGGTAACGAACGCACGACCTACTCCCTCTCCCTGGGCTACCGCGATGATCAGGGCTTCCTGATAAACTCTTACATGAAGCGTTACTCTGGCCGGTTTACCATCGACGACCAGATAAAATCATGGTTGAATGTGGGGGGAACACTCAGCTATAATAACCAGGAAGAGAACCTGGTGGATATATCGGACCAGGTGGCGCGTCAGATTGTGGAAGACTTTCCTTTTATGCCGGTAAGATACCCCGATGGCACTTTTGCCAACAACCGGGATTATCCTTTAGCGGAAGGAACCATGAGCTCCATGCACCGTTTACATGGCCGCAAGTACCTGCTGAATACCCAAACGACTATCGGTAGTATATATTCCAACATCCGTTTCGCGGAAGGTCTGGAAATGAAAACAGTATTGGGCGCCAACATCCTCACCCAGGAAAACAACGAATCTACTACCCGAACCCTGGACATTGGCAACCGCGGAAACGCAGCCTCCCGTAACCGGAAGGAAAGCTTCTGGTCTCTGGAGAACTACCTTACTTACAACAAGAAGTTTGGTGACATTCATTCTTTCACCGGCTTACTGGGATTGTCCTGGCAGGAAACCAATAACTTTAACGTAGATGCTTCTATCCGGAACTTTGCCACAGACTACTTCCTGTACAACAACCTGGGTGCTGGCAGCACGTCTCCCTTGGTGGGCACGGGCGCTTCCCGTACGGCCTATAACTCTTATTTCGGACGGGTTAACTACAGTTTAATGGATAAGTATCTGTTTACTCTAACCGGACGGGCAGATGGTTCCTCGCGCTTTGGGGAAAACCACAAATTTGCCATTTTTCCTTCGGCCGCTCTGGCCTGGCGTATTTCAGAAGAGGATTTCCTGAAAGAAAGCAGTGTTATCTCTAACCTGAAGTTACGAGGCAGCTATGGCCTGACGGGTAACTCCGAGATTCCGGCTTATTCCTCTTTGGCGCTTTTAAGCTCTAACTATGCCGCTGTTTTAGATGATATACGAGTAGGCGGAACCGGTCTTACGCGCCTGGCAAACCCGGAACTAAAGTGGGAAAAGACGGCACAAACAGATATTGGTGTGGAACTGGGCTTGTTAAACAACCGCATTACCCTGGAAGCGGATGTGTATTACCGCAAGACTACTGACATGCTGTTGGATGCCCCTGTGCCTCGTACTTCTGGCTATGCCACCATCCGGAAGAACGTGGGTTCTATGGAAAATAAAGGCATAGAACTGTCACTTAATACAGTGAACATTGAAAGCAGTGTTTTCTCCTGGAGTACTGGCTTTAATGTTTCCATGAACCGGAACAAAGTGCTGGCTTTAGCTTCACCAGCCGACATTTTTGGAGTGGGTGGTCCTAGTTTCACAAACCAAACAAACATCATACGTGTCGGTGAGCCAGTAGGCTCTTTCTGGGGACTTACCCGAGTAGGCATCTGGAGTGAAGCTGAAAGAGAGGAAGCGGCACGCTTTACCAGCTATCGCCCTGGACAAACCCTTATGCCGGGTGACATTAAATACCTGGATGTAAATGGTGATAATGCGATTACGGATGCTGACAGAAGTATCATCGGCAATGGTAGTCCTAAAGCCTGGGGGGCGCTCACCAACACCTTCCGTTTTGGAAACTTCGATTTATTAGTAGATCTGCAGTATTCTTACGGCAATGATGTACTGGACATGACCCTGCACTCCAGCGAGGACCGCCAGGCCCTGGCAAACAGTTACAAAACTGTATTAAACGCCTGGACTCCGGACAATCAGAATACCATGATTGCTGAAATAAGAGACACCCGGGCCGGCTATATAACCAACGTGGACACGCATTGGATCAAGGACGGATCCTTTATCCGGGGCAGAAACATCCTCTTCGGCTATACCTTCCCTACTGCTGTCGCTGAAAAAGCAAGGCTAAGCAGATTGAGAATTTATACCTCCGCCCAGAACCTATTTCTGATCGTCGATGACGAACTCATCGGAGACCCAGAGACCGTTGGTATCAGGGCCTCTGATGCGCAAAACGTGTTCTCCCAGGGGCAAAACTGGCATGGCTATCCAAAACCACGAACCTTCCTGGTAGGTCTGCAGATCGGCTTGTAAATGGTTTATCAATTTTAAAAAAGAAACGCATCATGAAGATTTATAGATTAAGAAAATTAACACAGGTTTTGCTAGGCGGGGTGCTCCTGCTCAGCGCAACAGGATGTAAAGACTTCCTGGACGAGGTGCCACCTTCCAACCTGACCCCGGATAACTTTTATACCATACCGGATCATGCGGAAGCTTCCTTAGCCGCAGCCTATGCCGATACCCGCCTGGTGTATGATGGCTCCGGAATATTTTCGTCTACCTGGCAGATGCTGGAGGCACCTACCGGAACCTCCACGACTGAAACCGGCCAGAACTCAGACCTGAACAACCTGTACGGTTTAATTTACGATGGTAATACCGGCCATGTAGCCAACTACTGGAATGGCCTGTACCGGCTGATAGCGCAAACCAACCTCTTGCTTGACAGGGTTCCGGCAATTACGCCAATGGACGAAGCCCATAAAACAAGGATTCTAGGCCAGGCAAAGTTTTTACGGGCATGGGCTTATTTCCAGGCAGTGCAGCTGTGGGGGGATGTTCCATTGATTACCACCCCGCAAAGCCTGACCTCAGAGGATTTTATGCCCGGCAGAGCACCTAAAGAAGAGGTTTACAATTTGATTGTAGCGGATCTAACGGAGGCGGAAGCGGCTGGTTTACCGTGGATGGACGCCACCGGACGGGTATCTACGGCTGCTGTTAAGTCTTTGCTGGCTAAGGTTTACTTGACTATGGCCGGCTTCCCGCTGCAGAAAGGCGCTTCCCACTACAAGTTAGCTGCCGACAAAGCCTATGAAGTGATTACGTACGCCAATGCCAACCCCGGCACCATTAACCTGTTCTCTTCCTATGCCGATGTACATAATGAGAGTACCGAAAACACGTTAGAGCACATTTTTATGGTGCAGTACAATAACCTGGTAGCAGGTAACCCGATGGAGAACATGTATCCGAACTTTAAACCGGTTACGTATGCTGGTCCTTCCGGTACTGGAAGCACGGTGCCTACTACCTCGTTTTATGACT
Source organism: Pontibacter pamirensis (assembly GCF_010015475.1). Taxonomy (GTDB): domain Bacteria; phylum Bacteroidota; class Bacteroidia; order Cytophagales; family Hymenobacteraceae; genus Pontibacter; species Pontibacter pamirensis. The sequence goes on from NZ_SSNI01000010.1 coordinate 156,074, forward strand.
CTTATGAGGCAGGCGACTTGCGGACCAAGAACCAGGAAGGCTATTTCTATACCAGTTACTATACCAACGGCACAGGCGATCCCTTCGAATTAGGTGCTCCTTATATTTTCAAGCACTTTAATACTACCTCCGCTGGCGCCCCCGGCCTTACTCCTACTCGCAACAACAATCTGAATGTACCCATCATCCGGTATGCCGATGTGTTGTTAATTTATGCCGAAGCGCAAAACGAACTAACAGGTCCCACACAAGAGGCTTACGATGCATTCAAAAGAATCCGGGACCGGGCGCAGTTGAGCACCCCCGCCCTGGGCACTTATGACCAGGCTTCCTTCCGGGAAGCGGTGTGGAAGGAGCGTTGGCATGAACTGGCTTACGAACAAATCACCTGGTTTGACATGGTGCGGCTACGTAAAGTCTTCAATGAAACTACGAAGGGATTTGATGATTTTGTAGGGCATGTCAACCTTAACTCAAACAAGGCTTTACAGGAAAAACACTTGCTGTTCCCGCTACCAACACCGGAACGGCGGAACAATCCGAACCTCAGCCCTCAGAACCCAGGCTATCCTGAGTTCTAATAGCTTCCTGAAAGCCTGGTACAATGCGTGCCAGGCTTTTCTGGTTACAGAAGCGGCTACTATCTTTTCCTACTCCACTAACGCCTGGATTTACTAGGCAAGGCCAGCACAGCTTTCATTAGAATATTGAAGAACTAATTTATCCACCATTTATAAGTGCTTAGATAACGAATCAACTTTATGGCATTTCAAATTAAAAAGAAGGGCGAAGTATACGATGTAGTGATTGTAGGTTCCGGGGCCGGCGGTGGTATGGCGGCAAAAATACTTTCGGAAGCAGGCGTTAAGGTAGCCCTGCTGGAAGCCGGACCTGATTATGACCCCGCTAACCCGGAGCAGCAAACCCAGTTAAAATGGTCTTATCAGTCGCCTCGGCGGGGCGCAAGTACCACGCGGGCCTTTGGTGATTTCGACGCGGCTTACGGGGGTTGGGAAATAGAAGGCGAACCTTACACCCGCAAAGATGGCACGCAGTTCGACTGGTTCCGCTCCCGGATGATGGGTGGCCGGACGAACCACTGGGGCCGTATCTCCCTGCGCTTCGGTCCGCATGATTTTAAGCATAAAAGTTTAGATGGGCTCGGCGACGACTGGCCTATCTCCTATGCTGACATCAAGCCTTACTATGACCGGGTAGACAAAATGGTAGGGGTGTTTGGCACGAACGAAGGCTTGGTTAATGATCCAGACGGTTATTTCCTGCCACCGCCTAAACCCCGTTTGCATGAGCTCATGATTAAAAAAGCGGCGATGGGTATAGGCATACCAGTTATTCCGGCCCGTAAGTCCATGCTAACCCGGCCTATCAACAAGGAGCGTGGCACCTGTTTCTTTTGCGGCCAGTGTAACCGGGGCTGTTCCGTGCACGCTGACTTTTCTTCTTCTACCTGCCTCGTGAAGCCCGCCCGCAATACGGGCAATGTGGAGGTATATGTAAACGCCATGGCCCGTGAGGTATTGACTGATAAGTCTGGGAAAGCTACCGGTATCTTATATACTGATAAAACCGATATGCAGGAATACCAGGTAAACGGCAAAGTGATTGTTTTAGCCGCCAGCGCCTGCGAATCAGCACGGCTGTTGCTTAATTCTAAATCAGCGCAGCACCCCGATGGATTAGCCAATTCAAGTGGCATGGTCGGCAAGTACCTGCACGATTCTACCGGTGCCTCTCGCAGTGCTTTTATCCCAAAGCTCATGGACCGCAAGCGCTACAACGAAGATGGCGTAGGCGGCATGCACGTGTATTCTCCGTGGTGGCTCGACAACAGTAAACTTGACTTTGCCCGGGGCTACCATATAGAATATGGTGGTGGCATGGGCATGCCTGGTTATGGTTTCGGCTCCGGTATCGAAAACTTAAATGGCAAGTATGCCGGAGGCGATGGCAGAATGAAAGCGGCTGGTGGTTACGGGGCTTCGCTAAAAGATGATTACCGCCGCTTCTACGGAGCCAACGTCGGCTTTGCCGGTCGTGGCGAGTGTATTGCCCGCGAAGACAATTACTGCGAAATAGACCCAAACGTGGTGGATAAATACGGTATACCAGTACTGCGCTTTAACTACACCTGGAGTGAGCACGAGCTAAAACAGGCCAAACACATGCACGATACCTTCGAGAGTATCATCGATGCTATGGGCGGCGTGGCTTTAGGCGATAAACCAGGGGCAGATGAAAAGTATGGTTTAGCAAACCCAGGACGTATTATTCATGAAGTGGGCACCACCCGTATGGGCAATGATCCGAAACGCTCTGTACTAAACAAATTCTGCCAGGCGCATGAAGTAAAGAATCTCTTTGTAGTAGATGGCGGACCTTTTGTGTCGCAGGCCGATAAAAACCCAACCTGGACGATTATGGCCTTATCGATGCGGGCTTCCGAATACATGTTAGATCAGGTTAAAAAGCAAAATATCGTTTAGTATAAGCATTATCATTATGGATAGAAGAGAATCATTGAAAGCACTAGCTATCGGGTCGTTAAGTGCCGGCACCTTGCTGGCAGGCTGCGACAACAATATCATTACTGACGAAAAGAAGAGTGCCAAAGCCGTTAAAAGGGAGGCCAACTCAGAAGGATACGGCCGGACAGCCGAGGAAAAAGAGCGCGATGCCCGCCTTATGGAGGAAAAGTTCTTTACTGATGCGGAAATGGTCACGATAACTATGTTGAGCGATATTATCATTCCGGCAGATGACCGCTCCGGCAGTGCCTCGGATGCAGGCGTTCCCGAGTTTATTGAATTCATCGTGAAAGACCGGCCTGAAAATCAGGTTCCGATGCGGGGTGGGTTACGCTGGTTGGATATAAAATCAAATAAGCTTTTCGGGCAGCCGTTTGCAAAGGCCAGTAAAGCCCAGCAGATAGAACTGGTAGATTTGATTGCCTACCCCGAGAAAGCGGCTCCGGAGAATAGCCAGGGCGTAACTTTTTTTAACCAGATGCGCAACATGACCGCCATGGGCTTCTTCTCGAGCAAAATGGGCATCGAAGACATGAACTACAAGGGCAATAAACCCAACGCCTGGGATGGTGTTCCGGATGAAGTGCTAAAACAATACGGCCTGTATTACGACGAAAAGACCTTGGCGCAATGCCTTAAAATCGAGGACCGGGGCGAAATCATGACCTGGGACAGTTAACCTGTTTTATACCCTGCCATTAAAGGCGGTTCTGTTGGGGTGGTAAAGCGTAGAAGCGGATGTTCTGAAGGGGCATTCGCTTCTACGCTTTGCCTGTTTTAACAAGCACATGTACAGAAGTTATTTACTGAGTCAGGGGCATCTGCTGGTGCTTGATTCTGTTTAACCTACCGTAGTGATAGTTTATCCAGCGGCACCTCACCTACTGTTTCACCTTATTTGTCTTAGCTCTCTAGGCCGAGAGGCCTCGTCTTTGTGCATCGCGCTGTGCATTTGAAGCTGCCCTCGCTCCGCTGCGGGCTGCCTCACTGCGTTCGGCATCACATCAAATACAAGGCGCTCAACCCAAAGACTGGAATCGCTTTCATTTCGTTCTAGCTGATTAAAGTAGTAAGTATAGCCTTTACTATGGGAAAAGTCCTACGCAAATGAAGCAGCAGGTTCCCCTCCTTGGACTCTAAAGGGGGCCCCTTCACCCCCAGGAGGGGAAGGGGTGGTTTGACCCGGTACATCAGAACAGATGAAAGTAGTATGAAATAGACATGAAGGCATAATTATAGTTGAGCACATCTACAGGAATAAGTATATTTCTGAGCAAAATCTGCTTGCAGCTGAAGTACTTTCTCTATCCTAAAAGTTTGGCAAGTATGTAGCAAAAGCCCACTATACAATACTACTATCTATAAGCTTCTTGCATTTCTAGGCTAACATTTTTATACTTCGGTAATTCCATTGTTTATTCATTACAAGTTTTTAAAACCTCCGCACTAAATCTACTTCACATGCCAGCACTGAAGCTGCCACTATATAAACCTTATGAAAAAACCACTGTGCTTCATTTTTCTACTACTCTCCTTCATTTCCTGTACCATCTCGCAACAACAAGCGGCACAAGAGGATGTATACCTGTTCTCCTACTTCAAAGGAAACGGAGATGGCCTGCATTTGGCCTACAGCATGGATGGCTATGAATGGAAAGCCCTGAAGAATGACTCTATTTTTCTAAAACCTACTGCCGGTAACGACAAACTCATGCGCGACCCCTGCATCATACGCGGAGCAGACGGCAGGTTCCATATGGTATGGACGGTGAGCTGGAATGAAAAAGGTCTTGGCTACGCCAGTTCAGAAGACCTGCTCAATTGGTCGGAGCAGAAGTTTATACCCGTGATGGCACATGAACCTAATGCCCGCAATACATGGGCTCCGGAGGCAACCTACGATGACGAGAAGAAGGAATACATGATCTACTGGGCTACTACTATTACGGGGCTTTACCCTGAAACTCAATCTGAGAAAGATGATGCCTACAACCACCGCATGTACTATGTCACCACAAAAGATTTCAAGGATTTTAGTGAGACAAAGTTGCTTTATGAGCCGGGCTTCAATGTGATAGATGCCACTATTGTAAATGACAACAACCGCTATATGATGTTTCTGAAAGACGAAACACGTGAGCCAGCTCAGAAAAACATAAAGGTGGCCTACAGCGATAACTTAACAGGTCCCTACAGTGCCGCCAGCCCTCCCATTACTGGTAGCTACTGGGCAGAAGGCCCCACAACTTTAAAGCTCGAAGATAAGTGGCTCGTTTATTTTGATAAATACATAGACCACAGCATGGGTGCGGTGCAGTCAGACGACCTGAAAAACTGGACCGACATCTCCGATAAAATCTCCTTCCCCGAAGGAATGCGTCATGGCAGCATCTTCAAAGTGACGAAGGCTGAGTTTGAGAAATTACAGTAATTTTATAGCCTTTATTTACTACCTGTCTCTCAAAAGAAAGTAATATTACAGTTTATGAAAAAGGTTATTCTAGCACTTACCCTTTTAGTTTGTTCCATTGAGTTTAGCCACGGCCAAATAGAATTAGGCATAAAAGCGGGAGGAGCTTTAGCAAACATGGAATTACGAGGAGTAGAAGATAGCCGTATCAAGCCAAGTTACTACTTTGGAGCGTTTTCAGAAGTGAACCTAACAGAGAAACTCATCATCAGGCCCGAAGTGTTGTATTCTAGTAAAGGGACTCGGTTCTCGGACCATGAAGTTTATGGTGACGGCTTGATAAACTATAATTATATAAGTGTTCCTGTCTTGGCCGGGTTTAAGGTAAATGAAGGGCTAAAGCTACTTGTTGGTCCTGAAATCAATTTGTTAGCAGGGTACTATTCGAGGTACAGGGATGAGATTCATACCCTTGGTAATCCAAATCGGAAAGTCGACTGGGCTTTCAACTGGGGCCTGGCCTACAGCATAACCTCTAAATTAGGTGTAGAGGTAAGATACGCTCACGGCCTTCGGAATTATTTTCATTTCGTTTACTTTGACCAGGATGCGCATGTACACACCTTGAGAACAGTAGGGGCTAATAAGGTTTTTCAGGTAGGCCTAACCTATACATTTCTTAGAAGAGAGTTCAAAAAGCAGCAGCAGTCAAGAGGAACAGAACTTAATGAGGAGGTAATGAAATAAAAAAGTTATTAGGGAATATATTATGAAGGCTAACAATGTATGCAACCTTATTGAACCCAAAATTCACTGAATAAAGAATAAGCAGTAATCATCTACATAAAACTGCTCTACAATGCAAAAGGGATGTGGCTTCGTTAGCCACATCCCTTTTGCATTGTAGAGTGTTCTAAAACGGGTACTAATACTTCATTTTCAGGATTTCTGTGCCGGCGAGGAGGAAGCAGCCGAGGCCGTAGTCTTCGAAGTCAGGCTTGCTGGTGTAGGACACAGGTTGACCATCTTTAGGCTCTTTACCAGTGCCTTGCACATAGCCCAAAAACCCATCTTTATGTACCGCATCTTTCTCCATTGCATTCCACGCCTTTGCAATAACTGGGGTATATACTTTAGGGTCCAGCAGGCCATTGTTTACTCCCCAAGCCATACCATATGCAAATAAAGCAGTACCGGTGGTTTCTTTACCTCCAAAGTGAGTAGGGTCGTGCAAACTTACATTCCAGAAACCATCTGGTCTTTGAAGTGGCACCAGCGCCTTCATCATCTCCAGGTATGTTTTCTCGTATTCCTCACGGTGTGGTGCGTCTTTCGGCATAATTTCCATGGTTCTTACCAAAGCTGCTACTACCCAGCCATTGCCTCTTGACCAATAAGTATCTTCCCCGTTTGGTGCTTTGTAAGGTGGCACAAAGTCAGCATCACGCCACCACAGGCCATCTTCCGAGTTATACAAGCCACCGCCAATTTCATTTTTGGCCGCATCGTATAGGTCATACATCTTCTCAAAGTAAGCATCATCTTTATACAAGACGCCCAGCTTTGCATACACCGGCATGGCCATCTGAAGCGCATCAATCCAGTCCCAGTCATCCTTCTTCTCAGAGTTCACCATGTTATCAATGGATGCCTTGATATCACGGATTCGCTCCGGCTTTGGATCTATCATGTACAGATCAATATAAGTCTGGCCGGCAGCCTGGTTATCGGCATTTCGGGTAGACACACCGTCGCGCAAACCCCAGTTGTGCTTCTCACCCCACTCCACTGCATAATCGTAATATCGTTGCTGCGGGTCCGCCTTGTATAACTCCATCAGGCCCTCATAATAAACGGCACGCGTCCAGATATTGCTTGGGCGGGTTTTGTTTGTCACTATCTCCTTACCAGGGTCCGTCCATTTCTGCATGAAATAGTCATTGGCAAGCGTAAGGGTTTTTAGAATTTTTTTCTTCTTCGGCAGTTTCTCAACACCAGTAGTCTGGGCTGCACAGGTGAGCGCTAGCAAACACAAAAAGAAGGTATTCCGAAGGGATGTGATACTGATAGTCATGCTGGTTATTTAAATTTTAGAACTCTTTCGCTGTTGTTTAAGCTGATAAGAAAACAAAAAAACACTGTTTTATCAGCACCAATTTATAAACTTTGAATACAAAAGAAGTAAATAGTATGCTCTGTAAAGCTAAAGTAAGAGACAATACTTATTTTTCTATCCTGCTCTATCCTGTGAGCCTCCTCCCTAAAAATGAATGATGTTAAGCTAGATGTACAGCATTCCAGCCAACAGCGCCTGCTTTCTGGTTTTCTTTCCAAACAGGTTAGAACAGGATAGCCAGCTATGTCTTATTTATTACATTTGGAAATACCTGTTTATCAGCAGCAGTTATATCTCCAAACATTTAACCACCATTATTCTCCATGATAATAAAAGGTATTGCTCCGCTCTCCCTGGTCTGCTTTTGCAGCATGCTATTTTCGTGCCAGTCAAAAGAGAACCAACCACAGGAAGTTGTTCTCACAAACCAATCAACGGTTGCACTCACCGATAAAGCCATTTCCATCAAACGGGACAAACTTTCTGGTATGCCCGACGGAGCCAGATATCCAGTTCTCCTTACCCAAACCGGTGATACCATTGCGGCACAGTTAGATGATTTGGATGGTGACAATGAATGGGATGAGCTGTTTTTTGTCATTGATTTACCCGCTAACGGCGAGCAGACGCTGCAACTGTCATGGGCAAGCGCACAACCTGATTATACCACACGCACCAGTGTCCGGTTCGGGAAACGCACGGCTGCAGAGTCGCCGGTGCAGCCTAGAACTAGCGACACGCTTTATGCCAATCAACTGCCTAAAAGTGCCGGCATGGGCTATCAGCCTTACCAAACAGATGGGCCTGCATGGGAAAACGACAAGGTGGGCTTCCGCCACTACTTAGATGGACGGAACGCCAAAGATATTTTCGGCAAGAAAGTTTCCTATATGTCACCGGAAACGGTGGGCATCAGTAACACTGGTGCCGTGGAAGACAACTATCATGAAATGAAAGAATGGGGCCGGGACATTATGGCAGTAGGCAGTTCAACAGGCATTGGCGGCATTGCCCTCATGATTGGCGACACCCCCTACCGCTTGGGAGTAACCGTAAATGACACGGCAAACAATGTCGAGAACACCACATTCAATATCATCACCGAAGGACCGGTACGGTCGATGATGCACCTCCGCTATAACAACTGGAAGCCGGATGGCACAGACCGAACATATAAGGTAGAAGAGCAGCCCACCATCTGGCCAGGCATGTACGCGTACCGCAATACGGCCAGCGTTTCTGGTTTGCAGGGTGATGAAACGCTGCTCATCGGCATGAATAACCTGGATCAGACAGACTCCATTGCAGAAATTAATGTGGATGATGAGTGGGTGATACTGCTGACGCACGACCGCGAAACCTACAACAACGAATGGATACTGGGCCTGGCGCTAATTTTACCGAAGACTGCCTACCAGGGCTATATGGAAGCACCAGCTTCAGGCAGACTGGCACAGGCTTACTTTGCCAAAATGAAAGTGCAGGAAAACCAACCTGTAACCTACTATGCAGTAGGTGGCTGGGAGCTAAGCAACGAAGCCTTCAAAGATTCCGCCTCCTTCCGAAACTATGTGCAGGACCTCACCCGCCAGTTAGCTGCCGAGGTTGATGTACAGGTAAGGTAATGGCAGTTAGCTTCTGAAATTTAGCCCCTTCCAAACCAGAAGCCGGACAGTACAGGATAGGTTTTTTTCTAATTCTTCCTATTTTAGAAACATTATTCTTATCTCAGCAAGAACAGGAACAACATTAATGGCTTAAGTCTGTGAGGTAAAGCATCTCCCGCAATACAAAAAAACATTCGAATGAAAGCAGTAGCAAAATACTCAAATCCTGTTGTACATAGCAGCAACTACCATTGGTTTAGCACTAAAGCCCGTAAAGCGTTCTTTGCGCTTTCCTTAGTAGCTGCTTTTCAAACGGCGCAGGCGCAGACGACGCCAGCCAAAGTCTCAGATGTTAATACGCCGCTGCACGCCATGCAGCCCGACTATCCCACCCCATATGGTAACACCACGGTAGCCGATGTTACTAAGGTACTGACGCGGGTGCATGCCTACCTCGACGCCACTACTCCCGCCCGCATGGTAGACCAGAAAACAGGGAAGCAAATCACAAACCTCAAGAAGCTGAACAGTGATGCGAAATTAGAACAGGGCGACTTCCGGTTAACCAGCTACGAGTGGGGCGTGACCTATGCGGGGATGCTCCTGGCGGGGGAAGCCACCGGGGATCCGCGCTTTACGAACTATACGGCAGAGCGGTTAAATTTCCTGGCTGACCTGGCACCCTACTACCGGAACGAGATGAAGAAAAACCCGCAGGTAGATACACCGCTCCGGCAGGTGCTGGCACCGCACGCCCTCGATGACGCAGGTGCTATGTGTGCCGCCATGATAAAGGCCAGCCGCTACGGGGTAACAAAGTCAGACCTGCGCCCCCTCATCGACAACTACATCTACTACATCAGCAACAAAGAATTCCGGCTTCCTGACGGCACGCTTGCACGTAACCGCCCGCTGCCAAACACCATATGGCTCGATGACTTGTTTATGAGTGTACCGGCGCTGGCGCAGATGGGAAAACTGACCGGGGAGCGCCGCTATTATGATGATGCCGTAAAGCAGGTCGTGCAGTTCTCGGAACGCATGTTTAACAAAGAGAAAGGCTTATATATGCACGGATGGGTGCAAGGCATGGAGCCGCATCCACAGTTCCATTGGGCACGTGCCAATGGCTGGGCTATTATGACTCTGGTTGAACTGCTGGAAGTACTGCCGCAGGACCATCCGGGTTATCCAAAAGTGATGGACCAGCTACAGGCACATGCAAAAGGCCTTGCATCCTATCAGGCAGGTGAAGGCTTCTGGCACCAGCTCATCGACCGCAACAACTCGTATTTAGAAACCTCCGCTACCGCCATATATGCCTACTCCATCGCCCGGGCTATAAATAAAGGCTGGGTAGATAAGCAGGCGTATGGTCCGATGGTGCTGCTGGCCTGGAATGCAGTCGCTACACAGGTGAACGACAAGGGGCAGGTGGGAGGAACCTGCGTGGGCACAGGCATGGCCTTTGACCCCGCCTTTTATTTTTACCGCCCTATCAATGTGTATGCAGCCCATGGCTATGGTCCGGTGTTACTGGCAGGCGCTGAAGTTATCAACCTTTTAAAGGGAAGCAAATACGAGATAAACGATAGTTCTGTGCAGTTCTCTTCCCAGAACCAATAGCCGAAACCATTTCATCATTTACCACAACCCGGCATGAGGCAGAGCGTTCGTCAGCCAATGAGGCATCAGTTTATAAGGCAGGTAATGCTAAGCAGCACTATCTGCTGCTTCTTGTTAGGCTGTAAAACAACAAAGACGGACGAGACAGGTATAGGGCAGGCGAATGCACAACTGGAGGCTAACAACGCTGCCCCACAGCCTTCTGAAACGCCAACCACACCTGACAATGCCAACGCTGAGACAGCGCAGGCTATTCTAAAAAAATTTGACTTTGGCTCCGGAGAGGTGCAGCCAGGGTATCAGCAGATAACACCAGCTACTATTTATACAAAAGAGCGTGGCTACGGCATCATCAGCAAATCTCCTGTGCAGGCCATCAACCGGGAAGGTGCAGATGCCTTACGCAGCGACTTTGTAACCAGCCAAGCTCCTTTCTATTTTGCAGTAGACCTGCCAGAGGGAAATTACGAAGTAACGGTACTGCTGGGCGACCTGCAGGGCATTTCCAATACCACTGTAAAAGCGGAGTCAAGAAGGCTGATGCTGGAAGAGGTGCAAACGCCATCCGGCAAAGTAGAATCCCACACCTTCACCGTAAACGTGCGCACGCCTCGCATTGGTGCTGAAGAAAGCATCCGCCTGAAGCCCCGGGAAAATGTATACCTGAACTGGGACGATAAGCTGACACTGGAATTCAACAACTCCCGCCCCTGTGTGGCCGCCATTGAAATCAGGGAGGTAAACGATGTGATTAGCATGTACCTGGCAGGAAACTCTACGGTGGTAGACCAGGAATTCGAACCATGGGCCGCCTGGGGACAGATGATTCCGCGCTTCTTTAAACCCGGTGTGGTAGTCACCAACTATGCCGAATCAGGGGAGTCATTAAAAGCTTTTGTCGGGGAGAAACGGCTGGCAAAAATATTGAGTGTCATCAAGCCCAACGACTACCTGTTCATTGAATTTGCCCATAACGATCAGAAACCAGGCTCCTCTCATGTAGAGCCATTCACCACGTACAAAGACATGCTGAAGCACTATATCTCCGAGGCTCGTAAACGCGGAGCCATACCAGTGCTGGTCACGTCGATGCATCGCCGCAACTTTGACGAGCAGGGCAAGATCATCAACACGCTGGGAGACTACCCGGAGGCGGTGCGCCAGACGGCAAAAGAAGAGCAGGTAGCACTGGTTGACCTGAACGCGATGAGCAAGGAGTTCTATGAAGCCATGGGGCCTGAAAAGTCTAAAAAAGCTTTTGTGCATTATCCTGCCGGCACTTTTCCCGGACAGGATACAGAGTTGGAAGACAACACCCACTTTAGCACGTATGGGGCCTACCAGCTTGCCAGAGGCATAGTGGAGGGCATTAAGAAAAACAACTTAAAGCTGGCAGATTACCTGCGGGACGATGTGAAACCATTTGATCCCGCTAACCCGGACCCGGTGGAGAAATGGCAGCTTCCGCAAAGTCCTGATGTAACGGCAGTAAAGCCAGACGGAAGCTAAGACGGTTTTTTTGACACATCTGCTTCCATAAAGAAATGGACATGAAGAACCAAAGTAAAATAATATCCTTGTTAAGCTTTTTCCTTTTCCTGAATCTGACGCAGGCTACTGCGCAGCGGCAAATGGAATACCTGAACCGTGGCGTGGTAGCTGTACCTGCAGGGGATGATTCTGTATTTGTAAGCTGGCGCCTGCTCGGAACAGAGCCAGAAGAAACAGCCTTCAACCTTTATCGGAAGACAGGAAGTAAAAAACCTGTGAAGCTAAACAAAAAGCCGATTACCGAAAGTACGAATTACACAGATGCAGGAGTAAACCAGAATCAGGAAACTGTTTATTTTGTGAGACCAGTGCTGAACGGAAAAGAGCGTGAAGCTTCTGAAGCCGCAGCTGCATGGCGCCAGAACTACCTAACCCTTCCGCTACAAACGCCGGAAGGCTACTCGCCTAACGATGCCTCTGTAGGTGACCTGAACGGGGATGGACAATATGAAATCATCATCCATATGACCGGCAGGAGCCGCGACACGCCTGCAAAAGGCTTCACCGATGAACCCATTTTTCATGCTTATACTTTGGACGGTGAATTGCTCTGGAAAATAAACCTGGGCAAGAACATCCGGGAAGGAGCGCACTACACGCAGTTCATCGTTATAGATATGGATGGAGACGGCATCGCAGAGTTCGCCTGCAAAACCGCCGACGGCACTGTAGACGGAAAGGGCAAAGTGATTGGCGATGCTTGTAAAGACTGGCGCGATAAAAACGGGAAAATCCTGCAAGGGCCGGAATATTTTACCGTGTTTGATGGGCGAACCGGTGCAGCGCTTGCTACCGCCGATTTCATACCCGGCAGAGGCGACTTGTGCGGCTGGGGCGGCGTGGGTGGCAACAGCGGCAACGACTGCGACGGCAATCGGGTAGATCGTTTCCTGGCAGGAGCCGCATACCTCGACGGTAAACTGCCCAGTGTGCTGATGGCTCGCGGCTACTATGGCCGGTCTGTGATAGCTGCTTGGGATTGGCGCGACGGAAAGCTAACCTCCCGTTGGGTATTTGATACAGAAGACGGTGAAAATCCTTTTTCCGGCCAGGGCAATCACAGCCTCAGCGTAAACGATATAGACAAAGACGGCAAAGATGAAATTGTCTACGGTGCGATGGCGGTAGACGACAATGGCAAGGGCATCTACACCACCGGCCTCCGCCACGGCGATGCTTTGCACGTAAGTCAGCTTGACCCAAGCAACCCCGACCAGCTGGCCTGGGGCATCCATGAAAACGAAACAAACGCAACCGGCTACGGTGTAGCCCTCTACAACGCCCGGACAGGAGAAATCATCTGGGGAGGCGAAGAAGGACAGGATGTTGGCCGTGGCCTGGCAGCAGACATCGATCCACGTAACCCCAGTGCAGAAATGTGGTGGAACGGCAACAAGGGGCTGTATAATGTAAAGGGCGAGAAAATCGGCAAAAATCCCTCTTCCACCAACTTCGCCATCTGGTGGGACGGTGACCTGCTGCGGGAACTCCTCAACAGCAACTACATTGATAAGTGGGACTATAATCAGGAGCAACAGGTGCGCTTACTAACAGCGGAAGGTGCTACTTCTAACAACGGTACCAAAGCAACCCCCGCTTTAAGCGCAGACTTGTTTGGCGACTGGCGCGAGGAAGTGATTTTCAGAACAGAAGACAATCAAAGCCTCCGCATCTACACCACCACCATCCCCACTAACCACCGCCTGTACACCCTGATGCACGACCCGCAGTACCGGCTGAGCATTACGTGGCAGAACGTAGGATATAACCAGCCGCCGCACACCAGTTTCTACCTGGGGCATGGTATGGAAAAGCCGCCCCGTCCGGATATTATCGTTCCAAAAAAGACCGACAATAAAGATAAGAGCAAGAAGCGGTTATAGTCTATTCTGGCGCCGGTATCCAACCGGTGACGAACAGTGGGTGCGAGTCTCCAGACGCGCTTGTGCTTTCCGGGTCAAACCACCCCTATCCCTCAGAGCTACGCTCGTTAGGTCAAAACTCTCGTTTTGGCTAATCCAAGGAGGGGAGTCTGCTGCTTCGTTTTGCCTCAGACTTTTTCCATTGCTAATGCTTTACTGCTACAATCGCTCCTACTGCCGTTTTCCTACTCTACAACCCTTCCGGATGCAGCGGCACCATCATGATATCACTATCTGTGAGCATACTGGAATTGAAGAGTACCCATTTTCCATCCGGGCTAATAGATTGATGGGCATGTGCCTGGCTTGAAAAAGGGCTTTTGGTGTTAGGTCGGTGGCCAGTCGTGAGTAGCGTTGCGTCACCTGTTTCTACATTTATCCGATAAATATTACCGTCGAAAGAATCGCCTACTGCCCACTTTAAATTCTTTGTGCCTGCAGCATGCCAGTAGCCTCCTAGCTCTTTGGCCTGCCCCAGTCTTTTGACAACTTCATTGGTGCGGATGTTAAACAAGACAATTCCTGTAGGGTTCTTTCTCAGCCGATCAATATGACCCATTATGTTGAACATGATATGGTCGGGACCTGCAAATATTTCGTGCGTTACCCACTCATCAGCCTTTTCTTTATAGACGGGCCGGTTCGTTACTTTACCTTTTTTGTCGACACTCAAGACCCACATCCGTTGCGGCGCGTCGCCACCTGTTTCCCAGCAGTACATCATTTCACCGGAAACAAAGGGGTTTGCCTGAAAATGGCCTGTTCTGAAAGGTACTTCTACAAGCTTTGTCGTTTTGTTGCTGTCAAAGTCCACGCTATAAATAGCAGAGTGATCGTTATCTGCTCTTGTTGAGAAGAAAATTCTTTTTTCGCTTACATCCAGGCACATCCCACCTGGCTTCAGTTCGTCAGGGATAGTAGCCACTACCTTTTCATAGTTGGTGGGGTGCTTCACCTTTCCCTGTTTGCTGTCAGCGAGTAATTTCTCCAGATTCACTTCCACTACCTGGTTATCCCGGATTTGAAAAGCTACGTTTCGCTTATGTCCTAGCAGCAGATCGCCACCACTGCGGCCTGTCGTCACCTGAACAATTTCGTGGTTATCCATGGAGATGGCGTAATACTGCCGGACTCTCTGCGGTGTTTTGTCGCTGGCAAACGTTACGTTCCCTCCTGCCGCAGTATTCCTGTTCGAGCTGAAGACGATGTACTTTCCATCCGCCGTCCAGTTGGGGTGGTCCTGGTAGATTTTAGAACTGCTGTGCCTGGAGGTGGTTAGGGCTGTTACTTTAACGCCTGTTACAGGGTCTGTTATAATAAGGCTTTCCGAAGGGAAACGCTGCCCAAAGATATCGGTACCCGCCATATCAAAGGTCTTGTCCACATGGGCTCTGTCAGAGTAATCTATACCTTCCACAACCTGTGCCGAGGCCGTCGAAGAAAGCCCTAGAATACTTACACCTGCTATCACCATTCCGGCACCTCCTGATGTCAGAAAAAGTAGTTTCAGTCGCTTTGCTATTTGAAGGGTAGAACAGCTTATTTGCATATTTCAGGAATATCAGGTTGAAACACTTTTTCAGGATTACTTAGCTTCTTAGTTCCGCAGTTGTATCAATTTTTACCATAAGTCTCCGCCTGCCAGGTGTCTGTCCGGAAAGGAGTAGCAGGCAGTCCGGCTTTGTTGTACAGGTTTGGTTCCGGTATCCGCTCCCAGGCAAACCGTACGGCTACGGGATTCTTCACCTCATTACTCCAGACCACCACTTTGTTTCCTTCTATCTTAGCCTGCGCCGGAACAAACTGCTGATCAGCACCGGCAATGGTAAACTCTGTTAAGTCGCCATCCTTTGCTACCAAACCTCCGGCGACATGGTCAAACGATAGCTTTATCTTATTCTTAGCTACCTGCATGGATTTGTAGACAGGGCCGGAATAGACGATATTTTTCTGCCCGTAGTTCTTTGCCAGTGCCCATAGTGCCAGGCGCTTTCCGACCACCTGCTTGTTTTGCGGGTGAATATCCAGCGAGTCTCCGGCATCGGTGATAACAGCCATACCTGTGTTGGGAACCGTTTGCATGGTTAATAACTGCGCTTCCCGTATCTCTGGCCGCTGGCTCCGGTGCGGGGCAATCTGCACAAAGTAGAAAGGGAAATCACTTTTCCAGCCTTGCCGCCAGTTGGCAATCATAGCCGGGAAAAGCTTGCGGTACTGGTAGGCTCTCTCGGCATTGGACTCGCCCTGGTACCAGATAGCACCTTTGATAGTATAAGGCAACAGCGGCGCAACCATGGCATTGTATAGCTTGTAAGGAGACTTGTGATGCTTCGGCCCCATTGGCTCACGCGGGGCAGCGGCAGGCTTTTCGCCTCTATCCTTTGCTTCCTCCGACTCCTTTTTCCAATTTTCCAGCTCCTCCCTGTACACCTCTATCGCCTCCGGATACTTTTCTACATCCACCGTATACCTTTCCAGTATCGGTATCAAGTCAGCATCAGATTCTAGCACCTCCTTTTGGGTCCAGCCTTCTGCGGGTGTTCCGCCCCATGAGGTGTTTATCAAGCCTATCGGCAGTCCGGTCTTTTCATAGATTTCTCTTGCAAAGAAATAAGCCACTGCCGAAAAGTCACCAACAGTAGCCGGGCTGGCAACCTGCCAGTTTCCTTCCACATCTTGCTGTGGCTCGTCTGCTACTTCGCGCGCTACCGTAAACATCCTTATCTGGGGGTAACCTGCCTTTGCTATTTCCTCCTGGTAGTTGACCACACCCGTTGCCCAGCCGGAATTTTCAATCGGTGCCACAGGGAAATGCATGTTGCTCTGGCCGGAGCAAATCCACACTTCGCCTGCCAGCACATTATTCAGTTGTATGACATTGTTCCCTTTGAACAAGATGGTATAAGGTCCGCCTGCTTTCGGGGTATAGAGCTTTACCTGCCAATTGCCGGTTGCATCAGCGTTCGTCTTTACCGCCTGGTTATTCCAACTCCCGGTCACTTCCACTGCTTCGCCCGGGTCAGCCCAACCCCAGAGTGTTACACCTGTATTCTGCTGCAAAACCATATTATCAGAAAGCAGGGCAGGAAGTTTAATGTTTGCCGCTAACCTGTTGCTGAAGAACAACAGCAGGCACAACCCTAAAAGTCCTCCGAATCTAAAGTCCATTTAATGTCCGTTTTATTAATCTGAAGGTAATATAACACCTCCTGCTTACAAGACTATCCTGTGGTATGGGGTGCTCCAGTAAATTTGTATGGTTGTAGCGGGAAAAAGTAAACAAGTTCTTCCACACCACATGCGTTATACCTGCCGTAGGTTTGTTGCAGGATAGAGCAGGATAGAAAATTTAACTCAATGAATTAAATTAGACAGATACAAGCAAATTGACACTAACCTGAACTTAGCAATCGCTAAAAGCTGTAGCTGGAGCTAATCAAGATAACATACCTTCCATTATGAGATATAATAGCATCATCACCTTATGCCTTCTTTTAGTGCTTTCTTTCGCCTTTATCGGCTTTCAGGCGAAAACCTCAAAAAACGAACTGCCAGACCTGCCCTGGCTGAAGGAAGTGGGCGCAAAGCAAATACCCACCAAAAAGAGCGTATATGAAGTAACAAAGTATGGCGCCGTGAACGATGGCAAAACACTCAATACAAAAGCTATTCAGGCCGCCATCGATGCCTGTGCAGCCAAAGGCGGAGGCATCGTCTCCTTCGAACCCGGCAACTACCTCACGGGATCCATCTACCTGAAGAAAGGCGTTCACCTGCGGATTGACGAAGGCGTTCAGATTTTAGGAAGCCAGAACCTGGCTGATTACCCGGAGATAGATACACGGGTAGCGGGTATTGAAATGAGATGGCCTTCGGCCCTGATCAATGTGCTGGACCAGGATAACGTGGCTATTTCGGGTAAAGGAATTGTGCATGCGCAGGGCAAGCCCTTCTGGGATTTGTACTGGAACATGCGCAAAGAGTATGAGCCAAAAGGCTTGCGCTGGATTGTAGACTACGATGCCAAGCGTCCGCGCACGCTGCTGGTATCTGAGTCTTCGGATGTGACCATCAAAGACATCACGATGAAACAGGCCGGCTTCTGGACGATCCATATCCTGTACTCCGATCATATCACCGTGGACGGCGTCGTGATTCAGAACAACATCGACGGACACGGCCCCAGCACCGACGGCATTGATATCGACTCCTCTTCTTACATACTGGTGCAGAACAGCGACATTGATTGCAACGACGATAACTTCTGCCTAAAGGCTGGCCGTGATTGGGATGGCTTACGGGTAAATCGCCCTACCGAATATGTGCTGATCCGAGACTGCATTTCCCGCGCAGGTGGCGGGCTTATCACCTTTGTCAGCGAAACATCCGGCGGCATCCGGCATGTACTAGCGCATAACCTCAAAGCAAAAGGAACAGGTGTGGGCATCCGTTTTAAGTCGGCTACAACCAGAGGCGGCACCGTAGAAAACATTTACATGCAGGACATCGAGATGAATGGCGTAGGCGTTCCCATTGAAGTATCCATGAACTGGAACCCAAGCTACAGCTACTCTACTTTACCCGAAGGCTATTCTTATAAAACGATACCACAGCACTGGAAAACGATGCTACAGAAAGTAGAACCGGAAGAACGCGGCATTCCCAAGTTCAGGGATGTGTACATCTCCGACATAAAGGTTAAAGATGCCAAAAAGGCTCTTTCTGCTGCTGGTATCCCCCAGTCTTACATAGAGAACTTCCATCTGAATGATATTGAAATAGATGCCGCCACGGCAGGCGAAATCTCTCATGCCAAAAACTGGACGTTTGATGATGTTGACATCGACACGAAAGATGACAGCAAGTTAGAAGTTAAGAACAGCACCAACGTAAACTTGTGATTTTTTAGCTGCTGAACCTGCTATGTATAGTTTGATTCGTTCGGTTATTCAACAGATGCGGCAAGTTCTGTTAGGTAAACTTTCCTACCAGTTTCTTTAGTAGCGCTACTCCCTTTGAATAAGTCGATGGCACAAACTACTCCTGGTGCTGCGCTTCTGGCTTCAGATTCTTCACCAGCGGCTTCAGTTTTAACTCTCTTATACCTTTAACAGCCAGTTCTGCGACTTTCAACGCGCCGGGTTCCTGCATGTGCGTGTCGTCTTGAAGGCCGTCCGGGTATTTAGGGTGCTCCCCGGGCTCCAGCCACATGTACAGCTTTTTGGCTTCCTCCTCTCCCAATGACTGAACATACTCTCCTGTTTTCCTGTTCAGGTCGATGAGCGGCACCTTCAGTTTGGCGGCTACTTCACGCGTAATATCCGGGTAAGGGCCGATAGCTGTATTCAATTTTCCCTGCTCATCAAACCGGCGCGTGGTAATGGAGGTCAGCAGTAGCGGATTTGCCTTTTTAGCACGCACCTCGTTTACAAACTTCCGCAGGTTGTTCCGGTAGTCTTCGGGCGTGGTATGGCGTGCCGGATTGCTGGAATTGTCGTTGTGCCCAAACTGGATGAACACCCAATCACCTTTTTGCAGATTGTCTACGATGCCTTGCCAGCGCTCTTCGCTGATGAAAGTACGGGTGCTGCGGCCGCCAATGGCTTTGTTCACAACTTTTACATCCTCATCGAAGAATAGGCCCAGGTATTGGCCCCAGCCCCGCATGGGCGTTTCAGACTCTTTATAGGTTTGCATGGTAGAGTCCCCGGCCAGGTAAATCGTAATTTCTTTTTTTGCCGGGAAGGTAAAGCCCACCAGCAGCAGGCATAGTAGAAGTATTCTGCAGTTCTTCAGCATATTGTTTTGTTAAATAAGCTCATGTATAACCCTGGCGGCATTGTAAAGCGGTCGATTAAATGTGTCATCGTTCTGGTTTACTTACAATGTTGCGGGTACAGTTTACCTGCCGTAGGTCTTCATAAAGTTTTATAATTTATCTGTTTAACTCCAGACTGGCTAAGACAAAAGGTCCGGTCCCTTTTGGGTCATTGGTCCGGATGAGTTCGTTTACATAATACTCGTAAGAACCATCCCGGTAAGGGTTGCCCCCTAGTCCTGCTACGGCACATACTTTGTGCAGCAGCACTTCGCCATCAGGCTTCACCTCTATCAGGTTATCAATGATACCTTTAAACCCCTTCTCCGCAACTTTCCTGTACTGCTTATCCAGATAGCCTTTATTCGCCCCTTTGGCCAGGGCATACACAAACATACTGGAAGCCGATGCCTCCAGGTAGTTGCCTTCGCGCGTCCCCTGGTCCACTACCTGGTACCAAAGCCCTGTTTTAGCATCCTGGTACTTTTGTAGGGCCGGTGCCAGCCGCTGTAGTATACCTATTACCTCATCCCGCTTCGGGTGGTCCTGCGGGAAATAATCCAGCACATCAACCAGAGCCATGGCATACCACCCCATCGCCCTTCCCCAAAAGTTAGGGGAAGTACCTGTTTCAGGGTTTGCCCACGGCTGAAACCTGCTCTCATCCCAGCCGTGATAGAGCAATCCTGTTTTAGGATCTCTGGTGTGTTTCTCCAGCAGGATCATTTGTTTTGCCACATCATCGAAAGCCTCTTTATCACCAAACGTTTTGCCATACTGCGCCAGGAAAGGTGCCCCCATATAAGCACCGTCAAGCCACATTTGCCAAGGGTAGCGCAGCTTGTGCCAAAAGCCTCCTTCTGTTGTGCGGGGCTGCCACTTCATTTGGTGGCGAAGCGTCTCAATGGCTATTTTATACTTTTCATCTTTGGTTCGCTCATAAAGGTCGAAGAGTATTTTGCCTGAGTTTGCCATATCAATATTGAAGGAGGCGGCATCATACGTTTTGATGTTACCTTTCTCATCAATCATCTCATCGGCATAGGCCTTGATGTAGTCCAGGTACTGTTGCTTCGGGTTCTGTTTATATATTTTCTCGAAGCCAAGGAGCACCAGCCCCTGCGGATAACTCCATACAGGTTGTTCATTAAACTCTATCATCCAGGGCTCCGGGTTGTTCTTCATGATGGACAGTGCCATCCTTTCCGACCACTTGGCTGAAGCCGGTATTTTGCCGGATGCTGTCTGCGCCTGCGCCGCTGTGCAGAGGAGCACAACCAGGAGTAACAACAGAACACTTTTAATGCTGATACAAAGGCTTTTTCTCACTTTAATGCTGCTTTTCGTATTTTATGACTTCTCATTAGCTAGTATAAAACAGGCAATCTCCTTAGAACTGCCAACGCGGTGGACATTAAGGCATCTGGTGAAGGCCCTCCCATCTCACTTTCCATTTCCCATTATCCGGAAAGCCGGGTGTCTGTCTTTCAGGTGCTCCGTCCCACCCAGCGGCCATCATGGCCACGGCCGTTAGTAGGCCACCATT
This sequence comes from Pontibacter pamirensis, assembly GCF_010015475.1. Taxonomy (GTDB): domain Bacteria; phylum Bacteroidota; class Bacteroidia; order Cytophagales; family Hymenobacteraceae; genus Pontibacter; species Pontibacter pamirensis. Next base: position 177,216 of record NZ_SSNI01000010.1, read on the forward strand.
GCCTGGCAGGTAAATGCGCAGGCGTTCGTCCTGGTAGTTGTGCCCGTTGGGCAGGTAAGTATTCTTCTGAGTGTCCATGAACAGCGCATCCACAGCTTTTTCAGGCATGTTCAAGCGAGCAGCACTCATGGCCATCATCGGGTAATCCCAACCCCAGGTGGTCTCCCACTGCCAGTTATTCAGAATTTCATTAAAAGTATTTTGCATAATGGCGGTATCGATCTTCTGGCTGAGCGGCAGGAAGCCATATGCACCCACTACCACCGGATGGTCCCGGCGATAAAGGTCGTCGGTATAGGCCTGCGGATGTGTCGCGCTTGGCAGGTATAAACCATCTTTTACGGCCAGTGGAGCCAGTTTATCTATCACGTCCTGCCATTTCTCGTTTTCAGGCAGGCCCAGCCGCTTACGCCACTCCTGCGCCACCGAAAGGCCATAGTGCCAGTAAGCCAGCTCAAAAGGAGGGTCATTGGTTTCATGAGCTGGGAAAAGCTCCTGTGCCGGTATCAGGGGCGCCGCCAGATGATACTGCTCATCCTGTTGGCTGTAGGTTGGGAAGGAGGCCATAAAATCCGCCGTTTCGAACACAAGGTCTTTGTACTTCTCCAGCGTCTCTTCGGTGGGCTTCTGGCGGTAAACCAGTTCTGAGAAATAAATGATGTGTGGTTGCTGCCAGATAAGATAAGGGCCGATATCGGAGGGGCTTTCGTTCCCTTTAGGGTCCGTCATTTTCTGCCATCTTACCCCCTCATACCCCTGCCATTCAGCGGTGGCATGGGCTTTCGGCATTACTTTCGTATACCAGGGAAGGCTTTTCTCCAGCAACGGCAGGCGGTCCCACAGTGCAAAATGCACGCCGTGCCACCAGTGCATCTCCAGGTGCGGCTTACCATACCAGCTGTTCATGGTCAGACCAGTTTCTTGCGGCGGCAGATCTCCGGTGCATTGTATTTTGGTAAGGTACTGTGACAAAACAACCCGCCGCTCCAGTTCGTGTGCCCGCGAATCTGTTGAGCCGGAGAAATCGACTACGCCCCCTCCTTTCCAAAACTGCTCCCACTGCTCCTCACTTTGCGCTTGTGCTGCTTCAAATCCTAAAACTTCACCCTGCTGGTTCTGGCTAAACAACACACTGAACTTAAAGCTCTCTTCATCCGCTGATGGTAGTAGTTCAAAATAATGCTTTTCTTTTTCCTGGAAACTACCTTTCTCGTTCCAGCGCACATCGGTGTAATAGGTGGTGGAATCTAGCTGCCTTTTCAGCTGCACCTGGTTGACACCAGCTTCAGGTCGGGCAAGCGTTGTAGTATGTTTGTCCTCATCTTCCCAATTATAGCCTGGGCATACGTGGCAATCTGCACCGAAAGGGAACTTGAAGGATACTTTGAGTCTATTTTGAGCGATAAGCGGCGAGGTTACACGTGCAGCAAATCCATCTTTCTCCTGATGCCCGTACAGTTCTACTGTTACAGGTGTGCCTTCTACTTCATACCTGCTCTCTATTTTACCTGTCCAAAGGTTCAGCGTCTGGTTGATATGCTGCAGTTCCTGGATAGGCACTTGCTCTCCGTTTTCTTTCAGCAGCACCAGTCCTATCACGCCCAGGTGCAGCCGGTGCGGATTGGTGCGCAGCCAGTTCATGGCATCTACCTTGCGTCCGCTTCCTTTGTGCTGCACCGGGAACGGAATGACTCTGCCGTTAGCTGCCGTATCATACTGGGCTACATCCGCCAAGGTATAGTTTTGGTCAGTCGGAGTCACATGCCATCCCCACTGTGACTGCGTGCCCAGCGACACCCCATTCTCATAATACTCCGGGTAACTCTGCAGCCCCGTCACGTCTACTGTGAAAGCAAAATCCCCGTTGCCAACTGATAAGGAGGCTAGTGTATCTGGTTTTGATAATGTGATGTTATGGCGGGTTACCAGTGCATAACGGTCAATCTCTTCTGGTTCGGTGCCTGTTGTACTGTCTGCTGTGCTACAGCCGCAAAGGAAAGCTACAGCTGCCAGCAGGACTGTATTTACAGCAACAGAAAGAATTTTCATAACGCCTTGTTCTCAGTTATTTTACTTCATTATCATTTACCCGCCGGGCATGCTCCGCCTTACTCCTTTTGTAGTGCGCTTACCTCTTTGGCAGTGGCAGTGCTATACGGTGTAATAGTTACCGGGCCAAGCAAGCCTGATGGCATGGGCTTCCATACCGAGGCATCAAATGGTTTGTAGTCGATGTTCACGAAGTTTATCTCGTGGTATTTTCGCCATTCAATTTTCTTCTGGTCCATGTCCCGGATGCGGTTGGCCATTAGGTTCGCTACCTCTACTTTCAGCGTATTTTTGCCTGGTTTTAAATACTGCCCCACTCTCGCCTGGAACGGTATACTCCCTAAAATACCGACCTCTTGCCCGTTAATCCAGACACGTGCGCTTTCGTTTACTTTGCCTAAATTCAACACATACTCTTCTGCGTTTTTAGCGGGCAAATCAAACGTGGTGGTATATTCACCAGTACCTGAAAAGGCCTCCGCTTTTTTGTCACCGAGTTCTGTCCAGGATTTCAGCTGACTCAGTTTCTGGTCGGCAGGAAGCTCTGGACCACCCTGTGTAAACTGCAAAGCCCAGTCTCCTTTTACTTCTATCGGTGACCCGACATTTTCCAGGTATTGCCACGCCATCATACCCGGTGCCTGTCCTGATGTTGCCCGGAGAATAAGCGCTTCTCCCGGCTTCATCTGTACCCGCACATTCGTTTTACTATTTGCTGTAGACGCCATGGCCAACCCAGTATTGCCGCTCTGCGGGTCCATCAGCACCACAGTTTGTGCTGCTATGTTCAGAGGAATGATTGTATCAATGGCTTTGGGGGTATGGTTGACCAGGTAGTAATATTTTCCATCGTTTACCTGGCGGCGGGTAAACTTCAGCCCTGTGTCTGTTAAGGCCTCGCGCTGTATATTTTTGTACTCCAGCGCCTGCTGCACATTCGGGGACAGTAAAACTTCCCCGTTCCCGGTTTTCATTTGCCTGATGCCACTCCCGGCATCCGTGAAAGTAAGCGACGCTTTCAGTTGGTTTAGCTGCTGCCTTCTTTCCTCCAGGTTATGCAGGCCCGGCACATCGGCAGGTAACTCTTCTATGATAACGGTTGCTCCTTCTTTAGCTAATTGTATCACCCTTTCGAGCGTGGCAACTGCCATATATTTACTCTGCGGAATAATCAGCACCTGATATGTTGGAGCTTCTGCGGCTGTCATGATTTTACCTTCGCGCACGCTGGATTCCTTCAGCATCTTGTCCGATACAAAGTCAAGAGAATACCCAGCGTCCATTAACTGCCTGGACTGCTTGTAAAACTGTGTCGGGTGAAGCCACTCATCAATATCATGCACTTTTATCATCATCTCCATGCCTTCCGGCTTGCTCCATACATCGTGAATCGGCCAGTAAACCAGCAGTTCATTATCTGCTTTGCCTGACTGTAGCACCGACTGCACCCGCGTAATATAGTTGTTGAACCCGCTAAACTGGGACCACAGGCTGTTTGCCGGCGTCAGGTTGAGAGAGGCATAAAACAGCCATCCTGGCCACGCCACATCTTCCGGGGAGTACGTAACCCCGTGGTAGAACACGTGATTCACTCCAGAGAGGAATACCTGCTCTACTTCCGGCTTCATCTGCGAGTAAGAAGTTTTGAAATGCTCCCCCAGCCAGGTAAATGTTTCACAGGAAACAAGGTTCTTACCTGTAACATGCGCAGCTGAAGAAGCAAACTTCAGCATGATTGGGTCCGGGTCCACATTGCGCACATCGGCACTATCGCGGCGAAGTCCAGGTATCGGGAAATAGCTGGAGCCGAAGGTTTCGCATTCTGGGATATCTACAGCAGCGTAAAGGTCAAGCAGATTACCCGGTGAACCGTGTGCCTGGTTTTTCGTGATGCTGTTGCGTTGGTGCGCCCATTCATTCCAGGGTTCATAGAAGTGGTCCAGCAGCAACTCGCCCATTGTTTCGCGGTAATCAGATTTCAGGCGGGCTACCGTTTCAGTGTGCTCCTCGCTTACCAACTCACGCAAATGCAGGCGCAAATCGTAGCCTCTGCGCTTCTGGAATTCCTCAAAAAACTCCGGCGACCAGTCGGCCCCGTATACTTCGTAGCTGTCGTTGTAGAAGGCTCTTACGCCGTAGTTCTGACCCTTAAAAGCGCTGCTAAACCGTTCCAGGTAGGCTTCTACCGCATCCTCTGAAAGGTGGTTCAGGGTATAGCCCACCCCTCCGGGGGCCGCCCTCTTCACCATCTGCCGCGTCTTTCCGTTGAAGGCAGCATACAGCGTCCAGTTTCCGGCTTTCGGGGTCCAGTTCAGTGTTCCGTCCTGCCCTACTTTATCTGTTATGTTCTCTATTTCGCCTTTGTCGCTATAAGCCATCACTGCTTGTAGCGAAGCGCCCACCTCCTGCTGCTTCGGGTCCTTTACAACTATCTTCTCCTCTAGTGACTGCCCGCCTTTCAGCTGATATGTTTGCACAATTAACCTGGAGGCGGCATGCTCCGGTTTCACCTGCGGACCACCGAATGGCCAGCCTGTTCCCTGCGTCATGTCTACGGTCATACCGGCCTCACCTGCTTTCTTTACAGTGAAATCAAGAATGTTCATCCATTGGGGAGAAAGAAAATCAATGTACCTGCTCTCATAATCCATGGCCCCGTAGATAGGCGCTATTTCCACACCGCCGATGCCTGCTGCCGCATACTCGTCCAGCAGCCTGTCAATATTCTGTTCATCTACGGCGCTGCCCATCCACCACCAGCGCGTCCAGGGGCGGGTTTCTTTTTTCACTTCCGGCCATACCGCTGCATTTTGCGCCTGCATAGTGACTGCTGTATCTGCTATAGCATCTGATGCCTGCGGTTGCCGGCAGTTCGTCAGGATGGTACTGCAGAGAAGAAGCGTAGAAAGGAATTTGAATTTATGCGTCATATAATTCATTTTATCATTGTGTTTGGCGTTTGCAGCGCCACTTTATTTGAGTTCAAGCCATGATTGCAGCTTGTATCACTCCAGTTATACAAAAGAGGTAAGCTAAATACTACATCATCAGCGAACCTATTCAACAGTCACAGCGGGACGGCCTGTTGGCAGAAACCAACCTTATTTATTTTGAGCTCCAGCGGAGTGGCCTGTTAATTTGTACCACCAGGCCGCTCCGCTGGAGCTCAGCAGTATATCTGAACCAGGGGCTATCGACAGATCGTCTCGCTGGGACTAAATTCGGATGAAGCTTTTTGCAGAATTTTTATTTAACCTCAATCTTCTGCTTTACTCTAAATAAAACACCTCTTTTAGAGGAACGCTTACTGGGGAATTGTCAGGGTTAGTTTCCATTATATCGGCCATGTATGCCCACCACTTCTGCACGATTGCTGTACTTCCTAAGTCCTGCGAAGAGGCACCATCCTGCTTCTGCACGGCAAACAAGGTATTGGTTTCTTCATCGAGAAAGATGGAATAATCCCGCACTCCAGCCTCTTTCAGAAGTTGCGCCAGTTCCGGCCATATCTCGTCGTGGCGTTTTTTATACTCTGCCTCGTTTCCGGGCTTCAGTTTCATTTTAAAAGCTATCCGCTGCATTCGTCTTGTCTGTCCGTTCGAGTCATATAACTTAATAAGTGTATCTGAAGTATTGCTACTGCTTTGCAACCCATCTTCTGCGCTCTAGGAAACTCATTTGCTTTTCCGCTGCCTGTCATACTCTACCAGTTCTGCAAAAGGCAACACGTTCGAGCGGGCAGCCCAGGCATCGTAAAGCTTTTCCATCTGCTTCACTTTTACCGGAAGGCGGGCGCTGAGGTCATTCAACTCTGACCGGTCTGATTTTATGTTATAAAGCGCCCACTTGTTTTCAGGATAAATAGAAACAAGCTTCCAATCGCCCTGCCTGACAGCGCGGTTGCCTTCATGTTCAAAGAAAATAGCCTCATGCCCCTGCCACTGTTGGCCGTTGAACAGAGAAGCCATGCTTACGCCTTCCATCGGCTTGATGGTGTTTCCCTTATAGGTTTTAGGGTAGGTTACCCCGGCCAGTTCCAGGCTGGTTGCCATGAGGTCGATGATGTGTGCCGGTTGGTGGCTGATGCTGCCCGGTGTGATGGTGCCGGGGTAGTATGCAATAAAGGGCGTAGAAATACCTCCTTCATGCTCCCAACGCTTGAACTTACGGAAAGGCGTATTGCTTACGTTGGCTCCCTCATACTGGTAAGCCGTGAAAGAGGTCGGATCACTGGGTGGCTTTTTGCTCGCCTCCAGAATTTCCTGGGTGAAACCAGGTCCCTCTATGGCCTCGTAGCTGCCGCCGTTGTCTGACAGAAACATAATGATCGTATTTTCGTCTTCTCCCAGTTCTTTAAGCTTCTGCCTGAGCCTACCAATATTCTGGTCCATCCGATCGACCACGGCCGCATATACCGCCATCTTCTCGTCCCACCTTCTTTTCTCTTCATCTGAAAGAGAGTTCCAGGCCGGTACATTTTCATCCCGGGGCGACAGTTTGGTAGAGCGGGAAATGATGCCCGTTTCCTGCATGCGCCGGAAACGTTCTTCGCGAAGCTTGTCCCAGCCTTTCATGTACCGGCCTTTGTATTTGACTATATCTTCTTCCAGTGCATGCAAAGGCCAGTGCGGCGCAGTGTACGCCAGGTACAGGAAGAAGGGCTTGTCTTTCTCTGTTCCTTCTTCTATAAATTCCAGGGCATAGTCGGTGTAGGCATCGGTGGCATAAAAACCTTCTTCTGGTGCGTAGGGGGCGTCATCAAGGGCATAGGTCAGCTTTTGATTGGGGCGGTAAGGGCGGTTACCGAAATAGCTGTTTGCACCGTCCAGCAAGCCAAAGTAACGGTCGAAGCCTTGCTTGACCGGCCAGTGCTCTTCACGGTCGTTTAGGTGCCATTTACCGGTCATCAGCGTGCTGTAGCCTCCTTCTTTTAAAGCTTCGGCAATGGTCACGCACTCCTCGTTCAGCATGCCCCGGTAGCCTAGCTGCTCTCTTTCATTCACCATATGCCCCACTCCTGCCTGGTGCGGGTAAAGGCCTGTAAGCAAGGAAGCACGTGTGGGGCAGCAGCGGGAGGCATTGTAGAACTGAGTCATTTTAAGACCACCTTCTGCCATGGCATCCAGATTCGGTGTTTCTATTTCAGAACCAAAGGAGCCAATATCAGAGTAGCCCATATCATCGGCCAGTATGATAATAATATTAGGCTGGGTTTCCCGTGGAGCCAGGCTAAGCAAAAGGCTTGTCGCAAAAATCAGCGAAAGACTCAGGATACGTTTCTTCATTATAAAGAGGCCTTAAGAAATGGGGGTTTAGACGCTGTTATACTATGTGAGCGCTTGCAACCCTTTTTTTTACACGTTGATGCTCAAGCTACTATTTTTTAAGCAAAAGATTGTCCTGCTATATCCTGCCTCTTTGTGTTCCTACCAGTTTTTAGCAAAAGTTACTTCTAATATGCACATAATTTGTAAGAGCATTCTTCTGTCTGATACCCATATTAGTTGATTTATACGGGTTGTGCATACCAGTATCAAGTAACAGAAAAGAGAAAAAAACTAGAATAACAATCCTAAACTTAAAGCTGCTCAGCCTATGAGCAGCTTTAATTGCAAACAAACCTTTGCAGACAATGCGCAGGAGTAAGAGTTAAATTCAGCTTCGAAAAACTGCCGAAAGAGGTACAGCCACGTTGGGAAGAAACAGGAATATTAGCATCCATAGACAACTTCCTCTACTGTCCCAGTTGCGAATAGTACTCCGCACTACTCATGACAGAAGAGATCTAAGCAGAAGAAACGGGTAACATCAATTTTTTTATTTCTGAAAACTGCAGAAAAAGTTAATTTACTATAGCAGCATTTCAAGAATTGTATAATGTTCATACTTTACTATATTAGAGTTTGAACTTAATTTTATGATAAAAGATATTTTCGATTCACTCAGGGATAATATATCTCAAAAAACGAGTAATCCTTTATTGGCAACTATACTGATAGTATGGACTTTTAAAAATTGGAGGTTGCTTTATGGCTTATTCTATTTTGATGAGGATACCAAACTAGAAGAAAGGATAGCTTATATAGAAATCTACTATTCCGAAGTAAATTTCTATGAGAATTTGTTTTTCTCAATACTATATGCTTTCTGTGTTCTAATTATAACTTATGTTTTACTTAGCGCTTCGAGATATATTGTAAACTTTTATGATAAGATAATTATACCGCGTGTTTATAGATTAACAGACAAAACAAGTGTTGTGCTAAAAAGCGATTACATTGAACTTCTTAGGATGAATGAGGAAATAGATAATAAGTATTCAACTGAGAGAGATTCAAAAAATAGAGTAAAAGCTGAGTTAGAAGTTATGGAATCGAACTATACTGAATTAGTACTTAAAAAAGATTCTGCTTTAAATTCTGTTAATGAGCTAAAGCTACGGAACCAGACTTTAGAAGAAATAGAACAGATAAGTAAGAGCATGTTTAAATTTAGAGGATTAGCAAAAAAGAGCGAGTCAGTGCGTAAGCAATGGGTAACCAAACTCAAAAGCTTATGCAATCTCAATACAAGAGACTCACTGACTCGCAATGGGACATTG